>NZ_JBAWKA010000003.1:0-451984 GCF_043876815.1 Gaetbulibacter sp. M240
ACCAAAGAAGACGGTACTACCGATATCATCAACAAAGCCGATCTGACCGATAACTTAGATGGCACGTATACCTTTACCAACAACGATGGCACTGACGTGACCTTTAATGCGGGCGGTCTTGTAGATGCTACAGACGATAACGCAGCTACTGAGATCAAGAAGATTGCGACGATCACCAAATCAGATGGTACAGAGGTAGATGTTGAAGAAACGGTAACCAACCTTGTAGACAATGCTGATGGTACCTTTACCTATACCAAAGAAGACGGTACTACCGATATCATCAACAAAGCCGATCTGACCGATAACTTAGATGGCACGTATACCTTTACCAACAACGATGGCACTGACGTGACCTTTAATGCGGGCGGTCTTGTAGATGCTACAGATGATAACGCAGCTACTGAGATCAAGAAGATTGCGACGATCATCAAATCAGATGGTACAGAGGTAGATGTTGAAGAGACGGTAACCTCAGTAATACAAGCCATAGGTAATGAGGACACGGATGTGACCAACGGCGATGCCAAAACCATAGCCACCTATACCAATGAAAACGGTGATACAGCTACGGTGAACGAAACGACAACTTCCTTAAATCTGGTAACCAATGACAACACAACCCCGGGTGATTTGACGGACGATTTTGAAGAGCTGACCTATACAGATGAGAATGGAACGGCAAATGTGATTATGAGACGTACCACCGTAACAAAAATGGTGTTTAACGCAGAATATGCCGGCGCTGTAATACAGGCAGACGGTACAGATAACAGCCTGTCTATTAATACAACGAATTCAGGTGCCCCTACTTTTATGAATTACTACGAAGCGAGTAATTATAATCAAGACGGTGGTTTCAATGATTACAATGTTGTGTTGCGGGTAACCCTTCCTGATGATTTTGATAGTTGGTCTTCAGATACCGATGCTATAGTAATTGATTTTGAAGGTACGTCAGATGCCACTTTTGAAGCTGATATCTTTGAGGAGGGCAATGCTATGGTCTTGAAAGATAATATGCCAGTTTTAGGTACGGGTGTAGGCGGTTTTGGATTTGCCGAAACTACTATTGCGGTAGCTGGAGACCTGACCGACCTCGTAGCAGAAGATACTTTTGTGATTGTGATCAAGCTAACTGTTACTGATGTAGCCATTATGGGCGATAGTTTGATCCGTATTGGTGACATCACCCTAAACTACAATAGAAAAAGATTCTAACAACCTCCAACGTTCATGATGAATATACATATTACAGAACGAATATGGAGTGCTATTTTCTATAGTAGCACTTTTCTTAATACACTCAAACAAAGAACCCAAGGTCAGCTTTGGCTTGGTACCTTTGTCGTATTGATATGCCTGTTAGGCACAACTAGTGTTAGTGCCCAGGATAATGATGGTGACACAATTTCGAATCAATTTGATATTGATTCCGACAACGATGGTATCATAGATGCCATAGAGTTAGGATGTGAACCCAATTTTGTAACGGATGTAAGCAATGCAAATGAAGCCTATTGGCCTTTTGACAATAATACAAACGATGCATCCGGTAACTTACACAACGAAGTAGGCTCGGTGGGGGCAGTATATTCCACTAATGCAATACAAGGAACACACGCCATCCGCTTTGGTAGTGGTGCTACAACCAGTCCTATCCAGTATAGTGATGGTACTTTTATGAATTCAGGAGGTACTACCTTCAGTTATTCGGCCTGGATTTTACCCGACCCCGCTTCGTTTACTGGAAATGTAGTTATTATAGAGGAGGGGTCGAGTAGGCATGGATTAGCACTCTATTTAGATGATGGAAAACTGGCATTTTCAACCTTTAATTCCGATAACGGAGCTACAGTTATTCACTCGGGAACGGTTTTAAATACCTGGCATCATATAGCAGCCACTTTTGATAGCGGTATACTCACAGTATATTTAGATGGCGTACCGGAAACTAATACCGCGAGTTATAGCAATATTCCGGGTTATGGCAATCCCGGTGGTATTGGTGGGGTTATAAATTCATCGGCCGTTCCGGGAAATAATGGAGTTTTCTATGAAGGCTTAATAGATGCTTTCAGGTACAGTAGTTCGGAGGTTTGGAGTGCAGCTAATATTGATACAGAAAGTACTCTGAATTGTGCAGCCATAGATTCAGATACTGATGGCGTTCCAGATTATTTAGACCTGGATAGTGATGATGATGGTTTACCGGACAACGTAGAAGCACAAGCGACCCAGTTATATGTGGTACCCGGTGTTTTTTCTGACACCAATAGTAATGGTATGAATGATGCGTTCGAGGTGAGTAACCTGAGCATGGTACCTGTAGATACAGATGGAGATGGTATGCCCGACTATTTAGATCCCGATTCTGATGACGATGGACAATCTGACTTATTAGAAGGTCTTATTACCACGCCAACCGGTTCTAAAGGTTTAAATGGTTTATTTAATGATGCTGAAACTTCCGATGATTATAATGATGTAAACGGAAATGCTCATAATGATACGAGCTTCTTATTAAAAGACACAGATAGTGATACCAATACCAACGGAAGTAATGCAGATCCCGTCAATGATATTGATTTTGATTATCGCGATAAAATTTCCGATGTAGATACCGACAGTGATGGTATACTTAATCGCTTCGATACTGATGACGATAATGATGGTATTTCAGATGCCATTGAGTTAGGATGTGAACCCAATTTTGTAACGGATGTAAGCAGTGCAGATGAAGCCTATTGGCCTTTTGAAAATAACACCAACGATGCATCCGGTAACGGAAACGATGAAGTAGGTTCCGTAACAGCAGTATATTCAAACATGTCAATGCAAGGTCAGTATTCCATTCACTTTGGCAGTGGTGCCACAACCACCCCTGTGCAATTTAGTGACGGTACTTTTATGAATTCGGGAGGCTCTACCTTTAGTTATTCGGCTTGGATTTTACCCGATCCCACTTCGTTTACCGGAAATGTGGTTATTATGGAGGAGGGTTCGAATAAGCATGGATTAGCACTCTACTTAGATGATGGAAAACTGGCATTTTCAACTTATAGCTCAGATATCGAAGCTACAGTTATTCACCCGGGTACGGTTTCAAATACCTGGCATCATATAGCAGCCACCTTTGATAATGGTACACTCACGGTATATTTAGATGGTGTGTCGGAAACAACTAATACGGGGGGTTATACAAGTATTCCATCTTTTGCAAATCCCGGTGGCATTGGTGGGGTTTTAAGTTCATCGGCCGTTCCGGGAAACAATGGTGTTTCCTATGCAGGTTTAATAGATGCTTTCAGATACAGTAGTTCTGAAGTTTGGACCGCTGCCGATATTTACACAGAAAGTACTTTAAATTGTCCTTGCGTAGATACCGATACTGACGGTGTTACGGATGATTTAGATCTGGATAGTGATAATGATGGTATCCCTGATTCTATTGAGGGAAGCCTTGATAACGATGGCGATGGTATCTTAAATTTCAGAGACATAGATTCCGATAACGACGGCATACCTGATAACATAGAAGCACAACCTACCAAAGATTATATGCCATCATCTGGTAATGACATGGACGGTGATGGCTTGGATGATTTATATGATGCTACCCCAAATGGCGGTATTGCAGGTTCTAATGGTCTTTCACCGGAAAATACAGATGGAATAGACAGTCCAGATTACTTAGACCTGGATTCTGATAATGATGGTATTTTCGATATCATAGAATCCGGCAGTAATTTACCGGATGCCAATACGGATGGAATGACGGATGGTGTCGTAGGTATTAATGGTTTGGATAATACCGCAGAAAATAACGATAATTATGCCGATGTGAATGGTACTGCCTACACCACCCAATTTGAACTTTTAGATACAGATACCGATATCACCTTATTTTCTACCATTGGAACTACCAATACCAT
Organism: Gaetbulibacter sp. M240; assembly: GCF_043876815.1. Classification (NCBI taxonomy): domain Bacteria; kingdom Pseudomonadati; phylum Bacteroidota; class Flavobacteriia; order Flavobacteriales; family Flavobacteriaceae; genus Gaetbulibacter; species Gaetbulibacter sp. M240. Next base: position 3,936 of record NZ_JBAWKA010000003.1, read on the forward strand.
AGATCAAACGCTTGCCAATCGAAATGGCAATACCAATGTAGATCTGGATTATCGTGATACCATTGCTGATGTGAATACAGATGGAGATACTCATAGTGCAAACAACCATGGTTTATACGATCGTTTTGAAGACATCGACGATGACAATGATGGGATTTTGGATGTTACAGAGGATGCGACCTCTAATGGTGATGCAGACGGATTACCAAATAGATTGGATTTGGATAGTGATGATGACGGCATTCCTGACAATATAGAAGCACAACCCACAAGTGGGTTCATGCCAAGTGGTACTGATACGGATAGTGATGGTTTAGATGATACCTATGATGCTACCCCAAATGGTGGTATTGCAGGTTCTAATGGCCTTACACCAGAAAATACGGATGGAATTGACAGCCCTGACTATACTGATACAGATTCAGACAATGATGGGATATTAGATACTGATGAAACGACCTCTGATTTTGATAGTGATGGTGTACCTAATTATAGAGATATTGACTCCGATAGTGATGGTATAGTAGATAGTGAAGAGGGCGATCCTAATTATTTAAATACCGATTCCGATGGCGATGGTATCTCTGATAACGTAGAAGCGCAACCAACCATTGGGTTCAAAGCGCCAAGTGGGAATGATACGGATGGTGATGGCTTGGATGATGAATATGATGCTACCTCAAATGGTGGAATTGCAGGTTCAAACGGTCTTACAACGGAAAATACGGATGGGGTAGACAACCCTGATTTCACTGATACAGATTCAGACAACGATGGGATAAATGATTCTATTGAAACAACGATTGATACAGATAGCGATGGTATTTTAAATTATAGAGATCTAGACTCTGACAATGATGGTTTACTCGATCAAACTGAAGGTGAGGTGAATTCTGATACTGATGCGCTGCCCAACTATTTAGACTTAGACAGTGACAATGACGGGATTACAGATAACGTGGAAGCACAGCCTACCAATTCTTATAGAGCACCATCCGGAATCGGCGGTACGGTAAATTTCATTGATAGTAACTCCGATGGTTTAGACGATAACTTTGATGCAGGCGTTGGGGGTGGTGCTGCTAGCGGGGTTGGTTTTACACCTTACGATAATGATTCTGATGGCACACCGGATTACATCGATAACAATACTGATAACGATACAGGTAATGATATAGAGGAACGCGGTGACGGGGCTCCAACAAGCCTTACTTCAACATCAGACACCGATAGTGATGGACTTTTAGATATTTTTGAGGGAACTAATAATAATGACGGTTATGATGTAAACGATGAAAATATTATTGGTGATGACGGAGGTGCGGATGCTAATTTTGCTAGCTTTAATCTTCAGGCGAATTCGCAGTTGAATCCTAATGGTTCTAACGCCATAACCCCATTTACCAGAGATCTGTTGTTCAGACAATCCGGTTTAGACACAGATTCTGATGGTATAGCTGATATTACCGACATTGACGATGACAATGACGGGATATTAGATGTTACGGAAGGTATGGTTGACACGGATGGTGATGGGATAATTAACTCACTTGATCTGGATAGCGAGAATGATGGGATTACAGATAATGTGGAAGCTCAGGCCACCAATGCTTACAGAGCACCATCAGGCCTTGGAAGCACGGCAGATTTTATTGATAGTAACTCGGATGGTTTAGATGATAATTTTGATGCGGGTATTATTGGCGGAGGTGCTGCTAATAGCGTTGGTTTTACTCCTTACAATAATGACTCTGATAGCACACCGGATTACATCGATAATAATTCTGATAATGACACAGAAGGTGATGATATTCAGGAACGCGGTGATGGGGCTCCAACAAGTCGTATTTCAACAACAGATACCGATAATGATGGACTTTTAGATATTTTTGAGGGAACTAATAATAATGACGGTTATGATGTAAACGATGAAAATATTATTGGTGATGACGGAGGTGCGGATGCCAATTTTACCAGCTTTAATCTTCAAGCGAATTCGCAGTTGAATCCTACTGGTACTAGCAGCATTACGCCATTTACAAGAGACCTTTTGTTTAGGCAATCTGGTGTAGATACTGATTTTGATGGTATAGCGGATATTACAGATATAGACGATGATAATGATGGGATAACAGATGTTACCGAATCAGCTAATGTTGCTAGAACTGGTGTTGCATCACAAAGTAGTACGGGAAGTTTTCCTGCGAGTAGAGCCATCGATGGCAATACAACAAGTAACTTCGCTTCAACTACCGGGTCCACAACAACAGATTATTGGCAAGTAGACTTACGCAATGCCTATACTATCAATTCAATTAACATCATTAACAGGGATTGCTCGGAAGGCTGTAAGGATAGATTGAGTAATGTTTATGTAATGGTTTCAGATATGCCGTTTCCTTCGGATCTTGCCGGTTCTCTTGCTATTGCAGATTTTGTTTATCAGATTCCTGCTCCAACGGGAAATGTGGATGTGGTCGTTGTACCTGTTTTCGCCAATTTGACAGGCCGCTATGTTCGCCTTCAAAAATCGGGAAATAATGTGCCTGATAATGTATTGGCTACTGCTGAGGTACAAGTAATGTCACCTCGTGATTTTGATGGTGACGGTGTTTATAATCATCTTGATATAGATTCTGATAATGATGGTATCCCTGATAATTTGGAAGCTCAAAACTCAAGTTCATATACTGCGCCTAATCCTGATACTTCTTCGGATTATGTTACTAACTCCGGAATGAATTCAGCATATATTGGTATTGGTGGCCTGACCCCGGTAAACATTGATGCTGCTTTAACACCAGCCGACGTGTTTCCGGATTATCTGGATATTGATTCCGATAATGATGGTGTTTATGATAGAGAAGAAAGCAGAACAACAACAGTAGCATATGCCCTAGGTGATTCTGATCAAGATGGTCTGCAAGATGTCTTTGACATGGTAGTTCTGAGTAGCTCTACAATAAATTCTAATTCCAGCGAAGGAGTTACCAGTTTTGCTACTTCATTTTTGACAGATGAAGCTAATCCCGGTGTTGAATATGATTTTAGAAAACAATTAGATTCTGATCATGATGGCATACTTAATATGGTTGATATTGATGACGATAACGATGGTATTCTTGATGATAACGAATTTTTAGGTTCGGTTCAGTTAATCAATCATGCATTAAGTGGAACAGCAACCCAAAGTTCCACTAACAGTACATTTCTAGCCAGTAACGCCATTGATGGCAATACAGCAGGTACAAGTGGTGCCAGCAATATAGCTCATACTAGTGGCGCAACATCATCAGATTGGTGGCAAGTAGATCTGGGTAGTAATCAGAGTATTAGTAAAGTTGAAATTTTTAGTAGAGACGGTTGTTGTGATGATAGATTAGGTAATGTTTATGTTCTCATTGCTGACACCCCATTCCCCGCAGATCCTAATGATCTTGCCGGCTCTCTGGCTAATGCAGATTTTGCTTATCAGCTTCCTACTGTAGTAACAGGAGATGAGATTGTTGAAGTCCCCAAAACAACAGGCAGATATGTAAGATTACAAAAATCGGGAAATAACCCTGGTGGCAATGTATTAAATCTTGCGGAGGTTGAAGTATCTGGTCGTGTAGTTAATCTTGCAACAAATGGGAATGCAACCCAAAGTTCTACTCAGAGTACATTTTTTGCGAGTAATGCCATCGATGGCAATACCGCAGGTACAAGTGGTGCCAATAATATAGCGCATACCAGCGGGGCAACATCATCAGATTGGTGGCAAGTAGATCTGGGTAGTTATCATATTATTAGTACAGTTAACATCTTCAACAGAGACGGTTGTTGTGGGAATAGATTGAGTGATGTTTATGTTCTTATTGCTGATACACCATTTCCTGATGATCCTACTGATCTTGCTGGTTCTCTAACTAATGCAGATTTTACGCATCAAATTCCTTCTTCAATATCAGAGGAAGAGGACGTGGCTGTTGATGTCCCAAATATTTCAGGCAGATATGTAAGGTTGCAAAAATCAGGGATGAATACGCCTGATAATGTAATAAACATTGCTGAAGTTGAAGTGCTTACTAATATTCAACTTTTTGACATCGATGGTGATGGATATGACAATTCGGTGGATATTGATTCAGATAATGATGCTATACCCGATAATGTCGAGGCACAAAATACGCTGGAATATTTTGATTCTGATCTCGAAGATGATGATAATGACGGTTTGTTAAACAATTTTGATGAAACTCGCAGTAGTGGTGCTAGTGGCTCAATTGGATTAATACCTATTAACACAGATGAACTTGATCTACCTGACTTTTTAGATACGGATTCTGATAATGATGGTATTAGTGATAATGATGAAAGTGGTGAGGCCGGCATGCTCTCCAATTCAGATTCTGACAGAGACGGTCTCGATGATAGTTATGATGACGTACTAACCACAGGTGCCCCGTTTGATGTAAATGATAATATGGATGACCCTAGAGTTGATTTACCGGATGCAGACGAAGATTTATTTTTAGGAGGAGGGTCAGATTATAGAGATGATACTACTGATCCTATTCAAGATCATGATGGTGATGGAGTTAGAGATAATTTAGATATTGATGATGATAACGATGGTATATTAGATATCGATGAATGTGTTAACCCACGGCTTACCTCTCAATTAATCAATGGTAGTTTTGAAGAACCAATACTAGGTTATAGTTTCCCTCATAACGATGCGAGTCAAGTAGCAGGTTGGCAAACTACTGCTTTAGATAATAATATTGAAACGTTTGATAATTCCAGGTGGTCATCTTATACTGGAGTTACCAATACCGTTACAAGTGCTCAGGATGGACAATGGGCTGCAGAAATAAATGCTACACAGTTTTCTCAATTATATCAGGATATTCCAACGGTACCCGGTGATATTGTGGAATGGTCGGTATATCATTTGGCTAGAGAAAGGGGTGATGCACCTTTTAGAGATGCTATGGTTATTGAGTTTGGGCCGCCTTCAGGTCCACTTGTAGTGCAGGCCGTTGCTACTTCAAATAATCTTAGCTGGCAAAGGTATTCCGGTACGTATGTAATACCGGAAGGTCAGACGGTCACTCGATTTGGCTTTAGAGCTTTATATACAAATTCAGGTGGAAGAAGTACGGGTAATATCATTGATAATGTACAGTTTAATGTAAAGGAATGTTTAGACACGGATGGTGATTTGATAATTGACTATGAAGATCTAGATAGCGATGACGATGGTATTCCCGACAACGTGGAGGCACAAACTACTAAAGATTACATAGTTCCATCCGGTGCGGCTGGAACGGTAGATTTCATCGATAGTAACTCGGATGGATTGGATGATAATTTTGATGACGGTATAATTGGAGGTGGTGCAGCTAATAGTAAAGGTTTTACACCGGTAGATACCGATGGTGACGGAATCCCTGATTTTTTAGATGAAGACTCTGATGGCGATATGCTGACGGATTCGCTAGAAAGTGTTTCTCCGCATCCTTCAGGTTTAGTAGGAACCAATGGCTTGTTTAACAATGCCGAAGCCAACGATGATTATAGCGATGTAAACGGCAAGGCCCATGACGGCTCCCTGTTTATGCTTCTCAAAGACAATGTGATTTTAAATCCCGATGGTACGAATGCCATTCCTCTGATTACAGACTTCAACTATCGTCAGGGACTAGATACCGATGAAGATGGGATTGCAGATGTAGCCGATATAGACGATGACAACGATGGGATTTTGGATCAAATAGAGGGAATTCCAAATTTTTCGACTTATACATTTTTGGGAATTCGCAATGGTAGTGCCTACTATGTATCCAACAATACAACAAATTGGACGACGGCTAATAACGCAGCCACAACAGCTGGTGGTCATTTAGCAGCCATATCTAGTGCTGAGGAAAATGATTTTATTCGTCAGGCACTTAATAGTAATGGTTTTAGTACAGCTAGGGTTTGGATAGGATTTAATGATGTGGCCAACGAAGGCACTTTTGTTTGGACCAATGGAGAACCTGTAGTTTACACAAACTGGAATACAGGTGAACCTAATAATTCTGGAGGTGAACAGGATTTTGGTCAAATGCAAACAAGTGGTAAATGGGATGATGGCAGTGCTTCTACAATTCAAAGAGCTGTATTGGAAATAGCCATATTAGACACAGATGGCGATGGTTTAGCGGATGTATTAGACCTAGATTCCGACAACGATGGTATACCGGATATTATTGAAGCCGGTGGCATTGATACTGATCATGATGGTCGAGTAGATGATTCTACAGATACTGATGGCGATGGCTGGGCAGATACCTTCGATAGTGATAACGGAGGAATAGCATTAGCAGATGAAGATCAGGATATTGATGGTCTAGAGAATAGACTTGACCTTGACTCCGACAATGACGGTATACCCGATAATGTGGAAGCTCAAGCTACAAATACTTATATAGTACCTGCTGATGACAATAATATTACTTACGCGGCTAACAGGGGACTAAACTCTAACTATATAAATATTAATGGCATAAATGGTAATAATGGATTGACGCCTGAGGATACTGATTTAGACGGAATCCCCGATTATCTGGATACGGATTCTGATGACGATGGTTTTTCGGATCAATTAGAAAGTTTTGAAATAACTCCAACGGGTAGCTTAGGAATTAACGGTTTGTTTGATAATGCTGAAGATGGCGTTGACGATTATTCGGATGTAAACGGTAAAGCTTTTGACGGCATTAATTTTTTATTGTTGGATACGGATAACGATACTAATGATGATGGAAGTAACGCCGATAACAACTTGGGTATAAACTTCGATTTTCGTGATAAGTTATTTGTCGTACCTCCTGTAATGAGACACGGTAAGTACTTCGGTAATGGAGAACTGCAACCTAAGAAGCGTGGCAATCAATAAAAACACTTGAGTAATGATGAAAACTTTTAAGAAGTAAGGCCACATTTTTCATTAAAGATTATGAAAGAGACTAATTATGCTGATTCAATTTTTAGAAAAAAACAAACTATGGAAAGGATATTTAATTTAATAATATTTACAATGTTTTTCGGGGCAACAGCGAGTAAGGCCCAGACTAGTAATATAGGGTTATTTACGGTAAATCCTGATACACAACTTAGTGTTATAGGTAATTTTGATAACCAAAGTTCAGGGGCATTTATCAATGGAGGAGAGGCCTACTTTTATGGTCATCTAAATAATAATGGCATGGCAGATTATATTGCCAAAAGTGGGACTGTACACTTAGTGGGAACTTCCCAACAGCTTGTAACCGGTTCAGAGCCCTTTTACCTGTACAATTTGATAATCAATAATGTTTCAAACCTCGAGAATGCCATTAACATGTTTGGAATATTCAATGTTGAAAGTAACATAAATTTTCAGGAAGGTATTGTAAATACCATTGATCATGGTGGAACCCTCATCCTGGAGAATAATGGAACAGTTAGCAATGTGAGCGATTTTAGTTTTGTGGATGGTTTTATCTCCAAACAAGGTAACGATGAGTTCATCTTTCCTATTGGTGATGATGAATTATATCGCTTCGCTGGGATTAGTGCTCCATCTGGAATCAACTCAGTTTTTAATGCAAGATATGTCTATGAGGATCTTGAAAACCCCTATCCCGCAAATAATAGAATCGGTAATATAATTTTTATTGATGATAATGAATATTGGATTTTTGAGTCACTTGGGGGAATTGAAACAGTTGATGTTACCTTATCCTGGGACCAAGTAACTACGCCGTTTAAGATTTATTCTAATCCGGAGAGAATTCGTATTGCAAGGTGGGATTTTGAAGAGGGGGCTTGGACGAATGCTGGTGGTACTGTAGATATTGAAAACCAAACGGTAACATCCCGGCAAACGATTGATGGGGTTGCCATATTTACCATCGCAGGAGCGGATTTAAATATCATATTACCCGATGATGTGGTGATATGGAATGCTGTGTCTCCAAATAGCGATGGTAAAAACGATTACCTTATAATTGAAGATATAGAATTATTACCTAATAATTCGTTGGAAATATTTAACCGCTGGGGAGCAAAGGTCTTTTCTACCTCAGATTACGATAGTAATGGAAATGTGTTTAAAGGCTTTGCCAACGATAGAGCAGATAAGCTTTTACCAACAGGGACATACTTTTACATTCTTAAATACGATGGGTCTGATCAGCGGGTTGAAAAGGTAGGGTATTTATATTTATCAACAGATTAAACCAAAGTAAAAGTATGAAATATAATAACCAAAATTTGACACTTTTACTGGTAATCATTTGCATTTTGTTTGGTTGGGACCAAAATGACCTTAATGCACAACAGGACACCCAATATACCCAATATATGTATGCCGCTAATATTATTAATCCAGCTTATGCAGGGTCCAGGGGGGTTACTACTTTGACAAGTCAATATCGCGCACAGTGGACGGGTATTGAAGGAGCGCCGCGGACCATGAACCTGAGCTCCTCAGGGCCCTTGGATTACCGTTTCGAGCATATGGGGCTTGGTGTCAATATCATATACGAAACTATAGGCCCCTCAATTGAAACAGCCGTAGCAGGAGATTTCTCATACCAATTATATATAGATCGCTATACCTTTTTAAATCTTGGAATAAAGGCTGGCCTTGAGCTTATTAATGTCGATTATACTAAATTGGAAATTTATAATTCGACGGATCCTACCTTCCAAAATAATATCGTAAATCGCGTGAGCCCCATTATAGGTGCCGGTGCGTACATTTATAGTGACATTTGGTATGCAGGAATATCAGTGCCTGATTTCTTAACCACAAAATATTATAATGATATTTCGGTATCAACTGCAAAAGAACGCGCTAATATTTATGCCATGGGCGGATATGTATTTGAATTAAACCCTTATTTAAAATTTAAACCAACAGCACTTGTTAAATATGTTTCCGGAGCTCCTCTGGGGGTAGATTTATCAGTAAATTTTTTGTTCAATGATATCGTTACCGCAGGTGCCTCATTTAGGTTTACCAATGCTTTTAGTGCTATTACCGGTTTTCAGGTAAATAACAACCTGTTTATTGGTTACTCCTATGATATAGATACCACAGAAATAAGACAGTACAACGGTGGATCTCATGGGTTGTTTATGCGATTTGATATTGGAACAAATAGAGATTTGAGATTATTAACCCCTAGATTCTTTTAATAAGTATTAAATATGAAGTGCGATAGTAAAACTTATCTTTATGTTGGTTTTTTAATCTTCCTTACATCAATAACTTTTGCACAAAGGAAGGATAAAAGCATAGATGCCATTGATATTTACACAAGGGTTGTAGAGAGTGGTGTGGAAGATGAAAACCTGATTTACAGATTAGCCAATGCTAATTACTTTAATCGTGATTTTGTCGCTGCAGCAAAGTGGTACAAACGATATTTTGAGATGCCTTTGGTGCAGCCAAGCTTATTGGATAATTACCGATACGGACAAGTTCTTAAAACCCAAAAAAAATACAAAGAGGCCGATAGTTTGTTGCTAACCTATTATAATTTTAAAGGTGTTCGGTATGAAAGTATTTCTGATGCTAATGAAGGTATCATAGGAATTGATAATGATGGGGTTTTTGAACTTCAAAACGTTAATTATAACACACGATTATCAGAATATCCGGCATTTATTAATGAGAATGAGCTTTACGCTGTCGGTTATGGTTTAAACAGTAAAAAAAGAGTTAAGAAAAAAGATGTGACTTCCGACATCTATAAACTGTCTACTAACGGGCAGTTTCTTCCATTATCCGAATATATAAACTCTGAATATAACGAGGGCCCAATAGCCATAACTAATGATGGAAAAACCATGTACTTCACCAGGAACGCCTATTTAAAAGGACGAGTAGAACGAGACAGTAATGATTTGGTGACGATTAATATATACATTGCGGAATTCAAAAATGGTAAATGGAAAAACATTAGGGAATTTCCTTTTAATAGTCCAGAATATTCGGTAGGTCATCCTGCTTTAAGTAAAGATAATAAAACACTGTATTATGTATCTAATATTCCAGGAGGAAAAGGCGGGACCGATATTTATGAGGTACCCATTCTAAAAAATGGCCTTTTAGGGAAACCAAGAAACATGATTGAACTTAATACTGTTGGCAATGAAATGTTTCCTTTTATAGATCCTTATAATGAGAGCCTTTACTTTGCTTCCGATGGTTCGGAAAGTTTCGGGGGACTGGATATTTTTATTTCTAAAAAAAGCCCTGACAACACGTATAAACGAAGTTATAATCTTGGCCGGCAGATCAATAGTTCGTATGATGATTTTTCATTTATGATTGGGTCTGATCGAACGGGATATTATGCCTCCAATAAGGATAGCGGTGTTGGCTCAGATGATATTTACAGTTTTATGGTTCGAAGAGATTTTGAGGTGCTGCCCTATATTAATTTTAAGGGTATTGCCAGAGAATTTGATTCTAATCTGCCTTTGGCCCGAGTAAAATTAGCCCTATTTGATAAAAACGGGAACCTTATTGATTCTACTTTTTCCGGTGAAGATGGCTATTATGAGTTTCCGGAGATAAATGGTAATGAAGTGGACTATATTAGGATAGAAAAAGATCAATTTCAATATTCTGAAAAAAACATCACAAATGCCATGCGAAAAGGTAAAGAGCCACTCGTGATACGCCTGGTAAACCTAGAGCGGAATGTGCCTGATGAGATTGGTGTTACAGGAAAAATTATAGACAAAAACGCACGTAATACTTTAGCGAATGCAACGGTAACAGCTTTGGATATTGATGGTAATATCCTAGGGACTACCAAGACAAAATGGTATGGATTTTATACGCTAAAGAATGTGCCCTCTAAAAATATTGCCTTTCTAAGAATAGAAAAAAACAGTTACCAAACGGAGGAGGTCCCTGTGGGTCTAAAAGACTTGGACGAGAGCGGTTATTTAAAAATAGATCTCAATATGATCAAGAAAAATGTACCTCTTGAGCTTAACAATGATATTGCCTCTATCTTAAACCCTATCCATTTCGATTATGCCAAGAGCGAGATACGCCCGGATGCGAAAGTTGAACTGGATAAGGTTGTAGAAGTTCTTAAAAAGTTTCCGACTCTGAAAATTAGAATAGAATCCTATGCCGATAGCCAGGGAAGTTACCTCACCAACATCAAGCTATCTCATGCCAGAGCTTACGCCACATACAATTACATAATAAGTCAGGGCATAAGTCCGAGGAAACTTGAGTATAGAGGTTATGGCGAATTTTACTTGTTAAACAAGTGCGGCAATGGGGTAAAATGTTCTGATGAAGAACATCGAGTAAATCGCAGATCCAGCTTTAGGATTATAAAAATTTAATTGTACAATGCATTTACAGAGGTTGTGTTTAATAAAGTAAAAGGGTCGTTATGCCTACCTGCTGTTATTTAAGAACCTAATTTAGAAAATACAAACCAAACCGACTGAAAATCGGAAGCCCGTAAACAAGTAACAAACATTTGATTAGTTAAAGCCAACAATGTTTTAATACGGTGATGTGTATAGGCCTTTTTATTCCAAAGGATGTGCGTCATTTCTTTTTATCAGGAAACCAAGTGTCCCTTAAAATTTTCCATTCCCGATCATCTTTCTTCCAAACCAATAAATATCTTCCGCTACTTTCTGCTCCTCCGCTTTTGTGTGACCAAACCGCTTTACCTTCCTCTACAAGTAACTCATCATTTCCCCACAAATGTGTAGTTTCAAAAGTTCCTATGGTACCATTTTGAATCATTTTGCTAAAAACCTTGATTATATTTTCCCGACTCACTATTGTTGGAATTACTTCTGCATCTTCAGTGTACATATTTCCCAATGCTATTGAATCACCTGCTTCCAAGTAATTTTCATATTCACGAAGGCGTAATTCGATTTCTTTTTCAAGAATTGATAAATCAGTTCCTTTGGTACCTAGATTCTTTTCGGTGGATTTCTGATTGCAACTTGTACTAAAAATTAATGCCACTAATATTGCTAGAAAAACAGGCGATCTGTATTTTATTTTTTTCATTGTTAGACTTTGTTTTAATTATTTTCCAAATGCAGATAAAGGTACTTTTGCCGGACTAAATGAAATTCCTAAATCTCTAATTGATTAGTTATGTTTTTTCAAATAAAGGCTAATATCTAACTGTCCCATTTACTATTCTTAATTAAGTTTAATTCATTCGAATTATTTTCCAATTTCTCGGTTCTCATAGTCACTATTAGCTCTTGTTTTGCCTCTTTAGCTTTAAGCTTTCTCTAAAATATTTAACAGTTTTTCAATGCTATGTCTCATTTTGTTGTTTTGGTCGGTTCGGAAATAATAAGTTCGTAAAATAGTAAGTGCTCTATTGTTAAACAATCTGTATTGTTCTGATTTTAAATCAAACCTCCAGTCATCGAAGTTTTTGGATCCACCGGTAGGAGGATCACTAAATGAAAGCATGTCTACAGCATTTTCAAACTCAAGATTACTTAAAACCCACCTTTGCACCACTTCACCTCTGTTTTTTTGATAAAATTCCTGGTTGGCTTTAAATTCCAAGATGGTATGTTTAATTTCTTTGTTAAAAAGTTCCAGGTTTCCCGTATTAATAATATCATCAATAGTATAGGTAATACTTTGGAAGAAGTCCCCGTAATAGGTAACGCTATCCATACCCTTAATGACTACTTTGACTTCTCTTTCCGGCTTTTTAAAATATGAGAGATAATTATTGATTTTTCCCTGTTGAGCCCTGTTTAAACTGTCTAATGAATTCAACTGGATTAAATCAGTCTTGAGTTCAGTTATTAAGGTTTGTTTGTAGTTATTAGCTTTTTGTTTCTGTTTTGAAACTTCATTCGCATTGTTGATTTGTAGTGCAATCAGAATTCCTATAACGACTAGTATAATTTCTCCAAAGGCATAAATAATATATTGGCTGAATTTGTTTTCAGTCAGCATCTTTTGTCTAATTTTTCGGAAGAATTTTATCATTGATCGGTGGTTGGTTATAATGAAGTACAACAGTTTGGTTCTGATCCTGTTGCGACATTTAAGAACCTAATTTAACAAATAAAACCGAACCGTAGGAAATTCCGCGGAATTTTCAAGATAAGCGAAAACAAGCAATTACGTATAGCTGTTGCTATACTTTCGTTATTCATTATATAACATTATTCTCTTTTACTCCATATTTCATAGATTGGATCACCCTTGCTAGACAATCCTGAATGGTGCCAATTACCATCCACTAAATCAAATTCAAATTTTAGGCTTGCTCCAACTCGAGAATCATCCCTTGAAAAGAATTCAATATTTTCGGTATATTCTGAATTGGTAGTTGTATATGTTCCACCCCCTGTACCCATGAATTGTTTTGTTTCTGTATTATAGGCTATCCATTGAAAACGAGTTCCTGATAAGATTTTCATCGTTTTTCTTGGTCTACTTGTATCATTCATTTGTGTTTGGCCATCTTTTACTCTACCAGACATTAACCATGCGCCATTTAATTTTCCGGGCTCACCGTTATCTATTCTTTTAAATTTCCTGTCCCAACCAACGATTCCCATGATAGAATCATTTAGAAACACTTGAAAACTCACTTCTGTACCAACACGCTCGGGATGCATTGAATCGAATTCTGCTGTTTCTGTCATTGTATCGCCAGATAATTTCCAGGTTCCACCCTCTGTGCTTATAAACTTACCTGTTATTGAATCATAAGTGCTTATCACTTGATATCCTTCAGAAAAAATAACAATACTTTTAAGTTTATCTCCATTTTCAGAAGTATGATAACTTTCCCAGGCTCCAATAAAACTTTGTGCATTAAGTCCTAATGATAAGAATGCGCAAACGAATATTACAGTTATTTTTTTACTCACAACACTTCTATTCTTGTTTTTATATTCGTGATTTTTCTTTGAAAAGTTCATGAGTTCATATTTTTAAAATGTTATTCTTACAAAATTGGGAAGCTATTGGTTAAACATAATGAAGCACAACATTTATGTATAAGATAGGTTGTGTATTTTAACAACCTAATTTAACAAATAAAACTGAACCCTAAGAAGTTCCGCAAGATTTTCTATAGAAACAGTTACGAAGCTATTAAAAATACACAAGGATGTCTATAGCTCTATTTTAAAGGGATCTCGAATTTATTTCGTAGAAATAATCAGAAATTGTAATAAAGATATATTATTTAAACTATCTTATAACAAAGCCCTAAATCTGATAAATAGAGGGGGTAATAATAAATTAGAATGGAAACATTAAATCAAATTTTAGAATTTGAAATCTTTACTTTTCGGAGCTATACACTAAAAGCTTCTCAATTGGTTAGTATTTTGGTAATCATTGTGGTTACTAGATTAATTCTTTGGGTCCTTAAACAAGCATTTTTTCATAAAAAAAAATCTACCAAAATAAATACCGGAGGTACCTATGCCTTATTAAAAATTATTAAATATGTTGTATGGGTTATTGCAATTGCCTTGGTATTAGAATCCATTGGTATTAAAGTCACCTTACTCATAGCAGGTTCGGCCGCATTACTAGTAGGGATTGGTTTAGGGCTGCAGCAAACATTTAACGACGTCATATCTGGTATTATATTACTTTCAGAACGCTCTATAGAAGTGGGAGATGTTTTAGAAATCGATAATGATGTCGTGATTATTGAAAGTATAGGTTTAAGAACCTCCAAAGCCATGAATAGGGATGATATTTCTATTATCATTCCAAACTCTTTAATAACGACCAGCAAAGTAATTAATTGGAGTCATCAATCACATCAAACCCGTTTTAAAATTCATGTTGGTGTAGCTTATGGAAGCGATGTTGATTTTGTGATAAAAAATTTAGAAAAAAGTGCTTATGATCATCCTGAAATTCACAATAAAAACTTGATTGAAGCTCGTTTGTTGAATTTTGGAAGCTCATCATTAGATTTTCAGCTTTTATTTTTTACCTCGAATATTTTTAGGATAGGTAAAATGAAAAGTGACATTCGAAGATTGATCAATAAGAATTTCACTGAGAATAATATAGTAATTGCATTTCCTCAAATGGATCTGCATCTTAAGTCTAATAGCATCGAAAAAAAATAAGTGCTCATAAATAATCTTCAGAACTAATATTTTATGTCTTTATAGATTGTTTTTTGAGTGAATAGCGGTTTTTTTAGTAGTGAAGAACGGGTTGGCTATGCGCAGTAACCTACAGGATATTGTGTATAAATGTGTTGGCCAAGGTTTTTAGGGTCACTTTTTATTTATCCAATCAATTACAAAAGGCAAAAGATGTTGAGGGACAATATGACCTCCATCAAATGTTTTGTAAGTAACATCATATCCATTATCAATCAGAAGATCACGTGCTGCTTCAGCATATTTAATTGGTACAGCCGTGTCTTTTTCACCTTGAATAATCAGAGTTCTTACACCCTTGCCGTCTTCAATAGCATCTGTGCCTAGCCAATCTTCATCAACTACAGATGAGAAGATGATCATCCCATCAATTTTGTCATGATGATGGATGCCACTTAGGTAGGTAATAATGCCACCTTGAGACATCCCTAAAAAATAAACTTCCCCAATGTTGTACTTCGCTTTTAAATCTTCAATAACCTTATCCATCTGCTTTTCAGTGGTTACCCGCATAGCAGATATTTCTAATTCGGATGCAGGTCTTTCGAGCATGATAAAGGACGAGATATCATACAGAAACCACTCATAACCTAAAGTTCCGTCATTTCTTAAATAACTGTATGGTGCTTCGGGTGTTGCATAAATATATCCGGCATCGGTAAATGGTTTGCTTAAACTTTGAAAATGTTCAGCCGTACTGCTAAATCCATGAAGCCCTATAACTAGAGTATGGCTTTTTGTTGAATCGAAGCTATTTGGCAGCGTAACAATCGTAGGGGTAATGGCTTCTATCTTGCTCCAAATAACCGCAGAGTTACTCGTCGTGTCGGTTTGTGCATATACAACGCTGCATACTGCATTTAAAAAGAATAAGAGGGTAAACAATTTAAAGTGTTCTAACATATTTTGCCTATTAATTCATTATTAATTTGTAACCCAATCAAAATCCCAATAACAACAAGAATAATTTCACCAATAGCATATTTAAAATACGTTCCAGTTTTTCCTTCTGAAAGTAAGTTTTGACTAATTTTTCTAAGGAATTTTATCATTGGTTGGTTATTTCTCTAAAGTTAGTATAATTATTTAATTCCGTGGGAATGAGAAATACTAAACAGCTCAACTTCTCGGCTACGAGAGTTCTGCTGTTTAGTATTTAACTTTACAAGTAAACAAAAAACCGAAAATTCCTTAGGAATTTTCAGGATATACGATAACAAGCAATTACCTATAGCCGTTGTTGTGTGAAGGTAATTTTGTTTTTCCAAAATCAATTTTACATCTAAAATCGACTAACTTTAAAACCATCTGGGAAAGATCTACATTTTTAAATACTGTTTCCCAACCATTTGGAAAATGAGCTCCCGGAATATATCTTTTACACTTACAAACTTCTGATGATAGAAACGGTATTCGTAAGCTTATTAAACAATAAAATTAAAAAGTAAAACCTCCCTAGGTAATGATTAATAGCGTTACCAATATTAGAATGCATGTTAATAAAAACTAGCAGGCTTTTTAATTATGGTTTGTTCTGAGGAGCTGCGCATTATCTCATTTGAAATTTTATTTTAGTTAATTTTCTTAATAATACACACATAGCAAAGAAAAAAATTGCACGAATTTTGAGGTGATAATTTATATTAATTTAAGTCGACCAAAAACGCTTTGAGTGTTTAATGAAAAATTTATTAAAAACAGTATCCTATTAATTAGAGAGTTTTTTTAATAAAATTCGGGTAATTTTTTTTTAATTGTTTATTATTGGGTCTTGTTTAATTGAAAATGAATAGTGTAGATTCAAAAATCTTAAAACGTCTTCAAAAGAGCGATAAAAAAGCGTTAACAGAACTGTATGAAAGTTACTGGAAGCCCTTATTTATTTCGTCTTACAATCTTTTAAAGGACAAAGAACTTTCCGAGGAAATTATTCAAGATGTATTTATTGATCTTTGGAAGAATCGAGAAACACTTCAAATTAAAATTTCTATAAAATCTTATTTATATGCCTGTGTTCGGTATAAAGTTTTTGGAGAATTCAGAAAAAACAAAGTAAAAAATGTTGAGCTCTTTGAAGACCTGAACCAAAGATTTCAATATGCCACTCCAGAGACCAAACTCATGCACGAAGAACTCGTGAAGCAGGTAGATACCATTGTTAATACACTTCCTAAGAAATGTCGGGAGGTATATATTTTAAGCAGAAACAAACAACTTTCCCATAAAGAGATCTCCGAACAACTCGGAATATCTACAAAAACGGTAGAAAACCATATCACTATGGCACTTAAAGTGTTAAGGAAATCCCTTGGTCACTTATTGAGTATCGAGCTATTATACCACCTCTACTAAAAATCAACCCTTCATTTCGAATCGTATCTATCTATTTTTCAATAGTTTATATGATATAAAAAGAGTAAGCTTAAAAAAAAACGAAAAATTTATAACTTTTTTTTAGGGGATAAGCTCATTATTATACACTCTATAGATAAACCGGTAAACTGCAATTATTACTTCTATGGATAATAATGATATAAATAAAAAGTTTTTTCGAAAATTAATTGAAAGATATTTAGATGGAGAAACAACTGCTGACGAATTAAAGCTACTCGTTAATTATTACGAGAGTTTTCAAAAAGAAAATGAATGGGTTGAAGCTTTGGGGCCAGAGAATATAATAAAAGAGCGAATGCTTATTAATATTTTGGATGCCATCAAAGAAGAAGAGAAAGAGTCTTCAAAAGTAATTTCATTATTCACCAGAAACCTAATTAAGTATGTGGCAGCAGCATCTATAGCTGTTTTTATGGCTTTCTATTTTTTCATGGATAAGGGTACCACGATTACAGAACCCAATAATAATATTGTAAATACAAGTATAGAAGTTGGAACAGACAAAGCAACTCTTACCAGAGAAGACGGCTCTAACATTGCTCTTGAAAAGGGTAAGAATTATGCTTCTGATAATATGGTTAGCGATGGTAAGGCATTGGTTTATTCCGAAGCGAAACAAACTACGGCAGACGTTAAATACAACTATTTAACCATACCACGGGGCGGACAGTTTTTTATTAAGTTATCTGACGGCACTCAGGTATGGCTGAATTCAGAATCTAAATTAAAATATCCCGTAGCGTTTATAGATGGACAAACACGTGAGGTAGAATTACTTTATGGTGAAGCTTATTTTGACGTATCGCCGAGCTCGAAACATAAGGGTTCAAAATTCATCGTGAACAACAACAATCAGGAAATTGAGGTTTTGGGAACAGAATTCAATGTTAAAGCTTACAACAATGAACCTGAAGTTACAACCACTTTGGTTGAAGGGAAAGTAAGTATTAACTACCAAGGGGAAAATCATCTTTTATTACCCAATCAAAAATCTATTTTAAATACCACCTATAACACTATTGAATTTCAAGAAGCAAATGTTTTTCAGGAAACATCGTGGAGAAAAGGAATTTTCTCATTCGACAATAGCTCTTTAAAGGATATCATGATCGTACTTGCGCGATGGTATGATTTTGAAGTAGAATTTAAGAATAAAGCCGTTGAGAAAGAACTATTTATAGGAACCTTAGGTAAAAATGATAAGATTGAAAACATCCTTCAAAATTTAAAGGATATGGAGGTTATAAATGGTTTCGAATTCGATAACAAAAATATCATCATAGAATAAAAAAAAAGGGAACAAGGTCATAAACATTTGGCGGTGTTACTACCTCTTCCCTCTTGTATGTATTAATTAAATAATTGTCTAACTAACACAAAGCAAATTTATGAAAATTAAATTAACTAACTTCCGTTTTCTCTATCGAAAACGGTTACACCAATTAATTATGAGAATGATTATCTTCCTTTTGTGTACGACTGTTTTTAGCTTGACGCCTGAAACAACGTTTTCACAGGAAAAAGTAATTATAAATCAAGACCAAACGGTTTCTGCTAATGAGGTTTTTAACATCATACAGCAACAAACCAATTACCATTTTATTTTTCCAAAGCGTCTTTTTGCTAATGCTCCGGCTGTCTTATTGGAAAAAGGAGAAATATCAGCGATCAATTTATTGAAAAAGGCACTTCAGAACAGTAATCTAGAGTTTACAATAGATGACAACAACACCATTTTAATAAAGAAGGTAAAACCTGAGCAAACTAGACGTCAACAAAAGGTTAATATTTCCGGTACGATTACAGATGAAGAGGGAATGCCTTTGGCTGGAGTTACAATTTTAGAAAAAGGCACGACAAACGGGGTTGTCACAGATTTTAATGGAGCTTACACAATTACAGTTAGGGATGATGCTATTTTAGAGTATTCCTATATTGGTTTCGTATCGGCTACATTAAATGTAGGTGATTTAACATATTATACTAATGTAAATATTCAGCTAAAGGAAGATGTTAATGATTTAGCTGAGGTTGTAGTAACGGGGTATCAAATTCTTTCTAAGGAAAGAGCTACAGGATCGTTTGAGACGGTAAAAGAATCGCAATTACAACAGCGTCCTGCAGCGACGTTCTTAGAGCGTATTGTAGGACAGGTTCCCGGAGTAAACGTAAGTCCGGCAACAGGTAAAATTGAAATCAGAGGACGATCAACCTTACTGAATGGCGGTGATGATGTTTTAATTGTTGTTGATGGATTTCCATTAACAAGACAAGAAGACTACAACACCATTAACCCTGAGGATATTGAGACGTTAACAGTCCTTAAAGATGCCGCTGCTGCCTCTGTTTGGGGTGCTCGAGCTTCCAACGGTGTTATAGTTATCACAACTAAAACAGGAGATAAAAATAAAAAATTGTCTGTAGATTATTCTTCTTTTGTTGAATTTGAGAACAAAGTTAATCTAGATGACCTTAACTTCTTGGATGTTAATGGTGAAATTGATGCCGATCTTGAATTTATTGAAAAAAATTGGATCGATCCGGCCTTACTTGGTTCTGGAATTGGAAGTATCAATGATTTACATTTGGCTTATGTATATAGAAATGGCAATGCTCCAGACGGTACACTTTGGTCTCAAAACACATTCGATAACTATATAAATAACTTAAGAAGCAGAGAAGATGTAACCAAACAGCTTGAAAAATACCTGTTCAGAAATGCATTCAGACAAACACATAACCTAACCTTATCAGGAGGCGGAGAAAGAAATACCTACTTCGCATCGATCTCTTATACCGATTATCAAGCAGCTACTATTGGCGATGAGGATGACAGGTTAACCTTTAATCTGAGAAACACATTTGATTTTTCTGATAAAATTAAGTTTACTGCAGGTATTACTACGGTTCTTAGAACTCAAAAAGCTAATGGAGTAGATACAGGTAGACTTAGAGAATTACAGGCTTATGATGAAATTGTAGATGAAAATGGTCAATATGTACAGAAATATGCAAGCTACAATCCTTGGTTATCACAAGAACGAGAAGCTATTGTTGGTTCCCCGCACACCTTCAATATTCTGGAAGAACAAAGAAATTTAGATAACAGCAGTCAGTTTTTGGATCTGCGAGCAGATTTTAAGATGGATGTTGAACTATTTGATGGTTTTGTAGTCACACCTTCTTTCCGCTATGAGCGTGGTGCTGGTATTGCCGATAATTATAGAAATATGTCATTACCATCACATCGAAATTTAATCAATTCATTTTATAAAGATGGAACGTACCAAATACCTGTAGGTTCAGATTATGAAAGAGAACAGGAGTATTATAAAGGTTGGACTATGCGAAACACCTTTAATTATGATAAAACATTTGGAAAGCATGATATAACACTATTTGGTGGGGTTGAGTATAACAGACGTTATAGAGAAAGTGATGTGAATCGTGCTTTTGGTTATAATCGACAAGCTACACTTTACGTGGTGTACGATGAATTTGATCTATTCAGACGGCAAATAACCGATTTTAATAATTTCTCAATTGATGCTAACATATACAGAGCAAATAATTTTCAAAGGGTTAGCAATAGCGATAATCGATTTGTAGCTTATTTTGCGAATTTGGGTTATACTTTCAATAATAAATATTTGCTTAACGCCAGTTACCGAGTAGATCAGGCTAATATTTTTGGTAGCGACCCAGATTTTAGATATAAACCACTCTGGTCTGTTGGTGCAGGGTGGAAACTTTCAAAAGAAAGTTTTATGAACAATGTGGACTGGGTTGATAACTTAACTTTAAGAGCAACTTATGGTCTTAATGGTAATACACTTGTTAATGCATCTCCATATGCCACGGCAAGTTCCAGAACAAACACATATAGAAATTCTTATTTCTTTTCCAGATTGTTCCGTCCGGCAAACCCGGGCTTAAAATGGGAAGAAACAGCTACTCAAAATTATGCTTTGGACTTTGGATTATTCAATAATAGATTATCTGGCTCTATAGAATACTATAAGAGAATAAGCACAGATGTATATGGTAGTACCTCGTTAGACCCAACGGTAGGCTTTACAAGTGCTTTGGTAAATTATGCATCGATTGAAAATACCGGATGGGAATTTCAACTAAGCGCTAATATCGTAGACAATCAAGATTTTGGATGGACTATTCGTGGTAATTTTAATTCAAATGACAATGTTATAACTGATATTGAATCACCTTTTGACACGGCTCAGCGACTAGCGCAAGGTCTTGAGCGTGCTATTGGAGATCCCGTTAATAACTTTTATAGCTATAATTTTGCAGGACTAGATGCCAATGGAGAAGCTACGTTTTTCGATCGCAATGGCGTCGCGACACATTGGGCTGATGCACGTAATAATTTCACAAAAGAAGATGTTGTTTTCAGCGGAAACAAAACACCTCAAGTATACGGTGGTTTTTCCACTACAGTGCGTTACAAAGGCTTCGATCTCACCGCGAATTTAAATTTTGCTGCTGATTTTGCATATAGATATGATACGAACAGATTAAATACTGGTGCAGGATCTTACAATGCTGATTTCTATGGACTTGAGTTTAGCAACATCAGATTGGATAAAACATGGGGTAACCGTTGGAGAAACCCAGGTGATGAAAATATAACCAATGTACCAAGAATGTTCTATGAGGGTCTAAACCCACGTACAGGAGAAAATGAACGTTCATTCTTTCAAGCCCGCCAGGATTTAATGTGGTCTTATTCCACGGTTAATACGCATAAAGGCGATTATATAAGAGTACAAGATATCATTTTAGGATACACCTTCTCTGAAAAGCTTTTAAACACAACATTTTTGAATAATTTAAGACTTACAATGCAAGTCACTAATCCGTTCTTATGGGTTTCAAATGACTTAGGCATAGATCCAACAATATCTACATCTCAGGCTGCTTATAGTAATCTAACAAGATTCACATTTGGATTACGAGCTAACTTTTAAAAATAAAAAATTATGAAATTAAGTAAAATATACATATTAGTTTTTGTATTGGGGATGTTCTCTTGTCAGGACCCCGATGAGTTTCTGGATGTTATTCCTACAGGAACAACAATCCCATCAACGTTAGAAGATTTTAATAACCTTCTGAATACGCCTGATTACTTTTTTAATCGATCTAGAAATATTGCACTTATGGATCCGGATGTGTTTATGAACGATCTAAGTTTTAGTACAATTTCAAATGACCTCATAGATGTTAATGCCTACACCTGGCAATCTGATTTAACAGAGGAAGATCAAAGTGATAACGATTATATATCTATCTACAAATTCATTCATTTAAGCAATTTTATATTAAGCGAAATTGATGACGCAGACCTAGGGTCTTTCAATGAGGCTGACAGATCTAATATAAAAGGTGAAGCTTATGCGCAACGTGCCATGGAACTGTTCTTAGGAGTTACAGAATATGCTCCGGCATATGACCCTAATAATAGAGATATTCCTGGAATACCAATTCCCCTAAATTTAGATTTACGGGCTGCTTACGGAAAGTCATCGCTAGGCCAAGTTTATGATCAGATACTTTCAGATTTGAATAATGCATTAGAGCTATTCACTGATTCTTATCCAGATATTAATGTTGTTGGTAACTGGAGACCTGGCAGAGCTTCTGTTTATGGATTATTAGCCGAAGTTCATTTACACATGGGTAATTTTGAAGAGGCCAAATTAAATTCTGACAAAGCTCTTGAACTTTATGACTTCTTACACGATTGGACGACCTTCGAACTGGCGGATACAAGTAACATATATGCAGGTTATACAAATGATGATTACCAGTATAGAGATGGTAATACTGAGGCCATTTGGAATCGCTTTAATAGAGAAGACTACGCGTTTAGTTCTTACCAATTATATCACCCTGATTTCGCACAATTATTTGATCAGGCGAATGATAGGAGATGGTACTTAAGAGCCACTCAAGAATCTCCTGGTGGAGAGGATTTAAGCCCGTATTACGTTTTCTTTTTTCCTAGAACACAAATAGGTCTAACGGTACCACGATTACTGTTAACCAATGCTGAAGCAAAAATTAGAACAAACGATGGGCCTGGAGCCATGGCGGCTTTAAATACATTATTAGAGAATAGGATAAGTAATTTCACACCTTTTGTTCATACGGATAATGCCACAACCTTGACTATCATTAAAAATGAAAGAAGAAAAGAGCTACATGGTTCTGGATTAAATCTATACGATTTAAAGCGATACCATGTTTACGGGGACAATATCCCAACGTTCACCAGAACAAATCCATTAACAGGCGAAACCTTTACTTTGGAACCGGGTAGCGAACATTATTACGTAAAAATACCACGCGCTGTGCGTAGTATCAATCCAAATTTAAATTAACACTTAACTCCTGTATGACAAAGTCATACATAACATAAAACATATAGAAATGAAAAAATTAATATTAATATTAATGGTGATCTCATTTGTGCCATTTTTAAATTCTTGTGAGGAAGATGTTCTGGATGTTAAACAACCCGAAGCTTATAATCCTACATGGATGGAAAATGCGACACTGACATTTTCCCCACAAGGAGAAAGTAAAAATTTTGTTTATAAAATCAACAATGGTACGGGAGAGGAATTTTGGGGAACCACAGAACTGACGTTCAACGTGACCTTCGAATCTGAATCTACAACTATTGAAAACATAGCCAAGATTGATTTTTATGCCTTCGCAGAAGAAAAGATAGGTGAGGACTACAATTATATTGGTGGTAGTACAGGAAAACTTTTAACTAGCGTTTCCAATCCAGCAAAAACATTTGATATCGTTATTTCTAAGGATATGATCTACAACCTTTTTGAAAGTGAATTTTCTTCCACAACAAGAACAGATGTTAACACGGGTGATCTGTACGAACTCAAATGGGTTATTACAGGCAAAGATGGGAACATAGTTGACACCAGAAGAGATTGCTTTGGTGTGGGTTGTACCTATGCCTTTGAGGCCGAATTAGCTATTGTAGATACATGGATAGGTGTATTTGATTACAAATGGATCGAAGTAGGAACGGGTACAGTTCGTTATTCACATGCAAAGATTAATGTGGGTTCTACAGGAACAGTAGAATTTGTGCCAGGGGCTAATGAAGGCGAATATGACTGTCTTGACATGTCATTCGGAGGTGCTTATGGCGGTCCGAGAGGTGGGACTTTAAAATTCGACGCTTCTAACAACGTCCTTACGATCATTTCAGCAGAGTCTTATTACGATAGTGAATGGGAAGTCGTTAGTGCTACAGACGATGTTTTAACCCTTTATTGGACCAATAGATTTACTGCCTTATATTCAGAATACGGCACTATTGAGATCAGAAGGTCTGATGGACTGCAGTGGCCAGTACCTCTATCAATTGTTAAACTTTAATTCTTAAGGCTAGAAAAAAGGAGGTTCGGTTTTTAACCCTCCTTTTTTCTTGTCTCATTAAAAACACTATAGAAAATGAAAAATTTAATTCGCTTATTTATCCTTCTTTTTTTCATTACATCGATATATCAATGTAAATCTGAAGGAGATTCTCAACCAACAGAAACATCAAACACTTTTACCATGTCTGTCGATCTTAAAGGTTTAGACGAGGATTATTTGATATACTGGGAAAAGGATAACAAATACCCAAATGGCCTTAGAGTTGATACCCTTAGGGTAACTAATGGAAAGTTCACGTTTACCGATTCCTTAACAGGATATAAAATATATTATTTGGCCGTTACAAAGCCTAGATCCTGGACAACCGTTTATAATGGTAAGGAATATTCTTCTAGCACAAAGGCAGATGTAAACAGACTATGGTTTATTGGTTATCCGGGAGCGACTATTACATGTACAGGTGAAGTTAAAGACTATAGCGTGGAAGCTCAACTTTCAGATGAGAAAGGCGTGAACAACGATTTATCGAAAATCCATTTGCAAACATTCCCTTTAATCGATAAGGCACACGCGTTATCTGTTAGAACTTACAAAGAAAAATTAAATGAAAGTGTTTTAGGTCAATTAAGAGACTCTATCCAAGCACTGCGAAAAAAAGCTATTGAACTCAAAAAGGAATTTATTAGTAATAACCCTAAATCTATAGCAGCTACTTATATATTTCGTGATGCCTACTACCGAAAATACTTTGATCACAAAGAGGCTAAACAACTATTTAACAGCTTAGATAGTGAAATTTTGGCGGGAACTTCTTTTTACGATGAGATAAAAAATCGATTAGAAGCTGTTGAAAGAACAATGATTGGTATGCAAGCCCCTGAATTAAGCACGAAAAACACCTATGATGGTTCAGATTTTGATTTATCATCTTTAAAAGGGAATTACGTTCTTTTGGATTATTGGGGGCTATGGTGCGGGCCATGTATGGCGGAAATCCCAAAAATTAAAGAATATGCCGATAAATATTCCGAAAAGAATTTTGTAGTGGTCGGGATCAATTCTGGAGATGCAACAAGCAAATGGAAAAAGGCTATTGAAGACCGTGATTACAGTTGGACACACGTACAAACTACCAACGAAAACGATCTCTTAATACCTTTTAATGTTAATTCTTTTCCAACAAAAATATTAATAGATCCTGAAGGTAAAATAATCTATAGTTCGAAAAATCAAGAAAAAGTTGATATGTATCAAATGATAGACAACATTTTCTCAAAATCCTAAGTAATTGAGTTAGTTTTTTGAATATTTCATATTGAGTAAATGGAGTATGCTAATTGGGCAATTCAAAAAAATTGCCCAATTTTTTTACTATAAAATGTTCAAAAAACGATATAGATAGGATATCTAGACACCTATTGAAAATAATTAAATAAGACATTCCTTCCTTCTCAAGCAGTGATCGAAGTAACACACAAAACACATATTATTATGAAAAAAATATCACTAATCCTGATTCTTCTCATTCTTACAGCCTGTAAGGAGACTACACCAGAGTATGCTCTAATAAAAGGGCAAATAAACAACAATGAAGCTATCAGCAACCTCTCCTTAACAAATAATGATCGGGATTTTAAATATGAAATCACTTTAATGGCGGATGGACGCTTTCGAGATTCGCTTGCCATTGAACCTGGCTTATATACCCTGTCTGCGGGGCGCCGAAAATCAACCCAAATAGTATTCTTTAAAGGCGATAACCTGACGATAACCTGTGATGCTAATGATTTTGAAGGCTCCTTGACATTTCACGGGAAAGGTTCCTCAGAAAACTATGAACTTCAAACTATTAATAAAAGTATACAGGCCTATGAAAAAGAAAGACCCAAAGACTATTTGCTTGGAGAAACAGACTTTAAAAATTTGGTTCTTAAGCAACAAAATGAGCTATTGTCATTGTTAAATAGTTCCCACGAGCTCAATCCTTTATTTAAAACCAAGTTGACGCGCCATCTAAAATACTGGCGCCTTAATAGTTTTTCATATTATCCTGTCAATCACAGATATTATGCCAAGGACCCAGATTTTAATGTATCCGACGATTTTTTAGAAGAAACAGATCATTTAGATTATGAACGCGATGACGATTATAAAGAATCGAAGTATTACCAAAGTTTAGTGAGCAGAAGGCATTGGGAAAATATTGATAGCCTCTTAAACATTGGAAAACTTACTAAAGCGATGGCCCGAATTGAGGCAGCAAATTTGTTTAAAACAGAATTTATCCGTAATGCTCTATTACGCCAAACCATTATGGGTATATTGATTTCAGAGAACACCTTCAAACCAAGCTTGGAGGCCTACATGAAATTATCTACTAACCAAGATCATAAAAAAAAGGTAGCACAAAAATATCAGGAGGTAAAATCATTAGAAAAAGGAAATCTATCGCCTAAGTTTGTGAATTATGAAAATTATAAGGGAGGTGTAACATCCCTCGACCAATTAAATGGAAAATATGTTTATATCGATGTTTGGGCAACATGGTGCGGACCCTGTAAGGCTGAGATACCTTTTTTAAAGGAAGTGGAAAAAAAATACCATGGCAACAAAAACATTGAATTTGTAAGCATTTCGGTAGATAAGCAGAAAGATTACGATAAATGGAGGACCATGATAAAGGAAAAAGAGCTGAGTGGTGTTCAATTAATTGCCGACAATGCATTTAATTCCGACTTTGTAAAATCCTATCAAATAAGAGGTATTCCTCAATTCATTTTAATAGACCCGCAAGGTAATATTGTAAATCGAAGTGCGCCTCGGCCTTCCTCACCGGATCTGATCGATTTATTCAATGATTTAAATATTTAAGCTATCTATAGGTCTAAATTTTAACATTTTATTAATAGGGGCAAGCCGATTATAAAGCAACTAGGAATAAAAAGATCCACTACTAAGTTTTTCATATTTGAATTAGTCACTCTATTATGAAGAATTAGCAGAAGGGCTGTCTTAAAAAACAGCCCTTTTTACTAAAATAAATTAGGGTTAGAGGAAATTAGAAGTTCAATTTAAACACAAAACATCTTATGAAGCGTTACATTATTGTTATTATTCTTAGCCTAGCTTTTAACATAAAGGCAGGCGCGCAAACCATTGATCTTGGGAGTGCACTACCTGTAGACCAATCAATTAAAAAGGGCGTACTTCCAAATGGCCTAACCTATTATATAAAAACCACCGACGTTGTAAACGACGCGGCGAGCTATTACATCATCCAAAATGTAGGTTCAGTTCTGGAAAATGAAGATCAACAAGGACTTGCACATTTTCTCGAACACATGGCGTTTAATGGCACTGAGCATTTTCCTGGAAAGGGTGTTTTAAATACCCTCCAGAAACACGGTGCCGTTTTTGGAAAGGATATTAATGCTTACACCAGTTTTGATGAGACCGTTTACAATTTAAATAACATCCCTACTAAAGATGGTTTGGTTGACACCTGTTTAACCATTCTAAAAGATTGGTCTAATTATTTACTCTTAACCGATGAGGAAATCGACGCTGAGCGTGGAGTTATTAAAGAAGAATGGCGTACACGCCAAAGTGGGCAGATGCGTTTATTTAAAACTAGTTTACCAATTAAATATAATAATTCAAAATACGCCGACAGATTACCAATAGGATTAATGGATATTGTAGAAAATTTTGATTATCAAACCCTTAGAGATTTCTACCACGACTGGTACAGAACCGATCTGCAGGCTATTGCTATTATTGGTGATGTTGATGTAGCAGAAATAGAAAATAAGATCAAGGCTCAATTTTCTGAAATACCTGAAGTTAAAAACCCAAAGGAACGTATTGTGATTCATATTCCTGAAAATGAGGACATGCTATATAGTTTAGGTACAGACCCCGAAGTATCAACGGCTTCTTTGGAATTTGGTATCCGACATGAAAGATCCTTAGAACCAGAAACGGTTGCGGACCTAAAGCGTTCCCTACTGGAGTCTATGGCGGTAAGTTTACTATATGAAAGAGTTTTGGAGAGCTCACGAGAACCAGAAGCCAGCTTTTTAGCTGCAAGAATGGGCTACGGGCAATTGGCCAGAACATCCAACGCTTTTAGTTTGAGAATTTTTCCAAAACCTGACCAACAAAAAGAGGCTTTTAAAGAGGTCTTGACGGAAGTGGTTAAAGCCGTGAAATATGGCTACTTGCCCTCTGAGTTAGATCGGGCCATTGCTAAATTTACAAGCTCCTATGAGAACCAAATAGCTAAAAGGAACGATATGAATCATGCGCTCATTGAGAGAACTATTCAAAATGATTTCTTGAACAACCGTACCATGACTGATATTGAAAAAGAATACAACCTTGCCAAGGAGATATTCAAAGGAATTAGCACGATGGAGTTGCATGCTACAATAAAAAGATTATATACTAAAAAGAACAGATACCTGAATGTAACCGGTGTAGAAAATCAGGAAAATTTAACCGAGGATCAGGCAAAGCAAATTATTTTGGAAGTTGAAAATGATACAAGCTTAAAACCTTACACTGAAGCGCTAGCTGGCAAATCATTGGTATCAGACCTTCAAATAGAACCAGGAAAGATTTTAAAAACGACAATTAATGAGGACATAGGGGCGACAACCTTTTATTTAAGTAACGGAATTAAAGTCCATTACAAATTTGTTGATAAAGAAAAGGATAAAGTTTATTTAAATGCCCTGAGTTATGGTGGAAAATCATTGCTAAATGATCAAGATCTACCTTCCGCAGAGGTTTTAGAGGACCTCGTTCGAATGTCTGGCTTAGGTGATTTTTCAGCAACCGATCTGCAAAAAATTCTAGCAGGTAAAACGGCTAATGTTAGCATCAATTTGGAACAAATAAATGAGTCGCTTTTTGGGAATTCAAACACCAAAGATGTTGAGACCATGTTGCAGTTGGCACATGTCTATTTTGTTAAACCTCGTTTTGACGAATCGGCTTTCCAAGTATTAAAAAGCAATATGAACAATTACCTCATCAGAAGAAGTAAAAATATTGGTGAAAAAATGCGAGATAGTTTAACGGTTTCGCTATTTGGAAATAATAATCCGAAAGAGCGCATCTTTAACCAGGAATATATAAACGATATTTCTTTCGAAAAAATAAGAGCTATTTATATGAATCGTTTTGGCGATGCCTCCGATTTCGAGTTCTTTATTGTTGGTGACCTTAGCGAACAACAATTAAAGCCACTTCTGGAGAAATATGTTGCGAGTTTAACAACGAAGAACACCAGAGAAACCTTTAAGAATAACGGATCAGAATGGGTTTCTGATAACATAGATAAAGCCATTTATTTGACTATGGAGGATCCTAAGGCAACCATAAATATTGTTCATAAAAAGGAGATGCCTTACTCAAAAAGTAATGAAATATATACGGAGGCACTTGGCGACATTTTGCAATTACGAATTAACGAAACTGTAAGAGAAGCTGAAGGCGGGGCCTACAGCCCAAGAGCTATGGCGTATTTTTTAAGAGAACCAAAATCTCAGGTTTATATTTCCTTTAGGTTTGATTGTAACCCTGATATGGCCGACAAATTAGTTGATATTGTAAATTCAGAATTACAAAAAATAGCACAGGGTGAAATCAGTGATGCCGATCTAGATAAAACGCGGGTTAATTTTATTAAAGAACGCCAGCAAGCGAAGGATAAAAACGAATATGAACTTCAAGTTCTCACAGCCTACTTTAGATACAACGAAAATATGAATGACCCAAAAGACTTCGAAAATATAGTGAAGACCATGTCTAAAAAGGACATTCAAAATATCGCAAAACAAGCGCTTGAAAATGGAAAATCCTATGAGGTTGTTTTCAAACCAAAACAGTAATTACAGTAAAAAAAGCTAATCATTATGAAAAAAATCATTTTACTTTTCGCTTTACTCAACATAACGCTGGCGCGTGCACAAATATTTGAGCCTGTAAAGTGGTCTACCTCTGTAGAGAAATTATCAGATAAAGAATACAAGCTAATTTCAAAAGCTACCATTGATACAGGATGGCACCTATATTCTCAAAATGTCCCTGAAGGCGGCCCTATACCCACCACATTTACCTATAATATGTTGAATGGACAAGCAAACTTAGTTGGGAATACAATTGAGGAAAAAGGTCACACGGTAAATGATCCAGTTTTTAAAATGACGATCAAATTTTTCGAAAACAGTGCTAGTTTCATACAAAAGGTTACAGTGGCTCCTAATGTAAGCGCCATTAAAGGAACTGTAGAGTTCATGGCTTGTAATGATGAAAGGTGTACACCTCCAAACGAGGCGGAACTGGTATTCAACTTGGATAGCTCAATAGGAACGAGCAGTATTAAAGAACCTGGACCTATTGTAGACAATAATGAAGTAAATAGTGAGCTTTATGGACTCTCTCCAAAAGATATCATCAAACCTGACGCATCCCAGGAGAATCCTGAAATAATTGTATCAAACGCTAAGAGTACTAGCAAAACATTGTGGAGTATTTTCGGACTTGGTTTCTTAGGGGGGTTATTGGCCTTATTAACACCCTGCGTGTTTCCAATGATACCTTTAACTGTGAGCTTTTTCACAAAGAGCAGTGGGCAACGTAAAAGTTCAGGAATATCTAAAGCCTTGCTTTATGGCTTTTTTATACTAGCTGTTTATATCCTTTTAAGTGTGCCATTTCATTTACTGGATTCTGTGAACCCAGATATTTTAAATGAAATCTCCACGAATGTTTGGTTGAATGTCATTTTCTTTGCGATTTTCTTATTCTTTGCCTTTTCATTCTTTGGTTATTACGAATTAACCCTGCCTTCGAGTTGGACCAACAAGACCACAAAAGGTGAAAATGCAGGTGGATTAATAGGGATCTTTTTTATGGCCCTAACCTTAGCAATCGTTTCTTTTTCTTGTACTGGTCCTATTTTAGGCTCTTTGTTGGCAGGATCATTAACTGCTGATGGAGGTGCTTGGCAGTTAACCGCTGGAATGACAGGCTTTGGTGTATCATTGGGCTTGCCTTTCGCTCTATTTGCCATGTTTCCAAATATGATGAATGCCTTACCAAAATCGGGAGGTTGGTTAAATACAACCAAAGTTATTCTGGGATTTCTCGAACTTGCTCTGGCATTTAAATTTTTGTCAAATGCCGATCTGGTTCAACACTGGGGTATTTTAAAAATTGAGCCATTCCTCATTATTTGGATTGTTATTTTTGGAGGACTAGCCTTGTATTTATTTGGAAAAATCAATTTTCCACATGATTCCCCAATTAAAAAATTGTCATTTTCAAGAATAGCCGGTGGAGTTTTGGTAGCATCGTTCGTCATTTACTTAGCCTCAGGTTTTATGGTAAACAAAGAAACTAAAACATTCTCCTCCTTAACGCTATTGAGTGGTTTGGCGCCACCTGTGGGATATAGCTTTTTGTATCCGAACGATTGCCCGAACAATTTAACGTGTTTTAAAGATTTAAAAACGGGTATCGCCTATGCTAAAAAAGTCAATAAACCTATCATGTTGGATTTTACGGGTTACGCCTGTGTAAATTGTAGAAAAATGGAAGAGCATGTTTGGTCAAATCCAACTATTGATAATTATTTAAGAAATAATTATGTGTTAATTTCATTATATGTGGATGATAAGAAAGTACTTCCTGAAGACCAGCAGATCATGGTGAACAGGGTCAATGGAGGAACTAGGCAATTAAAGAACTTCGGACATAAATGGGCAAACTTTCAAACGCAGTTCTTCCAGACCAACTCACAACCTTATTATGTGTTGCTAAGTTCGGATGGGAAAGAAGTTTTAAACGAGCCCGTAGGATACACTCCCAATACTGATAATTATGCTAAGTTCCTCGAGCAAGGCTTAAAGATTTTCAATAATAAGTAATTAAGGATGAGAACTGTTTCCGAGGTATCGAAGCTTGAGCTCTATTTTTCAAAGTTCAGAAAGAATATTATTGGTATTGATACTGAATTTGATACGCCCTATGGCAGGAAAAAAATAGTTTATTGCGATTGGACTGCAAGCGGCAGACTGTATAGGCCGATAGAAGATAAATTAATGAATGTCTTTGGTCCCTTTGTTGCCAATACCCATACTGAAACGTCAACCACAGGTGCCGCCATGACCTTGGCATATCACGAGGCCAGAGATATGATCAAACAACATGTGAATGCTAATGAAGATGACGTTTTGATCACCTATGGCTCCGGAATGACAGGCGTTGTTAATAAATTCCAGCGTATACTTGGATTAAAGGTTTCTGAGAACCTCAAGGATCATACTAAGATCCCTGAGGAAAAACGTCCCATAGTATTCATTTCTCATATGGAGCATCATTCTAATCAAACCTCTTGGCTGGAGACCATTGCCGATGTTGTGGTTGTACCCGCCAAAGAAAATGGTTTGATCTGTTTAGAGGAGTTCGAGACTTGTTTAAAGAAACATGAAACCAGACCACTTAAGATAACGTCTATTACAGCTTGCTCCAATGTCACAGGTATTAAAACAAATTATCATGATATCGCGGCACTTACGCACAGATACAATGGACTTTGCTTTGTAGACTTTGCCTGCTCGGCACCCTATGTAGAAATTAATATGCACCCAGAAAATAATGAGGGTTATTTGGATGCCATATACTTCTCACCCCATAAGTTTCTTGGTGGCCCTGGAAGTTCTGGAGTATTATTATTCAACAAAAAGTTATACAAGAACCTGGTGCCCGACAACCCTGGAGGAGGGACAGTAAGTTATACCAATCCATGGGGAGATCATGATTATTTCGATGATGTTGAGATGAGAGAAGATGGGGGTACACCTGCATTTTTGCAAACCATCAAGGTTGCCTTATCTATGCAGTTAAAGGAAAAAATGGGCGTAAAGAATATTCATGCAAGGGAAGCAGAGATTAATCACAGAATCTTTAATACACTAGAGCGTTTAGATAAAGTATCAATATTAGCTTCAGAGCATAAAGATAGGCTAGGGATCTTTTCATTTTATTTTGAAGACTTTCATTTTAATTTAGTCGTAAAGATTCTAAACGATAGGTTCGGAATTCAAACCAGAGGAGGTTGCTCCTGTGCGGGTACCTATGGCCATTATTTGTTAAATGTTGATCAACAAACGTCAAAAGCAATTGAACAACAAATCTTGGAGGGCTGCAATACCGAAAAACCAGGATGGGTTCGTTTGTCTATACACCCTACCATGACAGATGATGAAATTAATTTTATCTGTGAGGCTTTGGTTGAACTGGATGCAAATATTGAGGAATGGTCAAAGGATTATAAGTATGATCCTGATAAAAACGATTTCGTTCATATAAGCTTTAAATCTATTGAACCAGAAATGGTTAATACGTGGTTTAGATTTTAAATCTATACAAGCAAAACTTTTGAAAAGTAGTCCTGTAAACGATTTAATACAATGAATGTGGCTAAAACAGTTAGCAATTAAATTGCTTGCAAATAATTTGAAAGATTTTTTCTAAAACTAAATGGCTCAAAGCTATTTTAAATTTCAATTTATTTAAAAATTAACTATTTTAGTTGAAAAAAAAACATATTATGAAAAAAATTCTTACTATACTAATCTTTTTACCAGTATTTGGTATAAGTCAAACACAAATTGGTACTTCAATTTTTGGAACAACCAGCGGTGATGCATTTGGTTGGTCGTTAAGCAATAATAATTTAGGTGATATTATGGCAGTTGGCTCTCCTAATTCTGATGTAAACGGATCTAATTCAGGGCAAGTACGTGTTTATCAGAATCAATCAGGTTCCTGGGTTCAATTAGGCCAAAACATTAATGGAGAAGCTGCAGGCGATGAATTTGGGTGGTCCATTAGTTTAAGTTCAGATGGTAATGTACTAGCTATTGGGTCTCCAAATAATGATACAAATGGAAACGATGCTGGATATGTAAGGGTTTTTCAGTATCAATCAAATAGTTGGGTGCAAATAGGTCAAAATATTTTAGGCACTGCGGCCGGTGATGGATCAGGGTATTCCGTAAAATTGAATTCAGATGGAAGTATTTTAGCTATAAGTTCATATTTAAATAATTTAAGTACTGGGCGAGTACGTGTTTATCAGAATCAATCAAGTACTTGGGTTCAATTAGGAACAGATATCACAGGAATAAATTCAGGAGATGAGTTTGGTAGATCAGTAAGTTTAAGTGGTGATGGTAGTATCTTGGGTGTTGGTGCAACCGGAAGCAGTACAAATGGTTCACGGGCAGGTCAAATTCGAGTATTTCAGAACCAGGCTGGTAATTGGACACAAATAGGCTCTACTATCAATGGGGCTAACGCCGGAGACCAACTAGGTCATGCCGTTAGTTTAAATAATGCCGGCGATATTATGGCTGTTGGCGCAAATCGATTTGATGGTTCTGGAATAGATTCTGGTTCAGTAAAGGTTTACGAAAATCAAGCGAACAACTGGATCCAATTAGGTCAGGATATTTTTGGGGAAAGTGGAGGTGATCGATCTGGTCAGTCCGTTAGTTTGAACAGTGATGGTTCTGTTTTGGCTATCGGATCTAATCTAAACAGCAACAACGGATCAGCCGCTGGAAATACACGGGTTTTCCAGTTCCAATCTACTAATTGGGTTCAAATTGGACAGGATATTGATGGTGACGCATCTGGAGACGTATCCGGATGGTCTGTTTCGCTAAGTGGTGATAATCAGATCCTGGCCATTGGTGCGCCTGCAAATGATGGTAATGGCGCCGGATCAGGCCAGGTTAGAGTTTATGATCTAAACGAAACGCTTGGGATAAACAATCAAGACTTAGCCTACCTCAATGTTTACCCTAATCCAACGAAAAATATAATTAACATAAAGTTACCGAATAATGTTACACTTAAAAGTTTACGAATTGTCAATAATTTGGGAAAATTGGTGTTAACTCCGGAAAGTAAAATAATTAATACTTCCACCTTATCGACAGGTTTATATTATCTTATTATTGAAACAGATCAGGGAAATACTACGAAAAAACTGATAATAGAATGATCGAAAAAATGGTTAGAATTTATATACAATAAACCTATTAAAAATTCTCAATCCTTAATGATTGTTCGAAACCCGAAAAGCACAAACTGGCCTGTTAGAAACGATATCGCTCACATAACCTTTATTCCTAATAGGATTGAGGAGGCTAAAAAGTGGTTTATCCTTTAGCTTTCGGATAACGTTAAATACCGAATAAAAAACAACTTTTTAAAAATGAATATAATGAATATTGGAGTTCCTATTGAGATTAAGAATAATGAAAACCGTGTGGGGATGACGCCTTCCGGTGTTTTTGAATTGACGAAACGAAATCACACGGTCTACATTCAGAAAAATGCAGGTAATAACAGTGGTTTTTTGGATGACGATTATAAAGAAGTTGGTGCTATTATTCTTGATACTATTGAAGAAGTATATGCATCTGCCGATATGATCGTAAAGGTGAAGGAACCTATTGAACCTGAGTATAAATTGATCAGAGAAGATCAGGTAGTTTTTACTTATTTCCATTTTGCTTCAAGTGAAGTACTTACCAAAGCGATGATAGAAAGTAAAGCGGTTTGTATCGCTTATGAAACTGTTGAAGATAAAGACGGTAGTTTACCATTATTGATCCCGATGTCTGAAGTTGCCGGGCGTATGTCTGTGCAACAAGGTGCAAAATATTTAGAAAAACCTATTATGGGTCGTGGTATCTTGTTGGGTGGCGTTCCTGGAGTACCTCCTGCCAAAGTTCTTATTTTAGGAGCGGGTGTCGTAGGGATTCAAGCAGCACGTATGGCAGCCGGATTGGGTGCTAACGTATTTATCATGGATATCAACATGAAAGCTTTACGTTATGTTAGTGATATCATGCCTAATAACGTGATCAGTGAATTTTCAAGTGAATACAACATCAGAAAACATATCAAAGATGCTGACTTGATTATTGGAGGGGTCTTAATTAAAGGCGCTAAAGCACCGAAGTTGATTACCCGTGATATGTTGAAAGAAATGCAACCCGGAACCGTCATGGTGGATGTTGCTGTAGATCAGGGGGGTTGTTTCGAAACCACGGTGCCAACCACGCACCAGGATCCTACGTATATTATTGATGATGTCGTACATTATTCCGTTGCGAATATGCCGGGAGCTGTACCTTACACCTCTACGATGGCGTTAACGAATGTTACCCTTCCTTATGTGATCAGGTTAGCTGATATGGGTTGGAAAAAAGCGTGTAAAACGGATAAGTCTTTATCGAAAGGCTTAAACATCGTAAAAGGAAAAATTGTTTATCCTGAGATTGCTGAAGCTTTTGATATGAGTCTAAACTTAGTTTAAAAAAATTCTTATTAATTAAAAAAGGTTACCAATTAACATCGTATATTAAGAGTTAAAAAGAAACCTAGGTCATACAATAATGTAATTTGTATGACCTTCTTTAATGCCATCATTAAACGATGGAAAATTCAATATCAGAAATTCAAATAAGTTATACCCCAAGAAAATTATCTATAAACTTTATATTACATTTATTTATCAGGCATGTTGGCTTTTTTTATGTAATTGGAACCAATCTCTTGATACCTTTAGTTATACATGCTATAGTCCATTACCATTATAAGGGGATCTATTTAGCATCCTTTAAAACAAATTTTCATAGAAGTTTGAAAGATGGTGTTTTCAAGCAAAAACTTATGTATTGTACATAAATCCTACATTTATAAAAACAAAAAATCCGTAAATCATTGAATATCAATTATATTACGAATTTTGTCTGTACTCAAGGTGGGAATCGAACCCACACTTCCGAAGAAACTGGATTTTGAATCCAGCGCGTCTACCAATTCCGCCACTTGAGCATTTCGGGCTACAAAAATAGATATTTTTTCTAAATCTCCATTAAAAATTAAAGACAATATACTTTCAAGGTAAAAATAAATGTCTAAATTTGCACCTCGTTAAAAAACAGACCGTTTTAACGCTAGAAAACAAGTTAATAGCCATGCCTATCGTAATAACAGAAGCTAAAATTTTTGCGTGTACGCAGAGTAAAGTGTTAGGAGAAAAAATAGCCAAGGCTTTTGGCGTGGATTTAGGTAAGGTGATCACCTCGACCTATAGTGATGGTGAATTTCAACCGTCATACGAAGAGTCTATTCGTGGTACCCGAATTTTTATTATCGGATCTACAAATCCCGGCCCCGAAAATTTAATGGAAATGCTTTTGATGATCGATGCAGCGAAGCGCGCTTCTGCCAGACACGTCACAGCAGTATTACCTTATTTTGGTTGGGCCAGACAGGACAGAAAAGATAAACCTCGTGTGCCAATCGCAGCGAAATTAGTAGCAAAAATGCTTGAAGCTGCCGGTGCAACACGTATTATTACCATGGATCTACACGCCGATCAAATTCAGGGCTTTTTTGAAAAACCCGTAGATCATTTGTTCGCGTCAACGATCTTTTTACCATATCTAAGAGAATTGAATTTGGATAACTTAACCATAGCCTCACCGGATATGGGAGGTTCTAAAAGAGCTTATGCTTATTCTAAAGCCTTACAAAGTGATGTGGTGATCTGTTATAAACAACGTGCCAAGGCCAATGTGATCTCGCATATGGAGCTTATTGGTAATGTAGAAGGTAAAAATGTGGTGTTGGTAGATGATATGGTGGATACTGCGGGAACCTTAACGAAGGCAGCCGATCTGATGATGGAGCGTGGCGCATTAAGCGTAAGAGCCATTTGTACCCATCCTATTTTATCGGGGAAGGCCTATGAAAATATAAATAACTCAAAATTGGAAGAATTGATCGTTACAGATTCTATTCCTGTGAAACCATTAAGTGATAAGATCAGAGTATTGAGTTGTGCGAATTTGTTTGCTGAGGTGATGGAGAAAGTACACAACAACCAATCGATAGCATCCAATTTTATAATGTAAACCCTGCGGTGTTTGCCAAAAATGTATTTAATTAAATTATATAAATAAACAATGAAGTCAATTACAATCAAAGGATCTCAAAGAGAAAGCGTGGGCAAAAAAGCAACAAAAGCCCTACGTAATGCTGGTCAGGTTCCTTGCGTATTATACGGAGGAGATAAACCATTGCATTTTTCAGCTTTAGAAAATGAATTCACACATCTGGTTTATACGCCAAACGCGCATACCGTTGTGATTGAATTAGAAAGCGGCGAAAAATTACATGCCGTTCTTCAGGACATTCAATTTCACCCTGTGACGGATAAAATCCTTCACATCGATTTCTATCAGTTATTCGAAGACAAAGAAATCTCAATGAATATTCCGATACGCTTGGTAGGTAACTCCAGAGGTGTAAAAAATGGTGGTGTACTAAGACGTAACAACAGAAAACTACGTGTTAAGGCGCTTCCTGCTAATTTACCTGATTTTATCGAAGTGGATATTACACCATTAAAAATTGGTGATAACGTTCAGGTGGGTGAATTACCAACTGATGGATACCGATTCTTACACACTGATAATACAGTTGTATGCCAGATTAAAACGGCTAGAACTGCTATTGTTGATGAAGAGGAAGAAGACGATGAATTGCTTGAAGGTGAAGAAGGAGCAGAAGGAACTGCTGCGGAAGGAGCTGAAGCATCTACTGAAGCAAAGTCTGAAGAATAGATCATTCTTTAACATAAATAAAAAAAGCATTCTGTTATCAGAATGCTTTTTTTATTTTTACCAAAACACCCAACTATGTTTTGGTTTTTTAAACGCAGTTCCAAATACGATTCGACAGAAGACAACATGAAAAAGTTTCTCATTGTAGGTTTAGGAAATATTGGTGACAAATACCATAACACACGGCATAATATTGGGTTTAAGATCCTTGATTTTTTTGCTGAAGCAGAAGGTCTCACCTTTGAAACTCAAAAATTAGGTGATATTGCAAATCATAAAATTAAAGGGCGTAGCCTTATTTTATTAAAACCCAGCACTTATATGAACCTTAGTGGGAAAGCAGTTTTGTATTGGCTCACCAAAGAAAAGATCCCTTTAGAAAACCTTTTGATCATCACCGACGATCTCAACTTACCATTCGGAACCTTACGTCTAAAAATCAAAGGTAGTGATGGTGGCCATAACGGTTTGAAAGACATTCAGGATAAACTGAATACCATCAAATACAACCGCTTCCGATTCGGGATTAGTGATGCTTTTAGTAAAGGACGGCAGATCGATTATGTGTTAGGTGAATGGTCTGAGGAAGAAGTTGAAAAACTTCCCGAACGACTTACCAAATCTTCAGAGCTCATAAAGTCTTTTGTTCTTTCTGGGGTGAACACTACGATGAATGCCTTCAACGGAAAATAACCCTTTTAATTAACTAGGATTTTTTTAATTACCGAACGCTTGTTGTCGTCAGAAATTTTAATGAGATACATTCCCGAAGCTACCGCATCCAAATGAATCTGCTCATTAAATTGAGATCGGTCTGAAAACCGTTGGTTATAAATACTGCGACCACTCACATCAAAAGCTTCAATTTGAATGAATTCCGATTCGGCTCCGTTTAAGCTTACCGTAAAATCACCGGAATTCGGATTCGGATACACGCTCAGATCAGCAAAAGCCGGGGTGTCATCCATACCCAGTGTAACCGTGGCAATACAAAAATCTAGATACCAGTTGTTTAAAGTGCCTACGTCACCGGCATAATTATCCATTACCGTGAGTTGCCAGGTTCCTGAAATATCCATGCCTTCAAAGACACTTAAAGGTTCTACAGGGGTATATGTCCCTGTCGTGGGTGTGGCACAAAAAACAGCAGGGGCACCGTCTTCAAAAATAATATCAAAATCATTATCTCCGGTACCAAAACAATTCTCATCCCAAAGGGTAACACTGGTATTGTTGGGAGATTTCAAAACGACTTTTAAGTCACTAATATACGTATGGGTTACATCTACATTCACCTTCAAACTACTTATCATGCCATTGTCCGGAACGGTTATAAAGCTTGTGGTGGTATTTCCATCTCTAATAGCGAGATTTAAATTGCTGGCCGATGAATATTGTTGATTACAGGTCGTTGTTACATTGTAACCTATTGCAAAATCAGTGCTATTTACGGCATAAAAAATATTGTTTACCGGTTTTACCATAATACGGCAAAATGGTGCGGCTAGGTTTGGTACGGTAATTTGTTCTGATCCATCGTTTGGGGTATTTGATTTCAATACCGTGTTGAATGTTAATCCGCCATCGGTGGAAAGAAAGATATTGACGTTCTGAGTGTTTACACCTGCCTGATCATTTGTATTAGCAACATCCCAGGTAATGGTTTCTGTGGTATTTTGGGTCCAGCTAATATTGGTGCTAGATTGTGATGTCACCATAAAGGGCCCTACGGGATTTGAAGGCGTACCATCGATAACCTGTATTTGCATGGTATCGAAACTTGATTGACCACTGATTGGGTTAGACGGGCTCCGATCTCGAACTGTTAAGGCCCAGTTTAGGACCCGGTCTACAGTAGCCGCTGTTTCCCAATCACTACCCAGCCCCGGATTGGTTTGTGTCACCTGGCCATTCAGAACACTGGAAAGTCTGGGGATATATCTATAAGGTGAACTGCTTGGTGGTAGCGAACGATTCATGGGTTCGGTTGTAAGTGTTGGGCCAAAATTCAGGTAATTTGTTATGCCGTTATCGATTTGTTCCCAGCAATAGGTTAAATTATCATTAATATCAGCATCTGTGGCCAATCCTTTCAGCAGATAGGGCGTACCCGCTGGAATAATATAATCGATACCGGCATTACTTAGGGGAGGATTATTTGATATAATCTGGGTTGTCTGGCAGCTTTTGGTGCTCAAATTCGTTAAGATCTGCTTGATGCTGTGATAGTGAAAATAGTCATCGCTATCCGGTTGCACATCGTTTTCACCCGTTATGCCGGCATATGCCATAATCGTGGAGCCACTTCCGGGTTCCGATTGTACATTATTAGTTGGTTCATCCTCGAAAGCAAAAGTATGGCGCGCACCCATTTGATGACCTATCTCATGTGCCACGTAGTTAAGGTCGAATGTGTCACCCTCAGGAATACCATTGGCAGGTGATGAAAACCCACTGCCTTTATTATGGTCTGTGGGAGCCACAGTGTCATTATTACAAACGCAACCTAAGCAGCCGGCATTACCGCCGCCACCAGAAGCGCCAAATAAGTGTCCGATGTCATAAGCGTTATTGCGTTCGTTTAGGTTAGCGCCCAGTACATTGGTCGTAGATAAGGTGTTTTGTAATTGAAGACTCCAACCATTTTGTGAATTAGTATTACTACTACTGGCACCAATATCTGCATCGGAATAAGGATCATTTGCGGCATTATTAAAAATTAAACCGGGAGCATCAACAAGCTCGAAGGTCACAGCCATATCGGTTTCAAATAGTTCATTTATTCGGGACAGCGTAACATTTATAGCTGCCAGTGCATCAGAGATCGCATTACCGTTTCCATTATCACCATCATCATGATACGCCGTGTATTCAGAGGTCGTAGAAATAACAATTCGAAATTTTTGTAAAGTTTGGGTATTAGCTCCGCCTTCATCTAACTTTGCTATACTTGTTTTACTCACATTATCTTGGAGGTTTTCTATGGTTGCACAATTAAAAAGACCGCTATTGTCCAGCTTCATATTTTTGTTATAAACCATGTATTCGGGGGACCCTTTGGCCACAGGTTGCATAAACACGGTTGATTTGTCAGGAGCCGACATCATGCCATGCAAGCCTTGCGGAGAAACACTAAGACGTACCCGGGCCTTACTTCCATCGGTTGCAAAACCAACATATGATTTAATATAGGGATATTTGGCTGCTAATGAAGGTGAAAAAACGGAACGCTCTACAAGCTGAAACGGGTGTATTGTTCCAGAGGCATCAGGAAGATAAATAGTGGTGTCATCCGGTAGGATATTTTCTTGTAATTTCCATAGTATGTTAGGATCGGTTAAATTATAAACGGCAGCTTTTTGAGGATTAATATGAAGATCTACAAGTTTTTGTGGCACTTCATCCAACCCTTGTAGTTTCCAGTAACCATTTTGCGATAAAGCGGAAAAGCTGATCAAAAATATGGTTATTGATAAAACAAAATGTAGATTTGTTTTCAAATTAAAATAAGGATTCCTTAGCATTAAGCTTTTTTAACAAAACTAACTTATTTTAGTGATATTAACAATCTGAATTCCGGATGAGTAAAGTAGAAAACCTCCAAGATTATACCTCCGAAAATCCTACAGCGGTTACGATAGGAACCTTTGACGGTGTTCATATCGGGCATCAAAAAATAATTTCACGTCTTATAAAAATAGCTAAAAAAGATGGATTAAAGTCCGTTGTATTAACCTTTTTTCCACACCCGCGAATGGTACTTCAAAAGGACACCAACATCAAACTTATAAATACCATTGATGAGCGTACCTCTATTCTAAAAGCAACCGGAATTGACTTTTTACTGGTTAAAACTTTTACCAAGACCTTTTCCAGATTAAAAGCTGAAGATTTTGTGAAAGAGATTTTGGTGGATACGCTTCACGCTAAGAAAGTGATCATTGGGTATGACCATCGTTTTGGTAGGAATCGTAATGCTGATATTATGGATTTAAGGAAATTTGGTGAAACCTATGATTTTGAAGTTGAAGAAATTTCAGCTCAGGATATTGATGACGTGGCGGTAAGTTCTACGAAGATCCGTAATGCACTAATGGCCGGTGATATTCAAACAGCTAATGCCTATTTGGGTTATAAATTTATGCTTTCTGGTACCGTGGTGAAAGGTAAAGGCATGGGTAAGGACCTCGGTTTTCCAACAGCAAATATTGCTGTAAAAGAAGACTATAAACTCATTCCAAAATATGGTTCCTATATCGTAAGTTCTGAAATTGATGGAGCCATTGTTTATGGGATGATGAATATAGGGGTGAACCCAACCTTTCAGACCAATAAGGAATCCATTGAGGTCCATTTTTTCGATTTTAATAAAATCATTTACAGCAAAACAATTCAGGTCGATCTTATAGCTCGCCTTCGTGAAGAACAAAAATTTGATTCTGTAGAGGCGCTAAAAGAACAACTTCAAAAGGATAAAGCTGCAACACTTCGCTACCTAAAAGATCATTAAAAATAAGAACAGGAATAGCCTTGGGATTTTACATTCGAAATAGTTACTGACTATCTGAGTAATTCCTTAAATTTGTGGCTTAAATTTTTAAGTATGTTACAGGTTTCTTTTATTAGAGAAAATAAAGATGAGGTTATTAAGGCACTTGCTAAACGCAACATGGATGCTACTTCAATGATCGATGAGGTGGTGACCTTAGATGAGGACCGACGAAAAATCCAAACAGAATTGGATAATACCTTGGCAGAATCGAAC
Organism: Gaetbulibacter sp. M240; assembly: GCF_043876815.1. Lineage (NCBI taxonomy): Bacteria > Pseudomonadati > Bacteroidota > Flavobacteriia > Flavobacteriales > Flavobacteriaceae > Gaetbulibacter > Gaetbulibacter sp. M240. Next base: position 48,453 of record NZ_JBAWKA010000003.1, read on the forward strand.
ACGCTTTCAAAAGAGATCGGAAACCTGTTTAAATCCGGTAAGGCACAAGAAGCCAATGTACTAAAAGAAAAAACCACCCAATTAAAAGAAGCTTCTAAAAGTTTGGGCGAGGCGCTGAATAGCACGGCGGACAAACTTAATGATCTGCTTTATAAAATTCCGAATATCCCTAATACTATTGTCCCTAGTGGAAGCACGGATGCGGATAATGAAGAAGTATACCGAGAGGGAGACATTCCAACACTGCATGATGGGGCGATGCCACATTGGGACCTGGCCAAAAAGTACGACATTATCGATTTTGAGTTAGGAAATAAAATTACAGGTGCTGGTTTTCCGGTTTACAAAGGAAAAGGAGCGCGGTTGCAACGCGCTTTGATTGCCTATTTTTTAGATAAAAATACGGAAGCAGGATATACAGAATATCAATTGCCACATTTAGTGAATGAAGCTTCAGGTTTCGGAACTGGACAACTACCGGATAAGGAAGGCCAAATGTACCATGTGACTGAGGATAACCTTTATCTCATCCCTACGGCAGAAGTACCAGGAACCAATATTTTTAGGGACGTTGTTTTAAATGAAAATGACCTACCCGTTGCCATAACCGGGTATACGCCATGTTTCAGACGCGAAGCGGGAAGCTACGGGGCACATGTACGAGGACTTAACAGGTTACATCAATTTGATAAAGTTGAAATTCTACGCGTAGAACATCCTGATAGTTCCTATGTAGCACTTGATGGTATGGTGGAACATGTAAAAACTATTCTGAAAGAACTTAAATTACCCTATCGTATTTTAAGATTATGCGGTGGCGACCTGGGCTTTACTTCTGCGCTAACCTATGATTTTGAAGTGTTTTCAACTGCTCAGGATAAGTGGTTAGAAATTTCTTCAGTATCTAATTTTGAAACTTTCCAGGCGAATCGCCTGAAATTGCGTTTTAAGAATAGCACCGGAAAAAATGAACTGGCACATACCTTAAACGGGAGTTCACTGGCTTTACCACGAGTTTTAGCTGGTATTTTAGAGAACTACCAAACACCGGATGGCATCCGTATTCCAGAGGTGTTAAAACCCTATACCGGTTTTGATATTATTGATTAATTTGTAAGAAATAAACTTCAAATAAATTATTCATTTTAATAAAATATCGATAAAGTGTCAATTTATTACGCTGTTTAACGATTTTTTTTGGTAAAATTTTGTTTTTAGGAAGATTGTTAGGAAGTTTATACCACCTAAACCAATCAAACCACCTAGACCATGAAAAACCTTAAACGCATTTTACTATTAATTGCCTTAATTTTTTTCGCAAGCAAAGTACTTTTTTCAGATTTTGATGCTTCAAGATCTTCAGAGAAAACTATAGTAGTAGCTCATAAATAGTAGATTCCAAGACAGGGCAAATGTTTGTTGGATCTTTATTTTATCAGCATAATAATATACTTTTTTAAGAGCTGTCCCCAATCTAGTTAACGTTTATCTACTTTCAGTAAGTTGATATACATGTATTTTGGTTGGTTAGTGCCCGAATTTTATTCGGGCATTTTTTTTACGCCTATTTTTCAATCGCTCCACACACAATTGTTATATTTACCATATGAAATCCCTGATCCTTTTATGTTGTTTTATGGTAAGCCTCGGTTTTGCTCAAGAAGACCGCCTGGCCAGAAGTTACTTTGAGAATGGGGAATATGCCAAAGCAACAGTAGAATATGAAAGGTTGATTGACCAAAGTCCTAATAACCTCAATTATATCGAGAACCTCGTTGACGCCTACCAGCAGTTGGAACAATACCAAAAGGTCGAAGATTTTATCAATAAATTATTGAAACGGGTGCCTTATCCGGGATTCTATGTGTATTTAGGGTACAATTATCAGCTTCAGAATAACCAGGAACAGGCCGACCATTATTATAACGAGGCTATTACCAGTGTTGAGAATGGTGTTAATAATGTGTATGGCGTTACCCGAGCGTTTAAAAAATACGCTTTAATAAAAGAGTCTATTACCGTCTTTGAAAAGGCCATGGAAATTAATCCTGATTTTAATTTTAATCTCCAATTGGCCCAACTCTATGGCGAGCAAGGCAATCTTCATAAAATGTTTAACAGCTATTTCGATTTTGCCGAGAAAAATCCGGTTTCAAAAAGCACCGTAATACGTGCTTTGACTGATTTTATTTCAGAAGAACCCGAGGGAGAAAACAATCAACTTTTCAGAAAGACCCTGCTAAAAAAAATGCAGCAAACACCTAATATTTTATGGAATGAAATGTTGAGCTGGCTATTCATTCAACAAAAAGAATACAATAAGGCCTTCATACAGGAAAAAGCGATTTTTAAGCGGCAGCCTGAAACGTTGTTTCGTATTCAGGATCTGGCCGAGATCGCTGCCTCTGATGGCGATACAGAAAGCGCTAAAAACATATACAGTTATTTAACAGAGACGGCTCAGGATATAGACACAAAACTGAACGCAGAATATCATTTATTACAACTTGAGGTAAACGAGAATGATGCCTCACTTTACGATGCTGTGAACAAAAAATATCTAGCCCTGCTGGACGCATATGGCCGTTACCAGCAAACACTGGATTTGCAAATGGCCTACGCTCATTTCCTAGCCTTTAACTTTAACAATATTGATCAGGCAACCAAACTGCTGGAAACAGCCTTGGACTTGCCCCTTTCAGAACAAGAAAAGGCTAAAGTAAAAATGGAACTCGCCGATATTCTGGTGTTGCAGGAACGCTTCAATAAAGCTTTGATCTATTACACACAAATCCAACGTAGTTTAAAAAATAGTGAAATCGCTCAGGAAGCCCGATTCAAAGTGGCTAAAACCAGCTATTTTAAAGGCGATTTTAAATGGGCCGAAGCGCAGCTCAAAATCCTAAAATCATCAACTTCGCAATTAATGGCAAATGATGCCCTGGAATTAAAATTAGTGATCTCAGACAATAAGTATGAAGATTCAACCCAAACGGCTTTAAAGCTTTATGCAAAGGCTGATTTACGTAAATTTCAAAACAAACCAAAAGAAGCCATAGCTATTTTAAACACCATAATCGAAAACCATAAAACAGAGCCTATTGTAGCTCAGGCACTGTACAAACAAGCCCAGTTATTTGAAACTGAAAAACGTTTTAATGACGCCGCTAGAAATTATCAATTGGTTCTCGATAATTATCGTGATGGAGTATTGGCTGATGATGCTTTATACTATTTAGCCAGACTTTACGATGGGGTTTTAAACCAGCCACAACAAGCGAAAGCCTTGTACGAGCAAATTCTGTTCGATCACGAGGATAGTATTTACCTGGTAGAAGCACGCAAGCGCTATCGGGCTATGCGGGGTGATCTGGTGAATTAAATAGATCTAAATTTAAAAGAGAAAGTCATGGTTATATATAATGTTACAGTTAATGTTGATGCCTCCATTCATCAGGATTGGCTGGTATGGATCAAGGAACACATTCCACAGGTATTAAGTACAGGGAAGTTCAACCGGGCAACCCTTACCCGGGTACTTTTGGATGATAACTCCGGGGCTTTCACCTATTCTATTCAATACCGGGCGCATTCACGGGAGGCACTGGATGATTATTACAAGGATCACGCTGAAGGCCTCAGAAAAGCTGGAGCCGAAAAGTTCGCCGATAAAATGCTTGCCTTCCGCACGGAACTCGAGTTTATCGATGAGTACAGCGTCGATTTTGAGTAACCCCATTAGAACCACCATAACACTATGAGCGTTAAAGCCAAAAAACATTTAGGACAACATTTTTTAACAGATGAATCCGTAGCGGAAAAAATTGCCGATTGCCTAAGTTTACAAGGTTACGACGATGTACTGGAAATCGGTCCAGGGATGGGCGTGCTTACAAAATACCTGTTGAAAAAGGAGACTACAACACACGTTATCGAGATCGATGCCGAATCGGTGGAATACCTGAAAGCTCATTACTTGAGTTTGGCACCAAGGATCATCGAAAAGGATTTTTTAAAATTCGATCTGAATACGGTGTTTAACGGAAAACCCTTTGCCATCATTGGAAATTTCCCCTATAATATTTCTACCCAAATAGTTTTTAAAGCTTTGGAAATGCGTGATCAGGTACCCGAGTTTGCAGGCATGTTCCAAAAAGAGGTTGCTCAACGCATCTGTTCAAAGGAAGGAAGTAAAGTTTACGGGATCCTTTCAGTATTAACGCAGGCCTTTTTTGAAGCCGAATACCTTTTTACGGTTCCGCCGGAAAAATTTAACCCACCGCCAAAGGTTGATTCCGGTGTTCTGAAACTCACCAGAAAAGCTAATTATCAGTTGCCTTGCAACGAAGCCTTATTTTTTCGAACTGTAAAAACAGCGTTTCAGCAACGGCGAAAAACCATTCGTAACAGTTTAAAAACATTCAATTTATCTGATAATTTAAAAGCAAATAGTATATTTGGCAAACGACCGGAACAATTAAGCGTCTCAGAGTTTATACAGCTCACGCAATCCATCGAGAACGATAGTTAAACTTTAAAAACCTCCCTTTTGTCAGAAGAAAACGAAAACATACAATTCGAACTCACTGATGAACTTTTAGATCAGGTTCGGCAACTCGTAGAAAAACAAAGTAATAAGGAACTTCATAAATTACTTGAAGATTTCCACTACGCCGATATTGCCGAAATTCTTGATGAACTTAACCTGGAGGAAGCGATCTATGTTATAAAGTTACTCGATTCCGAGACGACTGCCGATATCCTTATGGAGCTCGATGAAGACAATCGAGAAAAGGTACTTCGTAATCTATCAGCTAAAGAAATTGCTGAAGAGGTTGAAGAGCTGGATACCGATGATGCTGCCGATATTATTGCCGAACTCCCTGAGGAACGTCGCCAAGAAGTGATCTCCAATATTGAAGACGAAGCACATAAGGCCATTATCAGGGAATTACTCTTGTATGATGAGGATACGGCCGGTGGACTTATGGCGAAGGAGTTAGTAAAAGTATATGAAACCTGGACCGTAGCCGGCTGTATGCGTCGCATTCGCGGTCAGGCCAAAGATGTTACCCGTGTACATTCCATATATGTGGTCGATAAGAACAATCGTCTCATAGGACGCCTCTCTTTAAAAGATCTTATCACCGCGAAAAGCGATCAAAAAATCGCTGAAATTTCTAATTCGAATGTTGATTCGGTAAATGTTCACGATGAGGCTGAAGATGTAGTGCGTATCATGCAAAAATACGATTTGGAAGCCATCCCTGTAGTCGATGACAATCAGGTGCTACTCGGCCGAATTACCATCGATGATATCGTCGATGTTATGAAGGAAGAAGCCGAGAAGGACTACCAGTTAGCCGCAGGTATTACAGGTGGCGTGGAGGCCGATGATAATATCTTCCAACTTACCAAAGCCCGGTTGCCTTGGCTGCTAATAGGAATGTTTGGAGGTATTGGTGCCGCTAGCATCATCAATGGATTCAGTGACGCCTTCCTGAAATTCCCAATACTGCTTATTTTTATTCCGCTCATTCAGGCCACCGCCGGAAATGTTGGAGTGCAGTCCTCGGCCATTGTGGTGCAAGGGCTCGCCAACGACACCATCGACGGTAAAATATTAAGTCGCTTATTTAAAGAGTTCATCCTCGGTTTGGTCAATGGCCTAGCCATTTCCATTATTGTTTTGGGCATCAGCCATTTCATCTTTCATACCACCTATTTAGAATCCTTAACCATTTGTATCGCGCTCATTACGGTCATCATAATGGCTGCACTTATAGGAACATTCATCCCCATTTTTCTCGACAAAAGAGGGATTGATGCCGCAGTCGCTACAGGACCATTTATCACCACGAGCAACGATGTATTTGGGATTTTCATTTATTTCCTGATCGCGAAACTCATTCTCGGGTTTTAAATATTTTTCAGGGCGTTCCCATGCGGGTCGAGCTTTCCGTTATATCTTTTTTTCATACTTCAAAAAAGGATGCCACTACAATCCCTAACGCGTGTACCGTCATGGCGAACAAAGTGAAGCAATCTCTTCATTGTAATTCCAGTTGTCATTCAGAGCGGCATGAAATGAAGCGAAGAATCTCAAAAAATAATCTGTTATAAATTAAAATTGATTGTAGTTTCCATCTTAACTCCTTGGCAGAAATAAATGCATTAAAATAAAAATAATGATAATTAAAACTCCGAGAACTATCCAAAATTTTTGGTTATCGTTATCAAATCCGGAAATTATTCGTAAGATAAATTTCAGAAAATTTTCCAATTAAATATTCTTTTAATAAACCCTTTATTTTCTGGATTAGACTGTTTTAGGTAAGATTCAATATCCGGATTATCAATACCAACTGATTCTAAAATTGCTTTTAATTTGTCTTTATCACAACGTTTTTGAGCCTTTTCGAAAGCCTCCAATTTTCCACTAAGCACTAAACGTTCGTTAAGGGTTCCTTTATTGTTCTGCATTGTTGATAAATTGTAACATTTAAATAACGTAAAATTATTCAACAGTTCAAAACCTTTAATAAGATTACCACTTCGCTGTGCTCCTCGTAATGACGTTCCATTCCGTCATTGCGAACAAAGTGAAGCAATCTTTCAATTAGCATTGCAACTGTCATTCAGAGCGACATGAAATGAAGCGAAGAATCTCTAAATATAGTTAACCAGATTCTTCAGTCACTCCGTTCCTTCTGAATGACAAAACATTTTGTCATTGCGAAAGAAACGAAGTAATCTGTTCAAAACGAATCCAAATGTCATTCCTGCGAACGCAGGAATCCATAAAAAGATTGTAATTTTACCAACACAAAACGCGTACAATACCGGCCATGAAAATCCTGCATCTCGACACCAATCACCCGCTGTTACTAGAACAACTCAATGGTCTGGGTTTTACCAATCACGAAGATTACACAAGTTCCAAAGAAGCCGTTGAAGCCAAAATAGCCAAATACGATGGGATTATAATCCGCAGTCGGTTTACCATCGATAAAACCTTTTTGGATGCCGCTAAAAATCTAAAGTTCATTGGCAGGGTAGGTGCCGGGGTAGAAAATATCGATGGCGACTACGCCCGAGAGAAAAACGTTACCCTTATTGCAGCACCCGAAGGCAATCGCAATGCGGTGGGCGAGCATACACTGGGCATGATCTTATCACTTTTCAACAAACTCAATAAAGCCGATCATGAAGTGCGCTCCGGAAAATGGCTGCGAGAGGCCAATCGAGGTATCGAACTCGATGGCAAAACGGTTGGTCTTATTGGGTATGGGAATATGGGTAATGCCTTTGCCAAAAAACTTCAGGGCTTTGAGGTTGAGGTTCTGTGTTACGATATTAAACCCAATGTTGGTAATCATTTTGCCCGCCAGGTTAGCCTCGAAGAATTTCAGGAAAAGGTTGATGTTGTGAGTTTACACACACCGCAAACACCGCTTACCATGCATATGATCAAGTCAGAATTTATTTCCGGATTTGCAAAACCTTTCTGGTTCTTTAATACAGCGCGCGGTAAAAGTGTGGTTACTTCCGATCTGGTTTCAGCCCTAAAATCAGGAAAAATCCTGGGCGCCGGACTCGATGTTCTGGAATACGAAAAAGCTTCTTTTGAAAGTTTATTCACCACCGAAATGCCCGAAGCCTTTCAATATTTAATTCAAGCCGATAATGTATTGCTCACGCCACATGTGGCCGGTTGGACGTTAGAAAGTAAAATAAAACTCGCGCAAACGATCGTTGATAAGATCAAAGCAAAATTTTTCTAAATTAGTAGAAATCAATTTACTAATGTCATGCCAAATACTGTTACTTCCGTAGATGCCTATATCGATCAATTCCCGGTCGAGCGGCAGGAAGTCTTGCAAAAACTCCGAACCCTCATTAAGACCAAACTCCCAGAAGGTTTTGAGGAAGGCATTCAGTTTAATATGATAGGCTATTATGTACCACATAGCTTGTACCCAGACGGTTATCATTGTAATCCCAAAGAACCTTTACCATTTTTAAATCTGGCATCTCAAAAAAATTCGATCAACCTGTATCATATGGGGCTCTATGCCAATAAAGCGCTTTACGATTGGTTTGTAGAAGCGTATCCAAAACATTCAAAAACAAAATTAGATATGGGGAAAAGCTGTATCCGCTTTAAAAAGATTGATCAAATCTCACATGACCTGCTCGGAGAATTAATGCAAAAAATCACGCCTCAAGATTGGATTACTACCTACGAAGAGGTATTCAAAAAAAAATGATCCGCTTCTACAAATTGCATTTATTGTGCTAACTTTGCCAGCAAATTTGAGCATTTGTCCTTTCCAGAAATTTTACAAGCCTATGATCTGACGCTATTAAAGTGGGTGGCTATGGCCATAGCTTTCTTTGTTTTGGGCATAGCCAAGGCTGGGATCAAAGGTTTTGGAACCATCATTGTGGTTATTTTAGCATTCGTTTTCGACGAAAAGGCCTCAACCGGAATTTTATTACCCATGTTAGTGGCCGGAGATATTATGGCGGTTACCTTTTATAACCGACACGCAAAATGGGATTACATCTGGAAACTAGTACCGTGGATGGCTGGAGGTGTATTGCTCGGTGTATGGATTGGTAATGCGGTTTCCGAAGCCATTTTCAAGCGTCTTATGGCTATTATAATTATTGGTTCAGTGGTCGTTATGTTCTTTACCGAAATGCGAAAATCCAATGTTGTACCACAAAATAAATGGTTTGCCAGAATCGCGGGTTTTACCGCCGGATTCACTACTATGGTAGGTAATTTGGCCGGACCCATAGCCAACATTTATTTTCTGGCCATGCGTTTTCCTAAAAATGAATTTATCGGTACAGCCGCATGGGTGTTTTTCATTATCAACATTTTTAAATTACCCTTCCACGTATTCGTTTGGAACACCATCGATGGGGAAAGTTTCCTTCTAAACCTCGTTATGTTACCTATTCTGATCATCGGATTTTTAATAGGTGCACAAATTGTAAAGCGCATTTCCAATCTCAGTTACCGGCGTTTTATTTTGGTTGTAACCGCTCTTGGTGGTCTGGTATTGTTATTCAGATAAATTTATTATCAGTCTTTTGGGCGTTACCCTTCGGGTCGGGCTATCCGTTACAAGTCCTCGCGCACAGCGCTGTGGGCTTTCCACTGCTATCCCTAACGCAAATTCGGTAATTACGAACCACGTGAAGCACTCTGTATTTCGTGTTTTGTGCTGTCATTCAGAGCGGCATGGAATGAAGCGAAGAATCCCTGAATATAATAAACTAGATTCTTCAGTCACTGCGTTCCTTCTAAAAGACAAAGGAATTCGTTATTTAGAGTATAGCAACCTGTTTCATGAGATTACCACGTCGCTGCCCTTCTCGTAATGACGTTCCATTCCGTCATTGCGAACAAAGCGAAGCAATCTGTATTTCGTTTTTTGGGTTGTCATTCAGAGCGGCATGAAATGAAGCGAAGAATCTCTAATTGTAGTTAATCAGATTCTTCAGTCACTGTGTTCCTTCTGAATGACAATGCAATTCGTTATTTAGAGTATAACAACCTGTTTCATGAGATTACCAAGTCACTGCGCTCCTCGTAATGACGTTCCAATTCGTCATTGCGAACAATTTGTCATTCCTGTGAAGGCAGGAATCTACTTTATATCTTAATACGATTTCAACTAGTTACAGATTAATTTTTTTTATTACTTTTAAACCTCAAATCACAAAACAATTAAAATGGCAGATAAGAGTAATTTAGAAGACGACCTAAATAAAATAGCTGAAGAGGCAAAAACTTCAGCCTCAGAATTTGCCCAAAATGCGAAACAAACTATGGGATCAAACGACAACAAAAAAGTATTAGCCGGTGTATTAGGAATCCTTTTTGGAGGCCTCGGAATTCATAAATTTGTATTAGGGTATAATAAGGAAGGGATTATCCTTTTGATCGCCACCGTATTAACCTGTGGATTCGCCTATATTATCGGATTTATTGAAGGAATTATTTACCTCACCAAATCTGATGAAGAGTTTTATAACACATATCAGGTAGGCAGGAAACCCTGGTTTTAATAATCTAAAAAAGTAAAAATTCAGGTTTTTACTTTTTTTATTTATTTTAATATCGTAATATTGCGATATATAAATAATAAAAAACTATGGGACTCACAAAATCTCAGATATTCACCGACGAACAAAATGATCTGGCCCAGTTTTTCAAAGTATTAGGGCATCCGGCTCGCATTGCTATTTTACAGCATATTAGTGCTCAGGACGCCTGTATTTGTAACGATCTGGTTGAAGAAATCGGGCTGGCGCAGGCTACCATCTCTCAACATTTGAAAGAACTTAAAAGCATCGGATTGCTTCAAGGTGATATTGAGGGGAAACGCATGTGCTATTGTATCAACGTGGAACGTTGGAATACCATTCAGGAGCAACTCAACAGTTTTTTTAATACGACAAAATCCAATTGTTGTTAGCCTTTATTATCTTCCGCGAAAGCATAAAAAAATTATTTTAAATCATGAAAACACACGAATTCTTAACCTTACTGGAGCAGCATAAAAACAAAACACTCCTTTTTGAGTACGCCCCCAATGCCTTTGTTGGGAATAATTATCACATTACCGAAGTAAAACATATTCAAGTCGATTCTGTCGATTGTGGAGCACAAACCGATGCTTGGAATGAAACCATAGTACAGCTTTGGGAAAGTCCGAATGATATTGGTAAAGATCAAGCTATGAGTGTCCTAAAAGCGCTTGGGATCCTTAATAAAGTGGGTCGTATAAAACCCTACAACCCGGTAGCTGAACTCAAGATCGAATATAGCAATGATGCGTTCCACACAGCTCAATTATTTATAAACGATTATGCTTTACAGAATAACAGTCTTATTCTTAAATTAGCCGTTCAAAAAACCGATTGCAAAGCAAAAGAGGCCTGCGGTATTAAAGAGGAGGCACAGCCGTTAGGTGAAGTTGCTGAACCTTGTTGTGAACCCGGAGGTAATTGTTGTTAATTTAAAATGCTGTAAATGAAGAATATTTTAGTTTTATGCACAGGGAATTCCTGTAGAAGTCAGATGGCACATGGCTATTTAATCCATTTTTTAAATGAAGATCAGGCCACTGTTTATAGTGCAGGAATTGAAACTCATGGTCTTAATCCGGGAGCTGTTTCGATCATGAAGGAAGATGGTATAGATATTTCAAAACACACCTCAAATCATGTCGATGAATATGCTTCAGTCGATTTCGATTATATTATTACGGTTTGTGATCATGCAAATGAAAATTGCCCTTATATTCCTAGTAAAAATGCGCAGCGATTGCATCATAATTTTTTTGACCCTTCTAAGGTTATTGGTACAGAAGAAGTAAAGCATGAGGCCTTTCTTAAAGCTCGGGAAGAAATTAAGGGATATTTCAAAAAATTCGTTGAAATGCACTTTAATTAGAAGGACATAGATTAAAAACTATATTACGCATGATATTTCAACTAATTTTTATGTTTTAAAAGACTAAATTTCTATATTTGAGTTTATTATTCCACCAATAAGGTAATCCGTAAGGATTATTCTAAAAATTCCACCAAATTGTTTTAGAACCCGTTTTATGGTTCATAAGCAGCGCCATAGTGATATGGTGTATTGGTCGGAATATGCCGAAAAAAGACCCTAAACAGGAGTAGGTATTACTAAAACTTTATTTCTATGAAAAGAATAGTTTTTTTACTAACGCTCCTTTTATGCGTTATTTTATTTCAGGCTTGTGACAAGGGTAACACCTTTTCCACATTAAATCTAAATATCACCGGATTGAGCGATGTCGGGGAAAATTATACCTATGAGGGCTGGATCATGGTGGATGGTAGCCCCAAGACAACAGGTGTTTTTAATGTAAATGCCTCAGGAGAATTATCGTCAACCTTTTTTAGTTTAGATGCTGATGACCTTAATTCAGCGACAGCCTTTATTTTAACCATTGAACCTTTTCCGGATCCTGACCCTAGCCCCAGTGATGTTCATGTTTTGGCTGGTGATTTTTCGACGAACTCAGCAACTTTGACGGTAAGTCATCCAGCGGCCTTAGGAACTGATTTTACGGATGCTACAGGAACATATATTTTGGCAACACCAACCGACGGTGCTGACACTAATGAGAATGCCGGTGTTTGGTGGATCGATCCTGTTGATGGCCCAAGTGCCGGACTGGATCTGCCTACCTTACCTGCTGGATGGAAGTATGAAGGTTGGGTAGTTATGGGAGGCGTACCTTTGTCTACCGGAACGTTTACAAGTGTTTCTGGTTCTGATGATGCAGCACCTTATAGTGGTGCTATGGCGGGTCCACCGTTTCCAGGTGAAGATTTTCTCATGAATGCACCAGATGGTATGACATTTCCGGCAAGTCTTATGGGAACAACCACTGTTATTTCCGTGGAACCGGATCCAGATAACAGCCCGATGCCTTATGCCTTAAAACCTTTAGTAGGAGCCGTGGCTAGTGATGCAGCGGTTCATACACCTTACATGATGATGAATAATGCAGCTGCATCCAATCCTACAGGGACGGCTGGTAGATAATTTTATATTGATTAGTAGTTAGTGAAGCAGTATGTTTTAACTTTTAAAGTTAAGATGTACTGCTTTTTTTAATGCATTAGTTTCCGTTCTTATCGGCAAATTTGCGTTCCAACTCAGCCTGAAATTCTTCCATAACAGGACGCACAGTACTTTCCGGTAAGTCAGCAATTTTTATATACATCAAACCGTCTACAGAGTTATTAAACAAAGGATCCACATTAAAAGCAACCAGTCGTGCATTCTGTTTAATGTATTTTTTCAGCAGTACGGGTAGGCGTAAAGCGCCCGGTTCGATCTCATCAATAAATTTATCAAATTTGTTCAGATCAGCTTCTGCTTCATCAAAAACAAAATCTTTATCAGCATCCTTGAGCTTTACTTTAAATTCTTTCTTGGGGCGCACGTATTGGGCAATATAAGGGTCGTAGTAATGCGATTTCATAAACTCGACCATCAATGATTTTGAAAAGTTGGTAAACTGATTACTGATGCTTACACCACCAATTAAATATTTATGTTCCGGAAACCTTAGCGTCGTATGCACGATACCCTTCCATAGTAAAAACAAAGGCATGGGCTTTTGTTGGTATTCTTTAATAATAAAGGCACGGCCCATTTCTATCGACTGGCTCATCATTTTATACAATTCCGGTTCAAATCTAAAGAGATCCTGAAGATAAAAACCATCGATACCGTAGCGTTCAAAAATCTTAGATCCCAAGCCCATACGATACGCTCCCGCAATCAGTTTACGTTCACTATCCCATAAGAACATATGATGGTAATAGGTATCAAAGGTATCCAGGTCGATCGCTTCATTGGTGCCTTCGCCAACTTCACGAAACGTGATTTCTCTAAGGCGTCCAATTTCCTGAAGTATGTTTGGTATACGATCAGCAGGAGCAAGGAATACTTCATAATTTTTACTTTGAAGCAATCTAAAATCCCCCTCATAAAGTGCTTCAACCTCCTTTTCCATAGCCTTCGAAGGAACAGGCGTAACGATTCGTTTCGGGCTTTTAGGGGCTTTTAAATTCGAGGTAATATTTTCAAATAATTTTTTATTATCAAAAGAATTTGAAAGCATGTACGTTTTTCGGCGTAAAAATTCCGAGAAACCATCTATATCCGAAAACTCTTTTTGGTCATCAATTGAAATTGGACGACCGATACGCACCTTGATCACGCGGTGTTTTTGGGTGAGGAGTTCTGAAGGTAATTTAGCCGTTCGGAAGATATCACTGATCTTGGAAAGCTTATAAAATAACCGACTGTTTTTAGCATGGAAATAAATGGGGACCACAGGAACTTCGGCCTTCTTAATAAGTTTAATGGCGGCCTCCTCCCAGGGACGATCTACAACCAGTTTGCCATCGCGGTAGGTTGAAACTTCACCTGCAGGGAAAATACCTAGCGGTCGCCCTTCACGTAAGTGCATAATTGCGCTTTTGAATCCAGAGATGCTGGACTTCACATCTTTCCGATCTTCAAAAGGATTTACCGGCATGATATACGGTACCAATGGCTCGATACGATGAAGTAAAAAATTGGCAATGATCTTAAAATCATTACGTTTTTCCAACATTAATTTCAACAATAAAATACCATCAATTCCTCCCAAAGGATGGTTTGAAATGGTTATGTAAGCACCGTCTTTCGGCAAACGTTTCAAATCCTCCTCCGGAATCTCAAAGCGAATTTCAAAATCGTCTAAAAGAGCATTTAAAAATTCTAGATCTTTCAGATGCTTGTTGCGATTATAAATTTTATTTAAAGTAGAAATCTTTAAAAGCTTCATGAGGAGCCACCCGATAAAAGTCCCTACAAAACCATACTTATCTAATTGTATGGCTTTAGCAACTTCTTTTGCACTAACCAGTCCGGTATCTTGTTGTTTGGTCATGGGTGTAAATGTACTAAAATGTTTTATTTTGTAACCAATTGCATGGTCTCTGGAGTTAATTGTTTTAACAATAAGGTTTTACCTTTTTCAATATCACGAATGGTTTTATCTGTGTAATGCCTAATGGTATACAAGGAAACGTCTTCATAACTGGTTACCTTGAATTTGGCTTTTAACTCTTGAAGAAGATTCTCGAGGTTGTTGTAAAGGTCCTCGATACATACGGAAAAGCTGATAGCCGAGTTCTGTATGGCATCGACCTTCATTTTATGTTTATGTAATAAATTGAAAATATGGCTTATATTTTCTTCTACGATATAGGAAAAATCTAAAGAGGACAACGATAGCAACACCTGGTTCCTTTTTACAATAAAACAGGGAGTTTGCGGACTTAATTTAGGGTCTTTGCTGATTTTGGTTCCCGGTAATTCGGGGTTTAAAAATGATTTTACAAACAAAGGGATTTCCTTGCGCTGCAAAGGTTGCAACGTTTTTGGATGAATTACTGTAGCACCGTAAAAAGCTAATTCGATGGCTTCCCGGTAGGAGATATGATTCAGTAACTGGGCATTTTCGAAATAGCGTGGATCGGCATTCAAAACCCCTTCAACATCTTTCCAGATCGTGACACTTTCCGCATTTAAAACATAGGCAAAAATAGCCGCTGTATAATCACTGCCCTCCCGGCCCAATGTTGTCGTAAAATTATTAGCATCACTACCTAAAAATCCTTGAGTAATGTTTAATATGTTTGGGTCTATTTCCTTTTTTATAGCCTTTTGAGTTTGATCCCAATCTACATGGGCACGCCTGTAATAACTGTCTGTTTTAATTAAAGGGCGCACATCCACCCAGGTATTTTTCAATCCCGTTTCGTTAAGATAAGCACTCACTATGGTGGTTGAAACCAATTCACCAAAGCCTACGACCTGATCGTAAACAAAATTATAATCGGGCGATTTATTACTTTTTAGGAAAGCGGCTAATTCATTGAATAAATCATTTGTTTTTTTAAAGATCGGGTGTGGTTCAAGGGTGGCAGTATCGGGGTCGAATAACTCCAACATAATAGTGTTGTGAAATTTCTTGACTTCCTGTAAACTACTTTGGAGTGCGGGTTTGTTTTGAAAGTAGTTGTTTACTACTTCTTCCATAGCATTGGTTGTTTTACCCATAGCAGAAACCACGATCAGGGTATTTTTAGAGTCGACCGTTTTTAAAACCCGAACTAAATTTATTACACCCTGGGCATCCTTAACAGAAGCACCACCAAATTTAAAGATCTGCATTATTTTTTCGACATATAGTTTTTAATTCCTTGTTCATCCAGATGCACCACGTTCCAATCTCTTTTAACATCGGCACCTTTATTTTCATAGAAATCGATGGCCGGAGTATTCCAATCGAGGACTTCCCAATTAATACGTTTAACCCCCAACTGATGGCCGTACTGAATAACGGTGTCCAGGAGCGCCGTGCCTAACCCATGACCACGAGCCTTTTCACTCACGATCAGATCCTCCAAGTGTAGTGTTTTACCCTTCCAGGTAGAATACCTAAAATATACGAGTGCAATGGCCTTTATAGATTGGTTTACTTCTGCAACAAAACATTTAAATTGTGGATTTGGGCCAAATCCATCCTTTTCAAGATCTTTAACGGTAACTTCAACAGCATCGGGTTCTTTTTCAAAAACGGCCAGTTCTTGAATTAGTGCCAATACAGCCGGCATATCTGATTTTTCCGCTTTTCTGATATGATAGGTCATGAAACTATTTTATGATTTCAAATATAGGTCAATCTAAAATCTTTTTAGCATCATTTATTAACGAAAACGTTGTCGTTAATTAAAAAATAATAGATATTTGCAGCACCAAACTACAATCTCATGACGCGTAAAAAGCAAACCCTGGGTGAATTTATTATAGAACATCAGGCCTCCTTCAAATATTCTTCGGGAGAATTATCAAGTTTAATAAATTCTATTCGATTAGCAGCCAAAGTGGTGAACCACGAGGTAAATAAGGCCGGTTTGGTAGATATTATAGGGCAATCCGGAGACACCAATATTCAAGGCGAGGACCAGCAGAAACTGGACGTTTACGCCAATACAAAGTTTATTCAAACGATGACCAATAGGAATATTGTTTGTGGTATTGCTAGTGAAGAAGAGGACGATTTCATTTCAATCAATAGTCAGGATGAAAATCATCAAAATAAATATGTGGTTCTAATTGATCCTTTAGATGGATCAACCAATATCGATGTAAATGTATCGGTAGGAACTATTTTTTCAATTTATCGACGGGTAACACCACAAGGAACTCCGGTAACCATTGAAGATTTTTTACAAAAAGGAAATCAGCAGGTCGCCGCAGGTTATATTGTTTACGGCACGTCGACCATGTTGGTATATACCACCGGTGATGGTGTGAACGGCTTTACTTTGAACCCGGCAATAGGGTCATTTTATCTCTCGCATCCTGATATGGAATTTCCAGAAGATGGCAATATTTATTCTGTTAATGAAGGAAATTATCTTGATTTCCCGCAGGGGATAAAAAAGTATATCAAATACTGCCAAATGGAAGAAGGAGACAGACCATATACCTCAAGATACATTGGTTCACTAGTGTCAGATTTTCATCGTAACATGATCAAAGGGGGCATTTATTTGTACCCAAAAAGCACGAAAAACCCAAACGGGAAATTACGTTTATTATATGAATGTAATCCTATCGCATTTTTAGCTGAACAAGCTAAAGGTAAAGCGAGTGATGGGTTTACGCGAATCATGGATATTCAACCAATGGAATTACACCAGCGTGTACCTTTTATTTGCGGTAGTAGAAATATGGTGGAAAAGGCCGAAGAATTTATGCGTGAAAATCAATAAAAAAAGCGGTCCTGAAAGAACCGCTTCGATATTGAAATTACATGTTATATTTACAGAGATACAAGATCACCTGTAATATCTTTGGACGGTAGATCTGATTTACCCATCAAAAAGATATCGACTTGTCTAGCAGCTTCGCGACCTTCAGAAATAGCCCAAACAATTAAAGATTGCCCGCGGCGCATATCTCCGGCTGTAAAAATATTCGGGATATTGGTTTGATATTTTCCATAGGCAGCTTTGTAGTTTGAACGGTCGTCAGTTGCGATACCAAGTTTGTCGGCTAAAGTATGCTCAGGACCTGTAAACCCTAAGGCTAATAAAGCCAATTCACAAGGCCAGATTTTTTCAGTACCCGAAATCTCAAGGAGCTGTGGACGGCCACCCGGAACTGTTTTCCATTCCACATTTACCGTTTTTAAGGCTGTTAATTTCCCTTTGTCGTCGGTAATAAATTCTTTGGTATTGATCAGCCAGTTACGTTCAACGCCTTCCTCATGCGAGGACGATGTTTTTAATTGTAATGGCCAGTACGGCCAAGGCGTTGCAGGAGAACGATGTCCGGGAGGCTTAGGCATGATTTCGAAATTCACTACTGATTTAGCACCTTGACGATTTGATGTTCCTATGCAATCCGAACCAGTATCACCACCACCAATAACGATAACATTTTTACCGGTAGCCTTAATCTGATTCTCAACCTTTTTACCAAATAGAACTTTGGTTTGCTGGGTAAGGAAATCCATAGCCTGAACCACACCATCGGCGTCAATACCGGGTGTTGGCAAACTACGACGTTCCGTAGCTCCACCACAAAGCACTATGGCATCAAAGCCCTTTAGTTTTTCAACATCATAATTAACACCAACATTCACGTTGGTCTTGAATTTGATGCCTTCAGCTTGAAGAATTTCAAGTCGGCGATCGATAATCTCTTTTTCCATTTTAAAATTAGGAATTCCGTATCGCAAAAGGCCACCGATCTCATCATCACGCTCGAAAACGGTTACATTATGTCCCGCTCGGTTAAGTTGTTGAGCAGCGGCTAATCCAGCTGGCCCGGATCCTACCACCGCAACAGTTTTATCGGTGCGCTCTTTTGGAGGTTGCGGTTTGATCCACCCTTCTTTAAAAGCACGTTCTACAATATTTTTTTCGATATTTTCTATAGAAACAGGATCTTCAATAATACCTAATACGCAAGATTGTTCACAAGGTGCCGGGCATAAACGTCCCGTAAATTCAGGGAAATTATTGGTTGAATGTAATATCCACGAGGCCTTTTGCCATTCACCTTGATGCACCATATGATTAAAATCTGGTATCAAATTTCCAAGCGGACAACCGCTATGGCAAAATGGAATACCGCAATCCATGCAGCGTGACCCCTGTTTTTTGATCTCTTCTTCCTTTAGCGGAACCGTAAACTCTTTATAATGCTTTACCCGATCTTCGACCGGAGTATAGTGCTCATCTTCTCTTTCAAATTCTTTAAAACCAGTTACTTTTCCCATTTTCTTATGCAGTTGTTAATTCTTCTACCATTGGTTCTTCATTCTCAATACGCTCTAATGCACGCTTGTATTCTGTAGGCATTACTTTCACAAAGTTTTTTAAACTCGTATCCCATTCCGATAATAAGCGGGTAGCTAAAGAACTGTTGGTAAATAATTTATGATTTTCAATAAGTGCTTTTAATTCGTTAGCATCTTCTGTAGTAATAGTTTCAAATTCGATGCTTTCCATATTGCACAATCCATTTACAAATTTATTATTAGGATCGTAAACATAGGCAATGCCACCACTCATACCGGCTGCAAAATTACGTCCGGTTTTACCCAGTACCACAATACGTCCTCCGGTCATATACTCGCAGCAGTGATCACCCACGCCTTCTACAACGGCGCGTGCTCCGGAATTTCGGACAGCGAAACGCTCTCCTGCAATACCATTAATATAAGCTTCGCCTTGTACAGCTCCGAACAAGCATACATTGCCAACAATAATATTTTCTTCGGCAATAAACGTAGCAGCTTCAGGTTTCTTCACGATAATCTTAGCACCGGATAAGCCTTTACCTAAATAATCATTGGTATTTCCTGAAAGTGTAAAACTTAAACCGTGTGCTCCAAAAGCTCCGAAACTCTGCCCTGCAGATCCTTTGAAATTCAAATTCAAGGTATCTTCAGGTAATCCTAAGTGTCCATAGATCTTGGAAATTTCGTTACTAACAATAGCTCCGACGGTACGATTCACATTCCGGATTGGATATTCCAATGTCATTTTTTCTTTTCGATAAAGTGCGCGGTGCGAATCTTTCAAAATGGTAAAATCTAAAACATTTTCAAGATTGTGCTCCTGTGCTTCAGTATTTCGAACCGTCATTTGATTGTAAGCTGCCGGGCGATGCAAAATTGCTGATAGGTCCAGACCTTTGGCCTTATAGTGTTTGATCGCTTTGTTAGCATTAATTTTATGAGTTTGCCCCACCATTTCAGCCAATGTTCTAAATCCAAGCTGAGCCATGATAGCACGCAATTCTTCTGCGATATAGTAGAAGAAATTAATGACGTGTTCCGGTGTTCCTTTGAAATTTTTACGTAACTCCTTATCCTGAGTTGCGATACCTACAGGACAGGTATTTAAATGGCATTTTCGCATCATGATACAGCCTGAGGCCACGAGCGGTGCGGTAGCAAAACCAAATTCTTCAGCTCCTAACAAGGCAGCAATTGCAACATCGCGTCCTGTTTTTAACTGACCATCACACTCTACTACAATACGGCTTCTCAAATTATTTAATACCAGCGTTTGCTGAGCTTCTGATAAACCGAGTTCCCAAGGGAGACCAGCGTGTTTCAATGAAGTTAATGGGGAGGCTCCCGTTCCACCGTCGTAACCAGAGATCAAAACCACATCGGCTTTGGCTTTGGCCACACCGGCAGCAATGGTTCCTACGCCAACTTCTGATACCAGTTTAACATTGATACGGGCATCCCTATTAGCATTCTTTAGGTCGAAAATAAGCTGCGCTAAATCTTCAATAGAATAAATGTCGTGATGCGGTGGTGGTGAAATCAGGCCAACGAAAGGCGTGGAATTTCTTGCCGCAGCGATCCAAGGCAGTACTTTTTCACCAGGTAACTGACCACCTTCACCGGGCTTGGCTCCTTGTGCCATTTTTATTTGTATCTCTCGCGCATTCGTTAGATAATGTGAGGTTACGCCAAAACGACCTGAAGCTACCTGCTTTATGGCAGAGTTTCGGCTGTCTCCATTCATATCAGGATGGAAGCGTTTACGATCCTCACCACCTTCTCCGGAATTCGATTTCCCTCCAATACGGTTCATGGCGATAGCCAGATTTTCATGGGCTTCGCGTGAAATGGAACCATAAGACATCGCACCCGTTTTAAAACGTTTAACAATGTCAGTCCAGGGTTCTACCTGTTCGATCGGAATTGGATCCAAATTATCAAATTCGAAAAGACCACGAATGGTCATTAAGTTTTCAGACTGTTCATTGATAGCTTTCGAATACACATCATAGCTTGCCTGATCGCTAAGACGAACAGCTTGCTGTAATTTAGCTATCGTTGTAGGGTTGAACATATGGCGTTCGCCATTACGTCTCCAACGGTAATCACCGCCAATATTCAAGCCTAAACGCTTGTCAATATTATGATCAGGATACGCGTATTTGTAGCGTTCGGTGATCTCTTTTTCAATTTCATATAATCCAATACCTTCAATACGTGAGGCCGTATAAGGGAAGTACTTTTCAACAAATTGCGAGTTAAAACCAACGATCTCAAAGATCTGAGAACCACGATACGAGTGTAATGTAGAGATCCCGATCTTATTCATGATTTTAAGGAGTCCTTTTCCAATAGCTTTATTGAAGTTATCGACAGCCTGTTGCTCGTCCATATCTTTAATAAACCCTTCCTTCACTTGCATTCTTATAATTTCGTTTACCATATAAGGGTTGATGGCGCTGGCACCATAACCAAATAGAGTGGCAAAATGATGTGGTTCACGAGGTTCTGCCGATTCGATAATAATATCAAAATAGGAACGCTTGCGCAATCGGTTCATTTGATGGTTAACGTACGAACAAGCCAATAGCGCCGGAATAGGAGCAAACTCCTTATTAACGCCACGGTCTGATAAAATAATGATGTTCGTTTTTCGAGCTAAGGCATTTTCAACTTGCCTTATAATATCTTCAAGAGCATCTTCCAGACCATTTAATCCATTAGCTTTTTTGTACAGAATTTCTATGGTTTCAGCTTTAAAAGCATCTATATCAATGGTTCTGATTTTTTCCAGATCGGCATTGGATATTACGGGATTCTGGATCCGTAATTTTCGACATTGCCTGTCGGTAATACTGAATATATTGCGGTCCTTACCTAGATTTAAGCTAATATCAGTTACAATTTCTTCTCGTATTCCGTCCAATGGTGGATTAGTAACCTGAGCGAAAAGTTGTTTAAAATAATTGGATATGATCTGTGGTTTATCCGATAATACAGCTAAAGGTGTATCGGTACCCATCGACCCTAATGCCTCTTTGCCTTTTACAGCCATAGGCGTAATCACTTCTTGAATATCTTCAAAAGTATAATTGAATAGCCGCTGACGTGTTTTAATGTCAATGG
This sequence comes from Gaetbulibacter sp. M240, assembly GCF_043876815.1. Taxonomy (NCBI): domain Bacteria; kingdom Pseudomonadati; phylum Bacteroidota; class Flavobacteriia; order Flavobacteriales; family Flavobacteriaceae; genus Gaetbulibacter; species Gaetbulibacter sp. M240. The sequence continues at coordinate 70,520 of NZ_JBAWKA010000003.1, forward strand.
TTTCAATAGGGCAGGTGGTATTGGTATAAGGTACTTCTTTTAAATGCAAACGCGTATTATCCAACCATTTTTTATAAGGTCGTTCAGAAACGATCTTTTCCTTAATCTCTTCGTCTTCAATGATGCGTCCTTCATTCATGTCTACAAGGAACATTTTACCAGGTTCCAATCGGCCATGTTTTTCAATATCCTCGGGCTTTAGATCAACGACACCAATCTCGGAAGACATAATAATCTTTCCACTTTTCGTTACAGTGTATCGTGATGGTCTTAACCCGTTTCTATCCAGTAGTGCACCTATGTAATCGCCATCAGTAAACGGTATGGACGCCGGGCCATCCCAAGGCTCCATAATACAGGCGTTATATTCGTAAAAAGCCTTTCGCTCTTCCGACATTGTTTGATGTTTTTCCCAGGCTTCCGGAATCATCATCATCATGATCTCAGGCAATGAACGTCCGGTGTGTAATAATAATTCAACCACCATATCCATAGAAGCAGAATCTGATTTCCCAGGTAAAATAATAGGGAATAATTTTTCGATCTGTGGACCGAAAACATCACTTTTCATGATCTCTTCTCGCACGCGCATTCGACTCACGTTCCCACGTAGTGTATTGATCTCACCATTTTGGCACATGTAGCGAAATGGTTGTGCCAGTTCCCAGGTTGGCATCGTATTGGTAGAAAAACGTTGATGCACTAAGGCCAAACGTGTTACCAGGTCTATTTCTTGTAAATCGGTATAATATGGACCAATATCTTCCGGCATAATAATACCCTTATATATTAAGGTCGTAGTTGATAAGGATGGTACATAAAAATAACCACTCTCTGAAATTTTAGAATTTCGAATGGTATGTTCAGTTATTTTTCGAGCTGCGTAGAGTTTTGCTTTAAACGTGGCTTCATCCAGATCATCAGATTTCCCTATAAAAAGTTGCTCAATAGTTGGCTCACTGGCTAAAGCGATCTCTCCCAACTGAGATGAATCCACAGGGACTTTTCGCCACCCTAAAACGGTGAGGCCTTGCACAACCACTTCTTTTTCAAAAACGGTTTTACAAAAGCTATATTGATTGGGGGTTTTAGGTAAAAAAACCATACCCACAGCATACTCTCTAGGAGCGGGTAAATTAAAGTCACATACACGTACAAAATAGTCGTGTGGAATATCAATCAATAAACCTGCGCCATCACCTGTTTTTCCATCGGCACTTACGCCTCCGCGGTGTTCTAGTTTTACCAGTATTTCTAGGGCATCATGAATGATTTGATTCGATTTTTCTCCCTTGAGGTTACAAATAAAACCTGCGCCACAATTTTCATGTTCAAATTCAGGTAAATACAGTCCTTGTTTCTTCAGCATAATCCGCAAATTATTGGGTTAAAATTTGAGTTGAAGGATAAAGATAGAACCTTGTTTTTTAATTACAATGGGGGTAAATTCATTATTTCGATTTTTTAAACGAAGTGAAGATTAAAATGGTTTTATAATAATATATAGGCAATTTATTATTAAATATTCAATAGGATATTTTCAACAGGAAATTAAGAAATCTGAATTTAAAGTGTGAATTCATCAAATTCTTAATAAGAATAGCAGTAAAAAATCTCAAAAATTGACAATAATTCAATTTTTGAGTTTATCGAAATAACAAAAAATCAAAATATTTTATTAATACCTCTAAAAAAATAGGGATAAAATTGAAATATCAATAAAAGTAAACCATTAACCCCCAAAAATTATGGGGGTTAAATGATTTTGATATAGATTTACGGCGTTCGAATTGAAAAACTAACAAATAATTAATAACTTAAATTGAACATTATGAAAAAAATTTTAACACTCTCAATGTTATTTATGGTAACGGCCTTGTTTGCACAGGAAGATACCCCTTCATTTACAGTAAGCGGTAGTATAGATGCTTACTACAGAGCAAATATTGATGGCCCGAATGACTTGGATAACTGGACTGCTCCTGGTTCTTCTTTTGCTAATTTACCTGGTTTTTCCCTTGGTATGGCAAATGTAATTCTAGGGTATGAAGGTGAAAAAGTTGGTTTTGTAGCCGACTTAGTATTTGGTCCAAGAGGAACAGATGCTGTTTTTGCTTCTCCAATGTATTCTGCAACCGGTAATATAATTAATCAATTATATGCCTATTGGAACGTAAGTGAGTCTGTAACGTTAACAATGGGTAATTTCAACACCTTTTTAGGATATGAAGTTATTTCTCCAACTGCTAACTTTAACTACAGTACCTCATATTTATTCTCTTATGGTCCATTTAGCCACACAGGGTTAAAAGCTGATATTGCATTAAGTGATGACTTTAGCCTTATGTTAGCCGTTATGAATGATACTGATCTTACAGAATTCAATCCAACTGGTGATTATGCCTTTGGTGCCCAATTAGGATACGCAGGTCAATATTTGAACCTTTTAGTTGATCCTTCCTTCACAGAGATCGATTTCACAGGTGGTTTTGATCTTACTGAGTCACTTTACTTAGGGATCAACGCTGCTCATTTAATTCTTGAGGATGATGCAGGTGGATTTACTGGTGTAGCTTTATACCCTCAATTAGCAACTTCTGACAGCTTTACAATTGGTTTAAGAGGTGAGTATTTTGTTGAAGATGGTGCTTTTGGAGCTATTGGAACAGGTGTAGCTGATTCAGATGTATTAGCTGTAACCTTAACAGGAAGCTTCGCGATTGACAACTTAACTATCAAGCCTGAATTAAGATTGGATTCTGCTTCTGATGATGCATTTTTGGATAACGATTTAGTACCTTCAAAAAGCTTAAGCTCATTCGTATTAGCTGCGATCTACTCTTTCTAAGTTTTAGAATCGTTTAAAAAAACTAAGGAGAATAAAGCTCTATGAGCTTTATTCTCTTAATACTAACCCTAAAAATTATATAATATGTCATTATTAAATATGTCACTTTTTATTCAGGACACTGCCGCCATTGAAGGCGATATGGGGATGATGTGGATGCTGATTTCCGGTATCTTAGTTTTCTTCATGCAAGCAGGTTTCTTCTTAGTGGAGTCTGGTATGACAGACTCGAAAAACGCGGTGAATATCGCGATGAAGAATTTCTTAGACATCGCCGTAGGTTCTATTGCCTTCTGGTTCATAGGATATTCTTTAATGTATGGAACAGATGTTGCTTCAGGAGTTTTTCACTGGGGTGGCCTTATATTTTCTCAAGGTGCTGCTGATCTATTTTTCCAAACAGTTTTCGCTGCAACTGCTGCGACTATCGTTTCTGGAGCGATCGCCGGAAGAACAAAATATACAACCTATGCGATCTTTAGTATCGTACTTACCGCTTTCATCTACCCAATAGCTGGTGGCTGGGAATGGAATGGTGGTTGGTTAAATAATACAACTACTGGAATTATGCCTGCAGAATTTATCGATTTTGCCGGATCTTCAATTGTACACTCTGTTGGAGGTTGGGCTGCACTTGTTGCTGCCTGGATGGTAGGACCACGTCTTGGAAAATTCCTTGATGGTAAGCCTGTAGAAATGCACGGACACAACCAAATGTATGCCACGCTTGGTGTATTTATTCTTTGGTTAGGATGGTTCGGATTCAATGGTGGTTCTCAATTAGCATGGGGTGGTGATGATGCCACTGCAGCTTCTCAAGTTGTTCTAGTAACCAATTTAGCTGCCGCTGCCGGAGCTTTAGGTGGATTACTATTTACCTGGATTAAAAATGGCAAACCAAATTTAGGAATGACCTTAAACGGCGCTTTAGCTGGTTTAGTAAGTATCACTGCTGGTTGTGGTAACATGACTGAAGTTGGTGCTGTTATAGCTGGATTATTAGGTGGTATTCTTGTAGTTCTATCTATTGGTTTTGTTGAAAAAACATTAAAAGTTGATGATGCTATCGGTGCTGTTTCTGTACACGGTGTAGCTGGTGCCTGGGGAACTTTGGTTATCGGTCTATGGGGTGTTGATGGTGATACCGGTATTGGTTTATTCAACGGTGGTGGTGCTGCTCAATTAGGAGCTCAGGCTATCGGTGTTCTTGCCTATGCCGTATGGGCCTTATTACTTTCTTTCATTTTCTTATACATCATTAAAGTTGTATTTGGTGGCCTAAGAGTTACTGAAGAAGAAGAAATTGCAGGATTAGATATTTCTGAGCACGGAACTATCGCCTATCCTGGTGTTCGTCAAAGAGAATTAGATAACGACGATTAGATCTTAATTATATTGACATAAAAGATGCCTTGTTTTTTTATAAGGCATCTTTTTTTTTACTTTTAAGAGAATCTGTAAAGAATCGCTCTTAAGAGTTTAAATTATTTAGTATTATTGAATCAACTAAACCAATAAGTATATTTTATTATGAAGAAAATTGAAGCAATTATTCGAAAATCAAAGTATCGTGAGGTTAAAGAGGCCTTACATGAGGTGGGTGTAAACTTTTTTTCCTACTGGGATGTTACTGGAGTCGGTAATGAAAAGGAAGGGCATGTTTACCGCGGTATTTCTTATAGCACCACAGATATCCAACGCCGTTATCTTTCTATTGTAGTGAATGATGATTTTGAAGAGACTACAATCAAAGCTATCATAAAGGCAGCAGCCACTGGTGAGGTGGGCGACGGTAAGATCTTTGTGTCAGATGTGAATGAGTGTTATCGTATAAGAACCGGAGAAAAAGGTGGTAACACCCTCAAATAACAACTAAACCAATAAATCAATAATAATTATTATGGAATTATTTACAGTAAATAATGTATGGATGATGATCTGTACAGCACTCGTATTTTTTATGCACGCCGGTTTTGCGTTTTTAGAAATCGGACTTACACGTCAAAAAAATACCATAAACATTTTATTCAAAAACATTTTTATAATCACGATGGGCCTTTTATTGTACTATTTAATAGGCTTCAACTTGATGTATCCGGGAGAAGAGTTTAATGGTTATCTTGGTTCTATTGTGCCAGGAATTACTCCTCCTGAAAACGGTATGACGCCGGAGTATGCCGATGGTTATACCTGGTGGACCGACTTTTTATTTCAGGGTATGTTTGCGGCTACTGCTGCAACTATAGTGTCCGGTGCCGTTGCAGAACGAATTAAAATAGGGCCTTTTATGCTCTTTACTGTTTTATATGTTGGACTTATTTATCCGATTGCCGGTTCCTGGAAATGGGGCGGAGGCTTTTTAGATGACATGGGCTTTTATGATTTTGCAGGGTCTACATTGGTTCATTCTGTTGGGGGCTGGGCAGCTTTGGTAGCTGTTTGGTTATTAGGTCCACGTATCGGGAAATTTAAGGATGGGAAACCTCAAGCGATTCCCGGCCATAATATACCATTGGCTACAGCCGGAGTTTTAATTCTGTGGTTGGGCTGGTTTGGTTTTAACGGAGGATCTGTATTGTCAGCCAATCCGGAATTAACGTCCTTAACACTTGTTACTACATGTCTGGCCGCCGCCGCAGGTGGTGTTGTTGCCATGATTACTTCCACTATACTATACAAGAACCTGGATTTAACCATGTTTTTAAATGGTATTTTAGGTGGTCTTGTGGGGATCACTGCAGGAGCTGATATAATGACGCCGGAAAGTGCTATTATTATTGGAAGTGTCGCGGGGATTCTTATTGTCTTTGCAGTGAGCTTTATTGATAAAATCCGATTGGATGATCCTGTAGGAGCCATTGCAGTACATCTGGTATGTGGAATCTGGGGAACTTTAGCTGTAGGAATTTTTTCTGCTGAACATTCTTTTGTGACACAACTTATAGGTGTTCTTTGCTATGCTGTGATATGTGTGGCGTCTGCTTTACTTATCTTTTTTGTTATGAAGAAGACCATTGGTATTCGTGTTTCAGAAAAAGAAGAACTGGAAGGTCTGGATGTTCACGAACATGGTATGGATGCGTATCCTGACTTTAGATTGAACGAGCGTTAATCGCTGTAATGCAATAATAAAAAAGGGTGTTTCCAACGGAAACACCCTTTTTTATTTAATTTTTTTAAGACTATCGAACACCTACTTTTCCATCGGCTGCTCTGAATAATTTTTCGGAGCTGTATCCGATGCCATTTCTAAAGGTTGTTTCAATATTTCGGATCGCTTTTATGTCCTTACTGATATCGCCATTAAGGATGAGTAGGTCTGCAATTTTAGTCGGTGCAATACTACCAATACTGTCGGCTTGTTCTAAATAAGTCGCGCCGTTCATGGTGCATATTTTAATAGCTTCGGGAATGCTAAAACCCATTTCAACAAAGATCTCCAGAAGGCGCATGTTAGCGTATCCTGCCACAATACGTCCATCGTAGGTAGGATCGGTACCGGCAACTAGTAAACCCCCGGCGTCGTGAAATGCTTTTTCCCAAACCTTGGATTTATTGAAAAGTACATAATCCAAAGAATCCCGATTTTGTTTGCTGGCCCAACGACGGTATACTTTATCCCGGGCATCCTGATAGAGTGCCTTTAATCCGCCACCAGGAACAACTTCGCGCCCTGTATAGGGTTCAAACACATTAATGGTTGAGGTAACTGCAACGTTCTTCTTTACTAAATGTTCAATAAGGGCTTCCATCTTCGGGGAATCAACCGGTAAATCCAATAGAGATTTATGTTGCTTGAATGGTTCACATTCATCAGGCGTTTTATTATCAATAAAATCACTACTGGCCATAAAGCCATGTTCCAGATTATCAATGCCCAGATCAGCAGCCTCTCTATGGGTTATGGAACATAAGTGTCCGGTTACCTTAAAGCCGCGGCTATGGGCCGTTTCTGTGATCGCTTTTAAGTCGGCTCTGGTAATATAGTTATATACTTTAAATGAGGTTGACCCCATATCGGCATAAAACTTTACAGCTTCAATGGCTTGCTTGGTTGATTTTAGCGAATAGGTTTCTAAAATTCCTAAACCATCACGGTCTAAAAACGGGCTAGTGGCATCAATTTTAGGTCCTGGCACCTTTCCTTCTAAAATAAAATTTTTCAAATTGATATCCGCTTGCGGCATAATACTACCTGCTGTTCGCATGGTGGTTACCCCACCGGCCAAATATAATTTTGGGAAAGAATAGCTCATCTGACTGACACCAAAAGTACCTCCGGGGGTAGCCTTTGGGTAAAAAAGATGCTCGTGTAGCATCACCATACCGGGCATAATACTTTTTCCCGTCATGTCGAGAATCGTAGCGCCTTCAGGAACTTTTAGGTTTTCACCAATGGCCTCGATAATTTCACCATTAATAATGATGTCCTGATCGGTTTGTGCTGCTACACCCGTACCATCAACAATAGTGGCGTTTTGTAAAACATAAAGGCCACGTGGATGTGTGACATAGGATTGAGTTTCTTTGGATAATTGGGTTTGAGCACATACTGCAACGGACAAAAAAGATCCCAGCAGCAAAGTAAATAGCTGTTTTATCATAATTGGTTGGCTTGATTCATGCAATCAAGGTAAACAATTATTACGAAAAAATGCACTAAAACTTTTAAGCCGAGTTTCTACTGGCGTTAATATTACCAAATAAGGATCGGGTTACGATCTTTTCGAAAATTGCCAATTCCTCTTTATCAAAATCATCACTTCGTGTGAGATCCTGTACCCGTTTTAGGGCGTATTGCTGAATGGTTAACAGCGGTAATACAATGGATTCTCGAACGTCGATCGATGCTTTTCCGGCGGGCTCATTTTCCATTAAGGTTTTATATCCCGTAACCTTGAGAAGCAAACGTTTTGTGATTTGATATTCTTCAAAAATAATTTTCCAAAAATCACCAAATTCCGCATCTTCAGCCATATATTTTGTAAGGTCGAAGAAGGATTTGGTAAGTGACATCATACTATTTTCTAAAAGAGTTTTAAAGAATTTTGAATTTTTATACAGTTGCTCAACCTTATGAAGTTCGTTGTTGTCCTCATATTTTTTGAGCGCTGTTCCAACGCCGAAGAATCCGGGAACATTTTGTTTTAACTGGCTCCAGGAACCCACAAAAGGAATTGCTCTAAGATCAGAGAATACGAGCTTATCGGATTTCGAACGTTTTGATGGGCGACTACCGATATTGGTTTTTGCATAATATTTTAAAGTACTCATGCGCTCCAAATACGGGATAAACATGGGGTGACTTTTAAAATCCTTATAGGTTTGATAACTTGTTTCCGCCAGATCGTTCATGACCTCTCGGTCTTCGTCGGACATTGGAATTCTGTTTTTTCCAAAGCGGTTATAGAGTCCGGAACTTATTAATTGTTCCAGATTATAGCGCGACGAGTCCAGTGTACCAAAATTCGAACTAATGGTTTGTCCCTGAATGGTGATCTGTACCTCTTTATCCTCAATGGTTGGTCCTAAAGAAGAGTAGAACTGGTGTGTTTTTCCACCGCCACGTGCTGGTGGGCCACCACGGCCATCGAAGAAAATAGCGGTAATATCATATTTTCGCGACATGGCTGTAAGCAATTGTTTGGCCTTATAAATCCCCCAATTTGCCATAAGGTAACCACCATCTTTGGTGCCATCAGAGAAACCTAGCATAATGGTTTGCTTGTTACCCCTTTTTGCCAAATGCGCTTTATATTCCGGGTTGGTATACAACTGCTCCATGACGGCAGGTGCATTTTCAAGATCGGTAATGGTTTCAAATAATGGTACGACATCCATAGTAAGATCGTCTTTAAATCCAACAATTTTCAGCATCGCAAACAACTGCATCATATTTAATGCTGTTTGATTGTTGCTGATTATATAACGGTTGGCACCACGTTCACCATTTGATTTTTGGATCCCCTTGATACATTTAATGGTTTTAAGGGTGTTGACCACCATTTCATCTTCAAATACACTAAGATCCTGAATGTCGTCATCAGCTTTTGATAGAATCTCGATCTGTTCAGCCTCTGATAAATCGTGATAATTATCTGGAAATGAAGAGTTCCCTGTGCTTATTAAGTGATCGATCACCGTAGTGAATACCGAATGGTGTATTCGGCTATCCTGACGGATATCGAGCGTTGCAAAGTGATAACCAAAGAGATGAATTCTGTTAATAACCATATTGATCTCTGATACGTAAAGGGACTGATGTTCTTTGATAATATGATCACGAATACTCAACAGTTCTTTAAGGAGGTCGCGCACACTAATCAAGTCGGCATCCGGATCCAAACTGTAATTGTACATCACTGTTTCCAACTCGATAATACGATCTTCAACGCCTCTAAAGGTAAGTTTACGACGCAAATCCTTAAGATCTTGGTAGTATTTTTTAAGGATGGATTGTTTTAGCTTTCGTGCTACTTTAATAGTGGTATCCGGCTTTACAAAGGGATTACCATCACGGTCGCCACCAGGCCAGAAACCAATATTAATAATTTCATTATGACGTTTGCGATCATCATAAATATTCTGCTGAATGTAATTGTAGATCTCGCTGAAAGATTTATAAAATACGTTCTCCAAATACCATATCAGACTGATCGCTTCATCATAAGGCGTTGGTTTTTCACGCTTGAAAAAAGGTGTTTTCCCAAGTTGTCCAAACAGATTATTTATGTCGATAAGATTATTTTCTTTGATAGCTGCCGATAGATCGGTAATGATCCCAAGAACAGATCCCGGGTAGAATTGTGTAGGGTGAGCGGTAAGAACAATACGCACTTTGAACTCATCCAAATAGTCTTTTAACTCTGAAAGGCGATTGTCTGAATTGGCAGTTTCTTTTAGGTTCCTCAAGGTACCAATACCTTCCATGTTGTTAACGATCGGGAAAGCAGCATCTTCAATGGCATCAAAAAGTACCACCTGTCGCTCGATATATTGAATAAAGCGGAATAATAGATTAATTTGACTTTCTTTACTGCGACGTGCCTGGTATTTTTTGAAAAATGTATCGACAATGGTCGTGGGGTCATCACCATTTTTAAAGCCTTTTTCGCAAGTTTCATGAAATAAAGGGAGTAATACCCCAGTTTTTGTAATAGTATCAAAAGGTAAGGTCATAAATATACTGTTGTATATTTGATATTTTGACAATACGTTTTGTTTAAATCTGGTCAATTTTGGTTCTACGGACATAGTATATTTCAATGAAATGAAGCATAAAAATACTAAAGCAAAATTGAAGCAAAGAAGAACCTCCCAAGTTTTATTGATTTTAAGCGATAACTCTTGGTTTATTATGAATAATTAAAAAAAAGTCGAGTAAAAATATATATTTTAAGCAGTCTCCGAGAGTTTGTCGCGGGTGGAATAGCCAATTATTTTTTGCAGCAGCAATTCTTTTTCCACAGGTTTGGTCATATAATCGATCATACCCATATTAAGAACGCGTTCTTTGGTTTCCTGAGTTGCATCGGCTGTAACGGCAACAATCGGTAGTGCTTTTACAGCTGGGCCTAATGCACCGCTTTTTATTATTTCGGTAGCTTCATAACCATCCATGACAGGCATTTGTAGATCCATCAGAATAATATTAAAAGCCTCAACTTTTAACAGATCCACAGCCTCCTGACCATTATTGGCAATACTAAATGAAATTTCAGGTTTGGTTTTTAAAATCCGGGATAAAACCATTTGATTCATTTTATTGTCTTCGACCATTAATACCTTTAAAGGGTTATTTGAAATCGGTTCCTGATTTTTTTCAACGCTTAATTTTGAAAGCTTTTGTTCTTTCAAACTAAAATCGACAAATACGTTGGTGCCTTTGCCTAATGTGCTATCAATTTTTATTTTACCATCACATAAGGATAAAATGTGATTCACTATGGTTAAGCCTAAACCAATACCACCAAACTTGCGTTTATTGTCCAGACGCATTTGGTTAAAACTATCAAAGGCCATGTCTTTATATTTTACGTCCATGCCAACTCCGGTATCGGAAACCTGTATCGAAAAGCGATGCATATTATTGGGCTGTGGAGTACAAACCAATTTAAAATGCACACGTCCTTTTTCAGTAAATTTCACGGCATTCGACAGTAAGTTATTAATGACCTGAATCAAACGTTTGTCGTCGCCAATAACCCGTTTTGGGATGTTCTCATCAATTTCAGAAACAAAGTTCAGTCCTTTTTTATCGGCTTCCATTTTCCAGTTGGCACAGATCTGACGCATCGTTTCCACAGGATCAAACGGTTGATTGTTCAGTTTTAATTCATTCTTTTCGATCTTTTCAAAATCCAGAATATCGTTCACGTTACTCAATAAACTTACTGAAGCATTTTTAATAATATCCAGAGCATTTTTAACTTCTGGATTTGGATTTTTTGCCAATTCATCATCTGCAACACCCATGATGGCGTTAATAGGCGTACGTAATTCATGACTCATATTCGACATGAAATAGGTTTTTAAACCACTGATCTCTTCAGATTTTTTGAGAGCTTCTTCCTGAGACATTTCTTTTTCAATACGCAACTTTCTTATCAAATTAGTCATCGATAAGGAGAGGAAGATCACCTCAAACCCTGATCCGAACTTTGCACTATTCAAAGTGTAAAAATTATTTGGAAGTACACTCAGGTTATTCATAACGAAACCTAAAAGTCCGATGACTAAAAAGAAGATACCAAAGGAGAAATACGGGTCGATTTTTATGCGTCTAAAGCGCATGGTAAAGGTGGTTGCCAAAATAAGGACGAGACTAAACAGTCCGTTTAAATTACTTAAAGGATAAGCAAGCTCTAGTGTTTTATCACTAAGAAAAACCAGTGCAAATAAAACACCAATGATACCGTAAATGATGTGATAAACTTTTTTAAACCCTTTCAATTTCGTGTTAACCCTTAAGAAGTGCTCGCAGTATTTTAGTAAATACAGGTTGGATAACAAGGCTGTAATCAAAACGAGTCGGCTGTTCCAATACCCTCCTAATGTGAACAAGTATTCGTGTAAAAAACCGTCTAATGCCAATTGCATAAGGGCTATGGAAAGCACATAAATGCCATAATATAAGAAGGCTTTTTCAGTAAGACTAGAATAGAAAAACAAATAAATGATACTTGCTAAAAATAAAATACCGTAAAAGATTCCTAAAAATAATTGCTGGTGGTAATTGCTTAACCAAAACTCTGAGGCCGTGTATAATTTTAGAGGCAGATTTATGGTTTCCCCATCACTTTTGTAATGAATAAAGATCTGCTGTGCTTTTTGTGGCGGTAATTCCAGTTTGAAAACTGTAGAGCGATGTTGCACCTGTTTTTCTTTGAACGGTATATCATCGCCATTTTTAAAATGTTCAATTTTTGTCCCGTCAATTTGAAAAAGGTTCACCACATCGGTTATTGGTCTGGCCGTTTCCAAATAATAGGTTTTTGAGGTCTCACTGTCGTTTTTAATTTTGAATTTTAACCAATAATTATCAGATGTAAAACCTACACTGTGATTTTCAGATTCTAAAGGAAGATACTTTAAAAAGGAATTATTTTGGACGTCGGAGATCTCTAGGTCAAGATTTCCAGCATTGGTGTATTGAGCGTATTCGTAAAGTTGACCTTTACTGTTTTGAATATTATAGACCGGCTGCTGCGCGAACAGACTTATGCAGCCTAAGTAGGTAATGAGCAATAAATGTTTCATGTTTGGGGCATTTAACAGCCTCAAACTTATAGTATAGCTCATAATTTTTCCTATTTTATCTGATAAAACCAAAAATATTTTCGTTAAAACGTTTATCAGACATACGAAAAAAAGTAGAGGGCGGTTTTATACGCCCTCTTTTGTGAGTTATTTCCCAAGCAAAAGCAGCTCGTTACAGACTACTTCCGTAACGTAACGTTTCTGCCCGTCTTTATCCTCATAATTTCTGGTCGTAAGTTTGCCTTCTACAGCAACTTCTTTTCCTTTTTTAACATATTTTTCAATGATTTCAGCCGTTTTTCCCCAGGCCACCACATTATGCCATTGGGTGTCAGTTATTTTTTCACCTTTGTTATTGGTGTAGCTGTCGTTGGTTGCGATGTTGAATTTCGCCACCACTTTTCCGGAATCCAAATGGATTACTTCCGGGTCGTTTCCTAAGTTTCCAATCAACTGTACTCTGTTTCTAAGCGTGTTCATAATAAATAATTTAAAGGTTAAACAGTTCATTCTATCGCTATTCGATTTAGCGACAGGACAAAGATGCGACGACACGTTTTTGTTAGTCGGTAGTTAACTATTTAAAATCGTTTGTAAACGTTTGTAGTCGTTTGTAAACGAATATATTGCCCCTTATAAGGCATCTATATACAAAAGGGGACAAGAAAATATGATATTTTAATCAAGCGAGGAGAACGCTGTTTTTTAGGAGAAGTCAGACTTTTAGTCCATGTTTAAAGTTCCACCAATTCGGAACCCAGAGCATGAGCATCTTGCCGAATAGAATCAAACTAAAAGTAATTTATTCAAATAACGTGTCGCAATACCCGATAAATAATATTCCCAGATCACGGCCAAAACCGATGCTATTCCTTTTTTTTAGGCTTAGGAACAGAAGCCTTGAGCACATCGTCTAAGGATGTGTTTATTTTTAGTCGGCCTTTATGGACTTTGACACCTTTAGGGTTTTTGTTTTTATTGTTCATTATTCTACAACCTTTATTGACTTAATATAGGATTTGTTTAATTTAATCCTAAACTCAATGTAATGAGAGCCTTCAAATGGAGTTATTTCTAAATCAGTAACTATTCTTGGCTCAAGCTTAATCCACCTAATAAATTTTTTTAAAAGTGAAAACTTCCGACTGTCGTCTAATTTAAAGTCAAAAAATAAAGTACATTTCTTCTCCGTTAGATAATCAAAGATGATACTACAAACCGCACTCCTTAACTCTTTACAATATCTTGAATCAGATTTACCAAGTAAATTTACAAGGGATACTTCTGTATGTTTTAAACTCACAGAATCATCAAATACTAATTGATAAGGCGTCCGGACGGAGTTAATGAATCGGAACACATCCAACCCATAGATGTTTTCTCGGGTAACTACAATCATTTAATCCCTCTTACCTGTTTATAGGCGTTAACAGCTAAATCCATTAACTCTCGCTTTCTGGCAAGTGCATTTTGGATCCTATTAACCTTAGCAGGAGAAGGATTATTGTCTACTTTGTAAGCGATATCATTGCTCTCAAGATAGTCCGTAAGAAATTTAGTAGTCATAGTAGGAATTATAAAATTAACCGTAATTAGCTGTTAATTAAGTTGCTTTTACACTGCAAAGGTACAAAACTTGTGCCAATTTATTTACAATAATACACTTATTTTTGACAATTATAAAAAATATTCACATTTAATCGAAAATAATTTTTTAATTAAATATGAATATATCTAATTGTTAATCAGCGTTTTGTAGCTTAAAATGCTTTCACTATCCACCAAAAACTTTTCAAATCGCTCTTGACTAGATAATCTACGAGTATTGAATCGGGCGCTATATTCGTCCAGATAACGCTCTAAATGTTTTTCGCTTACTTGGTGGTAAATACCATACAAACCACGCTTTAGAACACTCCAAAAGTTTTCAATGGTATTGGTATGTACCGATCCTTCAACATATATAATTAAGGCGTGTTTCACACTATCATGTGTATAATTTCGCTTTAAATGAGTGTAAACCGGGGCTTCATCCGAATATATTGTGGAACCGTGTGCAACGTGTTTAGAGATAAATGCTCCCATATTAGTCAATTCAGCATTAGGGACGTGTTTTAAAACAACTTTTCCGTTTCGCTCAATGATACCAACTACTGTTTTCTTTGGTGTAAATGGTTTACCCTCGTTGGTGAGGTTACGATCTTGCAATGAACGTCTTTTATTGATATGCTTGTTTTTCTCCTTACCACCGATATACGCTTCGTCAACTTCTACCATTTTATTTTCGCCTAACATTTGTGGTGCTTTATCCTTTAGCATTTCTCTAATTCTATGCAGCACAAACCATGCTGTTTTTTGAGTTATACCTAAGTCTAGGGCTAATTGCACGGAACTAATCCCTTTTTTGTGGCTTGTCGCCAAATAAATAGCTGCAAACCAAATTCTTAAAGAGATTTTAGAGTTGTGGAAAATAGTGCCAACGGTTACAGTAAACTTTTTGTAACATTCGTTATTCGCGCATTTAAAACCTCTGTTGGTTCTGTAAACACGCTCACTACCACAATGAGGGCACACAGGGTTACCATTCCAACGGATCTGCTCGTAATACTCAATACAAGTCTTTTCCTCTTTGAAATAGTCTAAAAGCTGCGGTAGTGATTTAAAATTCATGGTTTCTATTATTTATATATACAAATATAACCGAATATATTGATATAAAAAAGAATTTATACAAAAATATTCGGGAATATTGATAATTTAACTATCTTTGATGCATGACTACATACAAAGAGCGCATAAAAAATCTGCATTATTTCGTCTTGTTAAAGGACTGTGAAGTTTTAGCTACGTTTGGTAGCTTAAAAAAGATTACTGACTTCGTAAATGATGATAATTTCCCGAGTTACTGGACTTTAGTAAGAAAGAATAGTTACCCTATTGAATTTGAAAATTATAAGATATTCAAAGTAAAACATCATTAGAGATACAATTAATATCGGTTATTATTGTATATTTGTAAATGAAAAAAGGGAGCGACGGTCAAATCAACTCCCCTTTCAGACGGTAATTCAGTGTAGAGTACTCGAATGAAAAGCCTTTCTATCTGAAAGTATATATACTGGTACTGTCCCGTCTGATACTTCCTAATGAGGAAGCCTTATACAATATTTGAGCGCCTTTCTGGGCGCTTTTGTCTTAGAAGCTGTCAAACAAATCTTTGCCTGATGCGTTTTTTTTGTAAACATATTTCTCGTCGTATTCATGGCCCTTTATAATTTCACCTTGATCATCCAACCAATTTGGCCGACCCCAAAATGAATTTTTGTTGTTCTTATCGAATTGATATTTAACAATTACTCCTTCTGATTTTAAATTTTGGGTTCCAGAAGAAAGTTTTGAAGCCAATTCAGTATCTTCAAGGCCTGTATTTTCTATTTGGTTTATCATTTCTGCCGCTTCTCTAAAATGTAAAAATCTATTGTGTACTTTCAAAAGAAAAACAAATTTTTTAGATAGCGACCAAGACTTGTCATAGCCCCTGTAATTATCTTTTGAAGGAATTTCAACAGCATCAACTTTTATATTGCTGTCTATATTATAACCTTCAGACTGTAAAGCGTCATTAACTTGTTCGAGTTCTTCGATTAATCTCTCTTTTTTTTCCAAAAGAGCCTGAATTACAATATTTTGAACTTGTTTTGTCATGATAAATTAATTTTATATATTTGCTCTATAATTAAGTCGGCGATGGGATTCGAACCCACAACACGCTCCGTTCAAAAGAGTAGCCTAACCAATACGGCTTCACCGACCTAATTATACATTTCAAAAATTAAAAATAGGATGTTTTTAAGTTGACAGCTTGACATCCTTTTTTTATGTCTTTTTATTTTTCAAATATACTAAAATTTTTTGAACATTATAAAAAAAATAAACACCATAGAGACTTGTTAGAGATAACAAATAACTATGAAAAACCTCGATTATCCTGTGTTATTAAAGGGTAAGAGAGTTTTATAAAAGAAACTATAAGAAAGACTATTAGATGAAATGCAAATATATTCGTTTAAATGAAATAAACTTTTTAAATCGCTTTATTTTAATTCAAAATATTCGTCATGACATCTATTATCAATAATTATTATCTTTTATATAGGTTTTTATAGATACAGATTGTACAATACCTTTCAAAAGAACCATTAGTCTTCTATTAATTACTATTACATCATCTTTAATACAATTTGGTATTTGTATGTTTTAAATAGATTTGTAAAACTGAAAAGTCTTCAAAATGAAAAACCAAAAAAAAGAAACACCACCACTTACCCCGGCAATGAGATCGTTTTTAGCCCTTAAAATTTTGCGCCACATGAAAGTAAACCCGGAGTTTGCAAAGAAAGTCCGGGCAATGAAAAAAGAAGATTGAATTTATTTTTTTTGGGTTTGTCCCTTATTGTATATAGATGCCCCTTATAAAGGCATCCGAGGTAAAAGGACGCTTCATGTATTATTTGAAAATTTTTATCTTTATTGGCATGAAACCATTGGGTAAGAACGCTAAGGTGTTCGACTATTTGTTGGGTTTTTTTAACTAAAGGATTAAAACAATTAGAATGAAAAAAATAAAATTCACCTTTTTCTTCTCTTGGAGCATCGCTTTTTTACTTATCACTATTATCGGCTTTATACCTACGTTCTTAATGCGTCCACTATTCAGAGAATCATCTCTTCCAATATATTTGATTGTACATGGTATATTGATGCTTATATGGTTTTCAGGCTATTTTATACAAAATCTTTTAGTTGCAAAAGGGAAGTTATTAGATCACAGGAATTTTGGTATTTTTTGGTTTCTTTTAGCCATTTTAATGGCTTTGGGAAATCTTAATGTGGTTTTGAATATTGCGAATGAAGTGGCGACTGGTGAACCAACCTATTTTGGAAAAGTAAGAACCTATGAGAATTCAGGCGGATTGGTTATTGGTAATCTGTATATAACTGTCTTTAGTTCCATGTTTATTTTGTTAGCTTATTTAAAAAGACTCAAACCCAAGGCACATAAAAGAGCTATTTTTGGAGCAAGTTTTTTACTTTTAACCCCCGCTTTCGATAGATTTATTCGGCCATTTGGACTCCCCGAAATTTTTCAATATGTTGGGTCCTTTATTATTCCAATATCATTAGTTGTATATGAAATCCTTCGAAACAGAAAAATACATCCTATGACCGTTTTGGTATTAGCAGTTACGGCTTTAATGATCCCAGTCCTAATGTCAATAATGAATAATGATTTATACATTAAAAACATAATTGAATTTTTAGGTTAATAATGAGTAACTATACTATAAAAAAGGATGGTTTCCTGAATTAATAATTATTTTCTTTGCCAAAAAGTATTTATTACAGTGGGAAAATAATATAAAGACCTCCCTTATAGATTACTGAATACTGAAATACTAGGAAGAGTTACTCCTGTTATAAATGCCCTTAGCACATGAAAGATTTCACAACAATAGATTATCTAAAATCCGGGAATCAACGACAACAGCAAGCCTACAAGGAAATCAAGACCTTGAAAATCTTTGAGTATCTAACACCATATGATCCTATCCTAACAGGAACAATTCCAATCGACATTGATCTGCCTGAAAGCGACCTAGATATTATTTGTCACTGTAAAGACCACGAGGATTTTTCCAAAAGAATTTATGAACCATTTGCTGATAAAACGGCTTTTGAAATGAGCACAAAGCAGTGGAATGGTTTGATCTGTACGATCGTGAAATTTAAAACGGATAATTTTGAAATAGAGATCTTTGGTCAGGATGTTCCAACAAAAGAACAAAACGCTTTTCGCCATATGGTCATTGAAGATTGCATATTACAATCAAAAGGAAATGAATTTAGGTCGGCGATCAGAAGACTAAAATCAAGTGGTTTAAAAACAGAAGAAGCCTTTGCGCAACTATTGGGCTTGAAGGGAGATCCTTATGAGGCCTTGTTGCAATTGGAATTGTAATAAGAACACTGTATAATGTAAAGAGATCCTTATTTACCCAGATAAATTACATGAATCTAGCCCAATCCTGATAGTCCAAATCATAATTTATTCTCCGGAAACCTTTATACTTAAAAACTATTTTCGAACCTCAAAGCCCAATTTTTAAACCATCCTAAATAATATGAGTCTTACCTTTGGTGAAAATATAGGTTTTGAAATGAATTTATCCTAAGAAAAACAATTTAAAAAAACCATGTATAAAATGTGTTCATTATTTTTAAAATTAACCAAACAGTGAGCTACTAAGATTGTAAATTTGCACATTTGAATTTATTTAGACTATGAGATACCATTTGAAACCTACTTTACTACTTTTTACAGTATTAATAAACTTAAACTTTGTTTTTGCACAAATAACAGGTAAGATTGTAGATGAATCCAATACGCCTTTGGAATATGCTACCGCAGCACTTTACGACCAAAGCAACAATAATCTGGTAACAGGTGTTATTACTGATATTAATGGGGGATTTATTTTTGAGAACTTAAAAAAAGGTATCTATTACATTGAAGCTTCATTTATTGGTTACGAAGCTAAGACCGTAAAAAATATATCTGTTGAAAGCTCCAAAACCAATATAAATCTGGGCATCCTAAACCTCACCCTTGGCAACAGTTTAAATAAAGTTGTTATAGAGGCGGAGCGAGCTACGGTTGTTAATAAAATTGACCGTCAGGTTTTTAATGTAGAAAATTTTAAAAGTGCGCAAGGAGGTTCTGGGGTTGATGTGATACGGAATTTACCATCGGTAAGCATTGACGGTCAGGGTGAAATTATGGTGAGAGGAAGTTCGGGCTTTGT
This sequence comes from Gaetbulibacter sp. M240, assembly GCF_043876815.1. Lineage (NCBI taxonomy): Bacteria > Pseudomonadati > Bacteroidota > Flavobacteriia > Flavobacteriales > Flavobacteriaceae > Gaetbulibacter > Gaetbulibacter sp. M240. The sequence continues at coordinate 89,990 of NZ_JBAWKA010000003.1, forward strand.
GGTGTTGCTAAATGGTAAACCTTTACAAGGAAATGCGAGTACATTAATAGCGCAATTACCTGCAAATGCGATAGAACGGGTTGAGGTGATAACCGCACCATCAGCAAAATACGACCCTGAGGGAAAAGCGGGGATTCTTAATATTATTACTAAAAATGGGGCGGTGAATGGCGCCTTTGGTCAGATTAATATAAAAGGAGGTTTGCCCTCTATTGAAACTTATGGTAACGCTAAGGCACACCAGAGGTATGGTATTGATGCTACCTATAATGTAAGAAATGATAAATGGAATATATCGGTTGGGGCTAATTACCAACGTAATGATATAGGGGGACGAAGAGAAGGTGATGTATACACCATTATTAACGACATTAAAACACAATTTCCATCAACGGGCGAACGCAGTTTTGATGAAACAAATTATAGTGGACGATTTACAGTCGATTTTACGCCAGATACCACAAATGTATTCTCTTTAGGGTTTTTCGCAGGAAAACGAAATAAGGTACGTTTGGCAGATATCGTGTATTACGATAACCATGCTATCGATTTGAATAATCCCAATAACAGATTATACACTTTTCAGTATTTCAATCATAATGTAAGAGAGCGTAAAAGTGATTTTGCATTAGGTAGCTTCGATTATGAGCACCTCTTTAAAAATACTTCAAAACTATCTACTTCTTTATTATATGAATATACCCTTTTGGGTGGTCCAACTGTAAACCAGAATTTGGGCTTTCCGGATAACGATATTTTGTATCAAGATGAATATAATACGAATGATAATCCCTTGCATGGTGTTCGTTTTCAAATCGATTATCGTTTTAAACCTTTTAAAGCCGGCATTTTAGAAACCGGATATCAGTATAGAAGTTTAGACCACACAGGGGATTTTGTTTATGAACGAAGAACAGATTTTAATGATGATTTTCAATTGGTTCCGGAATTTTCCAGTGAAGTGAATTTGAAACGAAATATACATTCCATGTATGGGCAATTTACCGGAAAGCAAAATAAATGGGATTATGCATTGGGTCTTCGAGTTGAAGTTATGGATAGAACATTGAAACTTAAAGACAAAGCCAATACCATTGATGATACCTATAATTACGATTTTATAAAACCCTTCCCTTCAGCGTCTGTTCAGTACGAAATAAATAGTAAAACCAATATTAAAGCGGCTTACAGTAAACGTATTGAACGTACAACGACATTTAAGATGAACCCTTTTCCTGAACGGGAACATTCGGAAACCTTGGAGCAAGGTGATCCTAATTTAAGACCGGAGTTAATCGATTTGTTCGAATTAGGTATTACCAAAAAGATTAAAGGAGGAAACTCCATTTTTGCCACAGGATATTACAGAGATGTGAAAAATTTGGTAAACAGGGTGAATACAGTTTATAACGATACCATCTTGAACAGAATTTACTCTAATGTGGGCAATGGAAAGGCTGTAGGTCTTGAAGTTGGTGCACAGTTAAAACCAACTAAAGATTGGTCAAATTTTATTGGTTTTAATATCTATGATTACAAAATTAATGGGGAATTTGATAACAGGCCAATCGATTCAAAAGCAACCGTTTATTCCCTCAATTTAAATTCAACCTACGACTTTTCAAATGATGCCACGTTGCAATTTACCTTTAATTATTTATCGGATAGGGTTACCGCTCAAGGTACAGATTCTCGGTTTTTTTCATCAAATTTAACCTTTCAAAAATCGTTTTTTGACAAAAGATTGACAGCTACCTTACAATGGCAAAATATAGATATGGGACTATTTGATGCTAATGAACAGAGTATTACAACCTTCAGACCTAATGATTTTTTTACCACCACAAAATATGTTTATGAAGTAGACATGATTATTCTTAATTTATCGTATACCTTTAAAAACGGCAGTAACAAATCAAAATTTATTGATAGCGAATTTGGAGAACGTGAGTTTTAATGATTCCAAAAATTCTGAAAACAGAAATTTAGAACCCGGCTTTTTGTTCTTTTAATGCGAAACTAATCCATTCGAAAGATTATAAGATCTTTATTGAGATCAATGGACTCCATCCTTTTGCGAAAAAATCTACTGTAATCTACCGCTCTGAATAAATATTTAAAAAGCGGGTTTTAGGGCATTATCGCTACTTACTTTCCTATGGTTCGTTAACTTTTACTAAATTAGATACTTGAAAAACCAATTTTCAAAATAATACCACCAGATTCGCTTTTGAGAATGAAATAAATACTTTTAAATTATGTCAAAACATTGTTTGGAATGTGGTGAAAAAATTGTCGGTAGAATCGATAAGAAATTTTGCAGTGATGCCTGCAGGAATGCCTACAACAACCGGGTGAATAAGGATAGGAAGAATCTCATCCGAAACACCAACAACCGGTTGCGCAAAAATTACCGGATCCTGGAAGAACTCAACCCAGATCAAAAAACAAAGACCTCAAGAGCAAAGCTCGTTGAGGCCGGTTTCGACTTTAATTATTTTACAAGTATCTATACCACAAAGGCTGGTACCGTATATTATTTTGTGTATGATCAGGGCTATTTGCCACTTGAAAACGACTATTATGCCCTCGTAAAACGCGAGTCTTAAAAAATATTTTTCAGGATTTATTCCTTGGTATGACTCTCCATGGTCATAATTAATTTGGCTCAAAGGTCTGGAAGCCAAATAAGTAAGATAAATTTTACAACACCAGAATGCCTTAAATCGATGAATTAGTAGAAAATCTACCGTTTGTCGATACTCTAATTGGTATTTTATTTCATTTTGTAGTTTAAAGTATGCTTTGTCCAATTTTATTCATAAAAAAAATCTAGATTAGAGAGAATTCATAAATGAATTCCGAAAGAAAAAAATAAAAATCCCTCATTATTCTCACCCCCTAAATCTCTCAAAATGACCTTAATTAATCCAATTAAGTTAGTTAAATCTAACTTTCAGAAAAACTCTCATGTAGGCCGCTTTTTTAATTTGCCTATGCGGATTAGCATGTTTATTATAATATTTTCTTCACTAATTTATAAAGCAGATGCTCAAATAGTTAATGCACAAAGATCAGGTTTTGCTTTGATTACCACAGAACACGTTGTAGATATTAATTTCGGATCTGGTTCTACTTTTTATAGTGCGGTTTGGCCTATATTCAAAAAATATCTAGGCGCATCTAATTTTCAAACCGGCCTTGGAGTCACCTGGCCTACCTCACAACGACAACCAACAGACCCTGAAGCTATCGCAGAACCACCTGCGGAATTTGAAATTGGTTATGCTCCTATTGTTAAGCTAAAAGAAAGAACACTAACAAAAGTGCGTGTATTTATTTTGGCAGGACAATCCAATATGCAAGGCCAGGGTACGATCATTGATCCTGAAGGTGATCCCGGAGATTTGATAGATATCATTGAAAATGATACGAATGGTGATTGGGCGGAAGTGGGACAGCCAAATAACTGGACCACCTTAGATAATGTGTATTTATATTATGAAGCAGATGGAGGAACTATAAAAGAAAAAGTTACAGTGGGTCACGGAGCTAATTCTAATTCTATAGGCCCGGAACTCATGTTTGCACATCAAATGGATGCATTTTATGAAGATCCTGTTTTGATTATAAAGACAGCTTGGGGTGGAAAATCTCTGGGTGAAGATTTTAGGCCTCCATCAGCAGAAGGAACAACAGGGCCTTACTACAATCAAATGATTCAAATTATACAAAACGTCACTCAGAATCTATCCACAGAATTTCCAGATATCGGAACCTCACAATTTGAATTAACAGGTTTTGCCTGGTTTCAAGGTTGGAATGATGGGGACCCCAATAAGGATTTTGGAGATGAATATGAGAGTAATCTCTATCATTTAGTTAATGATGTTAGAAATGATCTTGGAGTAGTTCAGTTACCCTTTGTAGTAACAAGTTCCGGACATGGTGGCAATACCCAAACTCCAGATACTTGGGTTCAGAGAATTCAAAATATTATATCGGTGGCTCAAGAGAACGTGGCTTGTGATGATGAAACTTATGGAGGCTATGTTGGTTTCGTGGATACTAAACCTTTCTATTTAGAGAGATCAGTTTCACCTTTTAAAGGAATACATCATTTTCATAATAATGCCCTGACGTTCTTAAATATTGGAAAATCAATGGGGAATGAAATGATTCGAGCGATTAATGAAACGGCCTTTTGTGCTGATCCTTGTATGGATGAACCAAGTGCTCCAGAAGTTGTTTCCATTGGTAATAGGGTTTGGAATGATTTGAACAGAGATGGCATTAATGACCCTGATGAACCCGGTATTCCCGGAGTTTCGGTTTTGGCTTGGGGGGATTCAGATGGTGATGGTGTTCCAGATGGCGGAGCCGGTGGCGGCATAAAAATAACCGATGAAGAGGGTTATTATCGTTTTGAAGGATTAAGCCCCGGAAATTATCTTGTATTTGTTTGGAGTGTGAATAACTGGAATGAAGGCGAGCCATTACATGGCTTTGTATCAACGAATGCTTTTGTTGCCAATGCAAATAATGATGTAGATAATGATAACAATGGCTCTGGAAATCCCTTTACCGATATCAATTCTGGGATTATCACCTTAACAGTTGACGGAGAACCGTTAGATGGCTTTGATCCTTACGATTGCAATTTTAATTTTGATGCCGCTGGCAATAATACCATTGATTTTGGTTTTTATGATCCAAATGCAGCATTAAGTGTTGAAAATTTTAATGAAAATAACATTCTTATTTTTCCAAATCCGGTTCAAAATGAGATTACCATAAAAAACAATTTTAATCTTTATCAGGTTAAAATAATTGATGCTGTGGGGCGACTTTATAAAACCATTAGCCCAACCCAAGAAACAGACACAATAAATACTTCTTCATTGCCGCAAGGGGTTTATCTTTTAGTTTTTATGGATGATACGAATAATGCATTGAAGTATAATAAAATAATAAAACTATAAAATTTGAAATCGAAAAAGTTACATTTTTAAAAGTAAAAACCCCTCATTATTCTCACACCCTAAATCTCTCAAAATGACCTTAATTAATCCAATTAAGTTAGTTAAACCTAACTTTCAGAAAAACTCCAATGTAGGCTGCTTTTTTAATTTGCCTATGCGGATTAGCATGTTTATTATAATATTTTCTTTACTAATTTATAAAGCAGATGCCCAAATAGTTAATGCCCAAAGATCAGGTTTTGCTTGGATCAGTAAAGAAAATGTCACCGATAATAGTTTCGGGTCAGGTTATAGCTTTTACAGTGCAGTATGGCCAATTTTTAATGAATACCCTGGCGCATCCAATTTTCAAACGGGGCTTGCAGGTTCATGGCTTACCACTCAAAGAACACAAACAGAACCTGAAGATTTCTACACCACCATTGAGGGCGGCTTAGGTTGGTGGGGTGATACCCGATTTGGTAAGGAAACTCCAAAATTTATTATGGGTGGTGTGGCCTACAACTTTTCTTCCTGGGCGAATGGAACAGGAGCAGGAGCAAGTGCAACCTTAGCAAATGGACAGCGAGACTGGAGTATTCCCGGTGGGAAATATGGTGTGGCGCACTTGTCAAACCGTCTACTCTGGGCCCCTGACGGTTTAAATATAGCTCAAGGATTAAAAGGTGAGTTATTGGGTTATGGGTACACGCCCTTACCATTAACAGATCCAATGACTCAGACCGCTGGTGTTAATGTAGCAACAGGAAATCAATGTTGGACATTATTCTTGAATACCACAAATTTTAAAGGACCTGTTAATTTTTTCTTACCTACTTTTTGGACAGAGCCTTCCTTAACTAATCCAGCTTTAGAAGGCCTCTTTTTAGACTCAAGACCAGCTAATCCTAATATCACTATGGGTGTTGAGCAAGCTGATCTTCCGGCACTCATCTCCTCAGATAACAATGGTACTTATTTTGCAAAAATTAAAAGATTACAATTTCCTGAAAATGATACTAATGGTGCTATTGCGGTACACCAGGTAAGGACGTATTCTAAAGATGCCCTTTGGAATAATATGAATACCTGGTTTAGTGGCGGACCAGCAGTACAACCCGGATTTAATCAAAGCGGTATATTAAATATTAATTTTGCGGGTAATGGTGGCGCCATGGCAGGTGAGATTTCTCAATTTGGAATGGGTGGTGTAGATCATGAGATTGATTTGACCTATGTTCAAAATAAACAGCAGTCTAACAATATAATGGGCTTTGAGTTTGATTTTAATATAGTTGAAAGAAAAGATGGCATTATTACACTACCAGAATATTTTAAACTGGATTCAGACGACAAATGGCGTCCTGTAAATGCAAACACTGTACCTGCCTCTACCAATTTATTAACCACTGATGTACCCAGCACGCCAAGAAGTGAAATTCCTTATGTAACTCCAAAAGAAGCCGATTGTCAATTTCAGGATCTTAACGGTCCCTGGAATAATCCCGGACCATCTGCCGGGCCTTTTAGTGCTGATTTAGGTGATGGATCAACCGTGACTTACTATTGGTATAAATTTAGAGATCAACCCGCTATTGTTCATGCGAATCTTCCGGAGGCTATGCTTACTGCGATGCAGACAAGAGTTGAATTGATCCATTCCAATTGGAGTCATACCGATGAGTATTTAGCGCCACCCTCCATAGGAAATTTGGCAACCATTGATCCTAAAGCTATCGTTGAACCACCGGCGGGATTTGAAATTGGTTATGTACCTATAGTTACCCGTCAAGCAAAAACACAGGCTAAAGTGCGTGTATTTATTTTGGCAGGACAATCAAATATGCAAGGTCAGGGTGTTATTGAAGACCCAGAAGGTGATCAGGGAGATTTGATGGATATCATTGCAAATAATACAAATGGTGATTGGTCGGAAGTAGGACAGCCGAATAACTGGACCACCTTAGATAATGTGTATTTATATTATGAAGGAGATGAAGGAACAATAAAAGAAAAATTGACGGTGGGTCAAGGAGCTAATCCCAATTCTATAGGTCCGGAACTTATGTTCGCACATCAATTGGATAAATTTTATGATGATCCTGTTTTGATTATTAAGACTGCCTGGGGTGGTAAATCTCTAGCTGAAGATTTTAGACCCCCTTCTGCAGGAGGAACCACGGGACCTTATTATAATCAAATGATTCAAATTGTAAAAAACGTTGCTCAGAACCTATCCACAGAGTTTCCAACTATCGGAGCCTCTCCATTTGAATTCACAGGATTTGCCTGGTTTCAAGGGTGGAATGATGGGGCTAGCGAAGATTTTTTAAATGAATATGAAAGTAATCTCTATGATTTAGTGAATGATGTAAGAAATGACCTTGGTGTTCCTGAATTACCTTTTGTTGTGGCAAGTTCCGGCCAAGGTGGCATTACTGCAAGCACAGATTCCTGGACACAGGATATTCAAAATATTGTGGCGGTTGCTCAGGAAACTGTGGGTTGTGATGACAAAACTTTTGGAGGTTATGTTGGTTTCGTAGATACTAAACCCTTTTATCTGGATCTCTCGGTTTCACCTTATGATGGTTTACATCATTATAATAACAACGCCCTTTCTTTCTTGAATATTGGAAAATCAATGGGTGATGAAATGATTCGCGCTATCAATGAAACAGCCTTTTGCACTCAGAATTGTAAAGAAAATCCAATTACTCCGGGAGTGGTATCCATAGGAAATCGGGTTTGGAACGATTTAGATAAAGATGGTATTCAAGATCCTGAAGAACCGGGTATTCCTGGGGTATCTGTTATTCTTTCACGTGATTCTGACGATGATGGTGTTCCCGATTCCTTTGGAGGTGTAGAAGTAACGGATGCTGAGGGTTATTATAGTTTTAAAGGTTTGAGCCCCGGTAATTATCGAGTAGTTGTTTGGAGTGTTTATAATTGGGAGGAAGGAGAGCCGCTGCATGATTTTGTAGCAACGAATGGGTTTGTTGGTAATGCCGATAATGATGTGGATTTTGATAATAATGGCTTTGGTGGTGCCTTTTCTGATATCCAGTCTGGGATTATCACCTTAACAGAAGATGGAGAACCTTTGGACGATGGAGATTCCTACGATTGTAATTTTAATTATGATGCTGCAGGAAATAATACGGTTGATTTTGGTTTTTATGATCCAAATGCAGCATTAAGTGTTGAAAATTTTAATGAAAATAACATTCTTATTTTTCCAAACCCGGTTCAAAATAAGATTACTTTAAAAAACAATTTAAATCTACATCGGATTAAAATATTTGATGTCTTAGGGCGACTTTATAAAACCATCAACCCAACCCAAGAAACAGAAACAATAAATATTTCAACCTTGCCCCAAGGGATTTATCTTTTAACTTTAATGGATGATAAGAATAATGCATTGAAGTATCATAAAATAATAAAACTTTAAAATTTGAAATCGTATAATTAAGATTTTTAAAAATTTAAGCATGCAGAAAATTATTTTGACTTTTGGATTTGCATTCGTCGCTTCACTGGCTTCTGCAAAAGAAATTCAGGCTACTGTTATCTTTGAAAACCTTTCAAATAAGGAGTTTACTTCCGGAACTTTGACTATCCTTGAATTAAACAAAAAAATTAAAGTTAAACAACAGGAAGAATTCACAATTACTTTACCTGAAAAAGGTAAGTATCGATTTGTTTTTATTGCTGAAGGTTTTAATATCAAAACCTCATATCCATCCCGAATGACGCAAAGAAATAATACGATAATCATTCACTTAATGGAAAAACCTGAAACTAATATTGAGGAGTTTTTTTCTTTATCGATTGCTTCAAGCATGAATTTAACAGATGAGCAGATTGAGGAGCGAATTCATAGAGGTACTCTAAATTTCATAATACCCGGATTTGATAATACTATCCCAGAAGAATATGTGGAATTAAAAGAAAAATATGGTGTTGGACTTTTTAAAGAGAATTGCGCGATCGATCCATTTTTATACAAAAAGGTTATTGAGAACAACCAAATGATTTCCAATTATTTGAATAAAAAATATGGAACTCAATGGTTGTCTGAATTAAAATCAAAACCGCTTGGTATTAAATAAAAATCAAGTAAAACTTATTTCTTGGAATTTGATTATTTCCAGGTGTGACCTTTCATGGCCATAGCTGCTTTTAAGATATCTTTCTGACTTATTTGACCTACCAATTTGCCTTTTTCTACGATAGGGAATCGACGGCGTTTAGCGTTTAAGAATTTGTTCGCGGCGTCAAATATATTCATTTCTCCATCAATCGTTTCCACGTTACGTACCATGTATTTCTCAATGGTCATATCCTGCATCGGCATATTGTAATAACGACTTTCACTAATTTGTTTGATACAATCGCCCTCAGAAATAATGCCTACGAGTTCGTTATTGTCGTTCACCACAGGGCCTCCGGAAATTCGGTATTTAATTATCGCTTCCATTACACTTTCAATGGTTTGGTCTGGTGTGAACTTAATTAAATTCGTGGTCATATAATCGCTGACCTTGAAGGGTGTATTATCGGCAACATTGCCTTGCTGTCGTCTCGACCCTTGAAAACTTTTTATGCCCATAATTTTTTATGTTTAGATGTTGGTAACTTGAAATATAGCTAAATTAATCCAAATTTCCTAAAAATTTTTGAGTATCACAGGGGATAATCCGGGCATATAATTCATAAAGTAAGCGGTGTATAAAAGGCTAATTTATATTGTTTCGCCTTTGGGCGGAAGAAATTTCCTAACTTTTCATGATTTAAAATAATTAGCATTCTTTTGAGACTTTGAAAACTATTTTTTTATAGTTTTAGCCCTTCAAATTGAAACGTGATATAATTTAAATAAAAACCAATGAAACAGTTCATCATTGCCCTGCTTTTGCTGGGGAGTATGCAAAACTTTGCTCAGGACAATTCAGCTATGCTGAAGCATTATGAAGCCTATTACAAACAAATGAAAACCCAGGGAGATACTCAGGGAATCATAAACGCGATCACCCATTTGAATATTCTTGCTCCTTCGGAAGCCCGAAAAGATACACTGGCTTATATTTACATGTCAGAAGGAAACTACATGCAGGCTTTAAATACGATCGGTTATGAAAAGAAAACTACCGATTCGGATATTGCGGTACAGGTTAAGGCGATCTCATTAAAGGCCTTAAATCAACCTAAACTTGCTGTAGGTCAGTTTGAAGAAATGTACAAGCGCAATCCTGAACCATCTATTGCCTATGAGTTGGCCGAATTGAATATCCAAACTCAAAATCTGGAGGAAGCAAAAAAATATATTACTTCAGGAGCGGCTAATGTAAAGCCTGAAATGAAGCATGCGTATTATGAAACCCAACAACCCTATCAGGTGTCTTTAAAAGCGGCTTTTATGTATTTAGATGCGTTATACACCTACAATAAAGACAAAAAAGGGAATCTTGATGCCGCTATTGATATTTTAGATTCTGCTTTGAAAACAGCACCAAATTTCAATATGGTTCAGATTACTAAGCAAGAAATGCTCAGACAAAAACAGGCGCTTCAGGCTCAGGACGCGCAAGGTGCTCCTGCTGGAAACTAAACGGAACATATACCATAAACAAAAATGGTTTGATGTTACATCAAACCATTTTTGTTTGGTCGATTTTATTTTTTATGGTTTCTCGATGTTGATATTATCGGCTTCGACCTTAGAGTTCATCTGAAAATTCAAATTGTAAAAGGCTTCCAAGAGGTCTTTGATGCTATCCAGTAATTCCGGTTTTTTGGTGGTACTCAAATTTGACAGGCTCTTTAATTTTAAAAGTTGCGTCTCAACGGCCAAAATCCGTGCTAGTGTGGCATCACTTTGGATACTTTTTGGCATAGCACCCTTTAAATCCTTGATCATGGTTTGCATATCGTCGTCCGTATTCAAAAAGTAGTTCAGGTCGGCTTGTTTGATGTTGTCGATTAGTTCCTCCAGTTTGGAATAGGCCTGCCAATCGACGATCTGTTGTTTTGTTTTTGGATCTAAAGCAAATGCAACAAGCTTTAAATTATTAATATCCTGTGGACTCAGTTCGTTACTTATTATGTCTTCGGTGACGTCTTTTGATACCGGTTCCATGCTTTTGTCTTCCGATTTTTTGCAGGATACCAATACTGTGAATAGAAGGCCAAAGGCGAGCCAATAAAATTTCATATTGTATTAATTTTGAAACAAAGATAAGCGATTACTTTGTTCTGTTGTAATACGTTTAAAAACGGCTCTTAAATTAATTTATTTCTGATTTAAAATTTTAAGATGAAATTGAAACATTATCATTTAATTGTTATTATTTTTGAATTTTTCTTATAAACTTCAGTTTGAATGAGCGAAAAAATATTGATTATTGGGGCCTGTGGTCAGATTGGTTCGGAGTTAACCTTTAAATTACGAGAAGAATACGGTGCTAAGAACGTCGTAGCAAGCGACATCAGTTATAGTAATCTTGAGGTGGCTAATTCTGGAAATTTCGAAATTGTGGATGCTCAGGATTACGCAAGTATGAAAACCTGTGTGGAGAAACACCAGATTGATACGGTTTACATGATGGCGGCTATGCTGAGTGCGACAGGTGAAAAGTACCCAATGAAGGCTTGGGATCTTAATATGTCGTCTTTATTCAATGTTTTGAATCTGGCACGAGCTAAATTTATAAAAAAAGTGTTTTGGCCGTCCAGCATTGCCGTTTTTGGAAAGACCACGCCGGTAGATTATACGCCACAATACACCATCATGGAACCCTCAACCGTATACGGAATTACCAAACAGGTCGGGGAGCGCTGGTGCGAATATTACTTTAATAAATACGGTGTGGATGTAAGGAGCGTGCGTTATCCAGGGATTATCAGCTGGAAAACCTTACCCGGGGGTGGCACCACCGATTATGCTGTTGATATTTATCATAAAGCAATTACCGAGGGTGCTTTTGAGTGCTTTTTAAAGCCTGATACCAAATTACCCATGATGTTTATGGATGACGCTATAAAAGCCACCATCGACCTGATGCAGGCGCCTCCTGAAGCTGTTAAGATCCGTTCGTCCTATAATTTAGCAGCCATAAGTGTTACTCCTGAAGAGATGGTAAAAAGTATTAAAAAGCTAAGACCCGATTTTAAGATTAGCTACAAACCGGATTACCGTCAAGAAATTGCGGATACATGGCCCAACAGCATTAACGATTCGTATGCTCGGCAAGATTGGAAATGGAAACACGAATTTTCTCTGGAAGCCATAACCAAAGAGATGCTTAAACAATTAGAAAAAAAATATAAGAATGAAAAGGCCTAACGGGTTTCATTTTTTTATGATAATTGTTTAATTTGGACACCTACTAACCCCTAGAACTGATTTACTATGCTTCAAGACTTTTGGTTTAATGTGGAGTACGGCATGAATCACGTGCTCGATATTAATGCTTACGATCATGTATTGTTCCTGATCTGCTTAACTGTTCCCTATTTGTTTCGCGACTGGCGCCGGGTATTGCTGCTGGTAACTCTTTTTACTTTGGGGCATACGCTATCTTTAGTGTTAGCAGCCTACGATGTGGTTTACGTGAATTCCGATATTGTTGAATTTTTAATTCCAATCACCATTTTAATCATGGCCATCTATAATGTATTTACAGCCAATCGAGGCGGAAATAAAGAAAAGATAGGTCTATTGTCGATCTCTGCCGTATTTTTTGGCCTAATACATGGCTTGGGTTTTGCCGGCGAATTTAAAATGTTGGCCGCAGGAGCTTCGAACAAGCTGGTTTTGCTTATAGAATTTGCTTTAGGTATTGAATTGGCTCAGTTGATCGTTGTGTTTGTGGTGTTGTTTTTGAGCTATATTATTCAGACGATCTTCCGCTTTTCACGCCGCGATTGGATCATGGTGATCTCGTCGATCGTGATAGGACTCGTGATCCCGATGATCTTGAATAGTGCGTTCTTGTCATAAAATATTCATAAATTTTAGTGTTTAGGGGTTGTAATTAAAATACGAACCCATTATATTCGTTTACCTTTGTGTGTGGGTTGCATGAGGCCTGCGTTAGGGATTGAGGCATTGTTGGAGCGCCTTGCAAAGCGCGACTGCCGAAAGCCCGACCCATAGGGTAACGCCCAAATAAAAAAATTGAAATGCCGAAAAAAAAACAATTGAAATATGATAGGGCTTATTTGCGTATTGCGCGTGAATGGGGAAAATTATCGTATTGTAAACGCCGGCAGGTGGGTGCGATTATTGTGAAGGACCGGATGATTATTTCGGATGGGTACAATGGTACACCCTCGGGGTTTGAAAATTATTGTGAGGATGATGAGGGATACACGAAATGGTATGTGCTACATGCCGAGGCGAATGCGATCCTGAAGGTGGCTTCGTCGACGCAATCGTGTCGCGGTGCGACGCTTTACATTACGATGTCGCCGTGCAAGGAATGTAGTAAATTAGTGCATCAGGCCGGTGTGGTTAGGGTGGTGTACAGTCAGGCTTATAAAGATGATTCGGGCCTGCAGTTTTTGAAAAAAGCCGGTATTGAACTGGCACAAATTGAAGATCTGGAAGACTAATGTTTTATAAAAAGAAATACTTACCATTATTAATAGGAGCGGCTATTGCGGCCGGGATTTTTATTGGCGGAAAACTAAACTTTTCGGATGCTCCGGACCGTTTGTTCTCTACTAATAGTAAAAAGGATAAATTGAATCGCCTGATTGATTACATTGATTACGATTATGTAGATGATGTGAATACCGATAGTATTGTGGATGTTACGGTAAACGGCATTTTGGAAAATCTGGATCCGCATTCTGTGTACATCCCCAAGGAAGATATGCAGCGGGTTACGGAAGAGATGCGTGGTGATTTTGTGGGGATTGGTGTGAGCTTTTATCCGTACAAAGACTCGGTAGCGGTGATTCGACCGGTAACGGGTGGCCCCAGTGATGTGGCAGGAATTAGGGGTGGTGATCGGATTGTGATAGCCAACAAGGATACGCTTTTTGGCGAGGACCTTTCGGATAAAGAGATCGTAAACAAACTAAAAGGACCGATCAACTCGGATGTGTATTTAAAAGTATACCGTCGGGGGATACCGGATCTATTGAATATTAAAGTTAAGCGGAGTCATATTCCTATTAAAAGTGTTGATGCCGCCTATATGCTTACGGATCGCTTGGGATATGTAAAGATCAATAAGTTTGCAGAATCTACCTATAAAGAATTTAAGGCAGCTTTGGATGGTTTAATAGAAGAAGGTGCTACAGAGCTTGCACTGGACCTTCGTGATAACCCGGGAGGCTTTCTTAATATCGCTGAAGATATTACCGATGAGTTTTTACAAGATGGTAAACTTATTGTTTTCACTAAAAATAAACGTGGTAATATTGATAAAAGCTTTGCTACCGATAAAGGGGAGTTTGAAAATGGGAAAGTTTATGTTTTGATTAATGAGAACTCGGCTTCCGCCAGTGAGATTATTGCTGGGGCTATTCAGGACAACGATCGCGGGACCATTATAGGTCGTCGTTCATATGGGAAAGGCTTAGTGCAGCGGGAAATGGAACTGGGTGACGGTAGCGCTGTACGCTTAACAGTTTCCAGATATTTTACACCAACCGGGAGATCCATACAACGCCCATATGGAAAAGATAATACAGATTATTATGATGATTATTACGAGCGTTTGAAGCGTGGTGAATTGGTGGATCCGGAAAAAATTGAAATTGCCGATTCCCTGAAGTTTACCACACCAGGCGGAAAGGTGGTTTATGGAGGTGGCGGTATTATTCCTGATATTTTTGTTCCGATAGATACCAGCATGGAAAATGAAACACTTAACTTTTTGCGAAGACGCGGATTTATAAACTTTTTTATTTTTGAACATTTGGATAAAGACAGAAATGCTTATGCAGACCTTTCTAGAGAAGAATTCATTAAGGATTATGAAGTAGGCGATTCATTGGTATTTGCATTTCAGGATTATTTAAATGTGCGTACAGATTCTAAAATCACCTTTGTGGCTTATCATGAAGAAGTAAAGCAGTTCCTGAAAGCGGCGCTTGCTGACCAGTTATTTGGTGAAGGTGCTTACGATGAGGTTTTCAACCAGAACGACCTGATGATCGATGAGGTTAAAAGGTTGAGTTTGGGTATAACTTCGAATACGGAAGAGGAACTAGACTAATTTATCGTGGATCTTGGTGTGGTTACCGTTATTCCAAAAGGTTAGAATGTCTGTAGCAACTTGTGCGCCACTCCCTGAAGCAATCGCAAACTGACTACGCCAACCTGCTAAGGTCCCTGCGACATACAAATTAGGAGCTACTTTATGATCGGTATTTTTTAACCAAATACGATCTTTTTCAACTGCTGCTCTTGGGTGCGGTGCCATATAATTTTCCAAGCCTGTTATACGTAATAAGCTAGTATACCCAACAGCGATAACGACAAGTTTACTCTGATAGGTATTCTTGTTGGTTCGAACGTCAAAGCCAAGATTGGTTTTGTTAAGCTCCAGAACCTTTTCATTTTCTATTTGTTCAACATGCGGATATAAGGTAGCAAGTTGCTCTTTGCCTGAGTAAAGTATAGAAGCACCTGTAGTTCCGGGTTTTAATCCCAATACATTATTGAACAAGGCGGTTTGTAAATGCGAATTCTTTTGATGCATGATGATGCCAATGCGCTTATTATTTGCGAAGGCCTTGTGTTGTGTTGAACCCAAAACCAAGGCACAGGACATTCCCGCAGCACCGCCACCGATAATTAAGGCGTCGTACATCTTTATTTATTTTCTTTTACTTTTTTCTCGATCCGTTTTGAAATGTATAAAATAGCCATCATCATCATAACACATAAACTGGCAAGAATGGTTATAACGGCCACTTTATTATTACCATCAAAAGGAGCATCAAAATCAATGATGGTGAGATTAAAAATGATGAGACCAAATGCAATAATACCGAGAACGATAGTTAAGGTTTTCATGACGTTTTATTTTTAAGCCAGGTCAAACAAGGCTTTTATGTTATGGGCAAATAATTTTACAGCGATTGCCAACAAAACAACACCGAAAATCTTTCGGATAATATTAATTCCATTGACACCTAATATGCGCTCTATTTTTCCCGAGGTTTTTAGCACTATAAAAATAATAATAACATTTAAAACCACCGCAACAATAATGTTTTCCGTGCGGAATTCGGCTCGTAAAGACAATAAAGTAGTTAAGCTACCGGGGCCTGCAATAAGCGGGAATGCCAGCGGGAACACAGATGCAGTAATAGGATCGTGGTCTTCCTGTTTATATAAGGTAATCCCAAGGATCATTTCCAAGGCGATAAAAAATAAAATAAAAGCACCAGCTACAGCAAAAGAATTTACATCGATACCAATAAGATTCAGAATGCTTTTCCCTAAAAAGAGAAATACCACCAAAATAACACCAGCAATAATGGATGCTTTTTCACTTTGGATATGGCCAACTTTTTTACGAAGATCAATCACTATTGGAATGTTGCCTACAATATCTATAACGGCAAAGAGAACCATAAAAGCGGTAAATATTTCTTTAAAATTAAACTGCATTTTAGTATGAATTTTTTTGGTTTATGTGCACCAACGCAACAGTGCTAAATTTTCGGCAAAAGTACTATATTATCTTTATTAAAAAGACCTAAAGTTTAACTATTTTTGCACCTCACTTGATACTTATTTTATTATGTTCCAATTAGGGAAAACCATTGTTTCTGAGGAGGTTATCAAAAATGATTTTGTTTGTAATCTGAACGCCTGTAAGGGCGCTTGTTGCATTGATGGAGAGGCTGGGGCTCCTTTGGATCCTGAGGAAACACATATTCTGGAAAAAATCTACCCTAAAGTGAAACCATTTTTGCGCCCTGAAGGGATTGCTGCTATTAAAGCTCAAGGCACTTCAGTGAAAACTGAGGATGGTGAATTGGAAACGCCATTAATTGATGGAGCCGATTGTGCCTATGTTATTTTTGATGAGCATAAAACGGCGCTATGCGGTATTGAAGAAGCTTACAACCAAGGAGAGATCGATTGGAAAAAACCGGTTTCCTGCCATTTATATCCGGTTCGTGTTCAGGATTACACGGAATTTTCAGCGGTGAATTATCATCGTTGGCAAATTTGTGACGATGCTTGTTCCTTAGGTGAGGAATTAGGTGTTCCGGTTTACAAATTCGTAAAAGAAGCCTTAATTAGGAAATTTGGACCCGATTGGTATACAGAGTTGGAGACCGTTGCAAAAAACCTAAAAAATAAGCCGTAATCCACTTCAAAACGTGCCTGAAACAGGGCTTTTTAGGGTGAAATTTTGGCTGAAATCTACTCTAAAAAAGTCCATTTTAAATTACTGATAATCAGATAATTAAAATCAGTTTTATATACAAAAATATTTTTTAGGACTATTTTTTCATTGTTAAAAACTTGTTAACAATGTTTACAAATATACCTTTCATTTTTGGCATCTATTTTCAATATTTGTTATTCCCAAATTATTAAAAATAATCGTCAAACTTTATAAAAACACTCAAAAAAAAATGTCGCAAGCAGTAGAGCCCATTCTTCAGGAAAACAAAGACCGATTCGTAATTTTTCCAATCCAACATCATGATATTTGGGAATGGTATAAAAAATCGGAAGCAAGTTTCTGGACAGCTGAGGAAATTGATTTGCACCAAGATTTGTCAGATTGGTCCTCAAAACTGAATGATGATGAGCGTTATTTTATAAAACACATTTTAGCTTTTTTTGCAGCTAGTGATGGTATTGTTAATGAGAATTTAGCTGAGAACTTCGTGAACGAAGTACAGTATAGCGAAGCAAAATTCTTTTACGGGTTTCAAATTATGATGGAGAACATCCATAGTGAAACCTATTCCCTTCTTATTGACACCTACGTAAAGGACGAAAAAGAAAAAGATATTTTATTCAACGCTCTTGAAAACTTTCCAGCGATCAAGAAAAAAGCCGACTGGGCCTTAAAATGGATTGAATCTCCAAGCTTTGCTGAGCGCTTAATTGCCTTTGCCGCTGTAGAAGGTATCTTCTTTTCGGGTGCATTTTGCTCGATTTTCTGGTTGAAGAAACGTGGCCTAATGCCAGGTTTAACCTTTTCTAACGAGCTTATCTCTAGAGATGAGGGTGTACACTGTGATTTTGCAGTCCACCTTCACGAAAACCATTTGAAAAATAAAGTGCCAAAATCACGAATTAAAGAGATTTTGATTGACGCTTTAGATATAGAACGTGAATTTATCACAGAATCACTTCCTGTGAGTTTAATAGGTATGAATGCGAATCTTATGTCGCAATACCTTGAGTTTGTAACCGATCGCTTATTATTTGAGTTGGGTTGCGACAAGGTATATAATACTGCGAATCCTTTTGATTTTATGGACATGATTTCTTTACAAGGAAAAACCAACTTCTTTGAAAAACGTGTTTCTGAATATCAAAAAGCAGGCGTAATGAACAAAGAGGAAGAAAAAGATAAATTTAGTTTTGATGCCGACTTTTAATGAACGAACCCTGCTGTTAAAGGTTTAACCAATTTACATTGGTTAAACAGTAAGATCCGAATTAAATTGTGTGTTCCACAATGTGGAATTGCTAGAAATAACCATTTTTTAAAAATTAATTAACCATTTTATTTTGAATAGCTTAAATGCTAGTTCAAGATGAAGCCAACCAATTTAACCCCTTTTTCTGAAGGCGTTCAGAAAAATAAAAACCCTAATAAGCAATGTATGTATTAAAAAGAGACGGAAGAAAGGAGCAGGTGATGTTCGATAAAATCACCGCCCGAGTAAAAAAATTATGCTACGGACTAAATGAGCTCGTAGATCCTTTAAAAGTAACTATGCGCGTTATCGAAGGCCTTTACGATGGTGTAACCACCAGTGAACTTGATAACCTGGCTGCTGAAATAGCGGCAACAATGACCACAGCGCACCCGGATTATGCCCGGTTAGCAGCACGTATTTCGGTGTCAAACTTGCACAAGAATACCAAAAAGACATTTAGTGAGGTGATGCACGATCTTTACACCTATGTAAACCCAAGAACCGGTAAAGATGCACCATTACTTTCTGATGAGGTGTATAATGTAATTATGGAGAACAAAGACCGTCTCGACTCCACAATTATTTACAATCGTGATTTTGGGTACGATTATTTTGGGTTTAAAACATTAGAACGCTCTTATTTATTGAAATTGAATGGACAAATCGCCGAGCGTCCGCAGCATATGCTTATGCGTGTATCGGTTGGGATCCATTTAAATGATCTTGAGTCAGCTATCGAAACCTACGAGCTGATGTCAAAAAAATATTTTACGCACGCCACTCCAACCTTGTTTAACGCAGGAACACCAAAACCACAGATGTCATCTTGTTTCTTATTAACCATGAAGGAAGACAGTATCGATGGTATATATGATACCCTGAAACAAACGGCTAAGATCTCACAATCTGCTGGAGGTATTGGTTTAGCAATGCACAACATCCGAGCTACGGGCAGTTATATTTCAGGAACTAATGGTACCAGTAACGGGATCGTTCCTATGTTACGCGTATTTAACGATACCGCCCGTTATGTAGATCAGGGTGGAGGTAAACGAAAAGGTAGTTTTGCTATTTATTTAGAAACCTGGCATGCCGATATTTTTGATTTCTTAGAGTTGAAGAAAAACCACGGGAAAGAAGAAATGCGTGCGCGAGACCTGTTCTACGCCATGTGGATCTCTGACCTCTTCATGAAACGTGTTGAGGAAAATGGAGAATGGACCTTGATGTGCCCAAATGAATGTCCAGGACTACCTGAAGCCCATAGTGAAGAATTCGAAAAATTATACACCAAATATGAAAAAGAGGGTAAAGGTCGTAAAACTATAAAAGCCCGTGAACTTTGGGAGAAAATTACTGAATCTCAGATCGAAACCGGAACGCCATACATGTTGTATAAAGATGCGGCAAACCGTAAATCGAATCAAAAAAATCTGGGAACGATCCGGTCTTCAAACTTATGTACCGAGATTATGGAATATACATCTCCTGATGAAGTAGCTGTATGTAACTTAGCCTCGATCGCATTACCAATGTTCATCAAAAACGGCGAGTTCGATCACAAAGAATTATACCGTATTACCAAGCGAGTAACTAAAAACCTGAATCGTGTTATCGACAGAAACTACTATCCGGTACCGGAAGCTAAGAACTCCAACATGCGTCACAGACCTATTGGGCTTGGCGTACAAGGATTAGCAGATACCTTTATCCAGTTGCGCTTGCCATTTACCAGTGATGAGGCAAAACAGTTGAACCAGGATATTTTTGAGACCCTGTATTATGCGGCAGTTTCAGCTAGTATGGAAGAAGCGAAGGCTGATGGCCCTTACGAAACCTATGAAGGATCTCCGATCAGTCAGGGACAGTTTCAGCATAACTTATGGAACGTAAAAGACGAAGAATTAAGTGGTCGATGGGATTGGGATAAATTGCGCGAAAAAGTAATGAAACACGGTGTAAGAAACTCCTTGTTAGTAGCACCTATGCCAACGGCTTCAACGTCTCAGATCCTTGGGAATAACGAATGTTTTGAACCATATACTTCTAATATTTATACCCGTCGCGTATTATCGGGGGAGTTTATTGTGGTGAACAAACATTTATTGGAAGACCTAGTAGAACTTGGGCTTTGGAATGAGACTCTGAAACAGGATGTCATGAGAGCCAATGGTTCTATTCAAAATATCGAAGGGATCCCACAGGAGATTAAAGAGCTTTACAAGACCGTTTGGGAATTGAGTATGAAAGACATTATTGATATGTCGCGTCAGCGAGGTTACTTTATAGATCAGTCACAATCCTTGAACTTATTTATGGAGGGTGCAACAATGGCGAAACTTACTTCCATGCATTTTTACGCTTGGAAAAGCGGCTTGAAAACAGGGATGTATTATCTGCGTACAAAGAGTGCGGTAGATGCTATTAAGTTTACGCTTAAAACGACTAAAAAAGGAGAACCAATTGCTGAAATAGCTGAAGTTGTTCAAGTAGACCCTGTAGTTCGGGAGCAAACCGAAATGAAGAAAAAGAAACTGGCAGCGCAAAACGCAGCGAAATTTGCCAAAGAAAAAAACCCACAACCTGAAGAGGAGATAAAACCAATGACTCCGGAAGAAATGAAAGCTTTAATAGCACAGGCTAAAGAAAGTGAAGGAGATGATTGTTTAATGTGTGGTTCTTAAGTTTATTAAGTTATTTATACCTTTTGAATGTCAAAGTATCATATAAGAGGTATTTATTAAGTGTTACTAAAAAAAACACCTCCAAGCGGAGGTGTTTTTTTATATACTAAAGTCTTTATTTTTTAAACATTAATCCATAAAAAAGCACCTCCGAAGAGGTGCTTTCCATTTGAAACGCTACATCAATGTTAGCACACTCATGTTAGTTATTACCGTTATTCAACGCAACATCGCCCTCTTGTGCCATCATCGCAAAGAATTTGTCGATGTTTGGGAGTAAAATGATTCGGGTGAATCTGTTTTTCGCCATATTTTCTTTAGTATCATTTTTAGCGACAGGTTGATATAAACTTCTACCTGAAGCAATCATTTTTGCAGGATCAACTTCATATTTTTCTTGAAGACGACGCACTACAGAGGTTGCTCTTAATACACTGAGGTCCCAATTGTCCTTAATATGTTCTGTGGTAATGGTTCTGGAATCTGTGTGTCCCTCAACCATCACATCTAAACTAGGCTCAGAGTTAATCACATCAGCTAATTTCTTTAATACGGTATCAGCCTTTGAACTTAAATTATAACTGGCCGTATTGAATAACATGTTATCAGCAATCGAGATCATCACTACCGTTTCATTGATGTCAACGGCAAAATCCTCATCCTCACTCATGTTGCTTTCGTTAATGGTTTTTTGAAGGTTATAAGCCACGGCTAGATTCATAGAATCTTTAAGGGTTTTCGCCTGACTTAATTTGGCAGGGTCAACATGCGTTAAAGTTTCACGCATATTTACTTTGGTGTCGTTCGTAATCACAGCAACGTCGCCGACGGTTTCTAACTTTGAGTCATTTTCTTCTTTTAAAGAAGCAATTTTAGAGTTGTATTCCTCAACACGAGCTTCAATTTTAGCAAATTTAGCTTCGAGATCTTCTTTAGCAACTTGTGTTTTTTGTAATTCACTTCTTATTTCACCATTTTCCTGTTGTAGAGCTACGTATTTCTTTTTTGAAACACATGAAAAGGTGAAAATACTTACGAGTAATAAAAGGGATAATTTCTTCATAATAATAGTTATATTCTTTAGGTTCTATTATTATATACGCACAAGGCTTTGTTCTAGATGTTGAAATGTTGTTTTTTTTTGGATAAAAAGTAAAAAAGCACCGGATTCCGGTGCTTTTTTTATTTAATGAATGTATTCACAAGAAATTTAATTTTCTTCAGGATTATTTATTTTCGCCGGCTTCACTGACGCATCATGGGCGTTGTGATACTCCTCAAGAAGATTCATAGTAGCGGTAAGCAAATCTTTGGTCTCAAGTAATACACTAAAATAAAGGGTCGTATTTTTTGGACTTGATTCTTCAGTTCTAGTACGGTTTACTTGCTTCTGAATCTTTTCTGAAACTAAACTAAACACCTCTTGTTCTTTATTTAAAAGATGGCCTATTTGTTCAAAAGATCTGGAAATAAAAGCCTCTCTGGTCGTATTGAATAACTTCTCGAGATATTCATCAACTTCTTTTAATTCTTTTATCTGATTGAATTTTAATTTCTTATGATTATTGTTTACGTGTTTGTGACTCACTTTTGATATATATTCCAAAGACTGGGTCATGTCCTGTAAATAACCTAAAATGTTGATATAAAAATTACTAGCACCAACACTTGATTCGTCAAGGTTTTTAATAAAATAAAAGATATTGTTTCTTAGTTCTTCAACTTCGTCTGATAATTTATTAACCTGTTTTTTATTCTTTTTTAATAAGGATAAATCTTGTTTTGCTAAACCGTTAATAGCATTCGTGTAAATTTTATTTCCGCGCTTCACTACGTTAGCAATATTTCCGGCACTTTCATGAATAACACCTTGAACTGAGCTACTTTCAGCTTTTTTCAAAGAATCTTCCGCCTTAACTTCTTTAGACTTTTTGTTATGCACTATGGAACTTCTAATAAGTAAAGCAAAGGCTATTACTAAAAGTATTGGGAACATCACACTTAAATTCAAATTTAAGAGATACGCCACTAATGCAGAAGCCGTAAATGCACTAAAAGCAGTAAAGAACCATCCACCAATTACATTCAAAACTCCGGCTACGCGATAAACAGCACTTTCTGCTCCCCAGGCACGATCAGCAAGCGAAGATCCCATAGCTACCATGAAGGTTACATAGGTTGTGGATAACGGTAATTTATATGATGTTGCTATAGATATTAAAACGGCAGCAACCATAAGGTTAACGGCGGCTCTTACTAAATCGAATGCTGGTAATTCGAGAGTTTTATTTTTAGCCAAATTAATTACGGGTGCTTCAAATTGTTTTTCAATTTTATTTTGCCAGGATTTTGGTAACATTAAGGAAGACATTTGAGACATTAAAACCGCAAACCGAACAAAACCTCTGGATAAGAAATTGGGTTGAAAACGCTCCTTGGTTTCACCTTGGCTTGATAAGTCTACAGATGTTTTAACAACTGTTTTCGCTTTACTCGAAAACCATAAGGTTAATACCATTACAATACCAGCCCCTACGAGAAGCAAATTGTTGGTAGGAACTTTTTCTGCCAAGACGTCCATAGGAAAATCAATAGCAGCAACTCCTGATGCAGACCAAGCTAAAAATGCATTGTAGGCTGCTACCGGAACACCTATAAAGTTTACCAGGTCATTACCGGCAAATGCTAATGCTAAGGCAAAAGTTCCAACTACAATAATAAGCTTGTAAATATTTGTTTTTACAAACTTAATCAGGGCATATGAAAATAATGACCAAAACACAAAACTACTAAGGACGATAGGGATTACTTGATTTTCCAAAAAGGTATTAAAGGTTCTACCATTAAGAATTTCAAAGGATTCTTTGGCATAAGAGGTGCCCTTTAAACCTTTCATAAAGATAAAATAGGTTAGGGCTGTTAATGCAACGCCCCCAAATAAGGCACCTACCCAGGCTGCCTTTTTTTCAAAATTATAAGATAAAAGGAGTCTTGAAAACCATTGCACTAAGGCACCTATGGAAAAGGCGACCAGAACTGAGAGTAAAATACCAAAAATAATTTGCGAGGCTTTCGAAGTGTTTATATAGCTAATAACATCCTCAAAATTGCCACCTTCATGTCCTATTTTAATTAAGGCAATAGCAACGGCAGCCCCCAATAATTCGAATACTATAGAAACAGTTGTAGACGTTGGCATTCCTACGGAGTTGAAAAAATCAAGTAATAGGATGTCTGTAATCATAACGGCCATGAAAATGATCATGATCTCGTCGAACATAAATTCGCCAGGATTAAAAATCCCTTTTCTCGCAACCTCCATCATACCACTTGAAAACACGGCACCTACGGTAACACCGAGACTCGCTACAATCATGATGGTTCTGAAGGAAATAGCTTTTGAACCAATCGCAGAATTTAAAAAGTTAACCGCGTCGTTACTTACACCAACAACCAAATCGGCGATGGCTAGAATGCCCAGGGCAATAATCATGTATAAGTAAATGTTATCCATAGGGTTTAGTTGTAAAATGTTTGCAAATATCATGACTATTTATGAATAATGTGTTACGTAAATGTTATTTTTTAAAAGTGAATTTCGCATTGTAAACGATACATCACCTGATTATTTCCTCCAAAACGATCCAAATAACTTATATCGGTTTGAACCTTTAAACTGTGGCCAACAACATATTTTGATAGACCGAGTGTATATTGTGTTTCCGGATCTCTTCCGGTTATATTCTGATCTAATTTAATATGTGTGTATCGACCTGATAATTCCCAGTTATTAGGAAACAAAATTCCTGATTGTAAATTAATACCACTTCCAACTTGAACTTCATCTCCGGTTGGTGTGCCATCGGAATTTTTAGCTATAGGATCCTCAGCCGTTCTATCTGAATATTCAGCCATAAAGGAGAATCCTTTGTACTTGAACATAGCGTCAATAAAGAGGGTGTTAATATTAGTTTCGAAAAACCCGGTATCGGTTAGCATGTATGAGCCTTGATTACTTCTGGTTTTTACTGCATTATTATTAATATCGTAACTAGCTGCTAATGAAAGTTTAGGTTTTTGTTCTCTGTTTAAAGCGGCACCTTTATAATCTCCCTTGCTTTTGAAGTTGCCAAAAGGGAATAACTCAAGGCGTCCGGTATATTGATACCCTCCTAAATTTCCAGTTGTTATATTACGTCCTTCGCCTTGAGCTAAGGATAATATTTCTTTAACAACAAAGGTGTTACTCAGATTAAAATGATGTCGAAGTTGAAAACCCATGTCCCGATCGATATTAAATCGACTATTTAGTAATGATCGATCAACCTGTTGTAAATTAGCCGAGGAAATAACACGCTCCCTATTACCGGGAAGTTTGGTTTGCCCGAACCAAAGCACGAAGTTATCATAGAAGTTCCACATCACAACAGCATCGAGAATGTATCGGGGGGCATTTCCGGTATATACAGAAGCACCGGATATATCCCTATTCGATAAGCCCAGCTCAATTTTATACTTTAATTTAGGGCTGTAGGCATAGCCATCGAATTTTAACCGGGATCTTCTAACCAAAAAACTGGTCTCATTGGCCTCGCCTTCATTCCACATAGAAGTTGCTAGTAATTGAGCACGTAAACCTACTTTCATAGTCCAGGAACTATCCTTGCCTACAATGTTGAATAGACCCTTTCCAAATTGATTTGATTTAATCTCTTGTGCTGAAGAAAAATTTATTACGAGAAGTAAAAGCCCTATGAAGGGAATTTTAGTTTTCATTCTATCTTAGTTTTTGTCGCTGCAAAGAACCAAAACGTATGTTAATTAAATGTTTCTTAAAGGTTAACTATCAATAAAAAAAGACTGCCTTGGCCAAAAGCAGTCTATTAGAATTCATAATCATCTAGTCGACAAAAACTAAAGCATTTTATGAAACACTAATTTAAGTCGTCTTAAGACAATCCAAATATCATGGATTAACTTCATTTAAATGTAAACCAAATATTAATTTTTCATTAAAATTAGCAAATTATTCGAAATATAAAACACTGAAAAACAAGTATTTAAAATTTTAATGTTAAATTAACGTTACTTGTATGTTGCATTAATGTTATCTAAATTGTATATTTAATCACGAATTTTAACCCACTACATCATGAAATATATTTTAACCATTCTTTTAGCGTTTTTTACAACGTTTGCATTTGCACAAGATGAAAATCGGGAATTAACCTTCAATAAGGAAACTAACTTAATTGACGTGGTGTATTATCACGATAATGGGAAGGTGAGTCAGACGGGGTCTTATACTGCCGATGGTAAGTTGGAAGGTAAATGGTTAACGTTTAACGAGGAAGGTAAAAAAACTACTGTAGCCTATTATAAAGAAGGTAAAAAAGTAGGAACATGGACCTACTGGATCGATGGTAAAGTAAAAAAGGTAGACTACACCAACAATGTAGCCTCTTTATAAAATCAAGCACCATAAAAATAAAAAAAGCATTACGCTACAGCGTAATGCTTTTTTTATTTTAGAAGAACAGAGCTTACTCCTTAGACCAACCAGCACCCCAGGTCGCAAAATCGGTCATCGTACCTGCGCCATCGTTGGTTACAAAATCAGTAACCGTGAAGGTTTCTGTGGTTTGATTATCTAATTTGATATTGATATCATTAAAAGTAACATCTGTGGCATTTAAGGAATTGTCTAATACCCAAGCTCCTGTTGGATTATCCCCAGCATCACCATGAATACCAAATCCTTTATTATAACCTTGTAAATAAATGTTATTAAAAATAGCCTTGGTGCCTACTCTTAAACGAATAGCTTCACCACCGGTTGATGCGCCATTCCCGATAATAGTAATATTGGTTAGCGTTGGATTTGACCAAAATATTGGACTCGCATTATTGCCGTAATCCGAATTGTAACCATCGGCTTCAATACCTTTGTCGTGACTGGCACCATGTTTTACATAGGCATCGGTTATGGATCCTGAGTAACCTTCGGTCCAGTCAATAGAATCATCTTCATTATTAATAGCCACCAAGTGAGATACGTTTACGGTACCACCGAAAAATTCGATTCCGTCATCTTTTCCAGCGAAAGATTCTATATAATCAACTAAAGTACCAGCGCCTACACCGTAAAAAGAGATACCGTTATTCTCAGAAGAACCGTCAGCAGCACCACCTGAATACTCTACGCGAACGTAGCGCAGGATACCGGAGTCGTCATTAGCATTTGTTCCGCCGTAAGGCAAACTTCCAATTTCAGAAGTAGACGAATTTCCGGATGTTACCGAGTTGATAGGTGCTCGACCTAAAAGGATCAAACCTCCCCAGTCGCCCGGAGCAGGAGAAGAAGCGTTGGACGTTAAAACGATAGGCTCAGAAGCGGTTCCCTGGGCATCGATCCTAGCCCCTTGAGAAATAGCGATATATACACTTGCACCTGTAGCTAAAGCTTTAATGGTCATACCTGCCGGAATGGTTAAAGTAGTTCCGGAAGTCATGATTAATGGACCATTAAGTACATAGGTATTGTTTATATCAAGCGTTAGATCTTGTGTATAATTACCTGAAAGGAATATGGTTTCACCATTAATATCGTCAGTGCCACCGTAATTATTTATGATGACATCCGAAGTGCCGTCTGTTGTACAGGAGAATAGCACAGAGATCAATGCTAATCCTAATATTAAATTTTTTTTCATCATTCTTTGTTTAATTAATTTTTGATTTAATGGTTATAGCTAAAATTTATATTTCAATTGGAGGCCAATATTCATCCCGCGTTGGTAGTTTGAGATTCCTTTACCATTGGCTGAGGTTACCTCGACATTACCAAGTGTAGTTTCTCTAACATACCTTACTTTAGGATTTAATAAGTTCATGACACTTAAGTTTATTTCAAAAGCATCTTTTAGTTCATTCTTCCAAATAAAGTCTAAAGTTGGAATACCTTTTTCTATCACATTTCCTAGTTGTCCTGAGCCCAAAGCGTCAATACGATCAGAGAAATATGAGAATACGAGGTTGGCTGTAGGTTTATAGTTTTCAAATACCGGAGAATAATTGATATCCGCATTTAATATGAATGGTGATGCCCCTTGAAGTGCTTCAGTGCTCCTGTTAAAGGATAAATTATAGGTTCCGCTAATATTTGGATACAGGTCCTGTTCGGTTTTCATGTAAGTGGCATTCAAACCGGCTGAAAGACTGGTGTTATCATCTTCATCCGTAATCAGATTTTTTCTAATTTCCAATTCTACACCATAAATGGTAGCCTTATCACCAGTTCTAAAGTAGCGCTGTGTTCCTGTAGCATCCGCTCCTACAACCAGGTTGATAGGGTCTTTGATCTCTTTGGCGAAAGCTGAAACGGCCAAAAGCTCACTTTTGCTGAAAAACCATTCGTATTTTAGATCGATGTTGAAAATTTTTGAGTAGCCTTTTTGTAACAGATCGGGGTTACCACCAATACGGCTTGCCACATTTTCGTACACAAAGGGAGCCACTTCTTTAAACTCTGGAATTGATGCCGTTTGACTCGCTGTAAAACGTAGGTTCTGATCATCGTTCAAGGCATACTTTACATTTAAACTTGGCAACACAAAGGTGTTATTCGAGTTGATGCTAGCAACACCATTATTACCCAAGTTGATCACATCGTAACTGATAGCTTGTTCCACCGATTCAAAACGTATCCCGGGAACGATCAACCATTTTTCACCAAGTTTGATCTCGGTGTCCACGTAAGCCGCATTGATGTCTAAAGTACCATCATAGGTGTTTTCAGGTAAGCCCGGGCGATTGGTATTTGAAAGCCCTGGAATAGTGTTGATCACTCGAATTTGATATACCCCATCGTTATCGTTTGGATCCACACGCAGATTATCTAATGTAAATATAGAATTGAAATTATTCACATTGTCAATGGTATAATTAGGATCTACGATATCGTAGCCATACCGAATGTTATCAAATGCTCGTGATTTACTTTTACCATTATAACCTACATTTAATTTCAATTCGTCAGTGAAGGTGAAGGCGAAATTTAAACGGCTGTTGAACTCGTCATCCTTGATATTTTGGAAATAACGTTGGTTATCGAAAACCACGTTACTGTAAAAACTTGGATTGGTATTGGGGTCATTGTCTAATGCGAAATGATAGCTTTCCAAACTGATACGTTTTCTATCGGGTTGTTTGTTGTGTACCACGTTGTAACCCATAGCCCAATTGATATCTAGAATACCATATTTATGGTCACCTTCCAATTGGTTTACAACCATTTGCGTTTGATCGAACTGTACGTTCATTTGATAAAATCCTATTTCAGAATCTACAATGGCATCGCGGTTTCTACCGTTACCATCAATACCAAAATAACCTACAACATCAGATGAATTGTTTACAAATAGAGAGGTTAATTTTAAACTGTTATGGTCGTCAATACGGTATTTCGCTGTACCCATAACTGTAGAGTTTGTGGTATACTCGTATTCCTCAGCTGCTTCAAATGCTTTTTTCTCTACAAGGGTATAATCGATGGCGGAACCTTGTCGGTATTCATAGCCATTTTCAAAAGAGCCGGTTAAAAAGAGGCTCAATTTCGAACCATTCTCAAAATTGAATGACTTTCCTGCAGCCCCCGAATAGTTTATATTTATTGGCGTTCCGGCATCTTGAGGGTCGATACCATGTGATAAGATAACCGCAAACGGATTGTGCTCATAACGTCCATAATAACCCCAGTAACCGGTACCTTCACTTCTTACAAAGTTCTTACCAATCGCATTGGTGTTGAATCCTGATCCGGTATTAAATTCCAGCAGCTCCTTACTGGTAAAATCTTTAGAGGTAATATCGACATTTCCCGCAGAGAAATCACTGTAATATTTTGCAGAGTAAGCTTTAGCTACAGATACATTTTCGATAACATCTGTTGAGAACAAGCTCAGGTCGATGTTCTTTTTATTGACATTATTTGATGGTAATGACAAGCCGTTCATCGTCGTGTTTTGGTAACGATCACCCAAACCACGTACATAAACATTACTGGAACCTTCTTGTTTAGAAATTCCTGATATTTTTGAAATAGCCGCCGCCGCGTTACTCACCCCTTTTCGAGATAATTCCTGGGCACCAATACTTTGTTTTATTTCAACAGCCTTCTTTTGATCCAATAACAAAGCAGTTTCACTTTCTTTGCGCGTGGTCGTTGTAATCACAACTTCGTCTAATGATGCCGCACTGGCGCTCATGGTTATATCAACCTCAGTCTCTTTTCCTACGGCAACCGTTACCGGAATTTCCTGCGTGGTATATCCCACAAAACTGAATATTAAAGTATAAGGTCCCGGATCCAAATCATTAAAACTATATAAACCATCAAAATCAGAGGTTGTTCCTTTCGTGGTTCCTTTTATTAGGACATTGGCGAAGGCCAGAGGTTCATTATTATACTCTTTATCAATCAGCTTTCCTACAATAGAACCCGTGTTCTGTGCGAAAGACAATGAGGTGATTAAGACTATAAATAATAAGGTTATTTTTTTCATTAGTATTTCTAAATTTCTTGGTGCAAAGAAACCACCAACATGTGAATACAGTGTTACCTCAAGATTAAAGAACAGTGATAAAAGTGTTAGGATAATGTTACCATAATCAGCATATGTTTTTTATTCATTACGTTCTCTTAACATTTAAGCCTTAAAGATTTTAAAGAGATATTAAAAATGGGAGCACTAAAAAAGAAAAGCGCCGCTTTCGTAAAAAAGCGGCGCTTCAAGTTGCCCTATTTTTATTTTGCAATGTGTTTAGTTATCGGATACTGATGCAGTTTTTTGCCCGGCACTGGCCAAGGATACCAGATCTTCTAATGAGATGGAACTGGCAGCCATTTCTAAAGTAACGGTGTTTGTAGTTTCAGGTTTTACTTCAACAGTGATCTCTTTAGGGTCATAACCAACAAAACGCGATACCAAGGTGTAGGTGCCGGGTTTAAGATTATCAAATTTAAAATGACCCTGAGCGTCAGATACAGTTTCCGTATTTAAACCTTTCAAAGTTACTTTAGCCATATTAAGCGGTGCTTTATTCGATTCCAGATCTAATAAATTACCGGAAATACGTCCCGTATTTTGCGCAAATCCTGTTGCAGTAATCACTAAAAAAACAACGGTGTAAAATAATTTCATTGACTTTCTCTAATTGTTGTTACAAAGAACACATTAAAGCTTTAATTGAATGTTATCCTAGCATTAAACAAAAGTCATGTTTATGTTACTTTAATGTTACCAAATCCAGCCTTCTTTTTTTACCTAATTTAGTTATCTTGCCAGCATTAATTATTTACCATGAACTGGGAGCAACTTTTATCATTAAAACGCTACGGCGATACAAACAAACGTTTACGAAAAGAGCAGGACGATACCCGACTGGGATTTGAGGTGGATTACGACCGCGTGATCTTCTCGGCCGCCTTTCGTAGTTTACAAGATAAAACCCAGGTGATCCCCTTGTCGCAAACCGATTTTGTACACACCCGCTTAACCCATAGTTTGGAGGTTAGCGTAGTAGGGCGTTCCTTGGGGCGTTTGGTAGGTAAAAAGCTCATTGAAAAACATCCGCATTTACAAAAGGTGCACGGCTATCAGGCTAATGATTTTGGAGCCATTGTCGCAGCAGCAGCTTTAGCCCATGATATTGGGAATCCTCCTTTCGGACATTCAGGAGAGAAAGCTATTGGCGAGTTTTTTAAAACGGGAGTCGGAAACCAATTCAAAGATCAGCTTACAACAAAAGAATATCAGGACCTTTGCGATTTTGAAGGTAATGCCAACGGCTTTAAATTACTAACCGAAAGTCGTCCCGGGCGTCCCGGGGGTCTACGTCTTAGTTACGCCACGCTCGGGGCATTTATGAAATATCCCAAAGAATCGCTTCCTAAGCGTCCTACAAATCATATTGCTGATAAAAAATATGGCTTTTTTCAAAGTGAAAAAACGGCGTTCTCTGATGTGGCTGAAGATCTTGGGTTGTTGAAACAAAAGGGATCAGATCTTCGATATGCCAGACACCCATTGGCCTTTTTAGTAGAAGCAGCCGATGATATTTGCTATACTATTATTGATTTTGAGGATGGGATCAATCTCGGTCTAATTCAAGAGGAATATGCTCTCGAGTTTTTGTCCAAGATCATCCGCAGCAACATCAAACCCGAAAATTATTATGCGCTCTCTACCAAAGAAGACCGTATAGGTTATTTGCGTGCTCTGGCTATTGGCAACCTCATTAACGAGGCGGCGAGTATTTTTATGCAAAATGAAGACGCCATTTTACAAGGGAATTTCCACACGGCGCTTTTAGATAAAAGTCAATACGACGCCCAGATCAAGGATATTATTAAAATAAGTGTTCAAAACATCTACCAATCAACAGAGGTGGTCGATAAAGAAATTGCCGGATACCGCGTCATCAGCACCTTACTCGATACCTACACCCGGGCGCTAAACAATCATTTCAACAATACGGCTGCGCATTACGATAAGCTAATTCTTAAAGGTTGGTCGCCCAATCTCAAGCTCGAAACCTCCACGCTTTACCAACGTCTTTCCAGTGTTTGTTTTCACATCGCCTCGCTATCCGACAGTCAAGCGATCAAGGAGTACAAAAAGATCCAGGGGATCGAGTTGTAATTTTACCGTCATTGCGAGCAAAGCGAAGCAATCTTTATGATGAGATTACTACGTCGCCAAATCTCTTCGTAATGACTAAAAACATGGAAGCCAGTAAAATAAAGGATATATTTTGGGCGTTACCCTTCGGGTCGCGCTTTCCGTTATATCTTTTTTTCGAAACTCAAAAAAGGATGCCACTATAATCGCTAACGCGGGCTTTTTTGCTAGCCTTTGTTTAATTTCAAAGCTCCTTAATTCCTGTAAAGGCAGGAATCCACCATATCAGATTACCACGTCGCTGCGCTCCTCGTAATGACGATTATACGGGCTGTTAGTCATGCTAAGCAATCTTTAATTTCTAAAAATAATTAGTTTAAATTTCGTTTTTCAATAAAGAATCGTTTCAACAAACTTGCAGCCTCTTCTGCCAGGATACCACCCGTCATTTCAGTTTTAGGATGCAGTTTTGTTTGTAAAGCAATACAGCCCCGTTCTTCATCACGGGTGCCATAAACAATTTTTGAGATCTGACTCCAATACAAGGCCCCGGCGCACATTTGGCAGGGTTCTAGGGTCACATAAAGCGTACAATTCAAAAGATATTTACCACCTAAAAAATTAGCAGCCGAAGTAATAGCCTGCATTTCGGCGTGGGCTGTAACATCGTTCAAAGTTTCCGTGAGGTTGTGGCCTCGCGCAATAATTTTATTATCAATAACGATCACGGCACCTACAGGAATTTCACCTTTTTCAAAAGCCAATTCAGCTTCTTGCAAAGCTTTTTTCATAAAATACGTATCGTCAAACGGTGTTATCATAAGTGCAAAAATAAAAAAAAGAGCCAAGTCGGCTCTTTTTTTTTAATTCAACATTATCAGTTTACTCAATTAATATTTTTTCATTAGTGTTAATAAAATCACCATTAATATTCAAAATATATAATCCGGTTTGTAAGCCACTAATATCCAGTGTTACAGTATCGTTAAAGTTTGTTTTATTCTGCAATACCGTTCTACCATTAATGTCAACCAATGTCATGGTAACATCACCTAAAGCCATTTTTGGTTTTATATTAATCAGGTTATTAGCCGGATTCGGATAGATCTTATAATCTGAAGTTCCAAATTCTTCAGAGCTTAAAGTCGTGCAATTCGCTAAACTTGGGTCTGATGTATCTGGTGTATCAAAATTTTCAATTTGATCATTTCGCAACAGAGAATCTTGTTGATCAGCATTCACACCCAAACCTCTTCTGGCAAATACGTCCCAGATCATACACTGGTCCTGGCCTCCGGTAAGCGCTAAATCAGCTGCCAAAATAGCATCCCGTCCATCAACAAAGCCTGGGCCTGGTTCACAAGGTTGTAATTTTAAAGCATCCAAAACAATTTGCATGATCTTGTTATTCCCTCCAGTGCCGTTATAAAAGTCAGGATCAAAACCATATTTGTCGATGTAGCTCCAGGTAAGATCCCAAAGCATGGTACACCATACTGAGCCCACACCATGAGGCGCACTTATTTGCACCGTGTTATTGGTGTCATTATAGGTGAGTGGGTTAACACTCATATCTGTACTATATCTAAAAGGACGTATTCCGGGGCCATTTATAGGCTGTTCGGCATCATAGGTGGCTATACCCCGTCCTGTAGCCCCATTATCTGTCGATTTCATGGTAAGCATCAAAGCGAACCAGTCTGACCAGCCTTCGCCCATTTGCTCAGTGTAGGTTCCTTCAACACATTTGCCATCGGAATCACGCTCAGTACAGGTTCTTAAACAGTTCACTTCTTTAGCTCCGCCCGTTAAGCGAATGGAGATTCCATGACCATATTCATGAATGATAACCCCATTGTCGTAACTCCCGTCAATATAAGGAGGTAATACTAAAGACGCACTAATCGTTTCAAATCGTAACGCTGCTATAATAGCAACACCATCGGCACGACTGATCATAATACTGGGAATGGTCACTTGGTCACCATCGTCCCCAGCACCCATAATAACCACAGGTCTGTCGTCTGTGATTACGATAGCTGCAACAGCTCCTTCGTTCTGAACGGCTAGTATTTTGGTTCCGAAATCACAGGATCCCCTGTTAATTATGGCAATCTTACCATTAAGACTAGCCCCATCAATAATCGGGTCACAGGCATCATTAATATCTGTTGAGGTTCCTGAGTTATCATCAAAGGTCAAGGCCAGCTCGGCTGTAAGCGGATCGATTGCTGGAAGTTCATCACCAAAAGCTGCAGGAATGCCTACATAGCTTCCTGCCAATGAGCCATTGTTGATAGTTAATGTGTTTCCATTCGAGGTATTCCACAGGAACATTTGCATACGTGGGTTATTCCCATCAGGAGGCGTTGAAAAATTAGCATTATTAAAATCACTACCATCCAAACCATCCGCGATAACAGGATCACCGGCACCCGCAAGGTTGACACCAGCATAGTCGGTTTTTTGAAAGTTCCCGGATTCCTCATCAAAACCATAATAGTACATGATATCATGCACCATATTATTGACGTAAAATAAATTCGTTAACGATGCATCTCGGGAAACTACGGGTTGTGAATCAAAATCAATCGGGAAATCAAAATTTAAAGACGCACCTCCATCAGCTGAGTAAGCTATAGAATTCGTACCGTTAGAATCGTCGTAAACCAGTACGTTGTTTCCTTTGGTTGTCGTATATTCTGTACCTGCTATACCATTATCATCATGCCAACCAAAGGGGGAGGCTAGAGGATCGGCAGGTTCAGTAACCAAAGTTCTGGGACCGTGATTAGGGCTTTCCGTAGGTAAGGCATATACATTGTATTGTGATCCATCAGTCATAATAGAACTATTGGGTTTGAAAAGTTCCGGACTGGTAGTAGCTCTTGAGCTTGCGCGGTGTTGATGATTCGCATGATCGTTATCTCCAAAGGTACACTCCAGGGTCCAATCGTTAATATCTAAAATTGCACCGGTCTTAGCATCCAATCGAACACTCCACCAATGTTTACCATCCTGAGTTAGAATACTTAAGTCCCAAGCCAGTTTTATGTTGCCTTCCCGGGTTTTAAAAAACACTTGCTCGACCGGAATATTCTCTTTGGAAATAGCTCCTTTGGAATACACCGATTTATTGGTGTCGGTACTTATTAAATTAAGATTTCCAACGGATCCTAGTTTGAAATGGTTGGCTACTTTTGCAATGGCCTCTGTTGGTGACACCGACGGTATTACGATATTTATTCTTTGGGCAATATTCGCCTCCAAGGTACCCGCCATGTGAAACACCTTATTGTTTTTTACAGCGATACTGGTTGAAACATTAACCAGTTTTATGCCTTTGTAATATTGATTTAAATATAAATTAGTAACTCCTGTTTTTTCTGAAAACGTTTCGTTGGAAATATATAGGTCCTGTATGTCAGTTGCCGATAATTTTCCTGTTTTAGCGCTTGTATTTAGATAAGAAGAAATAGCTGGGCCGTGTTTCGATTCTGATAGTTTTATTTGGGCCGAAGCGGAAAACGATAGAAAAAGACAAACAACTCCTAGAGGGATAGTCTTGTAAAATTTTCTCATTTCAATTTTTTTTCTTGAAATATACTAATATCTAATAATAATTATGATATCATTTAACAATAATTATTCCTTTTTAGTATTGATTATCAAAAATTCAAATTCAAATACATCGATAAACTTCATGTTTATAGGCAGGTGCGAAAATATTTTGATATGGCTCTCGTAAAAACTGTACTTTTGTGACGTGAAATACCGCTTTTTACATACGATTAACACACCGGAAGATCTGCGGCGATTACCTCCTGAAGCATTACCAATACTCGCTCAGGAACTGAGGGATTTTATCATCACTATTGTGGCGACCAAAGAAGGCCATTTAGGTGCTAGTTTAGGTGTAGTAGAGCTTACTATTGCCCTTCATTATAGCTTTAATACTCCAAATGACCTGCTTATTTGGGATGTGGGTCATCAAGCTTACGGCCATAAAATTTTAACTGGACGTCGCGACACCTTTCATACCAATCGGGAATGGGGTGGTATAAGTGGCTTTCCAAAACGCAGCGAAAGTGAGTTTGATACCTTTGGAGTAGGACATGCCTCCACCTCAATTTCTGCAGCTTTAGGAATGGCACTCGCTTCGAGACTAAAGGGCGATTTTGAAAAGCAACATATCGCTGTTATTGGTGACGCTAGTATCGCAGGAGGAATGGCTTTTGAAGGTTTGAATCATGCCGGAGTTACCGATGCTAATTTACTGGTTATCCTGAATGACAATGCTATTGGAATCGACCCTAGTGTAGGAGCCTTAAAGAACTATTTAACGAATGTAAAGAAAGGGACCCAAAAGCGAAACAATATTATTGAGGCTTTAAATTTTAATTACTCGGGCCCCATAGATGGCCACGACCTACCAAAATTACTAAAGACCCTTAAGCGTCTGAAAAAAGTAAACGGCCCTAAACTTTTACATATTATAACGACTAAAGGGAAAGGTTTGAAACAAGCGGAGACCGATCAAGTGACCTATCATGCACCGGGGAAATTTAATGCCGAAACCGGAGAATTACACCAAGTTGTTCCATCAGAAGGGCCTATAAAATTTCAGGATGTATTTGGTTTATCTCTGGTAGAATTGGCAAAGGAAAATAAAAATATTGTAGGCATTACCGCAGCCATGCCAACAGGAACCTCCCTCAAATATTTAATGAAGGTTTTTCCTGATCGCACTTTTGATGTAGGAATTGCAGAGCAGCATGCCGTTACCCTGGCCGCAGGAATGGCTACTCAGGGATTGGTGCCATTCTGTGCCATTTATTCAACGTTTTTACAACGGGCCTATGATCAGATCATTCATGATGTTGCCTTACAAAAACTACCTGTAATTTTTTGCCTGGACCGTGCCGGTCTGGTGGGAAAGGACGGTGCTACTCATCATGGAGTTTTCGATCTGTCGTATCTGCGCTGCATTCCGAACATGATCATTGCTGCACCACGTAACGAGGTGGAATTGCGAAATATCATGTATACAGCACAGCAAGGTCTGGATGGCCCGATCGCAATAAGATATCCTCGTGATAAAGGAGTTATTACGCACTGGAAACAACCTTTTAAAACGCTGGAGATCGGAACGGGTGAAATGCTTAAAAAAGGAACTGATATTGCGGTACTCTCCATTGGTACGATGGCTAAAAATGTAACAGAAGCCTTGCAGGATCTACCTGCAGCGCACTACGATCTGCGTTTTGTAAAACCTTTGGATGCCGAGTTGCTTCATGCAGTTTTTGAAAACTTCAATACCATTATTACCGTTGAGGATAATAGTGTAAAAGGAGGATTCGGGGCTGCTGTTTTGGAATTTGCGGCAGAACATAAATATAGCAATAAGGTAAACTTATTAGGCATTCCCGATACTTTTATAGATCATGGTAATGTGGATCAGCTTCAGAAATTTGTTGGCCTAGATGCAGCGAGTATTAAAGCTGCTGTTTTGAGGAAACTTCGCTAAATTTTAAATGACAATGTTATCATTTTGAACAGGTTGCTTCGCCGTTTTTGTAATGATTGTGGTTTTTGTCATTCAGAAGGAGCTAAGCGACTGAAGAATCTGTTTAACTATTTTTTGAGATTCTTCGACTCCGAATACATTCGGAATGCTCTGAATGACAACTGCAATTACAATGAGCGGATTGCTTCACGCTGTTCGCAATGACGGCATGGAACGTCATTACGAGGAGCGTAGCGACGTGGTAATCTCATCGTTAAAAACTGAGACTCTTCGCTCCATTTCATTCCGCTCTAAATGACAATACATTTCTTTTGAGTAGATTACTTGGTTTCCCTCGCAATAACGGTATTCGCGTTAGACCTATCATTAGGCAGGGAATGCGTTAGGGATTGTAGTGGAAAGCCCACAGCGCTTGGCGCGAGGACTTGTAGCGGAAAGCCCGACAAGCGCGCTTTTTGGCGCGCGAAGGAACGCCCTATTTATTTTTATCCTTTTTGTTCGATTTTTGATTGTCGCGCATCTTGTCAAGATTCTCTTTGGTAAGCATGTAATCCTTGATATCTCTATCTTTCCAGCGGTACCAGGTAAACAGGGGAAATACAATAATAAAAAGACCTACAACGCCCAATCCGATGAGGGTTTCGTTATTTTCTTCGGGTGCGCTAAAACCGGCAATGATACTGCCCATAGAAGCGATAAAAAATATCCAGATCAGGTATTTCATTTTACTTGGTAAAATTAATTAATTGCTGCCTGTAGGCGGTTAGTAATTTAGATTTTGAGATATAGCCATAGTACTTACCGTTTTTTGTTACGGGTAAATTCCATGCACCACTTTTTTTAAAGGTATCCATAATATCTTGCATGGAATCGTGGTCGTAATCTATAATTCCTGCATCGGCGTGCATTAAACTTGCGGCGTCTATTTCGTCATAGATATCGGTATCGAACA
Organism: Gaetbulibacter sp. M240; assembly: GCF_043876815.1. Classification (NCBI taxonomy): domain Bacteria; kingdom Pseudomonadati; phylum Bacteroidota; class Flavobacteriia; order Flavobacteriales; family Flavobacteriaceae; genus Gaetbulibacter; species Gaetbulibacter sp. M240. The sequence goes on from NZ_JBAWKA010000003.1 coordinate 129,442, forward strand.
TCATATGCCGAATGTCGTCTAAGCGTATTACACCTAAAAACCTTTGATCTTCATCGACCACGGGAAAATGGTTTCTGGACGATTTTGCAACGGCATTTTCCAGGATATGGCGTAATTTCATTTCTGGCCTGAGGACAATAAAATTGGTTTCTATGACCTTATCGATATCCAGAACCATAAGGACATTCTGATCTTTATCGTGGGTCATGAGCTCACCACGTTCGGCTAATTTGAGGGTATAAATGGAGTGGGCGGTATAATATTTGGTTATGGAAAATGAAATAGCCGAAACGAGCATTAAGGGTACAAAAAGTTCGTAACCCCCGGTGATTTCCGCAATGAGGAATATGGCTGTTAGAGGCGCATGTAAAACGCCGGCCATAAGTCCTGTCATTCCAATTAAGGTGAAGTTCGATTCTGAAACCTCAAAGTTTAATCCAATATTATTAATAATTTTTGCAAAGGCATTTCCTATAGCACTTCCCATAACCAGCGTAGGGATAAAAACACCACCAACACCGCCGGCACCAAAAGTAGTGGTCATGGCGATGGCCTTAAAAACGGCTATTCCTAACAACAGGCCAATAACTACCCATACATTATTGAGATCGAGGTCGAAAGGGGTTTTGCCTATGGCCGCCAAATGATCCCCTTTTAACAAATTATTCATAATACCGTAACCTTCACCGTATAGGGGCGGTATAAAATAAAGAATCGTTCCAATGGCTAAGGCGCCTATTAAAAGGCGTACCGCTCTGCTTTCAAATTGTTTAAAAAAGTTAGATATCGTAAAAAACACCTTTGAGAAATACACCGAAGCAAAAGCTGTTGCTAATGCTAAAATGATATAAAACCCTATATCTGTTATTTCAAATTTATCGGTAAGCTGGAACCTCAATAAGATATCAGTTCCCAGGAAAAAATAAGAAGTTACAACCGCTGAAACCGAAGCCAGCAAAAGTGGGATTAAGGAAGTGAAAGCGATGTCTAAACTAAAAATCTCCACAGCAAAAATAATGGCTGCGATGGGGGCCTTGAACATAGAAGCCATAGCTCCGGCTGCGGCACAACCAATTAATAACATCCTTGTTTTTTGGTTCATGTGAAACATACGGGCTGCATTAGACCCTAAGGCAGATCCTACACTTACAGCTGGTCCTTGCAATCCAACGGAACCACCAAAACCGGCGGTTAAAGGAGCCGTAATTAAAGCAGCATATATATTATACCTGGGGATGATACCCCCTAATTTTGAGATCGCATATAAGGTTGAAGAAATCCCGTGGCCAATATGTTTCTTTAGCCAGATCTGTTTTATTAGATAAACCAGAAACAGACCAATGAGCGGAAAAATAAAGTAAAGCGAGTTCTGATAATTTTTAAAAAGCTCAAGTTCAAATAACAATTTAATGTAGTGGGTGAGGTTTTTAAGTGCTACCGTACCCATACCTGCCAAAAATCCAACGAGGATACTTAACATAAAAACGAACTGTCGCTCGGAGATATGTTTGTATTTCCAGATCAGGAATTTTCGTAATAGATTTTTAGAACTAAAAGGCATAATTAAAATTACCTTAATGCCCTGCTTTTTCAGGACGTCATTTTTATGCTTTTAAGTTTAGTTTTAAACTTAATTCTGACAATTGTTCGTTGTCAATGGGTGCAGGCGCATCGATCATCACGTCGCGTCCGTTGTTGTTTTTTGGGAATGCAATAAAATCGCGAATGGTTTCTTGTCCGCCTAAAATAGCGACCAAACGGTCTAGACCAAAAGCCAGGCCGCCATGTGGTGGCGCACCATATTGAAAGGCATCCATTAAAAATCCAAATTGTGCTTTCGCTTCTTCAGGAGTAAAGCCTAAATAATCGAACATTAAGGATTGTGTGGCCTTATCATGAATTCTGATCGAACCTCCGCCAATTTCGTTTCCGTTCAACACTAGGTCATAGGCATTGGCCTTAACAGCTCCGGGATTGGTTTTAAGTAATTCGATCTGGTCTGCTTTTGGCGCCGTGAATGGATGGTGCATGGCATGATAACGCTCGGTATCTTCATCCCATTCTAATAATGGAAAATCAACAACCCAAAGCGGTGCAAATTCGTTTGGTTTGCGCAGGCCCAAGCGTTCTGCCATTTCCATACGCAAGGCACTTAATTGCGGACGAACTTTATCGGTTTCGCCGGAAAGAACACAGATGAGGTCACCTGGTTTTGCACCGGTAACTTCTGCCCATTGGCCAAGATCGTCCTGATCGTAAAATTTATCGACAGACGATTTGAAACTACCATCGTCGTTGCAGCGGCAATAAACCATACCAAGAGCTCCGATTTGTGGACGTTTTACCCAATCGATCAGTTTATCGATCTCTTTTCTTGTGAGACTGTTACCACCCGGAATAGCGATGCCAACAACTAATTCAGCAGCGTTGAAGACATTAAAATCTTTATGCTGCGTCACGGCATTCAATTCGCCAAAGGTCATCCCAAAACGAATATCAGGTTTGTCGTTTCCGTATAAACGCATGGCTTCGTCGTATGTTAATCTTGGAAATTCAGCAACCGAAACACCATTGATCTCCTTTAGTAAGTGGCGCGTTAAACCCTCGAAAGTATTTAAAATATCTTCCTGGTCAATGAAGGCCATTTCGCAATCGATCTGCGTGAATTCCGGCTGTCTGTCGGCACGCAGGTCTTCATCTCTAAAACACTTTACAATTTGAAAATACTTATCCATACCGCCAACCATAAGCAGTTGTTTAAAGGTTTGTGGCGATTGTGGTAAGGCATAGAATTGTCCGGCATTCATTCGGGATGGTACAACGAAATCACGCGCACCTTCCGGAGTCGATTTAATCAAATACGGAGTTTCCACTTCAATAAAATCTTCACCCGAAAGATAGGTTCTAACGGCTTGAGTAACTTTGTGCCTGAATATTAAATTATTTTTTACCGGGTTCCGGCGGATGTCCAGATAACGATATTTCATCCGTAATTCTTCACCGCCATCGGTTTTGTCTTCAATAGTGAAAGGAGGTAAAAGCGCTTCATTTAAAATGCTAAGCTCAGACACCAAAATTTCTATGTCTCCCGTTGGGAGATTAGGGTTTTTTGATGCCCTTTCAATAACTGTTCCTTTGACTTGAATAACAAATTCGCGCCCCAATTTCTGGGCCTGTTCCATCATGGACTTTGGGCTACGTTCTTCGTCGAAAACCAATTGTGTGATTCCATAACGGTCACGTAAATCGACCCAAACGATAAACCCTTTGTCTCTGATTTTTTGAACCCAACCGGATAATGTAACCTCTTTATTTATATGTGATGCGTTCAAAGCACCACAATTATGACTCCTATACATGGTTATAAAATTTTAGCGCTCTGCAGATTGCAACGCAGGTAGCGCATAAAAGTGCAAATTTAGTAAGATATCTTTTCAAAAAACTAAGAAATCAGGGGATATTTTTAATGTGGTTAATTAATTGAGTTGGAAACGTGGGTATAAATGTATTGTAAATGCACATAGCAATTTAATATCCTCAAAAATTTACGGAAAAACCTCATATATTTCAAACAGAATCAAATCATTTTTAAGGATATTTTATAAATATGTTAATTTTTTTGCTTTTAATATACCTATATTAGCTTTTCTAATTTAAAAACTCAATAATTATGGTTAAATTTTTACATGTTAAAGGGCTTGTTTTTCTGTTCTGTTTTGCAGTAACCGGATTGTTTCATGCTCAAGAAGTTACAGGTACCGTTAGTGACGATTCAGGTCCGCTACCTGGGGTATCAGTAGTTGTTAAAGGAACGACAACAGGAACAACAACCGACTTTGATGGTAAGTATTCAATTTCGGCAAGTAATGGTGATGTTCTCGTGTTTACTTACGTAGGCTATGAAAAACAAGAAGTAACTGTTTCAGGACGTACATTGAATGTTACAATGAAATCCGGAGTAGCTTTGGATGAAGTTATTTTAGTAGGATCGCGTACGGCACCTCGAAGTAGTGTAGATACGGCTCTACCAGTAGATGTGCTTGCTGCAAAGGAATTAACATCAACAGGACAAGTAACGTTCGATAAGGCTTTGCAATATAGAATTCCATCTTTTAATACAGTGCAAACACCGGTTAATGATGCGACCTCGCTTTTAGATCCGTATGAGATCAGAAACATGGGACCGAGTAGAACCTTAATTCTTATTAACGGTAAACGTAAAAATTTAAGTGCATTACTTTATACACAAACCTCTCCGGGTCGCGGTGAAACAGGTGCAGATATTTCTGCAATTCCTACAGATGCTATCAAGAGAGTTGAAATCCTTCGAGACGGGGCCTCAGCACAATATGGTTCTGATGCTATCGCAGGTGTTATGAACATCATTCTTAAAGATGACGCTAATTTTGGTTCAGCAACCTTAAGAACAGGTGTGACCTCAGAAGGTGATGGTGAAATGGTTGGTTTTAGTGTGAACAATGGAAGTGCTATTGGAGACAATAAAGGTTTTATTAATTATACTATAGATTTTTCTAAAGTGAATTTAGCAAACAGACCAGGAACAGTTGATGCTGCTGGTGAAATTGCTGATTTTACAGGAGGTACAGCTGCCGATGTGGCTTTTGTAAATGAGTTCTTAGGTAGAAAACCTGACGCAGGAAATATAAATGGATCGCCAGAAACGGCTTCATCTAAATTTTTAATTAATGGAGGATTGGATTTAAGTGATAATACAGAAATGTATTTTAATGCCGCTTATGTATACAAGAAAGTAAATAGTTTTGCAAACTACAGAACACCATATTGGAGAACTATTGATGATTTTCCATACCTAGCAGACTTTTTCCCGGGGAATAACCCAAACACAGCCGGTGGTTATGATGGGTATGTGCCAACTTTCGAGGGACTTTTGAATGATTACAATGGTACCGTAGGGATTAAAACCAAAGTAAACGACTGGAATGTAGATTTAAGTTACACCACAGGGGGTAATACACAAACCTATACCGTAAATAATTCTCATAACAGAAATTTTGTTTATTCACCCTCTACTTGGGTTGATGCAAATAATAATGGTACAGTTGATGATGGAGAAATTACAGAAGGTTCTCAATTATACAGAGAAAATAGCCAGCAGTCTTTCGATCCGGGAGGAACTCGTTTTACTCACAATGTAGGAAACATTGATATTTCCCGAATCCTTTCTGATCAAATAAGTATAGGTTTTGGTGCTGAGTTTAGAAATGAAACTTTTGAAGTTATTGAAGGTGAATTAGCATCTTACGATGGTGGTGGCGCCGATTCATTTGCAGGTAACGCTCCTCAAAATTCAGGTAAATTTAACCGTTACAATTTTGGTGGTTACTTTTCTTTAGATTTTGATATTTCTGATGCTTTCTTAATAAGCGGAACAGTGAGAACGGAGAACTATTCAGATTTTGGAAATACGTTTGTATATAAGTTTAGCTCTCGTTTAAAAATAACAGATAAGTTAACAGCTAGAGCTTCTGTTTCTTCTGGATTCAGAGCGCCAACGTTACATCAAATTTATACCCAAAAAGCACAATATAGCTTTGTGCCGGGGCAAGGTATTCAAGTGGGCGGTTTAATTAATAACGTGTCTACACAAGCCAAGCTTTTAGGTATTCCTGAATTAGATGCTGAAACGTCTAACAACTTTACGATTGGGTTAGGGGGTCAATTAACCAACAACCTAAGCTTTACAGTAGATTATTATAATATTGCAGTAAAAGACCGTATCGTATTAGGTTCTGAAATAGGTCCAAGTGGTGACCCCTCAAACCCATTAGATATTCTTTTAACTAATAATAATTTATCTGATGTAAGTTTCTTCTCGAATGCCATAGATACAAGAACATCAGGTATTGATGTTGTACTTAGCCAAAAGAATATCCTTATTGGATCAGGTGATTTGGATTTAAACTTGTCAGGTAATTATACTATTGAAAATGAAAGAGATGGCGCTGTTAAGGATATTCCTTTAGTAGCTAATTCAGGTCAATCTGTTGTAAACGCAACTCAAGAAGCTTTATTTTTTACTTCCAGACCACAAACCAAATGGATTTTAGGAGCGAATTATAATATCAATAAATTCGGCTTTTCTTTAAACAATACTTATTTCGGAAAAACAACATTTAAGCAACAAGGAATGAGCAATGATTTAAGAACAGAGTTTACGCCTAAAATTGTAACTGATTTAGGCATTAATTTCAATGCTACAGAGAAAATAACCATAGCATTAAACGTTAATAATCTATTGAACGTTTTACCGGAATGGAGCTTTAAAGCAGAAAACGCTGCCGGTGCGGCTATTTTAGCTGATCCAGCACAAACTAAAAATCAATCTAACTTAATTACGTTCAACCAGCGTTATTCTCAAATGACCTACGATGGTTATCATTTTAGTCAATTAGGTACGATGTTTAACCTATCTCTTAATTATAAGTTTTAAGAAATAGATTTTAATTAATACAAAAATGCTGCCCGAATTGGGCAGCATTTTTTTTGTCAAATATCTAAATAATGATTAAAAAATTATTGTGGTTACTAATGGTCGAATAAAAAAAGGGCTGGTAGTCAAAATTTCGAAACCCAACTAGTTTAAGATAAAAAAGCGACTGAAACTCCAGACGTTCACAGCAATTCGGGATTGGTGGTCGATTCTTATTTGCACGTGTTTCCTTCAAACTTTAAATAGCAAACTAATTTTTTTATATTGAAAAGCCTCAACAATTGTTGAGGCTTTTTTTAATCAATACCTGATTCAAATTATATGATATCAGTACTTTCAGTTGGACTGAGGTTTGACATATCAACAACCCGATCCTTATACATCCACATTTTAAACTTCATGATCAAGAAGAATAAAATGGGAACAACGATAAGGGTAAGGAATGTAGCTACAACCAAACCATAGATTACGGTCTTAGCCAAAGGCCCCCAGAATATAACGTTATCACCACCAGTGTAAATATTCGGATCAAGATCACTCATTAAAGTAAAGAAGTTGATGTTTAAACCTGTAGCCAGGGGTATCAGGCCTAAAATAGTTGTGATTGCCGTTAACAAAACCGGACGTAAACGGGCTTTTCCACCCTTGATAATAGCTTCTAATAAATACGGTGTTTCTAAATATTGTTCATCTTCCAGATCGTAGGCTGCTTTTTTACGGTCGATCAGTAATTGGGTATAATCCAGAAGAACCACGCCATTGTTCACCACGATCCCCGCGAGGGAAATAATACCCATCATGGTCATCATGATCACGAAAGGCGCTCCGGTTATAACCAGACCAGCAAATACACCAATCAAACTCAGGAAAACGGCCATCATAATAATACCCGGTTTTGAAACCGAGTTGAATTGGAAGATCAGGATAAAGAAAATCAAACCTAAACCGGTAAAAAAGGCACCCATTAAAAAGGCCATTTGTTTGTTCTGTTCTTCAATTTGTCCCGTATAATCTACCTTTATATTATTAGGCATTTGATTAAAGCCCTGCATTTCATTTTGAATTTGTGAAACTATCGCACCGGCGTCATTATAGCCTGGGGCCAAAGCCGAGTAAATGGTAACAACCCGCTTGGTATCTTTATGTTTTATGGAACTAAAACTGGAATTGTTACTATGCTTGGAAACTGCGGATAAAGGAATTTCCTTGATTTGACCACTAGACATATCTCTGAATGTAATTCTTTGATTGAATAGCGCGCTCGTGTTGTAGCGGTTCTCTTCATTGAAGCGCACATAGATATCATAATCATCACCATCTTTTTTGTAAATACCGGCTTTAGATCCAAAAATAGCATCACGAAGTTGTTGTCCTACTTGAGCTGAATTCACGCCGAGCTCACCCGCTTTTTCCCGATCGATCACCACGCGCATGGACGGTTTCGATTTATTAACATCCACTTTTAATTCATCAATGCCGCGAATATTCTTTGAATTGATATAATTGACCATAGTTTCAGCAGTAGCGATCAATTCATTATAATCATCACCTTCCAGTTCAATGTTTATTGGATAGCCTACAGGAGGACCTACGGGATCTTTTTCAACTGAAATAGCAACACCCGGATAAATGCCCTGCAGTGCTTCTTGAATTTTATTGTAAAGTTCCTCACTATCTTTTCCTCTACGATCTTTATACTCGCGCATGGTCGCAACAATTTTACCACGATTCGGCATTTCCGCCTGTGAGCCACCATCGGTTTGAGGGTTTCCGGCACCTTCACCAACCTGAGACACGGCGCTCTCAGTTAAGAAATTATAGCCTTTGTCCATGTATTCTGGTGCATTGATGATCTTATAAACCCGCTCCTCAATATCTTTGGTAATGGCATTGGTTTTTTTAATATCCGTGCCTTCCGGATACTGGATATACACAATGATCTGATTTGGCTTATTACTTGGGAAGAATTCTACCGTCGTACGCTGGCTTCCTATAGACGCTCCAAAACTTGCAAAAGCTACGATCAACAAGGAAACCATACCTATTACAATGTACATGGGTCTTCGGCCTCTTAAAGTAGATTTCAGCATATTCTCGTAAAAGTTTTCCCAACGCGGCAAACTGTTTTTTTGAAAATTATTGGCCCAATCACGAAGTTTTAACCTGTATAGCCACAATAGTAACACGGTAACCAGCATTAGAGTTCCCAAGCCACGATATGGCCCTCCAATAAGATATATCAAAATGCCAATAACTCCGAAAATCACAGAGACTTTAACGATCCGCTTTAACGGCATTTCTTTGTCTTCAACGGTCATTAATTGAGATACCATTACTGAGTTAAAAAAGATCGCCACAAACAATGAAGAGCCCAGAACCACAGATAAAGTAATTGGGAAGTATTTCATGAATTGACCCATCAATCCCGGCCATAAACCTAAAGGAATAAAGGCCGCTACGGTGGTTGCTGTAGAAATAATTATAGGAAAGGCAATTTCACCAATACCCATTTTGGCGGCTTTGATACGAGGCACGCCCTCCGACATTAAACGGTACACGTTCTCTACGACCACAATACCATTATCTACGAGCATTCCCAGACCCATAATAAGTCCGAAAAGAATCATGGTATTCATGGTATAGCCCAGTTGATGTAGGATCATGAGCGACATGAACATCGACATTGGTATGGCAAACCCAACGAACAAGGCATTTTTAAAACCTAAAAAGAACATAAGAACCGTTACCACCAGGATGATACCAAAAATAATGTTGTTTACCAGATCATCAACCTGTCCAATTGTTTTTGCAGATTGATCGTTGGCGATTGTTACTTTTAAGTCTGGTGGGAAAATGTTTGCTTTGGCCTTTTTAACAATAGCCTCGATTTGTTCGGCGGCAGCCACCATATTTTTTCCGGAGCGTTTTTTCACATCTAGCATAACAACAGGGTCTCCAAATTCTCTGGCGTAGGTGGTTTTGTCTTCATCTTTAAAGGTTACTGTAGCAACATCCCTTAAATAAATGGCGTTGCCAAACTCTGCCTTAACCACAAAATTATTGAGCTCTTTCGGGTCGTCAATTTCACCAATAATTCGAATGGTACGACGTTGGCCACTGGTTATTAAATTGCCTGCCGACATGGTAACGTTTCCTTGTCGGATCGCATTAATGATGTCGCTAAAACTTACCTGAGCAGCCATCATTTTATAAATGTCTACAGCGACTTCCACTTCTTTTTCCTGAGCGCCTCGAATATCTACTTTTTTGATCTGATCCAGACCTTCAATTTCATCCTGTAAATACTCTCCGTATTCCTTAAGTTTATCTACCGGATAATTTCCGGAGACATTAATGTTTAGAATAGGCATTTCTTCCGATAAACTTAGGGCAAAAATATTAGGCTCTACCTTTGCGCCGTTGAATGTAGGCCAGTCTTCACCGGAGGTTTCCGTATCCACTTCATCCTTTACTTTCTGTTTCGCGTTTTCCACAGTAATATTCTCATCAAATTCTACGATGATAATGGAATAATCTTCTTGTGAGGTGGACGTAATATCGACAACATTACTCACCGTTTTCAGCTTGTCCTCAATGGGGTCGGTGATGAGCTTTTCAATATCTTCAGCTGTGTTCCCGGGATAAATAGAACTGATATATATTTTGGTTTCCTTTACTTCAGGAAAACTCTCTCGCGGCATATCGAAGTAGGCTTTGGCTCCTAAAAATAGAATCACAGCCATGAGAATGTACATCGTGGTTTTGTTGTTAATAGCCCACGAAGAAAAAGGAAACTCTTTATCTACTTTTTTCTTTTTTTTATCTTGTGTCATTGGTTTAAGTCTTTGAATAATTAGCTAGCCGTATTTACATCAAGAATTTTGACGGTCTGACCATCTTTAACGCTTCGTGCACCTTCATCGATAATTTCTTCACCATCCTCAATACCGGATAACACCTCAATAAAATCACCTTGAGTTTTGCCTGTAGTTATAATTTCACGTTTTACGGTAGCTTGATCACCATCTTTATTTATAACGGTATACACATATTGTTCACCGCTAGCATTTTCCGAAATGATACTTTGAGGAATTAGCAAGGCTTTTGAATTGGTATAATCGTTAATTTTTAACTTGGCTGTTAAGTTCGGTTTAATGGTTTTTTCTTTATTGTCGATACCTACTTCAATTTTAAAAGTTCTGTTCGCCGGATTGATAAAACTGCTTGCCTGGCGTACTTTAGTATCCACGATGGTGTCGAGTACCGGAAATTCTACCCGAACTTCTTTTCCTTTAACGATCGTAGAAATGTAGCGTTCTGGAACATCGGAATCGATATACATTTCAGAAAGGTTCACAATCCGGAACAAAGGTGTTTGACCGGCTCCAACGACACTACCCTGGTCGGTGATTACATCGTCTATGATTCCCGAAAAGGGTGCACGCACTACCGTTTTAGCCACCTGTTGATCGAGTTGTTTTACCGCTTCCTGTTGGGCTTCGTATGTGGTTTTGGCCTGCAAGTATTGAATTTCGCTACCAATTTTTTGTTCCCATAAGCGACTCTGCCGTTCAAAGGTTGTTTTAGCCAGAGCAGTTTGAATTTTTAATTGTGCTAACTGCTGGCTTAAGCCTCCATCATCAATTTTTGCCAGCATTTGACCCTGAGTTACCTGCTGACCTTCTTTAACAAAAACCTGTTGTAATACGCCTGAAAATTCAGGGTAGATCACAATATTTTGTTTTGTACTCACACTTCCTTGTAATTCAACAAAATGTGTAAAAACAGTGTCTTTTACTTTAAAGGTTGTGATTAATGGAATTTTTTCCTGTGGATCCAGCTCTCTAATTTTAGCCTCCAGTTGGTTCAATTGCTCGGTAACCTCCAATTTGGTGGTTTCTAATTCGTTTCGCTTTTCCTGAATGAGTTCAAGATTATTAGTTTCAATGATCTCATCTACAGATTTCTTTTTATCCCCACAAGATGCCAGCAGGAGTGTTACGATGATTAAAGTTGATATATGTTTCATTTTCAGATTGATTTTTTAGTTGTTAATAGCATTCGTGGCAGTCTCTAATGCAGCTTTGTTATTGATAACATCAAGCATGGATTGAAGGTATTCTTGCTGAGCACTGTAGAGTTGCATTTGAGCCTGTCTTAATTCAAAACTGGACCCGATACCTTCGAAAAACTTGGTCTCGTTTTTCTTTTCAATACGCTCTGCTAGATTTAAATTTTGCCGTTTATTTTGATAATCTTCAACCGCAAATTCGTAATTGCTTTTCGCTGAAGCGATCTGTAGTTTAATTTGTTGTTCGGTTTCCAGAAGATCAGCCTTTGATTTTTCAAGCTCAATTTTAGCGCGTTGTGTGGCCGAGCTTCGTTGTAAGGAACTAAAAATGGGTATATTCAGGCTTACGCCGAAAAGTGACGAACCGAACCATTTTTGATCTCTATCGGCAAAGGTGAAGCTGTTGCTAAACCCAACATAGCCGCCATTAATAAAAGTGTTCAAAGTTGGTAGTGCTTTACTTTTTTCGAATTTTAAAAGCAGCTCTTTTGATATTTTTGTGTTCTCCGCAATTTTAAAATCAATGGTATTTTCAGGATTAAAATTGGCTTGTATTAATGTGAGATCAATATTCTGATTGGTCAGACTTTCCAAACTATCTGTTAATACAGTTTCAGAATAAACATCCAAACCAAGAGTAATATTTAACATTTGATAAGCCAGAGTTTTCAAGCGTGTGATATTATTCAAGTTACTTTTAACTCCTGAAAGCGTGATCTCCAGTTGTTCTACACTTTCCTCTTCTTCTAAACCATTCTGATAAATCTTTCGAATGTCGGAAAGGTTTTTTTCCAAAGTTTCTACGTTATCTTTCAGGATTTTTTCACTTTCTTCTGCCATCAAAACATTCCCATAAGCTTGAATAACTCGTTTTCTAACTTCTAGGTCCGTTTTCACCTTGGCATTTTTTGATATTTGTAAATAAACTTTTGCCGACTGCAGTCCTACCAGATATGAGCCGTCAAAGATCTTTTGTGTAAGGGTTGCGGTAGCATTTACACTTTGTTTGGTGCCAAATATGACTTCTGCAAATTCACCGGGGTTACCTCCAAAAAATTCAGCGGGAATTAATGATACTTGTTGTTTCAAAAAGTTTTGGTAATCTACGGTAGCATTAATTTGAGGCAATCCCGTTGCCGTAGTTTCCCATTTTCGTTCCACGGCAGCATCAATATCTTTAATAGCATTTTGAGCCGTTCGATTGTTTTCAAGGGCAAAGTCAATAGCTTCCTGCAGTGAAAATGCCTTTGGGCTTTCTTGAGCAAAAAATTGACCTGACACCAAAAGGATAAGTGTCAATAAGTGTTTTAATTTCATTTTAAGATTGATTGTGTAATTATGATTGATTATTTACTTGTATTTGAGTTGATAATACTTTGTCTAAAACTTGGAGGCCCTTTTTGGTGACAATGGCACGTAAATGGTATTCCAAATAACTTTCCATAAGATATTTCATGTTGTATTTTTCTTCAGGAAAAATGAAGTGATCCTTGATACCATTCATTCCTATGAAATAAATGCGCGATATAAAGTCGACATCTATGCTCTGGCGGAATAATTCGGTTTCCACGCCGCGTGTGATACTAGCTTTTACTGATTCATGCATTTTTTCGAATTGCTTTTTTTGAAGGCTTTCGTAAATTTTAGGATAGTATTTTTTTAACTGAAAATGAGGTGATGATTTTTCATTTTTCAAGTAGTTCATCACAAACATTTTAATTTCAAAAAGTTCCTCTATTGGGTTTTGTGATGCATTACAAATACAATCGATCCCTGAACAAACGGTTTCAAAAACCTCAAAAGTAACGGCTTCCACAAGTTTTGTTTTGTTTTTGAAATGCACATAAATTGTTTTCTTCGATATTCCCATTTCCTGAGCGATATCATCCATAGTGATACTTTTAAATCCAAAGTTTAAAAACATCTCGGCGGCCTGACGTGTGATTTTTGCTTTCATAATCGGGTGCAAATATATAACCGGAAACTTTAAAAACAAAAAAAGTTTCCAAAGTTTTATAAAATTTAATATTCTTTAATCTAAAAGATTGGATAAAGCGTTATAAAAACTATTTTTGTGCTATGTTATCCATCGAAGACTATCAGGCTTATTTTGTCTTGCACCTCAAAAATTATGAGGTAACACGACACCCCAAAAATCTTTATGAACCCGCAGCTTATATTTTGAATTTAGGCGGAAAGCGGTTACGACCTGTTCTTACCTTGATGACCGCTGATATATTTGGAGGCCATTATAAAGCGGCCTTACAAGCAGCGATGAGTGTTGAAGTATTTCATAATTTCACTTTGGTTCACGACGATATTATGGATGCTGCGCCTCTGCGCCGTGGACATGAAACGGTGCACGAGAAATGGGATGTGAACACCGGGATTTTATCAGGTGATGCTATGTTGATCATGGCTTACCAGTTATTTGAAACCTATCCGCCCGAAACCTTTAAACCGTTGATCAGTATTTTTAGTAAAACCGCTTTGGAGGTTTGCGAAGGCCAGCAATACGATGTTGATTTTGAAACCCGCGATGATGTTACGATTGAGGAATACCTGAAAATGATAGAATACAAAACCGCAGTTCTGGTAGCTTGTGCTATGAAAATGGGAGCCATTATTGCCGAGGCCCCGGAAGCTGATCAAAATCGTATTTACAACTTCGGTAAAAATCTTGGGATCGCTTTTCAATTGCAAGATGATTATTTAGATGCTTTTGGTGATCCAAAAACTTTCGGAAAGCAAGTAGGAGGGGATATTATTGAAAATAAAAAGACCTATTTATATTTGAAAGCTCTGGAGTTCTCTAATGATGCGGATATGGATAATTTAAAGAATCTGTTTGCCTCAAACCCTGAAGATAACACTGAAAAAATAATAACAGTCAAGGCTATTTTTAAAACTTCAGGTGCGGCTGATGAAACCAGAAAAGCGATTACGACATATACAAATAAAGCCTACGCGGTGTTAGACGACCTTGCTATTTCTGACGAAAATAAACAGCTACTGAAAGCTTTCGGAAACAACCTCATGAATCGCACTGTGTAATGCAAGTCCCCAAAACATTCGACGACTTATTTGACGAAGCTCAACAACGTGATTTGTATACTAAATTAGTTTTACAGCTCAATAAAGATTTTCATCTTGCTAACATTGATGTTGAATTTCACGAATCTATTCTGCCAGACAGTTTAAAACTCATTCTTCATGAAGCAATTTATAAATTGATTCAGGAAAAATTTGCCGATTACCTCAATCTTCTTTACATCATAGACGTTTCGGAAAAACAGATTCGGGAGTTAAATGGTGATGATATGGTAGCTTTGGCTGAAGCCGTTTCGTTTTTAATTTTAAAACGGGAGTGGCAAAAGGTTTGGTTTAAAAACAAGTATTCTTAATACTGTTTTTTTCATTATATTTTCAACAATTTAAAGTATTAAATTCAATCAAAATTTTACCAAAATACAGGTATAATTGGGTGTGTAACAAAAACATCAGCAAAGCATTGATAAATATGGGAAAAGAAACTTCTTATTTTACTAAAAGTTGTATTTTTGGAGAATATTTTGACGAACCGTTTCGGTATTAAATATAACAATGGATAAATTTTCCTTTTTAAATGCAGCTCATACGGCATATTTTGCCGATTTATACGATCAATATTTAGAAAATCCTGATTCTGTAGAACCAAGTTGGCGGGCCTTTTTTCAAGGCTATGATTTTGGCACGGAAAGCTATGGTCTTGAAGGTGAAATTATGGAAGGGGTTTCTACTCAGATGCCCGAGCTTTTGCAAAAAGAGTTTCATGTTGTGCGCTTAATTGATGGGTACCGGATGCGTGGTCATTTATTCACGAAAACAAATCCAGTTCGTGAGCGAAGAAGTTATTCCCCTAATCTCGATATTAAAAATTTCGATTTATCGGAAAGCGACCTAGACACGGTTTTCAACGCCGGGGAAATTTTAGGTCTGGGACCTTCAACGCTTCGCGACATAATTACACATTTAGATCGGATTTATTGCAGTGCCATTGGAGTGGAGTACATGTACCTCAGAAATCCTGAAGTGATCTCATGGTGGCAGGAGCAACTCAATAAAAATGATAACCAGCCTAGTTTTTCAGAGGAGACCAAAAAATACATTCTGTCAAAATTAAATCAGGCCGTTAACTTTGAAAACTTCTTACAAACAAAATATGTTGGACAAAAACGCTTTTCCCTGGAGGGCGGCGAGTCTCTGATCCCTGCGATTAGTAACGTACTTTTTTATTCTGTAGAAAAATACGGTGTTAAAGAATGTGTTATTGGTATGGCACATCGTGGGCGACTAAGTACTTTGGTAAATATATTTAGAAAGCCGCTGCGCGAATTATTTAGTGAGTTTGAAGGTAAGGATTTTGAAGATGAAAATATCGATGGTGACGTAAAGTACCATTTGGGCTTAACGCTGGATAAGACCTATCAAAACGGTAAAAATATTAAGATGAATCTGGTGCCTAATCCATCGCATTTGGAAACTGTAGCGCCTGTAGCCGAGGGTATTACTCGAGCTAAAATAGATGCCGATTACGACGGCGATAATTCAAAGATCATTCCTATTATTGTTCATGGTGACTCTGCTATTGCAGGACAAGGGATAGCTTATGAGGTCGCCCAAATGAGTCAGTTGAACGGATATAAAACCGGCGGGACCGTGCATATTGTTGTGAACAACCAAATTGGTTTTACAACCAATTACTTAGACGCCCGTTCTAGTACCTATTGTACTGATGTGGCCAAGGTAACTTTGTCTCCCGTACTTCATGTGAATGCAGACGATGCTGAAGCAGTAGTTCATGCTGTTGAAATGGCTTTAGAATATCGAATGCGTTATCAAAAGGACGTTTATATCGACTTGTTGGGTTATAGAAAATATGGACATAACGAAGGAGATGAACCACGTTTTACGCAACCAAAACTCTATAAAAAAATATCCAAGCACCCGAATCCCTTCAGTATTTATGCTGAAAAGCTTATTGCTGAAAATACAGTAGATAGAGCTTATGTTGATAAGATCCAGGAAGATTTTAAAGCAACCTTAGAAGAAGAATACGAAAAATCTAAAGTAGCGGAGGCTTCAAAAGTAAGAGAATTTATGCCTGACCGCTGGTCTAAGTTCAAGCGTCAAGGCTTGGAGGCCATGTTAAAACCTGTTGAAACAACATATTCAAAAGAACAACTAAAATCTATTTCAAAAGTAGTGTCTACTGTACCGGAAGGAGCCAAGTTTTTGCGAAAGGCGGAGCGTATTCTTGAAGGAAGGGCGAAAATGGTTTTTGAAACCGACAATCTTGATTGGGGTATGGCTGAAACGCTTGCCTATGGTAGTTTGATGGAAGAAGGCTTTAATGTGCGTATCTCAGGGCAGGATGTTGAGCGCGGTACTTTTAGTCACCGACACGCTATTTTAAGAGATGAGATCTCCGAAGAACGCATTAACCTATTGAATACCAATCCAAACAATAAGGGTAAAATGGATATTTATAACTCCCTGTTATCCGAGTATGGTGTTTTAGGATTTGACTATGGTTATGCCATGGCGAACCCCAACACCCTAACGATTTGGGAAGCCCAGTTTGGAGATTTTAGTAATGGAGCTCAAATTATTTTTGATCAGTACTTAGCAGCTGCTGAAGACAAATGGAAATCGCAGAATGGTATTGTAACCTTATTGCCACATGGATATGAAGGTCAAGGGTCAGAACACTCTTCCGCACGAATAGAGCGCTATTTACAATTATGCGGAAAAGATAATATGACAGTGGCGAATTGTACAACTCCGGCAAACCTTTTCCACTTGTTTCGTCGTCAAATGAAACGTAATTTCAGAAAACCCTTAGTGGTATTTACACCAAAAAGTTTACTGCGTCACCCAAAAGCGGTGTCATCTTTGAGTGAACTTGCTGAAGGTGGTTTTCAGGAAGTTGTTGAGGATACCATCGACCCGAAGAAAGTTAAGAAATTGGTATTCTGTACCGGTAAGTTCTATTACGATCTATTGGCTGAACGCGAAGAAAAAGACCGTGATGATATTGCCTTGGTACGAATTGAGCAGTTGTTCCCATTACATTTAGAGAAAATTCAAAAAAGTATTGATAGATACCCGAACGTAAAAAACTATGTTTGGGCCCAGGAGGAACCACAAAATATGGGTGCCTGGAGTTTCATGCTTCAACATATGAATTTAGTAAAACTGGAGGTTTGTGCGCGTGATTTTAGCTCTGTGCCTGCTCCTGGATCCAGTACCCGAGATAAACGGAGACAACGCCGTGTTATTGATGCTGTTTTCGAAAAACAATAGATAAAATAAACCTAGATAATTAATATTATTACCAATGATTTTAGAAATGAAAGTCCCTTCACCGGGGGAATCCATTACCGAAGTAGAAATAGCAACCTGGTTGGTTGAAGATGGAGATTATGTTGAAAAAGATCAAGCTATTGCTGAGGTAGATAGTGATAAAGCTACTTTAGAATTACCAGCCGAGGCCAGTGGAATTATTACCTTAAAAGCCGAAGAAGGCGATGCAGTTGCTGTAGGTGAGGTGGTATGTTTAATAGATACTGATGCAGAAAAACCTGAAGGCGAGACTGCACCTAAAAAAGAATCTAAAGAAGAGGAGTCAAAACCTGCCGATAAAAAAGAGGATACTTCAAAGGCGAGTCAACCAGAAGAAAAAACCTATGCAACAGGAACGGCAAGTCCTGCTGCTAAAAAGATTCTTGCCGAGAAAGGCATGGAGGCTTCTGCGGTAAAAGGGACTGGAAAAGATGGTCGTATTACCAAAGAAGACGCACAGCAAGCGGTGCCTTCGATGGGAACGCCAACCGGAGGAAATCGTGGTACTACAAGAAGTAAAATGTCTATGCTTCGTCGTAAAGTGGCGGAACGTTTGGTTGAAGCCAAAAACACCACAGCGATGTTAACAACCTTCAACGAGGTGGATATGACACCTATTTTTGAACTACGTAAAGCCTATAAAGAAGCTTTTAAAGATAAACACGGTGTAAGTCTAGGGTTTATGAGCTTCTTTACATTAGCTGTGGTTCGTGCCTTAAAAATGTATCCCGCAGTAAATTCGATGATCGACGGGAAAGAAATGATAAGCTACGATTTTTGTGATATTAGTATTGCTGTTTCAGGACCGAAAGGCTTAATGGTACCGGTGATCAGAAATGCGGAAAACTTGAGTTTCAGAGGTGTCGAAGCTGAAGTAAAACGATTGGCACTTCGCGCTCGTGATGGAAAAATTACGGTTGATGAGATGACTGGAGGAACCTTCACCATATCAAACGGAGGGGTGTTTGGAAGTATGCTTTCAACGCCAATCATTAACCCACCGCAAAGTGGTATTTTAGGAATGCACAATATTGTTGAACGTCCTGTTGCTGTTGATGGTAAGGTAGAGATCAGACCTATTATGTATGTAGCGCTATCTTATGACCACCGAATTATAGATGGAAAAGAAAGTGTTGGTTTTTTAGTAGCTGTTAAAGAAGCGCTGGAAAGTCCTGAAGATCTATTAATGGACAACGATGTAAAAAAGGCTTTGGAATTATAATATTTCAAAAGCATAAATTTTAAAGAAGCTATCTCAATTTGAGGTAGCTTTTTTTATTTGTTTTAAGAGAAGATCGGTAATAAGAAAAGACCGCCAAATAATATTATAGAAAGCTCATAAAAACGCAGAAGCTCCTAACCACGAGAGTCAAGAGCTTCCATTAATTCTCCCTAAGAACTAATTAATAGCAGCGTAAATATAATATATCATAACCAATTAAAAAAGAATATTTTAACAGTATTTTAATTTAGAATATTAAAACGAGACTTTTAAATTAGGGATTTACAGCAATTTAGCTTTAAAAAGCCGCCAAACTAATTATATAAAAGGGAAAATTATTTTTTAAGCCAATAAGAAAACAATTAAAAACCTTCAGAATATTACAACTTGAGATATAAATATTTTTTCTGATAATCGATAATACCTTTTGCTTTTTTAAGAATATCAGCTCCTATAATACCGTCAACAGGTTTAGAATCGTGATTTGTCAAGGCGGTGTTGACGTGGGTTAAATTAAACAGAACGAGAACCGCCTTATTATGGCGCCATTTTCCAATTTTAATTTTATTTCTTTTCGACATTTTAGTTTCCATATCAATGGCACCTGCTCCAGCGGCTTTGATCTCGGATATCTCGGCATCGAGTTTAAAGGTTTCAATACCCTCAAATCCTACACAGGAATTTGAAGCCCCGGTATCTAGAATAAATAAGCCTTTCTCCCCATTTATAGAAGCCTTTATTTCAAAGTGATTGGTTTTAGTTAGATGTAATTTAACTTTAGTGTAGCCCTTCTTCAACAAAAATTCTTGTAACGATGCCATGTATTTTGTTTTCAACAAATATAATGATGTAAAAACAATTATTTTTGCGTAACCTTATAACGGATTCAAAAAAAATTACGATTTGATTATTACGGATACACATGCCCATTTGTACAGCGAGGAATTTGATAACGACAGAGAAGCAATGATGCAGCGTGCTTTGGATGCTGGTATCACCCGATTTTTTATTCCGGCCATCGATTCAAGCTATACCCAGGCCATGTTGGATCTGGAACAGGCTTATCCGAGTCATATCTTTTTAATGACCGGTTTACATCCTACCCATGTTAAGGCTGATTTTAAAGAAGAACTCGAGCATGTTGAAAAGCAATTATCCGAACGAAAATTCTACGCGGTAGGTGAAATTGGTGTTGACTTGTATTGGGATAAAAGTACGTTGAGGATACAACAAGAAGCGTTTAAATTTCAAATTCAGTTAGCCAAAAAATATAAGTTGCCTATTGTTATTCATTGTCGTGATGCCTTTGATGAGGTTTTTGAGGTTCTGGAAAGTGAAGTGGGAGAAGATCTGTTTGGAATTTTTCACTGCTTCACGGGAACCTATGAACAGGCTCAAAAAGCCTTGTCATATAATATGAAGCTTGGCATTGGAGGGGTAGTAACCTTCAAGAATGGAAAGATTGATCAGTTTATGAATCAGATTGACCCAAAACATATTGTATTGGAGACTGATGCTCCTTATTTAGCACCAACACCCTTCCGCGGAAAACGTAATGAAAGTTTCTATATAACAAAAGTTTTAGAAAAATTATGTGCGCTATATGAAATGTCAAAGGAAGAACTAGCAGTCATAACCACTCAAAATTCTAAGGATGTTTTTAAAATTTAATAATGTCAAATAAAAAACCGAACATATTACTCGTATACACAGGTGGTACCATTGGGATGGTAAAAGATTTTAAAACGGGAACCTTAAAAACCTTCAACTTTAATAATCTTTTAAAACGTATTCCGGAGCTCGAGTTACTGGACTGTGATATTAATACGGTATCTCTGGAAGAACCCATAGATTCAAGTAACATCAACCCCACGTACTGGGTGAAAATCTCAGAAATCATAGAACAACATTATGATTATTTTGATGGCTTCGTTGTTTTACACGGAAGCGATACTATGAGTTATACGGCTTCCGCTTTAAGTTTCATGTTGGAAAACCTTAAAAAGCCGGTTGTTTTTACAGGAGCGCAATTGCCCATTGGCGATCTCCGAACTGATGCCAGGGAAAATCTAATTACCTCTATTCAGGTAGCTTCACTTCAGGAAAACGATGCTCCATTAATTCAGGAGGTGTGTTTATATTTTGAGAATAAACTATATCGCGGCAACCGAACAACTAAAATTAATGCCGAAAATTTCCAGGCTTTTAAGTCCTTTAATTATCCCGAGCTCGCCGAATCGGGCGTCCATTTAAAGGTAAATGAAAAATATTTATGGCGATCAAAAACGGATGCACCGTTCAAACTACATAAAAATTTGGACACCAATATTGCCTTGATAAAGTTATATCCGGGGATTTCCGAGGCCGTTATATCCAGTATTTTAAAAACCCCCAATTTAAAGGCGGTTATCCTTGAAACTTTTGGAGCAGGAAATAGTAGTACCGCCTCATGGTTTATTAATTTGCTATCGACGGCTATTGAAAACGGGATCCATATTATTAATGTTACCCAATGTTTAGGAGGAAGTGTGATTATGGGGCATTATGAAACCAGTAATCAGCTAAAGCGTATCGGTGTTATTTCAGGAAATGATATTACTACTGAAGCTGCTTTAGGTAAGTTAATGTTCCTGCTTGGGAAGGATGTTTCTGATAATCAATTCAAAATGAGGTTTGAAACCCCTATCTGCGGGGAATTGACTTAAAATTAACTGTGAAAATTTTAGTGTTTGAACTTTTTTTTGTTATTTGAGCCCCTGTAATTTTAGAACAGGAAAATAAAGAGAGGTGGCCGAGTGGTCGAAGGCGCACGCCTGGAAAGTGTGTATACGTCAAAAGCGTATCGAGGGTTCGAATCCCTTCCTCTCTGCTGATAATTTTTACACTTAAATTACTTTTTTTTTATATCTTTAACACTTTAACTAATAAAATTAAGATCGAGAACATGAAAAGATTATTTTCTATCCTTGCCATCACAGGTTTAATGGCATTTGGAACAGCTAACGCAACTACAATTGCAACTACAACTACAACGACTGCTACCACTGTAGCAACACAGGATGACACTCCGGCTGCAGCCGCAGCGGAAAGTGAGAGTTTTCATCAAGAATTAAAGAAACGATTTATTGAAGGAGACCCAGCGTTTATGGGCATTGTTTTATTATGTTTAATTTTAGGTTTAGCTATAGCTATCGAAAGAATTATCTTTTTAAATCTTTCTACTACAAATACAAAGAAATTAACTCAAGCCGTTGAAGATGCGTTATCTTCAGGTGGTGTTGAAGCTGCAAAAGAAGTGTGCAGAAATACAAAAGGACCTGTTGCTTCCATATTCTACCAAGGATTAGATCGAACTGATGAAGGTTTAGAATCTGTTGAAAAAGCGGTAGTGTCTTACGGAGGTGTTCAAATGGGACAATTAGAAAAGAATGTATCGTGGATCTCATTGTTTATCGCACTAGCACCGATGCTTGGTTTCATGGGTACGGTAATTGGTATGATCCAGGCCTTCGATAAAATTGAAGCAGCCGGAGATATGCAACCATCTCTTGTAGCAGGAGGTATTAAAGTAGCCCTTTTAACAACTGTATTTGGTTTGATCGTTGCTATTATACTTCAAATCTTCTACAATTATATTATTGCTAAAATTGATAGTATTGTTAACGATATGGAAGATGCTTCTATCACGCTAATGGATCTATTAATTAGAAGTAAAAAGTAATAATCTAATATTTAAACGTACATTATGTTACAAAAAATTATAAAAATAGTAGCCTTTGCTCTCGCCATTCTGGGTGCCATATTAGCACTTATGATTATGGGCGCCGACGAAGGAACTGAAGGTAACCTGGTAAGTAACATGCTTTATGTATCCTATGTGGTTTTAGCTATAGTGCTAACCTTGGTTGTCATATTTGTTGTTAAAGGGTTATTCTCGGGTAATATCAAGAAAACCCTGTTAACTGTTGGAGCCTTCTTGCTCATTGTTTTAATTTCCTATAGCGTGTCTTCAGGGACAGATCTGGATTTAACAAAATTTACTGCAAAAGGGCAAGATGTGTCAGAGCAAGCGTCTAGATACGTAGGTACAGGTTTATACACATTTTATGTTTTAGCCGTGATAGCCATACTATCTATGTTGCTTTCTAGTGTTAAAAAAATATTTAATAAATAGACTATGGCAAAACGAGCAGCACCAGAAGTAAATGCAGGCTCTATGGCCGATATTGCGTTCTTATTATTAATTTTCTTCTTAGTTACAACCACGATTGAAACTGACTCTGGAATTAACAGAAAGCTTCCGCCAATGGAAGAAAATGAGGAAGATGTGGTTATCAAGCAAAAGAATATTTTTACTGTGCTATTAAATGGTAAAGATCAATTGCTTGTAGAAGATGAATTAATGGAACTTAAGGATTTAAGAGAAGCTGCAAAGGAGTTTTTAGATAATGGAGGAATCCCCAATGGACAAGAAGGATATTGTGATTACTGCAATGGAAAGCGTGATCCTTCATCCTCAGATAATCCTGATAAAGCGATTATTTCATTGGCTAATAACAGAGAAACCTCGTACAAAATGTATATCGCTGTACAAAATGAGTTGGTAGCGGCGTATAACGAGTTACGAGATAGAAGAGCTGAAGAATTGTACGGAAAGACCTTTTTACAAATGGAAGCGAATTACAATGACGTTAATTGGCCAGGTAATAAGGAACAACTTAAAGAAAGGATCGAAAGAATCAAAACTGAGTATCCTCAGAAGCTTTCCGAAGTACAAGACACGAAGTAAAATTTAACATTCAAAAAATAATATGTCTAAATTCAAAAAGAAAAAAGGAGGCGATTTACCTGCAGTGAATACGGCATCTTTACCTGATATTGTATTTATGCTTTTATTCTTTTTCATGGTAGCAACAGTAATGCGGCAAAATACCTTAATGATTCAGAATAATTTACCATTCGCAGATCAGTTGGAGAAGCTAGATAAGAAAGATTTGGTAATGTATGTTTATATTGGTAAACCTAGCGAGAACTATCGTCAATACGGTACAGAAGCAAGGATTCAATTGAATGATAAATTTGCTGATGTTTCTGATATTCCTGCATTTATTAATGCCGAGCGCGCCTCGAAGCGTGAGGAGTTAGTGCCATTTTTAACTACTGCTTTAAAAGTAGACAGTGATGCCAATATGGGTATTGTAAGTGATGTGAAACAAGAATTACGAAAAGTAAATGCACTTAAAATTAATTACACCACCAAAAAAGGAAGTGTTTTTGGCAGATAATTAGTTTTAGAAATTCTTAATTTTATAAAAAGGCGTTTTGAGTTTCAAAACGCCTTTTATTTTAGATCAAAAAGCTTTTATATTTTTAGTAAATTCAAGCACTTGGAATGGAACTCATTATGAAGTATATCGTGTACATTTTGTTTTTATGTCCTCTCTTCGGGATATCCCAAATGGACGTTGCCCCGACGGAGATAGACAGCTTGTATAGGGAAGATCAATTTTATATTGGCCTTACTTATAATCTCGTTGGAAATAAACCTGTGGGCTTTTCGCAAAATGGTTTCTCTCTCGGTTTTAATATGGGTTTTGTTCGCGATATGCCTATTAATAAAAAACGTAACTTGGCTTTAGGTATTGGCTTAGGCTACGCTACCAATTCTTTTAATCAAAATATTTTAATTACCAAAACTGCTTCTGGTAGTTATAACTACAGTACTCTGAATGACGCTCAATCTTTTTCAAAAAATAAATTCTCAAATCAATTAATTGAAGTTCCTATCGAATTCAGATGGCGTACATCAACCGCTACCACATATAGTTTTTGGCGCATTTATACAGGTTTAAGAATTGGTTATGTGTTTTACAATACTGTAAAATATAAAGGGGATCAGGGGGAATTCAAGCATATAAATGTAAGTGATTTCAATGAATTCCAGTACGGACTCACCCTGAGTGTGGGATATAACACATGGAATTTACACCTTAATTATAGCCTTAATTCCATATTTAATGATCAAGCTGAGATCGATGGGAAACCAATTGATATGAATACTATTAAATTGGGTTTGATATTTTTTATTCTATAACCAATACTTGACTAAAATAAGTTGTGGTAATAAGCCGATAAAAAAGCCCAGAATAAGTTCGGTAGCATTATGTGCTTTTAAGTGAAGTCTTGAGGTGGCAACAGCTCCTAAAATAACGACCATTAAGGCTAATGTGCCATTGATATTTATGCTAAAATGAATGCTAATCGCAATAAAGAACATAAATACACCCGAAACAGCAATCATATGAATGCTTGCCTTAAATTTCATTATAGCCAATATTAAGCACGTAATATTCGAGATCAGGATTCCAACAAAAAAATAGTACAATTCTATAATTTGTGTGGGTGTTATGATGCGCTTTAAAATAATAAGAATAATAAGGCTGTTTAAAGCTAACGGAAGAATACGCTCTTTAGTTGTTTTTAAATAAATAGAGTTGGCCTTTCTGATGGTATTTAGTAAAAAATAAATGAGTATCGGTAAAATTATGGTAAGTATTCCCAGAGAGATTAATTTGGCACGCATCACTTCTTGAGGTATAAACCGTGGTGTTTTAGAGAAATAGAAGATAACCCCTAAAAGCGGCATAAAAAGTGGGTGAAAAAAGAAGGAAATACCTCTAAGTATTTTATCGGTCATATTTTTTTGCGTAAGCGGGCTACGGGAATATCCAGTTGTTCGCGATATTTTGCCACGGTTCGTCTAGCTATGGGATAACCTTTGTTTTTAAGAATGCCCGCCAGAGTTTCGTCAGTTAGTGGTTTTCTCTTGTCTTCTTCCTCAATAACAGTTTCTAAAATCTTCTTTATTTCTCGGGTCGACACATCTTCTCCCTGATCATTTTTCATCGATTCGGAAAAGAATTCTTTAATCAGTTTAGTGCCGTATGGCGTATCCACATATTTACTATTGGCCACTCGGGAAACTGTAGAAACATCCATATTAATTTCATCTGCGATGTCCTTAAGAATCATAGGTTTTAAATTACGCTCATCACCCGTCAGGAAATACTCTTTTTGGTAATTCATAATGGCGCTCATGGTTACAAATAATGTTTGCTGACGTTGTTTAATGGCTTCGATAAACCATTTCGCAGCATCCAATTTTTGTTTTATAAATACCACCGCATCTTTTTGGGATTTTGATTTTTCCTTAGCTTCTTTATAACCTTTCAGCATGTTACTGTATTCTCGGGATACATGTAATTCCGGTGCATTCCTTCCGTTGAGGCTTAGCTCAAGTTCGCCATCCACAATTTTTATGGCAAAATCCGGAATAACATGTTCCACAATACGATTGTTTCCAGCATACGAACCTCCTGGTTTAGGGTTGAGATGTTCAATTTCAGATATCGCATCTTTTAGCTGGATCTCTGTGATATCGAATTTTTGAAGTAGTTTTTTATAATGTTTTTTCGTAAACTGATCAAAGGCCTCATCAATGATCTGAATTGCTAATTCTGTGTCGGGTGTCTTTTCTTTTCTGTGCAATTGAATACTTAAACATTCCTGTAAATTTCTGGCACCTACACCGGCAGGATCTAATTGTTGTACCGTTTTTAAAACAGATTCGATTTTTTCTTCCGAAGTAAAAACATTTTGTGTAAAGGCCAGGTCGTCCATAATATCCGGGATTGTTCTACGGATATAACCACTTTCATCTACACTACCAACAAGGAATTCAGCAATATCTTCCTCTTCTTCAGTTAAACGATAGGTGTTTAATTGATTCAATAAATGTTGGGTAAAAGAAGTTCCGGAAGCATATGGGACGTTTTTATCCTCGTCGTCGCTACTATAATTATTCGATTGGGTACGATAATCAGGAATCTCATCATCACTTAAATAGTCATCAACATTGATGTCATCAGCATTGATGGATTCATTGTCATCGTAGTCGTCGTTGGCATTATCAAACTCCGAATCAAAGTCTTGTTCAGTTTCTTCCTTACCGCCTTCTAAAGCAGGATTTTCTTCAATTTCCTGTTTTAGACGTTGCTCAAAGGCCTGTGTTGGCAGCTGAATCAGTTTCATTAACTGAATTTGCTGCGGCGACAGTTTTTGTGATAACTTAAATTGTAAGTGTTGCTTAAGCATGCTTTGATTTGGTTTAAGCTAAATTTAATAAAAATCTTTCACCCTAAAGGTAAAGCAAACCTAATAGTTTATTAAAATTACTAAAACTCGGCATTTTGCGGTGTTCTTGGGTAGGGGATCACATCTCTAATATTGGTCATGCCAGTAACAAACATAACTAATCGCTCAAAACCTAAACCGAAACCGGAGTGAACAGCTGTTCCAAATTTACGAAGATCCAAATACCACCATAAATCTTCCTCGGGAATATCGATGGCCGCCATTTTTTGTTTTAAGACTTCTAAACGTTCTTCACGTTGTGCACCTCCCACGATCTCACCAATGCCAGGGAATAAAATATCCATAGCTCTCACCGTTTTCCCATCATCGTTAAGGCGCATGTAGAAGGCTTTGATATTGGCCGGGTAATCAAAAAGTATTACCGGACATTTAAAGTGTTTTTCAACTAAATAGCGTTCGTGTTCACTTTGAAGATCGGTTCCCCAATCTTCAATGATATAGTTGAACTTTTTCTTTTTGTTCGGTTTTGAGTTGCGCAAAATATCGATTGCCTCGGTATAACTTACACGTTTAAAATTATTTTCCGTTACAAACTTTAACTTCTCGATCAGGGTCATTGGGTTTCGTTCTGCCTGTGGTTTACGCTTATCTTCATCTTGCTGGCGCTTGTCTAGAAATTCCAGATCTTCTCCGTTGTGCTCCAGAACATACTGCAAAACATATTTCATAAAATCTTCTGCCAGATCCATATTCCCGGGCAGATCCATAAAGGCCACCTCAGGTTCTATCATCCAAAACTCAGCTAAATGACGCGAGGTATTCGAATTTTCTGCCCTAAAGGTTGGGCCAAAAGTATATACTTTTCCCAGCGACATGGCATAGGTTTCAGCCTCTAATTGTCCGGAAACAGTCAAATTGGTTTCTTTTCCAAAAAAATCTTTAGTATAATCGGTTTGGCCTTTCTCGTTCTTTGGCACGTTATTCAAATCTAAATTCGTCACCTTAAACATTTCTCCTGCTCCCTCAGCATCACTTCCTGTAATTATCGGGGTATGCATATAGTAAAAACCGTTTTCATTGAAGTATTTATGTATGGCAAAAGATAAAGCTGAGCGTAAACGCATCACAGCACTAAAAGTACTGGTTCTGGTGCGCAAATGTGCTTGTTCTCTTAAAAATTCCAGGGAGTGTTTTTTAGGTTGAATAGGATACGTTTCCGGATCTGATTCCCCAAGAACTTCTAATGTTTTAACTTGAATTTCAACATTTTGCCCTTTTCCCAAACTTTCAACTAATTCTCCTTTAACATGAATGGCAGCACCGGTATTGACCTTCTTTAATAGGGCTTCATCAAAATTTTCAAAATCTACAACGCATTGAATATTTTGAAGGGTTGATCCATCATTCAAGGCAATAAAACGATTGGCTCTAAAAGTTCTTACCCAACCTTTTATATCGACTTCAGGTATAGTAATATCTTGAGATAACAGGTCTGCAACAGTACGAGAGTTCATGTATTCGAAATTTTTAGACTGTAAATATAAATCTTTCGAACCTCAATAGCCACTGTGAATGACTATTTTTAGATATTTTTATGAGTTCTCATCGTCTTCGTCGTCCTCGTCATCTTCTGATGGAATGATATTTATGGTAGGCTCTCGTAATACCTCTTTATTGGCAATACAGCGCTCTAATGATAACAGAAGTGATGGCAATAATAGCAGGTTAGACAACATGGCAAATAATAGTGTTGCTGATACCAGGGCACCTAAAGCTACAGTACCTCCGAAACTGGAAATAGTAAATACCGAAAACCCAAAGAATAGAACGATCGAGGTGTAGAACATACTTACCCCTGTTTCGCGCAGAGCCCCATAAACAGACGTTTTAATTTTCCAATGATTCTGTAATAGTTCCTGTCTGTATTTCGCCAGAAAGTGGATCGTGTCGTCTACGGAAATACCAAATGCAATACTAAATACCAAAATAGTGGATGGTTTTATGGGTACACCCAAATAACCCATTAACCCGGCTGTAACCAGTAGTGGTAGTAGGTTAGGAATAAGTGAAATCACGATCATACGAAACGATCGGAACATATAGGCCATAAATAGGGCAATAAGAAAAACAGCCAGAGATAAAGAAAGCACCAGATTTTTTATAAGGTACTTAGTGCCTTTTTGAAACACTAGGGCCTTACCGGTCATAATAACATTATAGCGATTTTCCGGGAAAAGTTTCTTTATTTTTTGTTCCAGATTTTCCTCAATGCGTTCCATTTTGTCGGTCCCAATATCTTTCATAAAGGTTGTGATACGAGCATATTGCCCGGTACTATCTACAAAGTTTTTCAACAGGTTAACATCCGACGCAGAGTTCCTCGCATAGGAAAGAATAAAACTGTTCTCATAAGAAGTGGGCAACTGATAATACTTGGGATTTCCATTGTAATAGGCCTGTTTGGAATACTTCACTAAACTCACAACCGATATAGGTTTCGAAAGCTCCGGAGTTTCTATAATGAGTTCTTCAAGCTCGTCCATTCGCTTCAAAGTTGCTAATTTCATAACACCTTTTTTGCGCTTCGTATCCACCATAATTTCGAGTGGCATAATCCCGTTGAACTCATTTTCAAAAAACCGGATATCTTTAAAGAATTGAGCATTTTTCGGCATATCCTCTATCATACTTCCCGATACTTTAATTTGATAAATGCCGATGATACTTACAATCATTAAGAGAACGGATATTGAATAAATAGTGATTCTTTTATGACGTACCATACGTTCCATCCAATTTACAAAACCACCGATCCAGCGTTTGTTCAAATGTTCTAAATGCCTGTCTTTGGGTAGTGGTGAAAAGGCGTAAATTATAGGAATTACTAGAATACAAAGGATGAAAATAGAAAGAATACTCAAGGAAGCCACAAGACCGAATTCCTTTAAAAGTTTACTTTCTGTAATGATAAAGGTGGCAAAACCCGAAGCCGTAGTCACGTTGGTCATCAAAGTAGCATTCCCTATTTTAATAATAACACGTTGCAAAGATTTCACCTTATTTCCATGCTTTTTTACCTCGTGCTGATATTTGTTTATAAGGAAAATACAGTTTGGAATTCCTATAACAATGATAAGCGGCGGAATCAAAGCCGTTAGAACCGTAATTTCATAATTAAGCAACCCAATGATACCTAAGGTCCACATAACGCCAATACAAACAACTACTAATGAAATTAAAGTAGCTCTTACCGACCGGAAAAAGAAAAAGAAAATAAAGGAGGTCACTAACATTGCGGCGGCCACAAAAAAGCTGATTTCATCAACAATGCTTTTTGAGTTTAAGGTCCTTATGTATGGCATGCCGGAAACACGCACTTCCAGATTGTTTGCGTTATTAAAGGCCTCAACTTTTGGGATTAGCTTATTAAGAACAAATTCTTTACGGGCCTCTGTATTTATAATATCTTTTTTCAGATAAATAATGGAACGGAGTGTCTTGGTTTCTTTGTTGAATAAAAAGTTGTCGTAAAACGGATATTTATTAAAGAGTTCATCTTCGAGCTTATCGATCTGAGCTTTGGAAGTTAGCGAATCCCTGATAAATGGTTTTAAAACGAATTTTTCGTCCTTAGTATCTTTCTCAAGTTTTTGTAGATCTTTCAAGGCGATAACGGCTTCTACTTCGGGATCTTTTTTAAAAGCATCAGAAAGCCGGTTCCAGGCATTTAGTTTATCTACGGAATATAGGGAACTGTCTTTAACACCCAGAACAATAATGTTTCCTTCTTCACCAAAAATCTCCAGGAATTGATTATAGGTAATATTTACCTCGTGATCATCGGGCAGGAGGTTGGCTTCAGTGTAGCTCATCCGCATTTTATCCCACTGCTGACTGAAGAAAAATGTAGCCCCGATTATAACGATTAGAATACCAATTTTGTTACGCAAAATCAGTCTTGCCGTAACATTCCAAAAGTTTTTTGAAAATAGTTTTAACATGCTATTATTTAGAGATGCGCAAAGGTAGAAAAAAGCTTAGAGTTAAATCATAAACTCATATTAAATGTAAACTTAAAAGCGATATTATCACCAAATTCAGGTAAATGATAAGCGCCATAGCGGTAGCTCAGACTTAAACCGAAACCAAACAATAATTTATTGATCTCAAAACCTGATTCGGTGTACCCTTTTTCCAGGGTTCCAAAACTGATGTTTTGATGCCGGTTGAGGTTGTCCATATCACCTACGGCATACCGGGTAATTAGAACGAGTTGGGGCCGATAGTGTGGAGAGATCTTAAATGGTGCTAGGTAGTGTTTGAACTGTAGCGTCACAAATCGATCTGAAAAAAACTCATTAAAATACATGGTTTCAAAACTGTTGATACCTGCTACTGAAAAACGTTGGAGGATCGTTTCTTTGGTAATATTATTGGGGTAGGCATGGTATAAATGGGTAAGTGGTGCATTTCCAATGGCTAATCCACTAACCACGGTGACCTCTGAAAAATGATCTTTAGATTCACCAAAGCGTTGAACCGTTTTAAAATCAAGTTTTGTGAAATTAAAATCACCGCCCAAGGGACCTTCAAAACTTTTAGCTACCTGTAAGGTCAATTTTGGAAATCCAACCTGTATTTCTTTAATGCCATTTTCTTCAAATGAAAAGGAACTAAACGGACTCCAGTTTAAGGCGATCTGTGCTTTGCTAACTATGTATTCGGAGTAAGGCACATCGTTCATGACGTATGCATATCCGAAAGTAGGTGTAATATTACTTCTCGAAACTTGAGTTGCAGTAAGTAATTTTGAGCCTAATTGGTGTTCTAATGTAATCGCTTTGGTAATGTGTTTGTAGAACAGATCGATATTGATCAATCGGGGTTGGAACAATTGAAAAATACGTTTGTCTGTTAAATAATTTGAACTTCCTGTTTCTTCAAGGTCATTAGTGTAGCTAACGTTTAACCAGGTATTTGTTTTTTGAGCCAAGCGAACCCCACTTCCAATACTGTATTTGAAATTGTGATCTCTAAACCCATAGACGATATAACCGTTTACACGGAATTTATTGGAGAACGTACTATTCGTTTCGCCACCAAATCCGGATCGGAGCCCTTCGTACTGATTGAATTTTATAAGGTAACGAAGATCAATATTGAAGTATTTGGTAGGAAAGAAGCCATTACCCAAATACTCACGGAATTCGGGATTTATTAAAGAATCAGATTTTTGATTCGTTGTATTTTGGGGTTCTTTTTGAGCCTGAGTTAAAACAAAGCTTAAAAGAATTACGAGAGAAATAAGTGGTTTTACCATGAGCTCATAGCATGAAGGTCAAAAAAAAAAGCGACGTGATCGTCGCTTTTGAATTATACGGTCATGATTTCCTTTTCCTTATTTTCAAATATGGCATCAATTTTCAGGATAAACTTATCGGTGATTTCCTGAACATCAATTTCAGCATTTGATTTTAAATCTTCTGAAACATCATCTAATTTCTTGATTTCGTTATTTGCATCTTTTCTAGCGGTACGCACACTAATTTTAGCTTCTTCAGCTTCAGCTTTTGCCTGTTTCGCTAAAGTACGTCGACGCTCCTCTGTCAATGGTGGTACGTTGATGATTATAGATTCTCCATTGTTCATAGGATTAAAGCCTAAATTAGCAACCATAATACCACGCTCAATTTCTTGAAGCATGCTTTTTTCCCAGGGCTGTACGGTAATAGTCCTTCCATCAGGTGTGTTCACATTGGCCACTTGATTCAATGGGGTTTGAGACCCATAATAATCTACCATAACACTTCCTAACATAGACGGGCTGGCTTTACCGGCTCTGATGTTAACCAATTGCTTTTCTAAGTGCTTTATGGCATTTACCATGGCTTCATTTGCCGTATCTAATATAAATTGAATGTCTTCGTTCATGTTTATTATCTTTTAGATCAGTACAACTTTTAAGGTTTAATTTAAAGGTTTACTTCGGTACCTACTTTCTCACCGGAAACGACTTTCAGTAAATTCCCTTTTTTGTTCATGTCAAAAACAATAATAGGTAATTCATTCTCCTGACTTAGTGTAAAGGCGGTGGTATCCATAACTTTCAATCCTTGCTTTAAAACCTCATCAAAAGATATAAAATTAAATTTAATTGCTTTCGAATCTTTTTCAGGGTCGACGTTATAAATCCCATCTACACGGGTACCTTTCAAAATAACATCGGCTTCAATTTCTATGGCGCGCAGAACTGCCGCCGAATCGGTTGTAAAATAAGGATTTCCGGTACCTCCTCCAAAAATAACCACTCGTCCCTTGGCTAAATGACTCATGGCTTTTCTGCGAATAAAGGGTTCGGCCACCTCATTAATTTTGATAGCCGTTTGTAAGCGCGTTTGTACATCGGCATCTTCCAAAGCACTTTGCAACGCCAAACCGTTTATCACGGTAGCTAACATACCCATGTGATCGCCCTGTACACGATCCATCCCATTACTGGCTCCGGCTACACCTCTAAAAATGTTGCCCCCACCAATAACAATGGCTACTTGCACACCGCGTTCTGTGATTTCTTTGATGTCCTGGGCATATTCTGCCAGACGTTTGGGGTCAATGCCATATTGACGTTCACCCATTAGGGCCTCTCCGGAAAGTTTGAGTAGTATTCTTTTGTATTTCATCAATAATGTCTGTTCCCTGGGTTATGAAGGCAACACCTTCTATTTCAAGTTACGCAAATATAAGCAATATCTTAATTTGCTGCTGTGGATTTTAGGTATAAAAAAACCATCACTTTTTTAGTGATGGTTTTTTTAATATCGCTTTTTTAAGCTTAGCCTACAGTGACACGTTTAAAACTTGTAATTTCAACATCGCCATAAGTCGCTACGTATTCCGCAACGTTTTGCTTATCATCTTTAATGAACTTCTGGTCCAATAACGCTTTCTCTTTATCTAAAGTAGTGTTATCAGAAAGGAAACGATCCATTTTTCCAGGAAGAATACGGTCCCAGATCTGCTCAGGTTTACCTTCAGCTTTTAATTCAGCTTTGGCAGCTTCTTCAGCTTCAGCTAAAACTTCAGGAGTAATTTGTGACATCGAAATGTACTGAGGTACATTTTTCAAGGTCTTTCCTAAACGCTCTAATTCTTCATTATCTTTTTTGATCTCAGCAATTCTGGCTTCGGTTTCAGAAGCTACAAATGCAGGGTCAAAATCTTTGTAAGATAAGGTTGTTGCTCCCATAGAGGCAACCTGCATGGCTACATCTTTCACTAGTACATCAGCCTTATCAACTTTAGCGGATAAACCTACCAAAGCAGCAATCTTATTGATGTGAACGTACGCACCAACAAAAGGGGCTTCTAGTTTTTCAAACGCAGTGATGTCAAGTTTTTCACCAATTACACCAGTTTGTTCAGTTAATTTATCAGCCACGCTCATGCCACCAAAATCAGCTTCTAAAAAAGCCTCTTTTGAATCGTAGTTCAAGGCCAATTCAGCCAAATCGTTAGCTAAAGCCACGAACGTTTCGTTCTTACCAACAAAGTCTGTTTCGCAACCTAATACAATGGCTACACCTGCGGTTTCATCAGCATTGATCTTCGCCACAGCAGCACCTTCAGAAGAGTCTCTATCGGCTCTTTTTTCAGCTACTTTCTGTCCTTTTTTACGTAAAACCTCGATTGCTTTATCAAAATCACCTTCAGCTTCCACTAAGGCTTTTTTACAATCCATCATCCCCGCTCCGGTAGCTTGTCTTAATTTGTTTACTTCAGCGGCTGTTACTTTTACTGTAGTACTCATAATGATTTTTTATTTTAAATGTCGTCTGTTTTTTTACGCTTTTGCGGAAGTGTGAAACGACGCTTTAATTTTAGTTATTTGTTATTCTTCTTCTTCAGCAGTAGCTTTTACTTTTTCTGCCTTCTTAGCTTTTTTAGCTTTT
The DNA here is from genome assembly GCF_043876815.1 of Gaetbulibacter sp. M240. Taxonomy (NCBI): domain Bacteria; kingdom Pseudomonadati; phylum Bacteroidota; class Flavobacteriia; order Flavobacteriales; family Flavobacteriaceae; genus Gaetbulibacter; species Gaetbulibacter sp. M240. The sequence continues at coordinate 164,694 of NZ_JBAWKA010000003.1, forward strand.
GGTGCATCTTTATCTGAAGCATCTTTTTCCGCTTTACGCTCGGCTAAACCTTCAGCAACAGCATTGGTTACATGCGTTAAGATTTTATCGATCGATTTTGAAGCATCATCGTTGGATGGGATCACGTAATCTACCTGACGTGGGTCAGAGTTCGTGTCTACCATCGCAAAAATAGGAATGTTTAATTTTTGAGCTTCTTTAATCGCGATATGCTCACGCTTAATATCAACCACAAATAGAGCACCAGGCAAACGGGTCATGTCACTTATAGATCCTAAGTTTTTCTCTAACTTGGCTCTTAAACGATCTACTTGTAAACGCTCTTTCTTTGAAAGGGTATTAAAAGTACCGTCTTTTTTCATTCTGTCAATCGACGCCATTTTTTTAACCGCCTTTCTAATCGTTACAAAGTTGGTTAACATACCACCTGGCCATCTTTCAGTGATGTAAGGCATGCTGATAGCGCCTGCTTTTTCAGCTACGATATCTTTTGCTTGTTTTTTGGTTGCCACAAATAGGATCTTACGACCAGAGCTTGCAATTTTACTTAACGCTGCTCCGGCTTCTTCTATTTTAGCTGCCGTTTTGTAAAGGTTGATAATATGGATGCCGTTGCGCTCCATATATACGTAAGGTGCCATGTTTGGGTCCCACTTACGTGTAAGGTGTCCGAAGTGTACACCTGCTTCAAGTAATTCTTTTACTTCTACTGCCATTTTTGTAATAGTTTACGTTCTGTTGAATTAGCAATGATTAAGTGGTCATATTTTATTCGCCTTAATCATTTAGATGCTAAACTAAGTCCTGTCATTTTTTAGACTAGGAACAACAATAACTAGTTTTTAATTGTTTTAATTGTGATACAGGACCTTTGGAAAAAATAAGTCCAATATCGAAATAGAATATTAACGTTTTGAGAATTGGAATTTCTTACGCGCTTTCTTCTGACCGAATTTTTTACGCTCTACCATTCTTGGATCTCTGGTTAATAAACCTTCTGGTTTTAGGATACCTCTATTTTCAGCATCAATTTCGCACATCGCACGAGAAAGTGCTAAGCGTACAGCTTCTGCCTGACCGGTAATACCACCACCATATACATTAACTGTAATATCAAAGTTGCCGTCATTGTTGGTCAATGCTAAAGGTTGTTTTACTTTGTACTGTAACGTAGCTGTAGTAAAATAATTAGCAAAGTCCTTTTTGTTTACTGTAATGTTCCCTTTTCCTGGGGCAACATAGGCGCGTGCAACAGCCGTTTTTCTACGGCCAATTTTGTGAATTACATCCATTATTTGAATTCGTTTAAGTTAATTGTCTTTGGTTTTTGAGCTGCATGAGCGTGCTCTGAACCAACAACAACTGTTAGATTACGGAATAAATCGGCTCCTAATTTGTTTTTAGGAAGCATTCCTTTAACTGATTTTTCTACCACACGAGCAGGGTCTTTCCCATATAATTCTCTTGCAGTTAAACTTCTTTGACCTCCAGGATATCCAGTGTGACGAATGTATGATTTGTCATTCCATTTGTTTCCGGATAAGCTGATCTTTTCTGCATTGATAACAATTACGTTATCGCCACAATCAACATGAGGTGTGAAGTTTGGCTTGTGTTTCCCTCTTAAAAGTTTTGCAACCTTTGAAGATAAACGACCAAGCGCCTGACCTTCAGCATCAACAACAACCCACTCTTTATTCACAGTGGCCTTGTTGGCTGAAATCGTTTTGTAGCTTAATGTGTCCACACTTAATTAATTTTTTATTATTAAACATTCCTCTCCCAAAAAGAGTTTGCAAATTTACGATTATAAATTTGATAACCAAATAGTGAAACACATTATTTTTCTGTATAAAATCATCGAATTTTTAAGGTTTAAAAAGTTACATTTCAAATAGTTAAAAATCAGACCTTGTTTTTGATTTGAATTAGCATTTTAAGGGCTCTTAACAGCTTATGTTAAGGTCAGGTTAAACCGCTCGTAATTTTTGGATTGAGGACCCTTTTCTTGTATCTTAAAGTAAACGAATTATTAATCATTAAAAATTTACGAAATGAAGAATTTAGAAAGAAAGACCGTTGCTATTCTGGCAACCAATGGATTTGAGGAAAGTGAATTGATAGAACCTAAAAAAGCTTTGGAAAAGGCTGATACCGACGTTCATATTGTATCGCTTAATAAAGAGGATATCAGAGGATGGACTGATGGCAATTGGAGTAAAGAAACTATTAAAGTAGATAAAACGATAGATGAAGTTACACAGGATGAATATAATGCCCTCGTATTACCGGATGGCTTAATTAATCCCGATGTATTGCGTAGAAATGAACACGCAGTGAATTTTGTAAAATCGTTTTTTGAAAAACGTAAACCGGAAGCAGCTATTTGCCATGGACCATGGCTATTGGCAGAAGCCGATGTATTGCGTGGTAGAAAAATTACCTCATTCAATTCGATCAAAACTGATATGAAAAATGCCGGTGCATACTGGGTTGATGAAGAAGTTGTAGTAGACGAAGGATTAGTTACCAGTAGAAGCCCGAAAGACTTGCCTGCATTTTGCGAAAAGTTAGTTGAAGAGGTTTATGAAGGTAAACATGAAATGCAGACTGCCTAAGTTTGTAATCTGTTAACCGGATGAAGAAAAGCAGAATTTCAATTTTGGAATTCTGCTTTTTTATGTGCTAACCGTGGCACGCTCTAAGCGATCATTGATAGATCTACCCAAACCATAGTCAGGAAGCCGTTCAGCGATAATCACATCTAAATCCTGTTTATCCATGTCGTGCAGCGCATCGTAAAGACGGGCGGCTGCTTCATTTAAATTACCATTTTCCGACAGGATAATGTGATATGCCACCGTGCTATCCTGAACAGGTGTCTTAAAAGCCAAAACACCTATTTTCTCTCCAGGATGTTTTTTAATTTCTTCGATAACCGAATCCACTAAAATCGTTTGGGTTTTCGGGGCATAATGCCGTTCCAACATGCCTGGAGCGTCAGGGGCTTGTTCTTTTTTGTTCTTTACTAGTATACTTCCAACAACAGCTTCCAGATCTTCCAAGGCGATAGAACCTAAACGGTAAACCACAGGATTTTCGCCCTCGAAACCTACAATAGTCGATTCTATACCGTGCTGACAGGGACCGCCATCTAAAACCATTTGGATATCATTTTTAAAATAGGTCTCCACATGTTTAGCGGTAGTCGGGCTGATGCTCCCAAAAGGATTAGCGCTGGGCGCTGCTAAAGGAAAATCAAGAGATTCTAAAAGCTTTAATGTCAGCGGATGATTCGGGATTCGCACAGCTACGGTATCTTTTCCGGCTGTAATAAGGTCGGGGATATTCGCTTTTTTTGGTAAAACTAAGGTAAGCGAGCCCGGCCAAAAAGCCTCAGCCAATTGTCGCGCCTTTTCAGGAACGTAGGAAGCAACGTTTTCCAAATAATTAATATGAGGGATATGAACTATAAGGGGATTAAAAAACGGACGCTTCTTTGTTTCAAAAATAGCCTTTATTGCCTTTTCACTGTAAATATTTCCCGCCAGACCATAAACGGTCTCCGTAGGAATAGCGACCAAATCGTTCTGTTCCAAAATAGCTTTCGCCCGGGTTATATCTGTTGAAATAATGCTCATACCTTTAAAATGATGGCAAAATTAGCTTAAAAAATTAATTTCAAAGGTATGAAGTGGATTAATTACTATCAGTATTCCAGATTAAATGATACGCTCGTCTATTAAAATACCCATCCAATGCTCATAACCTTTTTCATTTAAATGAAGCCCATCTGTAGTAAAGGCTGAAATTAGCTTGTTATCCTCATCTAGGAAATCATCGTGAAGGTCTAAGTAATTAAAGGTTAATTCTGAAGGCGGTCGAACCAACTCGCGATTGATATTCTGAATGACCTCAGCATTATCAAAGCGTGCTTCGAAATCTGGAATGGTATTATTTACTGGTAAAATACTTTGCAAGAAAATTGGTGTTTCCGGTAAGCTATGGTTAAGCTGGCGGATGATCTCAAAGGTATTTTCGATCACTTCATTTTCCGAAATGCCTTTGGCCAGATCGTTGGTACCGATCATTAATAAAATCGTTTTTGGCTGTTGCCGAATAGTTTCATCCAAGCGCCTTAAAACACTGATACTGATATCACCCTTGATACCATGATTGACCACGGTGCTTCCCTTCACTCTTTCGGGCCAGTTACCTTGTTCAGTAATACTATCTCCCAAAAATAAATAGTCCGGTTTTAGCACTTTAGATTCCGACCAGTTTGCTACCATTTCGTCATAATATTCCGGGCAAAATCCGATGGTCTTATCGTTCAGTGGATCGTATGAATTTGTCATAAGTTATATTAATGGGCTTCCAGCCAGTTTGCTCCGGTATCAATGTCTACATCCAAAGGAACCTCGAGCGTGTAGGCGTTTTCCATTTCCTCTCGGATCATTTTAGATACTTTTTCCATTTCAGGTTTATAAACATCAAATACCAATTCATCATGAACCTGTAAGAGCATTTTGGTTTTGAAATTTCCTGTATTTAATTTTTCGAAAATACGGATCATGGCGATTTTAATAATATCGGCAGCACTTCCCTGAACAGGTGCATTTACTGCGTTACGTTCGGCGGCACCACGTACCACGGCGTTTCTGGAATTTATATCTTTTAAATAGCGTCTTCGGCCTAGAACCGTTTTAACGTAACCGTGATCGCGAGCAAAATCAACCTGTTTACTAATGTAATCCCTCAATTTTGGATATGTGGCATAATAAGTATCGATCAATTCTTTGGCTTCGGTGCGATTCAGGGTGGTTTGATTACTTAAACCAAAAGCCGAAACTCCGTATATAATACCAAAGTTTACCGTTTTAGCCTGGCTACGTTGTTCCGGAGTCACTTCTTCTAAAGGTACATTAAAGACTTTTGAGGCCGTTGAAGCGTGAATATCTTCCCCGTTTTTAAAGGCTGAGATCATTGTTTCTTCTTCACTTAAAGCTGCAATAATGCGTAACTCAATTTGAGAGTAATCTGCTGCCAAAAGGGTATAATCTTCGCTTCGCGGAATAAAGGCCTTGCGCACCTGGCGTCCACGTTCCGTTCGGATCGGGATATTTTGAAGGTTCGGGTTATTACTACTTAAGCGTCCTGTGGCTGCCACGGTTTGCATGTAATCGGTATGCACCCGACCGGTGCTTTCTTCCACCTGGTTAGGCAATGCATCAATATAGGTACTTTTTAATTTGGCTAAACCGCGATAATCCAAAACGGCCTTAACGATTTTATGGTCTTTAGCCAAATAGCTTAGAATATCTTCCGAGGTAGAATACTGTCCCGTTTTTGTTTTTTTCGGTTTGTCTACCAATTTTAGTTTATCAAATAAGATCTCACCGAGCTGTTTAGGTGATGCGATATTAAATTCTTCACCGGCTTCTTCGTATATTTTAGTCTCAAGGTCCTTAATGTCTTTATCCAATTGATCGGAAAGTGAATGGAGGAATTCCTTATCGAGGTTGATACCTTCCAACTCCATGGCAGCGAGTACGCGAAGAAGCGGAATTTCGATCTCATCAAAAAGCTTTTGAGTTTGGGCTTCACCGAGTTCTTTTTCAAAATAAGCCTTTAATTGCAGCGTGATATCAGCATCTTCAACGGCGTATTCAGTTTGTTCTTCCAAAGGCACCTCCCGCATCGATTTTTGGTTTTTCCCTTTTTTACCAATAAGCGATTCTATAGAAATGGGCGAGTAGTTTAAATAGGTCTCAGCCAGAACATCCATATTATGGCGCATATCCGGATTGATGAGGTAATGGGCAAGCATGGTGTCAAATAATTTGCCTTTAACTTCCATGTTGTACTTGGCAAGCACTTTAATATCGTATTTTAAATTCTGTCCCACTTTTTCAATAACCTCACTCTCAAAGAACGGACGCAATTGTTCGAGGAGTTCCTGAGCTTCGTTTCTGTTCTCGGGAAAAGGTATGTAAAATCCTTTACCTATTTCCCAGGAAAAAGCAATACCTACCAACTCGGCAGTAATCGGATTTAATCCGGTGGTTTCGGTATCAAAACATACCGATGTTTGCCCCATCAAATTCTTTATAAATAATTTAGTGGCCATTCCAGGTGCTATACTTTGGTATAGGTGTGATCTGGTCTCGATCGTATCCCTTTGTTGCGGTGTTAAAGGTTCTGAATCGTCGGCTGAGTCATCACCAAAAAGTGAAAATTGCCCTTGGCCGGCAGTTGTTGATTTACTTGGTTTTTTAGTTTCTGTGGCTATCGAATTGTTATTACTTGTATGCGGTGATTCGGATTCCGATTCAGCCTCAAAAGTTTTTAAAAAGTTTTCTGTAAGACGTCTGAATTCCAATTCCTGAAAGATCGCTTTTACAGCTTCCACGTCAGGGTGGTTCATTTCAAAATCTTTCTCATCAAAATCTACCGGAACATCTAGCATAATGGTAGCGAGCTTTTTCGAAAGAAGTCCAAGTTCTTTATTGTCCTCAATTTTCTCTTTCATTTTGCCTTTAAGTTCATGCGTACTGTCCAGAAGTTTTTCCATACTGCCATATTGGGCAATAAACTTTTTGGCTGTTTTTTCCCCAACGCCTGGAAGTCCGGGAATATTATCACTCGAATCTCCCATCATGCCTAAAAAATCAATCACCTGAAGCGGGTCTTCCACCTCAAATTTTTTCTTCACCTCGGGGATGCCCCAGGTTTCATAACCGCCGCCAAAAACAGGGCGGTACATGAATATGTTCTCAGAAACAAGTTGGGCAAAATCCTTATCAGGTGTTACCATAAAGGTTTTATAACCTTCTTTTTCGGCCTGCTTAGAGAGCGTTCCAATAACATCATCAGCTTCGTAACCTTCTTTCACCATAATAGGAATATGCATGGCTTTTAGAATATCCTGAATGTACGGTACCGCTATTTTAATAGCTTCCGGAGTTTCGTCGCGGTTGGCTTTATAGGCCTCATACATTTCCACACGGTCGGCACTGCCGCCTTTATCAAAACACACAGCTAAATGATCAGGACGTTCACGTTTTATCACATCAAGCAGCGAGTTCATAAACCCCATAATCGCTGAGGTATCCACCCCTTTTGAGTTTATTCTGGGATTTTTAATGAAAGCGTAATACCCACGAAAAATTAAGGCGTAGGCATCAACTAAAAAGAGGCGTTTTTGATCGGACATGTGTTCTTTTTTGATAGAAAATCAAAACTACAAAAAGTTATCATTAAAACTAAGTGTCCCGGATTTTCATTTCTACCTATATTTTTAAAACCTTAACAATTAGTTAAATAAGATCACGCGTGAAATAATTCCGTTATAATACTATTATCTTTGCAAATAAAAGGCCCTATGCTCCGCTGGATTATTTTTATAGCATTTTACAGTTTTATAACTTTTTATGGATTTCAGGCCATTAAAACGATAACCAAATATTCGTGGATTCATTATGTTTTCTTTGGTGTAGCCATTCTGATACTTGGAAATTTTTTATATCAATTTCTGAGTGCAAGTGAAGGTCGTGTATTAACCCCAGCAAAAAGTTATGCTTTTGGTTTCATTATAACCTTTATCGCATTAAATCTGGTTATTGTCCCTATTCTTTTCGGTGAAGATATTATGCGCTTAATCCTTGGTTTGTACGATAGATTGGTGACAAGCAAGGATAGTTTTTATATACCGTCAAGGCGGAAATTTGTGAGTCAGATCGCTTTGGGTCTTGCTGCCATTCCTTTTACGGCTTTATTGTATGGGATGTACCGTGGAAAATACCGATTTAGGGTATTGAAATACACGCTGACCTTTGATGATTTGCCTGAAGGTTTTGATGGCTACAAAATAACACAAATCAGTGATATTCATTCAGGAAGCTTTGATAATCATGAAAAAATTGAATATGGTGTAGATTTGATAAATGAACAGAATTCAGATGCTATTTTATTTACTGGCGATCTGGTTAATAATAAATCTGATGAAATGCTACCTTGGAAATCGTTGTTTGGGCGTTTGGAGGCTAAAGACGGCGTATACTCCATTCTTGGGAATCATGACTATGGTGATTATGTAGATTGGAATTCTGAGGCTGAGAAAGAAGAAAATCTTAATAAATTGAAAATGATTCAAAAAGATATGGGCTTTGACCTTTTGTGTAACGAAAGTCGGTATCTTGAGCGCAATGGTGAACGTATTGCTTTAGTTGGGGTTGAGAACTGGGGTGTCGGAGGATTTAAAAAAGCTGGTGATTTAAAAAAAGCTACAGAGAACATTGATAAAGACGATTTTAAAATTTTAATGAGTCACGACCCCACCCATTGGGAGAAGCAAGTGATTGATGATCCTATGCATTATCACCTTACATTAAGCGGTCATACGCATGGCATGCAATTTGGCATTGAAATTCCGGGTTGGGTTAAATGGAGTCCCATTAAGTGGCGGTACAGATACTGGGCTGGCATTTATGAAGAAAAAGGACAATATATTAATGTAAATCGTGGTTTCGGATATTTAGGCTATCCCGGACGCGTAGGGATCTGGCCGGAAATTACAGTCATTGAGTTGAAAAAAGGCACCAAAGACCCTGAACCAATGGCTTAATTGAGCGCCATAATAGGGTAATTTTGTTGCGGTTATGGCTAATTTGTTTATATTTATATTTATTAATTAAACCCTGGCCAACATAAATTGTTGGTTTACAGACCGTAATTAGTTAGGTTTGTAATATTGAAGTTGACTTAAACCTTAATTGTATGTCAAAATTTGGGGAACTTATTGATGTGGAAATTCCAGTTTTACTGGACTTTTTTACAGAATGGAACGAGCAGTCTGCTGCTATGCATGCTGTATTGAGAGACGTTGCGGCGGCTCTTGGTGATAAGGCCAAGGTGATCAAAATTGATGTAGAAAAAAATCAAGAACTTGCCGAAGCTTTGCGCGTGAAAACCTTACCAACCTTAATTATCTATAAAGGCGGCGAAATGAAATGGCGCCAAAGTGGTGAGCAAGATGCCAACACTTTGATAGGGATTATCCAAAACTACGTGTAGTTTCAATTTACTTTTTTATTTGAATAGGGGCGAAACGATAGCCTTTTTCAGAGAAATAATCCAATGTTTTAGGTAAGGCATATTGCATATTCTTTTGGGCTTTTACACTATCATGAAATACAACGATACTTCCTTCTTTTGCTTTGGAGGTAACATGTTTCAAACAAGTTTCCGGTGAAATACTTTTATCCCAATCGAAAGCTATTACATCCCACATTATTACGTGATATCCCAATGTGATAAGTTTTTTACCTTGTTTTGGAGAAATTTGACCGTATGGCGGACGGAATAATTTCCCGCTTTCAGAAGCTATCGATTTTGCCGGAAGAGCCTCAAGATGTTTTTCAATATGGTCTTGAGCTTTACCAACATTTTCTAAATAGGATTCTGCTTTGGTTTTCCAACCCTTGATATGATTTTGGGTATGATTGCCAATGCTGTGTCCGGACGATACGACTTCTTTAAAGAGGTCAGGATGGTTTTGGATATTCTTGCCAATACAGAAAAATGTTGCCTTGGCATTATATTCTGCCAATATGTTTAGCGTCCAGGATGTAATATCCGGGGTGGGACCGTCATCGAAGGTGAGGTACAGAACCTTCTCTGTAGCCGGCATATCCCAAATGTAATTTGGAAACATTTTTTTTGCTACAGCCGGCGTTTTTACTGGTGCAAAACTCATACGCTATGGAATGGGCGTTGGTGGTACTTCACTATCGATAGAGGGTGTATTTTGCAGAAGATCCTGATCTACCGGTGTTTGGTACTCATCTTCATCCGTACTTCCCCCGTAAAAATGTTGAAACAATTTTAAATAATTATTGAAAACCTCACCTTCCTTTTCTGCAAATTCCTTATCATGTCTCATCAGCAAGTCGATCAAGCTTTTATAGCGCTGGATATTTGTGTAAATTTCCTCGAATAAACGGTCCTGATTTTCAATTGTTAGACTGCTGTAATATTTTAAATTTTCCTGATATTTAATGGCCAATTTTTTGAACAAGGCTTCAGCCTTATCGATTGCGCCTACTTGAAAATAAGCGTCGATATAAGGTTCTAGAAGGGTATAGAAACCGTAATGTTCTACAGGCATATTTTCCATGGCGATATCGGCAATCTTTTCTGCTTTTTTTAACTTGTTCTCCTTAATGAGTTGTTCAATTAACCGCGCCAGATTACTACGATATGTAATGCCATTCTTCCGTGTTTCAGGGTCGTGATAAATGTCTCCACCACTATTTCCCCAATTCCATTGGGTCACCTTTTTATACATGAGTTCGCTGTCTACGCGACCCATATCAAAAGGATTATTTGGATCTACCGGGGTTCTTATTGGGACTAATTTATAACACAATCCATCGAGTTGCAGGTAATCTTTCATCCATAAATAGTCGTCATCGCCAAAACTCCCACCAGTAAAATAAATAGGGCGTTTCCAATCGTTGTTGGCAACAATATCCAACATGAGCAAACGATTTTTATAGAGGGCATTACCTTTCACATTGATCACAATATCATCGACAATTTTATCAGCGTCCTGTGGTTTTACAATACCAGATTCCAGCACATTCTGCTTACTAACAGGAATCCTTAAATAAGGCGACGGCATGTATCTCATGTTTAGATCTTGATTACGCACCTGTGAGATATCCACGCCTTGTTGTTCCAACACATATTTATAACGTGTTCTTGGATTATCGTTGGTAATAAATTCTAAAAATTGATTAACGGTCAAGGTGTCCTGAATTACCGATTCAATAGCCACATATTCATTTGTGCCAAATTTATAATCCTTGTGTTCTAATTGAGATGGTACCGGGTCGCTTTCATAAGCTTTACGTTTCATTTGATCGATATACCAGGCTGTCTGGAATAAGCTTGTATTCACAATACGTACATCAGTTCGGTAGCCCTCAATTTCCTGAGCATACCATAAGGCAAACGTGTCGTTATCACCGATGGTGAATAAAATGGCATTTTCTTCACAAGAATCCAAATACATTCTTGCCATGGCACGTGCAGTATACTTATCAGATCGGTCGTGATCATCCCAGTTATTGGCCGCCAAAATACCGGGTACTAGGGCAAGGCAAACTATTGTGATTAATGGTGCCGATATTTTATTAGGCAAGTATTTCTTAAGCGCCTCGTATAAAGCAAATGCTCCAAAGCCGATCCATAATGCAAACACATAGAACGAGCCCACCACTGAATAATCCCTCTCGCGGGGTTCAAATGGTCGAACATTCGTATATACCTGGATAGCTACACCCGTAAATAGGAAAAAGACCAGCATAACCCAGAATACTTTTTTGTCTTTGTTGAATACAAAGAAAAAACCAATAAGCCCTAGAATAAGCGGTAATAAATAATAGGTGTTTCTGGCCTTATTATTTTTCATATCGCTTGGCAGGTTCTCCTGAGAATAGCCTAAATGCCATTTATCAATAAAATTGATTCCGGTAATCCAGTTTCCATGATTATCTAATTTCCCTTGAATATCATCTTGTCTTCCGGAGAAATTCCACATAAAGTAGCGCCAATACATATACCCTAATTGATATTCAAACAGGTATCTTAAATTACTGGCCATGGAAGGTTGTTCAATTTCTATGTAACTTTTAAATCTATTTAAGAAGTTATGGTAATCTTCACGATCAACTCGACCCTGAGAGACACTATTTTTAAAGTCAGAAATCACTTTTCGCAAATCGTTTTGCATTTGATATTCCGGTTTTAGCTTAAAATCTAAAAAACCGGAAAACATCATATAGTTTTCGGCGTGCTCTGCACTCCACATTCGCGGAAAGTAAGAAGCCTGTTTATGGTTGTAATTTTGTCTGGCGTTCTTGTAATCGTTTACAATAACATATTCACCCTTTTCTTCGTCCTTTTCATATTTTGGTGCTTCATCCGTATACGGATCATCTTCATCCAGATAGGCATATTGATCGGTAAATTGTGGTCCATAGAACAGGTGCGTTTCCGGATACTGCTCTAAGTTGTAATAGGCCAAAAGTTCGCGGGCACTAGACGGGTTATTTTCATTAATCACAGTATTCGCGTTGGCACGGATAGGAAGCATGAGCCATGTGGAAAACCCTATAATTATGAATGTTAAGCAAAGGATCGCCGTATTAAAATGAACAAAACCTTTTTGTCGCGTATATCGCAATCCGAATAAAATCAATCCAACCAATAATAACCCAGCTATTATAGATCCGGAGTTAAATGGTAAGCCTACAGAATTCACAAAAAAGATCTCAAACACACTGAATATCTTGAGAATGTTAGGTGCCAGCAATTTAAAAACGAACATTAAAATACCTACAGCCACCACATGGGCAATAATGAAGTTTTTAACGGTAATCGTTTTATAATTTTTGAAGTAATAGATGAGCCCGATCACAGGGATGGTAAGTAAACCCATAAAGTGTACCCCGAAAGATAATCCGATGATAAAAGAAATAAGGATGATCCATCGGTTTCCTCTTGGGTTATCCATATCGCGTTCCCAACGCAGAGCCAAGTAAAACAAGGAAGACATAATTAGTGTTGCCATGGCATAAACTTCCGTTTCAACGGCATTAAACCAAAACGAGTCAGTAAATGTGAAAGCTAAACTACCCACTAAGGCGCTTCCTAAAATAGCTATAGCTTTAGATTTTGATAGTGTTGAAGGCTTACCGGCCATTTTGGATAGAAGCATAGTCAATGTCCAATACATGAACATAATGGCAAAAGCACTTGCAAACGCACTCTGAAGATTCATAACCAATCCAATAAGCTGAGAATTTCCAAAGGCAAAAACAGAGAAAAAAGCCCCTATCATTTGAAATAGTGGTGCTCCCGGCGGATGGCCTACTTGTAATTTTGAAGAGGTTAGAATGTATTCTCCTGCGTCCCAGAAACTCACTGTAGGTTCAACGGTGGAGGCATAAGTAATAATAGCAATTAAAAAAGCGAACCACCCCAAAAGAGTGTTCCATTTCTTAAAATTAAATTCTGTCATTTATCTATGAGTTTGTTTGCTTTGGCGAATTTACTAATAAATATGGTATAGCAAGATTTTTTAAGTAAACGTTAAGGATTAGGTAATTATTTTTCAAAAAAAATCTTGTGAAAATAAAACTTTGTACTAAATTTGCACCCTCAATTGCACAATGGCCTATGGTGTAACTGGCAACACGTCTGGTTTTGGTCCAGAAGAGTCTAGGTTCGAGCCCTAGTAGGCCAACAAAAAAGGAAAAGCCTTTACCTTGTAGTAAGGGCTTTTGTTTTTCTGAAATTTAGGTTCAGAATACAACAATCATTTTGCTGTTATTTTTGGATCGGCCCCATCAAATAAAACGGATTCAGACTTAGGTAGATACAAGCGTTTTATTTGGTTTTTGTGCCTGTATTTTCATTAAAATGTATTATATTTGCACCGTTGAAAAGGCGAAAAAAAGAAATTGAGGGGACGGAAAGTCCCCTCTTTTTATACTAAAAAATGATTGAAAGTAAAGTTAAAGACTTGCTAAATAAGGGTTTAGAAGAACGTTCTGATCTATTTCTTATTGATTTCTCTATCAGTAGCGATAATAAAATCAAAGTTATTATAGATGGTGATAAAGGTGTTATAGTTGAAGATTGTATGTTTATAAGTCGTGCAATCGAGCACCACTTGGATCGGGAGGAAGAAGATTTTTCCTTGGAAGTAATGTCTGCCGGAGCGACAGCTCCTTTAGTTGAAAAACGGCAATATAAAAAACACATTGGTAGAATTTTAAAAGTAAAAACAACTACCGAGACTGCAGAAGGCACTTTAATTAAGGTTGACGACCAAGGTGTTTCATTGGAGTGGAAAGTTAGAGAGCCGAAACCGGTTGGTAAAGGCAAGGTGACTGTTAAAAAACAAGCGGATATCGCTTTCGAGGATATTGTAGAAGCAAAAGTTATGATAAAATTTTAATTTAATAGAGTTATGGAAAATATTGCGTTAATTGAGTCTTTTTCAGAATTTAAAGACGATAAGCTCATCGACAGAGTAACGTTAATGGCCATTTTAGAAGATGTTTTTAGAAGTGCATTAAAAAAGAAATTTGGAGATGATGATAATTTTGATATTATTGTTAATCCTGATAAAGGTGATTTAGAGATTTGGAGAAACCGTGTGGTGGTTGCCGATGGTGAAGTGGAAGAACCTAATCAAGAGATTTCATTGTCTGAAGCTCGTAAAATTGAACCCGACTTTGAAGTAGGTGAAGATGTTTCAGAAGAGGTTAAATTAGTAGATTTAGGAAGACGCGCCATTTTGGCTTTGCGTCAAAACCTGATCGCTAAGATCCATGAGCATGATAATACCATAATCTACAAGCAATTTAAAGATCTTATCGGTGAAATTTACACCGCTGAGGTACATCATATTCGTCATCGTGCGGTGATTTTATTGGATGATGAAGGTAACGAAATCATTTTACCAAAGGACAAGCAAATACCATCTGATTTTTTCAGAAAAGGAGATAATGTTCGTGGTATCATTGAAACGGTTGAGCTTAAAGGAGCTAAGCCGGCGATTATCATGTCTCGAAGCTCCCCTGTATTTTTGGAAAAATTATTTGAACAGGAAATTCCAGAAGTTTTTGATGGTTTAATAACCATTAAAAATGTGGTTCGTATACCTGGTGAAAAAGCTAAAGTGGCTGTAGATTCTTATGACGATAGAATCGATCCGGTTGGTGCCTGTGTAGGTATGAAAGGATCGAGAATTCACGGCATTGTAAGGGAATTGGGTAATGAGAACATCGATGTTATCAATTACACAAACAATTTACAATTATATATAACCCGAGCTTTAAGTCCTGCGCGTGTAACCTCAATTAAAATTGATGAGGAAAACAAACGTGCTGAGGTAATTTTAAAACCTGAGGAAGTAAGTAAAGCTATTGGTAGAGGTGGGCACAACATTCGTTTGGCGGGCCAATTAACAGGATATGAAATTGATGTTTTCAGAGAAGGTGCTGAAGAAGATGTGGAATTAAATGAATTCTCTGATGAAATCGAATCCTGGATCATTGCAGAATTTAGTAAAGCCGGGTTAGATACTGCCAAGAGTATTTTAGAACAAGAGGTAGAAGACCTAGTTAAAAGAACAGATTTAGAAGAAGAAACCATTATAGATGTAATTCGAATTCTTAGAGAAGAGTTCGAGGAATAATATATATTTGAGTATTTTAAAGGCAATTTATGGCTGAAACAATAAGATTAAATAAAGTATTACGCGAGTTAAACATTTCTCTTGATCGTGCTGTGGAATTTTTAGATTCTAAGGGTATCGAAATAGATAAGCGTCCTACTACGAAAATTTCTGAAGACACCTACAAGATTCTTTCAGATGAATTCGAAACAGATGCGAATAAGAAAGTTGCGTCACAGGAAGTTAGCGAAGCAAAGCAGAAGGAAAAGGACAGGCTTCGCGAACAGCGTGAACGTGAATTGGAAGAGAAACAACGCGAAGCGGAAAAAAAGGAAGCGGTTATAAAAGCGTCAAAATCCCTCGCCGGACCGAAACAGGTTGGGAAGATTGATCTGGATGCTAAAAAACCTCAGGAAAAAACTATAGAAGAAAAACCTATAGAGGAAAAACCTGAGGCTACTCCTAAAAAGGAGGAGGCCAAAGAACCTGAAAAAGTAGCTCAAGTGCCGGAAGCCAAAAAAGAAACTCAAACTGAAAAAGAGCCTGCCAAAAAAACTGAGGAAAAAACGAAATCAGTTATGGTAGATGGTGAAATGGTTCCTGAAGAAAAGGTTACCACACAGTATAAAAAACTTTCCGGGCCTAAAATAGCGGGTGATAAAATTGATTTATCACAATTCAATAAGCCAAAGAAGAAGAAAGAGGATAAAAAAGTAGGTGGAACCGATGATAAATCAAAAGGCAAGAAAAAACGTCGTCGTATAAGCAAAGCAGGCCCAGGCGGAAGTCAGGCGAAACCTGGTGGTCGCAATGATCGCAACCAGGCGGGGAAAGGCCGCCGTAGCACGATTAAAGAGGAGCCAAGCGAGGAAGATGTTAAAAAACAAGTTCGTGAGACTCTGGAGAAACTTCAAGGAAAATCCAGTAAAGGAAAAGGTGCCAAATACCGACGTGATAAGCGGGATCAGCACAAAGAACAATCGGCTATTGATCAGGAACAGGAAGCTGCTGAAAGCAAAATTCTTAAGGTAACTGAATTTGTAACGGCCAGTGAGGTCGCTACCATGATGGATGTAGGAGTTACGGAAGTAATTTCTGCCTGTATGTCTTTGGGTATGATGGTTACGATGAACCAACGATTAGATGCTGAAACCTTATCTATTGTGGCAGAAGAATTTGGTTATCAGGTGGAGTTCGTAACTGCCGATATTGAAGAATCCATAGAAGTAGTCAAGGATAAACCGGAAGATCTAGAGGCCAGAGCGCCAATAGTTACTGTTATGGGTCACGTAGACCACGGTAAGACATCCCTTTTGGATTATATTCGTCAAGAAAACGTAATTGCTGGTGAATCCGGAGGAATCACACAGCATATTGGGGCTTATGGTGTAACCCTTGAAAGTGGTCAGAAGATCGCGTTCCTGGATACACCGGGTCACGAAGCCTTTACGGCGATGCGTGCTCGTGGTGCTCAGGTTACTGACATTGCTATTATTGTAGCTGCTGCCGATGATGATATTATGCCGCAGACTAAAGAGGCCATTTCGCATGCTCAGGCAGCAGGTGTGCCCATTGTATTTGCGATAAATAAAATTGATAAACCTGATGCCAATCCGGAAAAAATAAAAGAAGGCTTAGCTAATATGAATTTATTAGTTGAAGACTGGGGAGGTAAGATCCAATCGCATGATATTTCAGCGAAATTCGGTACAGGTGTTAAGGAACTATTAGAAAAAGTATTACTAGAGGCTGAATTATTAGAGCTTAAAGCAAATCCAAATAGATCTGCTGTAGGAACGGTAGTTGAAGCTTATCTGGATCGTGGTCGTGGTTACGTGTCTACGGTATTAGTTCAGGCTGGTACTTTACGCGTAGGTGACTACGTATTAGCCGGTCAACACAGCGGTAAGGTAAAAGCTATGCATGATGAGCGTGGTAAAGATATTGAAGCTGCAGGCCCATCGACACCAGTGTCTGTTTTAGGACTTGATGGTGCACCACAGGCCGGGGATAAATTTAATGTATTTCAAGACGAACGTGAAGCTAAGCAAATCGCTGCGAAACGTGCCCAATTGCAACGGGAACAGTCTGTTAGAACACAACGTCATATTACTCTGGATGAAATTGGACGCCGTATTGCACTTGGAGACTTCCAAGAATTGAACATCATTCTAAAAGGTGATGTGGATGGTTCTGTAGAAGCCTTAACGGATTCTTTCCAGAAATTATCGACTGAAGAAATTCAAGTGAATATTCTTCATAAAGGTGTTGGTGCCATTACGGAAAGTGATGTATTATTAGCATCAGCTTCTGATGCGATCATTGTAGGATTTAATGTGCGTCCGGTAGGTAATGCACGATCGATTGCTGATAAAGAAGAAATTGATATCCGAACTTACTCTATTATTTATGATGCGATAAACGATCTTAAAGATGCTATGGAAGGTATGTTGTCGCCGGAACTTAAAGAGGAAGTAACAGGTACAGCTGAGATCCGTGAGATCTTTAAAGTTTCTAAAATTGGTAGTATCGCGGGATGTATGGTAACCAGTGGAAAAATTATGCGTAATTCAGGTGTTCGCTTGATTCGTGATGGTGTGGTTGTTCATACCGGTGAATTAACTTCCTTGAAGCGTTTCAAAGACGATGTGAAAGAGGTTTCTAAAGGGTACGATTGCGGTATGCAAATCAAGAATTTCAACGATATTCAAGAAGGCGATATTATTGAAGCCTTCCATGAAATTGAGGTGAAAAAGAAACTAAAATAGAGATTTACTATAATAAAAAAAGCGACCATTTTGGTCGCTTTTTTTATGCTTTAATATCTTTTATTTAGGCTTGAATATAAAGGCATTGGTGAACTTTGTCTTGATCCGTTTAAGGGCTCTGTCTGCCTCCAGTCGTGTTCTAAAACTTCCAACCCAGGTTTTAAAATTAGGTTGTTCATAAACTACTTTTGTTTTCCATTCCGGGAACCCTTTATTGAAATCTTTTTCAGCGTTATAAGCTTCGGAACGGTTGCCATTATAAATTTGTATTTTATAGCGATCAGAGTCCACATCGCTCTTATTCATTTGCTTTTTAACATTTAAAAGCGTTACGATTTTTTGATCTTGATTAACTTCCAGATTTCCGGTTTGTGCCAGGCTTATTTTCGGCGTAGCCAGAAAAGCAAATAATACTAACACACTAATTTTCAAACAGTAGGTTTTCATTTTAAAATTTTATTTATACAAAGTTATACGTAATTAACTAAAAAGTGGTCTTTTTTATTATTTAGAATTTCTCTAAATTAGCAATTAACACTATTCTAACATTTCTAAAATCGACTTTAAGTATTACTTTTGCCTGAGATTTTATGTATGCTTTTTTATCTTTAGAACAGAAAAAATCATACCAAAGTTTAGAAGTTAATATAACTAACAATATGAAACAGGTGATTCACCGTAAATTAAGTAAAAGCATCTTTCGCGTAGCCTTAATTTCTTTACTAGCATTTACAGCCGCCCTTTCAGCTCAGGAGGGCGATCCAGCAAAAGGAAAAGAATTGTTTAATGCCAATTGTGCTGCTTGTCATAAATTAGATAAGAAAATGACTGGCCCAGCACTTCGTAACGTTGAGCAACGTTTATCTGAAGAAGAGGGCTTGGACAGATCATGGTTGTACGAATGGATTCACAATAGTGCAGCGTTAATCAAAGATGGAGACGCCTACGCTAACAAAATTTACAACGAATACAATAAAACGGCTATGACAGCTTTTCCACAGTTGTCAGACAGTGATATTGATAACATTCTGGCTTACACAGCTGAGGAAATACCCGTACCAGTAGTACCTGAAGGCCAGGTTGCAGGAGGTGGTTCAGCAGGTATGCCTTCAAACACAGGTGGTGTTACCAACGATGTGTTGTTAGGTGCTTTAGCTATTTTGTTTGCTCTTTTAGCTATAGGTTTATACGCGGTTAATAAGACCTTACGTCGTTTTGCTGCGGTTCAAGAAATTGAAATTGAAGAACGTCCGGTGCGTAAACCATTATGGAAAGCATTTGTTGAAAATCAATTCTTAATGGTTGTTCTGGCAATTTTCTTCTTACTTGGAAGTGCTTATTTCGCTTACGGTTGGATGATGCAAATTGGAATAGACCAAGGGTACCAACCAGTACAGCCTATTCATTATTCTCATAAAATTCACGCCGGAGATAACGGTATCGATTGTAAATATTGTCATTCGTCTGCTCGTGTGAGCAAGCATTCCGGAATTCCATCGCTTAATATTTGTATGAACTGTCATAAATCGATTTATGAAGTAGCTCCGGAAACGGCAACGGCAGAATATTCAAAAGAGTTCTACGATGGTGAGATCAAAAAACTTTACAAAGCTGTAGGGTGGGATGATGAAAACCAAAGATATACTGGAAAAACCGAACCTGTTAAATGGGTGCGTATCCATAACTTACCGGATTTTGTTTATTTTAATCACTCACAGCACGTTACTGTTGGAGGCGTTGAGTGTCAAACCTGCCACGGTCCTGTTGAGGAAATGGAAGTCTTGTATCAGCACGCTCCACTTACAATGGGATGGTGTATTGACTGTCACCGAGTAACCAATGTGAATTTGGAGGACAATGGGTACTACCAGAAAATTCATGATGAATTAAAGGAGAAGTACCAGGTTGAGGAGTTAACAGAAGCTCAAATGGGTGGATTAGAATGTGGTAGATGCCACTATTAAAATTAATAAGAAGTAATTCAAATATATAATATGTCATCAAACAAGAAATACTGGAAAAGTGTTGAGGAGCTAAACGAGAATAGCTCTATTGTTGAGACGCTAAGACAAAACGAGTTTGTAGAAGAAATTCCTACTGATGAATTTTTAGGTGATAAAGATACATTAGAATCTACTTCTACGACCCGACGCGATTTCTTAAAATATGTTGGTTTTAGTACAGCTGCTGCATCATTAGCGGCATGTGAAGGACCTGTTAAAAAATCGATTCCTTACGTACAGCAACCGCAAGAAATTGTTCCTGGTGTTGCTAATTACTACGCTACAACAATAGCAGATGGATACGATTTTGCCAGTGTACTGGTAAAAACGCGTGAAGGGCGTCCGATCAAAATTGACAGAAATACTTTAGCTGAGGCCACTGGCAATGCGAATGCCAGAGTGAATGCCTCTATTTTAGGATTGTACGATAGTTTGCGTTTACAAAGTCCGAAAAAAGGCGGAGAGTCTATTTCTTGGGGGGCATTTTATACTGAAACAAAAAATAAATTAACGGCGATAGCGGCTGCGAATAAGCCTATTGTGTTGCTTACACAAACTTTCGCAAGCCCGTCTACAAGTAAGTTAATTTCGGAATTTCAAGAGAAGTACGGCAATGTTAAACACGTTGTTTATGATGCTATTTCGGAATCAGCGACTCTTGATGCCTATCAGGCAAAATATGGTGAGCGTGCTTTACCAAACTACGATTTTTCAGAAGCTGAAGTTATCGTTTCTATCGGTGCCGACTTCTTAGGAGACTGGCAAGGTGGTGGTTTCGATTCTAGTTACGCCAAGAGCCGTGTGCCTCATGAGGGTAAAATGTCCAGACATATTCAATTTGAATCTAATATGTCGCTTACCGGTGCTAATGCTGATAAGCGTGTTCCCTTAAAACCTAGTGAACAGAAATTAGCTTTAGCTAAATTATATAGTTATGTGGTCGGAGGTTCAGTATCAGGAAGCTTGCCGGAAGCCATTGAAACTGCTGTTAAAAAAGCAGCTTCTCAATTAAAACGTGCTGGAAGTAAAGGTGTTGTTGTTACTGGCATTCAAGATGCAAATGCACAAACTGTTGTTTTAGAGATCAATGAATACTTAAAGAGCACCATTTTTGATAAAGCGAGACCAATATATACAAGACAAGGAAGTGATAAAGCCGTTGCAGATTTGATTTCAGATATGAAAGCCGGAACTGTAGGTGCTGTTATTATGTGTGGTGTAAACCCACTTTATACGCTTCCGAATTCAAATGATTTTGCTGAAGGATTAAAGCAAACAGAACTTTCTGTGGCTTTCTCTATGAAGTCGGATGAAACTTCGTCTCAGGTTGAGTATGTGGCCGCTACGCCACATTTCTTAGAATCTTGGGGTGATACGGAGTTGAAAAAAGGACACTTTGGTTTAATGCAACCAACGATTCGTCCGTTATTCGATACGAAGCAATTTCAGGATGTACTTTTAACCTGGAACGACAACCCGTCTTCATACCATGATTATATCAAGGAAACCTGGGGAACAGGTATTTTAGGAGGAAGTCCATTCAATAAAGCACTACATGATGGGGTTTTTATGGGGGCTATAGCAACTGAAACTCCTGATACAGTAGAATCTCCAGAAGAAAATGAAACTATGGAAACTGCCATGGGTGAAGCGGCTCGTGCTTTAGCGGCATCTGCGAAGGCTGCCTCCGGTGGTTTAGAATTAACCTTATATACAAAAATAGGTATGGGTGATGGTAGACAAGCCAACAACCCATGGTTACAAGAATTCCCGGATCCGATCACGAGAACATCTTGGGATAATTACCTTACGGTTTCAAAATACGATGCCGATGCCCTAGAATTGGTAAACACACATGTTTCTAATGGAGCATTAAATGGTAGTTACGCTAATGTTACAGTTAATGGAACGACCATAAAAGTTCCGGTGATCATTCAACCTGGTCAGGCAAAAGGGTCTGTTGGTTTAGCTCTTGGATATGGAAGAACGTCTGAAGGGATGAAGGACGAAATGAAAACTGGAGTTAATGCCTATAAATTCTACCAAAACTTTAATACCTTTCAGGAGGCTACAGTTGGTTTAGCTGAGGGTGAGCATGAATTTGCTTGTGTTCAGTTACAGAATACTATGGTAGGTCGTGGAGATATTATTAGGGAAACAACTTTAGAAGTCTTCAATACTAAGGATAAGCACTATTGGAATGAAGTAGAGCACGTAAGTTATGATCATAACGACATTACAGTGCGTGATAAGAATGCCAATATCTGGGAAGATTTTGATCGTTCGGTTCAACCACATTTCAATTTGTCTATCGACTTAAATGCTTGTACCGGTTGTGGTGCTTGTATTATTGCATGTCATTCAGAGAATAACGTACCTGTTGTTGGAAAACGCGAAGTACGTAAATTTAGAGATATGCACTGGTTACGCGTAGACCGCTATTATTCTTCAAACGATACGTTTGAACAAGAAAGAGAAGATCTTGAAAACCTAAAGGCTTTCGAAACCTATACAAAAGTAGAAACGCAGTCTTACGATAATCCTGAAGTAGCTTTTCAACCTGTAATGTGTCAGCATTGTAACCACGCACCTTGCGAAACTGTGTGTCCGGTTGCTGCAACTTCTCATGGTAGACAAGGTCAGAACCAAATGGTTTATAACCGTTGTATTGGTACCCGTTACTGTGCAAATAACTGTCCTTATAAAGTACGTCGTTTTAACTGGTTCTTATACAGTGAGAACGATGAGTTTGATTACTATATGAATGATGATCTTGGGCGTATGGTATTGAACCCAGACGTTGTGGTAAGATCCAGAGGTGTTATGGAAAAATGTTCTATGTGTATCCAAAAAACACAAAAAACAATTCTGGATGCAAAACGCGAAGGTCGTGAAGTAAAAGATGGAGAATTCCAAACAGCATGTTCAGCAGCGTGTAACAATGGTGCTATGGTATTTGGAGATATCAATAATAAAGAGGCTAAGATAGTGGAAAAACTACATGACGATAGAATGTATCATCTATTGGAAGGTGTAGGTACCAAACCTAATGTTATGTATCAGGCTATGGTTAAGAACACCACAGAATCATAAAAATTTGAATTAAGATAATTATTTAAAATATGTCGTCACATTACGAAGCACCTATAAGAGAACCATTAGTTAGTGGGGAAAAGTCATATCATGACATAAGTCTTGATGTTGGTGCCCCGGTATTGGGAAAAGCTAACAAAGCGTGGTGGATAGTTTTTAGTATTGCCCTTGCTGCTTTTCTATGGGGAGTAGGATGTATTATTTACACCATATCTACGGGTATTGGAGTTTGGGGATTGAATAAAACCATTAACTGGGCCTGGGATATTACCAATTTCGTTTGGTGGGTAGGTATCGGTCATGCGGGAACTCTGATCTCTGCGGTACTCTTATTGTTCCGTCAAAAATGGAGAATGGCTGTAAACCGTTCGGCGGAAGCCATGACAATCTTTGCCGTGGTACAAGCTGGTTTATTCCCTATTATTCACATGGGTCGTCCTTGGTTAGCTTATTGGGTATTACCTATTCCAAACCAGTTTGGATCATTATGGGTAAACTTTAACTCACCACTATTATGGGATGTATTTGCGATCTCAACCTATCTATCGGTATCCTTAGTGTTCTGGTGGACAGGCTTATTACCAGATTTCGCTATGATTCGTGATCGTGCCGTAAAACCGTTTCAAAAGAAAATTTACACCTTATTAAGTTTTGGCTGGTCTGGACGTGCAAAAGATTGGCAGCGCTTCGAGGAAGTTTCCTTGGTATTGGCTGGTCTTGCGACGCCTTTAGTACTTTCTGTACATACCATTGTATCTTTCGATTTCGCCACGTCGGTTGTGCCTGGATGGCATAGTACCATTTTCCCTCCATATTTCGTTGCAGGAGCGATCTTCTCAGGATTCGCTATGGTACAGACCTTATTGATTGTGATGCGTAAAGTTTCGAATCTCGAAGATTATATTACCGTGCTTCATATTGAATATATGAACAAGGTGATCTTATTAACAGGGGGTATTGTATCTATCGCCTACGGAACAGAATATTTTATCGGATGGTATTCCGGTAACCCTTATGAAAATTATACATATTTATCATTCGGTGCTGCAACCGGTCCTTATTGGTGGGCATTCTGGGCATTGATTATTTGTAACTTCGTTGTGCCATTGACCCTATGGGTTAAAAAATGGAGACGAAATATTATGTGGACTTTCGTTGTAGCATTTATCATTAACATTGGTATGTGGTTCGAGCGTTTCAACATTATTGTTGTTGACTTAAGTAAAGGAAGGTCACCATCAGGCTGGGCGATGTTCCAACCTACATTTGTAGACATTGGTATTTTTATAGGAACCATCGGATTTTTCTTTGTTCTGTTCCTGCTGTATGCGAGAACATTCCCAACCATTGCTCAGGCGGAAGTAAAAACCATCCTGAAGTCTTCTGGAGAGCGTTACAAAAGATTACGTTCGGAAGGCAAAACTTTAGAAGGAGCTGCTACGGATAAACGAACCTCTTCAATAGACACGTTTAGTGGTGAACCACAGCACAAACATTCAGGAGAAATAGCTTTGCTAGTTGACAGACTGGGTGCTTTCGATCCTAAAACCGAGAAAAAAGATGATCTGCAAAAAATAAATGGTATTGGTCCAAAATCGGCATTACATTTAAATGATATGGGTATTTACTCTTATGTGCAGATTAGTAGAATGACCAAAAGAGAATATGACTTGTTTGACTCAATTACAGGTGCTTTAAAAGGAAAAGCAGAACGTGAAGATTGGGCAGGACAAGCTAAAAAATTATTAAACGAATAGTAGTATGGAAGAATCTTCAAAAGTTATACACGCTATTTATACTGATGACGATATTTTGATGTCAGCTGTAAAAAAAGTAAAAGCAGCCAAGTATCATATCGAAGAGGTGTTTACGCCGTTTCCGGTTCACGGATTGGATAAAGCCATGGGGCTTGCCCCAACCCGTCTTGCTATCACTGCGTTCTTATATGGATTAACAGGTTTAACAGTTGCCATCGTAATGATGAATTATATGATGATTCAGGATTGGCCGCAGGACATTGGTGGAAAACCGAGTTTTACGTACTACCAAAATATGCCGGCTTTTGTTCCTATTATGTTTGAACTTACGGTATTTTTTGCAGCGCATTTAATGGTGATCACATTTTATTTAAGAAGTAAGATCTGGCCATTCAGAAAGCCTGAAAATCCCGATCCAAGAACAACAGATGATCACTTTTTGATGGAAATAGCTGTTGAAGGTGACTCCAAAGCTCTTGAAAGTTTATTAAAAGAAACAGGTGCCGTAGAAATTAATTTAGTTGATAAAGCCCATTAATACAATATATGAAAAGCTTAATTAAAATATCCGTAGTATTTGTTGTTGTAGTGAGTTTTGTATCGTGTAAAAACGATAGATCTCCAAACTACCAGTACATGCCTAATATGTATGAAGCTGTACCTTATGAAACCTACAGCGAATCTAATGCTTTTGCTAACGGACGAGAAGGACAATTACCTGTAGAAGGTACAATTCCGCGAGGACATAGTCTTTTTGAATACCCGAATACAACACAGGGCTATTTAATGGCTAAAGAAAATCTAACAAGTTCTTTAGATTCAACTCAGGTAAACATGGTTCAGGCTAAAGAATTATATGAGATTTACTGTGGTATATGCCACGGAAACAAAGGCGATGGTAAGGGAAAATTGGTGCAACGTGAAAAAATACTTGGTGTGCCAAGTTATGATGATGCCGGGAGAGCCATTACGGAAGGAAGTATTTACCATACGATCTACTTCGGAAAGAACGCCATGGGTAGTTACGCTAACCAACTGAACGAGAAAGAACGTTGGGAAGTCGTGGCCTATGTGTTACAATTAAAACAAGCACTTGAAGCTTCGGCCAAATAAGTGTATTAACGATAAAAGAATAACCTGCATTATATATTTAAAGTATGTACAAGCTATCTGGTAATTTAAAAGTATTTTCAATCATTCTAATGGTATTAGGACTTGCCGGTCTATCCTATGGATTTTTAACCACGCCTAAGACGGTTGATGATGTGAAAGAAATTTTGGCTGCTCAGGAAAGTCATCATGGAGAAGAGGATGCTGCCATGTCTGGGCATGGAGAAGACACGCATAAAAATTCCTTTGTGGATCAGGCACGTGGCGAAGAAGGTTATTCAGCTCATGCTATGGAACAGCTTCACGAGCAAATGGATGAAGAGCACGGTGGAGATCACATGGAGCACGTATTGCACCAGTTACAGACTAAACCTTGGTCTGCTACTTTTATATCGGCCTTTTTCTTTTTTATGATAGCTTTGGGTGCCTTGGTATTTTATGCTATTCAATATGCTTCATCTGCGGGATGGTCGCCAGTATTGTTCCGGGTTATGGAAGGAATTACGTCGTATTTACTACCAGGATCTATAATTGTTGTGGCTATTGTTTTATTGGCCGGAACTCATTTCTTTCCTTGGCAGGACCACGAATTGGTAGCTGATGATAAAATAATACAAGCTAAATCCGGATATTTGAATTTTCCATTCTTTGTGATCCGTGCGATATTATATTTGTTAGGGTGGAACTTATATCGTCATTTTTCAAGAAAAAATGGGTTGCAAGAAACCTCTGGCGATTTAACCCCGTATAAAAAGAACTTTAAAATTTCAATTTACTTCCTAGTATTCTTTATCATTACAGAATCAACTATGGCCTGGGATTGGTTTATGTCTATGACACCGCACTGGTACAGTACGCTATTTGCCTGGTATATTTTTGCAAGTATGTTTGTGTCTGCTATTACGGTAATTGCGATGGTAACCATCTATTTAAAATCAAAAGGTCTGGTACCGTTCATTAATGACAGCCACTTACATGACCTAGGTAAATTTATGTTTGCTTTCAGTATTTTCTGGACCTACCTGTGGTTTGATCAATTTATGTTGATATGGTATGCCAATATGCCTGAAGAAGTCGTTTATTTCGTACTACGAATTCAAGAATATAACGGACTGTTCTTTGGTATGCTAGTCCTCAATTTTGTATTCCCTATTCTTGTGCTCATGAACAGCGATTACAAACGTGTACCATGGTTTGTAATGATAGCCGGCCTTGGTATTTTAGTAGGGCACTACATTGATATTTTCCTATTAGTAATGCCGTCAACCGTTGGACTTAACTGGTCGTTTGGCGTAACAGAAATTGCTAGTATCCTATTCTTTTTAGGCTTATTTATACTTGTAGTAGGAACAGGATTATCAAAAGTAAATTTACAACCGGAAGGAAATCCGTTCATTAAAGAAAGTGAAGGATTCCATTATTAATTAAGATATTAAATAAAGACGAACGATAAACATGACAGCTTTATTAACCATTATAGTTTTAGTAAGTATCCTGATTGCCATCTGGCAGATGGTGAAGATCTTTGATTTAGCAAAAGCTAAAACTGAAAACGCTGGAGTTGCAACCGATAAAGATAATTCGGTAAATGGCTATTTGATGATGGGCTTTTTACTTTTCATCTATGTTATAACAATTATTTCATTTGTAAAATGGGGTGATTTACCATTATTATCTAATTCGGCATCTGCACACGGTCCAACGATCGACCGCTTAATGATCATCACTTTAATTGTGATCTTCTTTGTGCAAACGGTAACCCAGTTTTTATTACACTATTTTGCATTTAAATACAAAGGAGAAAAAGGTAAAAAAGCCTTATTCTTTGCCGATAATAATAAGCTTGAAGCGATCTGGACCATCATTCCGGTTATTGTTTTAGCAGGATTGATTATCTATGGATTAAATACCTGGATCAACATTATGGGTGTTGATGAAAGTGACGATCCATTGGTCATTGAATTATATGCACAACAGTTTAACTGGACGGCACGATATGGAGGCGACGATAATACTTTAGGAAAAGCTAATGTACGTTTGATCGATATCAACACGGCTAACATTTTGGGTCTTGATGAAGCAGATCCAAACGCAGCAGATGACGTGATTACCAAAGAATTACACTTACCTGTAGGCCGACCAGTATTATTCAAAATGCGTTCTCAGGATGTGTTACACTCTGCATATATGCCACACTTCAGAGCACAAATGAACTGCGTTCCTGGTATGGTGACACAATTTGGATTTACACCAACGGTAACAACAGAAGAGATGCGTTTGCGCCCTGAGATCGTTGATAAGGTAAAAAATATTAATGTGATTCGTCAGGAGAATAGTAAAGAATTGGCAGCTAAAGGAGAAGCGCCTTTAGACCGTTATGAGTTTGATTACTTATTGCTTTGTAACAAGATCTGTGGTAAGTCACATTACAATATGCAAATGAAAATTGTTGTAGAATCCCAGGAAGATTTTGATGCTTGGATGAAAGAGCAAACGAAATTCAAAAACTCTCTAATTAACTAACAAAAGAAAAAACGAGATAGATTATGTCAGCACACGCAGATACTCACGCTCACGAAGAGGACCACGGGCATCATCATAAAGAAACCTTTGTAACTAAATATATATTTAGTCAGGATCACAAAATGATTGCCAAACAGTACCTTATTACGGGTACTATTATGGGTGTAATTGGTGTTTTAATGTCTATGATGATGCGTATTCAGATCGCATGGCCGGAACAACCTAATGTTATCTTTGAAGCTCTTTTAGGAAAATGGGCACCCGATGGTGTTATGGATGCTGATATTTATTTGGCATTGGTAACCATTCATGGAACCATTATGGTATTCTTCGTTTTAACAGCAGGATTGAGTGGTACGTTTAGTAACCTTTTAATACCGTT
Organism: Gaetbulibacter sp. M240; assembly: GCF_043876815.1. Lineage (NCBI taxonomy): Bacteria > Pseudomonadati > Bacteroidota > Flavobacteriia > Flavobacteriales > Flavobacteriaceae > Gaetbulibacter > Gaetbulibacter sp. M240. Next base: position 193,583 of record NZ_JBAWKA010000003.1, read on the forward strand.
GCAAATTGGCGCACGTGATATGGCCTCAGGTTTCCTTAATATGGTTTCCTACTGGTTGTTCTTTACATCTAGTGTGGTCATGGTAATCTCATTATTCGTAGAAACTGGTCCTGCAGCTGCAGGATGGACTATTTATCCACCATTAAGTGCCTTACCTATGGCTCAGAGTGGTTCTGGGATGGGTATGACCTTATGGCTCGTTTCTATGGCCATATTCATTGCCTCATCTTTATTAGGATCCTTGAATTATATCGTTACAGTAATAAACCTTAGAACAAAGGGCATGTCGATGACCAGATTGCCATTAACTATTTGGGCATTCTTTATTACAGCTGTTATCGGTGTGATCTCTTTCCCGGTATTATTGTCTGCGGCTCTATTACTGATCATGGATAGAAGTTTTGGAACATCATTCTTCTTATCTGATATATTTATTCAAGGTGAAGTCTTGCATTATCAAGGTGGTTCACCGGTATTGTTCGAACACCTTTTCTGGTTCTTAGGACACCCTGAAGTATACATCGTTATTTTACCAGCGATGGGACTAGTATCTGAAATTATGGCTTCTAACTCTAGAAAACCTATTTTTGGTTATCGGGCGATGGTTGCTTCAATATTAGCTATTGCATTTTTATCAACCATTGTATGGGGTCACCATATGTTCATTTCCGGAATGAATCCGTTCTTGGGGTCTGTATTTACATTTACAACTTTATTGATCGCGATTCCATCGGCTGTAAAAGCTTTCAACTGGATAACGACTTTATGGAAGGGTAATATTCAAATGAACCCTGCGATGTTGTTTTCCATTGGTTTTGTATCGACATTCATCACTGGTGGTTTAACAGGAATTATTTTGGGTGACAGTGCGCTTGATATTAACGTTCACGACACTTATTTCGTAGTAGCACATTTCCATTTAGTGATGGGAATCTCAGCATTGTACGGTATGTTCGCCGGTATTTATCACTGGTATCCAAGATTATTTGGTCGTATGCTAAACAAGAATTTGGGCTACATCCATTTTTGGGTAACCGCGGTTTGTGCTTACGGGGTATTCTTCCCGATGCACTTTATAGGTATGGCAGGTTTACCACGTCGTTATTATACCAATTCAAACTTTCCGTTATTTGATGATATAGCTAATGTGAATGTCATTATTACGACGTTCGCACTTATCGGAGGGGTTGTTCAGATCTTATATTTATACAATTTCTTTGGAAGTATTTTCTACGGAAAGAAAGCACCTCAAAATCCATGGAAATCTACAACTCTAGAATGGACAGCACCTGTGGAGCATATGCATGGAAACTGGCCGGGCGAAATTCCTCACGTACATCGTTGGGCTTACGATTACAGTAACCCTTCACATGATGTTGATTTTGTACCTCAGAACGTGCCTTTAAAAGAAGGAGAAGAAGAGTTACATCATTAGTATAAGTACATTAAAAATAATATTGAAAAGCCTTTCTGAAACAGAAAGGCTTTTTGTTTATATTTGTGTAGTATGAATGAGAACCTAGATCCAACAAGTCATAATTTTTCTCCTGACGATCTTGATGTAGAAAAAAAATTGCGACCCTTATCTTTTGATGATTTTACAGGGCAGGATCAGGTTTTGGAAAATCTTCAAATATTTGTTCAGGCGGCTAACTTACGAAGTGAAGCTTTGGATCACACGCTTTTTCACGGGCCTCCGGGGTTAGGAAAAACAACACTGGCCTATATTTTGGCTAATGAGTTGGAGGTAGGTATAAAAGTGACCTCAGGCCCTGTTTTGGACAAACCCGGAGACCTTGCCGGATTGTTAACCAATTTAGAAGAACGCGATGTGTTATTTATTGATGAGATCCATCGTTTAAGTCCGATAGTTGAGGAATATTTATACTCGGCCATGGAGGATTATAAAATTGATATCATGATTGAAACGGGACCAAATGCCCGTACCGTTCAAATCAATTTGAATCCATTTACACTCGTTGGTGCCACAACACGTTCCGGACTTTTAACGTCACCAATGCGTGCCCGTTTCGGTATCCAAAGCCGTTTACAATACTATAATACTGAATTACTAACGACAATATTAGAGCGTAGTGCGGGTATTTTGGATGTTCCTATTTCTATGGAAGCTGCTGTAGAAATTGCCGGACGCAGCCGTGGAACGCCACGAATTGCAAACGCTTTATTACGGCGCGTACGCGACTTTGCTCAAATTAAGGGGAATGGTAAGATAGATATTAAGATCGCAAAGTATGCCTTGGAGGCCTTGAATGTAGATGCACATGGCCTTGATGATATGGATAATAAAATTCTTTCTACTATTATTGATAAATTTAAAGGTGGTCCGGTTGGAATTACTACTATTGCTACAGCTGTTAGCGAAAGTCCCGAAACCATTGAGGAAGTATATGAGCCTTTTTTAATACAGCAGGGCTTCATCATGCGCACCCCACGTGGTCGCGAGGTTACCGAACAAGCCTACAAACATCTTGGTAAGATCAAGGGTAATATCCAAGGTGGTTTATTTTAGATTTATAGGGTTTTTAAAAACCTTGTTTTTCCCTTATCAAATTTGTCTTTTTTGAGTTCCAAAGAAAAAAATACTAAGTTAATAAAAACCGAAGCTAAACGCCTTGGCTTCTTGTCCTGTGGTATAAGTAAAGCCGGTTTTTTAGAAAAAGAAGCTCCGCGTTTAGAACGTTGGTTAAAAAACAACGCACATGGTGAAATGACATATATGGAAAATCATTTCGATAAACGATTAGATCCCACCAAACTGGTTGAAGGTTCTAAAAGTGTTGTGTCTTTATTGTTAAATTATTTTCCTACGGAAGAGCAAAAGGATAAAAGTGCTCCTAAACTCAGTAAATATGCTTATGGTAACGACTATCATTTTGTAATTAAAGATAAATTAAAATCACTTTTACAATTTGTTCAAGATGAAATTGGCGAGGTACATGGCCGTGCTTTCGTCGATTCAGCACCAGTACTGGACAAGGCTTGGGCCGCTAAATCAGGCCTAGGTTGGATTGGGAAACACAGCAATTTACTGACTCAAAAAGTAGGGTCTTTTTATTTTATTGCAGAACTCGTCATCGATCTTGAGCTGGATTACGACGCACCGGTAACAGACCATTGTGGGAGTTGTACCGCTTGTATTGATGCCTGCCCAACAGAAGCCATTATAGAGCCTTATGTTGTTGACGGTAGTAAATGTATTTCTTACTTGACGATAGAATTGAAGGATAATATCCCAACGGAGTTTAAAGGAAAAATGGACAACTGGATGTTTGGTTGTGACGTGTGCCAAGACGTGTGCCCCTGGAATCGGTTTTCAAAATCGCATCGCGAACCTTTATTCAATCCGCATCCGGAATTACTTGATATGACCAAAAAGGATTGGGAAGAAATCACAGAGGATACCTTCAAAAAAGTATTTAAAAAGTCTGCTGTAAAACGGGCTAAATTTTCTGGTTTAAAAAGTAACATCAATTTCTTGAAAGATTAAGGTTATCCTTAGTTAGATTACTATATTTGTTATGTAAAGTAAAAGTTACCGGAACGATAATTAATCAAACGTTGAGGTATTTATTCATTTTAATTTATTAGACCAATGAGCGAAGAAAGCAAACGACGAGAAGCCCTTATATATCACGCCAAACCAACTCCGGGAAAAATAAAGGTTGTTCCTACCAAAAAATATTCTTCCCAGCGGGATCTCTCTTTGGCCTATTCTCCAGGTGTAGCGGAGCCCTGTAAGGAAATCGAAAAAGATAAGAACAAAGTTTATAAATACACTGCAAAAGGGAACTTAGTTGCGGTGATAACAAACGGAACGGCCGTATTGGGTCTTGGAGATATTGGTCCTGAAGCCTCAAAACCGGTTATGGAAGGAAAGGGACTTTTGTTCAAGATTTTTGCTGATATCGATGTTTTTGATATAGAAGTAGACACTAAGGATATTGACAAATTCGTTGAAACCGTTAAAAATATTGCTCCAACATTTGGAGGTATTAATTTAGAAGATATCAAGGCCCCTGAAGCCTTTGAAATTGAACGTCGCTTAAAGGAAGAACTAGACATTCCTGTCATGCATGATGATCAGCATGGAACGGCTATTATCTCTGCCGCTGCCCTAATAAATGCATTGGAGCTGGCCAAGAAAAAAATTGACAAAGTAAAAATTGTTATCAGTGGTGCCGGTGCTGCTGCTATTTCATGTTCTCGCCTTTATCAGGCCTTTGGAGCGAAACGTGAAAATATGGTGATGTTGGATAGTAAAGGAGTTATCCGTAATGATCGGGAAAACCTTTCCTCTGAAAAGGCTGAATTTTCAACGCATAGAAAGATCGATACTCTGGATGAAGCTATGAAAGATGCCGATGTATTTATTGGCTTGTCTATGGCCAATATTGTAACACCAAAGATGTTGGAATCTATGGCCAAGAACCCTATTGTTTTTGCCATGGCCAATCCTGATCCCGAAATAAAGTATGATCTGGCGATCAAAACACGTAAGGATATTATTATGGCCACAGGTCGGAGTGATCATCCTAACCAGGTGAATAATGTGCTCGGTTTCCCTTTTATTTTTAGAGGCGCTTTGGATGTTCGTGCGACAAAAATAAATGAAGAAATGAAAAAGGCTGCTGTTAAAGCCTTGGCCAGACTTGCAAAAGAACCTGTGCCGGAACAGGTTAATATCGCCTATGGCGAAACACGATTAACCTTCGGTAAGGAGTATATTATTCCTAAACCCTTCGATCCTCGTTTAATAGCAACTGTGCCACCGGCTGTAGCTAAAGCAGCCATGGAAAGTGGTGTGGCACAAAAGGAAATTACAGATTGGGAAAAGTATGAAGATCATTTATTGGAGCGGTTAGGTTCAGATAATAAACTGGTAAGATTGCTTTTAAACCGAGCTAAGTTAAATCCGAAACGTGTTGTTTTTGCCGAAGCTGATCAATTAGATGTTTTAAAAGCTGCCCAAATTGTTCACGAAGAAGGTATCGCGCATCCGATTTTATTAGGCCGACGAGAAACCATCGAATCTTTGATGAAGGAGATCGAATTTGAAGGGGATATTCCAATTATCGATCCAAAAACAGAGGAGGAGAACGAAAATAAGAATAGATATGCCAAGGTATTCTGGGAACAACGAAAACGTCGTGGCGTTACCTATTATTCAGCCCAAAGATTAATGCGTGAGCGAAATTATTATGCAGCTATGATGGTAAATGAGGGAGATGCCGATGCTTTGATTTCAGGCTATTCCCGAAGTTATCCTTCAGTCGTAAAGCCAATGTTAGAACTGATTGGTATGGCAAATGGAGTTTCCAGAGTAGCCACAACCAACCTTATGATAACAAAGCGTGGGCCGATGTTCTTAAGTGATACGTCTATCAATATCGACCCTAGCTCTAAGGATCTGGCAAAAATTGCACAAATGACAGATAAGGTTATGCGCATGTTTGGGTTAAACCCGGTAATTGCCATGGTGTCTTATTCCAATTTTGGTTCGTCTAAACATGAAAGATCAACCAAAATTCGTGATGCTGTATCCTATTTACATAAGTATGTTCCAGACATGGTTGTTGATGGAGAACTACAAACTGATTTTGCCTTGAATGCTGAAATGTTACGCGAAAAATTTCCATTCTCCAAATTGGTAGGTAAAAAAGTAAATGCACTTATTTTTCCAAATCTCGATGCGGCGAATATCACTTATAAACTGTTGAAAGAATTAAATGAAGCCGATTCAATAGGGCCCATCATGATGGGTATGCGAAAACCGGTTCATATCCTTCAGTTGGGTGCTAGTGTGGATGAAATTGTGAATATGACCGCTATTTCTGTTATTGATGCACAACAAAAAGAACGTAGAGAACAAGAAAAAAAAGCCTCTAAATAAACAGCTAAAATATTTTTATTACATTTCGAAATAATCCATTTTACTAAATGATTACACACCTACAGGGAAAACTTATTGAAAAAAATCCCACCTATGTGGTTATAGATTGCAATGGGGTTGGATATATGATACATATTTCACTGCATACCTTTACGCAAATTCCTGATGCCGAAAATTTAAAGCTTTATACCTATCTACAAGTCAAGGAAGATTCTCATACCTTATTCGGTTTTTCCTCTGTAGCAGAACGTGAGATTTTTAAATTACTTATTTCTGTAAGTGGGGTTGGCGCCAGTATTGCGAGAACTATGCTGTCATCTTTAACTCCAAAGCAGGTTCGTGAAGGAATTGCAACCGGAGATGTCGCTCTGATCCAATCTATTAAAGGGATTGGTGCGAAAACAGCACAACGTGTTATTTTAGATTTGAAGGATAAGATTTTAAAGATTTATGATATCGACGAAGTTTCTCCGGTTGGAGGCAATACTAATAGGGATGAAGCGTTATCTGCTTTAGAGGTATTAGGTTTTGTGAAAAAGCAGGCCGAGCGTGTTGTAGACAAATTTCTAATGTCGGAACCTGATGCCAATGTTGAAACCATAATAAAACAGGCGCTTAAAAACTTGTAATTTATTTTGAAAATAACCAACAGGAAAGCATTAAAATTAGTGAAACAATTGGCCTTTATTTGTTTCGTGTTTTTTTATTCCTCTCAAATTTACGGGCAGCAGGACTCTATCCGACCAGGTTATTCTAAGGGTAGCATAAAAACTGCCGACCCCAAAAGTATTGAGTCCAAATACACTTACGACCCTGTTACTAATAGATACATCTACACTGAAAAAATTGATAACTTCGATATCAGATATCCGATTATATTAACACCCAAGGAGTATTATGATCTTGTTGCAAAGCAGAGTTTAAGTGCTTACTACAAAGAAAAGGTGTCGGCTTACGACGGTAAGAAAGAAGGCACTGAGGATGCTCAAAAGAATCTATTACCCGAATTTTATGTGAATTCGTCATTTTTTGAATCTGTATTTGGAGGTAATACTATCGAGATTATACCGCAGGGTTCAGTTGAGATGGATCTTGGCGTTTTATTTTCCAAGCAGGATAATCCCTCATTCTCACCCAGAAACCGGAGTAATTTTAGCTTTGATTTCGACCAGCGTATTAGTCTGAGCTTAATAGGTAAGGTAGGGACACGCCTGCAGATCACAGCAAATTATGATACCCAATCAACCTTCGATTTTCAAAACCTGATTAAACTTGAATATACACCCACAGAAGACGATATCATTCAAAAGATCGAAGTCGGAAATGTGAATATGCCACTTAATAGTTCCCTAATTAGTGGTGCACAAAGTTTATTTGGGGTAAAAACACAATTGCAATTCGGAAAAACAACAGTTACGGGGGTATTTTCTGAGCAAAAATCGCAATCCAACACTGTGGTGGCACAAGGGGGTGGTACACTTGAAGAATTTGAACTTTTTGTGCGCGATTATGATGAAAATCGACATTTCTTTCTGGCGCAATACTTTCGTGACACCTACGATGACGCTTTAAAGAATTATCCTTTCATTAATAATAAAGGCTTACAAATTACACGTATCGAAGTTTGGGTAACCAACCGTAGCAACCGAACCGATAATGTTAGAAATATTGTGGGGCTTCAGGATTTAGGAGAAACCAATAAGGCTTATTCTACCGTAAATGTTTCGGGAGCTCCCGGTGCTTTCCCAAGGAATCAAAACAATGCCTATGACCCCACAAATATTGGCGGGGCCGGGTCTCAGATAACGGATGCCATACGTGATGTGGCAACGGTGAAATCTGGAATTTTAGTGCCTAATGTGAATGAAGGTTTTGACTTTGCCAGTCTGGAAAATGCCAGGAAATTAACAGAAGGGCAGGAATATATTATCAATAAAGACCTGGGTTATATTTCATTGAATCAGCGTTTGAACAACGATGAAGTGCTAGCTGTTGCTTTCCAATACACGGTTGGAGGTCAGGTATATCAGGTGGGGGAATTTGCTAACGATGGGGTAGATGCGACCCAAGTAAGCACCAATACTTCTGGGCAAGTAACACAAGTTGTTAATTCAAACCTCATTTTAAAATTATTAAAAAGTAGTGTTACCAATGTTGATTTACCGATCTGGGATTTGATGATGAAGAACATCTATGATACCGGTTCGTATAATGTATCACAGGACGATTTTAAACTCAATATTTTTTATAATGAAGCTTCGCCATTAAATTTTATTTCACCCGTTACTAGTGATTTTCCATTAGATATTGATGGTAACCCAGTGACCGGAAGTACGCCTGAAAACGACCGTATTCAAAACTCTCCTTTACTTCGGGTATTCAATTTAGATAAGCTGAATTTTAATAACGACCCTCAGGAGCGCGGTGATGGTTTCTTTGATTTTGTATCGGGAATAACCATTATACCTCAAACCGGAAAGATCATTTTTCCAAATGTTGAACCCTTTGGAGAATACTTGTATAATGTTTTAGGTGGCGGTAGTACGTACGAAGATCCAACAAGTTATAATGAAAATCAACAAAAATACGTTTACAATAAACTCTATAGTAGTACCAAAACTGCAGCACTTGATGACGTAGAAAAAAACAAATTCAAACTTAAAGGGCGTTATAAAAATACTGGTGGATCGGGGATACCTATCGGTAGTTTTAATGTTCCAAGAGGATCGGTTCGTGTAACGGCTGGTGGTCGTGTTCTGGTTGAAGGGGTTGATTATGTGGTAAACTATACCCAGGGTACTGTTGAAATTTTGGATGAAGCTTTAAAAGCTTCTAATACACCTATTGAGGTTTCTACAGAAAATAATGCGGTATTTGGGCAACAAACCCGTCGTTTTACAGGATTGAATGTTGAACATAAATTCAATGAGAATTTTGTACTTGGCGCCACCCTTTTAAATTTAAACGAACGGCCTATTACCCAAAAGGCTAATTTTGGTACAGAACCTATAAACAATACTATTTTTGGTGTAAACGGAAATTACTCTACAGAGGTACCCTTTTTAACCCGATTAGCTAATAAATTACCTAATATTGATACGGATGTTCCTTCTAATCTATCTCTACGTGGAGAATTTGCCTATTTAGCTCCGGGCGCTCCAAAGGGTACCAACTTTAATGGAGAAGCCACGTCGTATATTGACGATTTTGAAGGTTCTCAAAACGGAATTGATTTACGTTCCCAACAAGCCTGGGCCTTGGCCAGTAGACCCGTGGGAATTAATCTCGATATTAATCCAAATGCAGACGATAATGGGATACAAAACGGCTACCAGCGCGCCATGCTAAACTGGTATTCCATCGACCCTATTTTTTATACTGGTAGACGGCCTAATGGCATTAGTGATGAAGATTTATCAAGTCTGTATACCAGTAGAGTTTTTATTAATGAATTATTTCCCGAACGCGATCTGGTACAAGGACAAACCTCAGTACTTTTTACTTTAGATTTGGCCTATTATCCTGAAGAGCGAGGTCCTTATAATTTTGATCCTTCTGCAGCTGATGGGATTTTAGATAACCCTGAAGATAGTTGGGCGGGTATTACACGCCAAATAACTTCTACCGATTTTGAACAACAAAATGTAGAGTATATCGATTTTTGGTTGCAGGATCCTTTCCAGGATAATCCGAGTAACCCAGGTGGGAAATTAGTTTTTAACCTTGGAAATATTTCAGAGGATGTTGTTAAGGATGGACGTAAATTATATGAAAACGGACTCCCTAAAGATGGTGATGTGAGCTTATTACCAACAACAGCTTTTGGAACTGTAGTGCCACAAAATCAATCACTTATTTATGCTTTTGATACTACGGGGGAGGAACGTACCAATCAGGATGTTGGTTATGATGGTTATGATGATGCCGAAGAAGCAGCCCAATTTGGTGCTAACTTTGGTCCCGATCCTGCTAATGATAATTACCAGTTCTTCCTTAATGCTGAAGGGAATATTTTTGAACGTTATAAAAAATATAATGGTGTTCAGGGGAATACACCAGATACATTTACAGATACCCAACGTGGGGCAAATACGCAACCTGATGTTGAAGATATCAATAGGGACAATACTATGAATACTATTGATAGTTATTTTGAATACGAGTTGGACTTAAATCCCCAGAACTTACCAACGTCTCAGGCTGATTTTGAAAACCTTCCGGATAGTAATCCTATAAAAGAATTTTTGCGTGATTTCAAAGAGCGTCCTCGGTCGTTGCCTAACGGCGAAACAAGAAATATACGGTGGTATCAATTTAGAATACCTGTTCAAGGAAGCCATGTTCGGGCCGTTGGTGGTATTAGCGACCTACGGTCTGTACGATTCACACGTATCTATTTGAGAGATTTTATAGCGCCCACGGTATTTCGTTTTGGTACCTTAGATTTGGTGCGTAGCGATTGGCGCAGATATACTCAAGCTCTGGACAAAAATGATCCGACACCGACGGACCCCGAAACTGATTTTTCGGTAGGTGTTATAGGTACCTTGGAAAATGAAGGTAGTTACCAACGTCCGCCAGGCATTGAACCCGAACAATTATTTAATAATAATACGGTTGTAGATCAAAATGAACAGTCGTTGGTAGTAAAGGTTTGTAATTTAGAAAGTCAGGACGCTAAAGGGGTATTTAAAAATATTAGTATTGATATGCGTCAGTTTAACCGGATGAGAATGTTTATGCATGCCCAACCCGGTGAAACAGGAACTCTAAGTAGTGATGAGCTGGTGGGCTTTATACGATTAGGGAATGATTTAAATGGTAATTATTATCAGATCGAACTGCCTTTACAGGTATCAACCTCTTTGACTAGAGAAGGTATATGGCCGGAAGCTAATGAAATTAATTTACCTATTGAATTATTAGCCCAGATTAAAGCTTTAGGAATTTCAAATGGTACCCTGGCTAATGAAGACCCAACTTTTTATGATGTTGTTAATGGTGAACCTGTGCCGATTACCGGAAGTCAGTATACCGGCTATGTGGCTGGTCAACATCGTATTGCTATAAAAGGAAATCCTAATTTCGGGGATGTTCGAAGCTTAATGATTGGAGTTAAAAATGCTACGACCAGAAATGATGTTTGTGGGGAGGTTTGGTTCAATGAACTTCGTTTGTCGGATATGGATAATGAGGGTGGCTGGGCAGCGGTATTAAGTATGGATTCTAATATTGCTGATTTTGCTAATGTGAGTGCTACGGGCCGTCAAAGTACTTCGGGATTTGGATCTCTGGAACAAGGGCCAAGTCAGCGTAGTTTAGAAGATGTTAAGCAATATGACGTCGTTACGAATGTTAATTTAGGGCAGTTGCTTCCAAAAAAATGGGGTGTTCAATTGCCATTCAACTATGCTCAAAGTGAAGAACTGGTAACACCAAAATACGATCAGTTCTATAAGGATCTCACCTTGCAGTCTCGCTTGGATGCTGCCAATTCGGAGCAGGAAAAAGAAGCCATCAGGCAGAATTCTGAAGATTACACAAAAAGGCAAAGTATTAATTTCATTGGAGTGAGGAAGAATCGGACTACCGAAAAAACAGCTCGTTTTTATGATGTTGAAAATTTCACCTTAAATTATTCCTTTAATAAAGTAGAGCACCGCGATTTTGAAATTCAAAATTCGGTAAATAAAACAGTTCGCCTTGGCGCAAACTATGCGCATAACTTTAATCCGGTAACGATCGCACCATTCCGTAAAAATGATTCTATTTTTAATGGAAAATACTGGCGTATCCTAAAGGATTTTAATCTTAATCTTCTTCCAACCAGTTTTACGGTAAACACAGATCTTAATAGACAATTTAATAAGCAGAAATTTAGAGAGATCGATCTTGGTGGTGATAATATTGGTATCGATGAATTGTTTAGAAGGAATTATACCTTCAATACGCAGTACACGATAAATTATAATATTACTGAAGCTTTACAGCTTAATCTCACAGCCTCAAACAACAATATTGTTCGAAATTATTTTAAGGATAACATCATCAACGGGGAGCAGGATCCGAGTCTGGATGTCTGGGACGGTCTTTTTGATCTTGGTGACCCGAACAGGCAATCTCAAAATTTGGGTATTACCTATCAGGTTCCAATTTCTAAAATACCTTTATTTAATTTTATAAGCAATGCCACCTATCAATACAGTGGGAGTTTCCAATGGCAAAAAGGTTCTGACCTTTATGGTAATTTGGAAGTAGACGGACAAACCTATGATCTCGGACATACCATTCAAAATGGGAATACACATAATTTCAATACATCGTTCGACATGAATCGCTTTTATCGCACGATTGGTTTGGTTAAAAAACCAACCCGGCGAACCCGTGTTCGGTCGAAAGACGAGAATAACAATACTTCGAATACTTCAAAAACAAAAAGCGATTCAGGTACGAAAATATTAAATACGGGAATTGATATTTTAACGAGTATTAAACGGGTACAGTTCAATTACTCGGAAAATAGTGGAACTTATTTGCCGGGTTATACACAAACACCGGGTTTCATAGGGACCCTTAAACCAACCTTGGGTTATACGTTTGGTAGTCAGGCAGACATCCGGTATTTAGCAGCCCGTAAAGGATGGCTTACGTTGTTTCCAGAATTCAACCAGCAATATTCGACCACAAACACAAAACAATTTGACTTTTCAGCCAATTTACAACCTGTTCAGGATTTAAAAATCGATCTGGTTGGGAACCGCGCTTATTATGAAAATTACACGGAAAATTACCGTGTAAATAATAATGGTGGTAATTACGAGTACGAATCTTTAACACCGAATACCTTTGGTAATTTTAATATTTCAACCCTATTAATCAAAACATCTTTTAGCACAAGTAATGAGATTACCAGTGATGCCTTTGATACCTTTAGAGCTAATCGTCTAAAAGTAGCCAGACGTTTAGCGGCTAGGAGCGGAGCAGATGTTAATGATTTAGATGCAGACGGCTTCCCTAAAGGGTTTGGTAAATCCAATCAGGCGGTACTTTTACCGGCCTTTTTGGCGGCTTACACCGGGCAGGATGCCGATCAGGTAAGTCTGGGTGCTTTCCGAAATGTGCCAATCCCAAATTGGGACCTTAAGTATACCGGATTTATGAGGTTCAATTGGTTTAAAAAACGCTTCAAAAGGTTTTCTTTGACTCACGGATATCGATCTACCTATACCATAAATCAATATCAGTCAAATCTGAATTATAACCCTATAGATTTCGCCGTAACCTACGATAACCAACCTAATGATGTACTGGATCAATCGGGGAATTATAAAAATGAACGCTTGTTTACCAATATCAATTTGGTAGAAACCTTTAGCCCTTTAATGCGTTTGGATATGGAGATGAAAAATTCGGTAAAGATACTGGCGGAAATTAAGAAAGATCGTATGCTATCCTTAAGCTTTGATAACAATTTACTCACTGAAGTTTTAGGTAATGAGTACACCTTAGGCCTGGGATATAGAATTAAAGATTTGCGAATCCGCTCCAACCTAGCCGGCCCTCAAAAGCGTATTGTTAGCGACCTGAATATGAAAGCTGATATCTCAGTTAGAGATAATAAAACAATCATACGCTACCTGGATTTAGAGAATAATCAGATCACCTCCGGACAAACCATTTGGGGTCTGAAATATTCTGCCGATTATGCATTCAGTAAAAATCTTACAGGGATTTTCTACTTCGATTATTCGTTCTCGGAATATGCCATTTCAACGGCATTCCCGCTAACCACAATAAGATCCGGAATTACCCTGCGATATAATTTTGGTAATTAAACATATTCTATTTGAAATTTAGTTTTGAATAGATACATTTGCGAATAACTTTATAACTAATAACCATGACAATACCAGCAGATTTAAAATATACAAAAGATCACGAGTGGGTTAAAATTGAAGGAGATGTAGCAACTATTGGGATCACTGATTTTGCACAAAGTGAATTGGGTGACATCGTATATGTTGAAGTAGAAACTGTAGATGAAACCCTTGATGCCGAAGAGATTTTTGGTACGGTAGAAGCTGTAAAAACGGTTTCAGATCTTTTCTTACCCCTTTCGGGAGAAATTACAGCCTTCAATGAAATTTTGGAGGATGAGCCAGAAAAAGTGAATTCAGATCCTTATGGTGAAGGCTGGATGATCAAAGTTAAGTGCAGTGATTTGTCAGAAGCTGAAAACCTGCTTTCTGCAGACGATTACAAAGCCTTGGTAGGTGCTTAAAAAAGGGCTTTTCGTATGCGCTTTAGGGTATACAATGGCCTTGCTGACGGTAAGTCTGATTAGACTCAATAACCTTCCTGATTTAGGCGTTGATTTTGTCGATAAAATTTTTCATTTTGTTGCCTACACCCTTCTGAGCTTAATTTGGTTCTACACCTGTTTTTATTTTTTTGAACTAAACCAAAAAAAATCACTTGTTTTTTCGGTCCTTGGAGCCGTGCTTTTTGGTACAATTATTGAGGTATTACAACATGTGTTGACAGAATACAGAGCCTTTGAGTTTTATGATGCCTTGGCAAACACTTTAGGAGCATTGTTTACGGCATTCATTATGAAAGTAAAAGCTAAAAAAACAAGTTAAAAAGACTTAAATGCTTGCTTTTTTAGTAAATAAATAGTTAAATTAGCAATCTTGATAAACGAATAAATATGGAACCTAAGAAAAGCCCGCAAGCAAATGTTGGACGTAACAGTTCGCTCTTTTTTGCAATTGGTTTAGCGGTTATGTTATTCATAACTAACCTGGCGATTAATTACAAAACTTACGATAAGTCGAATATTGATATTGGTCAAGTAGATATGGACCAATTGGATGAAGAAGATGTGCCAATCACGGAACAATTACAAATGCCACCACCACCACCACCACCGCCAGCAGCTCCCGAAGTGATCGAAGTTGTTGAGGATGATGAGGATGTTGAGGAAACCGTAATTGAGTCTACTGAGGCTGATCAGGAAACTGAGATCGTTGAGGTGGAAGATGTGATGGTAGATGAGGTTGAAGAAGATGTAGAGGTACCTTTTGCAGTTATTGAGAATGTGCCGATTTTTCCAGGTTGCGAAAATGAACAAGGTAATAACGCCAAAAAGCAATGTATGTCTGAGAAAATCCAAAGATTTGTAACTAGAAATTTCAATACAGAATTAGCTAGTGATCTAGGATTATCAGGAAGACAACGTATTAATGTAATTTTTAAAATTGATAAGACTGGTAACGTAACCGGTGTACGATCAAGAGCGCCACACCCTGGCTTAGAAAAGGAAGCTGCACGTGTAATAAACAGCCTTCCTAAAATGAAACCAGGTAAGCAGCGTGGTAAGGCTGTAACAGTTCCGTATTCTTTACCAATTGTTTTCCAGGTACAAGATTAATTAATACCCTATTTTTTAATATACACCCCAAAGGTATCCTTTGGGGTTTTTTTATGGACTTATTTTAAGAAGCTTCACAAAAAACAGAAATCCCGATACTTTACGTACCGGGATTTCTTTATGGTATGCTTATTGTGGTTTTAGCATAATATTAACATATAATCTTCACATATTATGAAAAAACAAAATCAAAGTAATGAGATCATTCGGCAAAATGATTCTACTTTAAAAATTTCACAAAAGCAAGGTGTAAATTTACAAAAAAACAGTACGTTCTATTTTCAAATAGGATTAATTTTATGTTTACTGATGGTCTTTGGGCTTTTAGAAATGCGTTTTCAAACCGAGGTTCCATATTTTAATCCCCCGGAAATAATTGATGACTCCTTTGATTACAATTTTGCGCAGAACTTCACCGTTGAACCTGAAAAGAAACTGGAAACACAATCTCCTATAAAATCAGTTCAGGCACCAATCTTTAAACAAGTTTCAAATGACTCCGGAGAGGAAGATCCAGCAAAAACTATTTTAGGCCCTTCCCCTTCAATAAATACGAGTACGCCTGACTTTAACGGCTTGGAGAAGAAGCCGGTCGATGTCGATGTTCCTATTGTTTTAGTTCAAAAGGTACCTGTATATCCCGGTTGCGAAAAGGAAACAACCAATATAGGTCGGCGGGAATGTATGTCAGATAAAATTCAAAAAATTGTAAGGAGAAATTTTAATTCGGAATTAGCAAGTGATCTAAATTTAAATGGAAGGCAACGTATAAATGTTATGTTTACTATCGACAAAACTGGCAAGATTACTAAAATTCAAGCCAGAGCACCGCACACCAATCTGGAAAAAGAGGCTGTTCGGGTGATCGAACTGATTCCTGAAATGACACCCGGAAAAATGCAGGACAAAAATGTGGGTGTGAAGTATAGCTTGCCAATTGTTTTTGACGTTCAGAATTAAATTTACCCTCATTTTCTATATTAAAACCATGACACTTCAATAGGTGTTATGGTTTTTTTACTCCCTGGCTAAATTTTAACTTTATATCAATACATTTATAAGGATTTTGCATTGGTGAAAACGCTTTTATGAAGTATCTTTGCACTCTCATTACAAAACGCGATAGCAACACTGGTTTGGGTAGATCGAAAACAAGCATAGAAAATCCGTCTTTAATTCACGATTTTAAAGAAATTACAAAGATGCGCCTGGCAATTAGCGTTGTCTTTTCGTCGTTGGCCGGTTATCTTTTAGGGGTAGATGTTGTGAATATGAAGACCCTTATTCTACTTGCTTTAGGAGGTTATTTTATGGTGGGAGCTTCTAATGCTTTCAACCAGATCATTGAGAGAGATTTGGATGCTAAAATGAACCGCACTAAAAATCGGCCCATTCCTGCCGGCCGTATGTCTGTAACCACGGCCTTTATTATCGCTTCTTTATTTACTATAGCCGGAGTGGTAATACTTTACACTATTAATAAGCAAACGGCCATGTTTGGCGCCATTTCTATATTTTTATATACCTGTGTATATACGCCATTAAAAACCATGACACCATTAGCTGTGTTCGTAGGCGCTATTCCTGGAGCTATTCCCTTTATGTTAGGTTGGGTAGCTGCTACCGACGATTTCGGTATTGAGCCGGGAACTTTATTCGCCTTGCAATTTTTTTGGCAATTTCCACATTTTTGGGCTATAGGTTGGTTCTTGTTTGAAGACTACAAAAAAGGTGGTTTTTTTATGTTACCTACTGGGAAACAAGATAAGGGTACAGCAGTACAGGTGATTATGTATACGATTTGGACCATTTTGGTATCCATCATACCGGTATTTGGTTTTACTGGTAAATTGCATTTGTCAATTCTGGCTGCCGTAGTGGTTTTCGCGCTTGGCTTAGGGTTGTTATATTATGCGATACAACTCTTTAATAAAATGACTGAAAAAGCTGCAAAACAACTTATGCTGGTAAGTGTCTCATATATCACGCTAGTACAGATTGTTTATGTAGCTGATAAATTTTTAAGTTAATCATGGATTTAACACAAGGAACACAAGAAGAAAAACAAAATAGAGCCAAAAAAATGATGCTTTGGTTTGGCATCATTTCGCTGATCATGTCCTTTGCTGGTTGGACAAGTGCCTACGTAGTTAGTAGTACACGCCCAGATTGGTTAAAGGATTTTCAATTACCCGACCCGTTTATAATTAGTACGGTAATTATTTTAGCAAGTAGCCTTACTTTATTTTTAGCACAGCGGTTCTTGAAACAGAACAAAAGGCAAAGTACAACAGTGTTGCTTTTGGTAACTTTTGTGTTAGGAATATTTTTTATTGTGAACCAATTTAAAGGGTTTGCTGAAATCATAAATGCAGGTTATAATTTTACCGGACCAACCAGTAATGTGACCATGTCGTACGTGTATTTGATTGCTTTAGTACATATTTTACATGTAGTTGTGGGTTTAATTTGTTTATTGGTAGTAATTTATAATCATTTTAAACAAAAGTATCAGCCAACGAAAATGCTTGGTTTTGAACTCGCAGCAACCTTCTGGCATTTTGTTGATATCCTGTGGTTATATCTCTTTTTGTTTTTATATTTCTTTAGATAAATAAATTGATTATTTTTGTGAAACTTTTAATTACAACCTTATAATATGAGTACTACAGTTTTAAATACTGGGACAGAAGGCAAAACATGGGGTGGCGGAAACCAACCGTTGCAAGCTAGTTACGGTAAAATGATGATGTGGTTTTTTATCGTATCTGATGCATTAACCTTTTCCGGATTTTTAGCGGCGTATGGCTTTTCAAGATTTAAGTTTATTGATTCCTGGCCAATAGCAGATGAAGTATTTACCCACGTACCTTTTTTACACGGGCAGGAACTTCCAATGATCTATGTGGCATTTATGACCTTTGTCTTAATTATGTCGTCTGTAACTATGGTATTAGCTGTAGATGCAGGACATCATTTAAATAAAGGCAAAGTAACCCTTTATATGTTTTTAACCATTATAGGAGGTTTGATATTCGTGGGCTCTCAAGCTTGGGAATGGGCAACTTTCATTAAAGGTGATTACGGTGCTATCCAAACCAAATCAGGTAATATTTTACAATTCTTAAATACAGAAGGTGAACGGGTTGCTTTAAGAGATTTTGCGGTTGCAAAAGATACACCTCGTAATCAGTTAGAAAAGTCAGAAGGCATGTGGTTTATGTCTGAAGGTTCATTGCCGTCATTTACCGTAAATGAAGTTATTGAAGGTTTAGAGGCACATCCTGATATTTTAGTGAGAACACAAGAGTTAACAGAGGGTGGTGAAAAGGTAGTGCTCTCGAGGGAAGAATCCCTTCAAACCGTAAAAGATCATGGCGTAGCCGTTATAGAGGGTGCTAATTTACATAGTAATGAATATGGTTCGCCTTTGTTCGCAGATTTCTTTTTCTTCATTACAGGATTCCACGGATTCCACGTGTTTTCAGGCGTAGTTATTAACATCATTATTTTCTTCAATGTTATTTTAGGAACTTATGAAAGACGTAAGAGCTACGAAATGGTTGAAAAAGTTGGTTTATACTGGCACTTTGTAGATTTAGTTTGGGTATTTGTATTTACCTTCTTCTATCTTGTTTAATATCGAATAACAGCATTTAAAATGGCACACGAACATAAATTAGAAATATTCAGAGGACTAGTAAAATTTAAGTCCAATACTCAAAAAATCTGGGGCGTTTTAGTCTTTTTGTCTATCGTAACAGCGATAGAGGTAGTTCTTGGTATTTACAAGCCGGAATCTTTAATGGTGATGTTCTTAGGAATGAAATTATTAAACTGGATCTTCATTGGTTTAACCATTGTAAAAGCCTATTACATTACTTGGGATTTTATGCACATGAGAGATGAAACCAAGGCCTTAAGACGCATGGTCATCTGGACTGCTGTGTTTTTGATCATTTATTTGGTTTTTATCTTGTTGCAAGAAGGCAGTTATATTTTCAGAATATATGATGATGGTTATATTACCAAAGATTTTTAATCCGGTATTAACATAAATATTATAAGTAAAGACGGTTTTTTTAGGCCGTCTTTTTTTATTTTTGCAAAGAAAAAATTTGCAATTCCTATGAAGTATAAGAAAGTTAAAAGGTATGTTATTTTAGGAATTTTATTTTTTCTTCCCGTAACATTTTTACTCCTTTTATATCCGGCTACGCACAATTATACGCCGTTGGATATTGTGAATGAAGAGGTGCACGAACTCGAAGGATTCTCATCAGACTTGGAAGAGCCGGTAATACTAAAAGATCACATTACGGTTTTGGGCTTTTTAGGTAGCGATCCAGTAGATAATAATATGTTGGCCCTAAATGTTAAAGAGCTTGTTTATGATAAATTCAAAGGATTCAAAACCTTTCAAGTGGTTTTTGTAAGCCCTATAGGTACGGAAGATCAGGCTAAAGCGGTGAGGGAAGAGGTTAGTGGTTTTGAGAATTTAAAATATTGGCATTTTGCGTTTGGCACTCCAGATATGATTCGAAAACTTTACCTTAGTTTAAAAAGTGATGCTGACTTAAAGACCGATCTTGCTTTAGATGATGTATTTATTATCGATCGAGATTTAAATCAACGAGGCCGAATTGATGATCGTACTGATAAAGAAATTCAAAACAACAAACCCCTTTATAGCCTTTCGGGCTATAACGGTATAGAAGTAGCCGAAATTAAAAACAAAATGAGCGATGACGTCCGCATTTTATTTACCGAATATCGGCAGAAACGGAAAGGTGATTTCAATACGGATATTCGTCGTGCAAACGACCTAAAAAAATAAAATATGTCAAAAAAAGCCAACTATTCATATATCGGGATCGCGTTTGTTATTCTGGTTTTTGGAATTATTTTTATTCCAGATATTATCGATAGAATTTCAAACGACGATATCACTAGAAAAGAAAGTAGAAGCGATTATGCTACTGAGGATAAAAAAGCCTCTGATCTCATGTATATTGAAATAAACGGAAAGGCGAGAAAGGTGCCGTTTTTCACGTTCACCAATCAAGATGGAGAAACCATTACTAACGAGGATTATTTAGGAAAGGTTTATGTTGTTGAGTTTTTCTTCACGACTTGTCCAAGTATCTGTCCAAAAATGAACCGGAATCTGGTTCAGATACAAAACAGTTTTGAAGGATTTGAAGATTTTGGTGTTGCCTCGTTTACTATAAATCCTGAAAATGATACGCCTGAAGTTTTAAAAACATATGCGGATCAATACGGAATAACCAATCCGAATTGGCATTTACTAACCGGTGAAAAAGAGGCCATCTATAAATTGTCTAATGAAGGCTTTAATATTTATGCCGGGGAAAACCCTAATGTAGCCGGAGGGTTTGAACATTCCGGGAATTTTGCACTCATAGATAAGGAAGGCTATATTCGTTCTAGACGGGATGAATCTGGGAATCCAATAATATATTACCGCGGTATCATTTCTGAGGAAGAAAAAGTGGATAACGATGGTTTAGAAGAGCAAATAAGCGCTTTAAAAGAAGATATTAAAAAATTACTAAATGAATAACACCACTAACGTAAAGAACAATAAAAAGTATAATAGGATTATTGTAATCTTGTCTGTGGCAATACCACTGGTTGTTGCCGTTTTATTCGGTGTAAAATTGGACGTCACACTACCCGTGTTTTTACCACCTATTTACGCTACCATAAATGCCCTTACGGCGATGGTTCTGGTTTTGGCTTTTATAGCCATTCGAAATAATAAAATAACACTCCACAAAAGATTAATGACCTTTGCAATTGTTTTGTCGGCGGCATTTTTGGTGATGTATGTTGCGTATCATATGACAAGCGATTCTACAAAGTTTGGAGGAGAAGGGGCACTCAAGTATATTTATTACTTCATATTAATAACGCATATATTGCTATCTATCGCGGTTATTCCATTTGTATTGATAACTTATGTAAGAGCGATTACAAACGATTTTGAAAGACATAAAAAAATAGCAAAAACGACCTTCCCGCTTTGGTTGTATGTTGCGGTTACCGGAGTTTTAGTTTACATATTAATTTCGCCATACTATCCCACATCATTTTAAGTCTCATACTTCGCTCATAAAAGTGTAAAATTCTTTATCACTGAAAAACTGCGATATAGGGGTTTCCAGTACTAAAGCCACTTTATAAAGTGTTAGAAGTGATACATTTCGATGTCCGGACTCAATAGCATTATAGCCACTTTTGAAAAAACCACAGCGTTTTGCAACTTCATTCTGTTTTAGATTTTTCTCCAGCCTTACAGCTCTAATACTTTGTCCAAGCGATTTCAATATAGCCTCTTGAGGTAATTGTTTCACTGTTTTTTAGTATTCCAGTAAATTAGGTTTAGGCTAATCTAGGTATAGTAAGGTACAAAAAATATTAATGTAAAAGTCTAGTATACAGTAACTTTTAATTATTTTGTTGAAATTTTATTTTGTTGTAAACAAGTAATTTGTTGGAGATGTATACTGTTATTTCCGTGCCTTTATTTCAGCGTCATTATTTTATCATTTATCTTTGTGCCTTAAGATGTTGTTAAGTTTATGAAACGCAAAATCCTTCTTTTAATCTTCATTGGGTTTTTCCATGTAGCCGCCAGTTCACAGTGTGCCATGTGTCGCGCGGTTTTGGAAAGTGAGCAGGGACAATCTACCGCCGAAGGCATAAACGACGGTATCGTATATCTCATGGCGGTCCCTTATATTCTAATAGCAGGTCTCGGTATTTTTATTTACCGAAAGTATCGAACGCGTTAAAAATTTAATAAAAACTTTGTTGGTTAAAAGTGTAACCTTATATTGATTTTAGCTACTAATCAATAAATTCTTTTTGAAGTGTTAGAGATTTCTAATTTGCACAAGTCCTATCCCATAGGGGATTCCAGTTTACATGTTTTAAAAGGTATTAATTTATCTGTTAAAGAAGGCGAAATGGTAGCCATTATGGGTTCTTCAGGCTCTGGAAAATCCACCCTACTCAATATTATCGGAATGCTAGATGAAGCCGACTCCGGTTCTTATGTGCTTGATGGGTTGCCTATTAAAAACCTGACAGAAAAAAAAGCGGCACTGTACCGAAATAAATTTTTGGGGTTCATTTTTCAATCCTTCAATCTTATAAATTACAAAACGGCTTTGGAAAATGTGGCGCTTCCTTTGTATTATCAAGGCATGAGTCGAAAAGAACGCCAGGAAAAGGCCATGTTTTATCTGGAAAAAGTTGGCCTGACCGATTGGGCAACACATCTTCCAAAAGAACTTTCAGGAGGGCAAAATCAGCGTGTAGCTATAGCTCGCGCTTTGGCGGCTAATCCCAAATTACTTTTGGCTGATGAGCCTACAGGGGCTCTGGACAGCAAGACTTCTTATGACATTATGGATTTTATTCAACAATTGAATGATGAAGGAAAAACCATTCTCATGGTTACCCATGAAGACGACATAGCACATATGTGTAAGCGTATTGTGAGTTTAAAGGATGGTATCATTTTGGAGGATTCTATGATAGAACAAGTAAGAGCGAAACACGATGTTTGATCTAGACCTTTGGCGAGAGATATTACAAAGTATCAACAAAAACAGAACCCGGGCTATTTTATCTGGGTTTACCGTGGTGTTTGCTATTATGTTGTTTACGATCCTCTTTGGGATTGCCAATGGTCTTGAAAATACCTTCCAAAAATTATTCGTGCGCACTGCGGAGAATGCGATTACCTTTTACACTGGTACAACGTCCAAACCTTTTAAAGGCTATCAAATTGGAAGACAAATCCAAATGACAAATAGCGATGTTGATTTTATCGCTCGTGAGTTTCGAGATGATATCGAATACATATCAGGAACTTTAAGACGAAACTATAATTTAAGTTATAAAGAAAAAAAAGGAGATTTTACGGTAATGGGTGTAAGTCCGGATTATCAGTTTTTGCAAAAGTCAGAGATAATTAAAGGACGTTTTATTAATTATCGGGATCTTGAAAGTAAAGATAAATTCGTTGCTGTAGGCCGTCTGGTAGAATCGGATTTATTTGGAAAAGAGTCTGCCTTAGGAAAATATCTTGAACTGGAAGGGGTGGCTTACAAAGTTGTGGGCGTTTATTCCGATGACGGTGGTGATAGCCAAGAGCGTATTGTTTATGCCCCTTATACAACAATTCAAAAGCTCTACACAGGTGATGATAAGTTACTAAACATAATGGTGGGCTATAAACCTAACCTAACCGTAGATCAGGCTTTCGCTTTGGTAAATAATATCACCTTGAAATTAAAAAACAAATATAGCGTTGCGCCAAGCGACCAGCGAGCGGTTAGGGCAGGAGACCGTATTTTAACTGCAAAAAAACGTCTTGATAATATATCGTTTGGTTTAGGTATTTTAATTCCCATTATAGGATTTGGAACGCTTATCGCCGGTATTTTAGGTATTAGTAATATCATGATCTTTATTGTGAAAGAACGTACCAAAGAGATCGGTATTCGAAAAGCTCTTGGAGCATCGCCTCGATCTATTGTTTCCATCATTTTGCTGGAAACCATTTTAATAACCACCATAACAGGTTATATAGGGCTAGTTATAGGTGTGGGAATTCTCAAAAGTATTGGCTCAAGTTTGGAGCGCTATTTTATTACTGATCCCAGTGTGAACATATCCATTGTATTTTCAGCAACTATAGTATTAATCATAGCTGGGGCTATTGCAGGTTTTATACCTGCCAAACGAGCATCAAAAATAAAGCCTATTGTTGCTTTAAGAAACGATTAAATGATAAAGTTTTTATTAGAAAAAGATACCTGGCAAGAAGTTTTCGACAGCCTTACAAAAAATAAACTAAGGTCTGTCTTGACCATGGTTGGTGTATGGTGGGGTATCTTATTGCTAATAAGTTTACTGGGATCGGCAAAGGGTATTGAAAATAATTTTAATACTCGTTTTGAAAATTTTGCCACTAATAGTTTGTTCATTTTTGGCGGGCGAACAACAATACCTTTTAAGGGATATCAGGAGGGGCGCCGTGTACAAATGACTTTGAATGACGTTACAAGCATTAAAGAAAATATACCTGGGGTGGAATATGTTGTACCCAGTATTCAAGTGCAATCCACCTTAAGTCGAAATAGCTTAACCTCGAGTTTTACGGGTCGAGGTGAGGTTCCTTTATTGGACGTTTTAGCTAAAAAAGATTTGATCTTTGGAAGAAATATAAATCAAAGTGATATTAAGGAACGCCGAAAAGTAGCGGTTATTTCTGATGACGTTTACAAACAATTATTTGAAAAAGGGGAAAATCCCATAGACAAATTTATTAAAGCAAACGATGTTAACTTTAAAATTATTGGGGTGTTTAAACAAGTGAATTTTGGTGGACCTGTTATCGATTTTAATATGCCCTATGCCACAGCTCAGGAAATTTATAATCGTGGAAATGATGTCGACCTGTTAATGATCACAGGAGATCCAAATTTTGATATCAATCAATTGGATGCTGATGTAAAATTGTTGTTGAGGAATATTCATGATATTCATCCTGATGATAATCGTGCCTTAAATGGATTTAATCTGGGAGAGCGTTTTGACCAGCTCACAGGGTTTTTAACAGGGATGCAATTTCTAACCTGGTTTGTGGGGATTGCCACACTCATCGCCGGCGTATTCGCCATTGGTGGGATATTACTTATTTCTGTAAAAGAACGCACTAAAGAAATTGGGGTGCGTCGTGCTTTGGGTGCAACGCCTTTTTTAATAAAACGTCAGATTATTGTAGAATCGGTAGCCATTTCATTAATTTCCGGTGTTCTGGGAATCATTAGTGGCGGTCTCATTTTGATGTTGGTAAACAAGTTTGCAGGACAAGGGCCTGATGCCGCCATGAGAAACCCGTCGGTATCCATTGGAATGGTGTTTTTAGCCCTAATCATAGTAACGATATTGGGAACCTTAATTGGTCTGATCCCAGCAACCAAAGCTACCAATGTAAAACCTATAGAAGCATTAAGAGAAGAATAAAATTTAAATTATTAATATGAAAAAATTTCTAAAAATCAGCTTTATCGTCGTAGTTGTCATTCTGTTTGCATTGGTACTACGCTATTTTTACCAGGCCAACAACAGGCCGGCTGAAGCCTTTCAAACCGAAAAACCTTTTTATACCTCTATTTCCAATAAAGTTGTGGCTACAGGTAGTTTGAATCCGGAGGAGGAAATTGAACTTAAGCCACAAATTTCGGGAATCGTTAACGAGATCATAGTTGAAGAGGGTGACCTCGTTCAGAAGGGTGATTTGATCGCAAAAATTCGAATCGTTCCAAATGAGCAATCCTTAAATTCAGCAAGCAGTCGTTTGAATTCTGCAAAGTTAACTTATGAAAATGCGAAAACAATTTACGATCGAAACAAAACTTTATTTGATAAAGGGGTGATCTCGGAACAGGATTTCGAAAACAACAAACTGTCTTTTGAGCAGGCTAAAGAGTCTTTAGATCAGGCAAGGAACGATTATCAGATCATCAAAAAAGGATCCATTTCGGGGGGTAGTGAAGCTAACACCAATATTGTGGCTCAAATTTCTGGAACGGTACTGGAAATTCCGGTTCGTATCGGTGATCAGGTGATTCAAAGTAATAATTTTAACGCAGGAACCACTATTGCTACCATTGCCAATATGGGTAAAATGATCTTTGAAGGTACGGTAGATGAATCTGAAGTTGGTAAGCTTAAAGAAGGTGAACCAATCGATGTTATTATTGGTGCTTTAGATGAAAAAAAGCTGCCTTCAAAATTGAATTTTATTGCTCCTAAAGGAATTTCTGATGCTGCGGGAGCTGTGCAGTTTACCATCAAATCGGATGTAGAGGTTGATCCGGGCATTAATATCAGGGCAGGCTATAGCGCGAATGCTGAAATTAATATTGCTAGTAAAGACAGCATTTTTAGTATTCGGGAATCGTTGGTCCAATTTGACAGAATTTCGGAAAAACCTTTCGTTGAAGTAAAACAGGCCGATGGTACTTTCAAGAAGCAAAATGTAAAACTGGGTATATCAGATGGTATTAATGTTGAAATCCAGGAAGGTTTAAATTCAGATGATGAAATTAAAGTTTGGAATAAAGTTTCCGAACAAAGTTAATCTAGACACTATGAAAAGAATTATAAATACGGCGTTTTTACTCCTTTTAACAGGAACCTTGGCTGTTGTTCATGGGCAACAAACAAAATGGACTCTGGAGGCTTGTGTTGATCACGCGATAAAGAATAATATATCGGTACAACAATCCCTTTTAGATCAAAGTCAGGCAGATGTTGATGAAAGTCAGGCCCGAAGTAATTTTTTGCCGAACTTAAATGCTAATGCATCTTACAATATCAATACCGGGGCCAACATTAACCCGGCAAGTAACCAGTTTGAAAATACCACGTTCCGTTCCGCATCGGGAGGTGTAAGTTCGGGTATAAATATTTTTTCCGGACTTCAAAATTGGAAAACCTTACAACGCGCAAAACTCAATCAAATGGCATCCGCTTATAGGCTGGATAAAATGAAGGATGATATCTCCCTTTTAGTAGCGAATTCATTTTTACAAATATTAGCCAACAAAGAACAACTTAAAGTTGTAAAAGGCCAAAATAGAATTACCAAAGAGAATATTACGAATACCAAAGAATTGGTAAATTCCGGGGTGTTACCTGAAGGTGATTTATTGGAACTTCAAGCCACGGATGCCACTCAGGAACAACAAATAATTCAGGCGGAAAATGCCTTGTTTATCTCAAAATTGGGTTTAGCCCAAACCTTACAATTGGAAGATTATGAAAGCTTTGATATTGTAGATGTCGATTACGGTTTAATACCCGGAACCATTTTGGAGGAACGTCCGAAGGTCATTGCTGACAAGGCAAAAACGGTGGTAAATGATGTTAAAATAGCAGATGCTAATTTGGAATTAGCACAAAAGGATTTAGAGTTGGCAAAATCAGGTTTATATCCAACGCTAAGTGGTTTTGTAAGTTACAACACCCGTTGGTCCAGTACTCAAACTAATCCGTTCACCAATGAAAATATCGCTTTTTTAGACCAATTATATTTATTCGATGGTACGGCTGTTGGATTGCGTTTGAACGTTCCGATATTCAATCAATTTCAAACGGGTAATGATATAAAAAGAAACAAAATTAATGTTGAACGTTTAAGACTTCAAAAAAAGCAAGCTGAACTCGATTTAGAGTCCACGGTATATCAGGCGTATAACGATGCCGTCAATGCAAAAAAAACGTACAGTGCGGCTATAAAAACGGAAGAAGCCAGACGTTTAGCGTTTAACTATGCTGAAGATCGTTATGAGGTAGGCCTTTCCAATGCTTTCGACCTGAATCAATCTCGAGTGCAATATGATAATGCCCAATCGGATGTGATTCGAAGTAAATATGATTTTATTTTTAAGTTGAAAGTGTTAGAATTCTATTTTGGAATTCCTATTTTAGAGTAATAGAACATTTAAGATTGACTTATATTCTTAACATAGAAACCGCCACAACGAATTGTTCAGTATCGATTTCAAAAAATGGAGAAACCATTGCTTTGAAAGAAGATTATGACTCCAAGTATTCTCATGCAGAGCGCTTACATGTCTATATTGACGCGGTCTTAAAAATGATAGATTTATCTCGGCACAATCTGGATGCTATTTCTGTTAGTAAGGGTCCCGGCTCTTATACGGGCTTGCGTATCGGTGTGTCGTCAGCCAAAGGATTGTGTTATGCTTTAGAAAAGCCCTTGGTGTCGGTTTCAACTTTAGAATCCTTAGCACATCAGGTTAAACCTGAATCCGGGGTAATTATTCCGTTACTTGATGCCCGGCGTATGGAAGTTTATTCAGCTGTTTTTAATGGATCATATGAACAGATCAGAGAAACCCGGGCTCAAATTTTGGACGATGGATCTTTTGAACAATATTTAGAACAAGGCCTCGTATATTTTATTGGTAACGGCGTTGAAAAAACCAAAAAAATCATTAGGCATCCCAATGCTATTTTTATTGAAGAAAAATTACCATCTGCTAATGAGATGAGTCTTTTGGCCTATTCCAAATACAAAATAGGCGACTTTGAGGATGTCGCCTATTTTGAACCATATTATTTAAAAGACTTCGTTACTACAAAATCTAAAAAGTAAGAAGTTATTCTTTCTTAATATTAACCTGATGTGGGTAAGGTATATCAATACCTGCAGCATCCAGAGCTTCTTTAGTTGCTTCCATCACTTCAAAATAAACAGTCCAATAATCTTCGGCTTTTGACCAGGGTCGGACAGCAAAATTGATGGAGCTGTCAGCCAATTCCAGAACCGCAACAGTAGGGGCCGGTTCTTTTAATATTTTTTCATTCGAAGTAAGCACATCCATCAATACTTGTTTTGTTTTTTTGATATCAGAATCATAATCCACGCCAAAAACAAAATCCACACGACGCGTTCCTTCAACCGTGTAATTCACAATATTTCCGTTTGAAAGAGAACCATTTGGTATAATGATCTCCTTATTGGAAAGTCCGGTAAGTTTGGTGGTAAAGATCTCAATTTGTTTAACAACACCAATTTCACCTTGTGCCTCAATAAGATCACCAATTTTAAAAGGTTTGAAGATCATGATCAAAACCCCTCCGGCAAAATTTCCTAATGATCCTTGTAGCGCCAAACCAACGGCCAGACCAGCGGCGGCTAAAACAGCAGCTAATGATGTCGTTTCGATACCAAGGGTTCCAAGAACGACAATGATAAGAACGATTTTTAAACCCCATTTAGTTAAGTTTACCAAGAATTTCTGTAAACTCTCATCATAACTCGCCTTGGCCATGACTTTGCGTAAGGCTTTTAATAGATATCTTATCAACCACGAACCAATGATCCATATGGCAATAGCACCAATTAATTTGAGGCCATAATCAACGGCTAGGCTCATCCATTTTTCAAAATCTAAATTTTCCATTCTAAGTTATTTTTTTTAAGTTAATCGCTATCCTTAAAATAAGAATATTATTAAGTTTCACAAGTGTTTCGGGGTTTTTCGTAAGATTATTTTTCAATTAATTGAAGGGCCTTTTGCGGATCTTCAACGGGTAGTTTACAAGCTTTATCCACACATACATAAATTAAGGTTTTATCCGGGTTAAAACGGTTTAACAATAAAGGACTGTTCTTTTCTGTGAGGCTACCTGCTAATAATATATTTGGAATATAATGTTGATTTAAAGTGTGCAATTTTTGTTTTGCCTCTTTCCCAACAATAACCACTTCATAATAAGGTTGCGTATAGTTTAACATCAGGTCAAACCAGTTTGAATATCCCGTTGGATGTTCCTTCATTTCAGGTTTAATATTGTTCAACATCTTGGTGGCGATGGTTTCAAAATGGTTATTATCGAAATAATGCGCTAATTTAAACAGGTTTTTGGCCATCATGGAATTACTCGCCGGAATAACATTATCCTGATATTCAATGGTGCGCGAGAGCAGCGCAGTATCCTTATTCGAAGTAAAATAAAACATACTATTGGCTTCATTATAAAAATGATCCAAAGTATAATTGGCCAGATCCCTGGAAGCTGTGAGCCATTTGTCATCAAATGTATTTTCATAGAGCGCAATAAAAGTATCAATACTCGCAGCGTAATCCTCTAGGTAACCATTAATGGAGCTTGTTCCATTCTTATAATTATGATATAATCCACCGTCGGGTTTTAATTGTGTGTTCAGAATAAAATTGGCATTTTTTTCGGCTGAAGCCAAATAATCCCCGTTTCCAAATACGCGATACGCATCCAAATAACCTTTTAGCATCAACGCATTCCAAGAGGTTAGGGTTTTATCATCCAGTCTGGGCTTAGAGCGTTTTTCGCGAGCTTGGAGAAGTGTGTCTTTCCAATCTTGAATTTTTTGTTGAAGCTGTTCTGCCGTAATTTGGTGTTTTTTTCTGAAATCTTCATCCGATGTATTTCGTATCAAAACATATTGGTCATGTTCCCAATAACCATAATCATTAATATTGTAATAGTCTGAAAACAATTCAAAATCTTCATTTAGAAGGTTTTGTAATTCGGGTTTAGTCCAGATATAATAGGCGCCTTCCTCAAGCCCACCTTCCGGTGTTTTACTATCAGCATCCAGAGAAGAATAAAATGCTCCGTTTTCAGCGGTCAGTTCTTTTTGTATAAAATCGAGGGTTTCGAAAACAACGGATTTGTACAAGGGATCTTTAGTACTTGCGTAAGCATCGGCGTACAAACTCACTAACTGTCCGTTGTCGTAAAGCATTTTTTCGAAATGAGGAACGTGCCATTTTTCATCAACCGAATAACGAGAAAATCCACCACCAATTTGGTCGAATATACCGCCATAGGCCATTTTGGTAAGAGTTAAATTTAAATAATCCTTCAATTCCTTGTTGTCGGTTTGGAAGGCATAGCGCCAGAGAAAGTGGTAATTATTGGGCATCATGAACTTAGGAGCACGTTTGATACCGCCGTATTCATGATCAAATCGTTCGGACCATTGATTCACTGCTGTGTTGATAAAGGCTTCATTAAACTCAGGGGTTTCCGTATTCATTTGAACTAAATCCAAACGCTTAACGCCTTGTTCCAACTGCGAAGCATAGTCATTAAATTTTCGAGGATCTTTTTCATACAAGTCGGCAATTTTGGTTAGGGCATCCATCCATTGCGCCTTCGGAAAATAAGTCCCTCCCCAAATAGGTCGGCCATCCGGCAGTGCCACGACATTCAGGGGCCAGCCACCTCTGCCGGTCATAAGTTGAACAGCATTCATGTAAACCTGATCCACATCAGGACGTTCTTCACGATCAACTTTTACATTGATGTAATCTTTATTCATAATTTCAGCTACCGAATCGTTCTCAAAGCTTTCATGTTCCATAACATGGCACCAGTGACAAGCGGCATAACCAATACTGATAAGTAATAGCTTATTTTCTTTTTTCGCTTTGGCCAGGGTTTCCGGATTCCAGGCATACCAGTTTACAGGATTGTTCGCATGCTGCAGAAGATAAGGGCTGGTTTCATTAATAAGGGCGTTTGTTGGTTGATCTTTCATAGATTCTGAATTCTGACCTTTACAGTTTATAAGGAGTAAAAAAAGAAAATATTTTAAATACTTCATTTCTCAAAGTTAGCTAAAATATCACATTAAAAAAGCGTTCCGGCTTTGGAACGCTTTAGGGTTTAACAGGCTTAACCGTTTATGGCTTCAACCGTTTCAACTTTATCCTGAAGCATTTGTTTCAGCATATTTTCAATCCCATTTTTAAGGGTAAACGTTGAAGACGGACAACCACTACAAGCGCCTTGAAGTAGAACACTAACATTCTTTTTGCTGGCATCGTATGAAATAAATTCAATATTCCCACCATCGCTGGCAACTGCCGGTTTTACATACTCTTCCAAAATATTGATTATCTCTTTTGAAGTTTCATCAAGAGTTTCAAATTGGGCATCAAGCTGTTCATTTGATTTTGCTAATGTTTCAGCAGCTTCAGGTAGTACCACGTCTTTACCATTTTCAATAAAACTTCGAATAAACTCACGAAGTTCCAATGTGATCTCCTGCCAATCAGCACGATCATATTTGGTTATAGAAACGTAGTTCTCTTCTATAAAAACACTTTTCACGAAAGGAAAATGAAATAACTCTGTAGCTAATGGGGATAATTTAGCGTCATCAATAGAGGTAAACTCAAAATGTGTGGTGACAATTTTTTTGTTCGCTACAAATTTCATAGCAGCTGGGTTTGGCGTGCTTTCAGCGTAAATAGTTACCGGAACTTTTTTTGTGCTGATAGCTTCTTCTTCCAAAATAACCCCGCCATCATTCAAATAGGCCTCAATTTGCTGCGCAACTTCATCCTTAACATCTTTCCATTCTACTATATTGTAGCGCTCTACAGCAATGAAATTCCCTGAAATATAGACTTTCTTAACAAAGGGCAAATAAAATAACTGTTGCGCTAATGGCGATGTTTTCGCCTCATCAATATTATTAAATTCAAAACTTTGATGTTGCGTTATAAAGTGATTCAGTTCAAATTTTATGATGCTATCATTGTTTGTTTCCTGCACGGAAACCTTAAAATTGTTCATTTTAGCTAATTTTTTACAAAAATACTAAAAGATAAGTTGAGTATACATATATTTGGGAAAAAGCTGAATTAAGAAACAAATAAAAATACATCTTAGTTACGATAAATTAAGATGTTCACGTTTATAATATCCCCGGCTTATCTTATAGAGAATTTATGAAATTGTATCATTACTTTTTTGTTTTGCTTTTCGCCTTCATGTCAAAAGTATCCGTAGCTCAAGAAGGTTTGCCTATTTACACCGACTATTTAACTGATAATTATTACCTGATCCATCCTTCAATGGCTGGCGTAGCTAATTGCTCTAAAGTAAGATTAACCGCCAGGCAACAATGGTTTGGACAAAGCGATGCGCCTAAACTGTTAACCTTAAGTGCGAATGGCCGGATTGGTGATTCTTCTTCTGGTGTTGGTGCCATAGCTTTTGCTGATCAGAATGGGTATCATACCCAAACGGGCGCGTATTTTACTTATGCGCATCATTTGATGTTTTCCCGTTCGGAGGTAGATCTGAATATGTTATCCTTTGGTTTAAGTGCCGGATTTATTCAATACAAATTGGATGAAAGTACTTTTTTATTTGATGGTCCCGATCCTATCATAAGTGGTGGTATTGAAAGTGCCACAAATTTTAATGTAGACTTTGGGTTTTCCTATCAATTTTTGGATTTTTATGCACATGGTACTATTAAAAATCTTCTCAATAACTCGGGTGTCAATAACGATATTGAGATTACAAGTAATTTAAGACGTTACTTGTTATCAGTAGGGGGTGTTTTTTCGAAATATGGAAGTGAGTGGAGTTATGAGCCGTCTCTAATGTTTCAATACAAAGATGGTACACAGGAAGCACTTTTGGATATTAACGGAAAAGTTTATAAGAGTGTTGAATTTGGGTCTATTTGGGGAGGGTTATCTTATAGAACCAGTTTAGATGGAGCAGAATATTTAACCAATAATAATACGGTAAGCAGCCAAAAGTTGCAGCAAATTTCGCCTATTCTCGGAGTGAATTATAAAAACTTCATGTTTGCTTATACCTACACATATCAAACCAATTCGCTGGTGTTTACCAATGGTGGTTTTCATCAGTTTACATTAGGATTTAACTTTAATTGTCGCCGCGAGCGTTACGACTGTAATTGTCCTGCTGTTAATTAAAAACACCTTTTTTTATGCCTTTAATTAAGCCTGTAAATGGGGTGTCCCCTCAAATTCCAGCCGATTGTTTTATTGCTGACAACGCTACTATTGTGGGTGATGTTGTTTTTGGAGAAGCCTGTAGTGTGTGGTTTAATGCGGTTATTCGTGGTGATGTACATTACATTAAAAT
This sequence comes from Gaetbulibacter sp. M240, assembly GCF_043876815.1. Taxonomy (NCBI): domain Bacteria; kingdom Pseudomonadati; phylum Bacteroidota; class Flavobacteriia; order Flavobacteriales; family Flavobacteriaceae; genus Gaetbulibacter; species Gaetbulibacter sp. M240. The sequence goes on from NZ_JBAWKA010000003.1 coordinate 227,464, forward strand.
AGGTGATAAAGTAAATATTCAGGATGGCGCCGTAATTCATGCAACCTATAAAACAGCTCCCACCAATATAGGGAATAATGTATCTATCGGTCATAATGCGATTGTTCATGGTTGTACTATTAAAGATAATGTTCTGATTGGGATGGGGAGTATCGTTATGGATAATTGTGTTGTTGAAAGTCACAGTATTATTGCTGCAGGCGCCGTGGTTACTAAAAACACTCATGTGGAAGCGGGCAGTATTTATGCCGGTGTACCGGCCAAAAAGGTAAAGTCCATTAGTCCAGAACTGATTTCCGGTGAAATTGATCGCATAGCGAATAATTACGTTAAATACTCGGGCTGGTTTAAGTCTTAATCAGCCGGAATTTATCTTTAAAAATTCAGATATTCTGCCTTAAATGCATCTCCTAGAAAGGATTGCATAACCTTAGGATCGATATTTGAATAGAACTCAAGTTTTGGTGTGCTTATCGTCGAATTTAGTAAATTATGACCTTCTAAAACAGCTTTGGTTTGTTTGGCAACCGCTTTTCCGGAATCAATAATTTTTATGTGTTTTGGCAATAAATCTTTGAGAATCGGTATAAGATAAGGATAATGGGTGCAGCCTAGCACCAAATAATCAATTTGAGCTTTAAGCATGGGTTCTAAATAGATTTGCAGTAATTCCCTCATGGCCTTACTATGTATTTGACCACTTTCTATAAGTTCTACAAGGCCTTCACCATTCTGTTCAATCACAGTTTTGCCATTGGCGAAGAGTTCAGAAGTTTTCGAGAACAGAGCGCTGGACAGGGTTCCTTTTGTCGCTAAAATGCCAATTGCATTATTCTTTGTCTGCAAAGCGGCAGGCTTTATAGCAGGTTCGATCCCTATAAAAGGCACCTCGTAATGTTGTCGTAGATATGTGATAGCATTGGTCGTGGCAGTATTGCAAGCCACTACAATAAGTTTACAACCTTTGGACAAAAGAAGTTCCGTGTTTTTTACACTTAGCTCAATGATCGCTTCTTTACCTTTGGGTCCATAGGGGGCATTTTTGCTATCAGCAAGGTATATGGTATTTTCATGAGGTAATAACTGGTGAATTTCCTTCCAAATAGAAGTGCCACCAATCCCTGAATCAAAAATACCTATTGGTTGTTTACTCATCGTATAACAAAAATAAAAAGCCGCTCTTTAAAAAGCGGCTTTTTATGATTTTTATTTCGAGGTATCGATTAAATACCTAATTCTTTTTTAACATCGCCTAGCAAGTCTTTACCATTGGAAACGATAATAACTCCAACACTGGAATCTAGAACATAATCGAATCCTTGAGCCGCAGCAACTTTATCGATCGCAGCTTTAGCTTTTTCAGTGATAGGCTTCATTAAATCACGTTCTTTTTGCTGAAGATCTTTTTGAGCATCGGCCTGAAATTGCTGTAAACGTTGTTGTTTTTCTTGAATTTCCTGACTTCTTTTAGCATTTTCTTCTTCAGTTTTAGTAGGTGCTTCAGACTCGTATTGTTTTAATAGGTTTTGAAACTCCGTTACTGAGCTTTGCATATCCGTTTGATAGGTTTTGCTCAAGGTTTGTAATTCAGCTTGAGCCGATTTAGTTTCAGGCATAGCTTGAATTAATTCCTGAGTATTTATATGGGCAATCTTGCTTTGTGCTTGTGCAAAACTTAAGGTGCCTAAACATAACGCAGTTGCAAATAAAATAGTTTTGAATTGTTTCATTTTTAAATAGTATTAAGTGTGTTATTAATTTTTGTTTTGAATGCTGTCTTTAGCTTTTTGTCTTTCTTCTAATATTTTCTTTTTTCTTTCTTCTAGTTCTTTAATTCTCGCCCGTCTTTGTTCCAATTTTTTTTGTCTATTTTCTTCTATGAGCTGAGCTCTTGTTTTAGTTTCTTCCGGCTGAGCTTCTTTTTCTTTTGTTTCTGTATTTTTTCCAGTGGAATTAATACTGTCCGTTACCGTTTCAACTTGTTGATTGCGTTCTGCTAATTTTGCTTGTTTTGCTTTTTCACGTTCTTCCAGTATTTTCTGCCGTTTTTCTTCAGCCGCTTTTACTCTGGCTTCTCTTTCCTCTAAACGTTTTTGTCTGGCTTTTTCAATAGCGCTTTCTCGTTCTTCCTGTTTTTCTTCAGCTGCTTTTTCACGGGCCTCCAATTCACGATTGATTACGGGAACGATATCTTCGGCTTCTGCTGATTTACGTTCCGATTTTGATGTGGCCTGCTGGCGCTTCGACGCTCGTGTGATGCTACGTAAAACCATATCACTAATATCTAGTTGATTGGCGACGTATATCATTCCTCCATTCGCTTTATCCAAAACAATATCAAATTTTCGGCTCGCTACAATGGTTTGTACTGCCGCGAAAATCTGGTCTTGAATGGGCTGCATCAACTGTTTTTTCTGAATGAATAAATCACCATTCGGACCAAAACGCTTTTGTTGATAATCTAAAATTTCGTTTTCTTCAAAATCCAGATCTTCTTCACGTTCTTTGGCCAATTCATTTGTTAATAAAGCTTTTTCATTACTTAAATTGATGCGTTTTTGCTTTAAAGCATTAAGTTTTTCGGCAATTTCAATTTTCCATTTATCAGCTTTAGTATTTAATTGCACCATGGCTTCTTGGTATTCGGGAACATTTTCTAAAATGTATTCCGAATCAATGTAAGCAATACTTACACCACGTTGGGCATTTACCCCAAAGCTGAGTAGAAAAAACAATGTCATTATTAAAAGAACGTTCTGTTTCATCTGTGTAATTTTCATAATTTATGGCTTTATAAATTCTAAAAACGACAGATGATTTCAATTATTTCTGCCCCTCCTTTGAATTGCGTTTTCAAAATTAACGAATTTTAATCTTAAAAATTTTAATTCAGGTGAAATCATCACAGTATTGTTAGAAAATATCGTGCCAAAAATTTTTTAATCATTAAAATTGTTGTCCAATGATAAAGTGTGTTTCCCAACCATTTGAACCGCTAAGTCCTGGTAAATTATCAAAACCATAACCAAAATCAATACCTAAAAGTCCGAAGGCCGGCATAAAAATACGAACTCCTAAACCGGTAGATCGTTTTAAGTTAAAGGGATCAAAATCTCTAAAACTGTTAAACGAATTACCACCCTCTAAAAAGGCTAAACCATATATTTTGGCAGAGGCTTTTAACGTAATTGGATAACGTAATTCTAATGAGAACTTATTATAGATGGCACCACCATCCTGATTCGATAATGATTGATTAGGATAACCACGCAACTGGATCACCTCTCTACCATCTAGTGAGAAATTACCTAAACCATCACCACCCACAAAAAAGCGTTCAAAAGGAATAATACCTCTGTCGTTATTATAAGCGCCTAAAAAACCAAATTCTATACTTGGTCGTAATACCAAATCTTTAACAATTTGAGTGTACCAATCTGCTTTGAAATTAATCTTATAGAATTCCAACCATTTGTAACGTTCCTGATCGATCTCAGCGATTCGGCCACTAGCGCCCTGTCTTTGAACATTCGTCGAGTTTACATCATTAATGATAGCCTGGTTATCGTCTCTTTCACTTTTTAAGCCTGCATAATCTACCTGATTGAGCAAAGAATAAGGTGGTGATAATTTTGCCTTAATGCTAAAATTCGAACCGCCTGTTGGATAAATAGGGTCTACACTGGTATTATTCCGTGTAAGACCAATGGTGTATGAAAAGTTGTTAGAATAACCATCGCCGAAAGTAAATAATCCGGTGTTGTAATTGTTTAGATCGTAACGTTGAAATCCTAATGCCTGGGATAACACAAAATAGTCATCGGGAGCACTTAAACGCTTAGCTAATCCAAAAGTAATTCCGGTAATGTTAAAACTTTTACTTTTGTCGGCATTACGTGTTAAAGGATTCCATAAAAATTGTTTGGTATGTGATATTGATGTAGAAAACTGTACTGGACGTTTACCGCCTAACCAAGGTTCAGAAAATGAAAAACTATATGTTTGGAAGAATCGGCTGGCCTGAAGGCGAAGTGCTAATTTTTGCCCATCACCCATAGGAATTGGTTTGTAGGCATCCTTTTTAAAGATATCTTTTATCGCAAAGTTGTTAAATGATAAACCTAAAGTACCAATAAAGCCACCACCACCGTAACCACCTTGCAATTCAATTTGGCTCGATCCTGTTTCCTTAACCGAATACTCCATATCGATGGTACCTTCTACAGGATTGGGGTTATTAAAGTTTGGCGCTATTTCCTGAGCGTCAAAAAAGCCTAATTGTCCAAGTTCACGAACAGTACGTACCACATTGGCTTTACTGTAAAGTTCCCCAGGACGTGTTCTCAATTCACGGTAAATAACATGGTCGTTGGTTTTATCATTCCCTACCACAGAAACCCTGTTGAAATAAGCAGGTTTTCCTTCAGTGATACGTATCTCCATATCAATAATATTATTATCGGCACTGGTTTCAACGGCGTTAATGGTCGAAAATAAATAACCGCTGTTTTGGTAGAGGTTTGTTATATCGTTGGCATCTGGTTTTGAATTATCTGCAATACGCTTCGCCAGAGCCACACCATTATAGGTATCTCCTTCTTTAATACGAAGAATACGATTTAAAAGAGCATCAGTGTAAGCTGTGTTTCCAATAAAACTAATGTCACCAAAAGTATATTTATTACCTTCCTCAAGTTTGATATTGACACTCACGGTTCTGTCGTTATTATAAATAAGACTATCCGACAAAATACGTGCGTCTCGAAAACCATTTTCCTTATACTTATCGATGATGCTTTCCAGATCTTCCTTGTAATCTGCTTCAATATATTTGGAACGTTTAAAAATACGGATTGGATTTATTTGCTTCGTATTTTTCATGCTTTTACGAAGTTTCTTACCACTTAAAACTTCATTTCCAATAAAGGTAATGTCCTTTACTTTTACCTTTTCACCCTTATCAATATTAATAACCATATTCACGCGACTCGTTGGTATAGAATCTTTTACTTCGATGGTATTAATATGAACCTTAGTATTTAAAAATCCATCTTTTTTATATTTACTGGTAAGATAGTTTTTAGTGGTTGTAATAAGGTTTTCGGTAACCTTTGTGCCTTTGTCTAATTTGTTTTCTTTAATGATGTCTTCAAATTTAGACTTTTTAACACCGTTAATTTTGAGTTCATTTAACTGCGGAAGATCGGATAATCTAATTTCCAGATAGGCCACATTACCTTCAGTATTTATAAGGTAAATATCAATATCATTAAAGAGCTTGGATTTCCATAATTTCTTGATGGCATCACTAATTTGTTCTCCCGGAATGGTAATTTCTTCGCCCTTACGTAAACCGGAATAAGCTATAATGGTTTGCTCGCTAAAACTGGTGTTTCCTTTTACAGTGATTTCGCCAAGAGTGAATTTATTGCCATTGGGATTTAAATCCTGAGCTTGAGCAATATAACTGCATGCTAATAGAATAAATGTTAGGCAGTATTTGAGGTATGTTTTAAAAGGTATAGTATTAGCTAATCTGCTCACTTGTTTTCCCAAATCTTCGTTCTCTTTGTTGATATTCAATAATAGCTTCATACAAATGCTGTTTCGTAAAATCAGGCCAAAGCACATTTGTAAAATATAATTCGGCATAAGCAATTTGCCAGAGCAAAAAATTGCTTATTCGCTGTTCGCCGCTAGTTCTAATCAGCAAATCTACATCTGGTAAATTTCGCGTGTAAAGATGCTCATTAATAATTGATTCATCAATTTTTTTTGGCGAAATTATATTATTTTTAACTTTAATACTAATTTCTTTAACAGTGTTTATTAATTCTTCTCGCGAACCGTAGCTTAGTGCTAGGGTCAGGGTCATTTTATCATTGTCTTTTGTTTTCTCTATAACCTCGGTTAACTCATTGAAGACTTTTTTTGGTAAGGTTTTTAAATTTCCAATGGCCTTTAATCGAATTTCATTTTCCTGAAGATTTTTTATTTCTTTTTTTAAGGATGACACCAAAAGCTTCATTAAAGTTTCAACTTCCATTTTAGGACGGTTCCAGTTTTCGGTTGAAAAGGCATAAAGTGTAATATTAGGGATGCCTAATTCGCCGGAAGCTTCCACAACTTCGCGCACGGCTTTAGCTCCATTTTCATGCCCAAAAACGCGCATCATACCTTTTTGTTTTGCCCAGCGCCCGTTGCCATCCATAATAATGGCCAGATGTTGTGGTAAATTTTCAGTATTGATACGTTCTTTTAAATCCATTTTATTGATGACAGTAACATGGGTTTTCCCCAAAAGTATAGGTTATTGTAATTCCGGAAAATACATACCAGTCATTATTATTAATATTTCCGAAGCGGTATTGTTGGAAAGCAGCATCATTAGGGTTACTGCCATCCAGAGCATCTGTAAATGTATATCGGGCTCCAACTTCAACACCAATTACGAAGTTACCCAAAAAATTGGTCTTCACACCCAATGTCATGGGAATTCCGTACGACCAGGTCTTAGAGTTTAAAGGTGTTTGAGCACCGTTCAAATAATAGTATTCATCAAATCGAAAAGCACTTAGTCCCGAATATAAATAAGGCGTTATCATGGGGTAACCAGAATGCAAATCAAAATCAATAAAGGTGAATTCCAAGCCGGCAGAAACTTCAAGTAGATTACTTTCAAAGTCATAATTCCTTTGTATACGGCGCGGATCATCCGACTTACTGTCAAAAGTTTCAACATCGGAATAAATTACTGAAAGACGCCAGGAATGTCTGGAGCTAATATTTAGTTTATACATTAAACCCAGAGCCAAATTATTCGGGCTGATGTAATTTGTTGCTCCCACATCAGTAATAAGATTACTACCTCCAGCAAATACCCCAATTTCATGAATTTGAGAGAAACTCAGCTGTAAACTTAGGAAGCTTATAATTAAAATCGTTGACTGCCTCATAGATATTAAAAAGTTTGCAAATATAACAAATATGCCGAGCCCATAACAATCTGAGCTCGATTGTATGGATTAAAACAGGATTTATGTTAATTTATTGTTTTGATTAGTTTCGGTTGTCTTCGCCCCAAAGGAGTTTCTTCCTTAGAGTTACAAGAAAACTTTCGTTCAGAAGGTCAATCATCTTGATTTTGAAATCAGCCTTTTTAAGGGTGATGATCGTACCATTTTCTAAAGTTGCAATCCTGGAATCTAAAGAGATTAAATGACTATTTTCTCTGCCATCCACTTTGAGTTGAATTACGGTAGAATCGGGTATCGCCAAAGGGCGTGCACTTAGGTTGTGCGGGGCAATTGGGGTAAGCACAAAGGTATTGGTGCCCGGAGTAATCACAGGGCCTCCACAACTTAATGAATAGCCGGTAGAGCCTGTTGGTGTTGATACAATTAGGCCATCACTCCAATAAGTTGTTAAATATTCGCCATCTAAAAAGGTTTCTACATTAATCATCGAGGTGGTATTTTTTCTGCTTACAGCCACTTCGTTCAAGGCAAAATTTAAAGCTGAAACGTCTTTATTTCCGGAGGAGGTTTCTACGGAGAGTAAACTGCGTTCCGAAATACGGTATTTTCCAGCGATGATGTCTTTAAAGGCATTTTCAATTTCATTCACCGAAACGGTTGCTAAAAATCCGAGACGTCCGGTATTAATGCCAATTATGGGAATATCTTTATCTTTCACGAAGGTAATGGCACGCAAAATAGTACCATCACCACCCACACTTACTAATAGATCAAAGCTATTATCAAGGGTGTCAAAAGTTTTTAGGGAAAAGTAATCTTTGCTGTTTTGAGATTCGTTTATGATCAATTTCAGGAATTCGGTCTCAATGTAGGCATCAATGTCATTATTCAACAAATAATGAAACAGTGTTTCAACCGACTCCGTTGTGGTGGCATTGTAAAATCGACCAAATACAGCAACTTTCATCATTATATATCCAGATATTTTTTTAAATAGTTCGACCGTTCTTTTAAACTTTCAACATAACTGTCCTCATCATGATCTGAAACGATGATATAAGAGTATCGCCGAAAGGTTTGAATGATATCACTCAGGGTCGTCTGTCCAATTTTTAAAGTAATTTGAACCAGATCAGTATTCATATGAGAAATAAAAGCCCCTAATAGTTTACCATCATTTGATTCTACAATCTGGCTGATCTCACTAAAAGAATAATCATTTATGCCTTTTTCAACAACTAAAATACCACCGGCTTCAGAGAAAAAAGGTGATTCGCTAAACAACCCGATAATATCATTAAGCTCATAATATCCTAGGTAATCATTATGGCCATTTAATACGGGCATAATATTGGCGTTGTTTACAGCAAAAGCTTCCAGAATATCTAGCCAGGGTGTAGTGTCCCGAACATAGAAATCTTCTAACGAATACAGAAACTCCTTGATTGGTTTATCGCCTTCAAAGCAATGAGCGTCTGTTTCGAAAAACGATCCTATAAAAACACCGCTCTCATTCTGGATGGGAATGTGCGAATATGTCAGCTGATTGAAAAGCTGTTGCAATTCACCCATATTACTCTCTACCGAGATGGGTTTGATGTCATTAATGATGTAATTCGAAAGTGTCATTTGTCTTGAAAACTTGTATTGCAAATTAATCAAAAAAATAGCAAAAACGGCCTTCTAGTTTGTATTTTTGCGTTTAAATTAATGATGATGACAAAGTTAAGTGTAAATATCAACAAGATAGCTACATTGCGGAATTCTCGAGGTGGCGATGTGCCAAATGTGGTTCAATTTGCTAAAGACGCCCAACGTTTTGGGGCGCAAGGAATTACTATTCATCCGAGACCGGACGAACGCCATATTCGCTATCAGGATGCACGAGATTTAAAACCGGAAGTCTATACCGAGTTCAATATTGAAGGAAACCCTGTTGATAAATTTGTAGATCTGGTTTTAGAAGTAAAACCAACACAGGTTACATTGGTGCCCGATGCCGTAGATGCTATAACCAGTAATGCCGGTTGGGATACCATTAAACACAAGGATTTTTTGGTGGAAGTGATTAAGGAATTCCAAAAAAATGGTATTCGTACCTCTATTTTTGTTGATCCTGTTTTAAAGCAGATTGAAGGCGCTCAGGCAACAGGAACTGACAGGATTGAGTTGTATACCGAATCGTTTGCTCATCAATATAGTCTGGGAAATAAAGATGGTGTGAAACCTTATGTTGAAGCTGCTGAACTTGCCGGTAAATTAGGATTGGGCATTAATGCCGGGCATGATCTTTCCTTAGAGAACATCAAGTTTTTCAAATCACAAATACCAAATTTATTGGAAGTGTCTATAGGGCATGCACTTATCGCCGAAAGTTTGTATCTAGGCGTGGAGAATGTGATTCAAATGTATTTACAAAAATTGAAGTAATGGAATTATACTCGAATATAATTGGAGAAGGAAAACCATTTATTATTCTACATGGTTTCTTAGGAATGGGAGACAATTGGAAAACTCTTGGTAAAGAATTCAGCGAGGCCGGATTTCAGGTGCATCTCGTTGATCAGCGGAATCACGGGCGTAGTTCCTGGAGTGATACTTTTAATTATGAAGTAATGGCCGAGGACCTCAAGGGCTATTGCGATAAAAACAATATAAAGGATATGGTATTGATGGGGCATTCCATGGGCGGGAAAACAGCCATGTTATTTGCAACGCTTTATTCGGAATATATTGATAAACTGATTATTGCGGATATATCGCCGCGATTTTATCCGGTACACCACGATGCTATATTGAACGGCCTCAGTGCTCTGGATTTTGATGCGATAGAAAGCCGAGGTGAAGCCGATGAAGCTTTGAGTGCTTATATTAAAGATGTCGGGATACGTCAATTCTTACTCAAAAATTTATATTGGAAGGAAAAAGGACGCTTGGACTTGCGCATGAATTTAGAGGTGTTAGACAGGGAAGTGGCTGAGGTTGGAGAAGCCTTACCATCCTATGCGACCTATAATAAGGACACCTTATTTTTGCGAGGCGATCGTTCCGAATATATTGGTGTTGATGATGAAGCCAACATTAAAAACTATTTTCCAAAAGCGGTTATAGAAACAATTCCGAATGCCGGGCATTGGCTGCATGCGGAAAATCCGGAAGCTTTTTACGACGCCGTAATGTCGTTTATTAAATAGTTTTTGTAATTTTAAGAACATACAAATCAAATTAGTTCATGAAACTCCTTATCAGATTATTACTCAATGCTATAATTGTTTTTGCCCTTGCCAACCTTTTAAGTGGTGTCACTCTTGATGGTTACGGTACTGCTGTTATTGTAGCGCTTGTCCTTTCTATTCTTAATTTATTAGTAAAACCCATTCTGGTGATATTCACCTTACCCATAACAGTTCTAACACTTGGTCTTTTTCTTTTGGTAATTAATGCGCTTATTATTTTAATTGCCGACAATTTGATCCAGGGCTTTGCCGTGAACAGCTTCTGGACAGCCTTGTTATTCAGTATACTACTATCTATTTTTCAATCCATTTTATATTCTACGCTTAAAGAAGAGAAGGGATAATCTTGGATATTTTTATGATATCCGGTATTCTTTTTTGCTTATTATGGCATCATTAAAAAGGGTCAGGGAAATCCCATAAAATCAACTATTTAAAAACTTTGTTGCGATGTAAAAATGTATTATTTTTGCATCCCAATTTTTGGCTATTCAGGTAGTCGTTTGTTAAATACCTAAAAGGTTTATATCATTAAAGCATGAATATTACAAGAGAAAACGTAGATGCGTTAAACGCCGTAGTGAAAGTGGATATCGCTAAAGAAGATTACAGCGATAAGGTGGAGAAAATATTATCAGATTACCGCAAAACCGCTAATATTCCCGGTTTCAGAAAAGGGCATGTGCCTATGGGAATGGTTAAAAAGCAATATGGAAAAGCGGTATTGGTAGATGAGGTTAACAAGCTATTGCAGGATGCTCTTAACAAATATCTAACCGAAGAAAAATTAGATGTTCTTGGGCAACCACTTCCAAAACAACAGGATAATATCGACTGGAATGGTGATGGTTTTACCTTTGAATTCGAATTAGGTCTGGCGCCTGAATTTGAGGTGAAGCTAAAAAGTAAAAAACCAATCACACATTATCATATCATTGCCGATGATAAAATGATCAACGAGCAAGTAGAGAATATGCAGAAGCAGTACGGAAAACTGGTACCTGAACAAGAAGTTCAAAAAGAAAGTGAGATTACCGGAACCTTCGTAAATGAAGAACGTGACATTGAAAATAAAGTAACTTTAACCTTGGATAAATTCAAAGGTAAGGCTACGGCTAAAAATTTTATCGGTGCTAAGGTTGGCGATACTATTGAATTAAAAACAAAAGGTCTTTATGAAGATGACCACGAATTGATGCATGCCTTAAAATTAAGTCATGATGAGGTTCATGGATTGGATATTCTGGTTACTTTTACTATTTCAGAGATCAACAAAAGAGAATTAGCAGACCTGGATCAGGAGCTTTTCGATAAGTTGTTTGGTAAAGATGTCGTGAAGACTGTTTCAGAACTTAAAGAAAAGATCAAGGAAGATGCCGAGAAACAATTCGTTCAACAATCTGATCAAAAGTTATTGAACGACGTAACAGAGTATTTAGTTGAAAACACTAAGTTCGATCTTCCAGCTGAGTTCTTAACAAAATGGTTACAAACTGCTGGTGAAAATGAAATGGATATCGAGCAGGCGAAAGAAGAATATGAAAAATCAGAAAAGAGTTTACGTTATCAGTTGATCGAAGGTAAACTGATCGAGGAGAATGATATCAAGGTGACTATGGAAGATATCAAGGGTCACGCCAGAAAAATGATCAAAGCTCAAATGGCACAATTTGGCCAGATGAACCCTTCTGATAAAGAACTGGATGATATCGCAGCGCGTGTATTGTCAAATCAAGATGAAGCACGTCGTATTTCCGAGCAATTGATAAGCCAGAAACTACTCGAACTGTATAAAGAAAAAGCAAACATTAAGGAAAAGGAATTGAGTTACGAAAAGTTTGTTAAAGAAGTTTACGGTGACAAGTAAGTAAATAATAATTCACTATATTTAGGGCGTTTAAATCGTAGAGGTTTAAACGCTTTTTTATTCTCAAATCAACTGCAAAACCACAGGGCTTTCAACAGTTTTTTTAGAATCAATTATTAATTTAAATTTTAGAGTAAACAAACGATGGATTACGCAAAAGAGTTTGAAAAATTCGCCATAAAAGACCAGGGTATTAGCAGTACATACTACAATAAGATCATCAGTAGTATGTATCCTACTAGCTTAACTCCCAACATTATAGAAGAGCGCCAGATGAACATTGCGGTGTTCGATGTATTTTCAAGATTAATGATGGACCGTATCATTTTCTTAGGTACAGGTATTAACGACCAGGTAGCTAACATAGTTCAGGCTCAGCTATTATTCCTTGAAAGTACAGATGCTTCAAAAGACATCCAGATCTATATCAATTCTCCGGGAGGAAGCGTTTATGCAGGTTTGGGTATTTACGATACCATGCAGTTCATTAAACCTGATGTGGCTACTATTTGTACCGGAATGGCAGCCTCCATGGGAGCTGTATTGTTATGTGCCGGACAAAAAGGAAAACGTAGTGGTTTAACCCATTCTAGAGTTATGATCCACCAGCCTTTAGGGGGTGCCCAGGGTCAAGCCAGTGATATTGAAATCACGGCCCGTGAGATCATCACTTTGAAAGAAGAACTATACAAAATTATCAGTAAACATTCAGGTCAGGAGTACGACAAAGTGTATGAAGATAGTGATCGTGATTATTGGATGAAAGCTGATAAAGCGAAAGAATATGGGATGATCGACGAGATTTTAACCCGTAATTAAAGAAAAAGTTGTAATTTTAACTAATTGCTATACACGTATTTATGTGAATACGCTCTCAAAATTAGAATAGATTAATGGCAAAAGAAGAATTAGAATGTTCGTTTTGCGGTCGTAAAAAACCGGAAACAAATTTATTAATAGCTGGCCTCGATGCGCACATTTGTGATCGCTGTATCGAACAGGCTCACGGTATTGTTATTGAAGAATCTAAGCAAAGCGACAGCAGTGATTTGTCGGCAGAGCTTAAATTGCGAAAACCAATACAAATTAAAGAATTCCTGGACGAATATATCATCGGACAAAATGATACCAAAAAGGTTATGTCCGTTGCTGTTTATAACCACTACAAACGCTTGTTACAAAAGCCTTCAGGTGACGATATTGAAATTCAAAAGAGTAATATCATTATGGTGGGGCAAACCGGAACAGGTAAAACCTTAATTGCCAAAACTATAGCAAAAATGCTAAACGTTCCTTTGGCCATTGTTGATGCTACCGTTCTAACAGAAGCCGGATATGTAGGTGAAGATGTTGAAAGTATTTTAACCAGACTTTTGCAGGCTGCAGATTATAATCTAGAAAAGGCTGAAAAGGGGATTGTTTTTATTGATGAAATTGATAAGATTGCGCGTAAAAGCGATAATCCATCTATTACCAGAGATGTTTCCGGTGAAGGTGTGCAGCAAGCTTTGCTGAAACTTTTGGAAGGAACTGTAGTGAATGTACCACCAAAGGGCGGGCGAAAACACCCGGATCAAAAGTTTATAGAAGTTAATACTGAAAATATTTTATTTATTGCCGGAGGGGCCTTTGATGGAATTGATCGTGTGATCTCTAAACGCTTGAATATGCAGGCTGTTGGCTATAGCGCCTCAATGTCTGACGACGGTGTGGATCATTCCAATTTGCTACAATATATCATTCCAAAAGACCTAAAAGATTTCGGACTTATTCCAGAGATCATTGGGCGATTACCGGTGTTAACACACATGAATCCGCTGGATGAGAAAACTCTAAGAGCTATTCTCACGGAACCTAAAAATGCGATCATCAAACAGTATAAGAAATTATTCTTAATGGATGATATTGAATTTTCCATTACTGATGGTGCTCTGGATTTTATTGTAAATAAGGCCGTCGAATATAAATTAGGTGCCCGTGGATTACGTTCGCTTTGCGAAGAAATCCTAACCGATGCGATGTTCGATTTACCGAGTAGCGATGAGAAAAAACTTAACGTTACCAAACCTTACGCTGAAGATAAATTAACGAAAACGACCTTGAAGAAACTTAAGGCAGTATCATAAAAAATAACATACTCTGAATAAAAAAAACCACCCGAAAAGGTGGTTTTTTTATTTTTTATGGATGTTTTAATTAATAAGAGACATTACGAATTTTGCTTACTTATGTCTAATTTTTTTTCAAAAATAGGTCTTAACTCAGTCCTGTACAATACAGCTATTTAAAAATTAGATGATAAGACCAAATATTCGTTTAACGCCTAATTTTGGAAGTATTTAATCGATGGTGCTGTAAATGGGTCGTTGTACGGGTTAATTTATCTTATGAAATACCTTGTGATTACTAGGCTTAGGAAGATGGGAGCATTTAACCATTATTAAGTTCCAAAAGTTCTTCCAGATAATTTCTGGAATTCGAGAGGCGTGGGATTTTATGCTGACCTCCAAGTTTATCATTTTGCTTCAACCAATCGTAAAATAAATTTTTTCGTGCTACATGGACCGTAGGTTCATTAAGCGTAATATTATTATAACGTTTGGCCTCGTAATCTGAATTCACATCCTTTAATGCATTGTCAAATTGTGAAATAAAATCAGGTATGTTCTCGGGTTCTGCTTTAAATTCAATGAGCCATTCATGAGCACCTTTTTCTTTACCCTTCATAAAAATAGGTGCCGCCGTGTAATCTATAACCTCGGCGCCCGTTTGTTTGCACACTTTTTTTAGCGCAACTTCAGCGTTTTCAATGATAAGTTCTTCGCCAAAAACATTAATATGATGCTTGGTACGCCCGGAGATCTTGATTCGATAAGGGCTTAACGATGTGAACCGAACGGTATCACCTATTTTGTAGCGCCATAAACCCGCATTCGTAGTGATGATAATAGCATAATTTTCACCTAATTTCACTTGGCTCAAGGGGATGGCGTGCTCTTCAGCGGTTTCGTAAACCGACATAGGAATGAACTCATAGAAAATACCGTAATCCAGCATAAGTAATAATTCATCAGAATCATTTTGGTCCTGGATCGCGAAGAATCCCTCTGAGGCATTATAGATTTCATAATACTTAAACCCGGATTTTGGTAGTAATTTCTGATATTGATTCACATAAGGTGTAAAGCTAACGCCACCATGAAAATAGACTTCTAAGTTTGGCCAAACCTCATGAATATGATTTTTTCCGGTGGTTTCTAATACATTATTTAACAAGACGAGCATCCAGGAAGGTACCCCGGCCAAACTGGTTACGTTTTCATCAATGGTTTCATCAACAATGGCCTGCATCTTAAATTCCCAATCGCTCATTAAAGACACTTTGTTACTTGGCGTACTACTAAATTCTGCCCAAAAAGGCATGTTATCAATAAGGATAGCAGACAGGTCACCTGAAATAGTGCCATTCTCCTTGTATAGTTTTTTACTACCTCCTAAACGCAAACTTTTGCCTGTAAATAACTTGGAGTCTTCATTATTATTAAAATACATACAAAGTAGGTCCTTACTAGCTGCATAGTGACAATCTTCCAATGATTGCATACTAACCGGTATGAATTTACTCTTTGAACGGGTGGTGCCACTCGACTTCGCATACCATTTGATTGTTGTGGGCCAAAAGATATTTTGCTCTCCACTTCGGGAGCGCTCAATAGCATCCTGCCAACCGTCATAATTTTTAATAGGCACACGCTCGGCAAAGGTGTTGTAATTGGTAATGGAAGCAAAATCATAGGTTTTGCCAAACTCAGTATCCTTAGCAAAATCAATGAGATACATGAGTAACTCATTCTGCACCTCATTAGGGTATTTTAAAAACAATTCTATTTGATGAAATCGCTTTTTTAAAAACCAAGAAGCTACTGAATTCACTATAGGTATTGGCATATTTATTTTATCTTTAAGTTTTAAAAATAAGATTTTTTTTTATGAACTACCAAGGGGTTTTAACAAAAATGGAAACTGAGTTTTCCCAGCCTATACAATACTATTTAGTATTTGAACACGATTTCATTCATATGAATCAGTTATTGGGAAAAACCATGAGTATCCGTTTTGAAAAATACCAGTGTTTAAATTGTGGTTTAAATAAACCGATTTATCGTCAAGGATTTTGTCGAAGTTGTTTTTTCGATATTCCTCAGGCAGCCGATTGGGTTATCCGCCCTGAATTAAGTAAGGCTCATTTGGATAAAGAAGATCGTGATCTGGAATACGAAAAAAAGGTTCAATTACAACCCCATATTGTATACTTGGCTAATTCCAGCGATGTCAAGGTTGGTGTTACGCGTAAAAGTCAAGTGCCGACTCGTTGGATCGATCAGGGGGCTCATGAAGCCATTGAGATCGTGGAAACACCCAACCGTTATTTAGCGGGAATTACCGAGGTGGCATTAAAAGATTTCGTAAGCGATAAGACCAATTGGCGAACCATGCTTAAGAACGACATTAAAGATGAAGACCTTGTGGCCTGGCGAGAGCGTTTAAAGGCAAGTATTCCTGAAGAAGCTCAGGATTACTTTATTGAAAACAATTCTGAAACGAATTTAGAATTTCCTGTTTTACAGTATCCCAAAAAGCCAAAGAGTTTAAACCTTTTAAAAGCGCAAACCTATACCGGTACTCTAGTTGGTATTAAAGGTCAATATCTCATCTTTGAGGACGATACTGTTTTCAATATTCGTAGCAATGAAGGTTTGGTAGTGTCTATAGGTATCGCATAAAAAAACCCGTCGCAAGAACAACGGGTATTTTATTTATCTTAAGCAATCTTTTTATATATCTTCCTGATCTCTTAGATTTTGAATATAGGCCGCCTTCTGAATTTCACGACGACGCTTTACAGAAGGTTTTGTAAAAAATTTACCTTCACGCAGGTTTTGCATTACCTTTATGTTTCTGTGTTTTCTTTTGTAGCGTTTTAAAGCACGTTCAATGCTTTCGCCATCTTTTACTATGATTTTGAGCATAATTTAAATTTAATTTTTTTGTTTAAGGATTATCCTAAATACGTTTTAAGCACTTTGCTTTTTGAGGCATGTCGTAAACGTCTGATGCCTTTTTCTTTGATCTGTCTTACACGTTCCCGTGTTAAACCGAACTGATCACCAATTTCTTGCAAACTCATTGGTTGTTTTTGACTAATACCATAATAATGCTTAATAACTGTAGCCTCGCGCGGAGACAGGGTGTCTAAAGCTCGATTAACTTCTATGTTCAATGAAGCTTCCATCAAACCATTATCCGGTCGCGGTGATTCATTCGATTTCACCACGTCGTATAAATTGGATGTTTCACCTTCTTTTAAAGGGGCGTCCATTGAGACATGTCTTCCGGAAACCTTTAAGGATTGCTTTACGTTACTCACTGAAATATCCAGGCGTTTCGCTATTTCTTCCGGTACCGGAGGACGTTCATTTTCTTGCTCTAAACTGGAATAGGCCTTATTAATTTTGTTAATAGAACCAATTTTGTTTAAGGGCAAGCGAACAATACGAGCCTGCTCTGCCAACGCCGATAAAATGGCTTGTCTGATCCACCAAACCGCGTAAGAAATAAATTTAAATCCACGGGTTTCATCAAAACGTTTTGCGGCTTTTACCAGACCGGCATTTCCTTCGTTTATTAAGTCGGGAAGTTTTAATCCCTGATTTTGGTATTGTTTTGCAACCGAAACAACGAATCGCAAGTTAGCGTTTACTAACTTATCTAAAGCACGCTGATCATCTTTTTTTATCCGTTGGGCTAATTCTACTTCTTCGTCTGCTGTAATTAACGGAATTTTACTGATGTCTTGAAGGTACTTGTCTAGAGATTTAGACTCTCTGTTAGTAACTTGCTTCGTAATTTTTAATTGCCTCATATGTTGTAGATATATAGTTTATCTACAACATAAACGAATAATTAAAAAATCCTAATTTTTGGCCTCATTTCTTTGCAAATACAACCAAAACGAGCAAACTTTAGCATTTTTTTATGATTTTTTAGCATTTTTTTTGATAGCAGGTAAAATTTATTTTACAGTATCCTGAACTTTTTTCTTTTTGCCCAGTAAGCCACCCAGTACATTTTTTACCGTTTCTTTGGTGGTACCTGTTTTAGTTGAATCTGTTTCCGTGTCCTTACTGCCCACAAGATCACCCAATACTGTTTTTACAGAATTACTTTGTTCTTGTTTCAAAGAATCTGATTTGGTTTGATTCGTACCGATAAGATTACCTAGCATACTTTTCACCTTATCTTTTCCTGTATTAAGCGCTTTTTGCTTTTCAATTTCTATCAGTTGTTTGGTCAGGTTTGAAACACCGCTAGACAGGTCGGTTTTAACTTCCGGATTACTGAAGGTGCCACCAATTTTAGCCGTTATCGGAATACTTAGCGTATTCGCCTCTTGCGCGTCTATTTTTCCAATCAGACGGTTCACATCGCTGCCCAGATATTTTGCAGGTACGTTAAACACGGCACTGTAATCCATGGTCTTATCAAAACCATGCGATCCGGAAACTGTGATAGCAATGTCATCATATTTAAAATCAAATGGCTTTACCTGAACCTTTCCATTAGCAAAAGAAACTTTCGTTTTAAGGTCGTTCAAATTGAGTTTATTAAAATCAATAAAGCGCAACGAACTTCCTAAACTACTAATCAATGGATTTTCGGTTGTCGTTAATTTAGTTGACAATAATTCTGCTAAGGCATTTCCGGAAACCGAATTTAAATTTGGTGTAAAATCCTTGGTTAGATCTCCGGAGATATTAAGATCACTATTTAGTTTTCCCTGGAGTAGTTTTGCTAGAGGTGCAATATTCTGCAGCAATTCCAAACCTTTAAAGGATTTACCAATATCAAACCCACTGGCATTTAAGTTAAGTTTGAAAGTCGGGGTGTCCTCTTGTGTGGAAACCGCTCCGGAAACCGTTAATGCCCCATCAAAAATACTGGACTTCAAATCCTTCAAGGTTGCGGTTTGATCTTTAATGGTCAGGGTTCCAGAAACATCTTTTAAATTTAAATTATCGTACACCACAGTTTCTGCCATGGCTGTGATGGTACAATCCAAAAAGGCGGGGATCTTTAAATTTTCAGATGCCTTTTCATCACTTTCCTCCGGCGTGTCTTCACTCATAAAATCATTCACCTTTAATACTTTTGAAATGAGATTAAAATTTCCTTGCAGGGTGTTATCACTTAATAAAAATCCGGTTAAATTCTTAATGGTACCTGTGGCGTTAATGTCGCTCTCGCCAGTCTTAGCATTGAAATTCTTCAAGGTCACCGTTCCCGAATTAAACTGCACATTGGCACTGGCAATTTGCACTGGGTGTAACATTTCCGGCGAACTGTAATTAAAATTAGTAATGCTTGCCGTACCACTGTTCTTAATCCGTTCATAGGCATTCGTTTCGATCGCATTCATATCAAAAGACGTATTCACATTGGCTTTTAAAATGCCGCTTAATTTTTCTTTTAGGTCAAGGGGGTAAACCTGACTTATTTTCGCTAGATTCAAAACACCATCAACATAAGCGTCCACCTGCATGTTACCCATCAGGTTTTTAAGTGTTGCAGACGACCTGAAACTATCCTCATCAATATTAAAATTAAGCGCCTTTATGGCCACATAAGTGTCTTCCGTTTTACCGGTAGTATTTTTAATCTCCGTATCAATGGTAATATTAGTCACTCGTTTTGGAAGCTCGGGATATTTAAACGAAGCATTGTTCGATTTAATACTGATATCGAGCGTTGGAATGGTCGTATCGGTCACAAGGCCTTTTATTATACCCTTCACTTTAAAATCACCTGTGGTTTCTACATTTTCAATATTCTTGGAATAGGCTTCCGGAATAACCGCTAGGAAATTTTTAAAATCTGACTCCGGATTTTCAAAACGGATGTCTATGTCTTGTCCCCCTTCTATCAATTGTACATAACCATCAAATGCGATGGGTAACTGGTTAATAAATCCTTTATTTTCTTTGAAGGTGTATTTGCTATTTGGCAAGTCGAGCCCAATCAAAGCGTCCAGTTTTACAGGGTTACTGCTCAGGTAATTTGTGCCTTCAAGACTTAGACTTAGGTTAGCATCAGTCTTTGTGTCTAATTCTGATGTGTTGGCCGAGAAGATCCCATGACCGCTATGGTTCAATTCTGTGATATCTAATTTGATCTGCGAGGCTTCATCTTCATAGGTCACCGCACTTTTATAAATGCTGTAATCTTCCAGACTGAATTTAAGGTTGGAAGGCTCGTCTTCCGCAACAGCGGTAGAATCTGTTTTGGTAATATCGTAATTAGTATTGCCGAAAGTATCAGATTTTAGGGTTAGCAAGGCTTCTTCAATCGAAAATTTATCGATCACAATGGGCTCTTTTTCAAGATCTTTAAAAAGCTGTTTGATCGATAGGGTAAAGCCTATGGTCTTTGCGGTTGCCAGTGTTTCTCCTTCAAAAGGAGCCAGATTGGTGACCTTAAGATCATGAATTCCCACATGAGCATTTGGAAAATTGCGTATGAAACTCAAGCTTACATCGCTAAAACTTACTTTCGCATTTAAATTTTCATTAATGGTATTTTCAAGATAGGTATTGATCTTACCGCTAAAGGCATAAGGTAAAATTAAAAGTAAGGCGAAAATAATAAGGACACTAAGGCCCAAAATTTTTAAAAACTTCTTCATAACTATGATTTGGTATAACCGCTTTCGCGGAAAAATTAGTCGCTATTTTAATATACGGATAAAAACAACGAACGGTTGAAATGGGTTGATTTTTATAACTTTTTACGTGAGTTGAATATACAGGTAATTTCTCGCATTTACAATAAATCGAGCTCCTCATTTACCTTCAAATTAAAACGCTTTTTGAAGAGGTAGACGCCCAAATATAACAAGGGTGTGTCACAAATGGCAACAATAACTTTAAACAAAAAACCGCTAATTAATAAACCTTTGAAATTAACCCAGGGAATGATCCCGAACAGGCACAATAAAAAGGTAATCGTAAAGGTGTCTACAAATTGTGAGAACCAGGTGGAAAAATTATTTCGTAACCATAAATGCCTCCCCTTGGTCAGTCGTTTCCAGAAATGATAAATCTGAATATCGATTAATTGGGCTAGCAAATAGGTTAACATGCTGGCGAATACCGCTATGGCCGAATTTCCAAACACACGCTGGAACATGGTATCATCAACATAACTCCAGGATGTTGCCGGCACTGAAGCAGAAGTAAAAATTATGGCGAGTGAAAATATGGAAGCAAACACTCCAACGGTAACCACATCGTTGGCGCGTTTTTTACCATAGATCTCACTGATGAGGTCGGTGATCAAAAAGGTGATCGGGTAGGGTAGGATGCCTACCGAGATTTCAAAAAGTTTAATTCCGAAAATTTCAATATCGAAAGGATACCAATGAAAGAATTTTTGGAAAATAAGATTCGATACAACTAATGAAGTAATGAATAAGGCGCCCAAAAGGAGGTAAATACGTTGGGCAACCAGCTTGTCTTTTAATGTCATCTATAATTGTGAATAAATAGGTTCTGTAAATATAAAAGAATAAAATTTGTTTTAGTTATTTTGTGCTCGCTTATGGAAGGATCTGCAACATATTATTTGGCGCTTGGGAGCAATAAGGGAGATAAATTCAAAAATCTTCAAGATGCTGTTGATGCGATCCATTTGAATATCGGACAGGTAAAACTGATCTCAAAAGTTTACAAATCGCCGGCCATGGGTTTTAAAAGCGAGGATGCATTTTTTAACTGTTGCCTGATCCTTGAAACCGACCTCAAACCGGCGTTAGTTCTAAAAACCTTACTCAGAATTGAAAAGCAGTTGGGGCGCACGCGTTCTTCAAAACCGGGCTATGAAGACCGTACCATCGACCTGGACATTATTTTTGTCGAGGATATGGTCGTTCACACAAAAACGCTGGATATTCCACATCCAGAGATGCAAAATCGACGTTTTGTTCTCCAGCCTTTAAATGATATGGCACCCAAGCTGGAACATCCGGTATCACACAAGACCATTCATGAGTTATTAGAGATATGTAAGGATAAATCGGTTTTAGAACCCGTAAATATTTGGCTTAAGAATCCGAGTAAAGCGTTTGATTTTTCGAAGTATAGTTATTTTGCTATTGAAGGAAATATCGGTGCCGGGAAAACCAGTTTGGCCACTAAGATCGCTCATGATTATAATGCCAAACTGATTCTGGAACGCTTTGCCGATAATCCGTTTCTGCCCAAATTCTATGAGGATGCGCATCGTTATGCCTTTACCTTAGAGATGTCTTTTTTAGCCGATCGGTACCAGCAGATCTCAGACGATCTCTCACAACTCGATTTGTTCAAGGATTTTATTGTGAGTGATTACGATGTTTTCAAATCCCTTATTTTTTCGAAGATCACCCTTGCGGAAGACGAATTTAATCTGTACCGCAAACTATTTTATTTGATGTATAAGGACCTGCGTAAACCCGATCTGTATGTGTACTTGTATCAAAATACGGAGCGATTGCAGGAGAATATTAAAAAAAGGGGTCGGGATTATGAGCAGAATATCGCCAACGAGTATCTGGAAAAAATCAATGAGGGCTATTTGAATTTCCTGAAAACGCAAAAAGATTTCAATGTAAAGATCATCGATATTTCAGATCGTGATTTCATTAAGAACCGCAAGGATTATTTGTGGATTCTAGAGGAGATTTGTAAATCTTAAAGAAATCTGTTGAACCCCTAAACATCTGTTTAGTGTCTTAGTTCTGAAAAACAGGGTTTTAGTATTTTTTTTGTGTATCTTTATTTGCTTCATATTTGCCTTGAATAATCTACAGGATGTTTTAATTTTTAGATTATTTGAGCACAACAGATTTCCATAAAACAAAACTTTTTAAACGACTCAGATCCTGTTTGTACTGTCTGGTGGTTATGGTATTCGTTTTATTTATTCTTCAGAAATTGAACATTATTGAGATCAGGACTCCGCTTCATCCTACTAAAACACAGATGGTAGATATTTTCTTAAGGGATTACGATGTTTATAAATTAGATGATTCGGAAGACCATCGCGAGGTTAAGTTAGGGTATGAGATCTTCATGAACACGGCACAATATATCGGTCCTGAAAATGGTGATCCAATTAAGGCCTATTCCGGTAATAATCTCGCTTGTACCAATTGTCATTTAGCAGCGGGCACCAAACCGTATTCCGGTCCTTTGATCGGGGTGATCAAACGATTTCCTCAATACCGTGGTAGAGAGGATAAAATAGGAACCATTGAAGAGCGTATAAACGGTTGTATGGAGCGTAGCATGAATGGTCGGATGATGCCTGAAACCGCTCCGGAGATGACTGCCTTAATAAGTTACCTGAAATGGTTAGGGCGCTATGCACCGGATGATGGCAAAATAGAAGGTCAGGGCTTTCTGGAAATTACGATCCCTGAGCGTGCTGTCGATCTTGAAAAAGGAGCACAGATCTTTACACTGAATTGTGTGGTTTGTCATACTGCGGAGGGTAAAGGGATGAAAAAACCGGTTGGTCCTGGTTATTTATATCCACCACTTTGGGGCGATGATTCCTATAACAACGGAGCGGGGATGACCAGAGTGATCACCGCAGCACAGTTCATTAAGGGGAATATG
The DNA here is from genome assembly GCF_043876815.1 of Gaetbulibacter sp. M240. Lineage (NCBI taxonomy): Bacteria > Pseudomonadati > Bacteroidota > Flavobacteriia > Flavobacteriales > Flavobacteriaceae > Gaetbulibacter > Gaetbulibacter sp. M240. The sequence goes on from NZ_JBAWKA010000003.1 coordinate 251,258, forward strand.
CCCTTCGGGGTTCAATACACGAATCCAACGCTTAGCGATGAAGAAGCTTACGATGTGGCCGGTTATATAAACCAACAATCACGGCCGGTAAAACCACATTTGGAAAAGGACTTTCCTGATCTGAAGAAAAAACCGGTGTCTACACCGTACCCGCCCTATGTGGATGATTTCCCGATAGAACAACATCAATTAGGGCCTTTTCAACCGATCATGGCTTTTTATAAAACCAAATTCAATATGGAGAAAACAAAATAGTTTCATTACAACTTATTTCTCTGATTTTAAATAAGTTGGTTAAACCAAAGCTTATTTTTATTAACTTTAGAATTCCCACTTCCATGGCGCGCCTCTCACATTAGTATCAACAAACAAACTATTACATTATGAAAAACATGAGTAATTCTCGTAGAGATTTTTTGGGAGCTTTGGCTCTTGGAGCTGCCGCGAGTGGATTATCGGTATTTGGAAATCCACTGCATGCAGGCACCAGCGTGGCTGATTTTGACAAGAAAACCTTAGGAGATCCCAAAGAATGGTTCAACAAAATTAAAGGTACACACCGCGTTGTGTACGATGGCTCTACACCGCACGACAGTTTTCCAATTATTTGGAATTGGGCCTTTTATCTATCCAACAATCAGGCGGGAACTCCTGATGAGGATATGACGGCCATGACGGTTATTAGGCATAGTGCGATCGCATTTGCCCTGAAAGACAGTTTATGGGCCAAGTATAAGCTGGGGGCGTTTTTCGATATTAAAGACCTGACGACCGGAGAACATGCCGTACGAAATATGGTTTATGAACCAAAAGATGGCGATTTTATCCTACCGGGTATCGACGGGATCAAGCGCTTACAGGAACGTGGAGCCATGTTCTGTGTGTGTAATTTGGCTCTGAACGTTTACGCTGGTTTCCTTGCTAAGGGCATGGAAATGGAAGCCGATGCTGTTTATCAGGACTTGCTTGCCGGTGTATTGCCGGGCATCCAGGTGGTGCCATCAGGGGTTTGGGCTTTAACCTTAGCTCAGGAAAACGGCTGCGGATATATTTTTGCTGGCGGATAATTTAAAACCAAACATTATGAAAGCATATGCTATTTTATTTATAGCCTGTTTCATGTCGCTATCTATGGTAGCTCAGGAGAAACCGGTTAAAATTGTTTTTGATGTCACCAGTAGTGATGAGGGCGTTCATAGTTCTACGATGCGGCATGTAAAAGCCATGTCTGAAGCCTATCCGAAATCACAATTTGAGGTCGTTATGTACAGCGGCTCGCTGAATATGGCACTCAAGAATAAATCATCGGTTGAACAAGACATGGCGGATCTGGCCAAAAAGGACAACATCTCTTTTGTGATGTGTGAGGGCACCCTCAAACGTCACAAGGTTGATAAATCCGAATTGATCGATGGTGTTAAAACGGTCCCTGACGGGATCTTGGAGATCATCAACAAACAAAAAAAGGGTTGGGGCTATATCAAAGAAAGTAAGTGAAACCAAAAAACTCCGGATTTTCCGGAGTTTTTTATTTTTCAGTATGTCGTTCGCAAAGTTTTACGAGTCTTGGTTCAATCGGGATAATTTCGAAAACAGATCCCAGACCACCACACCACAACTCACTGAGATGTTCAAAGAATGTTTGGTGCCTAGTTGTGGAATTTCCAGAACGGTGTCGCTGGTACTTACCACGTCCTGTGCCACGCCTTTAACCTCGTTACCAAAAACAAGCGCATAGGTGGTGTTTGGCAAAACTTCGAAAGCGTCGAGCATCGTTGCTTTTTCGGCCTGTTCCACGGCACATACATGCACATGCTCCGCCTGTAATTTTTTAATCAGGTCCATGGTGCTTTCAGCATATTCCCATTGTACGGTATCGGTACTGCCTAAAGCGGTTTTATGAATATCCTTGTGCGGCGGTTTTGCCGTGATTCCGCAGAGGTATATTTTTTTAATGAGGAAGGCGTCACAAGTGCGAAACACCGAACCAATATTGTTCAGACTACGGATATTGTCCAGAACCACAATAAGGGGTGTTTTTTCTGCGGCCTTAAAGCCTTCCACACTCAATCGATCTAATTCACTATTTTTAAGTTTTCGCATGAAAATATAATTGTTGACATCTTGGATGAATTGTAGATAACTTCTAAAGTAACAACTTCAAAAAACATGAAATTAATAGTACCTTGCCCTCTACAATTTTTACAAAAATAACATTTAAAACCGAGCTCGCCATTGGCTAAAAAAACAAATAAAGAAACGCCTTTAATGAAACAGTACAACGCTATCAAGGCGAAGTATCCTGATGCGCTGTTGTTGTTTCGCGTGGGTGATTTTTATGAGACCTTTGGTGAAGATGCTGTAAAAGCTGCCGGGATACTCGGAATCATTTTAACGAAACGCGGTGCGGGAAGTCAGAGTGAAACGGAGTTGGCAGGATTTCCGCATCATTCCCTGAACACCTATTTGCCTAAGCTGGTAAAGGCAGGGGAGCGGGTGGCCATCTGCGATCAGCTGGAAGATCCTAAGCAAACCAAGACCATTGTAAAGCGGGGTGTTACGGAACTTATTACACCCGGTGTAGCCCTGAATGATGAGGTGTTGCATTCCAAATCCAATAACTTTTTGGCTTCGGTTTATTTTGATAATAAATACCTGGGCGTGTCCTTTTTGGATATTTCCACAGGGGAATTCCTAACGGCGCAAGGTAACGCCGAGTATATTGATAAGCTCCTTCAGAATTTTAGTCCGAGTGAGGTTTTGGTATCCAAGCAAAAACGCACGGCATTTACCGAGACTTTCGGAAAGGACTTTCATACGTTTTATCTCGAGGATTGGGTGTATCAAAGTGATTATGCCTACGAGACCCTGATCAAACATTTTAATACCAAAACCCTTAAAGGCTTTGGGGTGGAGGACCTTTATGAAGGCATTATAGCCTCGGGGTCCATTCTCCATTATCTTGGGGAAACACAGCATCATAAATTGCAGCATATTACATCGATTTCCCGCATTGCGGAAGATGATTATGTGTGGATGGATAAGTTTACCATTCGAAATTTAGAGTTATACCATTCGCCCAATATGAATGCCGTAACGCTTTTGGATGTGATCGATAAGACCATTTCGCCTATGGGCGGAAGATTATTGAAGCGCTGGTTGGCACTACCCCTGAAACGTCTGGAAAAAATAAAACAGCGTCATGAGGTGGTACATTACTTGAGTCAGGAGAATACTGTGCTCAGTAAGATCCAAAACCACATCAAACACATTGGCGATCTGGAGCGTTTGATCTCCAAAACGGCTACAGGCAAGGTAAACCCTAAAGAGGTCATTCAACTAAAAAATTCCTTGGAAGCCATCGTCCCTGTTAAAGCCCTGGCTACAAATTGCACCAATGAATCTTTAAAAATTATTGGAGACCATCTACAGAATTGTGATGTACTTCGCGATAAGATAAAAGAGACCTTAAATGAGGATGCGCCGGTAAATATTTTGAAAGGGCATACCATTGCGGCCGGTTTTTCGGAGGAGCTCGATGAGCTTCGCGGTCTGAGGAAATCCAGTAAGGACTACCTCGATGGCATGTTGAAACGCGAAACGGAACGCACCGGGATCACCTCGCTTAAAATAGCTTCCAACAATGTATTTGGCTACTATATTGAGGTACGCAATACCCATAAAGATAAGGTGCCGGAAAGCTGGATCCGGAAACAGACTTTAGTAAGTGCCGAGCGCTACATTACTGAAGAGCTTAAAGAATACGAGGCTAAGATCCTGGGTGCTGAAGAACGCATTCTGGGTATCGAGCAGCAGTTATTTGCCGATCTGGTGGCCTGGATGCATCAGTACATCAAAGCTGTACAACAAAATGCGGCGCTTATTGCGCAACTGGATTGTTTATGTGGTTTTGCTCAGTTGGCCAAAGACACTAATTATGTATATCCCAACCTCGACGACAGTTTCGATCTCGAGATCAAGGACGGGCGTCATCCGGTGATCGAAAAGCAGTTGCCGCATGGGGAGGCCTATATTGCCAACGATGTGTATCTCGATCGTACAACCCAACAGATCATCATGATCACAGGGCCAAATATGTCGGGTAAATCAGCGATACTCAGGCAAACCGCCCTGATTGTGTTATTGGCACAGATCGGGTGTTTTGTACCGGCAAAAGAAGCCCGTATTGGTTTGGTAGACAAGATCTTTACCCGCGTGGGTGCCAGCGATAATATCTCGATGGGCGAATCGACCTTTATGGTGGAAATGAATGAGACGGCCTCGATCCTGAACAATATTTCAGAGCGCAGTCTGGTGTTGCTCGACGAGATTGGTCGTGGTACCAGTACCTATGACGGGATCTCTATTGCTTGGGCCATCAGTGAATATTTGCACGAACATCCGGCGAAACCTAAAACCTTGTTTGCCACACATTACCACGAGCTTAATGAAATGACTGAAACGTTTGATCGCATCAAGAATTTCAATGTATCGGTCAAGGAGTTAAAGGATAATGTGCTGTTCCTGCGTAAACTGGTAGCAGGCGGTTCTGCCCACAGTTTCGGGATCCATGTGGCAAAAATGGCCGGGATGCCGCAACAGGTATTACATCGGGCGAACAAGATTCTGAAAAAACTGGAGCAGTCGCATTCCAGTGAAGAGCTAACCGATAAGATGAAAGCGGTACAGGACGAGATGCAGCTCAGCTTTTTCAATCTTGATGATCCGCTTTTAGAGAACATTAAGGAGGAGATATTACGTACCGATATTGATACCCTAACGCCGGTGGAAGCGTTGATGAAACTCAACGAGATTAAGCGCATGCTGGTGAAGAAAAAACAGGCCTGAAAATAAATGGATTTATTTTTATAAAAGGCTTTGCTTTTCCTAGAAATATTTTAAATTTGCACCTGCCTAATTGAAAGTGGCCTGTCTCGGCAGGTAAATCCGCTAAGATTAGGAAACGTTCATTACAAAAAACTGCGAAAGTAGCTCAGGGGTAGAGCATCACCTTGCCAAGGTGAGGGTCGCGGGTTCAAATCCCGTCTTTCGCTCTGAACTTTCAAAAATATACCAAGTAAGTTGCTGAAGTGGTGGAATTGGTAGACACGTTGGACTTAAAATCCAATGGCCATTAGGCCGTGCGGGTTCAAGTCCCGCCTTCAGTACTCTTTAAAACCGTAAACAATTGTTTTTCAATAGTTTGCGGTTTTTTTATTTTTATTTTAGTCAACATTTAGTTAACCGTTGTTGAAAAAGTGCTTTTCTTATAGTTTTATTAGTTAATTATTTATCAAGAAAGTATTTAGTATTCTTAGCGACTAATCATAAAAGAAATTTATTTCTAATTAATCATTTGGTTTTTAGTCGATTAAAAGCAATTAAAATGTTAAATATATTTAATAAAGTGTTATTTGTTAGTGTTATATCTAACAAATTGTATATCTTTGATTCATAAACAGGTAAGTCCTGAGTAAAGTGTGGCGGTGAAACATCTACCATAAATGTATTATAAATACATCACTCTCAGGGTCTGTTTTTAAAAAAATAAATCAAGAGCCTAATTGGGCTCTTTTTTTTTATATGAATATATACATTGATGAAAGTGGTGATCTAGGTTGGACGTTTGACAAACCTAATAGAGCAGGTGGTTCGAGCAGATACATAACTATATCAGGATTTATTATTCCGCCTGATGACGAAAAGTATGTAAAGCGCTTTTTAAAAAATATACATAATAAGTATAACTTAAATCCTTCAATAGAAAAAAAAGGGGCTAACTTTTCCTCAGACCATTCAAGGTATATTATTTCACAGTTAAATAAAATTATTATAAAGAGTCCAGGTTTTAAGATAATTTCTATTACGGTTTATAAGCCAAAAATCTTTGATTCTTTGAGAAGAGATAAAAATATTTTCTATAATTATATGCTTGGTTTGTTGGTTAAACAGGAAATTATTGACAACGGTTCCGTTGTTATAAATATTGATAAACGGACAATTAAAGTTAGTCATGGTGAAAGTTTTCCAGACTATATCAAAACACAAATATGGGGTGAAGGTCATGATATGGAGATTGAGTGTAATTTTATCGATAGTACTAACAATAAAATGATATGGTTTGCAGATTGGTTTTCAAATTTTGTCTGGAGACACTATGAAGATGGTGATTCTGAGGCTTACCAAATACTAAATAAAAATCCTAGTAATAAAATATTTTTTGAGAAAAGACTTTTTTTCCCCTAGTAGGTAATTTACATGCTTACGCATTTCAGATACTCGGATATTAATATAACTTAACTATTAATCTTTTATGGTTTCGGAAAATTAAATAAATGTATTTTTCTTTTAATACTGTCAGTAAAAGTTTACTTTTAAAGTCGCAACCCTTTTACTCTTACACAATTATGAAAATTATTTTTTCCTTCATTTTATGTCTTTTGACGCAACAATTAATTTCTCAAGTACAAATAAATAATAAATCGATTATCGAGATGCATGAACTTGGTCTTGATTCCACAATTATTATTTCTAAAATAAACAGTTCTGATTGTAATTTTAATACTGATACGGATGACTTGCTTAAACTTACAGAAAAAAATATTCCTTCAAATGTAATATCAGCAATGATTGAATATCGTAAGAAAAGAAAAGAGGTTGGGATATTTTATAATACAGTTGAAGGTTTAAAAAAGATTGAAGCAAATTCGTTTATAAGTACTTCTACCGACGCGACTGCTTCAGCATTTACAATGGGCTTAGCAAATTCAAAAATAAAAGCCAGGCTTGAAGGAGAAGTATCGAATAATAAAGTTAGTTTTAAAAAGCAAGAATTTGTTTTTCAATTTGATAACAGTAACAACGAAATAAATCAATTTAATTGGTGGTTTTATACAGTTAATTCTCCAGAAAGTTTTTCGTTAATAGAATTTAAAAACCCTGATCCTAGAAAAGTTAGTAATAGACGGCCTAGGAAAGGGGAAACTAATATTCAAAGTATTTCTGAAAAAACTAAGAAAAGAGAATTAGTAATTGGTAAAGTTGGATTTGCAAACTATAAAATGGGGGTTGATGAAAAGGAACTTATTCCCTTTAGTTTCGAAAAAATTGGTGATAATAGATTTAAAATCACTCCTAAAAAACCATTGGAATTAGGAGAGTATTGTTTTATTATGAAAGGAACTTATGCTGGGTATACCAATCAATCTGTTTTCGACTTTTCTATTGTTGAGGATTAATCTTTAAATTATGAAATTAATACAGTATAATTAAAAAATTAAAGAGTAAAGATGAAAAAGAAGAATAGGATTTTGGATACAATATTGACAATATTTTTTGCCTTTATTTTGTCCTCAGGTTTGAAATTTATTCATTTTATGAGTCAACCTCGATATATTAGAGATAGTTATCATTCCTTTCTATCTTACCCGGGTACTGGTGGGATTTTTTCAATTGCAATTTGGTGTGGTGCGATATTACTGCTTTTCAAAATTTGGAAAAAATCTAAAGAAGAAAGATTATTGAGTGTTGGAAAAACAGAAGAAGTTGAAAAAGTAAAAAAACTATTCAAAGAAGGATTGTTGACCGAAAATGAGGTAAATAAAAAATTTGATTTTCTCTTAAATGAGTTAAAAAAAGACCAAGAAGAAATTAATAATGAAGCGGAGATAAAAAGAAAAAATGAATTGATTAATCAATTATCGGAATTGAAAGAAAAAGGATTATTGACCGAAACTGAATTCAATACGAAAAAGGAAATGGTTTTGTCAAGTAAAAAAAGTTCCCTAGACTAAAATCACCAATTCAAACTAAACTTTTATGTAAAAAATAATTAACTATTTTTTAGTGGTTTCAATATTTTCTTATTTATCCTCCGTTTTATCGAATACTCCAGCACGTTCCGCATAGGCTGCGGCACCTAAAAATCCTCGTAGTCCACTCCAAACATTTTGACGCCCTTCTTGAATCCTATTATTAAGCCCTTGTACATCCCCTAAATACCTGTTTTCTTCCATGCTTCGAATACGCGCATCGTCTTGGGCCACGGCATATTGTCTTTTATTAACTTGGTCGTCTAAGTAGAGTTGAGAGTCTTGGTTTATTCTATTGTTTTGTGCAACAACTCCTGGTAAGGCCCCAATAATACTACGAGCACCACCTGAGCGGATAGCATCAATAGTATTCGCGGAAGTCCTAGAGGCTTCTTCTTTTATAAGGTCACTGCCAATTGTACTTATTCTAATGTCCTCAAAAACATTATCAAGTTCTGGCGTTTCAAGATTAGCAAGCTCGTCTTTAGCCTTCTTTTTGTCTATCATACCAGATACGGCTTGTCCTGCTGCCAAGCCTCCTGCGAGTATAGATGTTGTAACTGTTGCCATAATTCAATGTTTTATGATTATACACAATAATAATAATTTACTATTAATAAATTGAAAGTTATAGAATATTTTTATAGTTTTACTATTAGTTTAAATTTTAATCACTCATTTTAAATGGAGTCAAAAAATTTCGATAAATCAAATATGTACTTCGGCGAAGTAAATATTAATTCTTTACCCGGACCTGTAAAAAAAGAGTTTGAAAAAATATTGGAGTTATATGACTCCAGCCCTTCCTTAGATGATTCAGATATTATAATTGCCAACAATATTCATGTTTTCCAGATGATTGGAGAGGGTGTTAAAAACAAAGAAATTCTTATTAGAATTAACAACAACCTCCTTTTAACCGAAACTTCAACTATCGAAAATGGTTTTGAGAAAATTAAATTCGATAATCTAACTTTTTATGAATGTAAAAGTGAAGACTATTTTGATTGGTTTAAGTCTTGGGTTTATGATTTGGGATTTATCCATGGATACAAAAAAGAATTTAAATCAGATTACGAAATATTTAGTACTGTATTTAGAAAACATGAAAGGAGTTTGAATTTGTTGGAGGATTGGTTTGACGAAAATTATCAAATCAAAGTATTAAATCAAGTTTCTCTATCTATTTACGGTGAGAATGAAGGGAAGTTTGCCAGGGCTTGGAATGAGGTACTTGAAAGGCCTTTTGATTTTTTAGGTATGTTTGAAGAGTTTGCTGAAAAATTTAGTGACATAACACCCGTTGAATGGAAAGGGACTCAAACAGAACTTATTGAACTTACTAAGGCTCTAATAGAAGCCGGTATTTTTCAAGGGAAGCAAAAGGAGATCTTTAAACAAATTGAACTTGTATTTGAAACCAAATTAAATAATATTGATAAAACAATTTCAACTTTCAATAATCGAAATAATGATAATGAAACAATCTTTATTGATAAACTAAAAGAGAGCCTATTAAATTCAATTAGAAATAAATTAGAAAAAAACTCTGGTAAGGTATAGGTAACTAACCTTTAACCACCTTTAAACCCTTGCATATTTGCTGAAATAATTTTTTAATAAAACATTTCAGTTATGCAAAATGTACAATTCATTCAAGTCACTCCTCAGGAACTCCAAGACGCAATTATAAGCGGTGTAGATGCTAAATTACAGGATCTTAAAAAACATTTCCAACCAAAAGAGCCAAGCGCCTACCTAACAAGGAATGAGGTAGCAAACATGCTTAAAATTGATTTATCAAGTGTTCACAATTGGACAAAGAAAGGGATATTAATTTCTTACCAAATTGGAGGGCGGGTTTATTATAAGCGCGCTGAGGTTGAGAGTGCTATGACCAAACTAAAAAAATAAAGTTTGTTATGGCAACGCAACCGATAATTCACGAGTTCAAAGAAATCAACGTTGGAAAATATAAAAGTGTTAAGCACTTTGAACTGTACAGCGTTAGCCCCGGACAATCTTTATTGTCTGATCAAATTAATATTAGTAAAAATAGAAACTTTGCTCAATCATTACCCGACTATTGGCTTAAGAAAAGAGAAAAAAATAAGTGGAGTAAATGTCTGACCGGGCTATTTAAAACAGAATATAAACTAACCTACAAGGGGGATATTTCTAACAAAAGAGACCTTTTGATCTTTAAGTTTTCCAAAAAAGGTAGTTTTCTAACTATCTATTACTTCTACAACTATTTTACTAACGATTTAAATGTAATAGAGAAATATTTGAAATAACAAAAGAGGGTGTTCAAAGCCCTCTTTTTTGTTCAAATAAAGTAATACTGGCAACGCATTACAATAAATCAAATATAAGAATTTTAAATTGATTGATTACGTTAAAATACTGCTTATTAACATTGATATCAGCCGGTTGTTAAACCTATCTTTACTCGACTTTAAAACTGAAGTTTCTGAAAATACGGGAGAGTTATCAACTAAAAGAGTTTCAGAATATCACTTCTGTAAAATAATTGTTTATGATACAGGTCTTGTCTATTTTTCAGGAAGTATACATAAACTTTGGAACTCATTAAATAAAGTAACGTCTCCTAATTTTAGTAAGTCAAATACCTACAAGGGATACAACGGTAATATATTTTTCTTTCATGATATTGTTGAGGTTAGGAATCATCTTAAAAACATATTTGATTGTAGTAGTAAACAAATGATTTTCCAAAATATTGAATTTGGGTCTAATTTGAATTTGAGTTTTAAAACTCAAACATTCATTAGTGGTTTACTTTTTCATAAGGGCAAACTATTTGAGTTTAAGTATGACGGATATTACGCCCAAGTGAGGCACCAAAGATATTTTATTAAAATCTACAATAAAGGGAATCAATATGGCATGGAAGGAGATATTATTCGAATAGAACTAAAAATTAAAAAGACTGAAGAATTAAAGTGTTTAGGTATTAAGACATTTTATGACATAAATACCTCAACATTAATCAAGGCCGCACAATTAATTTACAAGCGATTTGAAGAGGTTGTTCATTATGACCACACCATTGACACTAAGAAACTAAATAGTCGCGAGAAACAAGCGGTAAATAAGTATTCTAATCCCAATTATTGGGCGTATCAACTAAAGCCAAAAGAGAGAGATCGACATAAAAAAAGACTCGCTAGAATAACCGATAAGAACTCCCTAAAATTACACAGTCGTTTACTTCAAAAATTAGAAGAAAAGTGTGTAATAATTAACCGGCAATCCAAACAGTCTAAATGCGTAATAATTAACCCTTCAAATATAGGGGTAATCGTTACACAAAAAGAATTAAGAAAATGTCCAATTACCGGTATTAGTTTGGAACATGAAAGTAATACAGCAAATTACATTAGGACTACAACGCTCAGGTACTTAAAACGTAATAACCAGAAACTTTTTTTCGAGTTATGTAGTTTACTTTTAAGCAATAACGGACGGAGGCCAAAATATGAGAATTCAATTGTTTCACATTTAGCGAAGCAAATAAGAAACCGGTACTACAATAGTTTTAAAATTAGGCGCCAGGGATATAGATCCAAAACCTATCAAGATCAGTATAAAATTGTGTTTTAATTTTGGATTGTGTTTAAAAAATTCATCGTAGCCCGAGACTAAACTCTTTTAGAATTCTTATAATTTTTTCAGCATTGGGAACAGAATGAAATTTTAAGGTTAAATTTAAAGTATTTGATTTCTCCATATTTTGTGGTGAAAGTTGATCTTCAATCAAATCGGGGAACTCATTTATTGTGTCAATTATCCCTTTAGTCCAACCTTTCATTAATTCTTTTGCCTCAGATATGCCTTCAGGAGGAACTATTCCCTGTAAATTATATTCCCATGACAATAATTCTTTACAAACGGAATGTATTCTGTCTATTGCTGATTTTATTTCAATAATATTTCCTGGAACACCTGGTTCACCAAAGGCCTTAATTAATTCAATTTCAAAAATCTTTTTCAAAATCGTTAGTAACCTTTGAATATCATTTATTGAATTACTGAACCAATCAAATACATCTTCTTCCCGTAATTTCTCTGATTTTTGAAAGATTAGTCCCATTTCAAGTTCCTTATAACTTCGATTAATTTCTTCCATACGCGATTTTAATAATTCCGAGGAAAGAAAGAACTCCCAAGGGCCTTGTTTATCAACAGCAATTTTTTTGATTATATCATTTTCATCCTCCAAATCCATTAAATTCTCATAGATAAACCCCTTTAATTTCTGTCTTACTTGGTTACAAAATGGTCCTAATGCGGCTTTTAAATTCCCGTCTTCTCGAGTATTATTATATTTTCCAGGAATTACACCTAATAAATCAGTTGGAAGATGAAAATCCTTTGTTGAGTCAGGTAAAACAAAGAAGACTCTTTTTTTACCCAGTCTACCAATAAATAATCCCAGTTCAAATATGACATTATCCCGAACAGTATTCACCTGTAAATTTCGCATTTCTGTGATATCGTCTGGTTTGAATACAAAAACTCCAAAATCAAAATTTTCTAAAGCCTGAATTAAATCATCTAGGGAGTTACTTGAAAGTTCAAAGATACCCTGTGTCCAAACTGTTGCGTTTGAATCATATTCTAAGTTTTCTTGAATCACGTAGGCCACATCAAGAGCCTCCTTTGATGATCCAATAAATATTCTTGGTTTCATATTTTCTTAATTTTCACAGAATTTATTTAAATAAGACTTTTCCTATATAATCAAACTGATGATAAAACTAATAAATAGAAACATAAACACCCCAATAATGAGGTAATTAAATATTACGATTCTTCGGTATTTCGGATATTAAAAAGGCATAATAATCCAAATATGGTAGATTTACCCTAATTAAAAGTTCGATAGGATTCATAGGATAGATACCCGTATTTACGGGCATGTAATATTTTCGTGTACATATTTACACCAATAAATCAAAATTTCACAACTAATTGGATTTAAAAATAAAATGTATAACAATAAAAATTAATTGGTAAGATATAGGTGTAAAAGCCAAAAAGTTTTGAAGGCTAAGCGTAAATATACCCCCATACCCCTTTTAAAATCAAGTTTTTTATTCCGGCCAGGGTCTTATATTATTGTAATACCTCTCAACCCTAAACACATAGACTAAATCCTAAATATTAGGAATACACTTTATATACACGAATGAGTTATTAAAAATTTTGGGTGTCACGTTCGACCGAGAGTCGAGGGTTAATTAAAATAATTAATCACCTTATTTCTTAGTGGTTTTTTTAGAAAGATAAAAAGAATGATTGTTGTTAAAAAAGTAATAACGAATGCGGCCCAATTAAAATTAAAATCTTCCAACCCGAAAAAACCATTCTTGGCTGTTAAATAATTTAGATAATCATTCCTTTTCCATTCGGCGCTAGATTGTAATGCCGTAAAGTAAAACTTTTGATTTGGTATTTTAAAATAAAAACCTAATTCGATTGACGTTGCAAGTGTAATTCCAGATAAAATTATTAATTCTTTAATACTAATAGAGGGTTTAGCCTTTTCTATATGTTTTTGATCCATTTTTGGTTTTAGGTTTTTGATTACTGGTGGTATATTGCTTTTAGTTTGAGTGTTTGTTTCTTCATCATCTTGACTAATTTCAAACTCGGATATCCTCTTTTTGGTCTGAGGGTTTTGTTTTTGCCTGCAAAATGCGAAATGAACTCCTCGAATTATCGCATCATAAAAATCATGTCTAATTCTAAATTTCTTATCCTCTGGTAATTCACAAAACCATTCTGTTTTTATAAGAAAATCTTCGGTGCCGCGGTACATTGAATATTTTGAGTAATAAGGGCTTTTTAAATCCTCCATTTTGTCTAATAATTGTTCAAGTAATTTATTAGGCATTTGTCGATCAATACTAACCAAGTATATTGCATCATTATTTTGGGCCTCATTATCTCGTTTGGCAATAACACTTTTTAACACCTCTTCTTTAAAATTTAAATCAGGGTTGTTAACCTTCCATCGCTCTAACCTAAAACTCCAGTATTCGGACTCCAGATCGTCTAATTCCTTATCCATTAGTTAGGAGTTCACTTTTTAAAAAACGAATCTCACTTTCAGATAGATTATTAAAAAAGGTTAATAATTGTTTTTGTGCTTTTTCCTTTTCTTGGTGTAGTGCTTTCAAGTCTTGTGACATGTTGGGTTTCATAATTATAAAGATTTAATTGTTAATAGCATCTTTGACAACGGTTAAGTTGCTTTCTTTTTTCTCCTTTTGCGCTCGAAGGATATAGAAATCGGCAATTTGCTGAGCGTAATCTAAACTATCCTTACCTATATAATTCAATAGCATTTTTTCTGTACTGTGTGCGGTGATTTGCATAATCAAGGCGGGTGATAGTACACCGTAAAGATTTGTTGCAAATGACCGCCGGCAAATATGTGAGGTGATTAAATCATACTTTGGATATATGCCCTCCTTTTTCCTTTTAAACTTGTTTCCTTTTCCCTCTTTGGTTACTTCGATAACCGCGCCTTTTATCATTTCATCAATTTCGGCAACCTCGCAAACCTTTTTTATGTACTCATTAAATTTTTGAATTGAAATTTTATAGGGCAAACCATCTTCAAGAATTTCCTTAGTTTTTTCGAGTACTGGTATAGTTACATTTTTGCCGGTCTTTTGTTGTTTTAGTTCTATAACCTCCAAACCATTACGAGTAACAAAGTTGTTTTCGTTGAGGTTTAGTAAGTCTCCTCCTCTTTGGCCTATATTACAGCCTAATAAAAGCCATTTACGAGCGTTTTGTAACGCTTCATTAGTAATGTTTGCCTTTTCGATTTTCTCTAGTTCTTGAGGGCTGAGGTATATTATATTTTCATTACTTGGTTTAGTGCTATCTATCTTTTTAAGTTGCGGACTAACCTCAACACCATTTGTTTCGGCATCGTAACAAACAGTTTTAAGATCTGCGATTTTTTTAATGGCATAACTCTTTTGGTACTTCTTTTCTTTTAGTAGCCACCTTAAAAAATCCTTTGCAAAAGGTACATTAACCTCTTTTACTTTAAATTGTTTTAAGCCTTGGTATTCTTCAATGATTTTTTTGAGAGAGTTGTAAGCATTAATCCGGCTCTTAGATAATCCTAAACCACCCTTGGCATTTTTCCGGACCTCAGCATTGTCAATTATATCCTGAATAGCATCAATAATTAAATCACTTTGTTTGTGTTCAGTTATACGATCAAAATATAAGTCTATAGAATTTTCAAGCCAATCGCCATTAATTAAAACACCTCTAGTGTTAGCATGATTTAATCTTTTAATTATATCATTTGATAAGTCCAATAAATCGGTAGAGAGATTTTTATTTGAGGCCGAGGTTTGTTTAGGTAACCCGGTATTTTTACTCCAATTGTTTGGACTTATAAATAACCCGGTTTTTCGCTTAATAACGAGGTCCCGATTAACTGATAATCTTAAATAAATTGGTGCGTTTTTGGACTTACTTTGAAGTAAAAATTTAATGGTTGCCATAGAATTTAGAAGTATTTGAACACTCAAATATAGTAATTATATTTAATGTTTAGTCAACCGTTAGTCAATATTTAGTCAACCATTTTAAATTTTATTCTATAATTATACATTTTTAATAAACCTCTGTAAAGTGCTGTTGATATTGATTTTACTGGTATTAATCATTGATTTGAGCATATATTTAAGTTTTCATAATTGAATGGTTTCAAGTCCCGCCTTCAGTACAGATAAAAAGCCGAAACAAATGTTTCGGCTTTTTTGTTTTCGGAACGCAACGAAACGTGTTTCAGGGCGTGGAGAAAACAAAACAGGCGACCCGCAGGGTAGGCTTTTTTCAACATGTTGAAGTTGGGACTCGCCGCAGGCAATTCCCGTTTTTAGTGCGAATACAACCGCTTCGCGAAGCGGTTCTCTTTTTGACTATGTCGCCTCGGGACGCGTCGCAGGCAATTCCCGCCTCTAATTAATTAAGCCATTTCCTTTTGCTCGTTTGACGGGTATCATCTTCTAAATCAACTGGTTTTTCTGTAATAAAGCTTAAAATTCCTCTGCGGTTATACGAATTTTTCTATTTTTAGATGAAATAAACATAATGTGGCTAAACACAATTGGGTTTAGCTATACGTTGTGTTTAATTAGAAAACCGAACTAAATGAAAAATAAACCAATAACATATTTAATTATTTTACTGCTATTTGGCTATAATTTAAGTGCTCAAAATAGCAACATAAGTTATCCAGCTACCAGCGAAGAAATTACAATAACAATCGGTAATGATTCGATTGCGGCTTTTGGAATGTTTGCCGCTGGAAAGGAAAAAAAAGAAACAGTTCTTCTTCTTCACGGACTTCCAGGAAATGAAAGAAATCTTGATTTAGCTCAAGAATTAAGAAGAGACGGAAAAAATGTAATCTATTTTAATTATCGCGGTGCTTGGGGAAGTCAAGGAGAATTTATGTATTCAAATTGCATCGAAGATGTAAAAAAAATAATGGATTTTTTCTCTACTTCAGAGAATTCTCATAAATACAAAATTAAGGCAGATTCATATATTCTTTTTGGACACAGTTTGGGTGGCGGAATTGCTCTTTTAAGTGGCGCAAAAGACAAAAGGGTCAAAAGAATAGCAATTTATTCACCTTTCAATGTAAATACAGCATCGAAAGAAACCTTGGACTGGGCGAAAAATTATATAAGCGGATTATTTATGCTCAATGTTGACTCGGAAAAGTTTATTAAAGAACTAATTGACAATCAAACTTCATACAATCCATTGAATTTTAAAAACGAATTAAGCGAAAAAAGCCTTTTGGTTTTAGATGAAAACGAAAGAAATAAAGAATGGGTAGAACAAATCAAAAATGGCGAATATATTTTAATGAAAACTGACCATTCATTTTCGGATAAAAGACTTGAACTAATTGAAAAAGTTGTCGAATGGATAAATAACTAAACACAACAGCGTGTATAATTAATTGCTAGTGCAAGCCTGCTTGCGAAAATCCTCGCGGATTTTCTATTCGGTTTGTATTTGCTAAATTAGTTGCTTAAACCACACAACTAATCTTATACAAGACCGTTGTGCTTCATTATAACCAACTATTAACCAATGATAAAATTCTTTAGAAAAATTAGACAGAACTTACTTGCAGAAGGAAAAACAGGAAAGTATTTAAAATATGCCGTTGGAGAAATTGTGCTAGTCCTAATTGGAATTTTATTAGCGTTACAAATAAACAATTGGAATATTAATCAAAATAATTTAAAAGAATCAAGGGAATTTGTAAATCGACTTCAAAAAGAAATAATTAGTAACATCAATTTTACCAAATCTGAAATTCAGCGGAAAGAAAGTGAAATAAAAAGTGCTCTTGCTATTTTAAAAATGATTGATGAAGAAGATAAAACCAAGAATTCTTCTCGTTCCTTGGATAGTCTTATTTTTATTTCAATGACAAATAATAATATGGAATTTAAAATAGGAACGTTAAATGAAGGGTTTAATACAGGAAAAGTAGCGCTTATTACTTCAGACTCTTTAAAATCATTATTGTATGGGTTACCTTCCATAATTGATGAAACTAGAGTGTTAGAAAAATATAATAATGAAGATTTAAATAGTTACTTCTACCCCTTCATATATAAAAACATAAGTTTTAGGCAGATGGATGGTGTCCATTCAGAATACGCAGATCAAATAGGCACTTCTAAATTTACTAATCATAAAAATTTAAATGTACTTAATTCAATGGAATTTGAAAGTTTAATAGACAATAGGTTTTATAGTTGCAATAGCCAACTTAAAAGCTATGTAAATCTTAAAAATTACTTGGATAGCATTAATAAAATGATAGAAGAATTTCATTAGAATGACGAAAGCACAACAACGGCTATAAGTAATTGCTTGTTCTCGCCTACTTCTGAAAATCCGTGAGGATTTTCAGTTTGGTGTGTAATTGCAAAGTTAAGTACTAACCCAGGCAACTACTCATAGCTGGAGACGTTAATTCATATTTTTGGATAGTGACAAACTCAACAATAAATACAATCGGACTTGTTTTTGACCTGATAGGTGTTTTAATTCTTTTTAAATATGGACTTCTATCCGATGTCGATAAAAAAGGACACATAGGATTGGTTTTACAACAAGAAGACGAAAACGAAAAAAAGAAATGGAAAAAATATAATTTTTGTTCTAAAATAGGATTAGGATTTATATCTGTTGGATTCATTTTTCAAATAATTTCTAATTACTGTTAATAGCTGTATTTTAAACATAATAAGCCTAATGAAATTGACAACTGTTTTATTTTTTTCATTTTTCGTGACGTTTGCATATTCTCAAACAAATAGTAAGCAAGTGGAAAAAAATTATGAATTGATTGCGGACGATGACGGCATTTTAGTAGAAAAATTTGATTCGACGATCGTTGATGAAAACAAGTACAACCACAACAACATCATTTATAAAGTAGGTAATAGTTTTAAGTACAAATTTGAGCACATAACGACTCAGGGAGAAATCAAGTTTTTTAAAGTCATAAACGACGACAGCGGGTGGGTGTTTGTGGATTTCAATAACACCGATTCTACTACAGTGAGATCTGTAGAGATTAAAGTGCTTAATGGCAATCCAATGTCAGAATACATACCCGGCTATAGTCAAACAGCCTTAACTTATAAAAGCGGCAACAACAAAGGGTATTCTATGTCGGGGGCGATTGAGAATGAAGGAAATGTCTGGATTCATCCACCACGTGACAAATACTTTGAAATTTTAGAATTAAATCCATTCCCATATATTAAAGCACCTTACGACATTGGAACGAAATGGACTTGGCGTTTGGACATTGGCGACTCTTGGGCAGACGGCCGCTGGAAACTTTGGAATGGTAGTATTGAAAATAAGTATCAATACGAAATTACAGGCAAACAGACTTTAAAAATGGCCTTGGGAGAAGTTGAATGCTTCGTCATCGAATCGGACGCCAAAAGCCGAATTGGAGAAACAAAACTGACCGCCTATTTTAATCCTAAATTTGGATTTGTTAAATTGAATTATACAAATATTGACGGAAGTAAAACAAATCTTGTTTTAAAGGAATTTTCTGAGAATGAAAACGGCAGGTAACACCCTATAAATTTAACAGCTATTACAAGCCTAATCACAAGAATTCGCGCCGATATTCTATTCGGATTGTATTCACTAACTTAGGTTCTTAAATATTGCAACGATAGATTTAGCATCATTTAAAAAAACTAAAGAGCATAAAGTGATCAATGCCTACGAATACTTTAAAAATCATCCGAAATTCAACAAGCTTGTTGGGAATGATTTCTTGTTCGTAGAATATAAATGTCCTCTCAATATTGAAGAGTTTCAATTGTGGGTTGAAAATCATTTAATTACCTATGTTATTAGTGGAAAAAAGGATTGGATTACTTCAAAAAAAACACACAAGCTTAGTGCAGGAGACACACTATTTGTTAGAAAGGGTGTTTATACTACAAAGCAATATTTAGAAAGTGATTATTGTGTTATGCTATTTTTTATTAATGATAATTTTATAAATAGGTTTATTGCAGCGAACCCAACTTTTAAAAGAGAATTCAATCATAAGAACGAGCATAATCAAATTTTTGAGATTAGCACCAATGATGTTTTTAAAACATTGATAAAAAGCATTTTCCAATATTTAAATCAAAAAGAGGAAATGCCTAAAGAATTAGTGGAAATTAAATTTAAAGAACTACTCTTCAATATCGCACTTAACCCAAATAACAAGGACCTGCTATTTTTCTTTAATTCAATAATGCAAGACAGTAAAACAACTATTGAAAACATAATGACAGAAAATTTTCAATACGATCTAAAAATAACTGATTATGCAAAACTCTGCGGGAAAAGCTTGTCTTCTTTCAAGCGTGAATTCAAAAAGTATTTTAATACAACACCAAGTAGGTGGTTGATCAAGAAACGATTAGACCACTCTAAAATACTACTATTAGGCACAAATTTAACCGTAAGTGAGGTAGGTTATGAATGCGGTTTTAAAAATAACTCCCATTTTATTCAAGCTTTTAAAAAGGCAACTCAAGTAACGCCCAACAAATATAGGCTCCTCAAAAAAGAAGCGTAACTATTATTCTGGACTTTTAAGAACATTATCTGGGCTTTTAGGAAATCCTTTTTGGTAAGATAAATACAACCTTTACATCATTAGTTAATTAGAATAAATGATGTGATGCCCAATCAAAAACTTTCAACCAAGAACACAAAATCTGTTTACGACACTTCCATTGTTTACCAAAGACATTTAGTGCTTAATGAAAAATATCTAAAAGATCCCGCATCGGCCTGGATTACTGATTCTGCGGAGATTATTGGAAAAAATTTACACGATCCATTTAGAACATTGGTTTCCATAAATGATAAAATGAAGGTTCCATTTAAAATTGGAGTTCATAAAGCCGTTGGAGGCGACCACGATTTCCCAAATCCCGGAGATTTACTTTGTGCTACGCTGGCATCTTGTTTTGAAAGCACCATTAGAATGATCTCCAATAAACTGAGAATAGAACTTATTGAAACAAAAATAAAGGTAAATGCTCAAGTTGATGTTAGAGGAACTTTAATGATGGATAAGTCTGTTCCCGTTGGGTTTCAATCTATGCATATTGATGCATTTATTATGGCTAAAAACACCAATGAAAAGATCTTACACAAACTCATAGAAGGAGCAAAACTTAGCTGTATAATCTATCAAACCATAAAAAAAGGCATCCCAATTACGATAAACTCGGATGTTAAAACCAAAAACTAAAGCCGTAAATCATGAAAAAATTAATCATATTATTATTTGGTATTATAGCCTATTTTGTTTTTCTAATGGCTTTTTTATATGCCATTGGGTTCGTAGGTAATATCATCGTTCCAAAATCAATAGACTCAGGTGCAGAAACTTCAATGTATTCTTCAATAGTTATCAATGTCGTTTTATTAAGTGTTTTTGCTTTACAACATAGCATTATGGCCAGACCCAAATTTAAAAAATGGTTTACTTCAATTTTTAGTCATGCTATGGAACGCAGCACTTATGTTCTACTATCTAGTTTAGCATTAATTTTAATTTATTGGAAATGGCAACCAATAACAGCTATAATTTGGGAAATTGAAAACACGATGCTTTCTAGCATTATCATTGGAATATTTTTTCTAGGTTGGCTTATTGTTTTACTTTCTACATTTATGATCAATCATTTTGAACTTTTCGGACTATCTCAAATTTTCAATAATCTAAAGAACAAACAAATTGCCAATCCAAAATTTCAAACAAACTATTTATATAAAATTGTTCGACATCCCATTATGCTGGGGTTTTTAATTGCCTTTTGGGCAACGCCTATTATGACAGCTGGACATTTACTATTTGCTCTGGTAACGACTATGTATATCTTTATTGCTGTAAAGTTTTTGGAGGAAAAAGATCTGAGAAAAGTTATAGGAGAAAAATATGTAACGTACCAAAAAGAAGTTCCAATGATTTTTCCTTTTACTAAAGGCAAGCGGTAAGATTTTGGGAAAAGTTAGAAGCCAAATCTGCCTGTAAATCATTGCTGGCTAGTTGATAAACCGGAAAAAAAGCTATCTTTAAGCAGTAACGGCTTTCAACCAATCCAAACCAGCAATGATAAAATTCTTTCGTAACCTCCGTAAAACATTTTTAGCTGAAGGTAAAACAGGAAAGTATGTGAAATATGCGGTTGGAGAAATTGTTCTTGTGGTTATTGGAATTTTAATCGCCCTATCCATCAATAATTGGAATGAATCTAAGAGACTGAAAAAAGAAGAAACACTCTACCTTGAAAGATTAAAAATAGATTTAGAAAAAGACACCCTTTATTATAACAATACTATTGACAGAGCAAATCTATTAATAGAGAGGAGCAATTTATTTTTCATAAAACTCTACGACGAACAAAAATCTATTGATGAAGCTAGGGAGTTATTGAGTATTCCATTATGGGATTCTGAATACCTCACCATTCAGGACAATACCTATATGGAACTTGTTAGTTCTGGAAAACTCAATATTATTTCTAATGCAACTTTGAAGGTAGCCATCGTTGATTTTTATCGATTAGTAGAGTCACATAAAAATTATATAAGAGAAGGTAATGAATATTCTAGAGAGCTCATGGCTCATCATGCCAGTAATTATCCTGGACTTATAAAACAATCAAGAGATCCAATGGAATTGGAAAAAATCATTAATGATAGAATGTTTAGGATGGAAGACTTTCAATTTCTCAATACCCCTTCTAGTGATCAATTTCAAAGTTTCGAAGATATTGTTATGGTTTATAAAATTAAACATGAAGCATTTATTAATCTATTTAAAGAATTAAAAAGTAGATCAAATGATTTATTATATCAAATAGAACAAGAAAATCGGGAAAACTGAAAAGAGACTTAATTATTTTAAACCTGTAATAGTATTAAATTTTATTAACCACCTAAATAATAGATTATGACAACTGAACAAAACATTGAAATTATTAAATCATTGTACAATGCGTTCTCAACCGGGGATATGCCAACGGTTTTGGGGCTTATGCATCCTGAAATCGAATGGAATGAGGCCGAAAGTAATTCGCTTGCAGCTGGCAACCCATATATTGGGCCAGATGCCGTTTTAGAAGGCGTATTTGCAAATCTTGGTGATAAACATGAATACTTTGGGTTACAGGATGTAAAAATTCATGGTATGAATGATAATATGGTTTTGGCTACGCTTCGCTACGATGCTAAAGTAAAAGTGACTGGCAAGGCTTATAAGGCACAGGCCGCACATTTATGGACGCTTAATGATGAAGGAAAAATTACGGCCTTTCAACAATTTGTAGATACCAAGAAATTGGCAGACTCAGAAGTGTAACGTGAATTGCGGTACCGGATAAGCCATAAAAAATAAGGAAAGCAAAATATCGGCTAAAAGTAATCGGACCTTTCTTGCTAACTCATGAAAATCCTTGAAGATTTTCAATTTGGTTTTATTCCTAGAAAAGGCAAACATTATTATCGGTTCTGGAGCATGGCTTCTGATTTTCAAGCAAGTAAAATCTTTGAATTTTAAGGCGTAAGTTTTTTTCACTACTTTAGTTTTTTAACCTGATGCGAGGTGAAAAAGATCTTTAATAAAAACCCCAAATGAGATTAAATTATTTTTCTTAATTTTATTTATAACAAAACCAACGTCTTAAAATAGAGTGTATTAGGTGTTATTTTTTTAATTAAAAATGATCCGATATGTCGCAACAAACCACCTTTAAAATACCCAAGACCAATTCGCTGGTAGCCGTAAGCATCTATTTGGCTCTGGGTCTTTGTGCCTTGGTATATGGTATTCTGAATATTGAGGTAGCATTCTGGGCTAAATTATCTTTACCTTTTGCCGGCGCCATCTTTTTTACCTTTATTGAATATGTAGCGCACCGTTACCTATACCATTCCGGAGAGGATTATACCAATGCCGAGAACTGGCAGTATACCATGCACGGAGTGCATCATATGCATCCCAACGATAAAGGCTTGCTGGCCATGCCCATTTTTCTGGCACTGGTTTTGGCTGCCGCCTTTTTTGGTTTGTTCCATCTCGTGATGCAGGATCATGCCTTCTTCTTTTGGCCCGGTTTCCTAATGGGGTATGCCGGTTATTTATACGTTCATTATAGCATTCATGCCCACAAACCACCCAATAATATTTTTGGCTATTTGTGGAAGCACCATTTACTGCACCACCACATCTATGACGATAAGGCCTTTGGTGTCACCTCGCCCTTGTGGGATATGGTTTTTGGTTCCATGCCGCCTAAAAAAGCATTGCACCGAAAAGAGGGTTAGAACCAATGCCCTTTTTTATTTTATTCTTTGAGCGAACTTTATTAATTTCATAGAGAATTATTTTATTCAACAGCTCTAAAAAAAATTGACTTCAATTTGTTCGACAGAAAAACTTTAATGCATTCCCTGAAAACCACCGAATCTTGGGATGTCATCATTATTGGTGGTGGCGCTACCGGTTTAGGTGTAGCGGTAGATAGCGCCTCGCGGGGCTATAAAACCGTATTATTGGAACAGGTTGATTTTGCGAAAGGAACCTCCAGCCGTAGTACCAAACTCGTTCATGGTGGCGTGCGTTATTTGGCGCAAGGAAATATCGACTTGGTTCGGGAAGCATTGTATGAGCGTGGCTTAATGCGGAAGAATGCCGATCATTTGGTGAGCGATCAGCCCTTTATTATTCCTACCTATTCTTTTTGGGGAACCTGGTTCTATACCATTGGATTGAAGATTTACGATCTTCTTTCTGGTAAATTAAGCTTTGGGAAATCGACACGCATTTCTAAAAAAGCGACCGAAGAGCGCTTGCCTACCCTTAAGTCAGATACCTTACGCAAAGGCGTTCTATATCATGACGGGCAGTTCGATGATGCCCGGCTCGCCATAAACCTGGCTCAGACTGCCATAGAGCAGGGGGCTACAGTACTCAATCATTTTCAGGTAACCCAACTTTTGAAAAATAGTGCTGGTAAGATTTCGGGGGTGGAGGCTCAGGATTGTGAAACGAATACGGTGTATACCTTAAAATCTAAGGTCGTGATCAATGCCACTGGGGTGTTTAGTGATGCCATTCTGCAAATGGATAATGCTGAAGCCAAACCCAGTATTCGACCTAGTCAGGGGATACACCTTGTTTTGGATCAATCGTTCCTGCCGAGTCGTGACGCCATTATGATCCCAAAAACCTCCGACGGTCGGGTGTTGTTCTTGGTGCCCTGGCATAACCGTGTGGTCGTCGGAACGACAGATACTTTATTGGATAGCCATAGTCTGGAACCAAAGGCCTTGGAATCAGAGATCGCATTTATTTTACAAACGGCAAATAATTACCTAAGTAAACCGGTTACCAAAAATGATGTACTGAGCATTTATGCTGGTTTACGTCCTTTGGCAGCACCTAAGGATGCCTCGGAAAAGACCAAAGAAATATCCCGTAGTCATAAGGTCATCGTCTCAGAATCTGAACTTGTTACCATTACCGGTGGCAAGTGGACAACCTACCGCCGTATGGCGCAGGACACTTTGAACAAGGTGATCACTCTGGGAAAATTACCTCCCGCTAAATGCCGAACAAAACAGTTGAAGATCCATGGAGCAGGTCTGGTTTTGGATGAGACCGATCATTTTTATGTGTATGGTAGTGATTATAAGGCGATCGCCCAACTCATTGAAGCCGAACCGGAATTGGGGGAAAAACTGCATCCCGATCTGGAATTTACCAAAGCAGAAGTGCTTTGGGCTATACGCAATGAAATGGCGCGAACTGTGGATGATATCTTGTCACGCCGGGTGCGTCTTTTGTTTTTGGATGCTCGTGCCGCCATAGATAGCGCACCTATTGTTGCTGCGATGCTCGCCAAAGAATTAGGTAAAGATAAGAACTGGCAAGACCAGCAAGTAACCACATTTTTAGAACTGGCTAAAAGTTATGTGCTTTAAATGAAATAACACCAACCAAACTAAAGTAATATGGAAAAGTATATCCTCGCCCTGGATCAGGGCACGACAAGTTCCAGAGCTATTGTTTTTGATAAACAAGGCCGAATTGTTTCGGTCGCACAAAAAGAATTTACCCAGCATTTTCCAAAACCGGGATGGGTAGAACACGATCCTCAGGAGATCTGGTCCACTCAGGCCGGAGTGGCAGCGGAAGCAATTGCCAAAAAAGGTCTCAACGTAGAGAATATTGCGGCTATAGGGATCACTAATCAGAGGGAAACTGTGGTAGTTTGGGATAAACATACCGGGCAGCCGGTATACAATGCTATCGTGTGGCAGGATAAACGTACGTCTGACTATTGTGATACCCTTAAAAAAGAAGGTAGGGAAACCATGATCCGTGAAAAAACTGGCTTGGTTATCGATTCCTATTTTTCAGGTACAAAAGTGAAATGGATCTTGGATAATGTGGAAGGAGCCCGCAAAAAAGCTGAGGCCAGTGATTTACTTTTAGGGACCATTGATACCTGGCTCATCTGGAATTTTACGAAAGGGGGGCAGCATATCACTGACGTAACGAATGCGTCGCGAACCATGTTGTTCAATATCAATACTATGGATTGGGATGACGACTTGTTGCAACTGTTCGACATTCCAAAAAGTATGCTTCCCGAGGTCAAGCAATCTAGTGAAGTTTATGGTTATACCCAATCGACTTTTTACGACGCGAAGATCCCCATTGCCGGAATTGCAGGAGATCAGCAGGCGGCCTTGTTCGGCCAGATGTGTACCAAGCCGGGAATGGTGAAAAACACCTATGGTACCGGTTGTTTCATGCTGATGAATATTGGGGACGATCCCGTTATTTCAAAGAATAATTTACTCACAACCGTGGCCTGGAAGATCAACGGAAAAACAACCTATGCCATTGAGGGGAGCATTTTTATAGCTGGTGCTGTTGTACAGTGGTTGCGTGATAGTTTAAAAATTATAAGGAACTCCTCGGAGGTGGAAAAACTGGCGGGTTCGGTGCCTGATACCGAGGGCGTTTATTTTGTACCTGCCTTTTCCGGACTTGGAGCGCCACATTGGAACCAACAGGCACAGGGTACTATTTTCGGGCTCACACGAGGTAGTACGGATGCTCATATTTCTCGGGCGGCTCTGGAATCTATCGCCTTCCAAACTATGGATATCTTAAAGGCTATGGAAAAAGATTCAGGGATCGCCATCAAAGAACTAAGGGTGGATGGTGGCGCCAGTGTGAATAACATGCTGATGCAATTTCAGGCTGATGTGCTGAATACCAAAACGGTACGCCCTAAAATTGTGGAAACTACCGCTATGGGTGCTGCATTTTTAGCTGGTTTAGCGGTAGGTTATTGGGAGAATTCAGAAGAAATTCAAGATATTTGGCAAACCGATACCTATTTTTATCCAACCGAGGAGCGCGAAGCCATCGAGAAAAATATCAAAGGCTGGTACCGGGCTATAGACGCGATGCAATACTGGACTGAGGATCATTCTAAATAAAAAATAAAACATGACACCATTTGCTTCAGAAATAATAGGAACGACCATACTCATGTTATTGGGTAGTGGCGTTAATGCTAATGTGGTATTAAACAAGACCTATGCGCATAACAGTGGCTGGATGGTTATCACTACTGGTTGGGCTTTGGCGGTATAT
Source organism: Gaetbulibacter sp. M240 (assembly GCF_043876815.1). NCBI lineage: Bacteria > Pseudomonadati > Bacteroidota > Flavobacteriia > Flavobacteriales > Flavobacteriaceae > Gaetbulibacter > Gaetbulibacter sp. M240. Next base: position 278,384 of record NZ_JBAWKA010000003.1, read on the forward strand.
GTGGCGGTTGTTGTTGCAGGTCCTTATAGCGGGGCGCATATTAACCCTGCGGTTTCAATCGGTCTGGCAACCGCTGGAAAATTTCCCTGGCATGAGGTTCCCCTGTATATCGTAGCTCAAATGTTTGGTGCGATGATAGGTTCAGGTTTGGTTTGGCTCATGTATCGCCAACATTTTGAGGAAACGGTGGATGCTGCGGCAAAGAAAGCGGTGTTCTGTACCACACCAACCATTCGAAATTTTACTTCAAACTTTTTAAGTGAGACCATCGGGACCTTTGTTCTTATTTTTACGATCCTCTATTTTACAGATGCCACCATCACTGATACAGAAACTGTGATCGGACTAGGGTCTTTAGGGGCTTTGCCGGTGGCATTTTTAGTTTGGTCGATAGGCTTATCTTTAGGAGGAACAACAGGGTATGCTATTAATCCTGCACGTGACCTAGGGCCGCGTATCATGCATGCGGTATTGCCTATAAAGGATAAAGGTTCCAGCGACTGGAGTTATTCATGGATCCCAGTTTTTGGTCCCATTTGCGGTGGGGTTTTAGCAGCTATATTAATGCAGTTGTTGTCCTGAATTATTTTAGATCCACCGAGAGAATGCGGTCATCCGCAGTCATGTATAGCGTCTTTTGATCGTTAGTGAAAGCACAATTGGATGTGGGGCGATCTGTGCGGATTCGTGCTATCGGTTTTCCTTCCAGATTAAAGACCCAAACGCCACCCGGACCGGTTCCAAATACATACCCGTCTTTATGCATTTTCATACCGTCGGGATTTCCGGCTTCATCCGGTTTCCCGATATGATTTGTTACATCGTAGAAGATGTTTTTATCAGTTGCTATTCCCGGTTCTGAAAGTTTGTATTCGTACCAAACCGCATGATTGGGATCGGAATTTGCTACATACAATTTTGAATTATCCGGTGATAAGGTCAAACCATTCGGGCGACTGATACTGTCTAGCACTTTTAATTCGCCGCTTTTTAATAGGCAATACACACCCTGAAAGTTTAATTGTTTATTGATGGTATCAAATTGGCCTTGAGGTAGACCATAAGGCGGATCGGTAAAATATAAATTACCCTCATTATCATAGACCAGATCGTTGGGACTATTGAATTTTTTTCCTTCGAAATCAGCAGTTAACACCTTAAAATCCGGCTTTGGATCGTTCAGTGGAGCATTCATTTCTGCTATATCGCGGTTACCATGTTGTGCCATTACCAACCGTCCTTCAGGATTCAGGGTCAAGCCATTCGAGCCCGGTTCACTGCCTTTAAAATTGGTGTCTGTAAAACCGGAAGGTTCTAAATAGGTGAGGGTATCATTCGTTGTTGTAAGCTTATAGATCTTATTCCGGGGCACGTCTGAAAAAATCAGGTACTGTCCGTCATTGATCCATAGTGGGCCTTCCGACCAGTCGAATCCGGTAGCCAACACCTTGATCTGACTTGTAGAATCAATTATTGCATTAGCCGAATCATCTAATATTTCAACAAATAATTTTGGGTCACTTTCGGTGGGCTTTACGGAGTCCTTTTCCACGTTCTTGCAAGAAATGCTCACACTGATAAGGATGATACTAAGTATGAAAAAAGTTCTGGATAATATTGTTTTCATTGTAAGAAGAAATGGTTTAGTTAGTAAAGGTTTCTAAAATTACGTATTGTATTTTAAAAACAGCGCATAAAAAAAGAGAAACACAAGGTTTCTCTTTTAGGAATTGTACTTTTTTGATTCAATAGGAATTATTTCACGGCTTCGCCTGTTTTTTTGATAGCTTCGCCTGCTTTTTCAACAGCATCTCCTGAAGCTTCAACCGCTTCGTCCATGGCTTTACCCGCCTCTTCCATAGCGCCTTCGGTAGCTTCAACAGCATCATCAACGGAGTCTTTTTTTGTGTCTCTACAAGAGGTAAACGATAAACTTAAAGCTAAAACAAATAGAGTACTTAATGCTAATTTTTTCATAATATTTAGTTTGTTGGGTTAGGTATATTAACACTTAATTAACTAATATACAATTTGATAGGTTAACTTATATCTTATATACGTAGGTAATTGCATATTTGGATGACAGCTCCTTTATTTTTATCGATAAACTGTGCGTTGGCTTGCCCGGCCTTTTTGCGATGTACGGTATTTTCAATAAGATCATCCAGGATCTCATCAAAAGTATTTTGGTTACTAATGGAAAACGTCCCGCCTGTTTTAATAAGATCATGAGCTTCAGGGAAATTTTCATAATGGGACCCTATAATAATGGGGACACCAAAAACTGCAGGCTCTAAAGTATTATGCAAACCTGTTGTTCCCAAAGCACCGCCAACATAAGCGATATCGGCATAACTGTAAATTTTCGATAGTAGTCCGATCGTATCTATCACAAAAACTCGAGTGTTTTTAAGGTCAGCGGTATCCTTATTTGAATATAATGCTACAGGTTCTTCTATACTTTCTATAAAATTTTGAATCAAATGTGATTTGATATTGTGAGGGGCAATGATGAATTTCAGGTCTGTTGAAGGATGGGTATTAATATACTTCGCTAGAAGCGCTTCACCTTCGGGCCAAGTACTTCCCCCTACAATACAGAGTTTGTTATTTTTGAAGTTCGCAATAAAATCCAAATGATTAACCATGTCTAATTGTTTCGTAACGCGATCAAAACGTGTATCTCCGGATACCGTTATTTGCGTATAACCTATAGATTTCAAAAGTGTTTTTGAACTTTCATTTTGGGTGAAAATATGTTCAAAAACAAACAAAGCTTTTCGCAACGGACTTCCATACCACTGGAAGTAGGTTTGATGTTTTCTGAAGGTTGCCGAAATTAAAATCGCCCGTTTACCAAGAACCTTCATTTCATTTAAAAAATTAGGCCAAATATCGTATTTTACAAAAACAGTGAGTTCCGGATGTACCAGATTCATAAAGCTTTTAGCATTCTTTTTGGTATCAAGCGGTAAATACACCACAGCATCAGCGAGCGGCGTATTTTTTCGAATCTCGTAGCCGGAGGGCGAAAAAAAACTTAGTATAATCTTGTGGGTTTTATAGTGTTCTTTTAGTTTTTCAAAAACCGGTAAGCCTTGTTCGTATTCCCCCAGCGACGCGCAATGAAACCAAAGGGTCTTATCGTTAGCTTTGATAGTATTTTTAAGAATCTCAAAGGTCTGACGCCGGCCAATAACTCCCTTTTTGATCTTCAGATTGAATAGGGCTAGTACCTGTAAAATAAAACGGGTAAGATGGATTCCTAGATTATAAATAATATGCACACTATTTTCTTTGGAGCTAAAATACAGTTCTTTGAAATAAATTCATTGGTTGGGGCTTATGAATTTTGTAATTTTGTTCTTTACGAAACCCTGCAAATACCTCAATAATAAGTCTTAAATTACGCAGGATTTAATTTTTTTTAAATGAAGAAAATACAAATGGTTGACCTTAAGGGTCAATATGAAGGTATCAAAGATGTTGTCAATCCATCCATACAAAATGTCATAGAAAATACCGCTTTTATCAATGGCCCGAAAGTTCACGAATTCCAAAAGAATTTAGAGGATTATCTTGGGGTTAAACATGTTATCCCCTGTGCCAATGGGACCGATGCTTTGCAAATAGCTATGATGGGACTAGGTTTAAAACCCGGCGATGAAGTGATCACGGCCGATTTTACCTTTGCAGCTACTGTTGAGGTGATCGCCCTTTTAGGTTTGACACCGGTGTTGGTGGATGTTAATGAAGATGATTTTAATATTAATATCGAGGCTATAAAAAAAGCCATTACGTCTAAGACCAAGGCTATAGTTCCTGTACATTTGTTTGGGCAGTGTGCTGATATGGATGCTATTATGGCGATCGCAGAAGAACATAATTTGTTTGTTATCGAGGATAATGCACAGGCTATTGGTGCGAATTACACCTACAAAAACGGAAACAAGACTAAAGCCGGAACCATAGGTCATGTTAGTGCAACGTCCTTTTTTCCTTCTAAAAACTTGGGTTGTTACGGCGATGGTGGTGCGATTTTTACCAATGATGATGAATTGGCTCACACCATTAGGGGGATTGTAAACCACGGGATGTATGAGCGCTATCACCACGATGTAGTAGGTGTGAACTCACGATTAGATAGTATTCAGGCTGCAGTTTTAGATGCTAAGTTACCACATTTGAATGCTTATAATAATGCCCGTAGAACTGCTGCGAGAAAATATAATACTGCCTTTGCCGGAAAGGAAAATATCATTACACCAAAAACAGTGAATGGCTGCGAAGGTATTTGCAATACCTGCGATTGCCATGTGTTTCATCAGTATACTTTAAAGATTAAGAATGTAGACCGTGATTCGCTCGTTAAACATTTAAATGAGCAAGGTATTCCTTGTGGGGTGTATTACCCGATTCCATTACACCTGCAAAAGGCTTATGCAGATGAACGTTACAATGAAGCGGATTTTGAGGTGACAAACCAATTGGTAAAAGAGGTGATCTCCCTACCTATGCACACCGAGCTTGACGATGAGCAAATCGAATTTATAACACAAACCATATTAAAATTTATTCATGGATAAAATATTAGTAACAGGCGGACTGGGCTTTATTGGCTCACATACCGTGGTTGAACTTCAAAATGAAGGCTACGAAGTAGTCATAATTGATGACTTGTCGAATTCGTCTGAGGGTGTTTTGGATGGTATTACGGCCATCACTGGGATCAAACCTATATTCGAACAGATCGATCTTAAGGAAAAAAGTCTTGTAGAGGATTTTTTCAAAAGACATAACGATATTAAAGGAGTTATTCATTTTGCAGCCAGTAAGGCTGTTGGGGAGAGTGTTCATAAACCTTTATTGTATTATGAAAACAACATTGGTACCCTTGTTTATCTGCTTAAAGAATTAAGCAAACTTCCTGAAGCGGCTTTTATTTTTAGTTCTTCCTGTACCGTTTACGGTCAGGCTGATGAGTTACCGATCACGGAAAGTGCCCCGGTGAAAAAAGCGGAATCACCTTATGGTAATACAAAACAAATTGGTGAAGAGATTATCCAGGATACCTGTAAAGTGGCTGAAAATTTAAAGGCAATTGCCTTGCGATATTTCAACCCTGTTGGAGCACATCCATCTTGTAAAATTGGGGAATTACCTATTGGAGTACCACAAAATTTAGTGCCCTTTATAACCCAAACCGGAATTGGTTTGCGAGAACAACTTTCGGTATTTGGAGATGATTACCCAACGCCGGACGGTACTTGTATCCGTGATTATATTCATGTGGTGGATCTGGCGAAAGCCCATGTGGTAGCTTTAGAACGCTTGTTAAAACATAAAAATAAATCAGCTTATGAGACCTTTAATTTAGGAACGGGTACAGGTAGTTCGGTACTGGAAGTGATCGAGTCCTTTGAACGTGTTTCTGGTGAAAAGCTCAATTATAAAATTGTCGGCCGCCGGGAAGGTGATGTGATTGCCGCTTACGCGGATACCAAAAAAGCCAATGAAGAATTGGGTTGGAAAACCGAATTATCACTTGATGATGCGATGCTTTCTGCTTGGAAATGGGAGCAGGCGGTTAGGTCTGAAAATGAATAGCAAAAACACAAACTAATTTCTCTAAGAAATGAAAAAATTATTCACTTTATTACTTTTAATGGGCTATTCAGCGATTGCTCAAAACACGTATATTCATTGTGGAAACCTTATTGACACGAGATCCGGTAAGGTTTTGAAAAATAAGACCATTGTAGTTGAGGACGGAAAGATCTTGTCGGTAAATAGTGGTTTTGTCAATCCTAAAACAGATAATGATATACTGGTTGATCTCAAGGATAAAACGGTATTGCCTGGTCTTATAGATTTGCACGTGCATTTGGAAGAAGAAAGTAATCCAAAAAAATATATTGAACGCATCACGAACAATAGAGAGGACGTTGCTCTGAGGGCGACGGTATTTGCAAAAAGAACTTTGTTGGCAGGATTCACCACGGTACGCGATTGTGGTGGTACTGGTGTTAATATTGCGGTGCGAAAAGGTATCAATAATGGCTATGTTGCGGGGCCCAGAGTATATACATCGGGCCGCATTATAGCCTCAACTGGTGGACATGGTGATCGGTCAAACGGACGAAACCTGGAGTTGGTAGAGGATTGGGGGCCTGATAAAGGGATCGTCAATGGTGTCGCAGACGCCCGAAAAGCAGTAAGACAACGTTATAAGAATGGGGCAGACCTTATAAAGATTACCGCAACAGGCGGCGTATTGAGTCAGGCAAAGAATAGCTCTAATCCGCAATTTACCTTGGAGGAGATCACAGAAATTTGTAAGATCGCCAAAGATTACGGTATGAAAGTGGCGGCCCATGCCCATGGTGATGAGGGCATCAGGCGAGCTATTTTAGGGGGTGTAACCACGATTGAACATGGAACTCTAATGAGCGATGAAAGCATGGAATTAATGAAACAATACGGAACCTATTTTGTGCCTACCATAACCGCCGGAAAAGAGGTTGCAGAAAAGGCGAAGATCGAGGGGTTTTTTCCTGATGTTATTGTGCCCAAGGCCTTGGCTATTGGACCAAAAATTCAAAATACATTCGCACGTGCTTATAAAAAGGGCGTAAAGATTGCCTTCGGAACAGACGCTGGCGTTTTTGATCATGGTGATAATGCCCGAGAGTTCACTTATATGGTGGAAGCCGGAATGCCTGTCATGGAAGCCATTCAATCCGCTACGATCACCGGAGCAGAGGTCTTAGATCTTGAAAATTCAATAGGCAGTATTGAGCCTGGATATTTGGCCGATATCATTGCCGTAAATGAGGACCCTACACAAAATGTAGAAACGCTTAAGGATGTGATTTTCGTAATGAAAGACGGTGTGATTTACAAGCAGTAATCAGGATGCTTCAGGCTTAGATTTATCTTTTTTGAAACTTAGTACCATTAAGATGATCATCCCCGTGGTTACAGATAGGTCCGCCATATTAAAAATGCCGGTACGTACCAAATCCGTTATTTTTATATAAAAGAAATCAGTTACTGAACCATACATAAAGCGATCGAATACATTGGCAATTCCCCCACCAATGATGCTGGAAAAAGCAAATAGGGACCAATAATTAAGTTCCTTGTCCTTTAAGATATAACGAAATACAAAACCAAGAACAATAACGGGGAGGATAAGTAAAAGTGCGATTCGCATAGGCTCACTGAGATCGCTACCCATACCCAAAAAGGCACCTTCGTTTTCTACATTCATTAAGGTGAAATAAGATCCAATGAGGGAAATTTGCTCCCCGGGATTGGTGTCTGTTCGAGCACCAACATAATGGCGTACTAATGCTTTAGAGATTTGGTCAACGGCTATAGTAAGCGTGATGATTAAAAAAATAAAACGGTTACGCTTGGAAAGTAACTTCATATGATTATTGCTCAAGAGTTGCGGACGTCGTTTCGGCAGAACGATCTATTTTTTTAACCAGACCCTGCAATACTTTTCCGGGACCAACTTCGATAAAAAGACTGGCGCCATCAGCGATCATGCTTTGCACAGATTGGGTCCAACGCACAGGTGCTGTTAACTGTGAGATCAAATTTCCTTTGATTTCCGCAACATCGGTTACCGCACTAGCCGTTACGTTTTGATAGATCGGACAGTTTGGTACATTGAAACTGGTATTCTCAATAGCTGCTGCTAATTCTTGTCTTGCCGGTTCCATCATAGGGGAGTGGAAAGCACCACCAACGGGTAGGACCAAGGCACGACGCGCTCCAGCTTCGGTTAGGGCTTCGCAAGCTTTATTTACAGCTTCTACTTCACCCGAGATTACCAATTGTCCTGGACAATTGTAGTTTGCGGCAACCACAACACCTGGAGTTTCATCACATATTTTTTCCACCACAGCATCATCTAAACCCAATACTGCAGCCATTGTACTAGGTTGCCTCTCACAGGCTTTTTGCATGGCTTGCGCACGTTTCGAAACCAGTTTTAGACCATCTTCAAAAGTTAATGCACCGCTAGCAACTAAAGCTGAAAATTCACCTAAAGAGTGCCCTGCAACCATATCCGGTTTAAAGGAATCTCCAAGTGTTTTGGCTAAGATCACGGAGTGTAAAAAGATGGCCGGTTGTGTTACTTTAGTTTCTTTAAGATCTTCGGCAGATCCTTCAAACATAATGTCTGTAATATTAAATCCTAAAATCTTATTAGCCTCCTCAAATAATTCTTGTGCTAATGGGGAATTCTCGTAGAGATCCAGGCCCATACCTGAAAATTGTGCCCCTTGACCGGGAAATATATATGCATTCATGTGTTTCAAATTTGTCATGCAAAAATAGAAATAAAAATAGAACTAAGCGTTATGAACTGCAGCTTCTGCACAGCGCTCTCCATCCATGGCAGCAGAGACAATGCCTCCGGCATAACCGGCACCTTCTCCACAAGGGTATAAGTTTGTAATCACGGTATGTTCCAGTGTAACGTTTCGGGGTATCGATACAGGTGATGAGGTTCTCGATTCCACACCTACAATATTGGCCTCTTCGGTGTAGTACCCGTTCATTTTTCGGCCAAAGGCCTCAAAACCTTTACGTAATCGGCTACCGATCAATTTAGGTAATAAGGAATGTAATGGCGCCGATCGTAATCCGGGTTGATAGGAACAGTCATTTAACTGATTAGACAGGCGACCTTCAACAAAATCGGTAAGACGCTGCGCAGGGGCAGTCTGGTTTCTGCCACCGGCGGTAAATGCCAGACGTTCCAGATCTTTTTGGTATTCCAGAGCTTTTAGCGGGCCAAAGGCTTCATATTTATAAAGGTCTTTTTCGGCATCTATTTCCACTACGACCCCTGAATTTGCAAAAATATTGTTGCGTTTCGAAGGCGACATCCCATTCACTACAACCTCACCGGGAGCTGTAGCTGCCGGAACGATAAAACCGCCGGGGCACATGCAAAAGGAATACACGCCTTTGCCATTAACCTGTTCGACTAAACTATAGGCCGCCGCAGGGAGTAAGTCACTTCGTTTGTCGGAACAATGATATTGTATACTGTCAATGATATGTTGTGGATGTTCTACACGAACTCCCATGGCAAAGGACTTCGCGGCGATAACTACCTGCTTTCTTTCGAGCATGTAAAAAATGTCTCTGGCCGAATGCCCTGTTGCGAGGATCACTTTTTCTACGGCCATTTCGGTCGCCTCATTTAATTGTATCGCGGTTATCTTTTTATTTTTTATAGTGAAATCAGTGACGCGTGTCTCAAAATGAATCTCTCCTCCGTATTTAAGAATGGTCTCCCGAATATTCTGAACCACTTTAGGTAATTTGTTCGTGCCGATGTGTGGATGGGCATCAATGAGGATCTGTTCAGTGGCACCGTGATATACTAGGTTTTCAAAAATACGTCGTACATCACCGCGTTTTAAGCTTCGCGTGTATAATTTTCCATCGCTATAGGTTCCGGCACCACCCTCGCCAAAGCAATAATTTGAATCTTCGTTTACGATATGATCCTGATTGATAGCTTTGAGGTCCCTTCGTCGGTCCCGTACATTTTTACCGCGTTCTAAAACAATAGGTTTAAAACCTAATTCAATACATCGTAGGGCTGCATACATACCGGCCGGACCAAATCCGATGATATGAATAGGTTTGGCTTTCGAAACATCTTTATATTCAAAAATATAGTTTGAAACTTCGGGTGGGTTTTCATTGATATAAACCGCGATCTTATAATTGAAAACTATATGTGGTGTCCGGGCATCGATAGATTTCCGAAGGACTTTTACGGCATTTATATCCTTGGTTTTGACGCCCAATTTTTGAGCGGCTTTTGCTTTTAAATTACCGCTTTGAGCTTCTTCTTCCAGAGAAATACGAAGTTGTAAATTTTTGATCATTCAGAAATGAGTTAAGCTGACTACCGCTTTATATATTAAGTAAATTTAGGCCCGTTCGTAAGTGATAAATGAATAATCGAATCCGTTTTTTGCATCCTTCTTAACTAATTGTCTTCCTGTTTCCTTCCAAAGCGAGCCGTCAATTTCCGGAAAAAATGTATCTGCCTCAAAAGTGGCATGTACTCGAGTTAGTTCAATCTTGTCCGCTAATACCATGGCTTGTTTGTATATTTGACCACCTCCAATAATAAAAGGTTGTTCATCGTCCTTCACATTAGCAATTGCTTCGTTAAGACTGTTCACAACAATAACCCCTTCAGGAACCTTATAATCTTTTTGATTTGTGATCACGATGTGGGTTCTGTTAGGTAAAGGTTTTGGAAAACTTTCAAAGGTCTTTCTGCCCATTAGAATATGGTGCCCCATGGTGAGTCGTTTAAAACGCTGCAAATCATCAGGTAAATCCCAGATCAATTTATTGTCTTTACCCAGTGCATTGTTTTCGGCCGCAGCCGCAATAATGGTCAGTTCACTTTTTTTTTTAGAGGAGTCATCATTTTCAAGAACCTCCTTATCAGCTTTTAGTGTTACTTCTTTTTCAACTTTGGTCCTTAATTTATCAATGCGTTTTTCTTGTTTGGCCACGAGTTTTTCCAATTGATTTTTCTCCCAAGACTTCCCCATAAAACGATGCGTAATAAAAACATTGAAGGTATGGTACATTAGAAAGAAAAGCCAAATGGTAATGGCAATAACAAACCACTCGACACCGAATATGGTAAAATCCTTACCAACACCAAAAACGATATTAGCCAGGATAAAAAATAATGAGCCTATCAAAAATACGACAAAATGAGCGTATAGCTGCTTTTTTTGTCGAATGCGTTTTTGAGCGGTTTCAATGAGCTCCAACTGCTCTTTATCGATGTGTGAATCTGTTTTATTCTTAGTAAACATGGTATAAAAATCTTAGGGTAAAGTTAATGTTTTTTTAGGGATAATTTAGGGCTTTTAAATGCCTAAAAATTAGTATTTTGCCGAAAACGTTTGCGAGGAATTTTGAGCTAAAAATGGGCTATTTTGGTATTATTAAGGTTGTTAATCTTGTAAATTTAATAGGCTATTTTTTCCAACAGTATAATTATGGTAAAGGCATATTAAGAAATTGATAATTCTTTAGCCTAAACCATTAATTCGCTGCTTACTATGCTGTAACTTTTATACCTTAGCACTATCAAACAATACATTTTTATTATGGCTATTAAAAAACAATATTTGAAGAGCAAACCTATTTGTAAGGTGACTTTTTCCATAGATGCTGAAGATGCAAAGAAAGTTTCTGTTGTTGGAAGTTTTAACGATTGGAATGCTAAAAAAGCACCTTTAAAGAAATTAAAGAACGGTACTTTTAAAGGTACTGTAGACTTAGAGAAAGATAACACCTATGAATTTAAGTACATCGTTGACGGCGCTTACTTAAATGATGATAGTGCCGATTCGTATGCATGGAATGACTATGCCGGTACTGAAAATAGTGTGGTAACGGTTTAAGTAAAATAAATCTAAGAAAAATTAAAAAGCTTTCCTGTTTCGGGAAAGCTTTTTCTTTATACCGCTACGGCACCTTTGATATGTGGGTGCGGATTGTAATCTACCAGAGTAAAATCCTCGAATTTGAAATCGAAGATGTCTTTGATCTCAGGGTTTAATATCATTTTTGGTAGTGGCCGGGGCTCCCGGGAAAGTTGTAATTCTAATTGCTCCATATGGTTGCTGTAGATATGGGCATCGCCGAAGGTATGAATAAATTCGCCGGCTTCATATCCGCAAACTTGCGCCATCATCATTGTGAACAATGCATAAGAAGCAATATTGAACGGTACTCCTAAAAATATATCAGCGCTCCGTTGGTATAACTGACAAGATAATTTTCCGTCGGCTACGTAAAATTGAAAAAATGCGTGACATGGCGGCAAGGCCGCTTTACCGTTAGCAACATTTTCACTAAAATTTTTTGAAGTATCAGGAAGAACGGATGGGTTCCAGGCCGATACCAGCATCCGGCGACTGTTGGGATTCGTTTTTAAGGTTTGGATCACCTCTTTGATCTGATCAATCTCATCATTGTTCCAGTTACGCCATTGGTGACCATAAACCGGACCCAGATCGCCATTTTCGTCTGCCCACTCATTCCAGATGCGTACGCCATTTTCGGTGAGGTATTTTATATTCGTATCACCTTTTAAAAACCAAAGCAATTCATAAACAATCGATTTTAAATGTAATTTTTTGGTAGTTACCATGGGGAATCCTTCACTTAAATCGAATCGCATTTGATAGCCGAAGACACTTTTAGTGCCGGTTCCTGTGCGGTCGCCTTTAGCATTACCGTGCTCTAAAACGTGTTTTACTAAGTCGTGATACTGTTTCATATACTTATGCTTTTTCCGGGATGAAAAATATAAAAAAAGGCTAAAACCAAAATGATTTGACCCTCTAATAATATAAAAAGTTATTAACGTGTATTGTTATTAATGCGTAAGTTCTTTAATGACCTCCGGATTGTGTTTGTGCTTGAATAGGAATGCAAAGGCTACAGTGATTACTAAAGCATAGACGGCGAAGGTTAGCCAAATGTTTTGCCAGTCCTTTCCGCTGGCCGAGGTAAAATACTGATCGATTAAAAAGCCACTTACCACACTTCCAAAAATAGCACCAAAACCGTTAGTCATCATCATAAATAACCCCTGAGCAGAAGAACGGATCTTCGGACTTGTTGAGGTCTCTACAAATAACGATCCTGAGATATTGAAAAAATCGAAAGCCATACCGTAAACGATACATGACAGAACGATAAGCACCAAACCGAAGCTTTCCGGATATCCGTAGGCGAAAAAGCCAAAACGCAATACCCAGGCCACCATACTCATAAGCATAACTTTCTTTATTCCAAATCGTTTTAAAAAGAACGGGATAGCCAAAATAAAAACTGTTTCAGAAATTTGTGATATCGACATAATGATGGTGGAATACTTCACCACAAACGAATCGGCATATTGCGGTATCAATTTAAAATCATCTAAAAACACATCGCCATAGGCATTGGTGAGTTGTAAAGCAGCACCTAGAAACATACTAAAAATAAAGAATAGGGCCATTTTATAATTCATAAATAACTTGAAAGCGTCCAACCCAAATAATTCTACAAACGATTGACTTCCGGACGTTGTATTCTCTGGTTTACACTTTGGAAGCGTAAAGGAGTATAAGCCTAAAAAAATGGCCGCAGCGGCTGCAATATAAAATTGATTTGCAGATGCCTTGTTGCCAGTCAAATTAGTAATCCACATTGCTACAATAAAACCGATGGTTCCCCATACACGAATCGGAGGGAAATTTTTAACGACGTCCAGATCACTTTTTTTTAAGGCATTATAAGCTACAGAATTTGATAAGGCGATAGTTGGCATATAAAAGGCCATGGCTAACAAAATCACCCAGAAAAAAGTTGTGGTGTCATTGATCATGGGAACATAAAGTAGAGTTAAACCACTTAAAATATGTAAGGTGCCATATAATTTTTCTGCATTGATCCATCGGTCTGCAATGATTCCGCAAATAGCGGGCATGAATAATGATGCGATCCCCATAGTAGAAAAAATGGCTCCGAAATCAGAACCATCCCAACCTTTTGTGCCAAACCAATAGTTGGCAACTGTAATTAGCCATGCACCCCAAACAAAGAATTGTAAGAAGCTCATGATAATTAGTCGAAATTTTACACTCATATGATATAAGAAATGCTGATTTTATTGTTCCCGTTTAGAAATTTCATCACGAATGTATGCTGCTTTTTCGTAGTCCTCGCTGGACACAGCTTCATCCAGCATATCATGCAGTTCTTTTAGACTTTTGCCTTTCAGGTTTTCTTTTGGAGATTCGCTTTCCAGTTCACTGGCCACAAGATCATCCATTAAAATACCATCATCAGTATCTTCTTCATCTTCCTTTTTGGGGTTCACCTTAAGATAAATACCAGCTTTATCTAGAATATTTTTATAGGTGAAGATAGGTGCCTGAAAACGTAGTGCCAAAGCGATGGCATCACTGGTTCGGGCATCAATAATCTCTTCGATTTTATCTCGTTCGCAAATCAGACTAGAATAGAATACACCATCAACCAGTTTGTGGATAATAACCTGCTTCACCACAATGTCAAAGCGGTCGGCAAAATTTTTAAATAAGTCATGAGTTAGCGGCCGAGGCGGACTAATTTCCTTTTCAAGGGCAATGGCAATGGATTGGGCCTCAAAGGCACCAATAACAATTGGTAGCTTTCGGTCTCCGTCTACTTCATTCAATATCAAGGCATACGCTCCATTTTGAGTTTGGCTGTACGATATCCCTTTTATATTTAATTTTACTAGGCTCATAACATATTAAAAAGCAAAGAACTGTTTAAATTAGGACTTTACCAACTGTAAATTACAGTTTTTCGTAATAAAATGCTAATTTAAACAGTTCTAAATGACTTCACAATTTATGTGAAATTTTATTGTTGCGCTTTAAAGACCTTTAATTTTTCAATGAGTTGCGGTACGACCTCAAAGGCATCACCAACCACACCATAATCTGCAGCCTTGAAGAACGGTGCCTCCGGGTCGTTATTGATAACAACTTTATATTTTGAAGCATTAATTCCTGCCAAATGTTGAATTGCACCTGAGATCCCGATTGCAATATACAAATTAGCCGCTACCGGTTTTCCGGTTTGTCCAACGTGTTCGCCATGAGGTCTCCACCCTAGATCGGATACTGGTTTTGAGCAAGCTGTGGCAGCACCTAGAACATCTGCGAGTTCTTCGATCATGCCCCAATTTTCAGGACCTTTTAATCCACGACCGGCAGATACCACAACTTCCGCATCAGCGATTGTAACTTTATCTGTTGCTTTGTCAACGGAGTCTACTGTAACGCCACTTTCTGCAATCTCTGGTGAAAACGTTACAACCTCTGCCTCGGTTTGGTTCTCATGAAGACCAAATGAATTATTGGAAAGACCAATTAATTTCACATCGGTTTTCAATTCTAAAATTTCAAATGCCTTGTTTGTGAAAGCGGTACGCTTTACTTGAAATGGCTCGGTACTTAAAGGTTTTGCCACAACATTTGAAGCATAACCGGCATTGAGGTCTACCGCCAATAGCGGTGCTAAATACTTATCGTTGGCACTTGAACTCATCACAATAACCTTAGCGCCTTCTTGTTGTGCCACCTGCTTGATCACATCAGCATAAATACTGGCATTGAAGGTTTTTACGGCATCATTGGTAACATTCAATACCTTGTTAACACCATAAGCTCCTAATGCAGCCGGGTCGGCGGCATTAAAACTCACAGCAGTTACTGTAGTGCCCATGGCATCGGCAATAGCCTTTGCGTATGAAGACACTTCAAATGCAATTTTTTTAAATTTTCCTTCTTCGGATTCTGTATATACTAAAACGGACATAATGTTTTTTATCTTTTTAGTTTAAAATTTTCTTTTACTGTTTTTTAAATAACCTTTGCTTCGTTATGAAGTAAGTTCACAAGTTCGTCCAAATTATCCGGAGAAACGAGTTTGACGTCACCTTTTGGAGCTGGTTTTTCGAATTTCACTGAGCTACTTTCACCATCAACAGCAACAGGTTCTATCACGTTCAAAGGTTTTTTTCGTGCCATCATGATCCCGCGCATGTTTGGGATTCTTAGATCACTTTCTTCAACCAAACCTTTTTGGCCTCCAATAACAAGTGGAAGCGCGGTGGTTAAGGTTTCTTTTCCACCGTCAATTTCTCTGATCGCCTTGGCGTTTGTGCCATCAATATCCAAACTAATGCATTTATTTACAAAATTAGCTTTTATCAAACCGGCTAACATTCCTGGTACCATACCGCCATTATAATCGATCGATTCCCGGCCGCAAATGATGAGGTCGAAACCACCATCTTCAACTACTTTAGCAAGTTGCTTTGCTACAGAAAAACCATCGGTTGCAGGGGTGTTTACGCGAATAGCTTCATCGGCTCCTATGGCCAATGCCTTCCGCAGCGTTGGTTCAGTTTCCGGGCCGCCAACATTCGCAACCGTAACACTGGCACCTTGTTTTTCTTTGAACCACATAGCACGCGTTAAACCAAATTCATCATTCGGATTAATTACGAACTGGACACCATTGGTGTCAAATTTGGTATCGTTTTCTGTGAAATTAATTTTCGACGTGGTGTCTGGTACATGACTAATACAGACTAATATTTTCATAATAATTAGGTGTTTAAATTTTATTCAAGTTGGTAAACTTTTAATACAAAAATAGGCTTTTAAACCGCCTTTTAATCAAAGGCGCTACGAAGTTAATTATTTTATTTCAAAAATACTATGCATGCATAATAAATTTTAAAAAAATTGTCCTAAGCACCTCGGCATTTATTGTTATTTTTGCTGTTCTAATAAATATGTAATCAATGAAGACAATTCAATTTAGAGAAGCTATTTGTGAAGCGATGAGCGAAGAAATGCGTCGTGATGAAAGCATTTACCTAATGGGCGAGGAAGTAGCTGAATATAATGGAGCCTACAAGGCTTCAAAGGGAATGTTAGACGAGTTTGGGGCGAAACGTGTTATTGATACGCCAATTTCGGAACTGGGATTCGCGGGGATCGCTATTGGTTCTGCCATGAATGGTAATCGTCCTATCGTGGAATACATGACCTTCAACTTCTCTTTGGTTGGAATTGATCAAATTATAAACAATGCAGCGAAGATCCGACAAATGTCCGGCGGACAATTCAACTGTCCGATCGTGTTTCGTGGCCCGACGGCTTCCGCAGGGCAGCTTGGAGCAACACACTCACAAGCTTTTGAAAGTTGGTTTGCAAATACACCGGGACTTAAAGTTGTGGTGCCGTCGAATCCAAAAGATGCTAAAGGCCTTTTAAAAGCTGCTATTCGCGATGATGATCCTGTGATCTTTATGGAAAGTGAGCAAATGTACGGCGATAAAGGTGAGGTGCCTGAAGGGGAATACATTATTCCTTTGGGTGTGGCTGAGGTGAAACGAAAAGGGGACGATGTTACAATCGTGTCTTTTGGTAAAATTATTAAAGAAGCTTACAAAGCGGCTGATGCTCTGGAAAAAGAGGGAATTTCCTGTGAAATTATCGATTTGCGTACAGTGCGTCCTTTGGATAAAGAAGCCATTTTAGAATCTGTTAAGAAAACCAATCGATTAGTGGTTTTAGAAGAAGCGTGGCCTTTTGGTAATGTGGCAACTGAAATCACCTATATCATTCAAAGCGAAGCGTTTGATTATCTGGATGCTCCGATCATCAAATTGAACACGGCCGATACTCCGGCGCCTTATTCCCCGGTATTATTAGAACAATGGTTACCAAATAGTGACGATGTTATTAAAGCCGTGAAAAAAGTACTTTATAAATAAAATAAAATAATTTACGTTATAGAAACTTCATTGGCCTTGTAGTTAATGAAGTTTTTTTGTCTTATGTCCAAATCACTGCTATCCATCATACTGTTTTTTAGCCTATTTTCCGCGACAGCGCAAACCAAGGTGAGTGGTTATGTTTTTGATGAGTCAAATGAGCCCGTAGCCTATGCTAACGTGATTTTTAAAGATTCAAAAGAGGGCACCACAACGGATGAAAATGGTAAGTTCTACATGGAGTCTGACACCACTTGGTCAACCTTAGAAATTTCTTTTTTGGGCTATGAAACTATCCTATTGCCTTTGGAAAAAAGGGTGAATTACAACCTGAACATTGTATTGAGGGAGCAAAACTCCCAATTGAATGAGGTGATGATCGTCGCCGGAAAACAATCGAAAAAAAATAATCCAGCCATCGATCTATTACGAAAGATATGGGAACATAAGCGTCAGAATGGTCTAAGGCAGTTCAAACAATATACCTACGACAAATACGAAAAGCTAGAATTCGATATTAATACTATCGACAGTGCATTAATAAAGAGTAAGCTTTTTAGGGGGATGGAATTTGTGTTCGATCATGTGGATACGTCCAGCGTGACCGGAAAAACCTATCTGCCTATGTTTATCAATGAGGCCGTTTCGACGGTATACGGTGATAATGAATTAAACATGGAAAAGGAGATTTTAATAGGAAATAAAAACTCAGGTTTCAGTGATAACCAGATTATTATCGACTTTGTGAACGATCTTTATTCAGATTTTAATGTTTACGATAACTACCTTAAATTTTTCGATAAAAGCTTCGTAAGTCCACTATCCCGAACAGGTATCGGCACTTATAATTATGTGTTGTCGGATAGTATGTATATCGATAATAAATGGTGTTATAACATTATATATTATCCGCGGCGGAAAAATGAACTTACCTTCAAAGGTGATTTTTGGGTAGCTGACACCACCTATGCCGTAAAAGAAATTAATTTGAAAGCCTCGAAAAGTGCCAACATCAACTGGGTTAAAGATATTTATATCGAACAGGAATTTGAGGTGCTTAACGATTCCTTGTTTTTGATCAAACGGGATTATATGATGAGTGATTTTGCCTTTAATAAGAAGGAGAAATCACGTGGGATTTATGGTAAACGTACCACTTTGTATAATAAATATAAGTTCGACATCCCTAAGCCAAAAAAATTCTATGAAACGGAGGTTTATAATTACGACCAGGATATTTATGACCGCGACAGTATTTTTTGGGCTGCTAATCGTTTGGAGAAATTAAATCAGGATGAGCAAGGCGTTTATAAAATGCTGGATACACTCAAAACCGTTAAAAAATTTAAACGTCTTTATAATTTAGGGAGTATTCTGGCTTCCGGTTATGTAGAATTCAATAAGCTGCCTCTGGATTACGGACCTATTTTTTCAACCTTCGGGTACAATCAAGTGGAAGGCGTTCGACTGCGAACCGGATTACGGACCTATTTTGGACGTAATGACCTGTGGCGATTGGAAGGCTTTTTAGCCTATGGGATTGATGATGATAAATTCAAATACGGTATTTCGGGTAAATGGTTACTCGACAAGAAAAGTCGCCTTATCATTTCAGGAGGAAACAGACGTGATGTGGAACAAATAGGAGCCAGTTTAACCTCAAGTACGGATGTTTTAGGTCGAAGTCTGGCATCATCTGCAGTCGTAGGAACGGGTATAAACGACAAACTTACTAATATCAATCTGACCAGTTTTGAAATAGAGGCCGAACCCTGGCATAATTTTATAGTCCGTTTGGGTGGAAATTATCGTACTCTGGAATCGGCATCTCCAACATTTAGTTTGGATTATAATACTCCTGATGGTATCGCCTCTACAATTGATCAATATGAATCGACCCTATCCATGTATTATTTTCCAAAGCGAAAAATGACCGGATTTGGCGTTGAACGATTGCCGGCCAATGATAATTATGCGCGTCTTTTTGGGCGGGTAAGTCGCGGTGATAAAAACGTTTTAAACAGCGATTTTGATTATACCAAAGTACAGTTTTCATATGTGCAGCCTTGGCAGTTGGGTGGTTTAGGCAGGCTCACTACTAGCTTAGAATCTGGAAAAACCTATGGCGAAGTGCCTCTCGGTTTATTGAGTGTGGTTCCCGGAAATCAATCGTATTTTTCTATTTATAACACCTTTTCCCAGTTAGATTTTTACGAATTTGTAACCGATACCTACACCTCTTTGCAGCTGGAGCATAATTTTAACGGACGCTTATTTTCAAGAATTCCGCTTTTG
Source organism: Gaetbulibacter sp. M240 (assembly GCF_043876815.1). Taxonomy (NCBI): domain Bacteria; kingdom Pseudomonadati; phylum Bacteroidota; class Flavobacteriia; order Flavobacteriales; family Flavobacteriaceae; genus Gaetbulibacter; species Gaetbulibacter sp. M240. The sequence goes on from NZ_JBAWKA010000003.1 coordinate 298,089, forward strand.
CGGAAACTCAACCTTCGCGAAATTTTAAGTCTTCGTGGGGTATGGGGTACTTTATCACAAGATAATATTGACCTAAATACTACGAATAACCCGAATAGTATTCCGCTTAAAGCGCCATCAAGTGAACCTTATTATGAATACAGTTTAGGTGTTGGGAATATTTTTAAGGTGTTTCGGATCGATTTTAATTTTAGAGGAAATTACAAAGATCCTATTCTATACCCGAACGCTCGTAAATTTGGCGTGACAGGCAGTTTCGGTTTCTATTTTTAACAGGTTTACCCTTTTATTTTTTGCATCAATTCTAGAGCATGAAGTAATACAGGATTCCGGTTCTTAGTATGCCATACCATGGAAAGTTCTGTGCGTTGTTTGATGGTTTTCAGGTCGATAAACTTGATGCCTTTTACGGCGTCATTTTGTAAAGATTTAGGAACTATAGAAATGCCAAAATCGTTTGCAACGAGCTTATAAATGGAGGTCGCGTGGATGGTAAGGTGTGAAACCGACGGCGTAAAACCACAATCCTTAAAGATCTGAATTACTTTATCGTAATAAGAAGCACTATAATCCGGATCAAAAAGAATGAAGGTCTCTTCTTTAAATTGAGCCAAAGATTTAAAGTTCTTGCTGTTTATGGCGTGATTCTCAGGAAGGACGATACAGAAAATATCACTTAAAACGGTTTGACGCATCAAATTTTTTGGCAGCGTTTCCAAACGCATAAAGCCAATATCAATATTATACGACAGGAGGTCATCAATTTGGTTTTGATTTTCCATTTCCTTCAAACTAAACATGACATCAGGGTGCTCTTCCCGGTATTTGATTAGCAGGTTAGGAATGATGTTTTGCATGGCAGAACCTACATAGCCTATTTTAAGTTGCCCTTTTTTTCCTGCTTGAACAAGCTTGGCATGATCCAAGATATCCTCAAATTGCTTCAGGTTTAATTGCAGTTCTTTTTTTAGATATTGACCGGTTTTGGTTAAAACGACTTTGCGATTATGGCGTTCGAATAACACCACGCCCAGTTCATTTTCCATCTGCTTAATTTGACGACTTAATCCCGGTTGTGAAATGAACAGGCGTTCTGAAGCTTTTCGGAAGTGTAATTCTTCGGCGACAGCCAAAAAATATCGAATATGGCGTAATTCTATTTGATAACTCATAGTTATTATTATGAAACAAAGATAGTCTTTTTAAGCATTAATTTAAAGCGTAATTTTGTGAAACAAATTCGAACGAAAAATGTTTAAATACGGCATAGACACACTCACTGTTAATAGCGTAATGGCCCTCAGTACGAAGGCTGATAAAGGGGTGTTGACAGATGAAACCAAAGATGTTTTAACGAAATCACGACAAAACGTTGAGACCATGGCGGCCTCGAACAAAGCGGTGTATGGGATCAATACAGGATTTGGTCCTTTATGTGATGTTCAAATCACACCGGAAGAGACCAGTTTATTGCAACACAATCTGCTTATAACACATGCGGTGGGCGTTGGAAACCCCATTGCGCCGCAGTTATCAAAATTGATGATGATCTGCAAGGTCCATGCCTTATGTCAGGGCTACTCTGGAATTCGATTGGAAGTTGTGGAGCGTATTTTGTTTTTTATAGAGAACGATCTTATTCCGGTCGTTCCTGAACAGGGCTCTGTGGGTGCTTCCGGAGACTTGGCGCCGCTAGCGCATTTATTCTTGCCGCTTTTTGGTGAAGGTGAATTTTGGGACGGACAAAATATAGTTCCTGCAAAAATGGTTTTAAAGCAGCATAATTTAGAACCTATACGTTTAGAGGCTAAAGAGGGTCTGGCTCTTATTAATGGCACTCAGTTTATTTTGGCTCATGCCATTATGGGTTTACATAAAATGAATTATCTACTTCAATTAGCCGATGTGGCAGGAGCCATGAGTATTGAAGGTTATAAAGGAAGTGCTTCACCGTTTAAGGAAGCCTTGCATATCATTCGACCATTCAAAGGTAATTTAGAGGTCGCTGCACACATGCGGGAGTTGTTTAAAGGTTCTGAGAATATCATGTCTCATGAAAACTGTGAACGCGTCCAGGATCCGTATTCCATGCGCTGTATTCCACAGGTGCATGGGGCCTCTCGAAACGCCTATTATCATTTAAAAGAATTAGCCGAGATCGAGATGAATTCAGTAACAGATAATCCTATCGTGTTAAGCGAAACCGTAGCGATCTCCGGGGGAAATTTCCATGGGCAGCCACTCGCTATGGCATTGGATTACGCTTCTATAGCGGCTTCGGAATTAGGAAATATATCTGATCGCCGTTCGTATCTATTACTGGAAGGAAAATTTGGATTACCACGTTTACTAACGACAGGTGGTGGCCTCAATTCCGGTTTTATGATCCCACAGTATACGACGGCAGCTTTGGTGACGGAAAATAAATCATTGTGTTTTCCGCCATCGGCGGATAGTATTCCAACATCTTTGGGTCAGGAAGACCACGTATCAATGGGCAGTATTTCCGGCAGACAGTTCAACCAGATATTGAATAATCTGGAAAATATCTTAGCGATTGAACTTATGTATGCGACACAGGCTTTGGAATTTAGACGCCCAAATCGTTTTTCTGAAATTATTGAACAGAATTTTGCATTGATCCGAACCCGAGTTAAAAAACTGGAAGAAGATCGTTTACTGAAAGATGATATCGCAGCCATGACAGCTCTGGTTCGCAATAAAGAAATAAAAGTTTAAAATCTTAAAACATGACGTTTAAAGAAACCATATTACAAGGCATACCGGAAAAACTTCCGACTAAAAAATCGTATCCCGAGGGTGTGAATCGCGCTCCAAAGCGGAAAGATATTTTATCTCAAGAAGAAAAAAAACTCGCAGTAAAAAATGCCTTACGTTATTTTCCAAAAGCTTGGCACGAAACGCTAGCTGTAGAATTTGCTCAGGAGTTATCAGATTATGGACGTATTTATATGTACCGTTTTAAGCCGGATTATTCCATATATGCCAGACCCATTGATGATTACCCGGCAAAATCCCGGCATGCCGCAGCTATCATGCTTATGATCCATAATAATTTGGACCCGGAAGTGGCGCAGCATCCTGAGGAGCTTATTACTTACGGTGGAAATGGAGCTGTATTCCAAAATTGGGCGCAATATTTACTCACTATGAAATATTTGGCTACCATGACGGATGAGCAAACATTGCACATGTATTCCGGGCACCCCATGGGTCTATTCCCCTCTTCAAAAGCAGCACCTCGTGTGGTTGTGAGCAACGGGATGATGATCCCAAATTATTCCAAACCGGATGATTGGGAGCGATTTAATGCTCTTGGGGTTACGCAATATGGTCAGATGACAGCGGGTTCATTTATGTATATTGGTCCGCAGGGGATCGTACACGGCACCACCATTACGGTTATGAATGCCTTTCGAAAAAAATTAAAATCTGGGGAGTCGTCTTCAGGCAAGGTGTTTTTAACCGCCGGACTTGGGGGTATGAGTGGGGCGCAGCCTAAGGCTGGAAATATTGCAGGCTGTATTACGGTTTGTGCTGAAATAAATCCGAAGGCCGCTAAAAAACGGTATGATCAGGGTTGGGTTGATGAGCTGGTCGCCGATATGGATGTATTGGTAGCACGAGTGAAACAGGCTCAAAATAATAATGAAGTGGTTTCTGTGGCTTTCATAGGAAATGTGGTGGATGTTTGGGAGCGCTTTTATGAGGCTGATATTTTTGTTCACTTAGGGTCTGATCAAACATCTTTGCATATTCCCTGGACAGGTGGTTATTACCCGTTAGGTTTGTCTTATGAGGAATCGAATGTGATGATGCGTGAGCAACCCGAACTATTTAAGGAAAATGTTCAAGCTTCTTTACGCCGCCAGGTGGACGCTATAAACAAACATGCTGAACGTGGCACGTATTTCTTTGATTATGGAAATGCCTTTTTACTGGAAGCGTCTCGTGCCGGTGCAAATATCATGGATGGGGAAGACTTTAAATATCCATCATATGTTCAGGATATTTTAGGACCTATGTGTTTCGATTATGGTTTTGGCCCCTTCCGTTGGGTGTGTGCTTCAGGAAAATCCCATGATCTGGATGTCACAGATCGTATCGCTTTAAATGTTCTAAAGACGATACAGAAAACAGCACCTGATGAAATTAAGCAGCAGATGCAGGATAATATCACCTGGATCGAAAATGCGAAAGCGAATAAATTGGTAGTTGGCTCTCAGGCACGTATCTTGTATGCTGATGCTGAGGGACGTTTAAAAATTGCTGAAGCTTTTAACAAAGCGGTAGCCGATGGTAAAATTGGACCGATAGTATTGGGTCGCGATCACCATGATGTTAGTGGTACCGATTCTCCGTATCGCGAAACATCAAATATTTACGATGGCAGCCAGTTTACCGCCGATATGGCCATCCAGAATGTTATCGGAGATAGTTTTCGCGGGGCTTCCTGGGTATCTATCCACAATGGCGGTGGTGTAGGCTGGGGTGAAGTGATCAATGGTGGTTTTGGCTTGGTGTTAGATGGGAGTGAGGACGCTGATGCTAGATTAAAGAACATGCTTTTTTATGATGTGAATAACGGTATTGCACGCCGGAGTTGGGCGCGCAATGATGAAGCTATTTTTGCGATAAAACGGGAAATGGAACGAACGCCTAATTTAAAAGTTACATTACCTAATTTAGTGGAAGAAACCCTTTTAAACGCACTTTTTTAATGACATTACTAGTAAAAAATATTAAAGAATTACTTCAGGTTCGTGAGACCTCGGTTTCCTTTCTGTCAGGGAAAGCTATGGGGGAATTGCCCGCTATTAAAAATGCTTTTTTAGCTGTTGAAAACGGGATCATTTCTGATTATGGAATTATGAGGGATTGTCCGGATGAAACTGGATTTGACACTGTTTTGGACGCCAGTGGTAAACTGGTATTGCCAACCTGGTGTGATTCACACACACATTTGGTCTTTGCCGGAAACCGGGAAGGCGAATTTGTTGATCGGATTCATGGGCTGACCTATGAAGAGATCGCTAAAAAAGGAGGCGGGATCCTGAATTCGGCTAAAACCTTACAGAATACTTCAGAGGAAGATCTTTATGAGCAAAGCAAAACCCGTTTAAAGGCTGTTATGGCCATGGGAACAGGCGCTATCGAAATCAAATCAGGGTACGGTTTGAGTCTGGAGGCTGAGTTGAAAATGCTCCGGGTTATAAAACGTCTGAAAGAGGCATTTCCGATATCTGTGAAAGCTACTTTTTTAGGGGCTCATGCTGTGCCAAAGAATACTGATAAGGCCGCTTACGTGAATCACATTATTCAGGATATGATTCCCCGCATAGCGGAAGCTAAACTTGCTGATTATATCGATGTGTTTTGTGAAACCGGTTATTTTTCTGTGGCGGATACTAAGGCTATTTTGAAGGTTGGGAAATCGTATAATTTACAAGCTAAGATCCATGTGAATCAGTTTACAAGCATTGGTGGTGTGGCAGCAGGTGTTGAGAATCAAGCCCTATCCGTCGACCATTTGGAATTGCTTACAGCGTCTGATGTTCAAGCTCTAAAGAACTCCATGACCATGCCCGTTGCTTTACCGGGCTGTTCTTATTTTTTAGGGATTCCTTACACACCGGCGCGAACCATTATTGATGCGGGATTACCTTTAGCTTTGGCAACGGATTATAATCCGGGTTCTGCACCGTCAGGAAATATGAATTTTGTGGTATCCACAGCCTGTGTAAAAATGCAAATGACCCCGGAAGAAGCTATTAATGCGGCCACCATAAACGGAGCATATGCCATGGGATTAGAAAATGAATTAGGGTCCATTACTAAGGGGAAATTAGCTAACTTTAGCATTACAGAACCAATTAACTCTTATAGTTTTCTGCCGTATTCATTTGGGGAAAATCATATCGAATCGGTTTATATCAAAGGTCAGAACATTGGATAAGTCTTGGAAACAATATAATAATTATGCCCCGGGAAACCGGGAGATCTGGACGGGTAGAAAGACACCTGAACATCTAGGTGTTCAATATTGGTATCAGGCTGTGAACTGCGTTTTGCTTTCTGATTTGAATGACTTGCCTGCCGGTGGTTTTGGCTTAATTGGTTATGCTTGTGATGAAGGTGTGAGGCGAAATCAGGGACGTATTGGAGCAGTAGAAGGTCCGGGAGCTTTACGTGAAAAATTAGGAAAAGTGGCTTGGCATCACCAATCAGAAACAGTCTATGATTTTGGAGATGTTTTGTGTCAGGATGATAATATGGAAGCCAGTCAGGCAGCTTTTGCTGATGGCATTTCAGATTTAATTTCAAAAGGAATTTTGCCCATTGGGATTGGTGGCGGACATGATATGGCCTTTGCACATTTTAACGGTATCAAAAAGGCTTTTAATAATATCAATAAGCGTATTGGGATCATTAATTTTGATGCCCATTTTGATTTGCGACCGGTTGAAGAACAACCGAATTCGGGGACCCCATTTAATCAAATAGCGAAGCTTTTAAAACAAGAAAATAAACGCTTGGACTATTTTGTATTGGGAATCCAAAAAGGGTGCAATACCAGATCTTTATTTGATGTCGCTAAAAAGGAGGGTGTTAAGGTCGTCTTCGCGGAACAATGCCAAAACCAACCTGAGCAAATAAAAGCTATAAAAACTAAATTAAATGCCTTCGTCGCTTCTGTAGACCTGCTTTATATTACGATCGATATGGATGGGTTTTCTTCGGCCTATGCACCTGGAGTTAGCGCTGCATCACCATTAGGTTTTTCGCCCGAATTTGTATTTGAGACATTAGGCTTCCTTTTGAGTAGTGAAAAGGTTATGGCTTTGGATATTGCAGAATTAAATCCGAAGTATGACAGGGATCATCAAACAGCTATTTTAGCTTCGAGGCTTATTGACTTTGTGGTGGCCAATTGTCCTCGAAGCGTTTAGGCTTTAATCTTGTTTATTTTTGAAGGAATCAAATTCCGAAGGTTTTTCTTCTTTAGGGAAACTGTTATTCGACATGTCTGTATCGGCAAATTCAAAATTCGGATCTAAATTTACCTCTTGAACTTCTTTGTCTTTCATAAAGGTATGTTTGACCTCATATTCATTTCTTCGCCAAATTTCTGCTGGCAGGCGTTCAATTTCACTTGTACCATCGGTGTAGATCCATTGTATGGTTACGGGCATCACGAGACCGCCAACATTTTTTATAGTAAGTTCGTAAATGTTCTTACCGGATACGGCCTTGCGCATTTCTTTGCTATCGATCCTTGATAAAAATTGTCCGTAATCTGAATCTGGTGAATCGACCATGGTGACTATCTCAGGTCCGTTTGAAAAATCTTTAGCTTGACTATCAGCGGCATTGCCTTCTGCTTCAATTTTCGTTTTAGAGGCTTTATTTTGATCTTCAATATTCTTATCGTCTTCATAGACTTTGAACCATTTTACATTACTGAGTTCCATATCAACGTGGTCGGTAGAGAAAAACCAGCCTCTAAAGAACCAATCCAGATCTGTAGCCGAAGCATCTTCTAAAGTTCTAAACAGGTCAGCAGGATTGGGATGCTTATACTTCCAGCGATTCGCATAGGTGCGAAAAGCTTCATCGAACAACTCTTTACCTATGATTGAGTTTCGTAACATTTGCAAACCAACTGTTGGTTTTTGATAAAAGTTATTTCCAAATTGATTGAATAATTCATTATCCGAAGTCACCATGATCGGGCGCATGATATTGGTATCGCCGCTCATGAAGGGAACAATACTTTTTGGCGTGGTATGGGGGAATTCAGGGTATCGTTCAGCCAAGGTGCGCTGATGTAAAAAGGTATTTAAACCTTCGTCCATCCACATCCATTTGCGTTCGTCTGAACTCACTATCATAGGAAACCAAATATGACCAACTTCATGTATAATAGTACTGATCATTCCTCGTTTAGCACGATCACTCATAAATCCATTTTTATCAGGTCGACCCCCGTTAAAGCTAATCATAGGATATTCAATACCTACATTAGAGGTGTTTACAGAAATGGCTACAGGATAGGGATAATCAAAGGTCGCCTCAGAGTATACTTCCAAAGCTTGAGTAATTGCTTTAGTTGATTCTTCAGACCAAACCGGCAACCCTTCTTTGGGATAGAATGACATGGCCATCACCTTATTGGTGGGTAATTTTACGGCCTGAGCATCCCAAAGGAATTTTCTCGAACATGCAAAAGCGAAATCACGAACATTCTTGGCCGAGAATTTCCATGTTTTCTGCTTTGTAGATTTTGTTTTTTCATTTTCAATAGCTTCTTCTTTAGTGACGATCATGACAGGCTTGTCGAAACTGCTTTCAGCTTTTGCATAACGTTCACGTTGAGTTTTGGTTAGAACCTCATTCGGGTTCATAAGCTTTCCGGTTGCTGCAACGAGATAATCGGCGGGAACGGTAATAGCCACATCAAAGTCACCAAACTCCAGAGCAAATTCACCTAGACGTTGAAATTGCTGATTTTGCCAACCTTCCGTATCGTTATAAACCGCCATTCTGGGATACCAATGCCCCATAAGAAATTCTTTGTTATCATCCTCAGGGTAATATTCATAACCTTCACGTGATAAACGAAACAAACCTCGATCTGTAACGGGATAAGACCAGGCTAGTTGAAACTGAATGGAAGCTCCCGGTTTAAGGGGGTCGTCCAGATTCAATTTCATCATGGTGTTATTCACTAGGGTACGGATAGGATTTCCGTTACTATCGGTTACGGATTTAATTGTGTAACCAGCTGGAAACTTTATAGGACGTGTTAAAAACTCCATTTTCCGAGTGGTTATGCCGTCCTGCATACTGTTTCCTATAGACCCAAAATCTTCATTACCTTCTTTATTGACATTCTGATCCAGTTGCACCCATAAATAATCCAGAGTATCTGGTGAATTATTGAAATAGGTTATGGTTTCCTCACCGGAAAGTACATTGGTATTTTCATCGATACTGGCCTTGATATCATAATTAGCACGTTGTTGCCAGTACTCAGGCCCGGGAGCACCGCTGGCCGAGCGATAGACATTCGGAGCCGAGATCATATGGTCTATGGGTTCAAATTTCCCTTGCCAGGGTTTGGTTTGTGCCAGTAAATTATGGGAAATAAAAATCAGGGAGAAAATAAAGGTGAGTTGTTTCATGCTGTTCAATTTCAAATTTTAATGATGCAAGATACTAATATTGGAGAAGTTCTTAGACTTAAAATTTCCGTTAAAGCTACTTTTAACACTTACCCATATTGGGGTGCATGAGATCGCCTTGCTAATAAATTGTGTATCCAAATGTTCCAAAGGATTTAAAAGTGCGCAAAAACAAGGGAATTCACTTGTTTGCGGGCAAGGGGTTCAGTAAATTTGCAGCCTTAAATAGAACAGACCCATGAGTGCTAAAAAAATATTGACTTTTGATGTATTGATTGAAATACCTAAAGGAAGCAGAAATAAATACGAATACGATTTTACCTTGCATAAAATTCGGTTTGACCGAACCTTATTTTCATCGATGATGTATCCCGGAGATTACGGTTTTGTTCCGGAGACCTTGGCCTTGGATCACGATCCTCTGGATGTATTGGTTTTATCTACAGAGCCATCCTACCCGATGGTAGTCATGGAAGTACGCCCGATCGGGGTATTCCATATGGCGGATGAGAAAGGACCCGATGAGAAAATAATCTGTGTACCAGTCTCAGACCCGGTATGGAGCAAGCGTTCCGACATAGCCGACCTTAACCCTCACCGTTTAAAAGAAATTGAGCATTTTTTTCAGGTTTATAAGGATCTTGAAAAGAAAAAAGTTGATGTAGGAGGTTGGGGAAATGCTGAAGAAGCCGAGAGAATCTATCACGAGTGTGTAGCGCGCTACGAAAATAGTGATCACAAGAAAAAAAGAACTTTTACAATTTAATATGGTTAAAGCCACCTTTTTTAGGTGGCTTTTTTATTTATTTTCATTTAAAACACGAAATACCATTAAAGTATCGATCCTGCTATTGTATCTCTAAACAAGTCAGATTATCATATTCTTAAAATACCTCGAAAAAATTAAATCATCTTAAATATATCGGGGTTTTTTTTATCACTTATATTTTACTATTTTTAGCCCCGTTAAAATTTTAATAATTCAAACTAACAAGAACTAATATGGATTTATTTGTAGATTTTTTACCACTATTTGGGGTGTTGGCATTAGGCTTTGTATTTTTAAAAAGTGCCTGGGTATCCAAACAAGACCAAGGTGATGAAAAAATGATCAAGATTGCGAAAAACATTGCTGATGGAGCAATGTCCTTTCTTAAAGCTGAGTACAAAATATTATCAATTTTTGTGGCGGCTGTAGCAATCTTGTTGTACTTCAAAGGAAGTGCAGAGCAGGGGTCAAATGGCTTGATTGCTGTATCTTTTATTGTTGGTGCCGTTTGTTCTGCGCTGGCTGGTTTTATTGGGATGCGCGTTGCTACGAAAGCGAACGTGCGTACTACGAGTGCCGCTAGAACCTCTTTAGGGAAAGCCCTTGAAGTGGCCTTCGCCGGAGGTGCCGTTATGGGACTTGGTGTTGTTGGTTTAGGGGTTTTGGGCTTAAGTGGTCTTTTTATGATCTACAGCCAACAAGGTTGGGCTATTACCGAAGTGCTTAATGTGCTTTCCGGATTCTCTCTTGGGGCGTCTTCTATTGCTTTATTTGCCCGTGTTGGTGGTGGTATTTATACCAAGGCCGCGGATGTTGGTGCAGATTTAGTAGGTAAGGTGGAAGCTGGTATTCCTGAAGATCACCCGTTGAATCCTGCGACTATTGCTGATAATGTGGGTGATAACGTTGGAGATGTTGCCGGGATGGGTGCCGATTTATTTGAGTCTTATGTAGGATCTATAATAGGTACTATGGTTCTTGGAGCCTTTATTATAACACCTGAATTAAATGGTCTTGGTGCGGTTTATTTACCTTTAGCATTAGCTGCAACAGGAATTGTAATGTCGATTATTGGAACCTTTTTTGTTCGTGTTAAAGATGGTGGTAACCCGCAAACAGCTTTAAATATTGGAGAATTTGGATCTGCCGGATTGATGGTTGTGGCTTCGTATTTTATTATTTCAGCTTTTATACCTGAAAATGTGGAAGGTTTACCTTTTGGAGCTATGGGTGTTTTCTGGGCTACAATTGCTGGATTAGTTGCCGGATTAGCCGTTGGAAAAGTTACCGAATATTATACAGGAACAGGTAAAAAACCTGTAAATAGTATCGTAAAGCAATCTGAGACTGGATCGGCTACAAACATTATTGCTGGTCTTGGTATTGGGATGATGAGTACTGCTATTCCAATTATACTGATTGCAGCAGCTATTCTAGTATCGCATTACTTTGCTGGTTTATATGGTATCGCTATTGCTGCGGTAGGTATGTTAGCGAATACAGGAATTCAGTTAGCAGTTGATGCTTACGGACCTATTTCTGATAATGCCGGTGGTATTGCTGAGATGGCTGAGTTACCTAGTGAAGTAAGAGAGCGTACAGATAAGTTGGATGCTGTGGGTAATACAACAGCTGCGATCGGTAAAGGATTTGCTATTGCTTCAGCAGCCTTAACAGCTTTAGCCTTGTTTTCTGCCTTTATGAAAACAGCTGGTATTACATCTATTGATGTATCGAAGCCAAATATTATGGCCGGACTTTTAGTAGGAGGTATGTTGCCTTTCGTGTTTTCAGCCTTGTCTATGAATGCTGTGGGGCGCGCTGCGATGTCGATGATCGAAGAAGTGCGTCGTCAGTTTAGAGATATTCCACAATTGAAAGCCGCCTTAGAGGTGATGCGTAAGTATGACTCTGATATGAGTAAAGCATCTGAGGCTGATAGAAAGATTTTTGATGCTGCAGACGGTTATGCCGAGTACGATAAATGTGTGGATATTTCAACGAAAGCTTCCATTAAGGAAATGGTGTTGCCAGGACTTTTAGCAATCGCTGTTCCGGTACTTGTTGGTTATATTGGAGGTGCTGAAATGTTAGGGGGTTTACTTGCCGGTGTTACTACAACCGGAGTGCTTATGGCCATTTTCCAATCGAATGCCGGTGGTGCTTGGGATAACGCAAAGAAAACAATTGAAGAGCAAGGTAGAAAAGGTTCCGATGCACACAAAGCTGCCGTAGTTGGTGATACTGTTGGAGATCCTTTCAAGGATACTTCAGGACCATCTTTGAATATTCTATTAAAATTAATGTCCGTTGTAGCTTTGGTTATCGCACCGAGTATTGCTGTAGGAACTTTGGTTACAGCTGAGGATAGTATGAATTCAGATTCTGCTGCGGTTATCCAGGTTGAGAAAGACGTTCAGGTGAATTTAACTCAGAATGACGATAACACGGTAAAAGCTGTAGTAACCACTACAGTAACCAAGAATGGTGAAAAAACCATTAATTACGATACGATTGAAGGCACTGAAGCTGAGGTTAATGCTAAGCTTGAAGCGATGAGAGCCGAGGATGCTGAGGTTGATGGCGCTAAAATAGAGATCAAGAAAGAAATTAAGGAAGAAGTGACCCGTTAAGGACTTCCAAAACTTAAAATAATATGTAATAAAACCACGCTTCGGCGTGGTTTTTTGCGTTAGGCCTACCCACTTGGCAGGCAGGAATTGAAGCAGGCTTCGGTGTAGCGCGTAAAGCCTGACTCTCGCGCTTCGCGGGAGAAACGCCCAAATAATAGTTTAGATAATAGATTTTAAAAGAGGCCGTGAATTTCGGCGTCGATGGTGTTGATGACCTGTCCAAGATCTTCGGGGTTGGTCACAAAATCGAGTTTATCAACATCAATAACAAGAAGTTTGCCCTTATCGTAACCATGTATCCAGGCTTCGTAGCGCTCGTTTAGGCGACTTAAATAATCGATGCTTATGGAGTTTTCATAATCACGACCACGCTTGTGAATCTGATTAACTAGATTGGGAATGGTGCTACGAAGGTAAATGAGCACATCGGGGCCTTTTACCAGCGACTCCATGAGATCAAAAAGGCTTTTGTAATTTTCGAAATCCCGATTGGTCATGAGGCCCATGGCGTGTAGGTTAGGTGCGAAAATATGAGCATCTTCATAAATGGTACGATCCTGAATGATGTTTTTACCGCTTTCGCGGATCTGAAGCACTTGACGGAATCTGCTGTTTAAGAAATACACCTGCAAATTGAAACTCCAGCGTGCCATCTGGTTGTAAAAGTCATCCAGATAGGGATTGTCTACAACGTCCTCGAGTTGAGCCTCCCATTTGTAGTGTTTGGCCAATAATTTAGTGAGGGTTGTTTTTCCGGCGCCAATATTTCCTGCAACAGCAATATGCATAGTATTAATTGATTTTTAATTGGTATTCCACGAGATTTTCGCGACTGTAAATATACAAGGTTTCGTTGGTTACAAAAAACTGTTTTATTAACAAATTTGGCAGGCTGATGGCCCGTGCATCCTCACTGTTTAATTTGAGAAAATACAGAGTATTATCCTTTTTTAATACAACCCCATTGGATGCTAATTGCATGTCTGTGTAGCCGTTATTTTTTATTTTTTGAAGCACACTGCCAAAGTAATTATAGATGTAAAGGTTGTTTTGGGTTAGCAACCAGCAGGTATTGTAATTACTGGTCATAGCCAAAACAGGTGACGTAACAGGGAGGGTTTTCATCACCGTTTTTTGAAGTTTGAAATCGAAGCGTTCCACATGTTGGCGATCTTGATTAAATAACCATAACGTATTATCGCTTCCAGTACTTATATGGGTAACATTCCTATATTCGGGAAGGGTATTAAAGTCGATTTTATACATGTCGGCCAACCTATTGTCAAGAATCACAACGGTATTAAAATCCTGATAGAATAAATTTATTTTTAGTGGGTTGAAAGCCTGAGCCCGGGTTAATATTCCTAATTGTAAATTCATGTAGCGCAGTAGTTTTGAATCGGTCTTTTTATAGAAAACATTATCAGTAATGTAATATAAGGTTCCAAAATTATCGACTGAAACGATCTGATCTGCTGTGATTTTGATGCTATCACTAAGGCTAACAGGAATAGGTTCCTGAGCTGAAAGCCAGGTACTCATAAAAATTAAAAAGCAAAAGGTATATTTCATTGTGATCTGAAAAGTACAAAAATCAAACCACTTTTAGCAAATTAACTTGTAACCAAAACCTCGGACATTGATGATCTTTAGGTTATCGTCCCAACTTAGTTTTTTTCGAAGTTTTGTAATGAAAAAATCCATACTTCGAGCGTTAAAATAGTCGTTGAGGTAGCGTTGATAAATGATCATAAAGATTGGTAGATAATTTAAGATTATTTTAACGTTTTCGGCTTAAACTAATAAGGCAATGGCTAGTCTAAAAAGGTATTAAAAACCTTTTTACAACAAACAAACTCGGACTATAAACCCTATCCATGAAAATTTTAAGCACCAGTAGTATAGCCTTGGTCATCTTGATGATCATTGGCAGTCAATCAGTCAACGGACAGACCACATTTCAAGGAAAAGCCTATTACAACTCCAAAACAAGTATGGACTTTAGTCGCTTTCGCGGAAGACAACTCACAGAACAACAAAAAAAGGAGATGGAGGAACGCATGAAATCCTTTTTGGAAAAAACGTTCATTCTAGACTTTAATGCAGAGGCTTCCATGTTTAGGGAAGAAGAAAAGCTTGCGGCACCTTCAGCCGGTGGCGGTGGCGGAAGAGGTTTTGGGTTTATGAATAGTTTTTCCAGTGGGCCTATATACAAGAATATAAAGACCAAAACTTTTGTTCAGGATCAGGAGTTTTTTGGAAAGCAATTCTTAATCAAAGATCAATTAACAAGCTATCCTTGGGTCATGGGAAAGGAGATGCGGAAAATAGGTGAGTACACCGCTTTTAAAGCCACTACTATGATTCCTGCAGAATCTTTGAATTGGACCAGACCGCGGCCTCGGGAGGCTGAGCAGAACGAAAACAAGGGAGAGCAGGCAGAAGAGGTTGTTGAAATGATAACCGTTACCGCTTGGTATACGCCACAGATTCCAGTGAGTCAGGGGCCAAGTGAATTTTGGGGTTTACCTGGTCTTATTTTAGAACTGAATACCGGAGAAACCGTGATTCTATGTTCAAAGATCATTATGAATCCTAAAGAAAAAGGTGCCATAGAAATGCCGGAGAAAGGAAAAGAAGTGACCAAAGCGGAATATAATGCCCTTATTAATCAAAAAGTGATAGAATTAAGAGAAAACCGGATGAGAAGAGGTGGCGGTGGAAGAACAAATAGATGATTAATAGGATATTAGATCTAAAAATAAATAAAATTATTGTTTAATGTTTTGTTATATTTGTTAAACAAAATATTTAAATGATATTAAAATGATGAGAACAGCACTAAAAATCACGATTATACTCCTTTCGATTCTGACCGGTACTAAAGACCTAAACGCACAAGATTTCCAGGGGAAAGCTTATTATTTCAAAAAAACGTCTTTGGAGTTAGGGAGTTGGGGCGCCAGAATGAGTGAACAACAGAAAAAGCAAATAGCTGAACGCTTAAAGAACCGACTGGAAAAAACCTATGTGCTAACTTTTAACAAAGAAGCTTCAACGTATAAGGAAATCGAACAATTAGACGCTATTTCCGGAGCCACGGACAGTTGGGGGAAAAACTTTTCTCCCGGACTCATTTATAAGAATATCAAAACCAACCAACTTGTTCAAAACCAGGAATTTTATGGGAAACAGTTTTTAGTAAAAGATAGTTTGCAAGAGATTAAATGGACAATGACAGGAGATACAAAAAAAGTAGGTAATTATATGTGCTTTAAAGCTACAGCCCAAATACCGAGTAGTGATCTGGAATGGTGGTCTTTCTCCTGGAACAGCATTACAAGTTCGAACAACAATGAAGATACCGAAAATGACAATGAGGAAACATCCTTTTCCGAGGTTATAGCATGGTACACGCCACAAATACCGGTAGGACATGGGCCTTTGGAATATTATGGATTACCGGGATTAATTCTTGAAGTCAGTGCCGGAAATACAGTAATGCTGTGTTCTAAACTTATAATTAACCCTGAAGATAAAGATCAGATAGAAGCTCCTGATAAGGGAAAAGAGGTGACCAAAGAAGAATATAAAACCACCGTTATTGCAAAAATGAAAGAGTTTAGAGAGAACCGGATGGGCAGAAGGCCTAGAGGGTAGAACTAAACATGTGAAACCAACCAAATAGAATCAAATTCATGAAAAAATTATTGTTCATTACCATGCTCGCCTTTAGTGCTTTAAGTTTTGCGCAAGTTACATTTCGAGGCACAGTAAAAGACAGCATCGGGGCTCCATTGGAATTAGCCAATGTCATTGCCATTAATAAGGCGACAAATGCTTTGGAATCCTATGGTATAACAAATGATAAAGGAAAATTTATCTTAACGCTGGAAAAGAATACGGCTTATAATCTTCAGGTCAGTTACATTGGAATGAAGACCTTTGAAGAGACCTTTGAAACCAAAACAGAAAACATCGAAAAAGAGATCACACTTTATGACGATAATGCTTTGGCGGAGGTTGAACTTACATATGAAATGCCTGTAAGTGTTAAAGGCGATACCCTGATTTATAATGCTGATTCGTTTAAGGATGGTACTGAACGCAAACTTGAGGACGTCCTAAAGAAGTTACCCGGTGTTGAGGTGAATGACGACGGTCAGATCGAGGTTGAAGGGCAACGCGTGAACAAGATCATGGTGGACGGTAAAGATTTTTTTGATGGGGATACCAAATTAGCAACCAAAAACATCCCATCCAATGCCGTGGATAAAGTTCAGGTATTAAAGAATTTTTCTGAAGTAGGACAATTGAGCTCTGTAACCAATAATCAAAATAATTATGCGATAAATATTAAACTTAAAGAAGGTAAAAAGAATTTCTGGTTTGGTAATGTAACCGCAGGGGGAGGGGCGTCTACGGATAATGAATTATACCTGGCACAACCCAAATTATTCTATTACAGTCCGAAATACAGCATAAATTTTATAGGTGATCTCAATAACTTGGGTGAACCAGCCTTGAACCGACGAGATCTGCAGAATTTTGGAGGTGGTTTTAGGGCACCGAGCCGGAGCAGCGGTACTTCCCTAAATCTGGGAAATAATAATCTGGGCTTTTTGGCGCAACAAAATAACCGTGCTCTGGATGTTGAAAACAAACTCGCTGCAAGTAATTTTAGCTATTCCCCATCAAAGAGCCTTGATCTTAGTGGTTTCGGCATCTTTAATAGCAGTAAGGTGTTTCTGCGCCAAAAAAGTTTCCGCCAATATACCAATCCGGATCTTGGGATTCCAGATGAAGCTACAGATCAGTTAACCAAACAACGCTCAGATATTGGCTTATTAAAACTTAGTGCTACGTACAAGCCTAATATTGATAATCAAATGGATTATGATGTTCTGGCACGATTCACCAAAGAAACACAGGATCAGGACTTGTTTTCATCGGTAGTTGGTAACACAGTTCAATTTGAAGAAAACACACCGTTCAGTATCAATCAAAGCCTCAACTATTACTATACTTTAGATGCTAACAATATATTTGCTTTTGAGGCTCAGCACTTATTACAAGATGAAGATCCGTTTTATAATGCCTTTCTGGAAGATAAAACAACTTATGATCCAACGGCCGGTAGTTTAGGTTTGGATCCCAATCAAAGTGGTTATGATATAAATCAAAGCAGACGCGTAAAATCCAATCAGCTGGATGCGAAACTCGATTATTGGAACATCCTGAACGGAAAAAGCAACATCAATTTTACCTTAGGAGCCTTGGTGAGTCGTCAGGATTTTAATTCCAATATTTTTCAAACTTTAGATGACAATTCAACCTTTGAACCCACCCCAGATTTTAATGATGGTTTGGATACCAACGACACCAAGTATAATTTCAGTGACTGGTATCTTGGCGTTCATTACACCTTAAAAGCAGGCAAATTTACCTTTACGCCCGGTGTGTCGTTTCATGCTTACTCCAATAGTAACGATCAGTTTGGGAATTTATACTCTGATAATTTTTTCCGTGTATTGCCCGATTTTGAAACGCGCATCGATTTAAAAAAGAGTGAAAGTTTGAGTCTTAGATATAGTATGACCAATCAGTTTACAGATGTTACTAATTTGGCCAGAGGCATCGTGCTTAACAATTACGACGCTATTCAAATAGGAAATCCACTTTTAGAAAATGCCTTAACAAATAATATCCGTTTATTTTACCGCAGCTTCAATTTGTTTAACTACACCAATGTATTTGGCTCAGTAACGTATTCTAGCGCCGTAAATCAGATCCGATCGCTATCCGATTTCCAAAGTGTTATCAGGACCAATCGCTTTTTTAATTCTGAATTTGCTGATGAAAGTGTATCTTCGTTCGGCCGTGTACAACGTACTTTTGGTAAATTCCGAGGGAGCTTAAATGCCAATTTCAACTACAGTAAATTTAACCAGTTCATTCAAGGTAATCGCTCTGTAAATGAAAGTTATCGGCAGTCTTATACTCCGGAATTGCGAACCAATTTCAGAGAAGCACCTAACTTCGAGATCTCATATCGTTATAGTGTGAACAATAACAAGCAGGGTGGACGTACCTCAACATTTATAACCCGTGCTCCGCGTGTTGAATTCGATGCCTTTATTTTAAAGAAATTCACATTTTTAACGGACTACAGTTATAACACACAAAGCAATCCTAACGGATCGCCACAAACCTTTGAGATTTGGGATGCTTCACTTTCTTATAGAAAGAACAATGATTCAAAATGGGAGTATACCATCAAGGCAACGAATTTATTAAATACACAGTCTTTGGTGCAAAACGGAAACAATAACGTTTCGGTATTCAGCTCAGAATATTTTATTCAGCCACGATTCATAACCCTTAGAATCAGCTATGAAATATAAATCTGAAAAATAAATCACGAAGTTATACGAATTTTCTTTGTACAAAACCGGAGGAATAATATATTTGCCGTCGGTTTCGGGGAGATACTCAAGCGGCCAACGAGGACAGACTGTAAATCTGTTGTTTTTTAACTTCGCAGGTTCGAATCCTGCTCTCCCCACTTAACTCGGAAAGTCTGCGGGAGCAGACTTTTTTGGTTTTATAAAAAACCAAAACGTGTTTTAGGTTTTTTATAAAACCAAAAAAGTAGCTGTACTAACAGCGTAACTTTTCAATTTCAGGTGCGGGGCAAAAGGATATCCAATCCTGCCTATCGGAAGGCAGGCCTGCCAACCAAAACGTGTTTTAGGTTTTTTAATCCTGTGAAATTTATTTGGGCGTTCCCCTGCGGGTCAGGCTTTCCGCTATATCTTTTTTTGCAAGCTCAAAAAGGATGTTGCTGCAATCTTTAACGCAAAAAAAAAGACCACCAATAAGGCAGCCTTTTTATTTATAATTTAGAAGCATATTACAAGCCAAAAGCTTCTTTGACCTTCTCTACATAATCCAGTTTTTCCCAAGTAAATAACTCGACCTCTACAGTCACATCATTACCATTTGGTTGTGAAAAGGTTTTGGTTACCGTTTCATTTTGACGTCCCATGTGGCCATAAGCAGCCGTTTCACTATAAATAGGTGCACGTAATTTCAGGCGTTCTTCGATGGCAAACGGGCGCATATCAAAGATTTTGCGCACTTTTTCAGCAATTTCTCCATCGGTCATATTAAACGGACAGGTGCCATAGGTGTCAATAAAAATTCCGGTAGGTTCTACAACGCCAATAGCGTAACTCACCTGAACCAAAACTTCTTCAGCAACACCGGCAGCAACAAGGTTTTTAGCGATGTGTCGTGTTGCATAAGCAGCACTTCGGTCTACTTTACTAGGGTCTTTTCCTGAAAAAGCACCACCTCCATGAGCTCCTTTTCCACCATAAGTATCTACAATGATCTTTCTTCCGGTCAAGCCTGTATCTCCGTGAGGTCCACCGATTACGAATTTTCCTGTTGGATTGATATGATAAGTAATATCCGAATCAAATAATTGTTGAGTAGCCTCCGGTAATTTAGCGATAACACGAGGTATGAGGATTTCGATGATATCTTTTCGGATGGTTTCCAACATTGTTTTATCATCTGCGAAATCATCATGTTGTGTAGATAACACAATACTGTCAATACGTTGGGGAACATTATCATCACTGTATTCAATGGTCACCTGACTTTTACTGTCGGGTCTTAAATACGTGATCTCTTTATTTTCGCGGCGTAAAGCAGCTAATTCTTTCAAAATTAAATGTGATAGGTCCAGACCCAGAGGCATAAAGTTTTCAGTCTCGCTGGTCGCATAACCGAACATCATTCCCTGATCGCCGGCACCTTGTTCTTCTTTGCTACCGCGGTCTACACCTTGATTAATATCTTCAGACTGCTCATGAATCGCAGATAAGACACCGCAGGAATTCCCATCGAACATGTATGCGCCCTTGGTATACCCAATGCGGTTTATGGTATTTCGGGCAATTTGTTGTACATCCAAATAAGTGTTGGATTTTACCTCACCTGCAAGAACTACTTGGCCAGTGGTTACTAAGGTCTCACAAGCTACTTTCGATTCAGGATCAAAGGCCAAAAAATGATCGATCAGAGCATCGCTAATTTGGTCTGCTACTTTATCCGGATGTCCCTCAGAAACACTTTCCGAAGTAAATAAATAAGCCATAAAATCTTAAATTTAAAGGAGATTTGACGCTACCGTCTGCAGGAAGTTTGCACTGCCTTTAGCATTTTTACTTATACGGTTTTTAGGCTCGTACAAAGAGGTTGCAATCAGTCAAATCTTTCCTCTGTTTCTTACGGGAGCAAAAGTATAAAAATAAAGAGAAACAATACTCTTTTTTCGATTTTTTGAACCTTTATCATGTGTTAATTTTTTAGCCCCGATTTAGTGCGTTATATATTTCAGTATTATTGCTGATAAAATCTTTCATTTTTTTATGATTTTTTAATCCTTTTGAACATCATAAAAAATATTATTTAAATAACTGAAAAACAGGTATTTGAATAAATTTTTAGTTAGGTGAGTTTAAACTAAGCTTAAAGCACAGCTTATTCTAATAATGCAAATCCAGTAATTTCGATAATTGATAGATGTTTCCGAAGTATTCATGTATATTCTAAGGCATTTCATTTTAATAAAAGACCAACAAGACCTAAAATAAAACAGTTCAAAATACGAATGAAAGAACTAAACAAATACAGTAAAACTGTAACACAAGACCCAACACAACCTGCAGCACAGGCTATGCTTTATGCTATTGGCTTTTCAGACGAAGATTTTTTTAAACCGCTTGTAGGCATAGCCAGTACGGGCTATGAAGGAAACCCTTGCAATATGCACTTAAATGATCTGGCCAAACTAGCCAAGGAAGGAACACTGGAAGAGGATCTGGTAGGTTTGATCTTCAATACGATTGGGGTGAGTGATGGTATTTCCATGGGAACACCGGGGATGCGTTATTCTTTGCCATCCCGAGATATCATTGCCGATTCTATGGAAACGGTAGTGCAAGCGATGAGCTACGACGGATTAATAACCGTGGTGGGCTGTGATAAGAATATGCCAGGGGCACTCATGGCGATGATCCGTTTGAATCGCCCGTCTATTTTAGTTTACGGTGGAACGACAGACTCAGGATGCCATGCCGGAAAGAAACTGGATATCGTATCTTCTTTTGAAGCTTGGGGAGGAAAAGTAGCCGGGACCATTGAAGAAGCTGAATATAAAAATATTATTAAAAAATCGATTCCCGGACGCGGTGCTTGTGGTGGTATGTATACCGCAAATACCATGTCGTCGGCTATTGAGACTTTAGGTATGGCCTTACCGTATAATTCCTCGAATCCTGCGAACAGTGAAGCCAAACGTGAGGAAGCCATACGCGCTGGAAAAGCCATGCGTTTATTATTAGAAAAAGACATTAAACCTTCAGATATTATAACTAGAAAATCTATTGAGAATGCCATTCGCGTGATCACTATTTTAGGAGGATCGACGAATGCGGTATTACATTTTCTTGCGATCGCCAGAGCGGCGCAAATAGATTTCACCTTAAAAGATTTTCAGGATATCAGTGATAACACACCGTTCCTAGCCGATTTAAAACCTAGTGGAAAATACCTGATGGAAGATGTTCATGCCATTGGTGGTATGCCTGCGGTTTTAAAATATTTGTTAAAGAAAGGCTTGCTTCACGGTGATTGTTTGACCGTGACCGGAAAGACCTTGGCTGAGAATTTACTGGATGTTGATGATTTGGCGGAAGGTCAGGAAGTTATAAAGCCTCTTGAGAACCCTATAAAAGCGACGGGGCATTTGCGCATGTTATACGGAAACCTGGCAACGGAGGGAAGTGTAGCCAAGATCACTGGAAAGGAAGGGCTCAACTTCGTTGGAAAAGCTAAAGTATTTAACGGCGAGTATGCAGCAAATGACGGTATTCGTGATGGAAAAGTGGAGAAAGGCGATGTAGTTGTTATTCGTTATGAAGGGCCCAAAGGTGGTCCGGGAATGCCAGAAATGCTGAAGCCTACAGCCGCCATTATGGGAGCCGGTCTAGGGAATGATGTGGCTTTGATTACCGACGGTAGATTCTCCGGAGGTACACACGGTTTTGTTGTGGGGCACATCACACCTGAAGCTCAGGAAGGTGGTAATATCGCTTTGGTAAAAGATGGAGATATGATCACTATAGATGCTGAAACCAATACGATCACTCTGGAAGTTTCAGATGAAGAATTAGCCAAAAGAAGACAAGAATGGTCTGCGCCAAAATTAAAATTTGAGCGTGGTGTTCTTTATAAATATGCTCGCTCTGTATCATCAGCTTCACGAGGCTGTACTACAGACGAATTTTAAAAAATATTTGTCCTGCCCTTAATTGCAGGAAGACCTAAAAAGCTTATGAATACACAAGCACAAACAATAAATAAAACGGAAAACGCAGACAAAAAAGCCTTGCGTATTACCGGAAGTGAAGCCATTATACGCTGTCTCATTGCTGAGGGTGTAGATGTGTTGTACGGTTACCCCGGTGGGGCGATCATGCCGGTATATGATGAACTTTATAAATTCCGAAATGAGATTCATCATGTATTAACGCGCCACGAGCAAGGAGCTACGCATGCGGCTCAAGGCTACGCCCGAATTTCAGGAAGAGTAGGTGTGGCTATGGCGACTTCAGGGCCTGGCGCTACGAACCTGATTACCGGAATTGCTGATGCACAAATCGACTCGACACCTTTAGTGTGTATCACGGGTCAGGTAGCTTCTAATTTGTTGGGGAGTGATGCCTTTCAGGAGACCGATATCGTGGGTATTTCTACACCCGTTACAAAATGGAACCATCAGATCACTAAGGCATCTGAAATTCCAGAAGTGATGGCGAAAGCTTTTTATATTGCTAAAAGCGGTCGCCCCGGACCAGTACTTGTTGATATTACAAAAGATGCGCAGTTCGAGGAATTCGATTTCACTTATGAAAAATGCATCGGCGTACGCAGTTATAATCCGGTTCCGAAAACGGATGTTTCTGCTGTAAAAGCGGCTGCTGAACTTATTAATACAGCTAAAAAACCCATGATCGTTTGGGGGCAGGGCGTAATTTTAGGGGAAGCTGAAGCGGAATTGAAAGCCGTTATTGAAAAAGCAGGAATCCCTGCGGCATGGACCATTTTGGGCGCTTCTGCAATTCCAACCTCACACCCACTGAATGTGGGCATGGTTGGAATGCATGGAAATTACGGACCGAATAAATTAACCAACGAGTGTGACGTTCTCATCGCCATAGGTATGCGATTTGACGATCGTGTAACAGGAAATCTAAACACCTATGCCAAACAAGCCAAGGTGATACATTTCGAGATCGATCCTGCAGAGATCGATAAAAATGTGAAAACAGATGTCGCCGTATTAGGTGATTCTAAGGACAGTTTGGCGCAGCTCTTAACATATTTAGATAAAAATAATCATAAGGCTTGGTTGGAAGAATTCAGAGCTTATGATGCTATTGAGTTTGAAAAGGTTATTAAAGAGGACTTAACTCCAACAAAAGAAGGCCTGACCATGGGAGAGGTGATCAAACAGATCAATCTTGAGACCAAGGGGAATGCCGCTATTGTATCGGATGTGGGGCAGCATCAAATGATTGCATGCCGTTATGCGGAGTTCAATATCACGAAAAGTAATATTACCTCTGGTGGTTTGGGGACCATGGGCTTTGCCTTACCTGCAGCTATCGGAGCTAAAATGGCAGCACCGGAACGTGAGGTTGTTGCGATTATTGGTGACGGTGGTTATCAAATGACTATTCAGGAATTAGGAACCATTTTTCAACAACGTGTACCGGTAAAAATTGTGGTTTTAAATAATGAATTCCTCGGAATGGTTCGCCAATGGCAACAACTGTTCTTTGACAAACGTTACGCGTCCACCGAGATGACCAACCCCGATTTTGTGACTATCGCTAAAGGCTATCATATTGAAGCCAAGCGCGTAAACAAACGTGAAGATCTGGCGGCCGCTGTGAAGGAAATGATCGCTTCCGATGACGCTTATTTCCTGGAAGTTTGTGTGGAGAAAGAAGATAATGTGTTCCCGATGATCCCATCAGGAGCATCCGTTTCAGATATACGATTAAGCTAAATAAACCGAACCAATAATGGAAGAAGATATAAAAACATATACGATCTCGGTTTATACCGAAAATAACATAGGTCTGCTAAACCGGATCTCAGCCATTTTTCAACGGCGCCATGTGAACATTGAAAGCTTAACCACATCGCAATCTGAAATTGACGGAGTAAACCGCTTCGTTATTGTGGTTAATATTACCAAAACACAGGCGATCAAGATCGTGAAGCAAATCGAAAAGCAGGTAGAGACCATTAGGGCGTATTTTCACACGGATGAAGAAACGATATTTACGGAATCATGCATGTTTAAGATCAAGTCGAGTTTGTTGTTCGAAGAACCTCAGATCCAAAATATAATTAAAGAGAGCAATACCCGAATTGTTACGGTGAACAGGGAGTTTTTTGTATTGGAAAAATCCGGACGCCGAAATGAAATTGAGGCTCTACGCCGCGATCTGAATGTGTTTGGCATTATGCAGTTTGTACGTTCCGGGCGTATTGCTGTGACTAAAGATGAAATGAAAATAACAGAAATGCTTTCAGCATTTTATAACCAATACTAATTAAAAACTAAAAATGGGAAATTATTTTAACACCTTATCCTTAAGAGATAAAATAAATCAATTATCAAAATGCCGCTTCATGGAAGCTTCCGAGTTTGAGGAAGGCGTAAATGCGTTAAAAGGCAAAAAAATTGTAATTGTTGGATGTGGTGCTCAGGGCTTAAATCAGGGCTTAAATATGAGAGATTCCGGACTGGATATTTCTTATGCTTTGCGGGATGGTGCTATCAAAGAAAAGCGAGCCTCTTACGTGAATGCAACCGAAAATGGATTTACAGTTGGAACTTATAAAGAACTCATTCCTACTGCTGATTTGGTGTGTAACCTCACACCGGATAAACAACATACGCCAGTGATCAATGCGGTTATGCCTCTTATGAAAAAGGGAGCGACCCTATCGTATTCTCACGGTTTTAATATCGTGGAAGAAGGAATGCAGATCCGTAAAGACCTTACCGTAATTATGGTGGCTCCGAAATGTCCGGGTACTGAGGTGAGAGAAGAATATAAAAGAGGTTTTGGTGTGCCAACATTGATTGCGGTGCACGAAGAAAATGATCCTGAAGGTAAAGGTTGGGCGCAGGCTAAGGCTTATGCTGTAGCTACCGGAGGTGACCGAGCGGGAGTTTTAGCATCATCATTTGTGGCTGAGGTAAAATCCGATCTTATGGGTGAGCAAACCATTTTATGTGGTTTGTTACAAACTGGATCTATCTTGTGTTTTAATAAGATGGTTGAAAAAGGAATTGATAAGGGGTATGCCTCTAAACTGATCCAGTATGGTTGGGAAACCATTACCGAAGGTTTGAAGTATGGTGGGATCACCAATATGATGGACCGCTTATCGAATAAGGCTAAGATCAAGGCTTTTGAACTGTCTGAAGAAATGAAGGACATTATGCGTCCCTTATTTAGAAAGCACATGGATGATATTATGCAAGGGAATTTCTCACAAGGTATGATGGAAGACTGGGCTAATGATGATGAAAAATTATTGACTTGGCGTGCTGCGACCGGTGAGACCGCTTTTGAAAAAACACCTGCAGGAGATGTGAAAATCACGGAACAGGAATATTATGATCATGGTGTACTTATGGTTGCTTTTGTAAGAGCTGGTGTAGAATTAGCTTTTGAATCGATGACCGAATCCGGTATCATTGACGAATCAGCTTATTACGAATCGTTGCACGAAACGCCATTAATTGCCAATACGATCGCTCGTAAAAAATTATTCGAAATGAACCGCGTGATTTCAGATACAGCAGAATATGGTTGTTATTTATTTGACCATGCTTGTAAACCGTTATTAGGGGATTTTATGAAAAAGATTGATACCGATGTGATTGGGAAAGCTTATGCGAAGGACAATGGTGACGGTGTTGATAACGCCAAGCTTATTGAAGTGAATGCGAAACTTAGAAATCACCCTGTTGAAGAAATAGGAAGATTCTTAAGAGCGTCTATGAAAGCGATGAAACCTATCGTTTAGAATAAAAATAACATCTTAGTTATAACCAAAACAGCGCTGTTGCTTGATTGCTCAGTGCTGTTTTTTTTAAGTAGAATTTGATTATTGTCATTCAGAAGGAACGCAGTGCCTGAAGAATCTGGTAACAAAGTATGGAAGATTCTTCGCTAGCGCTCTGAATGACAGCTGGAATTATAATGAACGGATTGCTTCGCCTTGCTCGCAATGACGTTTCGATTTGTCATTACGAGGAGTGCAAGAACGTGGTAATCTTTTAATTTGACCTAGAGATTCTTCGCTAGCGCTCTGAATGACAACCAGAATTACAATGAGCGGATTGCTTCGTTTTACTCGCAATGACGTTTCGATTTGTCATTACGAGGGGTGCAAGAACGTGGTAATCTCTTGAATCAGATTGCTTCAACACTTTGGTAATGATGAGGTTTTTTGTCATTCAGAAGGAATGCAGTGACTGAAGAATCTGGTAACAAAGTATAGGAGATTCTTCGCTAGCGCTCTGAATGACAACCAGAATTACAATGAACGGATTACTTCACTTCGTTCTCAATTACGGAATTCGCGTTAGGGATTGAGGCATTGTTGGAGCTCGCCCAACGGGAAGCGACTGCCGAAAGCCCGACAAGCGCGCTTTTTAGCGCGCGAAGGAACGCCAAAAAGTATAAGGTTCTGAATTACAGTTTTCAACTCATTATTTTCGATGGAATAATTTTATAATGTTTAGGCGAAATCGTTTTCGAATCGTCTTTTCTCGATTTCTTTTTGGATCGCATTAGCAATTCGTTATTTTTTAAAGAAGTCAGTCCGCAAGACGTCTTATTTTTATAAAATATAGGTATATTTACTTTTGATTTAATAACACCTTTTTTGATGATAACAACGTTTACAGACATCCCAGATAAATTCAAAATAAAAACCTTATTACACCAAACGACCTACTTGGTTGACGGTGAGTTGAAGCCCTGGAAAGGGGAAACAGCTGAGGTATATTCAACCATTTCTTCAACCGAGACGTACAAGCCTACTTTATTGGGCACGATACCACAACTAGGAAAAGACGAAGCTATGGAGGTATTGCAGTCGGCGAGCACCGCGTACCAAAAAGGACAGGGATTATGGCCTACCATGAAGGTGATAGACCGCATAAAATGCATGGAGACATTTGTGGAACAAATGAAAACCAAGCGTGATGAGGTAGTGAAATTGCTGATGTGGGAAATTGGAAAAAATTTAGGAGATTCTGAGAAAGAATTTGACCGTACGGTGGATTATATATACGATACCATTGAGGCGTATAAACAAATTGATAGGGATTCGGCGAAGTTTGAAAAGAACTCGGGAGTGTACGCGCATATTCGCCGAGGTCCTTTAGGTATTGTACTCTGTTTAGGGCCTTATAATTATCCTTTGAATGAAACTTTTGCTTTATTGATTCCTGCCTTGATCATGGGGAATCCGGTGATCTTTAAACCGGCTAAACATGGGGTACTATTGATATCGCCACTTCTGGAAGCTTTTCAGACGAGTTTTCCTAAAGGCGTTGTGAATATAGTTTATGGTCGGGGTCGCGTGCTAGCAACACCATTGATGGAAACGGGTAAAATTGATGTTTTGGCACTTATTGGAAATAGTAAATCGGCCAATGCCTTGCAGGAAGTGCATCCCAAAGGAAACCGACTGCGCATGGTATTAGGGCTGGAAGCTAAAAACCCGGCTATTGTATTACCGGATGCTGATCTGGATCTGGCGGTTGAAGAGTGTATTGCCGGAGCCTTATCCTTTAACGGGCAACGTTGTACAGCGCTTAAAGTATTGTATGTGCACGAATCTGTTGTTGAGGAATTCAATCGTAGATTCAGCTATAAAGTAGATCAATTAAATTTCGGAAATCCCTGGGAGGAAGGCGCTAAACTAACGCCACTTCCTGAAACTGATAAGCCTGCGTATATTCAGGAATTGATTGATGATGCCACAGAAAAAGGGGCTAAGATTATTAATAAAAAGGGTGGAGAAACCACAGAAAATTATATTTTTCCGGCAGTATTGTATCCGGTTTCAAAGGACATGCGTGTATTTCAGGAGGAACAATTTGGACCTGTGGTTCCAATCGTATCCTTCTCTGACATTGATGAACCTCTGGATGACATGGCCGAATCGGATTACGGGCAACAAGTCAGTTTATTTGGAAAAAATGTGCATACCTTATCGCCGTTAATAGATACTTTAGTAAATTTAGTGTGTCGTGTGAACCTTAACAGTTCCTGCCAGCGTGGTCCGGATGTGTATCCTTTTACGGGTCGGAAAGATTCAGCTTACGGTACCTTGAGTGTGCACGATGCATTACGCTCGTTCTCTATACGTACTTTTGTAGCGTCTAAAGACAACCCGTATAATAATGCTATTTTAACAGAACTATTAGAAAAGAAAACCTCTAATTTTATAAGTACAGATTACATTTTATAACTACTAGACTAAATTAAACACTATGAAATCAATTAAATTTATACTCGTTGCCTTATTATCGATCACTTTGATGAATTGTGGCGGTAACGATAAAAAGGAAGAGAAGGAAGGTTTTTCCTATGAGAAAAAAACAGATGACACTAAAGAAGTTGAAGCCAATCCCAATGATGTAGTTATTACCGGAGACGATATGATGAAATTCAATAAGAGTGAAATCAAAGTAAAAGCTGGTAAAAAAGTGAAGATCACCCTGCGTCATATTGGTAAATTAGACAAGCAGGTGATGGGGCACAACTGGGTACTTCTAAAACCCGGCGTAGACCTTTTGAGCTTTAGCGCAAAGGCAGCTACTGAGCGTGAAAATGAATATATTCCTTCAGGTTCGGAGGATGTTATTGTTCACACCAAACTTATAGGAGGCGGAGAAACAGCCGTTATTGAGTTTGATGCTCCGGAACCTGGAACCTATGAGTTTTTATGTAGTTTCCCCGGGCATGCCGCTTTGATGCGTGGCACCTTCGTGGTGGAAGAATAGATCTTTATTAAAAGAAAATAAAAACCCTTTTTAGTTTTTCTAAAAAGGGTTTTTTTATATACAGTATTAATATAGTTATACGTTTAGAGACCAACCTTCTCGGTATTCTCTTTTTACAAATTGGTTGGCAGGATCGAAATTAGTGATCTTCATGAGGTCTCCATCCCAAAGTAACTTTTTACGCCCGGGATATTCAAAACGATTTGGTGAAACTTCACGTCGTAAATTGTAGCTTCGGATCGCCAAATTCCCCATAAGGATACTTTCTGTTAATGGTCCGGCAAAATCAAAGGATGAGGTGAGTGCCTGGTGTTTTGGCTTTCCGTAGCCTTCTTTACAGGCTTCTACCCAGTCCGTAGGGTGACCATTCTCAGGAAGACTATTTTCACCTTCACTATCATCATAAGTGAGAAGTTCTCCATTATTAAGATAAACTTTTGGGTTTCGGGCATAGACACCGCAGGTCATAATACCTTTTTCACCAATCATAATGACTCCATTGGCACTATTATCGTCACCTATAGGATGATCTGCCGGGATGAGATCCGGATGGAATGGACGGATACCACCATCAGACCAAGTTAGAGTAATACCTTTAGAGTTTTTAGCTGTTGCCGGGAATTTTAGTTGCGTGCGTGAGGATGGCGGACAAGATTCCGGTAAATATTCCGGTACCCAATCTTGTTTAAAAATGGCACCTACACTACTCTCCACTTCGGTAGGATACCCTAAGCCCAACACTCTGAAAGGTGGGTCAATTAAGTGGCAACCCATATCACCTAATGCACCGGTACCAAAATTCCACCAGCCACGCCATTTAAACGGATGATATAGGGGATGATAATCTACCCATTGTGCCGGGCCAATCCAGTTGTCCCAGGCTAGGCCATCCAAAAGAGGCGGTTTATCGGTAGGTGTTTCGATACCTTGTGGCCAAACGGGTCGGTTCGTCCACACATGTACCGTATCCACAGCACCAATGATACCGGAGTCAAACCACTCGATCATTTTTTTCACCCCTTTGCCGGAAGCGCCCTGATTCCCCATTTGGGTCACAATTTTGTATTCTCTCGCGGCTTTGGTAAGCACACGAGCCTCGTGGATATTGTGGGTTAAAGGTTTTTGTACATATACATCCTTTCCTAGTTTCATAGCCGCAAGTGTAATGACAGCATGCGTATGATCCGGAGTAGAAATGGTTACTGCATCAATATCTTTTTCTTTATCAAAAAGGATTCTAAAATCCTTGTACTTGTTCGCTTTTGGAAATTTCTCAATAAATCGGCCTGCACTATGCCAGTCCACATCGCAAATAGCGGCAATATTAGACGCTCCGTTATTCCAAACATTCATACCATCCGAATAGCCTTTTCCTCCCGCACCAATAACGGCAATATTAAGTTTGTCGCTTGGCGGAATAAATCCATGACCCATAACATGTCGTGGTATGATCGATATACCAAAAGATGTGAGAGCAGTGTTTTTAATAAACGTACGACGGCTATTCGTTGGTTTTTTTGACATATTTGGTAACCTTTTGGAGTTATTTAAATTCTAGTATTTCAATGTTTCTGAATTCGATAGGATGACTTTCGCTTTGCAATGAAATATATCCAGACGTGAGATGTTCCCCATCTTTTGCCTGAATGGCTTCAGAGGCTCCATCTAAATGCTGACCGCCGATTGTGGGGTGACTGTAAGTGATCACAGGTTTTCCGTTAATGAACTGAGTAATAGTATCATTGGAGATAACGACTTCAGCGGCTATCCATTCTTCACCATAAAAGGTGTCGGAGGTAGAATTAATGCAATGTTCGGTGATCAATTCGCCATCCATGATAACATGGGTTCCCGGAGTACATAAATTACCAGAGGGTCTGGCTATTCCTTCTTCTAAGCCTCCAAGTAATTGAAACTCCAAAGACACCGGAAAATTTTGATCTACAGTCATGCTTTCGGGCGACTGGCAATGGAGCATAATACCACTGTTCTTTGTTCCCCAGGCCTGTCCTCCTTTGGCTTGTTCACCAACAAACCGATATTCTAATCTGAGCTTGTAATCAGAATAGGGTGTTTTGTAAAAAATATGACCGAAAGTGTTGTTGAATTCATCATATTGATCATAAGAAACTTTCATTACACCATCCTCAACCCGAAAGGTGTTGTTGTAATTATCATCAAGTTCGTGGCCTTTGATTTTTACATGCCAACCCTCCAAGTTCTTTCCATTAAAAATGGAGGTCCATTCTTCAGAAACTGGCTTCTCTGTAGCTGTTTCAGGTATTGCTTCGGTTGATTTTTCTTTAGTTTCCTTACAGCCGAGTCCCAAAAAGAGGATGCTAATAAGCCCTACAACTTTAATTGTTTTCATCATAATGAATAGTCTTTGCCACCAGTTAATTCTTGAAGATCGCCGCAAAAATATTGCGCAGGAACAGGATCGTATACCAATACATTTTCCCCAATTTCCTGTGTGGTTTTATAGGCTTTAATGGTCATGCTTTTGATCTTGTTTAAGAATTCTGAAACTGTCAAACCCTTAAATTCAATATCGGCTTCTCGTTCTTCATCGATAACATCTTTTAAAAGCATATGGTTATCCAAGAGGGTCATATAATCTTCATCTGAAATGGTAGTAATATCGCTTTCGGTAGTAGGTTTAACCAATGCTATGGTCTTATCGAAAGCTGTTTTGAAATGATCTTGATCTTCAATAGCAAAAACTTCATCTACGTAGCGGTCTATAAATTGTGGTACATTCAGGTCCGTTACAGAGGGGAGATCATCTGTATTTGGTAAAATAATACTTACCAGTCGGGTTAGCACAACGCCTTGTTCTGTAGTTAAGATAATTGGTTGCCAGCTATCGGGCTCTGCAGTGCAACTTTGAAGGATACTTATCATCGTAGGTGTTGCAACAAAAAATCCTGTTGCCATACCCAAATTTTTTAATGCCTCTCGTCGTTTCATAAGTTCGTATTAAGCGTTATTCTTTTTTAATTCTTCTGCGGCATGATTTGCAGCTCTTGCTGTAAAGGCCATGTAACCTAATGACGGGTTATGGCAGGCCGATGAGGTCATGAAGGATCCATCTGTAACATAAACATTAGGACAAGCATGGATCTGATTGTATTTATTTAAAACTGATGTTTTAGGGTCGTGACCCATGCGCGCGGTTCCCATTTCATGGATGCCCAAACCTAAAACTCGGGAATCTTCATCATCATAACCTTGTACATTTTTAAAACCGGCGGCCTCAAGCATTTTTACAGCTTGCTCTTTCATATCTTTCCGCATAGCTAATTCATTTTCACCTAGACCCGCATCAAAGGTTACCGTGGGGAGTCCCCATTCATCTAATTTCTCATAGTCCAGATACATACGGTTATTACGGTCTGGTAATACTTCGCCAAAAGCTGTTAAACTTACTTGCCATTGTCCGGGTTTCAGTATGGCCTCCTTTAGTTGAGGCCCATATTTTAACTCTGCCACGGCATCTGAAGCACTACCTCTACTGGCGCTACCTTGATAACCGTAACCACGTTTAAATTCTTTGACATCGGTATTCCCGCCTAGATTTCTAAATCTTGGGATGTATACTCCATTGGCGCGACGTCCTTTGTTAATTTTATCTTCAAAACCCTCTGCGATGGCACGGGCTCCTACCTTGAAATGATGGTCCATAATATTACGTCCAAGTTGATCGCTATCGTTACCCAATCCATTTGGAAAACGCTCCGATTTTGATTGCAATAAAATAGCAGCCGAAGCTATGGCTGAAGCACATAAAAAGATCACCTTAGCGTTATAAATATGTATTTCTTTGGTTTCAGAATCAATAACTTTTACGCCCGTTGCTTTTTTAGTTGTATCATCATAAATCACTTCGTGTACTATAGAATTTGGTCGTAGGGTCATATTTCCAGTAGCTTCGGCAGTGGGTAAGGTCGATGAGTTACTGCTAAAATAAGCCCCAAATGGGCAGCCACGCATACAACGATCGCGGTATTGGCAAGTACTTCGTCCCATTCCCGGTTTCGTTCCTTCAGTAATATGAGCGGTCCTGCCAATGGTAAGTACACGTCCGTCATCAAATTTTTCGGTAATTTTGGATTTTAAATGCTCTTCAACACAGTTGAGGTTCATGGGCTTTAAAAGCTTTTGATCAGGAAGGATTTCCAAACCTAAATTTTCGCCACAAACCCCTATAAATTCCTCTACTTTATCATACCACGGAGCAATGTCCTTATAACGCACCGGCCAATCTACGGCAATGCCTTCCTTTTTATTCGCTTCAAAATCAATATCGCTTAAACGGTAACTTTGGCGTCCCCAGGTTAGGGAGCGCCCACCTACATGATATCCGCGAATCCAATCGAAGCGACGTTTTTCATTGTAGGGATGCTTTAAATCATCAACGAAAAAATGTTTACGATATTCTTTGGTTACATAACCGGTTCGATGTTGCTTCGCCATGCGCTCTCTAGTTTCACGAGTAGCCTCACCGCCATTTGGAAAATCCCAGGGGTCCATATTTGCGGTTGGGTAATCCTGAATGTGTTTAACCATTCTACCGCGTTCTAAAACCAGAGTTTTCAAGCCATTTTCACAAAGTTCTTTCGCCGCCCAGCCGCCGGAAATACCCGTGCCTACTACAATAGCATCATAGTCATTTTTGAGTTCAGAGTTATTATTCATCTTAAAAAGGAGAATTTATTAATATGGAAAAATTCGATTGTTAAATTTATGAAATATGTATTTAATGAAACAAAATATTAAAGAAATTTAATTATTCGTACATTTCCATAAGAAATATGACGAAAGGTGAACCGAAAACGATTTCGATATTCAATACGTCCTTTTTTTTAACAATAAATTCCGAAGTCATCATAAAAATTAATACATTTCAGTCAATTTCTATTAAAATTCAACAATACCCAACATTAAAATGGCAAAACTAATTTTTCTCCCTAGACTTACCGGATTTATTCTTTTAAGTCTTTTTTTAAGTTTTTCGGCCTGCAAGCAAAAAGCAGATAAGGCGGAAAAAATGGAACCTTCTAATGGAACGGCTATGGCATCTCAAGAACCCTTTTTTAAATTATCCCTCGCAGAATGGTCGTTGCACCAAAAGTTTCAGGCCGAAGGTGGTGACCCGTTTCAATTTGCTGAAATAGCTAAAGCAAATGGCTTTGAAGGATTAGAATATGTGAGTCAATTATACTCCAAACAAATTGAAACTCTTGGTTTTGATAAAGTGATTGATTCCCTGAAGACCATGAGTGAAAAACATGGGATGCAAAATGTTTTGATCATGGTTGATGGCGAGGGAGAATTGGCAAGTCTTGATGAAGCTGAAAGAGATCAGGCTGTTGAAAACCATAAGAAATGGGTGGATGCTGCTGCAACTTTGGGGTGTCATGCTATTCGTGTGAATACTTTCGGAACTAATGATCCTGAACAATGGATACCTGCGGTTACGGATGGATTACAGAAATTAGCAACCTATGCGGCAACCAAGAATATAGAAGTATTATGTGAAAATCATGGTTGGTTATCTTCAGATGCGCCGGTATTAATGAAAGCTATCACAGCAGTTAATATGGATAACGTTGGCACCTTACCTGATTTTGGGAACTGGTGTATCAAGCGGAACCAAGGAGAACGTTGGGGAGCATGTGAAGAAGTGTATCCGGATAAATATGAGGGTATTAAAATGATGTTACCCAAGGCTACAGCTGTAAGTGCTAAATCCTATGATTTTGATGAAAATGGTAATGAAACTACTTTGGATTATCCGCGCATTATCAAACTGGTAAAGGATGCGGGGTACACCGGGTTTATTGGTGTAGAATATGAAGGTACACGTTTAAGCGAACTGGAAGGCATTAAGGCTACGAAAGATTTATTGTTAAGATCGGCAAAGGACCTTGAATAATACGATAACTACCACTAACAACTAAACTATGAATAAAAAAACGCAATTTCAACTATCTTTTATGATGTTCCTTGAATTCTTTATTTGGGGAGGTTGGTTTGTAACATTGGGTTCCTTTTTAGGGAATAACTTAAATGCCACGGGTGCTGAAACGGCCATGGCTTTTTCAACACAATCCTGGGGCGCTATTATTGCCCCTTTTATTATCGGTCTCATTGCAGACCGATTTTTTAATGCTGAAAAAATATTGGGGGTTTTACATCTCATTGGTGCTTATTTGATGTATCAAATGTCTCAGTCCACTGAGTTCGCTTTATTTTATCCGTACGTTTTAGGTTATATGATCGCCTATATGCCAACCTTAGCTTTGGTGAATTCGGTGTCATTCAATCAAATGGAAAACCCAGAGAAACACTTTCCTGTTGTTCGGGTTTTTGGTACAATAGGCTGGATCCTTGCTGGCTTGATCATAAGTCTTGTTTTTAAATGGGATTCTATAGCGAACATTCAGGAAGGGATGTTATCAAATACCTTTACGATGGTAGCTATAGCCTCTTTAATTTTAGGTCTTTTCAGTTTTACATTACCAAAAACACCGCCGAGTGTTGCCAAAGGAGAGAAAGTTACCCTAAGTGATATTTTGGGTCTGGATGCCTTGAAATTGCTAAAGGACAGAAACTTTTTAGTATTCTTTTTGTCATCCGTTCTTATTTGTATTCCACTGGCATTTTATTATCAAAACATCAGTCCGTTTTTAACAGAATATAAAGTAGAAAATTCTACAGCTTGGGCGGCGCTAGGGCAGCTGTCAGAAGTCGGTTTCATGTTATTACTTCCTTTTTTCTTTACAAAATACGGTTTCAAAAAAACCATTTTGTTTGGTATGTTAGCCTGGGGAATCCGTTATGCCTTATTTGCATTCGGAAACGCCGGAGATCTATTCTTTATGCTCGCTTTGGGAATTGCTTTACACGGTATTTGTTATGATTTCTTTTTTGTTTCAGGTCAAATTTACACCGATTCGAAAGCTGGTGAGAAGGTGAAAAGTGCGGCTCAGGGACTAATAACTCTGGCTACTTATGGCGTTGGTATGTTGATGGGATTTTGGGTATCAGGTCAGATCGTGGATAAGAATATTCTAGCAGATGGTAGTCATAATTGGCAGGATGTTTGGTTGTTCCCAGCCTTTTTTGCCATTGGTGTTTTAATTTTATTTGCGGTATTTTTTAAAACGGAAAAAGTAGAATATAAAGCATAATTAATATGAATTCGAAGATCAGATTAGGAATATTAGGAGGTGGAGGTGATTCGTTAATTGGTGTTTTACACCGGGTGGCATCATCGATGTTTGATCAATTTAAGATTGTTGGTGGGGTATTTAATCCCAAATGGGAAGATAATATTAGCTTCTCTGAAAAAATAGGCATCCCAACCGATCGCATCTATAAGGATTTCGATACCCTTGTGGCGGAGGAATTAAAACTACCGGAAGCTGAACGCATTCAGGTGGTTTCTATACTAACGCCTAATTTCTTGCACTTTCCTATGGCTAAAAAGTTGCTGGAGAATGGTTTTAATGTGATCTGCGAAAAGCCGATGACCACCACTTATGAGGAAGCAAAAACTTTAGAGGCTACCTTGAAAAAAGCAAAAACTGTTTTCGCGGTAACCTATACCTATACCGGTTATCCCATGATACGTCAGATGCGGGAAATGATCGCTAATAATGTGATCGGGAACGTTCAGAAAATTGATGTACAATATTACCAGGGTTGGATAAATCCTGTTATTCATGACGAAAAATTGCGTGCCAATACCTGGCGGCTAGATCCCGAAAAAGGTGGGATTAGCTGCTGTATCGGTGATATAGGTACTCATGCTTTTGATATGCTGGAATATGTTACGCAGCTTAAGGTAGGTAAGGTTTTGTCTGATTTGAACTATGTATACGATGACAATAAAATGGATGTTGACGGTACCGTGTTGTTCCATTGCACGAACGGTGTCAAAGGACTTATTAGAGCCAGTCAGATTGCTACCGGAGAGGAAAATAATTTTACGGTAAAGATCTACGGAGAAAAGGCCGGGTTGAAATGGGAGCAAGAAAATCCTAACTATTTATACTTATTAGAAGACGGCGAACCTTTAAGGGTTTTAAAACCAGGACATGCCTACAATAGTGAACTTTCTTTGGATGGTACAAAGTTACCGCCTGGACATCCGGAAGGTATTTTCGATTCTATGGGTAATATTTATAAGGGTGTTGCTAAAGCGATTAGAAAAGAACCTTATGATCACGGAGAATTTCCAACGATGATAGATGGTGTACGTGGTATGAAATTTATAGAATGCGTGGTTGAAAGTCATTTAAAAGGGAATGTCTGGATAGATATAAATGAATAATATATGATGAAAACGATAAAAGGACCGGCTGTATTTTTGGCACAATTTATGGGTGATGAAGCTCCCTATAATAGTTTGGATGGCCTTTGTAAATGGGCTTCAGACTTGGGTTATAAGGGTATTCAAATGCCAACTTTGGATCCCCGTTTAATAGATTTATCTAAGGCTGCTAACAGTCAGGATTACTGTGATGAGTTATTGGGAAAAATAAATTCTTATGGCCTAGAACTAACAGAACTTTCTACTCACATTCAAGGGCAGTTAGTGGCGGTACATCCGGCTCATGATATCATGTTTGATGTGTTTGTTCCAGATGCCTTGAAAGGAAAACCAAAAGAGCGAACGGCTTGGGCCATTCAGGAAATGAAACATGCCGCCATGGCGAGTAGAAGGCTGAACCTTAAGGCACACGCTACCTTTTCCGGATCATTATTGTGGCCTATGGTACATCCGTGGCCTCAGCAACCAAAAGGATTAGTAGATCTGGGATTCAAGGAACTTGCAACGCGGTGGAAACCTATTTTGGACGTTTTTGATGACAATGGTGTCGATGTGTGTTATGAAGTACATCCTGTTGAAGATATTCATGATGGTGATACCTTTGAGCGATTTTTAGCGGCGACCGGAAATCACAAACGCGTGAACATATTATATGATCCTTCGCATTTTGTGTTGCAACAATTGGATTATATAGCCTATATAGATCATTATCATGAATTTATTAAGGCCTTCCATGTCAAAGATTCAGAATTTAATCCAACAGGAAAAAAAGGAACCTTTGGCGGGTATAATGATTGGAGAGATCGTGCCGGACGTTATCGATCACCCGGGGATGGTCAGGTAGATTTTAAGAAAGTATTCTCGAAGCTTACAGAATATGGTTGTGATGTGTGGGCAGTTTTAGAATGGGAATGCGTTATTAAAAGCCCGGAACAAGGCGCCAAAGAAGGTGCGCCTTTTATTAAGAATCATATCATTGAAGCAACGACCAAAGCTTTTGATGATTTTGCCGGTGGTGATTCCAACGAAGATCAACTAAAAAAAATATTAGGATTATAAATTAATTACATAAACATGAGATACTTATTAATAGCAGTATTAGCACTTGTTACCTTAACGAGTTGCAAAAACAAAAAAGAAGAGGAAAAAATAGAATCAATGCAAGAGCAACCTGCGGTTGTTGAAGCAGATTGGGAAGTGCTTTTTGATGGTTCCAATTTTGACCAAT
The DNA here is from genome assembly GCF_043876815.1 of Gaetbulibacter sp. M240. Lineage (NCBI taxonomy): Bacteria > Pseudomonadati > Bacteroidota > Flavobacteriia > Flavobacteriales > Flavobacteriaceae > Gaetbulibacter > Gaetbulibacter sp. M240. The sequence continues at coordinate 337,451 of NZ_JBAWKA010000003.1, forward strand.
GGCGGGGATACCTTAGAGATACCATGCCTTCAGAATGGCGTATTGAAGGCGATGTTATGGTGTTTGAGCCAGGAGAGGAACTGGCCTATATACTTACCAAGAAAAAATATACTGATTTCATTTTGTCCTTAGATTGGAAAATTTCTGAAGGAGGAAACAGTGGTGTCCTATTTGGCGTTAGTGAAGTGGATAGTTTACCGGAACCATATTATACCGGACCTGAAATTCAGGTCTTAGATAATGAACGCCATCCTGATGCTAAAGCCAACCCGAAATATCACCAGGCAGGAGCACTTTATGATATGGTACAACCAATGCATGACGTAGCGAATCCGGCAGGTGAATGGAACCATTTTGATATTATGGTAGATCACAAGACCAATTCGGGAAGCGTGACATTGAACGGGACTTTAATTGTTGAATTTCCTGTGGAAGGAGAATCTTGGGATTCTTTAGTTTTGAATTCTAAATTCAAAGAGTGGAAAGAGTTTGGAGCTTACAAAACCGGTTATATCAGTTTACAGGATCACGGCGACAAGGTGTCGTACAGGAATATTAAAATTAAGACACTTAACTAACTGATTACCTGATTTAAATTAACAGATTCTTACAAAAAGTGAGGTTTAATTGCCTCACTTTTTTTGTTTGTCGAACTTTTTTATGGCTTTTCTCTCAAAATCGGCATCTGTTTTATTTTTTATCTCCTAAAAAAAGAGCTTCAAAAACAGTATTTTTTCATTCAAAATGTAAAAAAATAGAGATTATTATAATTTTTTGTAAAAATTAGTTACTTACTAAATGATTCTTAAATAAATATTATAGTTTTACAATATGAAAAATTTAAAAAATATCATACGTTTTCCGGTTCCCGGTTTCCCCGTGCGCTTTCGCCGCCGCTATTAATCTTTACAATAGCCAATCCAAAAACGTCATTTTTTAAATTTTTAGTACCGTGTCAAAACAACAATTCATAACATTTTATAACTCAATTCATTCAGTAATTAAATTTACTATGCGCCGTCCATTTCTCCGTCGCCCGTAAGGGTATGTGCTTATATTTTTGAATCAGGTGTGTCCGTTTCAGTTTTTAAACAGGAAAATTATAAAATAGAACATTAAAAAAATTTAGGAAAAATGAAGGTTGTCATAGCCGATACATCACACATAAAATACGCTCAAATAATTTGCGATACTATTGCAGAGTCTGCTTTGGTTCGCGGGACGGGTATAGCTCGTCGTACTCCCGAATATATCGCTACCAAAATGGAAAATGGTAATGCCGTTATTGCTTTGGATGGCGATACCTTTGCTGGCTTTTGTTACATTGAAAAATGGGGCCATGGTAAATTTGTGGCTAATTCAGGATTAATAGTACATCCCAATTATAGAAATCAGGGTCTGGCTAAAAAGATCAAACTTAAAATTTTTCAACATTCAAGATCTAAATTTCCCGATGCTAAAGTTTTTAGTATTACTACCGGATTGGCAGTTATGAAACTTAATACGGAGTTGGGGTATAAACCTGTACCTTTCTCAGAGTTAACAGACGATTCTACCTTTTGGGATGGTTGTCAAACCTGTCGAAATTATGATGTATTAACTCGAACCGATAGAAAACTGTGTTTGTGTACCGGGATGCTTTACGATCCGAAGGTCAAAGAACCAGAAAAACAAATACGAGAAAAAACATTTGAACGCTTAAAAAGTATTAAGCAGTCGTTATTTCTTAAAAAAGATAAAAATAAAGACAAATGAAAAAATTAGTCATTGCATATAGCGGCGGATTAGATACCTCTTACTGTGCCGTAAGTTTATCCAAGGAATATGAGGTTCATGCGGTAAGTGTTAACACCGGTGGATTTACGAAGGATGATATAAAAAAAATTGAGACCAATGCTTATAAGATGGGTGTTTCAACCTATAAGAATATTGATGCCGTTGCAACTTTTTATAACAAGGTTGTAAAATACCTCATCTTTGGGAACGTATTAAAAAATAATACCTATCCTTTATCCGTAAGTGCTGAACGGATTATTCAGGCTATTGAGATTATTGAATATGCCAAAAGTATTGATGCCCAGTATATTGCTCACGGTAGTACCGGGGCCGGTAACGACCAGGTACGTTTTGATATGATATTTCAAACTCTGGCACCGCATATTAAGATCATTACGCCTATACGGGATGAACAACTTACGAGACAACAGGAGATCGATTATTTAAATGAAAATGGGATCAACATGTCCTGGGAAAAAGCGAAATATTCGATTAATAAAGGGCTTTGGGGTACCAGTGTTGGTGGTGCCGAGACCTTAACCTCGGATAAACCCTTGCCGGAATCAGCATACCCATCTCAATTAAAACACAAGGAGGAAGAAAAAGTGAAGCTAAGCTTTGAAAAGGGAGAATTGGTGGCTGTTAATGGTATAGAAAACGACCCGGAAATAAATATTGAGATTTTGAATTCACTGGCCTCTGCTTATGCTATTGGTCGCGATATCCATGTGGGAGATACTATTGTGGGCATCAAAGGCCGTGTGGGTTTTGAGGCTGCTGCAGCGTTAATAACCATTAAGGCGCATCATTTATTGGAAAAGCACACCTTAACCAAATGGCAATTACAGCATAAGGAGTACATCGCCAGTTTCTACGGGATGCATTTGCACGAAGGGCAATATCTGGATCCGGTAATGCGGGATATGGAGGCTTTCCTGAAAAGTAGTCAGGCTAAGGTTTCTGGTGATGTGTTTGTGACTTTAAAACCATATCATTTTGATCTCGATGGCATCGCTTCAGAACACGACCTTATGAATGCTAAATTTGGAAGTTACGGGGAAGAAAATAAAGGCTGGACTGCAGATGAGGCCAAAGGATTTATAAAGATCCTTGGAAATCAAAATAAAATATATCAGCAGGTGAACTCTTAATACCTCGTGGTAATAAAACAATAAAAATGAAAACAATACAGGTTGGAATTATAGGAGGTGCAGGTTACACGGCGGGTGAATTGATTCGGTTGCTTTTGAACCATCCCAATGCTGAACTCAATTTTGTGTACAGCACGAGTAATGCAGGTAATAAATTAAGTCATGTGCATCAGGATCTGATAGGTTCAACCGAAATGGTCTTTACCGATACTGTCAATCAGGAGGTAGATGTTCTTTTCCTGTGTTTGGGCCATGGAAATTCCGTTAGGTTCTTAAAGGAAAATAGCTTTTCTGACCACACAAAAATCATTGATCTGGGAAATGACTTTAGGTTGGAAGCTGATCAAAACTTTGAAGGTAAAACTTTTATTTATGGTCTTCCGGAACTGAACAAGCATGCTATCGAAAAAGCCCGATATATTGCCAATCCGGGCTGTTTTGCAACAGCCATACAACTGGGTGTTTTACCTCTGGCCTATGCCGGCTTATTACGTTCCGATGTTCATGTAAATGCAGTAACAGGAGCTACAGGCGCAGGTACTTCTTTATCAGCGACCACCCATTTTACCTGGCGTGATAATAATGTATCACACTATAAGGCCTTTACACACCAACATTTAGGAGAGATCAATCAATCGGTAAATCAATTACAAACAGATTTTACTTCAGATATTTTATTTATCCCGAATCGAGGTAATTTCTCAAGAGGGATTTTTGCTACGCTTTACACTGATTTTGAAGGAACTTTAGAAGAGGCCCAAAAACTTTACGAATCTTTTTATGAAGAAGCCAAATTTACCTTTGTTTCAAATGAGAATTTGCATTTAAAACAAGTAGTGAATACGAACAAGTGTTTGATCCATTTACATAAATACCAGGGAAAATTATTGATCACCAGTATTATCGATAATTTATTGAAAGGTGCTTCGGGTCAGGCGGTACAGAATATGAATTTAATGTTCGGAATGGATGAAACAACCGGGTTACAATTAAAAGCTTCCTGGTTTTAAATTCCAGATTTATAATAACAACATACAAACCAAGACATGAAAATAGCCATAATAGGAACCGGAAATTTAGGGAGTGCCATTGCCAAGGGGCTTATTAAAAATAAGACCTATACCTCGTTGTATCTAAGTGATAAAAATACAGCAGCGGTAAAAGGGTTTAGTACTGAACCTTACGTAACTATTACGAGTGATAACAAGGCAGCTGTTGAAGCTTCGGAGATTTTAATTTTCGCCCTGCAACCAAGACATATTGAATCCGTACTAAAAGAGGTGGCTCCAAGTGTAACAAAAGATCATGTGGTCCTTTCTGTGGCAGCCGGATTTGCAATTTCAAATATCGAGGCCATCATTGGACAAGATAAGAACATCATTCGCGTGATGCCGAATACGGCTATTTCCATCGGGAAATCCATGACCTGTTTAGCAACCAATTTGAAAGGTGAAGGAAAAATTGCTATGGCTCAGGATATTTTTAATCAGTTGGGAACTACCATGGTGATTCCTGAAGAACATATTCAGGCGGCTACAGTGATCTGTGCCAGCGGAATTGCTTTTTGGATGCGTTTGATCCGGGCTACGACCCAAGGTGCCATCCAATTAGGATTCGAGGCTCATGAAGCCCACAAACTAGCGGTACAAACCTGTTATGGGTCGGCGAGTTTACTTTTAGAATCCGGAAATCATCCCGAGCAGGAAATCGATCGAGTAACCACCCCGAGCGGTTGTACTATTGAAGGTTTGAACGAAATGGAACATCAGGGTTTAAGCTCCTCACTTATTAAAGGTTTGGTAGCTTCATTCGAAAAAATTAATCATTTAAAAAAATAATCCTATGCCATTATTTGATGTGTATCCTTTATATGATGTAACGCCGGTTTCGGGTAAAGATGTTTATGTTTATGATGAGCAAGGAACGGAGTATCTGGATCTTTATGGCGGTCATGCCGTAATTTCCATTGGGCATGCTCATCCCGACTATGTTGAAGCCATAACGAGTCAGGTGTCGAAATTGGGGTTTTATTCCAATGCCATTCAAAATCCTTTGCAACAGCAACTTGCTGATAAATTAGAGGCGCTTTCCGGCTGTAAAGGGTATAATTTGTTTTTGTGTAACTCAGGAGCCGAGGCCAATGAAAATGCACTTAAGTTAGCCTCTTTCAAAACAGGGAAGTCCCGGGTTATTGCTTTTAAGAATAGCTTTCACGGGCGAACTTCGGCAGCCGTAGCCGTTACCGATAACGCTAGTATTATTGCGCCGATCAATGCCCAACAAAAGGTTACAATTTTAGAATTGAATGATGTTGCAGGGGTAAAAGCAGAATTGGAAAAGGGTGATGTTTGCGCCGTTATTGTTGAGTTTATTCAAGGTGTTGGTGGTTTAGACCAGGGGAGTAGCGATTTCTTTGAACAGGTTTATGCACTATGCAAAAACAACAATACGTTCTTTATTGCCGATGAGGTACAATCAGGGTATGGTCGTTCCGGTAAATTTTTCGCTTTTCAACATTATAATGTAACGCCGGATATTATTTCAATAGCTAAAGGCATGGGGAATGGTTTTCCTATTGGCGGTATTTTAATTCACCCGGATATAGAAGCGAAATACGGTATGCTGGGTACAACTTTTGGCGGAAATCATCTGGCTTGCGCTGCGGGATTAGCAGTATTAAATACTATTGAGGAAGGGCAATTAATGGATAATGTGAATGCGATGTCGGACTATTTTATTGAAAAGGCTAAATCCATTCTGCAAATTAAAAAAATTAAAGGACAGGGCTTAATGTTAGGACTGGAATTTGATTTTGAAGTAGCTTCCCTTCGTAAAAAACTAATCTATGAGTACCATATATTTACAGGAGGTGCATCTAATAAAAAACTATTACGCATCTTACCACCCTTAACAATTCAAAAAGAGCATATCGACCAGTTTTTCAGTGCTTTGAAAAATGCGGTAGAAATTTAAAAGTAGGCCATGAACACCTTATTATCCATAGAAAAGAGAAATGCCGTTTTAAGGAACATGGCTAAGTTATTGGAACAACACCGCGAAGCCATCATTACCACGAATAAAGCTGATTTAGATGCCTATAAAGGTGATGATATTTCTATGTTCGACCGCTTAAAGGTCGATAACGCCAAAGTTGATGAGATGATGGCATCCGTTTTACATTTGGCGCAGCAAGATGACCCTGTTGGCGTGGAACGATTTAGTTTTACACATGATAATGGTATTCAAGTCTATAACAAAACAGCCTCTTTTGGAACCGTTTTGATTATTTACGAGTCACGACCGGATGTTACGGTGGAAGCGGCCGGGATTGCCTTGAAATCGGGGAATAGTATTCTGTTAAAGGGAGGTAAAGAATCTTTGCGATCCAATAAAAAAATTGTTTCATTATGGCATGAAGCCTTAAAAATGGAAGGTGTCTCAACGGATTGGATCAGTTATCTGGAGTTCAATCGCACCGAAACGCAGGCGTTTTTAGAAAAACCTACCCAAAAGGTCGATCTCATTGTGCCCAGAGGTGGGGAACGGCTTATCGCGTTTGTAAAACAGCATGCTCAATGTCCGGTTATTGTGAGTGGTCGAGGTAATAACTTTGTTTATGTTCATGAAGATGCCGATTGGGATATTGCTTTAAAGGTGATCCTCAATGGAAAGACTGCAAAAATATCAGCATGTAATGCTGTTGACAAGGTTTTAATAGATGAAAATTTAAAAGATAAAACCGAATTTATTCAAAAGCTGGTCATAGAATTGAAAGGCTTTGATGTCAAAATTTTTGGGGATAAAGAAACCTCAAAGATTTCCGGGATTTCACCTTTTGAAACAGAAGATATTTGGTATGAAGAGTTTTTAGATTATAAAATTGTGATCGGCGAGATTCCTTCGAATGAGGCGGCAATTGCAAAAATTAACACCTATTCCGGAGGGCATTCCTCAGTCATTATAACCAAAGATGAAACAGCTGCAATGCACTTTATGGAAAATGTAGATACGGCTGCGGTTTATCATAACGCTTCCACGAGATTTACAGATGGTAGCCAGTTTGGTTTAGGTGGTGAATTGGCTATAAGTACTGATAAGTTGCACCAACGCGGGCCCATAGGATTACAACATTTGGTAACTAACAAATGGTATGTTTATGGTAGCGGACAAATACGATAGAATGCAGAAAAAGAAACGTATATTATTAAAGATAGGTTCTAATACCTTAACCAAGGAGACCGATAATTTATCGCGGGGGAAGATCGAGGATATTGCGAATCAGATTGCCCTCCTCAAAGATGAATACGAGTTTATTATCGTGAGTTCAGGAGCGATTGCTGTGGCAAAACAATTTGTGAAACTGGAAAGTCAGCAGGACAGTGTTTTTGTAAAGCAAGCTCTGGCATCCATAGGGCAACCCCATTTGATCCGCATATATCAGGAAATTTTTAGATCTTACGGTTTACTAACATCCCAGTGTTTACTGTCGTATTCAGATTTTGAAAAACAAGAAAGTAAAACCAATATTATAAACACCATAAACGTGTTGGTAAACAATAATTACATCCCTATTATTAATGAAAATGACACCGTAGCCACGGATGAAATTAAATTCGGGGATAACGATAAATTAGGGGCATTAACAGCAGTTTTATTGGGCGTCGATCTCTTTATCATTGCTACCAATACGAACGGGATTTATACCAAAGCTTCGGTGACTAACAAAAAACCTGAAACCATCCGGGAAGTCACCGATTATGAGCATTTAAAACAAGAGGTGTTGCCATCTAAATCCTCGCACGGCAGTGGTGGTATGCTTTCAAAAATAGAAGCAGCCAACGTTACAAAACAAGCTAAAATAGAAACCTGGATCGTCAATGGACTGGAAGACGACTTTATACTGAATGCTTTTGGAAATAAAGTGCCATTCACAAAAATAAAATAAGGAATGAAACATTATACCTCGATACACGATATAGATCATATTCAAACCTGGATATCGGAAGCCTTGGCCTTAAAAAAACACCCTGTAAAGCACCACGCTTTGGGAAAACATAAAACCCTGGGTTTATTGTTCTTTAATTCCAGTTTACGAACGCGTTTAAGTACTCAGAAAGCAGCCTTGAATCTCGGTATGGATCCCATGGTAATGAATGTTTCCGGGGATGCCTGGGGCATTGAATTTGGCGATGGTACAGTTATGGATGGGTCTACCGCTGAGCATATCAAAGAGGCCGCAGCAGTGGTTTCACAATATTGTGATATTATTGCAGTAAGAGCTTTTCCTACCTTAACGGATAAGGAAAGAGACGAAAATGAGGTAGTTCTTAATGCTTTTAAAAAATATGCATCGGTTCCTGTAGTTAATATGGAAAGTGCCACAGCGCACCCGCTTCAGGGTCTTGCCGATGCTTTAACGATTTCAGAATTTAGTAAAAAGGCACGACCTAAAGTAGTTCTTAGTTGGGCGCCCCATGTAAAAGCTTTGCCTCATGCGGTGGCGAACAGCTTTACGCAAGTTATGCAAAAAATGGATGTCGAATTTGTGATCACAAATCCTAAAGGCTATGACTTAAGCCCCGAGATCACTAAAAATGTCCCTGTGATCCACGATCAAAAAGAGGCTTGTAAAAATGCTGATTTTGTATATGTGAAGAACTGGAGTTCCTATGATCAGTACGGACAAATTTTAGAAACCGATAGGTCGTGGATGATCACCAAATCGTTACTAGGGCAAGCTAAATTTATGCATTGTTTGCCGGTGCGTCGAAATGTAGTTGTTGAAGATGCCGTATTGGATAGTCAGAATTCTATTGTGTTGCATCAGGCGAATAATCGAACCTATGCCGCACAATTGGTGTTGAAAAAACTATTAGAAAACCTGTAACATGGACAGTTTAAAAATTATAAAGGTTGGCGGAAATATTATTGATAATCCGGAAGCCCTAGATCATTTTTTAGAACAGTTTGCTGCATTGCAGGGACCTAAAGTATTGGTTCATGGCGGTGGAAAATTAGCCACAAAATTAGCTAAGGATATGCAGGTTCCTGTGAATATGGTTGAAGGAAGGCGTATTACCGACGCGGAAACCTTGGATGTTATTACCATGGTATACGCGGGTAAAATCAACAAAGGTATTGTAGCCAAATTACAAGCTTATAAATGCAATGCTATAGGTTTTACAGGTGCAGATGGGAATACAATTTGTTCGGTAAAACGACCGGTAAAGACGATCGATTATGGTTTTGTAGGAGATATTGAACAGGTAAACGCAGACGTATTACAAGTCTTGTTAGAACAGCAAATTACCCCAGTGTTTTGTGCGATAACCCATGATAATCGTGGGCAACTGCTTAACACCAATGCTGATACTATAGCGTCTGCATTAGCAGTCGGACTCTCTGAATTTTTTAAAACCGAATTAATCTATGTGTTCGAAAAGAATGGTGTTTTGTTATCGGTAGATGATGATAATTCTGTTATTCAAACTATTAATTCTGAAGGTTATAATACTTTAAAACGAGAAGGTGTTATTGCTGATGGTATGTTGCCAAAGTTAACTAATTGCTTTGACGCTTTGAAGGCTGGTGTGTCAAAAGTGATCATCGGAAATGCCACAGTCATTAGTGCAAATCCTCAAAAACATACAACTTTAAAGTTATGATACAGAAACTTAAGAGTGAGGCGATCGAGCTTTTAAAAAAACTAATAGAAACACCATCATTTTCGTCGGAGGAAGACCAAACCGCACAATTGATCGAGGATTGGTTTAAGGCTCATAATCTCACGTATACCCGAACTAAAAACAATGTTTGGGCAGTAAATAAACACTTCGACGCAAGTAAACCAACACTGCTATTAAATTCCCATCACGACACGGTAAAACCCAACACGGCTTACACTAATGATCCGTTCAAAGCTTTTGTGGAGGATGGAAAGTTGTTTGGCCTTGGGAGTAATGATGCCGGGGGTTGTTTGGTATCTTTAATAGCGACTTTTACTTATTTTTACGATCATACGAATCTAAAATATAATCTAGTTTTGGTCGCTTCCGCGGAAGAAGAAAGTAGCGGCCCTGATGGCTTGAACAGTATGCTTGAGGTGATCCCAAAAGTGGATGTGGCCATTGTAGGCGAGCCAACGCTCATGAATCTCGCTGTTGCCGAAAAGGGCTTGGTAGTATTTGATGCTAAGGTTGAAGGCACTCCAAGTCATGCCGCGCATCCTAATAACAATAATTCTATTTATAACACGATTGCCGTGCTGCAATGGTTCAAGGATTTTAAATTTGAAAAAAGTTCGGAGGTTTTAGGTGATGTCAAGTTAACGGTAACCCAGATAAAGGGAGGATCTCAACACAATGTGGTACCTGCCGATGTTGACCTTGTTATTGATGTTCGTGTTAATGACGCCTATACGAATAAGGAAATTGCAGAGATATTACAAAAAGAAGCACCTTGTAAGATAGAACCAAGAAGTTTGCGTTTAAATTCGTCGTCTATTCCAATGGACCACGATCTGGTAAAAGCAGGAATAGCTCTGGGGCGCTCCACTTATGGGTCACCAACTTTATCGGATCAGGCGACTTTGTCTTGTCCAAGTTTAAAGTTAGGACCCGGAGATAGCACGCGTTCGCATTCTGCAAATGAATTTATTTATGTTCATGAAATTGAAGAAGGCATTGAGATTTACATAAAGCTGTTGGAGAAGGTATTATAAGTTAAAAATTAGATCCGAAAAAAACATAAAACAAAAGAAGCATGAAACTTTGGGATAAGGGTATATCAATAGATAAAAAGATAGAGCAGTTTACCGTTGGTAATGATCGGGAGATCGACAGCCATATTGCAAAATATGACATTATGGCTTCGAAAGCACATGCCAAAATGTTGCAGAAGATTGGTGTTATTTCAGTGGAAGAGTTGGTGGAATTGCTGGGTGGTTTAAAAAAGCTAGAAGAGCAAATTGCTAATGGCACATTCGTTATTGAGGACCAGTTTGAAGATGTACATTCAAAAATTGAATTTGAACTTACAAAATCACTAGGAGAAGTCGGGAAAAAGATCCATACGGCGCGTTCCAGAAATGACCAGGTTCTAGTAGCTTTACACCTGTATTATAAAGATCAGTTGGAGGCGATTCAAGCAAAAACAAAAACATTGTTTGATACTTTACTGGGACTTGCGGAAAAATATAAAAATAATGTTTTACCGGGCTATACACACTTGCAGGTAGCGATGCCATCCTCGTTTGGGTTATGGTTTTCAGCCTATGCTGAATTGATGATCGATGATGTATATCTGTTACAAGCAGCTTCAAAAACCGTAGACCAAAACCCATTGGGTTCGGCTGCAGGTTATGGTAGTTCGTTTCCCATCGACCGTGAAATGACCACCAAAGAATTAAAGTTTTCAACTCTTAAATACAATGTGGTAGCAGCCCAGATGGCGCGTGGAAAAAACGAACGCACAATTGCTGCTGCCTTGGGTGGATTAAGCAATACATTGGCACGATTTGCTATGGATGTATGCCTGTATATGAGTCAGAATTTTGGATTTATCAGCTTTCCCGATGCTCTTACAACCGGGAGTAGTATTATGCCTCACAAAAAAAATCCGGATGTTTTTGAACTGATCCGTGGGAAATGCAATAAGATTCAGGCACTTCAATCTGAAATGATCCTGATCACCAACAATTTACCCAGTGGCTATCATAGGGATTTCCAGTTGCTAAAGGAAAATATGATCGCCGCTTTTGAAGATTTGAAGGCTATTTTGGATATCTTTGATTATGCCATTCAACAAATTGAAGTAAAGAACGTAGATCTGAATGATTCAAAATATCACTATTTGTTTACGGTGGATAATATTAATACTCTGGTTGAAGACGGAATGAGCTTCCGCGAAGCCTATCAGAAGATTGGCGGACAGGTTCAGGATGGTACTTATAAACCGGATACTTCAAAGAAACATACACATTTAGGAAGTATGCATAATTTGGGTCTAGAAAAGATCCGAGCGAAGTTTCCAGAATAAATTAAAACGAAAAAATGGATGTTAACATCTATAAGAAGTTACTTTTAAGGATAGTTTATGCTTTGGCTATCATGCTTCTTGTAGTGAATTGTGGTCAAAAAAAGACTGATGAATTAACTGAAGATGATAAGGTTGATTGGGGGTTTCATACCGTTGAAAAAGTAGATTCCTTGAATCCCATTTTGAAGCCCTCGGTAGATTTTTCTTTTGAATCTCCAATTTCTAATAAGACAGTCTATTGGGAGAGCCGGAATGTTCTAAATCCGGCAGCTGTGGTGCACAACGAAACAGTGTATCTCTTTTATAGATCCCAGGATTCCAGCGGAACTTCGCGCATTGGTTTGGCTACGAGTACCGATGGTTTACACTTTGATAAAAGGTCAAAACCTGTTCTGTATCCGGATGAGGATCCTATGATGCGCTACGAGTGGCATTATAAAAAACTAGCCAATGACACCTTGGATACGGATTGTAAGAACTGTTTGTTTGATGGCATTGAAGATCCGAGAATTGTAGGTAGCCCGGATGGGAATTACGTGATGACCTATACAGCCTATGATGGGAAAACTGCTCGGTTGAGTGTGGCCACCTCGAGCAATCTGTTACATTGGACGAAACAAGGTCTGGCGTTTGAGGATAAAAAGTACCGAGATGTATGGTCGAAATCAGGGGCGATCGTTGCAGAACTTCAAGGTGAAAAGGTAATTGCAAAAAAAATAAACGGCAGCTATTGGATGTATTTTGGTGATACTGATATTTTTCTTGCAAAGTCGGATGACCTGATCCATTGGGAGATTTGTGAGAATGAAGAATCTAAAAACCCGATTTCAGTGTTGTATCCACGCCCGGGTTATTTTGATAGTCGGTTGGTAGAACCCGGCCCTTTCGCTTTATATACAGCCAAAGGAATTTTACTCATATACAACGGGAGTAATGCTGCAAATTTTAATGATACTGAATTACCAAAATTCACCTACGCCGCAGGGCAAGCCCTTTTTGATAAGGAAGCACCATATATCTTGTTGGATAGAACGAGTGACTATTTTATTTACCCGGATAAACCATATGAAAAAATAGGTGAGGTAAATCTGGTGTGTTTTGTGGAAGGTTTGGTTCCTTATTCAAACCGTTGGTTCTTATACTACGGCACGGCAGATTCTAAGATTGCTGTGGCAACAACCGTGTTGGATGAATAGAATTCATTCGTAAATGATTATAAAGAGATTCCTCGTTTCACTCGGAATGACATTCAAAATCGTCATTATGAGGAGCAAAGCGACGTGGTAATCTTATCAAGCGAATTGCTTCCTGTAGATTCCAGGCTTCATTTGGAATAACAAAACATCTTTCATATTACTCTTGCTGCGTTAGCGATTGAAGCGGCATCCTTTTTTGGTACAAAAAAGATACAGCGTAAAGCGCGACCCTTGGGGAACGCCCAAATAGATTTTTATAATCAGAATTTTGATTTCAATACTTATTTCTTATATTACTTAAAAATTAATGATATGAGCAAAGCAAAAGTTGCCGGAACAGCACCGGTTGAAATAGAGTTAAACAAAGGTGAAACCAAGTATTTCTGTTCTTGTGGTGAATCGGATAAGCAACCGTTTTGTGATGGTTCACATCGTCGTAATGATTTCGAACCGGTTGTTTTTGAACCAAAGCGTGATGGTAAGGCATTTTTATGCATGTGCAAGCAGAGTAGCAATTTGCCGTATTGCGACGGGAGTCATAACAGTCTTTAAGATTTATAAAAAGCAAAAAGCGCATATTTACATGCGCTTTTCTAAGCAATACTACGTTTAATTTGTTGACGACTAACTCTAAAAATTAAATAATAGTCGATTGCCCTAAATGTATGTTGGTAAAGTTAAGGTTTGTTTCATCAGGATTATTGATGAAATCCTCAATGAAATCTCCTACTTTAGTTGTGCTTATATTGTCGTATTTTGTATTTAAATCTGGTGTTGTGATATGCAGTTTTAATGATTTGCCTACCCCATCGCGTACACGAACGGCCTCATCATCCAGACCAAAATGATCTAACAACATGGCGGCTGATAAAATGGAGGCTATTGGATTGGCAATACCTTTGTTTGTAGCCGGACTGTACGAACCGTGAACAGGTTCGAACATAGCATGGTCTTTTCCAAGAGATGCTGAAGCGAGAAGCCCTATCGAGCCGACAATAACACCAGCTTCTTCAGATAGAATATCTCCAAACATGTTTTCGGTAAGTAAGACATCAAATTGTTTTGGATTAATGATGAGTTCCATGGCTGCATTATCGATAAACATATAATCGAGTTTTACATCTGGATATTGTGGTGCTATTTCTTGAACCACCCGACGCCAAAGTCGTGAACTTTCCAGCACATTTGCCTTATCAACCAAAGTTACTTTTTTGCGTCTTGCCTGAGCAGCTTTGAACGCCGGATGTGTGATACGTTCGATTTCCTGGCGCGTATAAGCACAGATATCAGAAGCTTCATTACCGTCGTCGCTTAATTTTTTTTCTCCGAAATAGATTCCTCCCGTAAGTTCGCGGTATATCAGAATATTGGTGTCTTTAACTTTGCTTTTCTTTAAAGAAGCCTTGTTTAATAACTCTTCATAAGCGATCACAGGTCGGATATTCGCAAAGAGATCAAGAGCTTTTCGCAATTTTAGTAAGCCTTGTTCCGGACGCATTTTGGCATTCGGATCAATATCATAGGCTGTAGTTCCGATGGCTCCAAATAAAATAGCATCTGCGTTTTTGCAAATGCTAAGCGTTTCTTCAGGGAGTGGATCGTTATGTTTATCAATAGCGCTGGCCCCAATCAAACCATATTGAAACGTAAATAAATGATTGAACTCCATAGCAACAGCTTTCAAGACCTTTACGGCTTGTGCTGTAACTTCTGGGCCAATACCATCGCCCGGTAAAACGGCAATATTTAGTTTCATTCGTTTTGTGCTATGCGGAAATGATTTCCTTATACAATTTACAACTTTCTATGATTTGGTGGATATCATTATCATCAACTTCTTTTTTCTTATCTGCAAAATCTAAAAAGTTTTTATAAACTTCGTCTAATTGAAGCTTCGTTAATTCATAACCAACATTTTTGGCACGATAGGCCAAGGCGGCTCTACCACTACGTGCAGTAAGCACAATTGCAGAGGCGGTTACGCCAACATCTTTTGGATCGATGATCTCATATGTTTCACGGTTCTTGATCACCCCATCCTGATGGATACCAGAACTGTGTGCAAAGGCATTAGCCCCTACAATAGCTTTATTAGGTTGCGTGTAAATCCCCATACGATCGGAAACCAACTGGCTTATACCATACAACATTTGCGTATTGATATTCGTGTCTAAGTTTAAGTAAGGGTGTTGTTTTAGGATCATAACAACTTCCTCAAGCGCCGTATTTCCGGCACGCTCGCCTATACCGTTTATGGTACATTCTATTTGACGTGCTCCATTTATTACCCCTTCAATAGAATTCGCGGTGGCTAAACCTAAATCGTTATGGCAATGGCAGGATAAAATAGCTTTTTCGATGCCTTTTACATTTTCTTTTAGGTATTTTATTTTCGCTCCGTATTCACTAGGTAAACAATAGCCTGTAGTATCGGGAATATTCAAAACGGTAGCACCTGCTTTTATAGCAGCTTCACATATGCGCGCTAGGTAGTCATTGTCTGTTCTACCAGCATCCTCCGCATAAAACTCGACATCTTCAACATAGGTTTTAGCAAGGCTTACAGCTTTAACAGCACGTTCTATAATGGCTTCGCGATTTGATTTGAACTTGTGTGTAATATGTGAATCGGAAGTTCCTATACCCGTATGAATTCTCGGTTTTTTGGCATATTTCAGCGCTTCTGCAGCTACTTTTATATCATTTTCTACAGAACGTGTTAAGCCGCAAACCGTAGCGTTTTTAACAATTTTAGAAATTTCTTCTACCGATCTAAAATCACCAGGACTCGATACCGGAAAACCAGCTTCAATCACGTCAACTCCCAATATATCTAACTGCTCAGCAATAATAACTTTTTGCTCAGTATTCAGTTTGCAACCGGGTACTTGCTCACCATCTCGTAAGGTCGTATCAAAAATTTGGACTTTGTTATCAGACATTTATTAAAATATATTTTCTAATTGTACTACGAATGTATATTTTGGTTTGGAAAATAGAGAATTCATCGTACATTTATTACGATGTTTAAACTAATATTTTGGAACCTAAAAACCTAATAGTCAAAAACTTAAGGTTTAGATTATAACTATGACAAGAGATCAAAAAGATAATTTGTTTGTATTGGTAAAGTCCCTCTCGAAGTCTGAAAAGCGTCAATTTAAACTTTATGTCGGAAGATTAGGGGTAAATGAGGACTCAAAATTTTTGATGCTATTCAATATTTTAGATAAACTTTCTACTTACGACGAATCAGTAATCATTAAAAAAGGGATTGTAAAAAAGCAGCAATTATCGAATCTGAAAGCCCACCTTTACAAACAGATCCTAATCAGTTTACGTTTAAACCCGTCCCATCAAAATATTCGAATTCAAATTCGGGAACAGCTTGATTTTGCTACGATATTGTATCATAAAGGCTTGTACAAACAAAGCTTAAAAATATTGGATAAAGCCAAAAGTTTGGCAATCTCCCACGAAGAGAAGAATATTGCCTACGAAATTGTCGAGTTGGAAAAGGTTATTGAATCACAATATATCACAAGAAGTTTAAGTAATCGAGCTGATGAATTAACCATACAGGCTAAAGAACTGAGCGTTCAAAATGTGTTGACCAGTAAATTATCGAATTTATCGTTGCAGTTGTACGGTTTATTTTTGAAAACCGGCTATGTTAAAAACGATGAAGAGCATAGAATAGTCACTAAATATTTTCATGATCGCCTACCTAAATACGATATTAATAACCTGGGATTTCGTGAAAAACTTTGGTTGTACAAATCCTATTTGTGGTATAGTTTTTTAACGGTAGATTTTTTATCCAGTTATAAATACGCTTCCAAATGGGTGGATTTGTTTTATGAAAATAAAGATATGATCCAGTTGAACCCGGTGTTTTTCCTGAAAGGGAATCATTATTTGCTTGAAGCTCTTTATTATTTGAGACAGCATGAAAAGTTCAAAGAAAGTCTTGAGCGTTTTGAGAACGTGACGCAAAAAAAATGGTTTCATACCGACGATAATGTGGAAGGTTTAGCTTTTCTATACATCTACAACAACAAATTTAATCTCTATTTTATGGAAGGCCGTTTTAAGGCGGGATTACCATTGATCGATGAGGTTCTGGATCGCTTAAAAATTTATAAAGATCGTATTGACGAGCATCATATTATGGTGTTCTATTACAAAATGGCCAGTATGTATTTTGGTGCCGGTGAGTTAAAAAAGTGCATTCAGTATTTGGATAAGATCATCAGTAATAAAAGCCTTCAAATGCGAGAGGATTTATTGTGTTTTTCAAGGATTTTGAACTTGGTAGCGCATTACGAGGCAGGATTGGATTATAATCTCGATGTATTGATTAGAAGTACCTATAAGTTTTTAATTAAAATGGAGGATCTGCACGAGGTTCAGAAGGAAATCATTAAATTTTTACGTGGCTTGGGGGATATTTATCCGCATGAAGTTCCAGCGGCCTTCACCAGACTTCATAAAAAATTAAAAGAATTTGAGAATGACCCTTATGAAAGTCGGGCGTTCTTGTATCTCGACATTATTTCATGGTTGGAATCGAAGATTGAAAACAGGCCTATCGCAGAAATTATCCGGGGGAAATTTGAGGCCAATCAGTTAGAAAAATAAAAATAACCTCTAAAAAATTTGGATATTCCATTTTTCTAATTGAATATTTGTACTCACAAAGTTCAAAAAACGTATTGAAATGTTATCAAGAAAGGCAGAGGGAATAGACCCGTTGAAGCCTTAGCAACCCTTTACCTGTAAAGAAGGTGCTACATTCTACTAAATGAAAATTTAGATAGATAACTAACGAGTTACTTTTAGTAATTTATTACATTTTCTTTTTAACATTTTTCTATGAAGTACGCTTAAGGGCGCATTTTGGCTTTAGGTTTAATTATTTTAAAACTAAAAAACTTAGAAAAATGAGTACACAAAAATTAGCAACCCATGCATTACATGCTGGACACGATGTAAAAGCCACTTGGGGCACAAGAGCAGTTCCGATTTATCAAACCACCTCGTATGTGTTTAATGATTCCGATCATGCGGCCAATTTATTTTCACTACAAGAATTAGGCTTTATTTACACCCGTTTAAACAATCCAACAAATCAGATATTACAAGAGCGTTTAGCCGCGTTGGAAGGTGGTGTTGGTGCTGTGGTTTTTGCTTCCGGAACGGCAGCGATCGCGACAGGCTTTTTGACTTTATTAAAGTCCGGCGACCATATCGTAGCGTCTAGTAGTTTATATGGTGGAACTTATAATTTGCTTAAAGTAACCTTGCCACGTTTAGGTATCACAACAACGTTTGTAGACGCCGATAATCCGGATAATTTTGCGGCAGCTGTTCAGGTTAATACACGAGCCTTTTTTGTAGAATCCTTAGGAAACCCAAAACTGGATGTTTTGGATCTGGAAGCGATTGGAAAACACTCGAAAGCCGCGGGAGTGCCTTTTATAGTTGATAATACCGTGGCGACCCCAGCCCTGTTAAACCCTATAAAGTACGGGGCGAATATTGTGATACACTCTCTAACCAAATATATAGGAGGACAAGGAAATTCCCTTGGAGGGGTTATTATTGATGCCGGAACTTTTAAGTGGGACAATGGTAAATTCCCTGAGTTTACGGAACCCTCGCCAGGTTATCATGGTTTGAAATATTATGAAACGTTAGGAGCTCCGGCTTATACTTTTAAATTAATTTTGGAAGGCTTACGAGATTTTGGTGGTGCATTAAGTCCAACCAACGCCTTTAATATTATTCAGGGCTTAGAAACCTTGCCCTTAAGAATAAAGAAACATAGCGAAAATGCACTAGATTTGGCACTGTGGTTAGAAAAGCAGGATGCCGTAGCCTGGGTTAATTATCCCGGATTAGCTTCCAGTAAATATAAAGCGCTTTCTGATAAATATTTGCCAAACGGACAGAGTGGTATCATAACCTTCGGTGCGAAGAAGGGTTTTGAAGCGGCAAAAGCAATTGCTGACAATACCAAATTATTCTCTCTATTGGCGAATATAGGAGACACAAAATCTTTAATTATTCATCCGGCAAGCACAACACACCAACAGCTTACCGAAGAAGAGCAGGCTTCAGCCGGTGTTACCAGTGATCTAATTCGCTTGTCTGTTGGAATTGAAGATCTGGATGATTTAAAAAGTGATTTAACTGAAGCTTTTAAAACGATAAAATAGAACCCCTTGAATTCAAAACTGAAACATACCAGAATTACTAATTTTACTACTGAAAGTGGTGTCCTATACCCTGAAATTCCTTTGAGCTACCAAGTTTTCGGTAAGGCGTTGGGTAAGGCTCCTGTGGTGCTGGTAAACCATGCCTTAACGGGAAATAGTAACGTGGCCGGAGAGGATGGCTGGTGGAATGATCTTGTGGGTGACGATAAGGTTATCGATACGAAACTTTACACGGTATTGGCCTTTAATATTCCCGGAAATGGGTATGATGGTTTTGTGATCGAGAATTACAAAGATTTTGTAGCCAGAGATGTAGCCCGGATTTTTTTACAGGGTTTAACGACCTTAAAAATTGAACAAGTTTTTGCTATAATTGGTGGTTCTTTGGGCGGTGGTCTGGCCTGGGAAATGGCTGTTCTGAAACCCGATGTGGCCAAACATTTGGTAACCGTGGCCACAGATTGGAAGGCTACTGACTGGTTGATTGCCAACTGTCAGATTCAAGAACAGTTTTTATTGAATTCGAAAAACCCGGTACATGATGCCCGTATGCATGCCATGCTGTGTTATCGAACTCCGGAATCTTTTAAAGCACGTTTTCAGCGTAGTAAAAATGAAGATCTGGAGATATTTAATGTGGAAAGCTGGTTGCTTCATCATGGTAAAAAGTTGCAGGAACGTTTTCAGTTATCTGCCTACAAATTGATGAATCAGCTATTGAAGACCATAGATGTGACCAAGGGAAGACCCGAGGCTTTCAACGTTTTAGATAATATTGAAGCCAATATTCATATCGTGGGTGTCGATTCTGATCTGTTTTTTACGGCTGAAGAAAATCGGCAAACACATAAACAATTGGCAGTGTCGCATGCGAATGTTACTTACAATGAAATTCATTCGGTGCACGGTCATGACGCCTTTTTAATGGAATACGAACAATTAGAGAAGATTATCGAAGGCATTTTTGTGCCTGATTCAAAAAAGAAAAAAATGAAAGTGATTAAGTTTGGCGGGACGTCTCTTGCGAATGGTGAAGGTTTGGAAAAAGTGATTTCCATAGTAGAAGCAAAAGTGAAGGTCGGGGAAAAAATAACCCTCGTGGTTTCCGCCAGAGGAAATGCCACGGATGCGCTTGAGTCTATATTAGATAAGGCATATTTGGGCAAAGATTATAAAGCCGATTTTGAAACTTTTAAAGCCTATCAATCGGAACCGCTACCATCTGTGGATTTTGAAGCCGAATTTTCAACATTAGAAAAACTGTTTGAAGGCGTGAGTTTATTGCGCGATTACAGTAAAAAAACCAAGGATGAGATTTTAGCACATGGTGAATTACTAGCCGTTAAAATGGTATCTGGGTTACTGAATGAGCGTGGTATTAAAGCACAGCCTACAGACGCTAGAAAACTAATAAAAACGGATGGCAGTTTTGGAAATGCGCAGCCTATTGCACAACTGTCCAAGGACAATATCAAGCAGTATTTTAAAACTATTTTAACCGATACCGTGCCCGTAGTTACTGGTTTTATTGCATCCAATGCGAATAATGAAACAACTACTTTGGGCCGTAACGGTAGCAATTATACAGCTGCATTACTAGCCAATTATCTCGATGCCGAAGAATTGCAAAATTATACCCATGTAAATGGTATTTATACGGCTAATCCTGACCTTGTTGAGGATGCCCAAAAGATCAGGGAACTTTCGTTTAGTGAAGCCAATGAGTTGGCCAACTTTGGAACCACCGTTCTGCATGCTAAAACGATTATTCCGTTGGTTGAAAAAAACATCAATCTTCGAATTTTGAACACCTTCAATCCTGAGGATGAAGGTACTTTAATCACTGCAAAACCGAATTCTAAGGAAGTTACATCCTTATCTGTTTTGGAGAATGTATCCCTAATAAACCTCGAAGGTCGCGGTTTGCTGGGGAAAAGTGGTGTTGATGCCCGTATTTTTGGAGCTTTAGCAAATAAGGATATTAGTGTGAGTATCATTTCGCAAGGGTCTTCTGAACGTGGGATAGGTCTGGTTATTAACGCCGACCAGGCAACTCAGGCTGTGATTGCTCTTGAACGTGAATTTGAACGTGATTTTTATTCTCAGGACGTGAATAACATTCATGTTGTTGACGATGTTTCGGTAATTTCCATTGTGGGAATTGCTTTAAGTTCTTTCCACAAACCATTTAACGCTTTGATCAAAAACCAAATCACACCTTTATTGTTTAATAATACAGTTACAGGAAAAAATGTGAGTTTGGTGGTTAAAAAACAGCAGCTTCATAAAGCCATGAATGTGATTCACGGAGAGGTTTTTGGGATCTCAAAGAAGATCAATATTGCTATCTTCGGTCACGGTTTGGTGGGTGGCGCGCTTATCGATCAGATATTAAAGTCGAAGGATGATATTGAGAAGCGTAAAGGCATTTATTTAAATGTTTTTGCGATTTCAAATTCGAAAAAATTAATATTAAATAAAAAAGGGGCTACAGTAAACTGGAAGTCAGAAATACAAAATACGACCACGGAAAGTTCGATTGAAGCGATCATTGATTTTGCTAATACGCATCATTTAGAGAATTTAATTGCGGTGGATAATACTTCAAGCAGCGATTTCCATAAGAATTATGTGCCTCTTGTAGAAGCCGGATTCGATCTCGTATCGTCTAATAAAATAGCGAATACCATTTCACATGATTTTTATACTACACTTCGCAGTCATTTGAAAGAACACAATAAGGAATATCTGTATGAAACCACAGTAGGGGCGGGTTTACCATTAATTGACACCATTAAATTATTGCATGAATCCGGGGAGAATATTACCCGAATTCGTGGGGTGTTTTCAGGAACTTTGAGTTATTTATTTAACCATTTTTCAGTAAAGGATAAACCTTTTAGTACTATTGTACAGGAAACTATAGATAAAGGATTTACAGAGCCCGACCCGCGCGAGGATTTTTCAGGGAATGATGTCGCTAGAAAATTATTGATTTTGGCCAGAGAATTGGATCTACGAAATGAGTTTGAGGATGTGTCTATTCAAAATTTAATTCCCAAGGAATATCAGGATATTTCGGTAGAAGACTTTTTGGGGCAGTTGAATGTTCTTGATGACGGATTCCAAACCCTTAAAGAAGAGCAAGCTGACGGTCATGTATTGCGGTACGTAGGCGATTTATTTGGAGATCTATCTCAGGATAAAGGTCAGTTGGAAGTAAAATTGGTTTCTGTGCCTGAAGATAGTACCTTGGGCCATGTTAAAGGTAGTGATGCTATCTTTGAGATATTTACCGAAAGTTATGGAGAGCAACCCATTGTAATTCAGGGTGCCGGTGCCGGTGCTGAGGTAACGGCAAGAGGCGTTTTTGGTGATATTTTGAGATTATCCAAACATATAAATTAGTTGAAAAAAGCGTAGTGAGCAGCTTAAAATAAGTTTATGAGTAGTAAAAAGAGACATATAGAAACAGAGGCCATTCGTAGTCAGTTGGATCGTACAGAATTTTTAGAACACTCTGTACCCTTGTATCTAACTTCAAGTTTTATTTTTGAGGATGCTGAAGATATGCGGGCGTCATTTTCGGAAGAAAAAGAGCGCAATATTTACAGTCGCTTTACGAATCCCAATACGAGTGAATTTGTGGATAAAATTTGTAAAATGGAGGGTGCTGAAACTGGTTATGCATTTGCAACCGGCATGGCAGCCGTGTTTTCAACATTTGCCGCTTTGCTAAATAGTGGTGATCATATCGTCTCTGCACGATCAGTCTTTGGATCTACGCATAGTTTGTTTACTAAGTTTTTACCAAAATGGAATATAACGACAAGTTATTTTGATATTAATAAACCGGAAACGATTGAATCTTTTATCACTCCAGCGACTAAAATTTTATACGCTGAGACACCTACCAATCCGGCGGTGGATATTATTGATATGGACGTATTGAGTAGTATTGCGAAAAAACATGATTTGATCCTTATCATTGACAATTGTTTTGCTACACCTTATATCCAGCAACCTATCAAACACGGTGCGCATTTGGTGATACATTCTGCTACAAAATTGATCGATGGTCAGGGGCGCGTTTTAGGAGGTGTTACCGTAGGTCAGGCTGATCTGATTCGGGAAATCTATTTGTTCTCCAGAAACACGGGTCCGGCCTTATCTCCATTTAACGCCTGGGTGCTCTCTAAAAGTTTAGAAACACTACCGGTTCGTGTAGAAAAGCATTGTGAGAATGCTATGAAATTAGCAGTGTTTTTGGAAAATCATCCGAAGATCAATTGGGTAAAATATCCTTTTTTAAAGTCACATCCGCAATATCAGGTGGCTAAAAAGCAAATGAAATTAGGAGGCAACATTGTAGCTTTTGAAGTAAAAGGTGGCATTGATGCCGGTCGTAAATTTCTAAATAGCATAAAGATGTGTTCGCTTTCCGCAAATTTAGGGGATACCCGAACTATTGTAACCCATCCGGCTTCAACCACCCATAGTAGTTTGGCTGAAGAAGACCGCTTAGCCGTTAATATTACGGATGGTTTGGTGCGAATCTCTGTAGGGCTTGAACATGTAGATGATATTATTATTGATCTGGAACAGGCATTAAATTAGTATATTAGCAGAATGCTTTCCAAGAAAACAAAATACGGACTAAAAGCCCTCACATATATCGCACGTCATGAGGGAGAAAACCCTGTTCAGGTCGGGGAGATTGCCAAATTTGAGCAAATCCCACAGAAATTTTTAGAAAGTATTTTATTAACGCTTCGTAAATCGGGTTTCCTTGGATCTAAAAAAGGGAAGAACGGTGGCTATTACTTATTAAAGGAGCCTGAGTATATTTTAATGACGGAGGTTATGCGGGTTCTTGAAGGTCCCATCGCAATGGTGTCCTGTGTAAGTTTAAACTATTATGAACCTTGCGATGATTGTCCCGATGAGAAAACGTGTAGCGTTCACAAACTCATGTTAAAGGTTCGTGATAACACCCTCGATATATTCCGGAACACCACTTTAGCTGATTTTTCTAAGGCTTAACCTCTACGACTTTCTCAATTTTTATTGATTATCTTCTCAATATTTAAAGGAATTGCCTAAAATTCTATAATATTCAAAAAAATTAAATCATCTCCTTTTTTCTTCCAAATTTATTTATACTTTTGTATTTCCTACTAAACTGATAGGAATTATATGAAATACTAAATAGTTGTGATATCATGTTAATACAAACGAAAGAAAAAACAAATTATAAAGAGGACGTTCTGGATGAGAAACCGCTTCGAAGTATTGTGAAATCTTTGAGTTGGCGTACTATAGGAACGTTGGATACCATACTTATTTCCTGGTTAATAACGGGGAAACTAGATTTAGCCTTTTCAATTGGAGGGATCGAACTGGTCACTAAAATGATATTGTACTTTTTTCACGAGCGTATTTGGAACACCATTCAATGGGGAAAATAATGATAAAACAAGAATACATAACTAAACTAAATAGAGATTTGGCAGCAGCTGAGCCGGAAGCGATTATTAAACAAGCCTTAGCGCTTTCCGGCAAAGCAGTTGTCACTACAAATTTTCGTCCATATGAGGCGGCAATTTTGCATGCTGTCACTGAAGTTTCACCCAGAACAGCTGTAGTTTGGTGCGATACGGGATACAATACGCCACAAACCTATCGTCATGCCGAGGCCGTTATTAAACAATTAGATTTAAATATCTTTTTATATGTTCCGAAACAAACGGCTGCGCATCGCGATGTGGTATTGGGCATTCCTCAAATTGATACACCGGAACACACCATATTTACCGAACAGGTAAAATTGGAACCGTTCACCCGGGCCATGGCAGAACATCAACCTGAAGTTTGGTTTACCAATTTAAGAAAAGGGCAAACGGCCTTTAGAAACAGTATCGATATTTTCAGTTTGAGTAAAGATGGCGTCCTTAAAGTGAGTCCATTTTACCATTGGTCTGACGAGCAATTAGACGCTTATTTAGCAACACATAAGTTACCAAACGAATTTAAATATTTTGACCCCACAAAAGCATTGGCCAACAGAGAATGTGGCTTACATGCTTAAACACAAAAACAATGAAACAAGACACATCTCATATTAATTCATTAGAGAACGAAGCGATCTACATTCTGAGAGAGGTTGCGGCACAATTTGAAAAACCGGTACTTCTATTTTCAGGAGGAAAGGACTCGATTACTCTGGTTCGATTGGCTGTTAAAGCCTTTTATCCGGCTAAGGTTCCATTTCCATTGATGCATATCGATACTGGGCACAATTTCCCTGAGACTATAGAGTTTCGGGACCGCTTAGTTAAAGAACTTGGTCTGGATCTTATTGTGCGTCATGTGCAGGACTCTATTGACGAAGGAAAGGTTTTTGAAGAATCCGGACGTTATGCGAGCCGTAATTCACTGCAAACTACCACGCTTTTAGATGCTATTGAAGAATTTAAGTTCGATGCGTGCATCGGTGGAGCACGTCGTGATGAAGAGAAAGCACGTGCTAAAGAACGTATATTTTCGGTTCGTGATGATTTCGGTCAGTGGGATGAAAAGAATCAACGACCTGAATTATTCGATATGCTTAATGGCAACATCGAAATCGGACAAAATGTTCGGGTTTTTCCAATTTCAAACTGGACGGAACTGGATGTTTGGTCTTATATCGAAAGAGAACAAATTGAAATTCCATCCATTTATTTTGCTCACAAACGTAAGGTCTTTTTACGTGATGGATTGATCTGGACCGCTGATGATGAGGTTGTTTATCGTGATAAACATGAGGAAGTGTTTGAGGAATTTGTAAGATTCCGAACCGTAGGTGATATGAGTTGTACCGCAGCTGTAATGTCTTATGCCACCACGATTGATAAGGTGGTTGAAGAGATCAGAGAAAGCAGTATTTCAGAGCGCGGTGCTCGAATTGATGATAAACGCTCGGAGGCCGCCATGGAGAAACGTAAACAACAAGGTTATTTCTAAAATTCGAAGGTATTTGATTCGAGTTTTATTCAAAAAAAATTTAAAAAATTAGTTTCAGCTAAGCTGAAATGAGTTAGTCAAAAGACATTATGGAAGTATTAAAAATAGCAACAGCAGGAAGTGTAGATGATGGGAAAAGTACACTCATCGGACGATTACTTTATGACACAAAATCGTTGACAACCGATAAGCTTGAAGCCATTGAAAAAACAAGCAAGCAACGAGGATATGATTATTTGGATTTTTCCTTAGCCACCGACGGCTTGATCGCCGAACGCGAACAGGGCATTACTATTGACGTAGCCCACATTTATTTTTCAACCAAGAAGAAAAGCTACATTATCGCAGACACCCCGGGTCATGTAGAGTATACAAGAAACATGGTTACCGGTGCGTCCACCTCGCAAGCTTCCATCATCCTTATTGATGCACGAAAAGGTGTTATCGACCAAACGAACCGTCACTTTTTCATCAACAACCTTTTACGTATCAAAGATGTGGTTGTGGCGATTAATAAAATGGATTTAGTTGATTATTCTGAAGACATTTATGAAAATATCAAATCTGATTTTGAAGCTTTGATGGCGAAGCGTGATTATCAGGATCAAAAAATAACCTTTATTCCTGTAAGTGCTCTAAAGGGTGATAACGTAGTAAATAAATCTAAGAAAATGACCTGGTATGAAGGTGAAACGTTATTAGAACATTTAGAAAAAGTACAAAAGGCAGATATTTTCAATGTGGGTACGCCACGTTTTCCTGTGCAATACGTAATTCGCCCTAAAACAGAAGATTTTCATGATTTTCGCGGCTACGCCGGAAAGGTTTATGGTGGTGAATTAAGCGTTGGTGATGAGGTTGTGGTACTGCCTTCACAAACGCGATCAAAGATTAAAGCGATCTATTTTTACAAGGATCAGTATCAAACGGCGTCCAGACGTTCATCTGTAACCATCACCTTGGAAGATGAAATTAATGTAAGTCGGGGCGATATGATCGTAAAAGCAAATGACCTACCCACCGTAGATAAACAATTCACAGCCAATGTTTGCTGGATGGATGCTGAAAAATTAACTCCCGGAGCAAAATATGTGGTACAGCACGGTGTGAATAAAGTTCTTGCCAAGGTAGACGCTATCAATCATAAGATACATCCGGATTATTCAGGGATTGAAACTGGGGCAACTGATTTGGGTATGAACGATATTGCGTCGGTAAGTTTCAAACTGAATAAGCCTATTTTTTATGATGCTTTTAAAAATCATAGAACAAATGGGTCCTTCATTTTAATCGACACTAGAAATAACAACACGGTTGGTGCCGGTTTCATTCAATAAATAGAAACATGCAAAGTTTTAGAACAGAAATAGAAAATCCACTTGTGGAACGCGATATTATTGAATTAGCTCAAAAAATTGAACAATTCAATAACAAAAATATAGACGAGGAGAAGTTCCGTAGTTTACGTCTGGCACGAGGTGTTTATGGACAACGTCAGGAAGGTGTGCAAATGATCCGTATCAAATTGCCTTATGGGAAAGTGAAGAGTCATCAATTGCGTCGTATTGCTGATGTTTCCGATGAATACTCGCGCGGCCGATTACATATTACCACGCGTCAAGATATTCAAATTCATTATGTGGATTTGAATCGTACACCAGAACTTTGGGCAGAATTGGAGCGTGATCAGGTCACTCTGCGTGAGGCCTGTGGAAACACGGTTCGAAATGTAACCGCGAGCGAAACGGCCGGTATTGACGTGAACGAACCTTTCGATGTTTCGCCTTATGCTGAAGCGGTATTTAAGTTCTTTTTACGTCATCCCATCTGTCAGGAAATGGGGCGTAAATTTAAAGTGTCTTTTTCATCATCTGACGAAGATACCGGCTTATCATACATGCACGATCTGGGCTTTATAGCTAAAATCCAAAATGGTGTTCGTGGTTTTAAAGTGATGATTGGTGGAGGTTTAGGATCTCAACCGCGTCATGCTGATGTATTTTATGAGTTTTTGGAAAGTGATAAGATCATCCCTGTAATGGAAGGGGTGTTGCGTATTTTCGATCGCTATGGCGAACGTAAAAGTCGCGCGAAAGCTCGTATGAAATTTTTATTGAAGGATATCGGTTTAGATGCCTTAAAGGAATTAATTGCTGAGGAACAAAAAGCTATTGAAAATAATTCTGTGCCCATTGATGCCGATGCTTATGAAGCCTCGCAACCAAAAAGTGTCGAAGTTCCTGAGGTGGAGATCGCAGATAAAAAAGCTTTCGAATTATGGAAATCCAATAACTTGGTGCCTCAAAAGCAAGAGGGTTATGTGGCTATCGGAATTAAAGTGTTGCTTGGCGATTTTTATACGGATAAAGCGCGTTTATTAGCTGATCTTGTTGAAGAATATGCTGCAGGAGAAATTCGTTTAACGCTCCGACAAAACATTTTAATTCCTTTCGTAAAAGAAGATCTCATACCTTTTTTCTATACCGAATTGAAAAAATTAGGTTTTGCTGAACCGGGTTATAATAAGGCTGTTGATATAACAGCGTGTCCCGGAACTGATACTTGTAATCTGGGTATTGCAAGTAGTACGGGAATTGCCGATGAGTTAGAGCGCGTTATTAAAGCGGAATATCCACAATATTTGAATAACGACGACGTGGTTATTAAAATCAGTGGTTGTATGAACGCTTGTGGCCAACATAATATGGCGCACATCGGTTTTCAAGGCATGTCTGTGCGAACTCCGGATAAATTAGTAGCACCTGCTTTGCAAGTGTTATTAGGTGGTGGTAATAAAGGAAATGGGCAAGGTGTTTTTGCTGATAAAGTAGTGAAAGTTCCCAGTAAAAGAGGTCCGGAGGCGTTGCGACGTATTTTAAATGATTATGAAGCAAATGCAGAAGGAAAATCCTTTGAGGCCTATTACACCATAACCGGTGAACGGTATTTCTATGATCTGTTAAATGATCTACAGGATGTTTCTAATTTGACGCAGGACGATTTTATAGATTGGGGAACGAATGAGGAATATGTGAAAGAAATAGGTATCGGGGAATGTGCCGGTGTTGTAGTGGACCTGGTAGCGACATTATTTTTGGAAAGTGAAGAAAAGATTGAAAGCGCAGAAGAAGCCTTCGAAAATAAGGTGTATTCACATGCTATTTATCACGCTTATACATCCATGGTCAATTCGGCGAAAGCCTTATTAATTGCGGAAAACAAAAAAACCAATTCTCAGGCAAATATCATTAAACAGTTTGATGAGCTATTTGTTGAATCCGGTGAACTTAGCTTAGGCCAGACTTTCTCAGATATTATTTATCAAATTAATAAATTTCAACCAAGCGAAGAATTTGCGACTCAATATATTGAAAACGCAAAGAAATTTTTAAACCAAGTAAGAGCGTTTAGAGAATCTTCCGTTGGAGCGTTAAAATAATGCGTTATGAGAAATGAAGTAGGAAAAATTCCAACATTAACGGTTGTGGGCGCAGGCCCCGGAGATATTGATTTGATTACGCTTAAAGCTATCAAAGCGATTAAATCAGCCGATGTTATTCTTTATGACGCTTTGGTTAATGAAGATTTACTAGAGTATGCCAAAAAAGATACCGAGTGTATTTTTGTTGGGAAGCGCAAAGGATGTTATAGTTATCAGCAAGACCAAATCAACGACCTCATTGTCATGAAAGCCCAGACAAAAGGCCATGTGGTGCGCTTAAAAGGTGGCGATCCCTTTATTTTTGGTCGTGGTGCCGAGGAAATTGATTATGTACGTTCTCATGGATTGGAAACCTATGTGGTTCCTGGAATCAGTTCAGCTTCAGCAGTACCCGCGTATCAAGGTATACCACTTACAAAACGTGGAGCTTCTGAAAGTTTTTGGGTCGTTACGGCAACAACCAGACATCATTCCTTGTCTGAGGATGTCGCTTTAGCGGCACAGTCTACGGCTACGGTAGTTATTCTCATGGGAATGCATAAGCTTTCAGAAATCGTAGAGATTTTCAAAAGTGCAGGGAAAAAAGATACATCCGTTGCCATCATCCAAAATGGAACCAGAAAAGATGAACAGGTTGGAATTGGTACTATAGATACGATTGAGTATCTTGCAAAAGAAAAAAAATTGAGTTCTCCTGCGATTATAATTATTGGTGATGTAGTTAAGGAACGAGCTGTTTTAGGCAGGATAAATAAAGAATTCGCGAAGGCATAAAATTATGGATCGAAATAATCTATATCCTATTTTTTTAAAAGTGAAAAACCTTGAGGTGCTTATTGTTGGCGGAGGCTATGTGGCAGAAGAGAAGCTTCACTTTTTATTAAAGTCGAGTCCGGATGCTAAGGTAACTATGGTATCGCCGATGTTTCGTTCGGATACCATAGCGCTAGCAAAAACAGGAGAGGTGACTTTGGTTGATGACGTCTACAAAAAAGAATATTTAAAGGGTAAGCATATCGTTGTAGCTACGACCGATATACCCGAGGTTAATATTAATGTTTGGCGTGATTGCCGGGCTGAGGCTAAATTAGTTAATGTAGCTGATAACCCTCCATATTGTGATTTTTACATGGGAGGCATAGTGACCAAAGGCAATGTTAAAGTAGCGATTTCAACAAATGGAAAATCGCCAACAACCGCCAAACGTTTACGTCAGTATTTTGAGGAGGTAATTCCTGAAAACATTGATGATTTGGTAAAAAATTTAAATGAATACAGAAAAACAATACAAGGAGATTTTGAGGAAAAAGTAACAACCCTCAATGAATTTACGAAAGGATTAATTGCGAAAAAAGAATAATAACATGATAAAGACAGATATCCTAATTATAGGAGCAGGACCAACAGGGTTATTTACCGTATTTGAAGCGGGTTTATTACAATTGAAATGTCATTTGATAGATGCTTTACCGCAACCAGGCGGGCAGTGTTCTGAGATTTACCCTAAAAAACCGATATATGATATTCCCGGTTTTCCGGAAATATTAGCGGGTGATTTAACTCGAAATTTATTAGAGCAAGGTAAACAGTTTAAACCAGGGTTTACTTTGGGAGAACGTGCTGAAACTATAGAAAAACAAGACGATGGATCTTTTATTGTAACAACCAATAAAGGAACCAAGCATCAGGCCCCTGTGGTGGCTATTGCTGGAGGTTTAGGGTCTTTTGAACCCAGAAAACCGGTGCTTGATAACCTTTCCAAATTTGAGGATAAAGGTGTAGAATATATCATAAAAGATCCTGAAATATACCGCAATAAAAAAGTGGTGATTTCTGGTGGTGGTGACTCCGCTTTAGATTGGAGTATTTATTTAGCCGATATTGCTTCCAATGTGACCTTAGTGCATAGAAGAAATCAATTTAGAGGCGCCTTGGATTCGGTTGAAAAAGTACGCGAATTAACACTTTTGAATAAAATTGACTTAATTACTCCTGCCGAAATCACTGCCTTACATGGAAATGGCAAGATTGATTCGGTAACTGTTGATAAAGAAGGTGAGATCAGTTTAATTGAAACAGATCATTTTATACCTTTGTTCGGCCTGTCGCCTAAATTAGGACCAATAGCAGATTGGGGCTTGGAGATTGAAAAAAATGCGATTAAAGTAGATAATTCTCTGAATTATCAAACGAATATCCCCGGCATTTTTGCAATTGGAGATGTAAACACGTATCCTGAAAAATTGAAACTGATTTTATGTGGATTCCATGAAGCGACGCTCATGTGTCAGGCAGCTTACCGTATTATTAACCCCGGTAAAAAGTATGT
Source organism: Gaetbulibacter sp. M240 (assembly GCF_043876815.1). Classification (NCBI taxonomy): domain Bacteria; kingdom Pseudomonadati; phylum Bacteroidota; class Flavobacteriia; order Flavobacteriales; family Flavobacteriaceae; genus Gaetbulibacter; species Gaetbulibacter sp. M240. The sequence goes on from NZ_JBAWKA010000003.1 coordinate 369,607, forward strand.
GTTAAAATATACAACGGTTAGTGGGGTTAATGGTTTCGACGGTACGCGCAAAGAAGCACCAAAAGCTGTTGTTCAATCCATCAAATAACATATTCCACGTACGTGAAAAGTTATAATGTTTGTTTAAAAGATACTGTTAAAACATTTACCAAAAAGCTATTTTATTCTTTATTCGACGCCCAACAGGCAGAGCTGCATAAAGATTTCTTAGAAACAACCTTTCTAAAAATTTTAAATAAGCTGGATATTGAAAATGGAGAAGTGATCTGGAAGGCATTTCAACAGCAGTTGCCGGAGATTCGTCAGAAACTGGATAAGGATGCGATTGCCTTTGAATGTAATGACCCCGCTTCGCATTGTTTGCAAGAAATATATTTGGCCTATCCAGGCTTTCATGCGATTTCTATTTATAGGTTAAGTCATGAGTTACATACTCTTGGTGTTTATATTTTACCTCGAATGATGAGTGAATATATCCATGGCATTACGGGAATTGATATCCATCCCGGAGCTTCCATAGGTGAATCGTTTTATATCGACCACGGTACAGGGATCGTAATTGGGGAAACCTCAATTATTGGTAATCAGGTAAAAATTTATCAAGGTGTTACTTTAGGAGGTATTCAAATTTCTAAGGAACTGGCTTCTGTAAAACGCCATCCGACCATTGAGGATAATGTAACGATTTATGCGAACGCCACTATTTTAGGAGGCGATATTATTATTGGAAAAAATAGCATCATCGGGGCTAATGTGTGGATTACTCAATCGGTACCCGAAAACTCTGTGGTGACTTATCAAACTGAAATAAAAATCAGACCTAGAAAAAATGGCATTCGAAAATAGCATATTAGGTCAAATAGGGAACACCCCTTTGGTAGAAGCAACGCATTTACTTGCCAAACCGGGAGTGCGTTTGTTTTTAAAGTTGGAGGGTAATAATCCGGGCGGTAGCGTAAAGGATCGGCCTGCTTTTAATATGATCAACGAAGCCTTAAAACGCGGTGATATTAAAAAAGGAGACACGTTAGTGGAAGCCACAAGTGGCAATACCGGGATAGCTTTGGCTTTTATAGCAAATCTTTTAGGGTTGAACATGGTGTTGATTATGCCTGAAAATTCCACCGAAGAGCGCGTAAAGACGATGCGGGCTTATGGTGCTAAGGTTATTTTGACATCGGCTGATATTGGAATAGAAGGATCACGGGATCTTGCCTTTAAACTGCGTGATGAAGAAGGCTATACCTTGTTGAATCAGTTTGAAAATGACGATAACTGGAAAGCGCATTATAAAACTACAGGTCCGGAGATATGGGAAGCTACTAATGGAAAGATAACACACTTTGTAGCTACTATGGGAACCACAGGCACCATCACCGGAACCTCAAAATATTTAAAGGAACAAAATCCAGATATTCATATTGTGGGAGCACAACCGGCAGAAGGCGCTAGAATTCCCGGAATTCGCAAGTGGTCGCCTGAATATGTGCCAAAATTTTTCGACCCTAAACGTGTTGATACCGTAATTGATGTGTCTGAAGAAGATGCTAAAATCACGACCCAGCGTTTGGCTAAAGAAGAGGGTGTTTTTGCCGGTATGAGTAGTGGTGGCTCGGTGTATTGCGCCTTACAAACCGCTGAGAAATTGGACGAGGGATTAATCGTCGCTGTAATTTGCGACCGTGGCGACCGTTATTTATCCTCAACTTTGTTCGATTAAGAATATTTTAGAACCTTTTTCAAGGTTAAGAAAAATATAGTTATTATTTTTGTCGCAGTTCATAACCGTACTAGATGTTATCAAGAAAGGCTGAGGGACTAGACCCGCTGAAGCCTTGGCAACCCTTTTTCTGGAAACAGATGAAAGAAGGTGCTAAGTTCTACTAATAAACTTTTATTAGAAAGATAACGAAAAGTGTTTCCCTTACTTTTCTTGATGACATACAGGTATAAAAAATAGAGGTATGTCAATAACCCTACATAAAGCTTTACAAGACCGTATTTTAGTGCTCGATGGTGCTATGGGTACGATGTTGCAGGCCTATCAATTTAAAGAGGCCGATTTTAGAGGCGAGCGCTTTAAGGATTATCCAACGGCATTGCAAGGTAACAACGATTTGCTATCCATTACCCAGCCACATGCTATAAAGGAGATCCATGCAAAATATTTTGCAGCCGGAGCGGATATTGTTGAGACCAATACTTTTTCGGGAACGCGTATCGCTATGGCCGATTATCAGATGGAAGATCTGGTATATGAGCTGAATTATCAATCGGCAAAGTTGGCGCGGGAAGTGGCAGATGAATTTACATCAAGAGAACCTCATAAACCACGTTTCGTTGCTGGATCCATTGGGCCTACGAACCGAACGGCGAGTATGTCGCCTGATGTGAATGATCCCGGGTACCGTGCGGTCACTTTTGAAGAACTGCGTGAAGCTTACAAAGAACAGGTTGAAGCTTTAATGGATGGTGGCTCGGATATTTTACTGGTGGAAACCGTATTTGATACCTTGAATGCAAAAGCGGCTTTGTACGCTATTGAAGAAGTGAAAGAAGAACGTGCTATTGATATTCCCATCATGCTGAGTGGCACCATAACCGATGCCTCAGGTAGAACCTTATCTGGACAAACTGCGGAAGCTTTTTTGATCTCAGTATCACATATTCCTTTATTATCTGTTGGATTCAATTGTGCTTTGGGTGCTAATTTACTGCAACCCCATTTGGAAGCTATTGCACATAAAACTGAGTTTGCAATTTCGGCACATCCTAATGCGGGCTTACCAAATGCCTTTGGTGAGTATGATGAGTCTCCGGAGGATATGGCAGAACAAATTGAAGCCTATTTTAAAAAGAATTTGGTGAATATCATTGGTGGCTGTTGCGGCACAACCCCGGAACACATTCGGGTGATCGCCGAGACCGCTGCTAAGTATGAACCACGGCCTTTGGCTGTAACAGTTTAGAATGAAAATGATTAATAAACACCGTCATAGCGAGCAAAGCGAAGCATTCTTTCGAATAAATAGCTTTAAGGGTTTGTTTAAAAAGATTACCACGTCGTGAAGCTCTTCGTAATGATACAAAAGATGGAAAATGTCATTCAGAGCAAAGCGAAGAATCTCAAATAGATAAATTTAGAAGAGATTCATCAGTCACTGCGCTCCTTAGGGATGACAATGAAATAAAATTGAATTAATAGTAAAACATGGCATTAAAACAAACAAAATACATGCGCTTATCCGGTTTAGAACCATTGGTTTTAAATGAGAACAGCAATTTTGTAAACGTAGGTGAACGTACCAACGTGGCAGGATCGCGCAAGTTTTTACGTTTGATCAAAGAAGAACAATTCGATGAAGCTCTGGACATTGCAAGACACCAGGTAGATGGCGGGGCGCAGATTATTGATATCAATATGGATGATGGCTTGATCGATGGTAAAACAGCCATGGTTCGTTTCCTAAATCTTATTGCCGCCGAACCGGATATTTGTCGGGTGCCTATTATGATAGACAGTTCAAAATGGGAGATCATTGAAGCCGGTTTACAGGTGGTTCAAGGGAAGTGCGTCGTGAATTCTATTTCTTTAAAAGAAGGTGAAGAAAAATTTATATGGGAAGCCAAACAAATAAAACGCTATGGCGCTGCTGTGATCGTGATGGCTTTTGATGAAGTAGGGCAGGCCGATAATTACGAACGTCGTATTGAGATCGCGAAGCGCTCTTATGATATTTTGGTAAACAAGGTTAAATTTCCTTCCGAGGATATTATTTTCGATCTTAATATTTTTCCGGTGGGTACTGGTATGGAGGAACACCGAAGAAACGCTATTGATTTTATTGAAGCGACACGTTGGGTGCGGAATAATTTACAAAATGTATCCGTTAGTGGCGGTGTGAGTAATGTGTCCTTTTCATTCCGAGGTAATAATGTGGTGCGCGAAGCCATGAATTCTGCCTTTTTGTATCATGCTGTACAGGCCGGAATGAACATGGGGATCGTAAACCCTGCGATGCTAGAGGTTTACGACGATATTCCAAAAGATCTTTTGGAACACGTGGAAGACGTTTTGCTGGATCGTCGGGATGATGCTACCGAACGGTTGTTGGAGTTTTCCGAAACCGTAAAGGGTGAAAAAGTTGGAAAAACTGCTGATTTATCCTGGAGGGAGAAGCCCTTGCAGGAACGAATTACTCACGCCTTGGTTAAGGGCATTGATGCCTTTATTATTGAAGATATTGAAGCAGCCCGACAGGCCGCGAAAAAGCCTATTGACGTGATCGAAGGGGAGCTTATGACCGGTATGAACGTGGTAGGAGATCTGTTTGGGGCAGGAAAAATGTTCTTGCCACAGGTGGTAAAATCAGCACGGGTTATGAAAAAGGCTGTGGCCTACTTGAATCCTTTTATTGAGGCTGAAAAAACAGATAAACAAGAACCTGTTGGAAAAATATTGATGGCTACCGTAAAAGGTGATGTACACGATATTGGTAAAAATATTGTAAGTGTGGTACTGGCCTGTAATAATTATGAGATCGTAGATCTTGGGGTTATGGTACCCCCCGAAAAAATTATAGAAACAGCTATTAAAGAACGCGTGGATGCCATAGGTTTATCAGGTTTAATTACCCCTTCGTTGGATGAAATGGTATACCTAGCCAAAGAAATGCAACGTGAGAATTTTGAAGTACCTCTACTGATTGGTGGTGCTACAACCTCAAAAGCGCATACCGCAGTTAAGATTGATACCCAATACAAGAATGCCGTAGTTCATGTAAATGATGCCTCGCGTGCTGTAACCGTGGTTGGCGACCTTTTGAATAAAACCAACAGTAAAGCTTATGTTGCGAAACTTAAAACGGAATATGAAGAATTTCGGACGAAGTTTTTGAAACGCGGTAAGGAGAAAAATTATATTTCCCTGGCAGAAGCTCGTAGCAAAAAGTTTATGCCGGATTGGGAAACCCATCCGCCAGTGAAACCTAAGGAAATGGGAATTCAGGTTTTAGAACAGCTGAGCTTAAAAACCTTATTGCCTTATATAGATTGGAGTCCGTTTTTTAGGAGTTGGGATCTGCATGGCAGATATCCGGATATTTTAAAGGATGAGGTTGTGGGTGAACAAGCCACACAATTATTTGAGGACGCCCAAGCCATGATCCAGGAAATTATTGCGAAACAGCAATTAAAGCCAAAAGCGATTTTTGGTCTGTTTGAAGCCAACAGCGTGGAAGACGATATAGTTGTAAAGAAAAAAGGTGAGGCCATAGCGGTTTTCAGGACATTACGCCAGCAATTAAAAAAGCGGGAAGGTCTGGCTAATTTTGCATTAGCTGATTTTATTGCTCCGGAAACTTCCGGGACATCTGATTATATAGGTGCTTTTTGTGTGGGAATTTTTGGGACTCAGGAATTGGCTGACCGATATAAGGAAGCTCATGACGATTACAATGCTATTATGGCGCAGGCATTGGCAGATCGATTTGCGGAAGCCTTTGCTGAGTATTTACACAAACAAGTGCGCACGAAACATTGGGGTTATTCGCCGGGTGAAAGTTTGAGTAACGACGAATTAATTAAAGAACATTATAAAGGCATCCGGCCGGCACCGGGTTATCCGGCCTGTCCGGACCACTTGGAAAAAGAAACCATATGGGACCTGCTGGATGTTGAAAATAAAATAGGTGTAAGTTTAACGGAAAGTTTGGCCATGTGGCCGGCGGCGGCTGTATCGGGTTATTATTTTGCGCATCCGGAGGCGAAGTATTTTGGATTGGGTAAAATTACCGATGATCAGGTGACCGATTATGCCAACCGAAAAGGAATTCCAAAAGCGAAAGCCCGAAAATGGTTGCACCCCAATATTGCTGAATAATTTGCGTTAGCGATTGCAGCGGCATCCTTTTTTGACGTAGGAAAAAAAAGATATAGCGGAAAGCGCGACCCTTGTGGTAACGCCCAAATAATATAGAAATGAAATACCCAGAAATAAGAAGTTTGAAAATTCCAGCTGGGTCCGAGGATGGGTATCGCATCTGACCAATAAAAACAAAAGAGAATTACCAGATGAAAGTAACTGAACATATTGAAAACGCGAAGGGAAAAACGCTGTTTTCGTTTGAGATTATTCCACCGAAAAAGGGAACGAGTATTGACGAACTGTACAATAATATTGACCCGTTGATGGCGTTTAATCCGCCGTTTATTGATGTAACAACCTCTCGAGAAGAGTATGTGTATATTGATAAAGGCGATGGGCTTTTAGACCGGAAAATTACGCGGATGCGCCCCGGAACTGTAGGGATTTGTGCGGCGATTAAGCACAAATATAATGTGGATACCATACCGCATGTGTTGTGTGGTGGGTTTACTAAAGAGGAGACCGAATATTTACTGGTAGATTGCCATTATTTGGGGATTGATAATGTGATGGCGCTGCGTGGCGATGCGATGAAACATCAGCAGTATTTTGAGCCTTCGGAAGGCGGAAATCATTACGCTTGCGACCTAGTAAAACAGATGAATAATTTGAATCAGGGTAAGTATTTGCTAGATGTGGTGGAATCGGATTATAAAACAGATTTTTGTATTGGCGTGGCGGGTTACCCTGAGAAACATTTGGAAGCACCATCGATGCAATCTGATTTAAAAAGGTTGAAAGAAAAAGTTGATGCCGGTGCAGACTACGTGGTTACACAGATGTTTTTTGATAATAAGAAATTTTTTGATTTTGTAGAAAGTGCGCGTGAGATGGGAATCACGGTTCCGATCATTCCAGGCATCAAACCGATTGCTGTGAAACGGCACTTACAATTATTACCACAGGTTTTTAAAATTGATATTCCTGAGGAGTTAATTACGGCCGTAGAAGGGTGTAAAGATAATAAAGCGGTGCGCGAGGTAGGGGTTGAGTGGGCAATTCAGCAAAGTAAGGAGCTTCGGGATTTTGGTGTGCCTGTATTGCATTACTACTCGATGGGTAAAAGTGATAATATTAAAGCGATCGCAGAGGCCTTGTTTTAAAAATTCTCTTACATTTGCCGCATAATTGTACCCATTAATGCGCCTATTTCTTTTTGGAATTGTTTTTTTTCTAAGTTTTCATGGTGTTTCACAAGAGAAACATTACACGGAGGCTTTGGATTTGAATTATTTTTACGGCAACATTACCCTGCATAACAACGATATTCTACATTTAATTAAAGGGCATCCTGAAGGCTTTATTTTGGGTTGGAATAAACAAACCTATGGTTTTAAAGACTGGGAGCAACGCTTTAATTATCCGGATTACGGATTTTCTTTGGCCTATCAGAATTTAAAAAACCCAGAATTAGGAGGCGTCGTTTCGGCCTATGCCCATTACAACTTTTACTTTTTAAACCGGCACATGATGTTGCGAATTGGTCAGGGTTTAGCGCATACAAATCACCCTTATGACAAAGTTGAAAACTATCGCAATATCGCATTTGGTTCACGTATCATGAGCAGCACTTATGTGATGCTAAATTATAAAAGTAAACCCTTGTTTAAAAACTTTGGTTTGCAGGGTGGATTGGCCTTAATCCATTATTCTAATGCGAATGTGAAGGCGCCTAATGCTAGTGTGAATTCCATAACCCTGAATTTGGGTGTGACCTATGATCTGGATGCCGAAATGCAGCCTGAATATCAGTATACTTTGGCTGAAGATGATAAAAAGTTTACGGAGCCTATAAAATACAATGTTGTATTTCGTTCGGGCATCAATGAGAGTGACGTGGTAGGCAGCGGAAAATATGCTTTTTATATTTTTTCTGGTTATGCCGATAAGCGGTTGAGCAGAAAAAGTGCTTTGCAATTTGGAGCTGATGTATTTTTTTCCAACTTTTTAAAGGAATTGATCTATTACAGAAGTGTTGCTTATCCTGAAGAAAATGTATCAGGCGATGAGGACTATAAGCGTGTTGGCCTTTTTGCCGGCCATGAATTATTTATTAACAGATATTCGGTAGTTAGCCAGTTGGGTTATTATGTATATTATCCGTATGATTTTGAAGGTAGAACCTACTTTCGGGTTGGTTTAAAGCGTTATTTTGGCGATAAATGGTTTGGCGCGATAACCTTAAAATCGCATGGTGCCAAAGCCGAGTGTGTTGAATTTGGGGTTGGTTTGCGTCTGTAACAAATGATAGTTTAAAATGAAAAAAGCAATTTACATACTGGTGTTTTTGATGTTGGGATGCAACAGTGAAAATGCTGGTGATTGTTTTCAAACGGCCGGACCTTTGGTTCAGGAAGAAGTTATTGTGGCGCCGTTTGACAAAATTTTGGTGAATCGTAATATAGAACTGATCCTGAAGGACGGACCTAGCCAAAAAGTTGTTATTGAAGCAGGGCAGAATTTAATGAATGATGTCTTAGCTACAGTGACTGACGGTAAACTCACATTAACCGATAATAACACCTGTAATTTTGTGCGTGATTACTCAAGTATTAAGGTGTATATTACATCTCCCAATATTACCGAAATACGCGCTTCTACGCAATATGATGTGCGTTCTGATGGGGTATTAAGCTATCCTAGTTTTACTATTTTATCAGAAGATTTTAATGATCCAGATGGTTTTCCCAGTGCTAATTTTTATCTGGAATTGGATGTGACCACCTTTCGTGTGGTTTTTAATAATTTATCTAATTGTTTCGTTTCGGGTCAGGCTACAAACTTAAACGTAACTTTTGCTGCCGGAACCTCTCGTTTTGAAGGACGGAATCTTATCGCTGAAAACGTGACCATCTGGAATCGAAGTTCTAATGATATGATCTTGAATCCCCAACAAGCTATTACGGGAAAAATATCGGGTATCGGTGATGTGATCTGTGTGACACGACCGCCAATTGTTGCTGTTGAAGAACTCTATCGAGGACGACTTATTTTTGAGTAGTTTCTGCCTTACCGGTCAGATCTCTAAAAAGGCTTTCTAAACTAGCATTCTTTTGGTTGAGCTGGAGTATTTTCAATTTATTGTCGTGGGCAAAATCAAACACATGGCCACGCATGTCTTCCGTTGTTTTAAAGGTGATCTCATACACAAAATCATAACTATTGACCACGTTTTTTACCTCAGGTAGCTGTTGTAAAAAGGCCTCTTCTACACGGTAATCAAATTCCACAATAACCGTTTGCTCCTTGTCGTCGCGCAGCGCCTTTAATTTTTTATCAGCAACGATCTCACCTTGGTTAATAATGATCACGCGATCGCACATGGCTTCCACTTCCTGCATGATATGTGTGGATAGGAATACCGTTTTGGTTTGCCCTAAACTCCGGATAAGATTTCGAATATCTACCAATTGGTTCGGGTCTAAACCTGTGGTGGGTTCATCTAAAATTAAAACCTCCGGATCATGAAGTAGGGCATTGGCCAATCCCACTCGTTGGCGATATCCTTTGGAAAGTTGCCCAATCTTTTTATGGGCCTCAGGCGTTAAACCTGTTTGTTCAATAACGGCGTCTATTCGGGATTTGGGAACTTTATAAATACCGGCGTTGAATTGTAAATACTCACGAATATAAAGATCTAAATAAAGCGGATTGTGCTCGGGCAAATAGCCAACACTTTTTTGAATATTTTCGGGATTGTCATCAATGTTAAAACCATTTACCAACGCAGTGCCTTCAGAAGGTCTTAAGTAGGTGGTTAAAATTTTCATCATGGTAGATTTCCCTGCGCCATTTGGACCCAAAAAACCAACGATCTCGGGGCTGTCAATTTTAAAGGACACCTGGTTCAAGGCTTTCTGTTTACCATATAGTTTGGTGATCCCGGAAACTTCAATAGACATATATTAAAATATTTATTCAAAAATAATGATTATCTAATGTATTTTGGCAATTGCTGTAAATTCTTTAAAACTTTTCAAAAAAAAGTAAAAAATGGTTTTAAGTATTTTGATTTCTTAAATTATTAAGTACATTAGCCGCATAATTACAGTCATGACAGGATTCTATACATATTTTAACAACTGGTTTTATTTCTTTTATAGCAAAGGAATCGAGGCGTTGTATGTATAATTTATAAAGATAAATTTAATATGGGTCTCGATGAAAATCGGGACTTTTTTTTTATGATCAATACAGTTGCAATACAGGGCGTTAAAGGATCTTTTCATCATATTGTGTCACAACAATTTTTTGAAAAGCCTAGAGAGATCATCGAGTGTTTAACCTTCGATGATGTTGTTGCTGCGCTTCTCGAGGGTCAATGTGATGCTGCGATCATGGCTCTGGAAAATTCCATCGCCGGATCGATCATCCCTAATTATGCCTTAATAGATAATCATGGCTTGCACATCGTTGGAGAGCATTATGTAGATGTGCAACACAATCTGATGGTGCTTCCGGGACAGCACATTGAAGATATCACAGAGGTGTATTCCCATCCCATGGCCTTATTGCAATGTAAGGAGTTCTTTAAAAAATATCAACATATCAAATTGGTTGAGGATAAAGATACTGCTGAAGTAGCACAACGCATTCAGGCTCAGCAATTAAAAGGTGTAGGCGCCATTGCGAGTGTTATGGCTTCTGAGATCTTTGAATTGGATATTTTGGCGCGAAGCATTCAAACCATAAAGTCGAATGAAACGCGTTTTGCGATTGTAAAAAGGAAAAATTCTGAAATACCAGAAAACGAAATAAACAAAGCGTCTATTAAATTTGAAGCCGATCACAAACGAGGAAGTTTGGCAACTATTTTAAATGTGATGAGTGATTGTAAGTTGAATTTAACTAAAATACAATCTTTACCCATTATTGATACGCCTTGGAAATATGCTTTTTTTGTTGATGTGACTTTTGCCACTTACGCGGATTTTAAGAAAGCACAATCTATTATTGAAATTATGGGGCAGCGGTTTAAGGTTTTAGGCGAATATAAAAATGCAAAACTATGATAGCGACAGCCGATAGGTTACATAGTGTTGAAGAATACTACTTCTCAAAAAAATTGCGGGAGGTAAATGCCTTAATTGCCAGTGGTAAACCGGTAATAAATTTGGGTATAGGAAGTCCTGATCTACAGCCGCCACGTAAAGTAATTGATGCGCTAACTGCTGGAATTTTGGATGCTCAGGCTCACAAATACCAGAGTTACCAAGGCTTACCCGAGTTGCGAAAAGCCATTTGTGATTTTTATAAAACACAATATGACGTTCGTTTGGAACCGAATTCAGAGGTGCTTCCACTTATGGGAAGTAAAGAAGGGATCATGCACATTTCTATGGCTTTTTTGAATAAAGGTGATGAAGTATTGATTCCAAACCCGGGATATCCAACGTATCAATCGGTGACCAGATTATTGGAAGCGAAACCAGTGTTTTACAATTTAAGCTCAGAGAATAACTGGTTGCCCGATCTAAAAGCTTTGGAGCAAAAAGACCTCAGTAAGGTGAAGCTGATGTGGGTTAATTATCCGCATATGCCTACTGGAGCAGTGCCTACAAAGGCGGCGTTTACAGCTTTGGTGGCCTTTGCTCAAAAGCATAAGATATTGATTATTAATGATAATCCGTATAGTTTTATTTTGAATGAGAATCCGATGAGCATTATGGCCATTGATGGTGCCAGGGAAGTTTGTATGGAGTTAAACTCTTTGAGTAAAACCTTCAATATGGCCGGTTGGCGCGTGGGTATGGTCGTGGGTAACGCTGAGCATATAAATCATGTTTTAAAAGTAAAGAGTAATATGGATTCAGGGATGTTCTATGGCATACAGAAGGGCGCTATTGAAGCTCTGAAATGTTCTAAAATGTGGTTTAGCACTCTAAATGATGTTTACCGCGAGCGACGTGATGTGGTTTGGAAACTAGCTAAAGCTCTGGATTGCACCTATGATGAAAATGCTACCGGACTTTTTGTTTGGGCGAAATTACCGAAAGATATAAAGGCGGAGGATTTTATTGATAGGATATTACAAGAACAGCACATTTTTATAACGCCCGGAACTATTTTTGGTACACAAGGTGAAGGTTATATTCGGTTTTCCCTTTGTGCCGATACAGAATTATTAGAGGAAGCATTAACACGCATATCATGACGAATATTTATTCTATAGGAGTTGGTTTAATTGGGGGAAGCCTTGCGTTGGATATTAAAAAGAATAATCCGGAGGTTGTAATTCATGGTATAAGTCGGAAGGATGAAACCTTAAATAAAGCTTTGGAACTCAAAATTATTGATAAAAAAGCAGTGTTGGAGGATGTGAAGCATGCTGATCTGGTTATTGTTTCCATTCCGGTGGATGCTACCGTAAAATTATTGCCTGCGATTTTGGATCTGATTCCGGATACGGGGCTGGTAGTTGATGCTGGATCGACAAAATTTGATATTTGTAAAGCTGTTGAAGATCATCCTAAGCGACGAAATTTTCTGGCCATGCATCCTATCGCGGGTACTGAGTTTTCTGGACCTGAAGCAGCTTTTGAAGGGCTTTTTATGGGAAAGACCAATATTGTTTGCGAGGTTGAAAAGACCACGTTCAAACTTCAGGAAAAAGCTTTAAAATTGTTTACAGATATTGGTATGCGAATTCGCTATATGAATCCTGAAGCACACGATAAGCACATTGCTTACATGTCACATTTATCGCATATTAGTTCCTTTATGTTAGGAAAAACAGTAATTGAAAAAGAAAAGAACGAACGTGATATTTTCGACATGGCTGGCAGTGGATTTGAATCGACCGTACGTTTGGCAAAAAGTTCACCCGAAATGTGGACACCCATTTTTGAACAAAATAAAACCAATGTTATTGAAACCCTGGAAGAGTATATAACCAATTTAAAACATTTTAAAGAGCTTATGGAACAAAACGATTTCGAGGCTGTTTTTAATGAAATGAAAAACACAAATCATATAAAAGATATTTTAAACGGAATTGCTTAAGTAATATATTATGGAGAACACAAAAGAAATGAGAACCTGGTTAGATGATATGCAATTAGATCACCCTTTGGTGATTGCCGGGCCATGCAGTGCAGAAACTGAAGAACAAGTATTAAAAATCGCCAACGATTTAAAAGACACCGATGTTAATTACTACCGCGCCGGTATCTGGAAACCAAGAACGCGACCCGGAAACTTTGAAGGTGTTGGAGCCTTAGGTTTAAAATGGTTGAACAAAGTGCAGAAAGAAACCGGTATGAAAGTTTGTACTGAGGTTGCTAATGCTGCCCATGTGAAGCTAGCTTTAGAGCACGATATTGATATGCTTTGGATTGGAGCGCGCTCCACGGTGAGTCCGTTTATCATGCAGGAAATTGCGGATGCTCTAGAAGGTACCGATAAACCAGTATTGATCAAAAATCCTGTAAACCCGGATTTGTCTTTATGGTTAGGAGGTATCGAGCGTATTTATAGCTCAGGCGTAAAAAATATCGGAGCGATACACCGTGGTTTTTCAACCTATCAAAAAACAAAATATCGAAATATTCCGGAGTGGCAGATAGCTATTGAATTTCAAAATAAATTCCCGGATATTCCTTTGATTAATGATCCGTCTCATATTACGGGAAGACGTGATATGATCTTTGATGTGTCGCAAACCGCTTTAGATCTAAATTTCGATGGTCTAATGATCGAAACGCATATTGATCCGGATAATGCGTGGAGTGATGCTGCACAACAAGTAACCCCTTCAACCTTAGTTCAAATTATGAAGGATTTAAAAATTAGAAAAGAAACCGACGCAGAAGCAGAATACACTACGGCTTTGAGTAATCTTCGTGCACAAATTGATGTGATCGACAATCAGATTATTGAATTATTAGGGAAGCGAATGACGTCTGCCGATAGTATTGGGGTACTTAAAAAGAAACGTAACGTGGCTGTTTTACAATCGAAACGCTGGAATGAAATTCTAGGTAAAATGGTGTTGGAAGGTGAACAACATGGCTTGAGTGAAGAATTTATTTTGAGAATGTTCAAGGCCATTCATCAGGAATCCATTAACCATCAGGAAAAAGTTATTAATGGTTAAGAATAAAAAAGCCTCACAAGTTGTGAGGCTTTTTTAATACATCTATTTTTTTAACTGTTTTTGGTGTAGGATAATCTTCTTGAAGCCTTACGCATTAATATATTAATGAGGTCTTCAGGAGAGCTTCCAATACTTCCATTTACTTTCTTATTATAATTCCAAAGTAAAATACCATCTTCAGCATTATGCACACTCATATTCACTGTGGCGCTGTTAGTGCTTCCCCAGAAACCTATCAGTAATCCGAGGGCCACCGATGCACCTTCAGACATGGGTTTGTTAGTTTCAAAAGTTCCGGAAATAACAGCGTCTACGCCTAAAATAACAGCAAGTTCCTGAGGTGTAAATTCCGTTAGATTGTCATAATCAATATCCTTTTTTAATAATAATGCGGTAGTGATATTAGGGTCCTGTACCTCTAAATTCTCTAACTTTCCACGCTTTTTCCGTTTTAAAAACCAAGAATACATAGCTGTTTGCATTCCTTCACCTTCAGAACGCTCAATTTTATAAAGCTGTTCATTGGTCATATCCTTCATTTGCTTAGGTCGTAATTTAACCTGAGTTTTAAATGGAACTATAGCTATTATTTTGTGTGTTTTAGCTATGTCATCAAATTTTGGGTTTTCGTAAAGACTCGTTTGTGCAAAAATAGTAGTGGTTAGAAACAGTAGTGTAATTGGCAATAATTTTTTCATAATGTGTTAATTGAATGTTTGTGGCTAATATATCGTATTTTTCTTATATTATTAATTCCTTTTTTTAAATTACTTTTGATATCTAATGACAGGACGCGTTTATAAATCTACAGGGAGTTGGTATACGGTAAAAACCGATCTGGGTGAAACCTACGATTGTCGTATCAAAGGGAAATTTCGTATCGAAGGAATAAAAAGTACGAACCCTATTGCTGTGGGTGATGTTGTAGGTTTTGAGTTGGAAACGAACAATGACGAAACGACGGGAGTTATCAATAAAATTCATGATAGGCGAAATTATATTGTACGTAAATCGGTTAACTTATCGAAGCAAACACATATCATCGCTGCCAATATCGATCAGGTGTTTTTAATGATCACTATTGATAATCCACCTACGTTTACCAGTTTTATTGACCGCTTTTTGGTGACTGCTGAAGCTTATTCCATTAAAACCATTTTATTGTTCAATAAAGTGGATGCCTATGATGAAGACATTTTAAATGAGGTTCGTTATTTAGCACATGTATATCGCAAAATTGGTTACGAATGTATCGGTGTTTCTGCAAAAACAGGTAAAAATGTCGATAAGGTCAAATCGCTAATGTATGACAAGATCAGTATGTTCTCGGGACATTCCGGAGTTGGGAAATCTACTTTGGTCAATGCCATAGAACCGTCACTGAATTTGAAAACAAAAGAAATTTCAAATCAACATATGCAGGGACAACACACCACCACATTTGCAGAAATGTTCGATCTCAGTTTTGATGCCCGGATTATTGATACACCGGGGATCAAAGGCTTTGGTGTTGTTGATATGGACAAAGAGGAGATTGGTGATTATTTCCCTGAAATATTTGCCTTAAAACAAGGCTGTAAATTCAATAATTGTCTGCACGTCAAAGAACCGAAATGCGCTGTTAAAAAAGCTTTGGAAAATGATGAAATAGCCTTCTCCCGTTACCGCAGTTACTTGCAGATCCTTGAAGGTGACGATACGGTTTACCGAACAGAAAATTGGGAAAGGAACGAATGAAAGTAGTCGTACAACGCGTAAAACAAGCAAGTGTAACGATTGATAAAAAGGTTGTTGCAAACATAGGCCATGGCATGCTAATTTTCCTTGGGGTTATAGAAGAAGATACTTCCGAGGACATTAATTGGCTTAGTAATAAATTGGTTAATTTACGGATTTTTAATGATGCGGATGGCATCATGAATACCTCTGTAAAAGACGTTGAAGGCGAGATTATTGTAGTGAGTCAGTTTACTCTGCATGCCAATACCAAAAAGGGACACCGGCCCAGTTATAATAAAGCCGCCAAGCCTGATGTGGCCATTCCATTATATGAAGCCTTTTTGAAACGCTTAACGGAAGATTTTGGTAATACGGTGCAAACGGGAGAGTTCGGTGCAGACATGCAGGTTGGTTTGGTTAATGACGGTCCTGTAACTATTATTATTGACACAAAAAACAAAGAATAAATGGCTTCCATTTTCGGACATGGCATAGTGGGCTACACCATTTCAAAAGTGGCTCAAGACAAAAACATGACTGTTTTGGTGATGGTAGCAGTGTTCTCCGCGATGTTACCCGATTTTGACGTGATCGGTTTTGCTTTTGGAATTCCTTATGCGAGTCCAATAGGTCATCGAGGCTTTACCCATTCCATACTATTTGCACTTCTATGGGCTGTGCTTTCAATGCTCTTTTTCGGTAAAAACCATAAAAAATTATGGTTTTTGATTATTTTTTTTTCAACAGTTTCTCATGGTGTTTTAGATGCAATGACCACAGGAGGATTAGGCGTGGGATTCCTTATCCCTTTTGATAATAGCAGATTTTTCTTCCCTTTTAGCCCTTTAGTTGTCTCGCCTATTGGGATAACAAATTTTTTCTCAGAATGGGGGTTTCGAGTAATAATAAGTGAATTAAAATATGTGTTATTGCCATGTATTTTTATATTTGGAATAAGAATCATAATTAAAAGTCTCGACAAATCAAAGGAGATTTAATCATTGTTAAAACTTCTTAAGCAGTCATTAATTGTGAAATTAATCTTGCCGGCACGGGGCCAAATAATTATGTATATTTAAAGGAACTTTTTAATCAAATGATTATTAAGGAAGCCGAGCAGATTGTTTTAATTAAAACCTGATATGGATATAAAAAACGCCCAGAAAATTGTAGATGATTGGATAAACGATCACGGCGTTCGTTATTTTAATGAATTAACGAATATGGCTCAGCTCACTGAAGAGGTTGGCGAAGTGGCTCGAATTATTGCCAGGCGGTATGGGGAGCAAAGCGAAAAGGAAAGTGATAAAGACAAAGACCTTGGCGAGGAATTAGCCGATGTTCTTTTCGTGGTTTTATGTCTGGCGAATCAAACCGGGGTAAATTTACAAGAGGCTTTTGATGAGCGAATGGATAAGAAAACAAAACGCGACCACGACAGACACCATAATAACGAAAAATTAAAGTAAATTTGCAGCTTGTTAACACACCGACGTTTTACTAATGCAAATCTCACTTCATAAGTCAATACCAAATAAGCAGTCGCGTATAAAAGTTACCGGTTCTAAAAGTGAATCGAACCGTCTGTTATTATTGCAAGCTCTTTATCCGCAGTTACATCTGAAAAATGTTTCCAATTCTGATGACAGCCAATTAATGACCAAAGCGCTGACCTCTGACCAAGCCCTTATCGACATTCATCATGCAGGAACAGCCATGCGATTCCTTACCGCTTACCTGGCTATTCAGGAAGGAAGATCCGTGGTGATCACAGGTTCAAAGCGCATGAAAGAACGCCCTATCAAGATCCTGGTAGAGGCGCTACAACATTTAGGCGCTGACATAAGTTATGAAGAAAATGAAGGGTATCCACCACTAAAGATCACCGGTAAAAAATTAACGGAACATCAGGTGTCTCTTGAGGCCAATGTAAGTAGTCAGTATATTTCAGCCTTATTGCTCATAGCTTCAAAGCTGGAAAATGGATTAGAACTAACTTTGGAAGGCAAGATCACTTCGGTACCCTATATTAAAATGACCTTAAGTTTGTTAGATCAAATAGGGGTTAAATCCAGTTTCGAAAACAATAAAATTACGGTAGCGCCATTTACGGGGCCATTGGAACCCAAAACGATTACAGTAGAATCGGATTGGTCATCGGCTTCCTATTTTTTTAGTATTGTCGCTCTAAGCGCACCGGGAACCCAAATTACACTCGAAGCTTATAAACAAGACTCTCTACAAGGAGATACTGATCTTGTACATATATATAAACAATTTGGTGTAGAGACTACCTTCGACGGGAATACCATGTCTCTTATGAAAACAAAGCAAGCTGTTTCCCATTTTGACTATGATCTGGTGAATGCGCCGGATATTGCTCAAACCATTGCGGTAAGCTGTTTTGCACTAGGTATGTCTTGCGACCTGAAAGGTTTACACACTTTAAAAATTAAAGAAACCGATCGTTTGGTAGCCCTTAAAACAGAGCTAGAAAAACTAGGAGCCACAGTCGATATCACAGATAAAAGTCTGCATTTACAGAGTTCTAATGCCATAAAAAGTGGGGTGTCCATTGCGACCTATAACGACCACAGAATGGCCATGGCTTTTGCTCCTTTAGCACTTAAAACAGACCTGAAAATTGAAGACGCCATGGTCGTTTCCAAATCCTATCCAACCTTTTGGGATGATATGGAAACCATCGGTATCAAATTAACCAAATAATAATCACCTAATTACTTGACAACCCCTACCTTCAGATTGTATATTTGCAACTTTCCTTTAAAAACTAAATAGAAACAGATGAAACCGATATATTTAAAATAAGCATTAAACTCTCAGAGGAATGGTTATTTTAAATTTAGAGGTTACATATGACCCTTAATAAACAATAAATATAAACAGATGAAATTATCCAATTTTGGTTTCAATTTGCCAGACGAGTTATTAGCGGAGTATCCATCCGAACACAGAGATGAAGCACGTTTAATGGTGTTAAACCGCAAAGACAAAACCATCGAACATAAATTATTCAAGGACATCATCGACTATTTTGATGAAAATGATGTGCTTATTTTAAATAACACCAAGGTTTTTCCAGCCCGTTTATACGGAAATAAAGAAAAGACCGGTGCCAGAATTGAGGTATTTTTATTGCGCGAGCTCAATCAGGAACAACGTTTATGGGATGTTCTTGTAGATCCTGCTCGTAAGATCCGAATTGGAAATAAACTCTATTTTGGAGAAGATGAAAATCTTGTGGCAGAAGTTATCGATAATACAACCTCTCGCGGACGTACGCTTCGTTTCTTATATGATGGGTCCTATACCGAATTCCGTCGTAAATTAACTGAACTTGGCGAAACACCACTTCCAAAGTATATCAAACGTGCTGTAGAGCCGGAGGACGAAGAGCGTTACCAAACTATTTATGCTAAAAACGAAGGAGCAGTAGCCGCACCAACTGCCGGATTACACTTCTCAAAACACCTTTTAAAACGTTTGGAGATCAAAGGCATTAATTTTGCCGAAGTAACCTTGCATGTTGGTTTAGGAACTTTCAACCCGGTAGAGGTAGAAGATCTGTCGAAGCACAAAATGGATAGCGAAGAGATCAGTATACGTCCGGAGGCTGTGAATATCGTCAATACAGGTATCAACAACAAAAAAAGGGTATGTGCCGTAGGAACAACTGTAATGCGCGCCATAGAATCAGCGGTTTCATCCAATGGCATGTTAAATGAAATGGAGGGCTGGACCAATAAATTCATCTTTCCACCATACGATTTTAGTATTGCCAACAGTATGATCACCAATTTCCACACACCAAAATCAACGCTCCTCATGATGGTTTCGGCCTTCGCAGGACACGATTTTGTGAAGCATGCTTACGAAGAAGCAGTTAAAGAAAAATATAAATTCTACAGCTACGGCGACGCCATGCTTATCATATAATCTCAAGCCCCGGTTATCGGGGCTTTTTTTTATTTCATATTTATTTTCAGGGCATTCCCCTGGCGGGTCGGGCTTTCGGCAGTCGCGCTTTTCAAGGCGCTCCAACAAAGCCTCAATCCCTAATGCAGCTTTTCAAAAAATAAACGGGCATATGCGCTAATCGAAAAAGCATTCACTATTTTTGCACTAATCATGGAAACAAAGAAAAAAGACATACGTGCTTTAACCAAAGAGCAGCTTCGTGAATTTTTTGTATCGCAGGGCGATAAAGCCTTTCGTGGCAATCAGGTGTACGAGTGGCTCTGGCAAAAGGCAGCGCATAGTTTTGAGGATATGACCAATATCTCAAAAGAAACGCGCAGTATGTTAGAGGATCATTTTGTGATCAACCATATTCAGGTCGACACCATGCAGCGCAGTGCCGACGGTACGGTGAAAAATGCGGTACGGTTGCACGATAACCTCGTGGTTGAGTCCGTACTAATTCCAACACCAAAACGCACTACAGCCTGTGTTTCCAGTCAGGTGGGGTGCAGTCTCGATTGCAAATTCTGCGCAACAGCACGATTGAAACGTATGCGTAATTTAAACCCTGATGAGATCTACGATCAAGTAGTTGCCATCGATAATGAAAGCCGTTTGTATTACGATCGACCCTTAACCAATATTGTTTTTATGGGTATGGGCGAACCGCTGATGAATTACAATAACGTATTAAAGGCTATTGATAAAATCACATCTCCCGAGGGTTTAGGTATGTCGCCCAAGCGGATCACACTGTCGACTTCCGGTGTGCCGAAAATGATCAAAAAAATGGCTGATGATGGTGTAAAATTTAATTTGGCTGTGTCTTTACATTCTGCCATCGATGAAGTAAGAACCCAGATCATGCCCTTCAATGCAACCTTTCCTTTAGACGACTTGCGGGAGTCGCTGGAATATTGGTATGCCAAGACTAAACGAAAGATCAGTTACGAATATGTGGTTTGGAAAGGAATCAATGATACTCAGGAAGCTATTGATGCCTTTGTGAAATTCTGTAAATATGTGCCCTGTAAAGTCAATATCATCGAGTACAACCCTATTGATGATGGTGATTTTCAGCAGGCCTCGAACGAAGCACTGCAAAACTATATCGATACCCTGGAAAAAAACCGTATTGTGGTCAATGTTAGACGTAGTCGTGGAAAAGATATTGATGCCGCTTGTGGACAATTGGCAAATAAATCTTAAACTTGTAAAGTGTAATGAGCCTTAGCAAAACACTGGAAACAACTCAGATGATTATTGGCGAATTACAACTGACTTACATAAAAAACAAAATTTGAACAGTTGAAAATTGTAGAGCAAATAAAGCAACCTATTGCCTTCGAAATGAATCTCTTTGAGAAGAAGTTTCAACTTTCGATGTCCAGTAAAGTAGCTCTTCTAAATCGTATTACGCATTATATCGTTAACCGAAAAGGAAAACAAATGCGTCCAATGTTCGTTTTTTTGGTGGCCAAAATTGTGTCTGGTGAAGTCAATGAACGCACCTATCGTGGGGCATCAGTTATCGAGCTCATTCACACAGCAACCCTGGTTCACGATGATGTTGTAGACGACAGTAACCGCAGACGTGGTTTTTTCTCGGTGAATGCCCTTTGGAAAAATAAGATCGCAGTACTGATAGGGGATTATTTACTGTCAAAAGGACTACTTCTTTCCATTGATAATAATGATTTTGATCTCCTTAAGATCATATCTGTGGCAGTACGTGAAATGAGTGAAGGCGAATTACTTCAAATTGAAAAAGCTCGAAAGTTAGATATCACTGAAGCTGTGTATTATGAGATCATCCGCCAAAAAACGGCCACGCTAATTGCGGCCTGTTGTAGTCTTGGGGCAGCCTCCGTAAAACCCGATTCAGAGCATGTTGAACGCATGCGGAAGTTTGGAGAGCTCATAGGTATGGCCTTTCAAATTAAAGATGACCTATTTGATTATGGTGATGACCAGATTGGTAAACCTACCGGTATTGATATTAAAGAGCAAAAGTTAACATTGCCACTTATTTATGTCCTTAATGGGG
Organism: Gaetbulibacter sp. M240; assembly: GCF_043876815.1. Classification (NCBI taxonomy): domain Bacteria; kingdom Pseudomonadati; phylum Bacteroidota; class Flavobacteriia; order Flavobacteriales; family Flavobacteriaceae; genus Gaetbulibacter; species Gaetbulibacter sp. M240. The sequence goes on from NZ_JBAWKA010000003.1 coordinate 391,375, forward strand.
CTGATAAAAAAGATAAGGACTGGCTCATTAATTCTATTAAAAATCATAATAAAGATGCCGATCGCGTAAAACAAGTTATTGCTTTTGTGAAGGAAAAAGGTGGACTGGATTATGCTACTAAGTTGATGAAAGGCTATCAAATGGAAGCTTTGGAGATGCTGAAAACCTATCCGGAATCGGAATTTAAAACCTCTCTGGAATTGATGGTCAATTATGTGATCGACCGAAAAAAGTAAATCTTAATTTTATTGCTGTTGCTGTTGCTGCTGTTGCATTTGTTGTAGGATCTCCTGATTTTTTCGAAAACTGTTCGAAATATTATCTTTTTCATTCACCGGAAATACAAGATTCTCATTGTTGTTTTTTACGGTACTCACCTTGACTTTTACAAATAAATCGTCTTGGACATTACCTTTATAAACACCTTTTACAGGCGAGCAATCTTTATAGTCTCTTCCGGTTGCCAATTTTACATGATATTGATTCGCGATAGCATTGTTTGTAGGGTCGATACCTAACCAACCATAAAAGGGAATATAAACTTCAATCCAGGCATGTGTGGCACCTTCACCACGCACATTATCATCACTGGGACAAATATAACCACTCACATAACGTGCCGGAATGCCTAGCATTCGAACCATTTGCAGGAGAATATTCGTAAAATCCTGGCACACACCAGCTTTTAATTTCCAAACCAGATCCAGTTTGGAATCTACGGTAGTGATGCCCGACTTATATTCAAAATTTTTGTAAATGAACTCACAAAACTCTAAAGCTATTTTGTAGGGAGAAATGTTGTTGAGATCCTTAGAAGCGATCATATCCAAAATCTCAGGAGTTCCATCGAAAGTTTTGTATTTGAGAAAATCCATATACTCCGGGTCTTTTTTAAGGACCTTCAGGACCTTCCATTGCTCTTCAGCTGGAGCGCTATCCTCCGGAAAAATCTGTTCACTGGTTTCTACTTCAACCTCAGAAGAAATAGATAAAAAATTGTGCGGCACAATGACCATAAATGAACCCACCGTATTATTGTAAAAATCCTTAAAGGTTTCAATAATTGGTTGATTGGTTACCTTAATAGTTTGGTTTATAACCTGTTGATACGCATCTTCAATAGGGTACAACTTTATCTGGTTGGCCCCATCGATCACAAAGTCACTATACGTGTACTTAGTAAGATGTTTAATGTAAAACCTTGGCATTTTATTTATGAGTTGGCATGTGAAAAATACACCGTATTAATACTTAAAGATATATTTCTAATATCATCTTTTATACCCTGAATAAAGTTTTCCAAACCTTGTTCATTGATACTATCAATAGTAGTATATTTTATTGTACTTTCCAGCTTTCCGAGTAGAAATTCCAAATTATTTTTTTCAAGTTCCTGAATTTCAATTAATTTCTGAATATGGGTGTAAAGTTTATTAATGCAGTAATACACCGATCGAGGAAATAATTTATCCTGAAAGACCATGGTAATAACATGACTCTCAGTGAAGGCCGACTTATGTTTTTTCAAATACAATTGATAGCCACCTAACGAAAGGAGAAGGTTTTTCCAATAAAAGGTTTGTTCAAGGCGATCGGTTGTTTTTGAAATTTCAACCAATTTTATAGCGGTATAATCCGAGATCTGGATCACACGTTCTAAATATTTTCCCACATTCATAAAATAATAAGAGGGGCCGCGTTCTTGGGTAAGATCCATATTACCCTGATACATCATATGGTAGGATTTTAAGCGGTCTAAAAACAAAATGGGATCACCCTCTCGTAACTGCTGAGGTAATGTTTTATCTGTTAAGAACAAATAATAATTATTTATGCACAGCCAAAGTTCTCTGGAGATATGTTCCTGAACACTTCGAGCATTCTCTCTAGCTCGGGTTACAATATTGATAATGGAATTACCGTGATCGATATTAAAAACCATGTAATCAATACATTCTATAGGATCTTCCGTAGTATATTTATTTTTGGGGTCATTATAATTTTTTATGATGGGTGCCCAGGGAAATAATTCAGGAGAATCCTGATTGGCGTTAAAATTTAGTTTCAGTAAGTTAATAATACTGTTGCCGCGCTCCATGTAGCGGTCTAACCAAATTAAATTATTTGCAACTCTACTTAACATTATGTTTTTGTTTTTAATTATTGAATAACCCAAGTGTCCTTACTGCCACCGCCTTGAGAACTGTTTACAACCAATGAGCCTTTTTTCAAGGCCACACGAGTTAGTCCACCAGGGGTGATATCGATACCATCGCGACCCGTTAAAGCAAACGGACGCAGATCGACGCATCTAGGGGATAATTTCCCATCAATACAACATGGCGCTGTAGAAAGTCTTAAAATGGGTTGGGCAATAAAATTGGTCGGATTTTTATCAACAGTTTTCAGGTAATCCTCAATTTCATCATCGGTGGCTTCATGTCCCATAAGCATTCCGTAGCCGCCACTGCCGTCGGTTTTTTTGATCACCATTTTACGAATGTTTTTAGTCACGTATTCGTAATCTTCGGGTTTGGCCAGTTGGTAGGTTTCAATATTCTTCAATATCGGCTCCTCATCCAAATAATATTTGATCATATCAGGAACATGTACATATATGGCTTTATCATCAGCTACACCGGTACCGGGTGCATTCACAATATTTACGTTGCCCTTTCGATAGGCGGCCATAATTCCGGCAACACCCAAAGTGCTTTCAGCTTTAAACTCCAGTGGATCCAGGTAATCATCGTCAACACGACGATAGATGACATCGACGCGTTTTAAACCATTGGTTGTTTTCATATAAACGAAATGGTCTTTTACCAAAAGGTCACTTCCTTCCACCAATTCGATGCCCATCAGTCTGGCCAAAGTGGAGTGCTCGTAATACGCTGAGTTGTAAATTCCCGGGGTTAGTAATACAACATTAGGTTCTGCCTGATCGGAAAGTTCACTTAATTTTTTATAAAGCAAATTAGGATAATCTGAAACCGATCGAATTTCGTTTTTAGGTAAAATACCCGGATAAATTCGTTTTGAGATTTCGCGGTTTTCCAGCATGTAACTCACCCCTGAAGGTGTTCTTAAATTGTCTTCTAAAACATAAAATTCTCCGTCGTTGTTTCGAATAAGATCAACGCCGGCAATATGTACATAAACATCATGAGGTACTTCTACACCAGCCATTTCACGTAGGTAATTCGGGCATGAATAAATAAGGTCGGCAGGAATAATACCATCTTTTAATATAAATTGATCATGATAAATATCCTTAATAAACAGGTTCAGGGCCTTTAAACGCTGTTTTATACCTCGATCTATTTTGTCCCATTCTTTAGATGTAATAATTCTGGGAATAATATCAAATGGAAATATTTTTTCAATACCCTGCTCGTCATTGTACACGGTAAAGGTTACTCCTTGACTCATAAATAATTGCCTAGTGAGTTCTTCTTTTTTATAAAGACTCTCTGGAGAGGTTGCTTTTAAATAATTATTTATAATATCGTATTGAGAACGTATTTTTGAATGGTTATCATACATCTCATCCCAGGTTTCTGGAAGTAAGCTGTATGATGAAAATAAGTGGTCACTAGCCATAAATGCTCTTTTGAGGAAATATAAAGATAATTTAAATTAAATTCAATTAATTAGGCCTTTTAAAAGAAATAATTTAGTGGTTATTAAAATTTACTGATAATTATTACTAATTCAGATTAAAAAACCTTCATTCTTTATGGGGACAATAATTTTTTAAAGGTTTAATTTTATCTTCAGGCAACCTTTTTAATAAAATTTGCGTCTATACTAATAGAAAGTAAAATGAAATCATTTTTGAAAGTCATAACACTCAATAATAACGAAAAGGCGCTTATTCAAAAAGCTCAAAAAAATAATCGTGAGGCTCAGCACCGTTTGTATGAGTTGTATGCTCCAAAAATGCTGAGTGTTTGCCGATACTACATTAATGATTTACAGAATGCTGAGGATGTTATGCTTTCTGGGTTTTTTAAAGTATTTACCAATTTAAAACATTTTAAAGGTGAAGGAAGTTTTGAGGGCTGGATTAGAAAAATTATGGTTCGCGAAGCAATTTCATTCTTGCGACAGCAAAAAAAAATGGAGTTTTCCATTGAAGATCATGTTATAAAAGGTGAAACCGTGAATAACATTGCCACGTCCATGGAGGTGGCCGATATTCAAAATGCTATTGATACCTTGCCTGAAGGGTATAAAACGGTTTTTGTTCTCTATGCCGTAGAAGGGTATAAGCATCATGAGATAGCAGCTTTGTTGAATATCACAGAGGGAACTTCAAAATCACAACTGTTTAAAGCACGAAAATTGCTTCAGGGTAAACTTGAGGCACAAGATAAAATGGCGAATTATGGAACAAAATAAGTTTGATACAGCAATAAAATCCAACATGGAAAAGCGCAGGCTTAAACCATCTGAGGGATTATGGGATAAATTATCAGAACGTTTGGATGCGGTTGAAGACCCTAAAAAGAAAAACTCTTATTGGTGGTTGGGGATTGCCGCAAGTTTTGTAGGTATTCTACTGGTAGTGTTCCAGTTTTACAAAGCCGATTCAACGGAGGTACTTCATGAAACAAACACACCGGGTATCGTAAACACACCAAAGGGTCCAACCGAGAATAAAGATGGTTTTGAAAAACAAGGCATAATCACGGAAGTTGAAAAGAATAAGGAGGCTTTGGTTTCTACGGAACCTGACATACAAGTGGAAAACCAAGTTGTGATTAAAGAAAAATCCTTGGTGAATCAAGAAACCAATGTGGTTGCGAATTCCCAGGATATCGAAACTGTTTCAGGTGAGGAACGAACATTTAATAGCACTGAAGATATGAAGTCCTTTGAGGACCAAAAAATTAAGGACATTGTAAATAACGTTCATGCTGTGGCGCAAAATAATCAGGAAGTCACAGAGGCTTATATCGATTCTTTATTACTGGCTGCAGAAAAGGATATTCTACGACAAAAATTCTTAAATGAATATCAAGGCCGTGTTAATGCAGAAGCTTTATTGGCCGATGTGGAGTCTGAGTTAGATGAATCCTTCCGTACAAAAGTCTTCGAAGCTGTAAAATCAAGTTTCAATTCGGTTAAAACGGCCGTGGCGAATAGAAATAATTAATTATCAATCAAATCAATAATCATTCATTAGAAACATCAAAAAACGAACAATCATGCAAACAATTACAAAAATTTTAGTACTCCTAGTAGTATCATTTCACGTAAGCCTCAGCCAGGCCCAAGACAATGACGTAGAAAAGGAATCAGTCAATAATGCCGAAAAAATAGAACGGCTAAAAGAAGCCAGAGAAGCTGTAAAGACTGAAGAGCGCGACTTTTTAAAGGCCGAAGTTGAAGCTATCGATGCCCGGTTGGATAAAGGGTATATTACCCCTGAGGAAGCTGATATTTTAAAAAGGGAAGCCGCCAAAAAAAGGGCTTTGAATATTGAAAACCGCTTGTCCATTATTGACAATAAAATTGCGTTGCTTCAGCGGAATGAAGAAGGTTATTATACAAATGACGACAAGGAGCCTTCAAAAATTGGAATAACCATTGATGGTGAAGAATACAGTTTTGCCGGGATTAATATCAATAAAAAGAATAAACCCAGAAAATATGATTTGAGAACCACTAGTGATTTTGTTTTAGCCTTTGGTTTGAATAATGCGATTATAGAAGGGCAGAGCTTAGATGATTCGCCGTATAAGTTCGGTGGGTCCCGATTCTTTGAAATTGGCTGGGCCTGGAAAAACCGTGTATTCGAAAATTCAAATTTTTTACGATTAAAATACGGGGTATCGCTTCAAATCAATGGGTTAAAACCGGACGATAACCAGTATTTTGTAAACCAAGACGGACAGATAAGTTTACAGCAATTCCCGGAAACCCTTAGGAAATCAAAGTTAGCTATGACCAATTTAGTTTTTCCGGTTCATTTTGAATTTGGCCCATCAAAACGTTATGACCACGATACGTATTTCAGATATTCAACCCAAAATCAATTTAAATTTGGAATAGGTGGTTATGGAGGTTTTAATATTGGTACCCGTCAAAAACTGAAATACAGTATTGATGGCGATCGTAAAAAGGAGAAGCAAAAGGGAGGTTTTAACACTTCGAATCTGGTTTACGGGTTAAGTGCTTACATGGCATTTGATGACATGGCTGTTTACGTGAAATACGATCTATCGCCCATATTTAAAGATCAAGCTATTGAGCAGCGTAATATTTCTTTAGGAGTTCGCTTTGATATGGATTAGGTTTAAAAAGCTTTTTTAATTTGTTTTAGACGCGTAAAAACCCTCAGAAATCTGAGGGTTTTTCGTTTTGTTTTGGTAGATTCATCTTTGGAAAAGATTTCTAAAATCAATTCTTAAATAGTACATTTACAATCCAATTAATTTCAAACTTTGATATCACCAACAACCATAGATCAGGTATTTGAAACCGCTCGAGTAGAGGAGGTTATAGGTGATTTTGTGCAATTGAAAAAGGCCGGAAGTAATTTCAAAGGCTTGAGTCCGTTTAGCGATGAGCGCTCACCCAGTTTTATGGTATCCCCGGTAAAGCAGATTTGGAAGGACTTTTCAAGTGGAAAAGGCGGCAATGTAGTGGCATTTCTAATGGAACATGAACACTTTACGTATCCGGAGGCGATTAAATATTTGGCGAAAAAATACAATATTGAAGTAGAAGAAACCCAGCAAAGCGACGAACAAAAGGAACAGTCCAGCGAGCGTGAAAGTTTGTTTTTGGTTAGTGAGTTTGCGAGTTCTTATTTTCAGAACATATTGCATAAAACCGATCAGGGCAAATCCATTGGGTTGAGTTATTTTAAAGAACGCGGTTTTACGAATGAAACTATTAAGGAGTTTGATCTCGGCTATTCTCTAGACGATTGGTCTGCTTTTACAGATAGTGCCTTAAAAAAGGGCTATCAATTAGAGTTTCTGGAAAAAACCGGACTTACCATTGTAAAAGGCGAAAAGCAGTTTGATCGATTTAAGGGTCGCGTTATGTTTCCTATAAAAAGTATGAGTGGTCGCGTTTTAGGATTTGGTGGTCGGATTCTAACCAATGATAAAAAAGCAGCGAAATACCTAAACTCACCTGAGAGCCCGATCTACCATAAAAGTAAAGTGCTTTATGGTATTTTTATGGCCAAGCAAAGTATCGCAAAAGAAGACAATTGTTATTTGGTTGAAGGGTACACTGATGTGATTCAGTTTCACCAACGAGGTATAAAAAATGTGGTGTCATCATCCGGAACAGCATTAACCTCGGAACAAATCCGACTTATAAATCGCCTTACCAAGAATATCACTGTGCTATTTGATGGCGATGCAGCCGGATTACGAGCGTCACTAAGAGGAATTGATCTGATCCTGGAACAAGGCATGAATGTAAAGGTATGTACATTCCCTGAAGGAGAAGATCCTGATAGTTTTGCCAGAGAAAATTCGCTGGAGGAGTTAAGTTTATTTTTAGAGGATAATTCGAAGGATTTTATTCAATTCAAAGCATCTGTACTCTTTGAAGAATCCAAAAATGATCCTATTAAAAAGGCTGAGACCATTCGGGATATTGTAAATAGTATTTCAAAGATTCCCGATCGAATCAAGAAGGAAATCTATATTCAGGAATGTTCTAAAATTATGGATATCAGTGAGGGTGTTCTTTTTAGCACTTTAGCACAGATCAATAAAAAAGGCATTCAGGACGCCGATAAAAAATTTAAACAGGAGCGGCAACAAACCTTCAATGTTATTAAACACAAAGATCCTGTAGAAAAGGTTAATGTTCAGTATGTTTTGGAGCGGGAAATCATTAAGATCCTATTGCTTTACGGGAATAAAAAAGAAGACTTTGAAGATCTTATCTTGAAAGAGAACGAAACAGGTGATCTCATTTTAGAACCGGTTATCCAGGAAGCTAAGGTGTTTGAAAAAATATTCCTGGATCTCCAGGAGGATGAGATGGAATTCACGAATGAGAAATTCAAGCATTTGTATTATACTATAATCGATCAGTTGAATCAAACGACAGATTTTGAATTAAAATCTTTTATCAATACGGTTGATGGTGATATCGCAAGTGAAATCACCACGATCCTTATGGAAGATGAGAGGTATGCTTTGGACGATTGGAATCGGATGAATATTTACCCAAAAGAAAAAGATCATGCCGTAGCTCAATTGGTTAGTGAAACTATTTTGAGTTTACGCTGTTATTTGATTGATCAGAAGGTGAAGCAATTCCAAAATGAAACCCTACAAAATAAAGCAACCTCAAACACAAATGTGCTTGAGGAAGTTAAAGATTACTCCGGTCTAAAAATGCTTTTGTCTCGAAAATTAAATCGAGTTCTCTAGATTTTTTACTTCTTTGTTAAGCTTTGCTTGATTTATGAGGTCTACCAAGTTATTTACTTTTAGCTTGCGCATCAATCGAGCCTTATAAGTACTTACAGTTTTTTCGTTAATGTCAAGTTCTTTAGAAATTTCTTTATTCTTTTTACCTACGGTAAGCAGTTTTAGTACTTCTGCTTCGCGAGTCGATAATTTTTTATAGAAACCATCAGAAGTTTTTGATTTAGTACCAAAGGCTAACTGTTGTGTTAACTTGTTGCTTAAATACATGTCTCCGTCATATACTTTTAGGATCGCTTCATTCACAGTAAGGACATTTGAAGATTTATGAATGTAGCCTGAGGCACCTGCGCGAATCGCATTAATAGCATAAACCTCTTCAGGTTGAGCGCTAAAAAAGATGGTTTTGATGTTCGGATAATCTTCTTTTAAATACCTTAACAATGTAAGGCCGTTTAATTTTGGAAAATCAGTTTCGGTAAGAATGATGTCAACTGGATTTGATTTGACATAATCTAAGATGGCTTCGCCATCATCAACACTAGCAACAATTTCAATGTTGTTTGACGCAGAAAATAGGGCTTCCAGGCCCTTCCTAGTAATAGGATGGTTGTCTGCTATTAATAATTTAATCATGTTTAGTTCAGCTTTTATAATCGTTAATATTGAGAGAGTATTATAATTGAGAGTAAGCTTAACACAAAAATAACACTTTTTTAAGGATTTGGCAACGTCAAATTAATTTTGTATGAAATTATTTTATTTTTTCAGGGATTATACAGACGGGAATGGGTATCATTTTGTGTGTATTTGCTTTATTAAAAGACTGATAAATGGAAAAAACCTTCTGCTCTCGACCCTCAAAATCGTCTTGGGTTTTTCCGGATTCACTCATGGCCATAGCCCATTCTAACTCGGGATAGGAAGCTCCAATTTGAGCTTCGTCACTTCGGGCATCACCAAATAAACCATCGCTGGGTGCTGCCTCCATGATAGATTGAGGCACTTTTAAATATTCCCCTAATTCGTAGACTTCAGACTTTAATAAATCGGCAATCGGACTCAAATCAACCCCGCCATCGCCATATTTTGTGTAGAAGCCAACCCCAAAATCTTCAACCTTATTACCGGTACCCGCAACCAGTAGTTTGTAAATTCCGGCATGGTAATATAGCGTTGTCATTCGTAAACGGGCTCTGGTATTGGCTAATGACATATCAATAACCTCAGGTTTACCGTCCAGAGAAACTTCGGTTTTAAATTCTTCGAAAACAGGCGTGAGATCCACACGAACAGAGCGCACATTTTTAAAACGCTTTTTTAACTGATCGATGTGCTCATTTGCCCGGGATACATGGCTTTCTGCCTGATGGATAGGCATGTCTATACATAATACATCCAAACCGGTTTTGGCGCAAAGCGTTGAGGTTACGGCGGAGTCAATTCCTCCTGAAACACCTACCACAAATCCATTTACACCTGCTTTCGTTGCATATTCCTTTAGCCAGTTGGTGATGTAATTAACGACTTTTTCTGTTTGCATTTTCAAAGAATTTAAATCAAAGAATATTACCTTTGCAAACAAAAATAAAGCTTACACTCAATTAATAAAAATTATAAGCGTTTTAGTTTTAGATGAAACAGATAATCTTTAGTTTTTTCATTATTACCCTGCTAATCTCATGCAGCCAAAAGGATGAGGCCGAAAAGGCTATTAATGCCATAGGTACAAATATTACTATTGAACGTTTCGATTTGGCTTTTTACAAGGCAACCAAAGGGTCTCTGCCCGAATTAAAAAAGACTTATCCCTTTATGTTCCCTAAAACCTACCCGGATTCGGTATGGGTTTCAAGGCTTAACGATACGCTGCAACAGGAGTTATCAAGAGAAGTTAAAAAGGTTTATCCTAATACTGAGAACGTAGAACTTGAGATTGAGTCCCTTTTCAATCACATAACCTATTATTTCCCGGAATTTCATCCACCTCGCGTAATTACTACAACCAGTTTTGTGGACTACCGAAATAAGGTGATTGTTACCGATACCATTGCTCTGGTAGCTCTGGATAATTTTTTGGGAAAAGATCATTATTTCTATGAAGGTATTCCAGCATATATCGCTGCTAATTTAAGACCCGACCAGATTGTGGTGGAAATGGCGAACGCTTACGCGGAAAAATATGTGTTTCAGAAAAATCAAAAAACATTATTGGACAAAATGGTGTTTTTTGGGAAATTGCTTTACTTTAAAGATCAGGTGATTCCCTTCAAATCTGAAGCTGAGCGTATGGGATATACGGAAGATGAACTGCAATGGGCTAAAACGAATGAGAGCGATATTTGGCGTTATTTTGTTGAACGCGAATTATTATACAGTACCGATGCCAAGCTTTCCGGTCGGTTTATAATCGATGCGCCCTTTTCTAAATTTTATCTTGAGGAAATCGATACCGACTCTCCTGGACGTTTAGGGCAATTTATAGGCTGGCAAATTGTGAGAGCCTATATGGAAAACAATGATGTTTCTCTAAACACCATGATTACAGAAGATGCTGAAACCATTTTTAATAATTCAAAATATAAACCCAGAAAATAATGGCAAAAAATCATAGCTCGAAAATAGAATTACAAGTAGAATTAGATGACAACCGTATCCCTGAAAAACTATTCTGGACGGCTCAGGATGGCGGTATATCCAATGAAGAGGCCAAAGCCATGATGCTTTCGGTTTGGGACTCCAATGCCCAGGAAACCTTACGTATTGATCTATGGACCAAGGATATGCCGGTTGATGAAATGAAGGTGTTTTTTCATCAAACACTTGTAGCTATGAGCAATACCTTTCATCGGGCAACCCAAGATGAAAAAATGACAGCTACTATGAAGGATTTCTGTGATTATTTTGCTGAAAAACTGGAGCTTAAAAAATAAAATGGTCGTCTTAACTTCCTGCAAAGGGCGTGTTGAAAATTCCAACAGATAGCTCTAGCCAGATCAATAAAAATATAAAAATAAGAGCCGCTAGTAATAAATAGCGGTATTTTTTAAGGCTTATGTTCCGTAAAATAAGTTCTGCCAGAAAAACCAAAACAAACAGAAATACACCGGCAATTATAAAGTCGAATCTGGTCCAGGCTACTTCCGAGGAAAATTGCATGGCGATGTAAGGAATGGCTAGTAAAGTGCCGGCCATTATCAGAAAAAATATAAGGCGTTTATTTTTTGGCATCTTTTATTTCTTTATTCAGGTGGTCGAGATATAATATACCATTCAGGTGATCGACTTCATGTTGGAAGATTACCGAGGTAAATCCTTCAACCGTTTCTGTGCGTTGTGTACCTTCCATGGTATCGTAAGTTACTACAATTTTTTCGGCTCTGTTTTCTAAAACTGCTCTCCTGTTCGGGATCGAAAGACACCCTTCTCGTGCTGTTTGCTTCTCCTTGGAATACTCAACGATTTTGGGATTTAGATATACTTCAAAAGGCATATCATTCTTATCTAAACGCTGGACCCAAATAATATTTTTGAGAATTCCAACCTGAGGTGCCGCAATACCCAAGCCTAAAGACATGCTATCTCTTACCGTAGCATACAAACGGTTCACAAAATTTTTCAAAACCGGATCATTTGGTAAAACTTTTACAGCCTCACTTTTCGTTCGTAACAGGATGGAATCGCTTTTACTGGTAATTTTAAATACGCGCATCGGGGTAAGGTAATCGGCATTCATGATAAGTGTGGTTTGTGCTTTTGAAAATCCGTTTGAGGAAATCCCTTTTTTTGAGCCACAGCTCATTAACAAAGAACCGACAAAAAGAAAAAGTAAAATGTTTTTCATGTGAATAAATGCGTATTAAGAGGCTTTTAAAGCCTACCATTCATTAATTCTGTTTGAATCTAATTTAATAAAAATAAATATTAATATAGTAAAGGCCCAAAGACCGGAACCACCGTAACTAAAAAGCGGTAACGGAATCCCTATAGTTGGAATGATGCCCATTACCATCCCTATGTTAATAAGAAAATGAATAAAGATTATTGCTGCGACACCGTAACCATAGACCCTGCTAAATTGAGATTTCTGAAGTTCTGCCAGATGGAGGATGCGTAATAACAGCAATACAAAAAGGATAACTACGCCTGCACTTCCAAGAAAACCCCATTCTTCGCCAACAGTACTAAATATATAATCGGTATGTTGTTCCGGTACAAATTTTCCTGTGGTTCGAGTGCCCTCCATAAAACCTTTCCCGGAAAACCCTCCAGAACTTATGGCTTTTTCCGATTCATTTAAATTATATGCAAACGTTTGCTTCATACGTTGTAATTCTTCAGGATCTTTTTCCAAACGAAGCCATAAACTTATACGATCTTGTTGGTGCGGCTTCAGTATATTCTGGTAAAAGAACCTAACGCCAGAGGCCACCAAAACGGTGACTATTATGTATAGCAGGCTTTTTGCGAATACCGCTTTTTTTCTATTTAAATAATAGGCTAGAAGAATGATGATACTCCCTACTATGGAAGTGAAAATAGCCCCGAATTTTAAGGCAAAAATGGAAATTAGAATGAGAAATACCCCGATGACCAAATAATACTTTGGTAGACCCTCACGATATAAAACAAAAAAGAAGGCTGCGTAAACAACTGTACTTCCTGTATCATTCTGGAGTAATACTAAAACAGCAGGAACCGTTATGATGAGGAAGGCTTGTATTTGATCTTTGAAATTTTTAATATTCGTATTCAAATCACTGATGTGCTTTGCAATGGCTAGTGAGGTTGCAACTTTCGCAAATTCACTGGGTTGAATTGTTAAACCGCCAATAGCATACCAGGAGGTTGCACCGTTCACGTTTTTACCAAATAAGAATAAACCCACTAATGAGATCATGGAAATAATATAGATCACACTAGAAAAACGCTCATAGAATTTAGCTTCAATAGACAGCAAAATAATGATAAGCCCAATAGTGAAAAAAATAAAAATAAGTTGTTTACTATAAGAGTGTTCTAAATCGAAATAATCAATTGTATCTCCTGTGTGGGAGGCCGATAAAATATTAACCCATCCAAAACCAACCAGCATGAAAAACAGGATTATTGTGATCCAGTCGAATTTATAATGTTTATTGGTTTCTCTGTACATTAATTTAGGACTTTAACTTCAGACTCAAAATTATTTATGGCGTCTAGTCGTGCGTTTAATTGCTCAAGTTCTTCCGGCGAAACAGAGTAAAATTCCGAATCTGCATTAATTTTGAAAGGCTCTCCGGAATAGGGTTTTTTATATTCGTTTTCCAGAGTATGGTCTAAAATCCATTTTTCCAAATCGGTTCTTGTAATGGTTCCCCTAAGATATTTTTCAATAATCAAGCTAGCAATTTTTCCCGCATACCGACTTCCCCAGTATCCATTTTCGACAAAAACAGCCAACGCGATCTTAGGGTTGTCTTTTGGCGCAAAGGCCACGAAAATAGAATGATCTGTTAATTGGGTTTTTTTACCATCAACGTTAACAAAATTTTCGGCAGTTCCTGTTTTACCGCAAATTTCAATACCATTTACCTGAATATACTTGGCCGTTCCTTTGTTATAAACATCGAACATTCCCTCTATGACAGGTTCAAAATTTTCTTTATCAATGGTAGTGTAATTTGGTGTTGTATATTTTGAATCGATACTTTCATCCTCAATTGACTTGATAATATGAGGCGTATAAAAATAACCTCTATTTGCTATAGCTGCAGCCATATTTGCCAATTGAACGGGGGTTGTTTCAACTTCACCCTGGCCTATGGCATTGGATAAGTTAAAGGTTGATGCCCAGCGATTTTCCCCATACCATCGGTTATAGAAATCGCCATCAGGAATACGTCCCGGACGCCCTACATTTAAATCGTAGCCCAAGTAATCACCAAGTCCAAAACTTCTTAAATGCTCGCTCCATGCATTCAAACCTTTGGACGGCTTATCGTATTTTTCTACAATTCTGCGATATACATTTGCAAAATATGCATTGCAAGATTCGTATATTCCTTTGTTCATGTTAACAACAGGAGCGTGTGCATGGCAACCCATTAATTTTTTACTGCCGTAATAGTACCCATGCCTGCAAGTAAACTGGTCTCTGGGAGTGATGACGTTTTCCTGTAAGCCAATAAGAGCATTTAGGACTTTAAAAGGAGACCCTGGTGGATATTGGGCTTGCAAGCTTCGATCGAAAAGTGGTTTTGCGATGGAGTCATTGTACAGTTTGGTAAAATTTTTAGAACGTTCACGACCCACTAAAGTGTTAGGGTCGTAAGTTGGGGCTGAAACCATGGTTAAAATTTCTCCGGTTGATGGTTCAATAGCAATAATCCCGCCTCGCTTATTTTGCATTAGTAATTCACCGTAAGCTTGTAATTTAGCATCTATAGTTATAGTGATATCCTTTCCCTGAACGGGAATCGTATCGAATTTACCTTCTTTGTAAGGACCAATATTTCTATTAAAACGATCTTTTTGAATGAACTTTATACCTTTTTCTCCACGTAAAACTTCTTCATATGAAGCTTCAATGCCTTGTTTGCCAATTAAATCACCCATCTTATAATAGGGGTCTTTTTCAATATTCGTTCGATTTACCTCTCCAATATCGCCCAAAACATTAGCCCCTATGGAAGTCTCATAACTTCTCAGGGAACGTTTCTGGATATAAAACCCTTCAAATTTTCGCATTTTCTCCTGCAATACGGCATAATCTTCTTTAGACAGATGGGATATAAATACGGAAGGCAGTCGAGGTGAATAATTTGTGGCTCTATTCAGTTTTTTATCATAAGTGTCTCTGTCTATTTTCAGCAATGCACAAAATTCCTGAATATCAAATTCTCTTACCTCTCTGGGAATAACCATGACATCATAAGAAGGCTGGTTGGAAACTAATAACCTGCCGTTACGGTCGTATACAAAACCTCGTTTTGGATAATCATAAACTTTCCTAATAGCATTGTCTTCAAATAGATTTTCATCATTAGACGTGTAGACTTGCAGGTAAAATAGCCTTGAAATAAAAAGCACACCTGTAAATAAAATGGATATGAAAAGTAAAAACTGTCTCATATTAATTTCTCCTACTAAAAATAACGGTAAAAATGATACTTAAGAAAATAGTGAAAATTCCTGAAAATAACGTTTTTTTGAGTACGAATAGTATTTTGGATATGCTAAAAATTTCTAAATAGAATAATACAAAATGATGGATCAAAACCAAAAGGCTAATATAAACGAGTTTCGATCCTAAATCGAGGGCATTGAACTTTATTTTTTGATTTTCATACATCACACCAAAGGCGAATTTTAAAATAACGGGTCGAGCATAGGCAATCGTTACTGAAGATGCGGCATGTATTCCACCTGAATCCAAAAACATATCAACGCATACTCCAATAAAAAAGCTCGCTAACATAAATAAAATCCGATTGCTTTTTACGGGATAGAAAGCAATGAATAATATATAGACATATGGATTAATGTAACCCAAAAAATTGACATGGTTAAATAAGATTACCTGAGCCAATAAAAGCACTATAAACCGGATTGTATTGATTGGTATCAGTGTGGTCATTAATTGTCCTCGTTATTTAAAAGGGCCTTAATTTCTGGGGCATCTTTATTTTCAATGATATAAACATGTTCCAGGTTGGTCATGTCATTGAATAGATTAACCTGAATTTCATAAAAGTTTTCTGCTGCGTCGAGTTTAAAATCTGAAATATATCCAATATTTACACCTTTAGGAAAAATTATGGAGCGGCCAGAGGTTACAATAGTGTCTCCAATGCGCACAGGAGCTATTTTTTCAACATCAAAAAGTTGAACGATATTCGGGTTTTTGCCGTTCCAGATTAGCGTTCCAAAATGGTTGGATTTTTTGAGTTTAGCACTAATTCTACTTGAGGTATTCAAAATTGAGATCACCGTGGCATAGTGTTTACTGGTATGGTCTATAATGCCAATGATTCCTTTAGACGAAATTACCCCAAGATCTTCTTTTATACTGTCTTTTTTACCCTTATTAAGTAATAAAAAATTATCGGTAGCCGCGTAATTATTTCTTATAATATTAGCGCTGGTAAATTTATATTTCTGATCAAATCTACTTGAATCAGTAAATACAGAATCGGGAGTTATTTGAGAATTGAAGAGCATGGATTTTAATTCCTTGTTTTCTTCAACGAGTAGTTCATTTTGCGATTTCAAATGAAAATACTGCGAGATATTGTTTGTGGTATTCAACAAACCACCCGAAATAAAATTAGCCGAGTTTATAAATTTACTTTTATGAAAGTCGTGGGATTGAATGGTAAATACCAGAGAAATTAAAAACAGCAACAAGAACAACAAGAAGTTTTTGTTTCTTATTATAAAATTAATAATTTGTTGCATGAGCTATTTCAGGATTTCTATTTTATCAATACGCTTTTGTATTTAGGTATGTTTTTAAGCGTTATTCCTGTACCTCTAACTACGGCACGAAGTGGATCCTCAGCGATATAAACCGGTAGATCTGTTTTTTGCGACAGGCGTTTGTCTAAACCGCGAAGCATCGAACCGCCACCAGCTAAGTAAATACCTGTATTATAAATATCGGCAGCTAACTCCGGTGGTGTTTGCCCTAGAGTTTCCATAACGGCGTCTTCGATACGTAAAATGGATTTATCCAAAGCTTTGGCAATTTCACGGTAAGAAATTGAAACTTGCTTTGGCTTTCCAGTTAAGAGATCACGCCCCTGAACACTCATGTCCTCAGGTGGTAATTCGAGATCTTCGGTAGCTGCTCCAATTTGGATCTTAATTTTTTCCGCGGTCCGTTCACCTACATATAAGTTATGTTGGGTACGCATGTAATACACGATGTCGTTAGTAAATACATCACCCGCAATTTTGACGGATTTATCACAAACAATACCGCCCAAAGCAATCACAGCAATTTCAGTAGTACCACCACCAATATCAACAACCATATTTCCTTTTGGCTGCATAATATCCACACCAATACCAATAGCAGCAGCCATCGGCTCGTGAATCAAATACACCTCTTTTCCATTAACGCGTTCAGCACTTTCCTTTACGGCACGCATCTCAACCTCTGTAATACCGGAAGGAATACAAATAACCATCCGAAGGGCAGGAGAGAAGAAACGTTTTTTAAGCGCCGGAATATTTTTTATAAACATACTGATCATCTGCTCAGAGGCATCAAAATCAGCAATCACTCCATCTTTTAAGGGTCTTATGGTTTTAATATTCTCGTGCGTTTTACCCTGCATGAGACTAGCTTCTTGTCCAACAGCAATGATTTTTCCGGAAACCCGGTCCCGAGCCACGATAGATGGGGAATCAACTACTACTTTGTCGTTATGAATGATTAATGTGTTGGCTGTACCTAAATCTATGGCAATTTCCTCAGTTAGGAAGTCAAAAAATCCCATGGGCTATAAATGCTTTTTATTGGTTTAAAAACGAATCTCGTAAATGTAATAAAACTTACTCAAAAATTTCGGTATTCGAAGGCTCAAAATTATAATGATTTTTTGTCTCTTGTTCTTATACGCAGTTTATCTATTATTAGATGTTTTCTGCGATTAAATCTGTGACTGAATTTTAGTGTTTGAAGTGTCGGGTTCCTGTCATAACCATCGCCACGCCATGATCATTACAATAGTCGATACTTAACTGATCTTTTATAGAACCACCCGGTTGAATGACTGAAGTAATTCCAGCTTTATCAGCAATTTCTACACAATCCGGAAACGGGAAGAAGGCATCACTAGCCATAGCTGATCCGTTTAGGTCGAATTTAAAAGATAGGGCTTTATGAATGGCCTGATTTAAAGCATCCACACGACTGGTTTGCCCCGTTCCGCTAGCACAAAGTTGTTTGTCTTTCACTAGCACAATCGTATTCGATTTGGTGTGCTTACAAATTTTTGAAGCGAATAACAGGTCTTCAATTTGGGCTTCTGTTGGCTCTACCTTGGTTGCATTTTTTAGATCCGTTTTAGAATCTGTAACCAAATCCTTATCCTGAACAAGCGTACCATTCAAACAAGTTCTTAAGGTTGTTTTTGGTAATTCAATGTCTTTTAGGATCAATAGAATTCTGTTTTTCTTCCCTTTTAATATTTCTAAAGCTTCTTCAGAATACGAAGGTGCGATTACCACCTCGCAGAAAAGTTTGTGAATTTCTTCAGCAGTCGCTTTATCAATCTCGGTGTTACTAATTAAAATTCCGCCGAATGCTGAAACAGGATCTCCTGCAAGGGCATCAACGTATGCCTTATGGATACTATCGCGTTGAGCTAATCCGCAAGCATTATTGTGTTTTAAAATAGCGAATGTTGGTGCCTCACCTTTAAATTCGTTCATCAAATTAACCGCGGCATCCACGTCTAACAAATTATTGTAGCTCAATTCTTTACCGTGAAGTTTATCGAACATGGCATCAAAATCACCATAGAACACACCCTTTTGATGCGGGTTTTCCCCATAGCGCAAGGTCTTGCCGTTTGGTTCACTTAACTTCAGAACAGAGGCGTTTTCGGTCGTATTGAAGTAATTGAAAATTGCCGTATCATAATGTGATGACACATTGAAGGCATTAGCTGCAAAACGCTTACGATCTTCTTCAGAGGTCACGCCATTTTTTTCGGTTAGAAGTTCTAAAATTCCAGGATAATCTTCAACTGTAGCCACACACATCACATCAGCATAATTTTTAGCTGCAGCACGGATCAGTGAAATCCCTCCGATATCAATCTTTTCAATAATATCCTGATGACTTGCACCCGAAGCTACCGTGTTTTCGAATGGGTATAAATCTACGATCACCAAATCGATCTGGGGAATGTTATATTCCGCTAATTCTGCTACATCACCATCATGATTTTGTCTGTTTAAAATCCCTCCAAAAACTTTCGGATGAAGGGTTTTAACGCGGCCGCCCAAAATAGAAGGATAGGAGGTAACGTCTTCCACGGGAACAACCGGGATATCCATTTCTTTTATAAACTTTTCAGTGCCGCCTGTTGAATAAATCGTGACACCTTGTTCGTGTAGTTTTTTTACGATGGGGCCTAATCCGTTTTTACTAAATACTGAAATTAAGGCTGATGAAATGGTTTTATTGTTACTCATTTTGGGTTGTGTTCTATTAGTCTTTTAAAAATAATTATCGCGCCAGAGCATGATATGCAAAAGTACTTATTTACTTTAGAAAAAGAGAGTGTAGCTAATTGAAAATCGAGATGATTTTTCAACGAAACCCGAAAGTTGTTAACAACTATAAAATTCCGGCAACTTCAGCACACACGAACTCTAAAAAGCGTTCGTCAGCCTCAGTGAAAGGGTCTGGAGTATTGGAATCGATATCAATCTGACCCACATTTTCACCGTTTACAAAAATAGGGATCACAATTTCAGCTTTTACAGTAATACTACAGGCTATATAATTGTCTTGTGCGGTGACATCGGGTACCACAAAATTTTTATTGCTCACCGCGACCTGTCCACAAATACCTTTTCCGAACGGAATAATCGTGTGATCTGTAGGTGCTCCTACATAGGGACCTAATTTCAGTTCGTTCTTATCGCCGTTCTTAAAATAAAACCCTACCCAATTGTAATAGTTAACATGGGCTTCCAGTAACTGACATACCTGGAATAAACGTGTGTCTTTGTTTAAAGTATTATTGGAAATAATGGTCTTTACCTGTGGTTTCAAAGTATCAAAAATCATGACAATAAATTTAAGGAACAAAAGTATTTAAAAAGACCTAGTTTTTTATCCTTTTTTTGATGAAGATTGATTATTTCCTAAACGGTAGGTATAGCTTAATATAACATAACGTCCTAAACTTGGCGTGGTATTTTCTTCGAAATAGTTAACTGTACTCCGTCTGTATATATCGATATTTTGATTTAAAAGATCTATTAATACTAGTTTTATTAACTGATTGTTATTCTCTGAAAATGTATATGATAAAGCCGCATTCCAGAGAGGTAATTTTTCATCAGGACTGAATTTATTATCTGTAAAAATGATATAATTTAGTTGACTATTGAAATTAAATTTTTCAGAAATGTCGTAATCAAAGGAAGTATAATAATCCTGTCTTTGGAAAGTGCGGTTCAAATCATCAACCAATGAGAAGGAAGTTTGGTTGGTATCAAAGGAAAGTCCGGTTTTTAAATCGAGGTTCCGTTTGTTAGTGTTTTCAAACCAAAAATTAAAGGCGAAATCCTGAGTGATAACATCGTTTAGTTCATTGTTTATTAATGTATTGGATGTTCTAAATAGATTTTTATTTTTTAATGTATAACGAATTCCTAATGACTTTATTTTTTTACTGAAGCTTAATGTTGTTCTTAGAAGTTTATTTTGTCCACTGTTTATAAACGAGTGTGTTCGCACAAAATCGTTTATAACAACATTCGAATTGATAGCATCATCTATGAATTGAAATTGTATTCTTGAATGAAAACTTAGGGATGATTTAAAATCGTGAATGATATTGCTCAAGATAACTTGACTGATTTTTTCAGTTTTTAAATCGGGATTACCGGTTCGGATAGAAAAGGGATTTAAATTATTAACTACTGTAGTAATCTGGCGCGATCTGGGACTCCTTATAATTCGTTTGAAAAGTAATCGGTGTTTGGTTCCTTGTTTAGGTTTAAATTGAAACAATACCGTCGGATTTACATAAAACTGGTTTTTAACTATTGGGGAAACATCCTCAGTTCCAAAAATCCTATTCAGGTCCTGGAAGTTAACTCCGGAGGAAATAAACCATTTTGGAGTTCGGAAATTGTAAAGCAAACCAGTATCATAACTGCGTTGAATGTTGTTAAATTTAAACAAGAGGGTTTCTTCAATATTTTGATCGCTAACAGTAATTCGTTTTTGAACACCATCTTCGTTATTGACCTCGGTACTGGCTGAGCTCAGTAATTTTAATTGGTGACCCTTCCACAAAGGTTCTGAAAAATTGAAATAAAGTTTTAATTGTTTGTTCTTTTCCTTTTCATCTCTAAATGTCAGTTGTTCTTTTTGAGATTCATTCGTCTTGTCGACATTTCTAGTTATGATATTGTTTTGATCGTTAATGAAGTTTTTTTCTAAAATGGAAGATTTAATTCCGGTTACAAAACTACGACCTGATTTTGTTAGGCGTTTAAAGTAATCTATATTGAATGATCCTGAAACATTTTTATTTTTTCTGCTAAGTTCAATGGCATTGATTCTGGAAAGTGTACCACTTTCATCAATAAATCGAACTTTTTTGTCTAAAAGGTTGGTTCTGTTATCCGAAGTAAGGCCACCACTCACTTTTATAGTATGGGTCTTATTGTGCTTACTTTCGTAGTTGTAGTTTAAATTGTGATTGTCGGTAGTATTATTAAAATTGTTGTCTGCATTTAGAATAAAATTATTGTTTGCGGCAAAATTGATTCTTTTGCTGAATGTCATTCCGTAATTATTGGAATGATTATAGAAATAATTCGCATTTAAAAACTCTTTCTCTCTAAACTCCTGACCTATATTGATTCCTGCCACCCTTGTAGTTAAAAACCCGGTTAAACTATTCGGATTGATGGCATTGTCAGATGTTTGGTCGTCAGAATCGTCTGAAATACCATTTGCATTTTCTAAAAAACTGCTGATGTTTGACCCCGTAATGTTTATATTATTGAATTTGCCTATAACTGAAAGCTGGGTTTTACTACTGAAGCGATTATAATTGGTATTAATAAAATATTTATCATCTAATCCAGAACCTCCCGCTATTTTTCCGAAGCCTTTGTTTTTTTGACCTGATTTTAAAGTTAAATTGATTACGACCTCTTTGTTGCCATCATCAATTCCTGTAAGTTCTGACTCATCACTTTTTTTATCAATGACTTCTACCTTCGAAATAACATCTGCCGATAAATTTTTCAATACAATAGATGGATCACCGCTAAAAACTTCCTTGCCATCTATAAATATCCGGCGTACTTCATTACCCTGAGCTGTAATGTTTCCTTCAGAATCTATTTCAACTCCAGGGAGTTTGCCCAACAATGACTCCAGATTATCATCAGAATGCACTTTAAAGGCGCTGGCACTGTATGCTACCGTATCTTTTTTGATCTGAATCGGGATTACGGCTGAGATTGTAACAGCATCGAGCTTATTCATGTCTTCTTCAAACTTGATATTTTTTAAATCGAGAGTGCTTCCTTTTAAGTTTACAGTTTTGTAGACTGTTTTATAACCCATAGAAGATGCTTGAAGTAAAAAAGTTCCTTTTTTGTTTTCAATAATCTTAAAAGCTCCGTATTTATCAGTAATAGTGTAGTTTACAACCGTAGAATCTTTAACGCTTAATAGAACGATTGAGGCTAATTCAACCGGTTGGTTTTGAGGATCAAGTAATTTTCCTGTAATGGTAGTTTGGCTTAGGGAAATCTGACAAGAAATAATAAAAAAAAAGCTTAGTAGCTTTAACATAAAAAGGAATTTGAAAACGAATTCGAAGATTAATTTTACTTACACTATAAAATTAAGACCTCTTAATTAGCAAAAGGTTTAATCAACATCAAAATTAGTTTAATATAAAACAAAAAACGCCTCATAAAATGAGACGTTCTTTTACAATTTATAAGCGTGACTTTTACATCATGCCCGGCATGCCACCACCCATTGAAGGATGACCACCTTCATTATCTTCTTTAATATCAATTAGTGCACATTCCGTAGTGAGGATCATTCCTGCAACAGACGCCGCATTCTCAAGAGCGATACGTGTCACTTTTTTAGGATCGATAATTCCTGCTTTTAGCATATCTACATAGGCCTCTGATTTTGCATCATAACCAAAATCCTTTTTACCTTCCAGTACTTTATTAATAACTACAGAACCTTCACCGCCAGCGTTTTCTACGATGGTACGTAATGGCGATTCAATCGCTTTGTTTACGATCTGTACACCCGTTGTTTGGTCTAAATTATCAGTAGCTAATTTTTCTAATACGGCTTTAGCTCTTACAAGGGCTACACCACCACCGGCAACAATGCCTTCTTCAACAGCAGCTCTGGTTGCATGTAAGGCATCATCTACACGGTCTTTTTTCTCTTTCATTTCTACTTCACTCGCAGCACCAACGTAAAGAACAGCGACACCACCGGCTAATTTTGCCAGACGTTCTTGAAGTTTTTCTTTATCGTAATCGCTAGTTGTTGTTTCGATCTGAGCCTTAATCTGATTTACTCGGGCTTTGATATCGTCTGCATTTCCAGAACCGTTTACAATCGTCGTATTATCTTTATCTACGGTCACTGTTTCAGCGGTTCCTAACATACTTAGATCAGCATTTTCTAAAGTAAATCCGCGCTCTTCAGAAATTACGGTTCCGCCAGTAAGGATAGCAATATCTTCCAACATTGCTTTACGTCTGTCACCAAAACCAGGAGCTTTAACGGCAGCAATCTTTAAGCCACCCCGTAATTTATTTACTACTAAAGTCGCTAAGGCTTGTCCGTCAACATCTTCAGCAATAATTAATAATGGTCTACCCGATTGTGCTACGGGCTCAAGGATTGGAAGGATTTCTTGTAAGTTTGAGATCTTTTTATCAAAGATCAGGATGTATGGATTTTCAAGATCCGCGATCATTTTATCTGAATTGGTAACAAAGTAAGGAGAAAGGTAACCACGGTCGAACTGCATACCTTCTACAACGTCAACATAAGTTTCAAGTCCTTTTGCTTCCTCTACAGTAATCACACCTTCTTTACCTACCTTTTCAAAGGCTCTGGCGATCAATTCACCAATAGTATCGTCGTTGTTTGCAGAGATTGCAGCAACTTGCTTAATCATTTCTGATGAGTTGCCTACTTTTTTAGCTTGTTTATCCAAGTCATGGACAATAGCTTCTACGGCTTTATCTATACCTCGTTTAAGATCCATTGGATTTGCTCCGGCAGCAACGTTCTTCAAACCTTCCTTTACAATAGCCTGTGCTAAAACAGTCGCAGTTGTTGTACCATCACCAGCCAGATCGTTGGTTTTCGAGGCCACTTCTTTTACCATCTGTGCACCCATATTTTCAAGCGCATTCTCTAACTCTATTTCTTTTGCCACTGTTACACCATCTTTAGTTACCTGTGGTGCACCAAAACTTTTACTAATAATTACGTTACGCCCCTTTGGACCTAAAGTTACTTTTACTGCATTTGCTAATGCATCCACACCACGTTTAATACCGTCGCGTGCTTCTATATCAAATTGAATGTCTTTTGCCATTTTTATTTGTTTTTTAGTCGTTTCCGCTAGTGCGGAAATTGATTAAAGTTTTTAGTTGATTTTTGTTTTTATGTTCCGCAAAGCGGAAAAGATTCGATTTTAAATAATCGCAAGAATATCACTCTCACGCATCATTAAATAATCCGTACCTTCTAATTTTAGTTCAGTTCCGGCATATTTTCCATATAAAACATTGTCGCCAACTTTTACAGTAATAGGGTCGTCTTTGGTGCCTGGTCCGGCAGCCACAACGGTACCTTTTTGAGGTTTTTCTTTAGCGTTATCCGGAATAATGATTCCTGAAGCTGTTTTGGTCTCAGCTGCAGCAGGTTCTACTAGAACTCTATCTGCTAATGGTTTAATGTTTAATGCCATTTGTTATTTATTTTTATTTTTTCAGATTAATGTTAACAGGTAGGACTAATGCTAAAAATGTGCCAATAACAGGGTACTGACAAACTTGCAGGAATAAAAAAATGCCAGGGTAAAGCCTGGCATTTTTTTTAAGTTTTGTCTTGATTCTATTGGGTCGAATCAATTGGTGTCGCCGCATTGTCAGTTGTATTAGCAGGGGCGTTTGGTAAAGGTTGATTCGTTGTAGCATCCTGATCCAAAGCCTTTGAATCCAGTTCTTGTGTTCCGTTGTTAATAGCAAGATTAGATAGTAAAATTAATGCTAATAATAAGGTTGCTAAGGTCCAGGTACTTTTATCTAAAAAGTCTGAGGTCTTTTTTACCCCGCCTAACTGCTGTGTACCACCACCACCGAAGGATGAGGATAATCCTCCACCTTTAGGGTTTTGCACCATAATTACTACAACGAGTAAAAAGGCTACCACCACAATTAATACCAAAAATATTGTAAACGTACTCATTAGTCTTTATTGTTTTGTTCTTGTAATTGTTCTACCGCTTTAATTTGGTTTGCAAAGAAACTACTTTTTTCTGGATATTTCAAACTTAAAATCTTATAAGATTGAATCGCTTTTTTATAGTTTTTTTGCTCCACATAAATACGTGCTAAAGTCTCGGTCATCAAGGCTTCAGGTTGTATCATTTGTGCTTTCGCTAAATTCTTTTTTGTAGGTGTGTTTTTTGAAGGCGTTATTTTTGGATTTTCTGAAATGAACTTATCGATCAGCTCAAACTTCTTAGTGCGCTCCAGTTGATCTTGTGTCACTTCTGTAACCTTATCCTTCTCGCGTTTTATAGGTTTAAAACTGGTAAGCTTTAGCCATTCGTTAAACGAATGCGATTCACTTTTATCAAATTGCAGGGGTTTACCAAGTTTTAAGATTTCTTCAGGCGAAGCCGGTTCCATTTCCTTGGGCTCAGTAACTTCTTTTATGCTTTCACTTTCATCTAGAGCAAATGCTTTCCGAGCTCGTGCTTCTTTGGGCTCAAATAATCCCGGGTCTAAAATAGCCGCAGACTCTTTGATTTGCTGTTTCAAGGCATTATCAATGATCACGCTTTTATTTACAGAAATATCTTCAACATCAACCTCAATTTGTTTTAAATGCGGGCTGTTTTGTTTGATATATTGAGAAATTTTATTTTGATTGAAATGGTCAGAGGTAATGAAATCAAATAAAATGCTTCGATCTGTCGTATATACTGCCGTTGTTTTTAGTTCCTTATTGTATTTGAAACTACTTTCATTCTTTAATCCTTTTAGATAGATGGCTCGTGCTGATTGAAAATAGGGAAATTCGTCAATAATCGATTTTACCGCTTCAGTATGCTGATGCGTTATGCTTTCTGGAAACTGCATTAAATATGTAAAATCTTTCGGGTTCATTGGATCAAATCAAAAGTACTTATTTAATTCTAAAACGCGATCTAAGTAGGCTCTAAAATCTCTAAATATTTTTACCATTTTGCCAAGGTGGCATTAAAGATATCCTGTGTTAAACGCTCAAATATTTCTTCATGAGCCGTTGTTTTTTGAGCACCTAAAAGCTGTGCGCTTCCCGGGAAATCGTAAAAGAACGAAAAGGTTTGTTCCATATCGTCATCGGGATTCTTTTTATTAAAAAAGCGCAGCTTTACAGCTATGGTCAATCGGTTTTGGGCCGCACGGTTATCCGAAGTTGCCGTGGTTGGTGAGATCCGGTAATCGGTAATTTCGCCTTCATAAACCAAATCACCATTAGAGGTTACTAAACTCAAATTGGTTTGATTTTGAATAAGATCCTGTAAAGCAATTCTAAAATCGATATTCAATCCGGGCTCTACCAGAAGTGCTGAATTTTCGAAATAATTTACCTGATAGGTCTTTACATCAGCAGGAATAGAAGCCCCTGTGAACGAGTATATGCCACAGCTTATAAAACTAAAACTTAGACTTAAAATTAAAAAGTGCTTAAAATATTTTTTCATGTGTTTTTCTGCTTTCGCAAGAATTATAACGCGCTCGTTTTTGTTTTGTTATAGGTCGTATTGTTTGATCTTTCGATACAAGGTACGTTCGCTGATGCCTAATTCAGCAGCGGCTAATTTACGTTTTCCGTTGTGACGTTCAAGCGATTTCTTAATTAATTCCAGTTCCTTATCCTGTAGTGATAAAGTTTCTTCCTCTTCGATTTCTTCTGCAAAATGATACTTGTCTTTAGTCTCTTCCTGGTGTTCTGTTTTTTCTGGTATAGAAAGGACTTCCATATTTTCAGCAGCTTCTTCAAACTCAGCGTCACTTTCATTTTCCCCGTATATTTTCTGGATCAGGCCTTCATGATCTTTTTCTACATCTGCGGAATTTCCGGATTTCATAAGTTCTAAAGTGAGCTTTTTTAGATCGTTCAGATCACTTTTCATGTCAAAAAGCACCTTATACAGAATTTCACGTTCACTACTAAAATCGCTTTGAGATTTTGTCGATTTTACGACGGCTGGTAAATTGGATTCTTTAGGTAAATAGCCACTTAAGGTTTCGGCTGTAATGGTTCTGTCTTGTTCTAAAACGGAAAGTTGTTCCGCAATGTTTCTTAACTGCCGAATATTGCCACTCCATCGGTGTTTTTCTAAGACAGCTACAGCATCATCTGTAAGCTTGATGGTGGGCATTTTGTAACGCAAAGCAAAATCACTGGCAAATTTTCGGAACAGGAGATAAATATCGGCTTTACGTTCGCGTAGCGGCGGTAAATGAATATCCACGGTACTTAAACGATAATAAAGATCCTCTCGAAATTTTTCTTTTTCGATGGCCTCCAACATGTTCATATTGGTTGCGGCAACGATCCTTACATTTGTTTTTTGAACTTTACTTGAACCAACTTTTAAAAATTCGCCATTTTCCAAAATACGCAATAAACGAACCTGCGTAGTTAATGGGAGTTCTCCAACTTCATCTAGAAAAATCGTTCCGCCATCAGCCACCTCAAAATAACCCGCACGGGTTTGTGTGGCTCCGGTAAATGAACCTTTTTCATGACCAAAAAGCTCACTATCAATAGTCCCCTCCGGGATAGCACCGCAGTTTACCGCGATGTATTTATTGTGTTTTCTATGTGATAATTGATGAATGATCTTAGGAATACTTTCCTTCCCTACACCGCTTTCTCCTGTAACCAGAACTGAGATATCGGTAGGGGCCACCTGAATGGCCTTTTCTATGGCACGATTTAGTGCGGGCGTATTCCCGATAATGCCAAAACGTTGTTTTATAGTTTGTATAGACTCCAAGATACTTTTTTAATTATTATCACTTAATCCTATAGCTTTTCCAATAAGTGTGGCACTGGTACAATCGGTAACCTGAACCTTTACAAAATCACCTATCTTATAATTTTCTTTTGGAAAAACAGCCATTAGGTTTTGAGGTGTTCTGCCCGACCAATGCGCCTCTGATTTTTTAGAGGTTTTTTCGATCAAAACTTCAACAACCGTATTTAAATGCTGGCGTGTTCTGTAGCCACTGTGCTCCTGCTGTAGGGCTACAATTTCTTTTAGACGTTCTTTTTTTACAGCTTCCGGGATATCGTCTTCCAATTTACGTTCAGCTAAAGTTCCAGGGCGTTCAGAATAAGCAAACATATATCCAAAATCGTATTTTACATATTCCATTAACGACAAAGTATCCTTATGATCCTGATCGGTCTCTGTTGGGAATCCGGTAATCATATCCTGACTAATAGCACAGTCTGGTAGGACGCTCCTAATATTGTCGATAATTTCAAAATATTCTTCTCGAGTGTGTAAACGATTCATCGCTTTTAAAATACGGTCGCTACCACTTTGTACCGGTAAATGAATATGATTGCAAATATTTTGGTATTTCGACATGGTTTCGATCACATCCATGGTAAAATCCTGAGGATTGGATGTTGAAAAGCGAATACGCATTTTAGGCTGTGCATGAGCGCATAATTCCAGTAGCTTCGCGAAATTTACGGCCGTTGCTTTTTGAATGTCGCTGGCTTTTTCAAAGTCTTTTTTCAAACCTCCACCGTACCATAAATAACTATCTACATTTTGACCTAATAGCGTTACCTCTTTATAACCCTTAGCCCATAAATCGTTAATTTCTTCAACAATACTTTGCGGATCTCTACTGCGTTCGCGGCCTCTGGTGAAAGGCACGACACAAAAGGTGCACATATTATCACATCCTCGTGTGATCGATACAAAGGCGGTAACACCGTTGGTGTTCAACCGTACCGGAGCAATATCGCCATAAGTTTCCTCTTTGGAAAGGATCACATTGATGGCTTCACGACCTTCATCGACCTCTGAGAGCAGGTTGGGAAGATCTTTATAGGCATCTGGTCCAACCACTAGATCAACAATTTTTTCTTCTTCAAGAAATTTTGTTTTTAGGCGCTCTGCCATACAGCCTAAAACTCCCACTTTCATGTGTGGGTTAGAGTCGCGTTTTACTGCGTTATATTTTTCAAGGCGCTTTCGAACAGTTTGTTCGGCCTTATCTCTAATCGAGCATGTATTCACCAAAACCAGATCAGCATCTTCTAAGGTATTGGTGGTATTATAACCTTGTTCCAACAGGATAGAAGCCACAATCTCGCTATCACTAAAGTTCATGGCGCAGCCATAACTCTCAATAAAAAGCTTTCTGGTATTGCCTTTTTTTTGATCGAGGACCAGCGTTTCTCCTTGTTTTTTTTCGTCTATTATTTTTTCCATAGTCAGTATTAAACCACATTCGGTTAAATAAGAGTGCAAAGATACAATTAATTTATACTTTATGACAAAGTGGCAGGTTTAAAAATATAATAATTAACAATATTTTGAATGAAAAGAAGTAATTTGGGGACCCAAACTAAATAACAAACCTATGAATACAATGAACCAAATTACTGAAAAGATCAGGGCTGCACAGGCTTTAGATTTTGGGATTATCTTTAATGAAGCCATCGAGCTGTTTAAAAAAACCTGGATACAAGGTTTTTTACTCCAACTTTTTACCATTCTTGTAATGATACCATTAATAATTATGGTATACGTCCCTTTATTAGGGCTTATAATTGCACAACAGGAAAACAATGGTTTTAATGAAGATGCCTTCTCTAATTTTTTCGCAGGAATGTCGGTATTGTACATTGCTGTTGTAATCGTTTGTGTGTTAGTTCTAGGTGCTGTTTCAATAGCCTTAAACGCCGGATTTTTCAGAATTATGAAAAAGTTAGATCATGATGAAATGGTTAGTACCAACGACTTCTTTTATTATGTGAAGGGGAAATACCTAGGAAAAGCATTTACCTTATTAATAATAACTTTATTGTTATCTGCGGGATCAGTATTGCTCTGTTATTTACCATTAATATATTTCTTTGTGCCCATATCGTTTTTTGCAGCGATCTTCGCTTTTAATCCTGAATTGAGTGCTTCAGAAATAGTGTCCTTGAGTTTTAAGCTTGGGACTAAAAAATGGTTGATCGGATTTGGATTAATCCTTATTTCATCCCTTCTGTCTCAGATCGTTGGATTTATATTATGTGGCGTAGGAACCCTTTTTACAGCCGCTTTTGCTTACCATCCTGTGTATTTGATTTACAAGCATGTGGTAGGTTTTAACAACACAGAACTTATTGATGAAATAGGCACCACACCGGTAGAATAATTTAAAAAATTACCTCAATAGAAAACCTGCTTTTTCCACGGAAAAAGCAGGTTTTGCTTTTTGTTGGTTTTATAGATTCTAGTCAAAATTAGGGAGATAAATTTTTTTTGCTATACATTTGCACCTACAAAAATTGAAGTATGGCGAAGAATTTAGTAATCGTAGAGTCACCCGCAAAAGCAAAAACCATTGAGAAATTTTTAGGAAAAGATTTCAAAGTGGAGTCGAGTTATGGACACATATCCGACCTACCCTCGAAGGAGTTAGGTGTAGATGTTGAAGGTGATTTTAATCCGGTTTACGAAGTCTCTAAAGACAAAAAAGCGGTTGTTAAAAAACTAAAAGATCTCGCCAAAAAAGCTGAATTTGTGTGGTTGGCCAGTGATGAAGACCGGGAAGGAGAAGCTATCGCCTGGCATTTGTTTGAAACCTTAAATCTTGATAAAGATAAAACCAGGCGTATTGTTTTTCATGAGATTACCAAATCAGCAATTCAAAAAGCGATCGAAAACCCTCGCGGAATCGATTACGATCTGGTAGATGCGCAGCAAGCACGTCGTGTTCTAGACCGTATCGTGGGTTACGAAATATCACCGGTACTCTGGCGTAAGGTAAAAGGAGGCTTGTCGGCAGGTCGTGTACAATCGGTTTCGGTTCGATTGATTGTTGAAAAGGAACGTGAAATTCAGGAATTCAAAGCTGAAGCATCCTATCGTATCGATGCCGAATTTTCAAATGAAGAGGGGCAAACCTTTAAGGCTAAATTGCCAAAGAATTTCGCTACCAGAGAAGCCGCTGAGAAATTTTTAGAAAAAAATGCTCAGGCTAATTTTAAAGTTTCTGATCTTCAAAAAAAGCCGGCTAAAAAATCACCGGCAGCACCATTTACGACGTCAACCTTACAGCAGGAAGCTTCCAGAAAACTTTATTTTTCAGTGAGCAAAACCATGAATATGGCACAACGCTTATATGAAGCAGGTTTGATCACTTATATGAGAACAGATAGTGTAAACTTATCGGATGAAGCCAGAAAGGGTGCTAAAAAGGAGATTGAAAAGGCCTTTGGTTCTGAATATAGCAAGCCGCGTAATTATAAAGGTAAATCGAAAGGAGCTCAGGAAGCTCACGAAGCCATTCGACCCACAGATTTTGCAACCCAATCTGTAACTATTGATAGAGATCAGGCACGCTTATATGATTTGATCTGGAAACGTTCAATAGCATCGCAAATGAGTGAAGCCGAGTTGGAACGTACCAATGTGAAGATCTCTGCAAACACTCATAATGAAACTTTTACAGCCAATGGTGAGGTGATTACTTTTGATGGTTTTCTCAAAGTGTATTTAGAAGGTACCGATGATGAGGATGTGGAACAAGAAGGTATGTTACCTGGAATGAAGGTGAATGAAACCTTGTTGAACAATTACATTTCGGCTACCCAGCGGTATACACGTCCGCCGGCTCGCTACACGGAAGCATCACTAGTAAAGAAATTGGAGGAATTAGGTATTGGTCGTCCATCAACATATGCGCCAACCATTTCAACGATTCAAAATCGAAATTATATTGAAAAGGGTAGTGTAGAAGGTGAAGAACGTGATTATGTTCAAATGACCTTAAAGAATGGCCTTGTTAAAACCAAAACACTGACTGAAAAAGTAGGTTCTGATAAAGGAAAACTGGTACCAACAGATATTGGAATGATCGTAACCGACTTTTTGGTCAATCATTTTGATGCGATTTTGGATTATAACTTTACGGCTAAGGTTGAAGAAGATTTTGATAATATAGCGGAAGGTAAAGAGGATTGGAAAAAAATGATGAAGGACTTCTACAAAGGATTTCATCCCATAGTGGAAGATGTTAAGGAAAATGCTGATAGAGAAACCGGAGAGCGTGTTTTAGGAAAAGACCCTGAAACCGGTAAACAGGTGAGTGTGCGCTTAGGAAAATTTGGGCCTATGGTACAAATAGGAACTGTTGATGATGATGAAAAACCACAGTTTGCAAGTTTGAGTCCGGACCAGCAATTGAATACTATAACCTATGAAGAGGCTATGGACCTTTTCAAACTACCAAAAAAACTGGGAACCTATGAAGATGAGACCGTTGAGGTAAATAATGGGCGTTATGGACCTTATGTGCGCTTTGGGAAAAACTTTGTATCCCTTCCAAAAGGCACCGACCCTTTAAGTGTGGATTTTGATGAGGCTATGGGTCTTATTAAGGAAAAGCAAAAAGCAGATGCTCCTATATATATGTATGAAGATAAGCCTGTGCAAAAAGGTAAAGGGCGTTTCGGACCTTATATAAAGTGGAACAACATGTTCATCAATGTGAATAAAAAATATGATTGGGATGATTTATCTGATGAAGATATTGTCGAACTAATTGAAGATAAAATTCAAAAAGAAAAAGATAAGGTCGTTCAGGATTGGAAAGAAGAAGGCATTCGTATTGAAAAAGCACGTTGGGGAAGACATAACATAATAAAAGGTAAGACTAAGGTTGAATTAGCCAAAACGGTCGATGTCTCAAAAATGACTTTGGAAAAAGCTAAAGCCTTAATTGAAGCAAAGGCCCCGAAAAAGAAAGCTTCTAAAAAGAAAAAAACGACCAAAAAGAAATAAACCTTTTATTTAACAGGTAAATTTAGGCATGAGATAATGGGTTTTTCATAAAAAAGTGAATTGCACCGATTATTTTATACTAATGCTAGAGGAAAACTCGTTTATTCTGTGCATATTTGTTTTTGAAGAACTCTTAAATTATCACCTTTTTAAATGGACTTTAATTTTCTGTCTCCTGTTTCAGACACTGTTTTGGCCCATAACCAATTGCTGCCCAATCAGGCACTAGGTAAAAAAATTAAAATTCATTCGGCTCAAAACGGACTTCCCGATCTAGACGACGTACAAATAGCTATTATTGGTGTACTGGAAAATAGAAACGACCTGAATTACATTGGGGAAGAATTTCAACTTGATACCATCCGGAAGGCGTTTTATGCTTTGTACCCAGGAAGTTGGAATACCAGTGTAGCCGATCTGGGAGATCTTCATAAGGGAGAGACCGTTGAAGACACCTACTTTGCTTTAAAAACGGCGGTGAGCTTATTATTAAAGAAATCAATTATACCAATAATATTAGGTGGTTCTCAAGATCTCACTTATGCTAATTATCGTGCCTATGATGTGGTGACACCGATGGTCAATATTGTGAATATCGATTCGCGCTTTGATCTGGGCGATTCCAACAGGCCCATTAAAAATACCAGTTTTGTCGGAAAAATTATTTTAGACCAACCCTACAATCTATTTAATTATGCTACAATAGGATATCAAACCTATTTTAATGCTCAGGAAGAAATTGATCTTATGGATAGCCTTTATTTTGAATCGTATCGATTAGGAGAAGTTTCCAAAGATATTACGATTGTAGAGCCTGTACTGCGTGATGCGAATATTGTTAGTGTCGATCTAAGTTCTGTTAAAAGTGCTGAAGTGAGTTTGAATCAAAAATTTTCACCCAATGGTTTAACCGGGAAAGAAATTTGTGCCATTGCGCGTTATGCCGGTATAAGTAATAAAGTATCCTCTTTTGGGATCTATGAATACAAGGCGTCTAAGGATGATGACATAACTGCGATGTTGATAGGGCAAATGCTGTGGTATTTTATAGAGGGTGTAAATTTTAGAGTTCAGGATGATGATTTTTCGGATGATAAAACTTATCAAAAGTTCATTACACTCGTTGACGACCAGGAACTCATATTTTATAAAAGTAATAAAACTGGCCGATGGTGGATTGAAATTCCTTTTTTATCGGAGGTCGATAATAAATTGAAAAGACACACGTTATTACCTTGCATGCATCAAGATTACCTGGACGCCTGTAAAAACAAGGTTCCTGAGCGGTGGTATAAGGCCATTCAGAAGAATAGCCTTTAGCATTTAGGACAGATGAAAAGGCGCTTTTTATCGGTGAAATGCCTAATTTTTACGATGAAATGTCATTTTTTTAGATAAAAAGTTGTTTTTTCGAAAATATATAAATATGTTTACGCTCTCAAATTTAAAACTTAACTAATTAACCTCGAGTTTTCTATGGATATGAAGAAGTTTATATTATTAACCACGGCATTAACACTAATGATGAGTTGTGGCTCTAAAGACAAGGGCGAACTTGTCGGTGTTCAAGGGAAGAAATGGCACCCCGAAAAACCTTATGGTATGGAATTGATACCTGGTGGTTCCTTTATAATGGGAAAAGCAGATGATGATCTGGCTGGTATTCAAGATGCCACATCAAAAACAGTTACTGTAAGAGCCTTTTATATGGATGAAACCGAAATTACAAATAGCGAATACCGCCAATTTGTAAATTGGGTAAGAGATTCCATATTAAGAACCAAATTAGCAATTCTTGCTGACGAAGTTGGAAAAACACCTGATGATGGAGGTATTGGTGAATATGCATTTAAAGATGCTGATACCGCTAATATGTCTGTTTACGAAAAGTATATGTTTGAAAACTATACTGGTTTAGGTCCAACAGGATACGAAGGACGAAAGCTAAATAAAGACATTGATTTAGTTTTTGATACTGAGGATTATCCAGACGAGTATTATACTGAAGTTATGGATACCATGTATTTACCTTTGGAGGAATCCTACAATGGTCAGCGTACTTGGGATGTGAAAAAATTCAAATTCCAGTATAATTATATGGATATCCAGGAAGCAGCTAAACATAGAGGTATAGCTCGGAAAGATGTTGTTAGAAAAGAAGAAGTTGAGGTTTATCCGGATACCACAGTGTGGATCAGAGATTTTGCCTACTCATATAATGAGCCGATGCACAACGATTATTTCTGGCATGATGCTTACAGTGAATATCCTGTAGTTGGAATTACCTGGAAACAAGCCAAAGCTTTTTGCGAATGGAGAACAATCAATAAAAACTCGTATCAAAAATCCAGAAAAGGTGCTGCGTTAGTGAATAGATTCAGATTACCTTCTGAAGCCGAGTGGGAATATGCTGCTCGTGGCGGATTAGAAGCTGCAACTTACCCTTGGGGTGGTCCTTATACGAAAAGTGACAGAGGTTGCTTTATGGCAAACTTTAAGCCTGTTCGTGGAGATTATGCGGCAGACGAGGCACTTTATACTGTAGAAGCGAAATCTTATGAGCCAAATGATTATAATCTTTATAACATGGCTGGTAACGTATCTGAATGGGTAAATGCATCTTACGATCCGGGATCATATGAATTTACATCAACGATCAATCCAAATTTAAACGATCCAAATAATACCCGTAAAGTAGTACGTGGGGGATCATGGAAAGATGTGGCTTACTATTTACAAGTAAGTACCAGGGATTACGAATATGCTGATTCAGCGCGAAGCTATATCGGATTTAGAACTGTTCAAGATTACATGGGGACTAAAGTAACGAGCAGTAAATAAAAACAATGAATATTTATCAAATCAATTATTATACTATTAACCTACTAAGTAACTAGATTACTTATTTAAAAACCAAAATTATGGCACAGTCAAAAGTAAACAAGAAGTTCATGAATATGGCTTACGGATTAGGAGCAGCAATCGTAATCGTAGGTGCATTATTTAAAATCACTCATTTTGAAATTGGACCCTTAACAGGTAACGTGATGTTAACCATTGGTCTTGTAACTGAAGCAATTATTTTCGCTTTATCAGCTTTCGAACCGGTAAGCGACGATCTAGATTGGTCTTTAGTTTATCCTGAATTAGCTGGTGGACAAGGTACTAAAAGAGAAAAGAAAGAATCTCCAGAAGGTCTTTTATCTAAGAAATTAGATGATTTATTAAAAGAAGCGAAAATTGACGGTGAACTTATGGCAAGTTTGGGAGACAGCATCAAAAATTTTGAAGGTGCTGCTAAAAATATGTCATCAACAGTTGATTCTATTGAAGCTTCCAAGAAGTACGGTGAAGAATTATCTTTAGCCGCAGCTCAAATGGAGTCTTTAAACAGCTTATACAAAGTACAGTTAGAAAGCATCAACAAGCAGGCTACTATCAATGAGGAGTCTATTGAAAATGCTGCTAAATTAAAAGAACAAATGCAATCTTTGGCGTCTAATTTATCATCATTAAATGGTGTATATGGCGGTATGTTATCTGCAATGAGCAAATAATTAGGAGGTAATAATCCCAAATTAATTAACCAAAAACCTAATTAGAAAATGGCAGCAAATAATTTATCACCAAGACAAAAGATGATTAATCTGATGTATTTAATCTTCATTGCGATGTTAGCATTAAATATGTCGAAAGAAGTGCTTTCAGCCTTCGGATTAATGAATGAAAAGCTTACGGAATCTAACCAGTCCGCTACAGTTCGAAATGAGAACTTTATGGCGAGTTTAGAAACCAAAGCTAACGACCAACCCGAGAAGTATGTGCCTTTAAAAGCGAAGGCAGATCAGATACACGAATTAGCTACGAATTTTAACACTTATTTACAGAAATTAAAAAGTGATATGACGGCTAAGATCGATGATCCTACAGATTATGAGATCATGGATAAAGGTGATTATCTGGATGAGAACTTCTTCAAGGGCGACAAACTTAAGCCGGAAGGTGAAGAGTTTTTAAAGCAAATGAAAACCTTTAGAGAAGGTGTCGCTGAGATCTTAAAAGATGAGCCTGGTATGCAGAGCATCATTAAGGATGTTAATGAAAAATTCGGTACAGAACCTGAAACAAACAGAGATGGTATCAAGATCGACTGGTTAGATTACCACTACAAAGGATTTCCTTTGGTGGCCTCATTAACTAAAATGACCCAATTACAAGCAGATGTTAAAACCACTGAATCAGAGGTATTATCATCTATGTTACAAGGAACGCTTTCACAGCAGGTTTCTATGACCAACTATACAACTTTGATGGAAACATCTAAATCGGCTTACTTTAACGGTGAGCAGTTTGATGGACAAATTGTATTAGGTCGTACTGATAACACCACCGTTCCTAAACGTGTAGAGTTAACCTTAGATGGTAGAGAACTTAAAGAAGATCAATACGAAATTAAAGATGGTAAGGTGCAACTGAAAGTTGGTACCGGAAGTGTTGGAGAACACACTATTGAAGGAAAATTGATTTTCGGTGAAGAAGGTGAGGAAGTTGAAGTTCCTGTAAAGCAATCGTTTGCTACTGTAGCTAAACCAAATGCAGCAACTATTTCTGCTGATAAAATGAATGTGGTATACCGTGGTGTTAAAAACCCAATGACTATTTCATTCGCCGGTATCCCTGATAATAAAGTAAATGCAAACGCACAAGGTTTAAGCAGAGCTGGAGGAAGTAGATACGTTATGGATGCAACGAATATCAAAGGTCGTGAAGTAACTATAAACGTCTCTGGTAGTTTGCCAGACGGAAAACGTGTAGGCGATAGCAAAACCTTCCGAATTAAAGATTTACCAAAACCAACCGGTACGGTAAGAGGTGAAGATGGTGCTGTCAAAATGCAACGTAACAGTTTAGAGATATCTACTATAGGTGCTAAGTTTGATGATTTCGATTTCGAATTACCATTACGTGTAACAGGATTCAAATTTAAAGTGCCAGGTCAGCCTACTATCAGTGTAGACGGTAGTAAACTGGATAGCAGAGCAAAAGCGGCATTGCTTAAAGCAAAACGTGGATCGGATGTTACCATCTTTGATATTGAAGCGAAAGCCACTGGTGTTAGTGTGATCCTTAAAAAGGTATCGCCAATCATCATCGAGCTTACAAACTAAGAATTCTATTAGTATAGAAACATAAAAACATCCATGGTTTTTGGACAGGAAACTATGGATGTTATACCGAAATTTTTCGGTAAATGATATAAATAATAAATTTAAGCACATGAAACTTAGACATTTCTTATTAACACTTTCAACTGTATTTACAGTGTCTGCGATGTTTGGCCAGGCCAATATCCTTAACGCCAAGAGTCCTCAGGAAATTGGGGTAAGAACGGCGGCTCAAATTGCTGTTGATAATGATAAACCATTGGAATATGGTTATGTAGACGACAGAGATATCTTATATTCTAAAATGGTTTGGGAAAAAATTGTTTTAGATGAGCGCGCTAATTTCCCGCTGTATTATCCAATTGACACGAATAATATTGGAAGTAACAGACGTTCGTTATATGATGTGCTTATGAAGAATATCAAGAACGGAAGAATCAAAAATATTTATGATGATTCTTACTTCAACGGAAAGCGTACTTTGAAGGATATTGAATTTGCACTTGTAAAAACAGATACCACAGAACTAGGTATTGAGCAATTGAATGCCGGTGAAGAATTATCTGCTGAATATATCGACAGACGAGAACTCACCGCTGCAGACATTAAAGAATATCGTATCAAAGGACTTTGGTATTTCGATAAGCGCCAAGCAGAATTGAAATATCGCTTGTTAGCCATCGCTCCTGTAGCACCAGACGTGAATTTTATTGATTCCGATCAACCTGACTTAGTGCCTTTATTTTGGATATTTTTTCCAGATGCCAGAGAGGTGTTACACGAAGCTAAGGCCTTTAACAATCAAAACAGTTCAATGCCGTTCTCCTTTGACCATCTTTTGAATTCAAGACGTTTTCAATCGTATATTTATAAGGAAGAAAACACGCAAGGCGATCGTGCTATTAACGAGTACGTCGCAGACAATGCGCTGATGCAATTACTTGAATCAGAACGCATAAAAGATAGAATCAGAGATTTTGAATTAGATATGTGGACATACTAATTCTTTATCTGACCTAAAATATCTAAAACGCCCATGGAAACATGGGCGTTTTTTTATTTAATTTCTAATTATCTTCGTGCTCTATGAATGTGGATTACATTATTGTGGGATCCGGTTTGGCCGGGATTAGTTTTTGCGAGCAACTTGTTACCCATAACAAACGATTTGTGGTATTCGATAATTCCTCGCAGCAATCGTCATTAGTTGCGGGAGGGGTTTACAACCCCGTGGTATTAAAACGCTTTACACCGGTTTGGAAATGTGATGAACAATTACCTCTGGCTATGAGGCAATATGCCAGGTTGGAAGTTGCCCTCGGGGTGAAATTGGATTATAAAATTCCTGTGTACCGTAAATTTGCATCTCTTGAAGAACAAAACAATTGGTTCACAGCTTCGGATAACCCTGGGCTTTCTGCTTATCTTTCAACCAGCATAGAAAAAAACACGAACCAACATATTTTGGCGCCCTATGGTTATGGTAAAGTACTTCATTCCGGGCGGATTGATGTAAAAACCCTGGTTAATGCGTATAAAAAACACCTTTTAGATCAGGGAATGATCGTTGAAAAAGCCTTCGATTATGATCAATTAATAACTGAAGACGCTACTTTAAAATATCAGGACATCGTGGCAAAACATATCGTTTTTGCGGAAGGTTTTGGTTTTAAAAAGAATAAATTCTTTGAAAAACTACCAATTTCTGGAACAAAAGGGGAACATTTAACCATTCATTCACCAGAACTTAAATTAAACGGGATATTAAAGTCTGGCGTGTTTCTTATTCCAATTGAAAACGATCATTACATTGTAGGTGCTACCTATAATAGGGAAGATAAAACCCATGAGGTAACCGAAGCTGCGAAACAAAGTTTATTGAAAAAACTAGATACACTCATTACCTGTCCGTATAAGGTGGTAGATCAGTCTGCTGGAATACGGCCTACAGTAAAAGATCGCCGGCCTTTAGTTGGCGAACATTATCGTTTAAAAAATCATTTTATTCTAAACGGATTGGGATCTCGTGGTGTTATGATTGGACCCTACGCGGCAGATAAGCTTTTTCAATATATAGAAAATAATGTCCCGCTGGATAAGGAGATCGATTGTAATCGTTTTGATTATTAAATCTTATTTTTTAGAGGCTTCAGGGTTATAACTCACAAAAAAGTTGATCCAAATAGTGCGGGAAAGTCTAAGAATTATTGGCATAAAAACGATTAAGGTGCCGATTATGGAAATGAAAATCATATCGATCCCTGCATTGAAAACAAAATACGAAATAACAAAGGCAGCAACGGCAAAGGCAATCCCAACAGCATAACTTACGTACATGGCGCCGTAAAAAAAGGAGGGTTCCATTTTGTATTTTAAACCACAATGTCTGCAGGTGTCGTGCATACTTAGGGCTTGCGAAAGAATGTAGGGATTCTTATTTTTAAACATAGATTCTTCCTGACATCTTGGGCAAGTTGCGGTTAAAATACTATATAGCTTTGTACCTTTCGTAAACATAATAATTGTGTATTTTTGCAATCGCAAATCTGGCGTAAAAGTAATCATTTACTCCCGCAGCAAAAGCAATTAAAGTTACATTTCTATGATGAATATTCATAATTTATCGATTTCCTTTCAAGGCGAATACCTTTTTGAAGATATCACTTTTAAATTAGGTCAGGGCGATCGTGTTGGTCTTATTGGGAAAAATGGTGCCGGAAAATCAACGCTGCTAAAGATTCTTTCCCGTGAATTGGAGCCTGATTCCGGACAGATAGCTACGGATAAAGAACTTAAAATTGGGTTTTTAAAACAGGATATTGATTTTGATTATGGTCGCACCGTCCTTGAAGAATCCTACGAAGCCTTTACGGAAATAAAAGCTATTGAAGCTAAAATGGATTCGGTAAATACCGAAATGGCAGAACGTACTGACTATGAAAGTGAAGGCTACCATCAATTGATGGTCGATATTAATGAACTGCAACATCAATACGAAATTCTAGGGGGCTACAATTATCAGGGTGATACTGAAAAAATATTACAAGGATTAGGGTTTACCCGTGCTGATTTTGATAAACTTACGGATACATTTTCCGGGGGCTGGCGAATGCGTATTGAACTTGCTAAACTGCTGCTCCAAAACAATGATATCCTATTATTGGATGAGCCTACGAACCATTTGGATATCGAGTCGATCATTTGGTTGGAAGGCTTTTTAAAGCAATATTCTGGAGCTGTGGTTATTGTTTCACACGATAAAATGTTCTT
The DNA here is from genome assembly GCF_043876815.1 of Gaetbulibacter sp. M240. Classification (NCBI taxonomy): domain Bacteria; kingdom Pseudomonadati; phylum Bacteroidota; class Flavobacteriia; order Flavobacteriales; family Flavobacteriaceae; genus Gaetbulibacter; species Gaetbulibacter sp. M240. The sequence goes on from NZ_JBAWKA010000003.1 coordinate 433,273, forward strand.
AGATCAGGTAACGAATCGTACCATTGAAATTTCATTGGGAAGGATTTATGATTATCCAAAACCTTACACGGAATATTTGGTATTGCGCGACGAGCTTAGAGAGCAACAGTTGGCTTCTCAAAAAAATCAACAAAAACAAATTGAGCAAACCGAAAAACTGATAGAGAAATTTCGGGCGAAAGCCTCGAAGGCTACGATGGCCCAGTCACTTATCAAAAAGCTTGATCGCATGGATATTATTGAGGTTGATGAGGATGATAATAGTGTGATGACCTTGAATTTTCCTATTTCTGTAACTCCCGGAAAGGTGGTTATTGAAGCGGTTGATGTCTCCAAAAATTATGGCGATAAGCAAGTTCTTAGACACGTAGATTTACTTCTGGAACGTGACAGTAAGACGGCCTTTGTAGGCCAGAATGGTCAGGGTAAATCTACCTTGGCAAAGATTATTGTAGGTGATATTAAATATGAGGGGTATTTAAAATTGGGACATAATGTTCAGATAGGATATTTTGCTCAAAATCAGGCAGAATACTTGGATGGTAACAAAACTGTTCTGGATACCATGATAGATGCTGCGAACGAAACAAATAGAACGAAAGTTCGGGATATTTTAGGATCGTTTTTGTTTCGAGGGGATGAGGTTGAAAAGTATGTAAAAGTACTGTCTGGAGGAGAACGAAACCGTTTGGCACTGGCGAAATTAATGCTGCAGCCTTTTAATGTTTTGGTAATGGATGAGCCTACCAACCACCTGGATATAAAATCTAAGAATGTATTAAAGGATGCTTTGAAACGCTTTGGAGGCACCTTGATTTTAGTATCCCACGACCGTGATTTTCTTCAAGGACTAACAAATAAGGTTTACGAGTTCAAAGATCATAAGATCAAGGAATATTTAGGTGATATTGATTATTATTTGGAAGCGCGATCCGTGGCCAATTTGCGAGAGGTGGAGAAAAGAACTGTTGAAAAACAGGAAAAAGCTAAGCCAAAACAGCAGCAATCTTACGAAACTCAAAAAAAATTGAAATCGCTCAACAATCGCTTAAGTAATATAGAGTCTAAAATCCAAGAATTGGAATCCGATATTAAAGCCATTGATGTATCCTTAGAAATTAACTATGAGGAAGTTACCTCGAAACCTGATTTTTTTGATACGTATCAGAATAAAAAAACCAAACTTAAACAATTAATGGACCAGTGGGAAGCTGTTCATATGGAAATTGAACAGTTCACCGAGTAGCAAATGTTAAAATTTTATGTCTTTCATCGATAAAAATAGCATTTAATCTGAGTTTGTAATAGATTTGATATCAGATAACTATAACTATTGACAAAGATGAAAGCCCTTAAATTACTATTTCTTAGCCTACTGGTTTCCAGCTTCACGTTTGCAGAGGTTTCTCCTAATGAAAAAGATGCATTAGTAGCCCTATACAATGCTACAAATGGTACGGAATGGAATTCAACATGGAACTTAAACCGTCCTGTAAAGTCCTGGCATGGCGTTACCTTGGAGAATGACCGTGTTGTGGAAATAAATCTTCAGTTTAATAACTTACAAGGAACATTACCGGCTGAGCTTGGTAATCTAGTTTACTTAAGGAAAATCAATTTAGGTTTCAATAAATTACAAGGAACAATTCCTAACTCCATTAAAAATCTTCAAAACCTTAAAAGTTTAGAGTTGTTCATGAACCGATTTGAAGGCGCTATTCCTTCAGAATTAGGTGAATTGAAACAGTTGGAAATTTTAAAATTATATAGTAATAAGTTTACAGGAGAATTTCCTCAGGCCTTATTAGGCTTAACGAACTTAAGAGAATTATTACTCGGTAGTAATTATTTAAATGGAAGTATTCCCAAAGATATTAACAGACTTTCTAAGCTTGAGAAATTGAGTTTAATGGATAATAACTTTACCGGTCAAATCCCATATGAAATTTCGGATTTATCAAATTTGCAAGAGTTGATTTTATCAACCAACAGATTAACCGGAAATGTGCCTTTGGCTTTAACTAACTTGCCGAGATTAAGCACATTAATGGTAGGAGACAATCTATTAAATCAGGATCCTACAAGTGTTGCTAATGGCGACCAAACTGGATTTGTAGAATTACAATTTCAGGCATCTACAGCTACGATGGACATTGAAAAAGAGTAGTTGAAAATTTTAGGTTATAAATTTTAGTTTTAAAGACAGCTTTTTGAGCTGTCTTTTTTATTTTTAGGGATATGTTAGAGCACTTTTTTACTTGTCCGTATTGTTGGGAGCAGATCTCTATGTTATTAGATACTTCTGTTAGCCAACAATCCTATATAGAGGATTGCGAAGTTTGCTGCAATCCTATTCAAATTCAGGCCCGTTTCGAGGACGGAGAATTAACTGCTTTTGAAGCGGAAAATATAGAACAATAATTTTTTAATAATTCCTATTGTAGAAACTAAAAAGGATTGTATATTTGCTGTCCAATATCGCGGGATAGAGCAGTAGGTAGCTCGTCGGGCTCATAACCCGAAGGTCACTGGTTCGAGTCCAGTTCCCGCTACTAATCATGGAGTCAATCATTTGAAATTCAAATGGTTGACTTTTTTTCTTCCCGAAATATTCCCGAATAGTTTACAAGAAGCATTTCTAGTTCAATTTTATTTGCATAGGTTTTTGTGACTTTTCATAAAGTTACATGATTCGTTAATCCCTTTAGTTTTGAAGATTCTATTATTAATAAAATATCTTTCAGAAAATAGAAAAGCTTATATTAAAGTTTCTACAGATAATTCTAAAACTTCATTTTACTCCTCAGGAATGTCTGTGGTTTAACGAGTTTAATTTTTTGAGGTGGGCGTATAACGAAATTTTTGAACTCCCCCACCATCTTATACGGGGGTACTTGCTTAATCCTGCTTATATAGTTCAGATAATAGTCGACTCAAAAAATATTGTTTTATATTTTTTTTAATTCAACTATATCGAAGATACTAACATCAAAAGGTTTTGCAATCTTTATTAGTGATATAATATTTGGAGCATTCTCTCATCTTCAAAAGTCCTTCTATCTGCAAAAGTATTAACTCCACGTTTGTGGTATTTAATAATAATTCTTATCTCTGTATTTCATATTGATAGTTAATCAGATACGGGAAACCGTAAATCACTTCTACCTATTTATGTTATAATTGAATGCATTAACTAACTAAACTTTTTAATATGTTTTTTAAAAACAAAAAAGACCCACTCAAAACATATATAAAGAATGATTTGAATTCTGGTCTTAAAAAGATGATTAGAGATGGATTGATTGAAATTAATAGTCCGTTGGCTGCTATGCATATTATGAATTATATAGCGCATATGAAAAAATCCTATTCAGAGATGAGAACACTTTTTCAAATTAAATACTCACTACAAAGTGGTGAGGTTTCGATGAAAGTATTGGAAGCGGTCTCTGAATTCCAAAAAGAATGGATTGAATCATAAACTAACGTATAACAAAAGTATTAATTTGACATGAAGCTATTAAATGATTTAGTTTTAAGAACAAGGACTAAATGCCCTGATTTTGGAGATATATTGTCAGAATTGGGACATATTGATGTTTATGGCACATATCGTCCAGTAGCTTATTACGAAGAGGGCATCAAAGAGATTGGTGATATATTTGGTTCTGAACCATATTACAAACAAGGTTACATTACAAATTTAATTACTCAGGAAAACAGCTTCAATATTCTGTTTATGAAATACAAAGGGGAATATTGTAATGATATAGGAGGGTTATATATTTCAAGGGAAGATATTATAGGATTTGAAGTATTCGATGCTGATAACCTTGAGGTTATAAAAGACGAGGAAGTTAAAGAACGAATGAATTATATGTGGAAGAAAGGAGGGGGTGTTTTAGGTAGTGTAACTGGTGGATTAACGAGTAAATTAATTAAGCTGAAAACTGAAAGCATAAAGGGAAATAAGTTTGTACTTTCCTTTTATGACAATCAAAATAAGATTAATAATATAAGCCTATATGTAAGAAGCGAATATTTTCAAGAGACATACCTTTTTATAAATACATATTTCAAAAATAAACTGGAGGAAGAAGCTATAAAAGGAGAAACTGGTTCAAATAGCAGTTGTTTTATTGCAACAGCATGCTATAAAGACTATTATAGTAAGGAGGTTATATTCTTTAGAAACTACAGAGATTCAAGGCTCTCTAAATCACTTATAGGGAGACTTTTTATTTTTATTTATTATAATATTAGCCCAATTTTATATAAACCAGTTTTCAATAGTCCAAAAACCAGTTTTGTTTTTAAGAAGGTATTGGACAAATTGCATAAAATACTCAAACAAAACCATTAAAAATTGAATCAATATTTAAAACACAATAATCAACTTCAAAAAGTTTATTCAGAACTAGGAAAGGAAATCGACATAACTCAAAAAGAAGCCACCAAAGTTCTACATATACATCATGATAAGTTTAGGCTTCACATGAATGAAGGAACTTTGGACAGCGAAGATTACCTTAAAAGTGAAATGGCCTGGGATAATATAGACCAAAAGCTAAAAACACTTAAGCACATAAAATTGATTCTGCAAAAATACAGAAACGGTTCTGGAGTTGATGATGAGTCAGAAGCACTGGATGAAGAATTGTTGAACCATTCAAATATAGCGACTCAAAAAGAGCTTCATTTTATTGCTGAAATGTTTACAGATTACAGGACTCGATTAGCAATAGAAAATTCCGATGTTGATGAACTCATAAAGCTTAAAATCAAGTCAAAGACCAATTCTCAATTCATTAAAGAAAAATTCATAAAAGCATGTGAGAATTTAGATGCCTCTGTTTTTGAGCCCCTCATTGATGAGGACGAATTCTTTGAAGATTTAGATAAATATAAGTTCCTTCAATCTATGAAAGAGCAGTTTGACCATCTAAAGGGAAATGGAATAGAGAAAGTTAAAATGGTAGTTGGAAAATGTGAAATGTGTTTTATAGGAGAACAGGTTCATGAATTTTACTCCGTTCCAGGGAATGGACAACCAGCTTTTGCTTATAATATTCAGGAACGAGATGGGATAATAAAAGACATATTTAGATGTAACCTAAGCGATAGGTACAGTAAAGCGTCAAGGGATAGTAGAGACCCTAATATTACCTATCTAAACTATTAGTTTATCCATTAAATATTCTTTAATACTGAATTATTTTATCGCTATTTAGGAACTGGAGATTAGCGATTTCTCCTCCCTCAAATCTTAATTTATGGCCTCAATGTAAAAATTGAAAATAAACTAAAATTGCAATACGCATATACATTAGGGTACTTCGAAGGTCAATTTGGGTCAAAAATTGGGGCTTGGATGGGTAGGCTGATTCAACGATGGATGAAAATGTCCTGCCTATAAAACACATCCTTTGGCTTTAAGACTTAAAGTATTATTGGTTAATTAATTATTAAAACTCCAGGGTTCAAACCTTAAGGTTTTCATGTAATCTTGTTGCTTAACAATTAGCATCTTTTCGATTCCTTTATCATCTTTAATTGGTAGAAAAGCGTAGTCATAGCAAAAATAATAAACTCCTTTCTTAAATGGATAGATGTGCGTAAACAATTCAAATTGATATCCAGATTGAGCAAGTACATCTTTTCTAACAGTACTTTTTCCACTGGGACAAAAATGTGCTAATAAACTTCTGTTTCCTCTCAAAGCACTATTTATTTTCTGAATCGTAATTTCATGCTGAGGTCTGTTTTTGTTGTGATAAATACTCCTGCACTGAGCATCACAAAACTTTTTATCGGACCTACCAATAAGTTCCTTATTACACGATAAACAGAATTTCATTTGCATAGCCCTTATTATTAAACGTTTATATACGTATGTAAATGTTTAAAAATACGCTTAAGAAATTTTAAAAGACGAATTTTATCCTATGAAACCTACTTATAACAAATTATCATTACCTAATAACATCGTTAAAAGGCCAGATTACCAATTGGCATTGGATTTAATGAATCAAAAATTGATTCTTAAGAAGTACAGCGCTAATACTACAAAAACCTATTTACACATGTTTAAACGCTTCTTAGAATACATAAACCCATTACCGTTACACCAAGTTAGTAAAGCCCATATAATGCATTATCATAAGGAACTGGTTACAAAACAGGGCGTATCGGCATCCTATCAAAATCAAAGTATTAATGCTATAAAGTTTTATATTGAAAAAGTTTTGAATTTACCTAAGGTAACATATGATTTTTGTAGACCACGAAAAGCTAAAGCGCTTCCAAAAGTCCTATCCATTGAAGAAGTATCCAAAATACTTGATTGCACAAAAAATATTAAACATAAAACTATCCTTTCAGTTATATATGGTTGTGGGTTAAGAATATCAGAAAGTGTTAATTTAAAAATTGAGGACATTGATTCTTCCAATATGCGGATTTGGGTTAGAAATGCCAAAGGGAATAAAGATAGAATTACCCTTCTTTCTCCAGGTTTACTTGAACAGCTGCGAGCTTATTATAAACTATATAAACCAAAGCAGTGGTTATTTGAGGGCGTCAATGGTAAACCATATAGTGTTTCAAGTATTAGGCAGGTTTTTAACCGTTCAAAGAAGAAGGCAGGTATAAACGCACCAGCTACTGTTCATACCTTAAGACATTCATTTGCTACTCATTTGTTGGATGCTGGCACTAATTTGAGATACATACAAAAATTATTAGGTCACAATAGCTCAAAAACCACTGAGATTTACACACATGTAAGCACAACAAATCTTACAAATATTACAAGCCCCTTCGAAATGGTAGGAAAAATGACTACATTTGGAAATAGGAAATAAACGCAATAAAATACGTTTATTAACTAGTTGTACTGCATTTGAAAAAACGTCCTATGAAAAATTTCTTTTTTGGAAAAATTCTTATGATTTTAATGACAATCATATTAATAGGCTGTGGAAATAAAACAATGTATGACGTTTTTAAAAACGAAAATATTCCACTAGAATTAAATGGAAAAATAATTGATATTGACTATTACAAAGGCGGAAATACTATCCTAACTGTTAGAAATAAAACTGGAAAAAACTCGGGAGCTTTTGACAAAAGGTTTTATGAATTAGTCCAACTTTGGGATTCAATAAAGAAAAAACCATATTCTAACAAATGCCTTATTACAAGAAAAGACAGTATTTTCTTTTTGGATTGTTATGAGTTTGATGAAAATTTGAAAGACTCATTTCCGAATTTGAGCAAATGGAATGAAAAAATAAAAGGGAAATGGATTTCTAAAAACAATGCAGAAATTAAAAACCTTATTGAGTAATAAAATAAAAACGCAGTACAACAACGGCTATAAATAATTGCTAGTTATCGCTTATCCTGAAAATTCCTGCGGAATTTTCAGCTTTTTGTCTACTTGTAAAGTTAAATACTAAAACACGCAACTACTCATAGCCGTGAACGTTACCAAACATTAAAAACCCGCCTTGAAATCGAAATTACTATCATTTATAATTAAATACGGATTGCTAATCGGCGGACTTTTTATGTTATTAATATCTCTTATTATTATTAATAATGGATTTAAAAAGAAACAGATAACCAAGGAAAATAAAATTGTTACTGTTAAGGTAATTGAATCGCCTACAGACTGTGATAATTTAGGACGTAGGAGAGATTATTGTAAGCTCAAATTTAACGGACAAATATTCGTAAAAAATGTGAATAGAATATTTTGTGAATTAGTTGTTGGCAAAAAAGAAATCAAAATGTTGACAAATGAAAAAAAGGACGAGCTTGTTTTTCCGAATGAATATGAAAACTCAAAAGACTTCCTTTATGGAATTTTACTCGTGCTTTTTGCGATTGTTATTTCTTACAAAGGTTGGAAAAATAAAAACGTTTGGTAACACCGTGTATAATTCATTGCTTAGTTTCTCACTTATCGGAAAATCCTGCGGATTTTCCTACGGTTCGTTTTTATTTGCTAAATTGATTACCTAAAACCGCAACAAACCATACACGAAACGTTGTCTTTAATGCTGAAAAAACATTCTTCGAGCAATGAAATTATTGCTGAATAGTGAACAGAGTGGACGAGAAAAATAAAAATATCATGGATAGAAAATGATAATACGCCCGAATAAAATTCTGATGATAAAAAAGAACTTTATCGAATTCTCATTTGACGATGATATTGAAAATGATGAAGAAACTGTTCCCGATTTCAAAAAATTCCAAACTCTAAATTCAGCGGAACAATATTATCTTGCGGACAACTATAATTGGGATGACGGAACAATTGTTTTGGATTGGATAATTAATAGCCCAAAATGCGATAAGGGAACTGCGTGTTTGATTTTTTGGAGAGCGGAACCTGATTATTATTACGATTATACAGCGGAAACAATCGAAAGCTATCAAGCTGATGTTTGGCATTTGCTTCAAAAGATTGTCGAACGATTTAAGAAAGATGATTTTAAAGCAAGTAAATTTGAGTTCATACCAGCCAAAGAAGGATATAAAACTGATTGGGAAATTAAATTAGATATTTGGAAATTTCCAACTGAATTGAATAACGGAATTAAAGGTAAAAAACCGTTCGGATTTGGATTATAATAACCAACATTTGCGGAAAGCACTAAAGACAACACGGTGTATAAAACATAGCTAATTAAGTGTTTAATCGATAAGTTTGTGTTTTATTTACTTAAACCGCCAAGTTTTTAATTTGGCTATAAAACTGAGAAGTTAAATCAAAATATAAAAAATTGGCTCTGTGCTAAACCCAAAATGTAGTACCTTTTTACACGCTACGTTTCATACACTGAGCCGTTGGCTGTAATGCCGAAAACCTATACCATTAAACTTTTGAATGAAAAAAAATAATTCACTTTCTTATCTAATAATTTTGACAATTCTATTAGGTGCTGGAATCTATTACCGAGGTGAATCTAAAAAAAGACTTTATAAAGGAGATATTATATCGAAAGAGGTAACAGTATCTTCATTCAAACCAAAGCTAGATGATTACGAAAGTACAGATGATATAGAATTTGAATTTTCTGAATTTCCTGATAAAGTATTTGAAATTGATTACTTATTAATTGACTTTGATAAAGGAAAAGAACTGCTAGCCAATTTAAATATAAATGATAAAATAATCATCGATGTTGATAGACAACATTACAATAATAAAATAGATAAAAACCCTTTTTTAGGAATAAAACATTCGATTTCTATTTTGGGAATCAGAATATCTGAACAAGACGAAATTCCTGTTTTAGACTATAATGTAGAGGTAGTTTCAAAGAATCTAACTATGAGTTATGTTTCTTTTTTTGGAGTATTATTAATCGTTATATTCTGGGTTTATGAATATATTAAAAGAAAGACAAAAGAAAAAAACACTACAGCCAACAAGGTATAAAAAACATAGGCAATTTAGGCTTAATTCAAAGGTCTGTGTTTATTTATAAAGTCGCCAAATATAAAATTTGGCGTTTACTAAAAACTATAAAAGCAAAATATTTATATTTGGCTTAGTACCAATCCGAAATGTATAGCTTATCACCTGCCCTACGTTTCTTATACGAGACGTTGCCCACAATATGAAAAAAACGATATTATTACTATTAACAATCATTCTGACTTCTTCCAATTCTAATTCTCAAGAAATAAAAGATAACGGAAAAATTGAAAACGGAATTTACACTTGTAGCAGATTTGATTGGAAAATAACTATCCCAAATGGATATGAAATAAGAACTGTAAAAGATGAACAGGACTTGGAAGAAGTTGGTTACGAAACTGTAAATGACCAAGTGCCAGATGGAATGACAGTTCGAAAAAATCGACCATATTTAGTCGGATTTGGAATTGACGAAAAAAACTACTTTTCTGCCTCATTTGAGCCACTAGAAGGAACAAAAAAAATGACTTTGCCTGAACACCAAAAGTTTGTCGCAAAATTGATTTCTGACTCTTACGCAACTATAAACGGAATTAAATCCGAGCAGGAATTGGAAAATAAAAAAATAGGAGATTATGACTTTTATATTATTAAAGGTGAGTTATATAATCAAAAAACAGATGAACTTTTATTAACGCAACTGATTTACAACACGTATATAAAAAATCATTTATTTAGTGTTTCAATAAATTATTCGACTGAACAGAACGGAAAAAAACTGATTGAAAATTTTGAAAAATCATTAACTGAATAAAAATACTGTGGGCAACAAAGTGTATAATTCATTGCTTAGGTTCTAGCTTATCGGAAAATCCTGCGGATTTTCCTACGGTTCGTTTTTATTTGCTAAATTGGTTACCTAAAATCGCAACAAACCATACACGAACCGTTGTGGTTAATGTCCAAAAAAACCTACTAAATGAATAAAATTTTACTCATTTTAATTCTGTTATTCACAGCTACAAGCTGTAATAAAAAAGAAAAATCGACCGAACTTACTAAACAAGCTATGGCAGTCTTTACGGAATATAACTTGGACAATAAAACCCGTATTGACAGTTCACTAACTCTTCTAAACTTAGCTATCGAATTAGATAAAAATAACTTCAAGGCTTATGAAAACAAATATGGTTTATTAAGCCAAAAAAAAGACATAAATGGAATGTTTAGCTGCGTTAACAAAATGGTCGAACTTAGACCAAACCAACCTTATTGGAAATTAATTAAAGGTTTTGTTTTTGACTTAAAAAAAGACAGTATAAATGCCCTAAAACTTTACAAAGAAAGTGTAAATCAATACAAAAACATCCTTAAAGTGGACTCTACTGATTTTAATTTAAAATTGGAATTCGTCACAGCCTTAAGGACAGTGAATAAAAATAAAAGTGCTGATAGTATTTTAAAAAAAATGCAAAATAGACTATAAAACTGAACATCAAATGCAAATTCTAGATTACTACATTAAAAATGACACTTTGACAAGAAAAGGACAAATCGAGAACTGGAAAAACCTTATCGTTGAATAAAACACTAACCACAACACCGTGTAAAAATAATTGCTTGGTTCTGGCCTACTTGGAAAATCCTGCGGATTTTCCTCTGGTTCGTTTCCTTTTTACTATTTTAGTGGCTTATAAACGCAACTATCCTTACACGTAACGTTGGCAACAATGTCAAAAAAACCTATGAACAGAATTTTAATCATTTTTCTAATAATCGGATTTTACTCTTGTGGAGAAAATCAGAAATCTGAAAAGAAAACGGAAACTGATTTAGTTGAGAAAGGTGTTTCTGAACTTAAAGACTTTGATTTATTACAAGATTTTGAGCAAAATAAAGCGGAATTTGGAACTGACACTTTTGACCTTTTTGGTCACTCTTCTGAAGGTGGCGAATTGATAGTATTCCACGATAAAAAATTCGACTATATTGTTTATGATTTTTGGATATATGGAGAACTTGGAAAACTGAATTATACTTATTGGACAGAAAAAAACGGAGAAACGAGTTTCAAATTTATCAAAAAATTGGAATATAGTTATGACAAACCATTTTATCAAGGAGATTTTGAAATGGATTCTACCATTAACTATTTATCGTATTCAAACTCAAAAATAAAACTATTTGATATAAACAAAGCGGAAATAACAGAATCTGAACTGATTGAAAAAAGCAAATTGGAATTAGAATCATTTTTCACCGATGTTACTAAAGGAATAGAAATAATAAAATAAAACACAGTTGCCAACAACATGTAAAAATAATTGCTAGGTCAGTATTAATCGGAAAGTCCTGCGGACTTTCCTTTCGTATTTTTCCTTTTGCTATCTTGAGGGCTCAACCACGCAACTATTCTTACACCAAACGTTGTAAGTAATTTAAAATATCATCATCTAAATGAGAAAATTGTATTTATTAATTGTACTCTTAACTTTTCAAAATATTTTTTGTCAAGTAGAATCAGCTGAAATTATTCTTAATTACAATTTCTCAGCAGGAGAGGAAAATCTTGAAATTAACTTGAACAGGAATTCAGATTCGACCAAAGTTACTATAGATTCAAAAAAAATTCTTGAATATTTCTATTCGAAAAAACAAGAAAGAAAAGTAATCGAGACAGTTAATAGAAACTTTTATATCAGCAATGAAGTTTTTGATGACCTTCTTAAACAAATCAAGGCTATATCCAAATCTGGATTAAACAAAAATACAATTGTTATAGACAACGGAAAAATTACTACAATAACAGTTAAAAATGATAAAATGAACATATACTATGAGGTAATAGCCTTGAACATGGAAAATAGTGAAGGAGAATTGAAAAAATTCCTAAATGTATGCGTGAAAATTTTAGATATTGGAAATTTTAAACCTGAAAACTATTTTGATTAAAAAACTACTTACAACACCGTGTAAAAATAATTGCTAGGTCACCGTTCATTGGAAAGTCCTGCGAACTTTCCTTACATATTTCCCTTTTGCTATCTTGAGGGCTTAACTACGCAACTATCCTTACACCAACCGTTGTAGCCAATTTCAGAAAACTCAATTACTCGACCAAAAGAACAGTTCACTCAATTTGACTTTGACTAACTGAAAAATGAAATTAAGTTTGAGGTATCAAACCAAAATAGATGAATTACAAAATAATATTTCCTCTTTTGACTTTAATCGGATTTCTAACCTCGTGTAATTCTTATAAAGTAAAAGTGTACTCGTTGAGCAGAAACATAGAACTTATCGAAACAGATGGAAAAAAGCGAATGTTTGCCAAAGAGCCGAATAAGTCCATAGTTTTCATTTCGGACTCGACTGTGAATTACTCAAAAATTTATGGACATTTAGGAGCGTCAACTACAATTAAGTACAGAAAATCCAAAGACACGCTGATTTTGGAATCTCAAGATATCTACGGGAAAAATTTGACCGAAAATAATCCTGACTTTTCCAATCTTTATCTGATAAGTAATGACAGTTTGACCAGCTTATTGAATAACGAAAAATATTATTCAACTGACTATCTGAAAAGTTCGTCCAAAAAAGCTAAAGGATTTTACATCATTTACGAGAATAAAGCCTACAAAATAAAAAGTCAAAAAAGTGCCGACCGAATACTTGGAAAAATTGAAAATATTGATGCAAATAGATTTGTTGAATTGGACAGAGACTTTGCGAAAAGGAAATACGGAATAAATACTAAATATAAAACACTTGAATATAAATAAAAACTGGCTACAACACCGTGTATAATTAATTGCTTTGGCAAGTGCTCATCTGGAAAATTCCTTCGGAATTTTCTCGGGCAAGTATTTGTTTACTAAATTAGTTGCTGAAGAACGCAACTAACCATACACCAAACGTTGGCAACAATATGAAAAACCGAAAACTTTGAGAATTAAAACAGTATTTTTCATATCATTCTTTTTTTGCTTTTTCTCTGTATTTGGACAACGGACTTTAAGAGGAAAAACTATCGACCAATTTTCAGAAAGTGCCATTGGAATCACAATATTCGACAAAGACACAATCAAAATTGGACAAACTGACTTGAATGGGTATTTCCAAATTAAAGTACCCAAAGAAACGAATAAATTGATTTTTGCTGGAGTCGGCTATGAATGGGCAGTTGTTACAGTTCCATCGGAATGTGAAAACCTAGAGATAATTATATTTTTGGCTTCTACTTACGATTTTATGTCTCCTAGAAAAGTTGACAGACTTCGGAAAAAAGAATTTGAAAAATTAACCGAATTGCACTATCAAGCTTATAAAAAAGGAATTTTTGAAACCGAAACACCTTGTGTCATTCGAAAGTTCGAACCGAATTGGCCAAAATAATTGAATGAAAATACTGTTGCCAACAATGTATAACCGCAATTACGGCGGATTCGACTACGTCCGAATCCACTCGGAATTGCTAACGTCAGTTTAAACCGAAAATTAACGCATATTAACCCGTAACTGACGGTTATACGAGACCGTTGTGCATAATTTAACCAAACCGCGAAATGCCATTTCCATTAGACGAAAAATACATACAAGAAACTGAATCGGAACTGAACGTAAAATTCCCATCTGAATTTAAAAACCGAATGATAAAATCAAATGGCGGAGAATTATTGATTTCGGACGAGTTTGAATTTGAACTATATCCTTTCTTTGATAAATCTGACCGAAAAAGAATAAGTCGAACTTGTAATCATATTGCACTTGAAACAAAAAATGCTCGTGAATGTATTGGTTTTCCTGACAATGGAATTGCGATTGGAGCAGACGGATATGGAAATCAATTAATCTTGACTCACAGCGGAAATGGGAATTTAACTGACGAACTGTTTTTTTGGAATCACGAGACAAGAGAGGTTGAAAAAATAGCTGAATCGATTAATAAACTTTACGTTGAAAAAGCTCATTCTGGAACAAAATAAAATCGAAATGTAACTAAAAAACTATGCACAACATTGGCTATAAACAATTGCTATTACAGGCTTATCCTGAAAATTCCTGCGGAATTTTCAGCTTATCGTGTACTTGCAAAAGTCGGTATTAACCCACGCAACTGTTCATAGCCGAGACCGTTGTACCCAATTTGAGAAATGAACGAACTAACATTTGAAATAAATTCTAACGAAGAAATTTGGGAACTTTTTGACAAGGACTTGAATTCAATCTTCATCCACAAATTTGTGCCGAATGAGGTAATTGAATGGTGGAAAACGGATTTAAAAACTCAAAACGGAACTGAATTCAAAAACCTATCTGTTCGTCAAATGGAAATGGATGTCCAAACTGACTTGAACGGATTGAAAAAAATACTCGAACTGAATAATAAGCAATTAAGAATTTATCAATTCGAAAAACCTATTTCAGACACTCTCGAAATTCAAAGATTGCAGGAAAAGAATCGTATTCTGATTTTGAAACAAAACGGATTAAAGCATTTCTTTTTTATAGACTTTGAGTTCATAACAATTGGGAGTTTTGAATCTGAATTTATTAGTGGAATTGAACTTAATCCAAAATTCGAGAAACGAATTGCGGAAAGAAAACGAATAATAACTGAACAAAAAACTGGGTACAACAACGGCTATAAGTAATTGCTAGTTATCGCTTATCCTGAAAATTCCTGCGGAATTTTCAGCTTTTTGTATACTTGTAAAGTTAAATACTAAAACACGCAACTACTCATAGCCAAAACGTTGTACCACATTATGAAAAAACACTTATTTTGGACTTTAATTCTCGCAACTTTCGTTTTTTCTTGTAAGGAAAATAAATCGGAAAACACAAACGGACATAATATGGAAAACGAATTTGTCTCAAGAATCCACACAACGGAATTAGAAGCTGACTTATACCAACTTTTGGGAAAAACCTCATTTGAAAAGCACATTTCGGATTTTGAGAAGGTGGACTGGAATAGTGATTACGAAAAGGAATTTAACTCAATGGACTTCAATATGCCAGATTTGGAGGTTTTAAGCAAAAATGACTCAAAATATCTTTCGGTTAGTATTTCGCCAAATACGGACGACATTTATCAATTCATAATTGGACTTGGAACTCATTTAGAGACAAACAACCCAAATAATCCGAATCGAAAAGTTAAACTTTATATGACAGAATCGGACAATAAAGAAGTTCCGAAAAAATTTATTGACCTGTTTTTCAAAAGGGAATTTGCAAAAATAAACTCTGAACTGGATAAGCTGTACTTGATGGATGAGATTGAGGACGTGTATAACAATAAAAAATAACGTGGTACAACAACGTGTATAATTAATTGCTTTGGCAAGTGCTTATTTGGAAAATTCCTTCGGAATTTCCTCTGGCAAGTATTTGTTTACTAAATTAGTTGCTGAACCACGCAACTAACCATACACAAAACGTTGCCATTAATTTGAATCGTAATGAACAAATCCGTAATAATTGTACTTCTATCTTTACTAATCTCCAGTTGTACGGATATTAATCAAATGGAAAATTCAATTGCGGAAATTGAAAGTTTGAGAAATGAAAATGATAGTCTGAAAAAAATCATTACGGAAATGAATAGTAAATACGTTTTTGACAGCATTTCGTTCAGAAAGATTTATTCAAAAAATAATAAATATGAGCGAAATGCGGACTTTGAAATAGAATTACTAGTCGTTGGCTATAATCCAGATAAAAGTTATTTTATAAAATATGACTCGATTGTTGACAGACAAAAAATCAACCCCTACTTTTTACCGCAAAGTGAAGGTGGATTTAAATACAAAACTAAACTGACTGAAAAAATAAATAATATCTGGATTGAAATGAATGTTGAAAATGATTTCGGACAACAAAAAAAAGGAGTTCTCCACGAATCAATTCAGACAAAAAACTAATGGCAACAACGGCTATAAGTAATTGCTAGTTATCGCTTATCCCGAAAATTCCTGCGGAATTTTCAGCTTTTTGTATACTTGTAAAGTTAAATACTAAAACACGCAACTACTCATAGCCAAAACGTTGTAAACAATTTAAGACAAACATTGAAAAAAGCATTAAAATACGGATTTCTGATTTTCGGAATGCTAATTCTAATCGGTTTTGCGCTGAAAGGAAATATCACGCACGAACAATTTGACTCTGAAAAGTGGAAAAACTGGACGGAATCAGAATCTGAATGGTCATTGCGTTGGGATATGATGAACAGTTTGAGGAATAATCACGAACTAAAAGGAAAATCCAAGACTGAAATAATTGAATTGTTGGGAATTCCAGAAACTAAAAACGATTCCGAATTTGGTTACTATTTAGGAATGGCTAAACACGGAATTGACACAGGTCATTTGACAATCAAATTTGACAAAAACGACAAAGTAACTAGTTTTAATGTTAGACATAGTTAATAAATGAAGCAAATAATATTTACCTTAACTTTTATAATTAGTATTTCAATTAACGGAATTGCACAATCAAATGTAGATGTTAATGAAATGGTTGGATTTGGTTGCTACGAGGACGGAAGTCAATCAAAGCCAGTTCAGAAAGTTTCCAAACTAATTGACAAAGAAAAATACAATTCCATTATTAAACTTCTTGATTCGGAGAATAATGCTGAAAAATATCTAGCTGTAGTTGTTTGCGAAAAACTAACTGAATTAAACAAACTCACTCTGACAAAAGAACTGAAAGAAAAAATTGCGGAAATATATAAATCTAACGGAATTGTTTCTGTTTGCTCTGGTTGCGTTTATTGGGACAAACTGACTTTGAAAAAAATGCTTGATAAAGAAAATGATATCCGAATATCTGCAAATTATTGGCTTGACTATAAATTTAAAAAAGAATAAAAACTGTTTACAACAACGGCTATAAATAATTGCTAGTAATCGCTTATCTTAAAAATTCCTGCGGAATTTTCAGCTTTTTGTATACTTGTAAAGTTAAATACTAAAACACGCAACTACTCATAGCCAAAACGTTGTGCCTAATTTAAGAAAATGATTGCCGAAATAAATAAATCGTGGAATTGGAAAGGATTTAATGCAACCGAAATTATTCGGACAAACGACTTTGGCAATGTGATTTTCAAAACGGACAAGAACGATTATTGGAGAATCTGCCCCGAAGAAATTAGTTGTGAAAAGATTGCGGAATCGGAATCGGAATTTGACCGAATTACGGCTGACTCTGAATTTATTGAGGATTGGACAATGACGAATCTTGTGGACATTGCAAAATCCGAGCTCGGAGAATTAGAGGAAAATTAAAAATATTGCTTAAAAATGCCAGCAGTTATCGGTGGAGAATATAAAATATCTAACATTGGAAAAATAAGTTTTTCGGAACTAATTTCTTTTAGTGGGGATTTAGGATTTCAAATAAAGGACTTGAAAGTTGGACAAAAAGTAAAATTAAATATTAAAAAAACTTGGAAAGATTAATTCAATCAGGAATTTTAGATATACTTCAAAGTGTGGGAATAATTATTGCTTCAATAGTTGCTGTTTGGGGAATTAACAGTTGGCGTAGAGAAGCAAAATGGAAGAGAAAATATGAGCTCGCTGAAGAAGTTCTTGCAAATATGTACGAAGCTCATCACGCAATCCGAATAATAAGAAGTCCAATTGGATTTGGAAATGAGGGTTCAAGCCGTTCTAAAAATGATAATGAAACACCACAACAAACTGAAATTTACAATCAGGCTTACGTTGCAAGGGAAAGATTTGAGAGAAATAAAAAACCCCTTGAAAAGTTACATGCTTTAAAATATAGATTTATTGCACTCTATGGAAAAGAATATGAAAAACATTTTGATAAGTTTTCTCAAACCGTTCACAAAATATTTTTTGCATCAGACCAAATAGCAAGGGTTAAACTTGGAGAATATGGTAATGAACAAGAATTAAAAAGTAAAATAATGATAGAAAGTAGGGCTGATTTATATGGCTCAATAAAATTTGATGATAATATTGAGAAGGAACTTGGAGTAGCAGTAAATGCAATCGAGCAAAAATGTAGAGCAATTATAGGAAAAAATAACTAGGCACAACATCGGCTATAAGTAATTGCTAGTTATCGCTTATCCTTAAAATTCCTGCGGAATTTTCAGCTTTTTGTATACTTGTAAAGTTAATTACTAAAACACGCAACTACTCATAGCCAAAACGTTGGCAACAATTACTCACTCAAAATCTGAAAAGCTGATAATATGAAAAAAATATTATTAATAACATTATCAAT
>NZ_JBAWKA010000004.1:0-421051 GCF_043876815.1 Gaetbulibacter sp. M240
GATGGTACTACATTTGTGGGAGAGTAGGTCGTTGCCTTTCTTGAATCCCGATTCTTTACAGAATCGGGATTTTTTTTTTGCTTTATTTTGAAATCTGTAGAAATTATTTTTTGATGACGGAAGAGGTAACCTCCAGTTTTCCATCAATAGGATTCATGATTTTTAATTGCAATAGGTGTGCTATCAAAGGATAGATATGGATATTTTCAATGGGAGGCAGTTTATAATCTTTTTTTATATCGGGCCCTTCGATGTAAAAAATAGCCCCCATATTCTTGTTTTCAAACGGATCATAACCATGGACACCTTGTATGCGATTTAACTTTGTTTTACTAGATTGTGAGTTTATTATGGTGTAGGGTGCATCAGCTATCAAAACCAAATCACCAATCCTGGAATTATCACTATAATTTAAATAATTCGGAACATTAGCTCTTTTATAAGTTTTAAAATTAGTCTGCTGGCTTAAGGTGTTGAAAAGCATATCTGTTTCTTCCTCGTTTTTTGTATAAATCATAGCTACAGGACCTGCTAGGAATTGATCCTTGTCTATACTTACGTAATTATTTATATTAATTAAATGGGACACTTCGGACATTCCATGGTCGGAGGTTACTACTAAATATACTGGCAAATTCAAGTTTTTAAGTTGATCTCTTAAAGCTCCAATTTGCTCATCAACATATAAAACTGCTTGTTTAGTTTCTTCGGAATTTGGTCCGTATTTATGACCCTGAGTGTCTACTAAAGAAAAATATAAAGTAATCATATGAGGGCGTACAAGGTCTGGTAATTGTAACCATTCTAAAACACGTTTAACACGGTATTCATAAGGTGTTTTTTTATTATATGAATAATAATATTTGGGGTGCATACCGTTAATATCTGCCTCAGATCCTACCCAAAAATAGGAAGCAGCGCACATGCCTTGTATTTGTGCCAAATTCCAAATAGGAATGCCGCCATACCAATCACCATTTTCTACAGCTTTCCGATTTGAAATCCCATAGTTTTTATTGGTGCTTTTATCGTAAAAGCTGTTAAACACTATACCGTGATGCTCCGGATATAAACCCGTGGCTAATGTATAATGGTTTGGAAAAGTTTTAGAGGGAAAAGACGGTATTAACCTTGTGGTGCTACTTCCGTTTTTTGCCAAGGCTAAGATGTTTTTAGCACCGTATTTCTCGGCATAATCATATCTAAACCCATCGATAGAGACCATTATAACATATGGTTTATTTAAAGTAGCTTCACTATTTTCAATGGTATTGGAAACAATTTCTTTATTTAAAGTTTCATTATAGGTTGGTGCTTGTGGGTGGACATAAATTGAAAAAAAGAACAGGAGTAAAAGTAATTGTTTCATTTGAGAAGTCTAGGTTCTCAAATTTAGTTAAAAATAAGTTGTAGAATATCGTTTCATTATTATTAGATTGTAAAATAAGCTATATGGATGCGTAAACTTTTTATATCTAACTGTTTTGAATTATTTAAAAATGAGTTTCGTTAACGCTTTATCGACGTTTTAAAATCATGAGGTGTCCTCTTTAAATAGATTCACGCGTAATAGTTTTATTATGTTAGTATTAAATTCATATTTTTTGTTTTTAATTGATCGGACTAATAAATGAACACAAATAAAGAACTTGAGCTGGCTTGGGAATTCGTAAATCATACGAATCGATCTGTTTTTTTAACAGGAAAAGCAGGTACCGGAAAAACCACATTCTTACATATATTAAAGAAAGATGGTTTGAAACGAATGGTAGTTGTTGCTCCTACGGGTGTTGCAGCTATTAATGCAAAAGGTGTTACAATACATTCCTTTTTTCAATTGCCCTTCGGGCCCATTTTACCGGAGACCGATTTGAATAATCCTTCCGGTTTTAACCGACGTTTTAATAAAACCAAAATTAATATTATTAAATCTTTAGATGTTTTGGTTATTGATGAAATAAGTATGGTACGGGCCGATGTTCTGGATGGTATCGATAGGACTTTGAGACGATTCAGAAACAGAGATCAAGTTTTTGGGGGATTACAACTATTGATGATTGGAGATTTACAACAATTACCTCCTGTGATTCGTGAAAATGAATGGAATTTATTAAAACAGGTTTATAAAAATGGTTTCTTTTTTAGTAGTCGCGCTTTTCAAGAATGTGCTGCTGTCACTATCGAATTAAAGCATATTTTCAGACAGGAAAATCCTGAATTTATTGCTATTCTTAATGAAATTAGGAATAATAATTTAAGTGAAACTTCCGCTATAGAATTGAATAAACGTTATCTGCCCGATTTTACCCCAAAACCGGATTCAGGATACGTGGCTTTAACCACGCACAACAGAAAAGCGAATACTATTAATCAAAATGAATTAGATAAACTTGAAACGAAATGTCAAACTTATACGGCTCAAATAGATGGCAAATTTCCGGAAAATTCTTTTCCTAATGATGAAGCTCTAAAGCTGAAAGTTGGGGCCCAGGTCATGTTTATTAAAAATGATACGAGTCTTGATAAAAATTATTATAATGGAAAAATAGGAAAGATTACCTATTTGGATTCCGAAGAAGTTGTGGTCCAATGCCCTGAGGACGATTTCGAGATTACAGTAAAACCTGAGATCTGGGAAAATATTAATTATACCGTTGATGCCGAAACCAAAGCCATATCTGAAACTAAGATTGGAGAATTTTTGCAAATGCCTCTAAGACTGGCCTGGGCAATCACGATTCACAAAAGCCAGGGCTTAACTTTTGAAAATGCCGTTATCGATACCGAAGGTGCCTTTGCACATGGGCAAACTTATGTGGCCTTAAGTCGTTGTAAATCTTTAGAGGGCCTTGTGCTTAAAAGTAAGGTTTCGCCCAATCAAATAATTAATGATTTAAATGTTGCTTCTTTTAACGAAGCGACAAAAAATAAACCTTTGTCCCAGGACATTTTAAAGGAGTCACAAAAACAATTTCAACTCGATTTGATTGGGGACGTGTTTGATTTTTTCAATTTTATGCATCCCTTAAATCGCATTTTAGATATTTATTATAAGAATACAAATTCTATTGAAGGTGTAGTTGAAAGTCCAATTATTTCAATGAAGAATACTATTACTGAATTTCTTAAGATCAGTCATAGCTTTAATTTACAACTCAAAGAGCTTTCTGAAAATGATGAATTACCTGAATTAAACCCAAAGATACAGGAGCGGTTCAAAAAAGGAATTGCATACTTCAATTCAAAAATGGAAGATCAGTTGATGAATCCTTTTAAAACCTTCGGATTCACCACAGACAATAAGGTCATTGATAAAGATCTAACCAATAACAGTATTAAAATTGAAGACTTATTAGAGGCCAAAACATTTCTTTTAAAAAATCTCACTGAAGGGTTTTCAACAACAAAAGTACTGGAATTACGGGCAAAATCAGTTTTTGTTACTGATAAAGTACCTAAAAAAACTAAAAAACCCGTTATCACTGGAACCTCAAATGTTGGATTATTCGAGGAGCTTCGGGCTTTGAGAAATAAGATTGCTCAGGAAAATGACCTTATACACTATCATGTTTTCACTCAAAAATCATTATATGCTATGTGTGAAATTCTACCCCTTAGGGAAAAAGCCCTATTAGAAATTAACGGTATGGGTAAATCCCGTGTAAAAAAATACGGTAAGGCTATTTTAGAGGTGATTAAAACGTATTGTGAAGAAAATGATATGGAAAAAACTGCGAAAGAAACCGATTTAGAAGTTGAAATACCTGTTAAAGAAAAAAAGATCGATACGAAAGAAATATCCTTAAAATTATTTAAATCAGGAAAATCTTTAGAGGAAATCGCCCGGGACCGCGGACTTAATTCTAATACTATTTTCAGTCATTTAGCACATTATATTTCTTCTGGTGAACTGGAAATAACGAATTTGATATCGCAAGAACACTATAATGACCTTGTTGAATTAATTCCTAAACATACCTTCGAAAACCTATCCGACTTAAAACATCAACTGAATGAAAAGTACTCCTATGGTGAGTTACGCTTAGTATTAAACCAATTGAATAATACTTAATTACTTTTTTTATTGCCATCAAAAAGACTATCCATAATCGTTTTAATACCCCTAAAACCTAAAAAAATGGCTGTACCACTTACCAAACAACCAATAATTAAAAGTGGCATATATAAAGGCTTTTCCGGATTAGCAAAGGCGGCCGACAATAGGATAGGACCCATAAACAAGGAAAATAGGGCTAAAATAAGAATCTTGATTCCTTTTACTAAAAGTTTTTTGTCTGTTTTATTTTTTGTCATGGTTTGTAATTTTGAATTGCGTTTCGAACGCTTTTATATGTCTCTAATAAATTTTTTGCTTCCTCTTCGGAAATATTTAATTCCCGCATTAACATCGTAGTTCCGCGATTAACCAACTTATGATTGCTTAATTGCATATCGACCATTTTATTATCTTTTATACGGCCTAATTGTATCATGGTGGCCGTAGTAATCATATTTAAAACCAATTTCTGTGCTGTACCGGCCTTCATTCGTGAACTTCCGGTAACGAATTCAGGACCTACAAGGACTTCAATCGGGTATTTCGAAACCTTTGATAAAGGGCTATTTATATTGCAGGCAATACATCCTGTTTGAATATTATGTTTATTACATGCCTCAATACCACTAATGACATACGGTGTGGTTCCCGAAGCTGCTATACCAACAACAATATCCTTTTGGCTGATATTGTAGGCCTTTAAATCCTGCCAGGCTTGGGTGATTGAATCTTCAGCAAATTCAACCGCTTTTCTAATGGCAGTATCGCCGCCCGCAATAAGGCCAATAACCAAATCGTGTGAAACTCCAAAGGTTGGCGGACATTCAGAAGCATCTAAAATACCTAAACGTCCACTGGTGCCAGCCCCAATATAAAACAAGCGCCCTCCATTTTTTAGTTGATTTACCACCTGTTTCACTAATTTTTCAATTTGGGGCAAAGCTTTTTCAACGGCTAATGGGACTGTTTTATCCTCATTGTTAATGTTCTTAAGCAGTTCATCGATAGTCATGTGCTCCAGATCATTGTAATGTGAGTCTTTTTCTGTGGTTTTTATAAACCCCATATCTTATTTCATTTATTTTACAAAGGTCTTAAAATAATTTAAGAAAATTACGATACAATTCTTATAACAATTCTGAACTTATACAAACAGTTTAAATAATCATGAAAAATTTACGATACTTAATATTTCTTCTTTTTTCATTAAATGTATTTTCTCAAAACAGCCCCCAGTTTTTTGAACAAGCCGATAAGTTCTTTTCGTCCTACATTAACAATGGGTTAGTAGACTATAAGACAATTAAAAATAACGCAAAGGATCTTGAGGGATTGATAAGTTTGTCGGATGCTGTGTCAGTTGATGATTTAGATATCCTTACACAAAAAGCATTCTGGATAAATGTATATAATGTAATTGTAATTAAAAGCGTGATTGAAAACTATCCGGTTGAATCCCCATTGAGTATTTCGGGATTTTTTGATAAAAAGAAGCATACTGTGGGAATGGAGAAGCTCACCTTGAATGACATAGAAAACGATAAGATAAGGTCTCGATTTAATGATTCGAGAGTTCATTTTGTATTGGTATGCGCTGGTTTAGGCTGCCCTCCAATTATTAATAAGGCTTACCTTCCGGAGATTTTAGATACGCAATTAGAGAGGCAAACAAGATTGGCACTAAATGATTCAAAATTTATCAGGCTAAACGAAAGAAAAAGTAAAGTAGCAATTTCTGAAATATTTAAATGGTACTTAAATGATTTTGCAACAAGTCAATCTGAACTTATCAATTACATCAATAGCTATCGAGATGAAAAAATACCAACAGATTATAAATTAGAATACTATCCTTATGATTGGAAGTTAAATAAAATTTAAATCCTCAAACACCTCAAATCCCTCAAAAATCATGAACTTAATTAAAAAACCTACTGTATTCGTTTTCTTTATTTTTTGCTTTCAAATAGGAATTGCGCAAGAAGAAACTTCCCAAGTTTCCGTCATTCAAACCCTTACACCCTCTAAATTAATTGGTAAGGGACAATTTGATATTAAATGGTTCAATAACTTATATACACAAAATAAATCTGCAGATTCCGATGGAAATGTAACTAAGAACCTGCCAAGAGAAACTTATTTTACATCTCTTTTAGAGGCCTACACAGGAGTTTCTGAGAATAAGCGAATTAATTTAGGAGTTATATTGGAGTTTAGAAGTAATGTTGTTGGCGATAGAAATGCCCTGGATGTTTTTAAGTTTGATGGTGATGCTAATACTGCAAGAAGTGGATTGACTTCATTTGCACCTTCTATTAAATTCGTTCCTTTTGAAACTATAAATAATTTTTCTGTTCAAAGTTCCCTTGTCATTCCATTGATTGATAATGAATTTGAAAACAATGTATTTTTTGATCAAAAAGGATTTACCTGGCAAAACAGATTTTTTTATGATTATAATTTTAAAGGAAATCAGTTTCAATTATTTTCAGAATTGAATTCTGAATTTAATTTCGGGAAAAGTTTGGTTTTTGGAGATAATGGGAATAGTATTCAAGGAAGCTTTGCAAATAATAGTTTAAGGTTGACTCCTGGAGTATTTTTTAGTTATTTTCCGAGTTCGAAATACACACTATTAGTATTAGCACAGCACTCACAACTCATTGATTTAGGTAATGATTTTGAACAAAATTTTACAGCAGTAGGTGCTGGTGCTAAATATGAATTAACAAATACGCTTAATATCGAAGCATTATATACTAATTTTATTAGAGGTAATGATTCCGGTCTTGGACAAACATTTAATTTGGGTGCTCGGTTAGTACTGAACTAGCACTTTTATTTCATGAGAAAATTAATTTTATTTTTATTTGTTTCGAATTTCTCCTTTTTATTAAATGCGCAGGACCAGTATATTGATAATCTTCATATCCGAGGACTAAAAAAAACAAACAAAGGTTTTATTGAGACGCTGATCACATCTCATTCCAACGGTGTCCTAGATACATTACAATTAAATAAAGACGTTATAAGGCTAAAGCGTTTACCAGCCATTTCCCATGCTGATTACCAGGTTTTTTATTCTCAAGAGAACAAGCATAATGTATTTATAAATATAGAAGAAAACTTTACATTAATTCCCAACGCTAATGTATGGACGGCAATTAATAGGAATTTTGCATATCGGTTAGGACTTTACGATTATAATTTTTTAGGACGTGGTATAGCATTTGGTGGGTTTTATCAAAATAACGGGTATGATACTTATAGCCTTAATTTTAGAGCGCCGTATTTATTTAGTAAACGTTGGGGAATAGGATTCAACCATCAAAATTGGCGTAGTGAGGAGCCACTTTACTTTGATAATGGAATTGCCAATTATTTTTATAACAACAGGTCTTTTGAAACTATAGGTTTGTTTGAATTAAATTTTAATCACAAATTTCAGTTTGGGGTGAATATATTCACAGAAAAATTTAAATATTTATCAGGTTCTATATCTGATAATATTCCACTTAATTTTGAGGTTGATAAAGTACTTTTCAAGTTTGTTTACGATTTGGATTTCTTGGATTATAATTATCAATATGTAAATGGTTTTAGAAGTTTGTTATACGTTCAAGATGTTTTACCAAATAGCTCTAATCCAAATAATTTTTTGATCGCCTGGAATGATTTATTCTATTATTTAAGAGTAGGAGAGAAAGGAAATTGGGCCAATAGGATTAGGTTAGGTTTTTCCTCTAATGATAATACTCCATTTTCCCCATTCGTTTTAGATAATAATATAAATATTAGAGGTGTTGGAAACTTAATTGATAGAGGTACTGGAGTCATAGTTGTTAATACAGAGTATCGATATACCTTTTTACAAAAAGGCTGGTTCGCTATTCAAGGTAATGTTTTTGTTGATGGAGGAACTTGGCGAAATCCTGGAGGAGGTTTCGATGATTTTGTGAAATCTGAAAATATTCGTGTATACTCGGGGTTGGGTCTACGTTTTATAAATACAAAAATTTTTAATGCCATTCTAAGAATTGATTATGGGTATGGAATTTCTGAAAATGCTTCCAGAGGAATTGTATTTGGAATTGGTCAATATTTTTAATTATGTATAAAATTTTTCGAATCATTTTAACTCATGGTTGTTTCATTATTATATTTTTTTCCTCATTCTTATTTTCTCAGAATAATTCGAATAATTTTGAGAAGGCTGAACGTATTATTAAAAAAATACTGAATAAACAAAAAGTTCCGGGTTTAGCTATAACAGTATCTAAAAATCAAAACATTGTTTGGTCCCAAGGATTTGGATATTCAGATTTAGAAAATAAAGTTCCTGTCGATCCTAAGAAAACACTGTTTCGAGTTGGAAGTATTTCAAAGCCAATAACAGCAGTCGCCTTAATGAAAACTATTGAGGAAGGTTTAATTTCTTTAGACAGTTCTATCTATTGTTATGTCCCATATTTTCCAATAAAAAAACATGATATTAGTATAGAGCAATTAGGGGCCCATTTATCCGGTATTCGAAATTATAAAGGGAATGAGTTTTTAAGTAATGAGTCTTTATCCATAAAAGAAGGTGTTTCAATATTTAAGAACGACTCTTTAATTTTTAAACCTGGAAGTGATTTTGCTTATACCAGTTACAATTGGAACTTGATCTCTTTGGCAATACAAGAACAAGCTAAAATGTCTTTTGAAGACTATGTTAAAACTCGGGTAATTCTTCCTTTTAAAATGAAAAGCACTTTTGCTGATGAAAATGAGGTATTACCATATAAAGCTATTTTTTATGGTAAGGCAGGAAGGAAAAACTTTAAACCTCAACCTGAAGTTAATAATTATTCCAAGTTAGGTTCAGGAGGGTATTTATCTACTTCTGAAGATATTAATAGATTGGGGAGAGTTATGTTGAATGATACGTTGGTAAATCCGGAGCAATTAAAATCATTTATTACAGCACAAAAAACAGATGATGGTATTTCGACTTATTATGGGATAGGCTTTGAGGTAAGTTACGATCATAAAGGAAGACCTTATTACGGACATGTGGGAAATGGACTGGGAGGCTATGGTATTTTTTATGTTTACCCAAAACAAAATATCGTTCTTTCAATTTTAGTCAATTGCTCTAACCCTAATATTGATAGGCTGTTCAATAAATTAATAGACGCCGTATTCGAGTCTTTACAATCTATTCCACCGTATACATGAACTCGTCAACCTGAGAAGCTCTGAAATATCCTAAAGGATAATGCTCGGGATTCGTCTCGTTAATGCAATTCCCGCGAACAGTCGCCGGTTGCGTTTCAAAAGGACCACCCCCGTCCTGACTATTTTGCTGTAATAGCACGAACATGAAATTATAAAACTGCTCAGAGATACCATAATTTCTGATGATTATCAAATCTCCTGCATTGAGTTCCGTTTCAGAATAAAAACCAAAAATGAGGTTTCCATTTGTAAATTCATCCTTATAAACAGAAAGATCTGGGATAATCGTTTTATCACTAATAAATTCGAAGAAATTGTAATTAACTTCGTCTGCAGGATCAGTAAAAAACGCCTTTAATTCAGTTTCATCACCAGAAAAACCACCATCATCTTTTTGTTCTACATATTCAATACTGGCAACAGGTAAAAGTGTTTCTGTACCCGTGTAAGTTTCTCCATCGTAAATAATGGTAATGGTGTATGTTTGATTTAAAATAGGAACAAAATTGGTGCTTCTATAAGTCCCGGTTGTGCCTTCCTCAATAAAATTGAAAATTGTATTATTTGAATCTCGAACCGTAATTTGAGCTCCGGTGGCAGGTGGAACCCCATCATTAAAATAGGGGGATGTTAGGGATAATCTAAATTCTTGCTCACTACCGTCGGTACCTTTGAACCAATTTAAAGATGCATCGATAACCAATCTAGGGGCTTCTGTAGGGGTGTTTACCGTAACGACTTCTTCGCAACTCAGCAATACAACAAAAAGCAATATGTATTTTAAATAGTTCATTTTAAAATTTAAAATTATAAGATATCGAAGGAATGATCCCGAATATGGACAATTGCACAGCTTCATTTGTTCCCGTATCTCGATTTTGACGGAATGTAATTGAGCTGGCATTTTTTCGGTTGTACACATTATAAATACTAAAAACCCAATGACTTTGATAACCCTTCTTTTCTGGTTTTGGTGTATAGTTTAGGGCAACATCCAAACGGTTATAAGTTGGTAGACGATTCGCATTTCGAAAATTAAAGTTTGCAATGGTTATGTTGTTATATTCATATTGACTTACTGGAAATGAAGTAGGTTGTCCGGTTTGGAAAATGAAGTTTGAACTTATTTTCCATTTATCGTTAAATAAATAACTTCCGGTTAATGTAACATCATGTGTTTTATCGTAAGGTGTATTGTACCAACGACCTCTGTTTATCCCTGTTTCACCTGAGTTTCTACCTGGGGTTTGTTGTTCTGATTTCGACAACGTATAGGATAACCAACCCTTTAATCGTCCCTGATTTTTTCTCAATAATATTTCCAGACCATAAGCTCTGGCTTTTCCGTTTAAAATAACCTGTTCAATAGCATCATTGGCAATTAAGTCGGCACCATCAATGTAATCAATCCTATTTTTTATGGTCTTATAAAAACTTTCAACTTCAAGGCTGTAATCGTTTTGATTGAATGTTCTAAAATACCCTACCGCAACTTGATCGAGTAATTGAGGTTTAATAAATTTTCCGCTAGGTGTCCAAACATCAAGTGGTGTTGGGGAACTTGTATTGGATAGCAAATGTAGGTACTGACTCATTCTGTTATAACTGGCCTTTATGGAAGACGTATTGTTTAGTTGATAAGCCAAGGAGAAACGGGGTTCCAAATTGAAAAAGGATTTTATAACCTCACTGCGCTTGAAAGATTCTGTTCCGGTGGGTTCCGCTTTTTCATAAATTTGTTGATCCTCATTGAAAGTAACCGCCTGATTATCGGTATAGGTATTCAATTGTGATTGCCCAAGTCTCAAAAATGAACTTAATCGTAAACCATAGGACATCTCCAAGTTATCCGTTATTCGCTGTTCAGCATCGAAATAAATAGCATTTTCAAAAGCATACTTATCAATGAGTTTATAAGGATTTATTCCGGAGGTTTCTGTTGTAGGTTTAATATCTCCGGGATTGAATTTATAGTAGATACTATTCAACCCGTAATATAATTTAAAACGTTGGTTTAAGTAATGTTTGAAATCGTATTTTATATTGAAATTTCTAATGCCCGAAACCCAGTCGAACTCTACAAAATTCAATTTTAAATCGTAATCATAATTTGAATAAATAAGAGATAAGTTGGAAAACAATTTGTCGGAATACAAATGATTCCATCTAAAATTCAATACGGCATTACCGTATTCATTCTCGAAACTATCTTGAATTTTAAATACATCTCTCCCGAAATAACCGGAAAGATAAATAGTGTTATTCGTGTTTAGCTTATAACTTAACTTGGTATTAAGATCGTAAAAATACGCACTGTTGTTCACATCAAGTAGGGGCAGAAACAGATGCGCATAGCTGGAGCGACCGCCTAAAAGGAAGGAACCAGTATCTTTTTTCAAGGGGCCTTCTACAAGTAACCGACTTGCTACGGCACCAATACCGCCATTCATTTTAAAGGCTTTACTATTCCCTTCTTTTTGATAAATATCTAGAACAGAAGAAACCCTGCCACCATAGCGCGCGGGGATACCGCCTTTATAAAGTTTCAGATCTTTTATAGCATCTGGGTTGAATACGGAAAATAAACCAAACAAGTGAGAGGAATTATAAATTATGGCTTCGTCTAAGAGTATTAAATTCTGATCAGCTGCACCACCGCGCACATTAAACCCTGAGGCACCTTCACCGGCACTGGTTACGCCGGGTAATAAGGTAATTGCTTTCAATATATCAGGTTCACCAAGAACCACAGGGACCTCCTTGATCGTGGAGGCTTTCAATGAATTCACACTCATTTGAGGAGATTTGAGGTTCAACCTCTCCACATCTTTGGAAATCACAACTTCCTGCAATTCCTCAACATTTTCACTTAATTTAAAATCTCTATTAATATTTGAATCGAGGGCTAAAGTTTCATCAATAGTATCGTAACCCAAATAACTCACAACAACTCTGTACGTTCCTTTTGGAACGGTTAGCGAGTAAAAACCGTATTCATTGGTAATGGTGCCTGAACTCAATTCAGGAAGATAAATAGTCACCCCAATTAAGGTCTCATTACTTTTGGATTCAAAAATACGACCACTTATAGTTACTTTATCCTGAGCTTGAACAAGTAAAATATTTAATAAGGTGAAGAAGATCCCAAGAAGGATATTTTTCATACCATAGCTTTTTTAGCAAAAGTAAAAAAAAAGCCCCGAAAAACGGGGCTCATAATGGTATATAAAAATTACTTTATAATTTTATTTAGGCTTTTACTTGGGCGCATAGCTTCACTCGCCATAGTTTCATTGGGTTTGTAATATCCACCAATGTCAACTGGGTTTCCTTGAATGCTTATTAATTCATTATTTATGGAATCTTCCTCCTTTGTTAAAGCTTCAGCGACCAATTTAAATTCTTCTTTTAACTCTTGGTCTTTATTCTGATTCGCCAATGCTTCAGCCCAGTAAGCTGCAAGGTAATAATGACTGCCTCGATTGTCTATTTCTCCGGCCACACGTGATGGTCCTTTTTTATTTTCCAATAACTTTCCGGTAGCTTCGTCTAAAGTTTCACCTAAAATTTTTGCTTTGGGATTATTATGTGCTTCACTTAGGTGCTCCAATGAAACCGATAAGGCTAAAAATTCACCCAAAGAATCCCAACGTAAGTGGTTTTCCTCCAAAAACTGTTGCACATGTTTTGGTGCAGAACCACCGGCACCTGTTTCAAATAAACCACCACCATTCATCAAAGGTACAATAGACAACATTTTCGCACTGGTTCCTACTTCCAAAATTGGGAACAGATCCGTTAAATAATCACGTAACACATTACCCGTAACAGATATGGTGTCTTTACCTTCTTTCAAGCGCTTACAAGTGTAATTGGTAGCTTTTATAGGTGACATAATTTTCAGATCCAGTCCTTTAGTATCTAATTCTTTCAAATATAAATTCACCTTTTTAATGAGTTCAGCATCATGAGCACGATTTTCATCCAACCAGAAAATAGTAGGAGTTTCTGAGGCTCTTGCTCGGTTCACCGCTAGCTTTACCCAATCCTGAATAGGTGCATCTTTAGTCTGACACATACGCCAGATATCACCGGTGTTAACATCATGTTCTAGAAGAGTATTTCCCTTATTATCTATGACTTTAACCACACCATCAGAAGGTATTTCAAAGGTTTTGTCATGAGAACCGTATTCCTCAGCTTTTTGGGCCATTAAACCTACGTTTGGAACAGTCCCCATCGTAGTAGGATCGAAAGCCCCATTTTCTTTACAAAAATCTATGGTAGCTTGATAAACACCGGCATAACTGCTATCCGGTATCACAGCTTTTGTGTCTTGTAATTCACCTTCAGAATTCCACATTTTCCCAGAATTACGAATCATTGCTGGCATAGAAGCATCAATAATGACATCACTCGGTACATGTAAATTCGTAATGCCTTTATCGCTGTTTACCATTGCAATGGCGGGTCCATTGTTGTAGGTTGCATCGATATCTCCTTTTATTTCCTCATATTTTGTGGCAGGCAATTCCTTTATTTGTTCTAACAAATTTCCTAATCCGGAATTCACATTAACGCCCAATGCCTTAAAAGTTTCACCGTGTTTTTCAAAAACATCTTTAAAGTAAACTTTAACAGCATGTCCAAAAATGATCGGGTCGCTTACCTTCATCATCGTACCTTTCATGTGTAATGAAAACAAAATACCTTTTGCTCTAGCATCAGCAACATGTTTTTTAAAAAAGTCAAGTAGTGCCGTTTTGCTCATTACAGTGGCGTCGATGATTTCACCATTTAAAATCTTGAAACTATCTTTTAAAATAGTTGCTTTTCCGCTGGTATCAGTGTGTTCTATGGTAATGGCTGTCTCTTGGTCTAGAGTTACCGATTTTTCATTGTGAGCAAAATCTCCAGCCGACATGGTGGCTACATGTGTTTTAGAATCCTTGGTCCAGGGGCCCATGTAATGCGGGTTTTTTCTAGCAAAATTTTTAACTGCTTTTGGCGCACGTCTGTCACTGTTACCCTCACGTAATACCGGGTTTACAGCACTACCTTTCACTTTATCATAACGCGTTTTAATATCTTTTTCAATCTCGTTTTTAGGTTCATTCGGATAGTTTGGTAGGGGATAACCCTGAGCTTGTAATTCTTTTATAGCACTAGTTAATTGCGGAATAGACGCGCTGATGTTAGGTAATTTTATAATATTGGCCTCTGGTGTTTTAGCCAGATCACCTAAAAAAGCAAGGTCATCGGAAACGCGTTTATCTTCTGGTAAAAAATCAGGAAAAACCGATAAAATTCTGGCAGCCAATGAAATATCTTTGGTTTCAATAGTTATGCCGGAGCTTTTTACAAAACGTTCTACAATAGGAAGAAATGAGCGCGTTGCCAAAGCTGGGGCCTCATCGGTTTTTGTATAAATAATTTTGGACATTCGTGTCGATTTTTTAAAAGTTATTGAATAAATAAAAATCCCCGGATGGGTTTTATTTTTGCGTTGCGAATATACAAAAATTGAAGCGTAAACCGACCGAATTTTTAAACGAATAGCCAATAAAATGGGCAGATTTCAGGTAATTTAATAAAAAAAGTGTAGAACTAAATTATCTTTAAAAAATAACTATAAAATTATTAAAAAGACAAAAGCCATATCACTGAAGAATGAATCCTTCTCTGACATGGCTTTCTTTGAAATATTGGACCTAAAATCTTTTTAATAATCCCTATTAAACGGCCAAAATTTTCATCCAGCCTGTCGATTCTAGTCCACTATTTCAATCGGAACAGTTTAGTAAAGTTCAAAATGTATTGACCTAATACTTTATGTTCCGGTTAACTGTTTTTCTTGATGCTTGTGAATGCTTTATTCACTTTCGTGTCTAGTTCCTTCACAGGCATTGCTTGTGACAGCGGTTGTGGCTTTCACCACCACGGCTATTCAAAAGCTTTCAGTTACAGAGGTTGGGCTACCTGCTGGGCATGCAACTCAACGTTTAACGTCATGGTCTCTTGCTCACACATGCCTACACATGGCACAACGAAACCTCAAAAAACAATTATAATAAAGAACGTTACCTTATTTAGAGTTAACACAAATTCGCTGTTGAGACGAAACCAGCCCCGTGGGGCTGTCATTAATTCTTTTACTAAAGTATAATAAGAGTTTAAAAAAACAAATTTTTTAACAGTTTAGATATCAACTATTTATAAACCGGAGTTATTAACTTTTGTTAATAAAAAAGGCCCTGATCTATCAGGGCCTATATATACTATATTTTTGCAGGGGTTATGAACGTAATTGTTCTTTAATTCTGGCTTTTTTACCAGTTAAACCTCTAAAGTAATAGATTCTAGCTCTACGTACTTTACCGCGTTTATTTACTTCAATTTTTTGTAATGCAGGTAAATTCAGAGGGAAAATACGCTCTACACCAACTGAACCAGACATTTTTCTTATCGTAAACGTTTCAGTAGCACCGCTACCTCTACGTTGGATCACTGTACCTCTAAAAAACTGAGTACGTGTTTTTGCGCCTTCTTTAATTTCGTAAAACACTGTAATGGTGTCACCAGCACTAAATTCTGGTAATTCTTTTTTTGTTACAAACTCGTCTTGAACATATTTTACTAAAGAGTCCATAGTTAAATTTTTATTTGAATTAATTCGAAACAACATTCACGATTCTCGCCAGAGGTTAACCCGAAATTGGCTGCAAAGATAATTAATAAATCATAATCCACAATTAATAATTTATTTTTTTATGGTGTTTCTTTTTGCTTGTGCAAAAAGTCGGGCTTTCGGCAGTCGCTCTCTTCGAGGAGCTCCAACAATGCCTCAATCCCTAACACGATTTATTCAGTAATTTAATTCTAATCTTGTCATTCAGAAGGAGGTAACGACTGAAGAATCTCTTTCATTTATGATCTATATTCTTATTGCTACGAGTAAATTCGGAATGCTTTGGATGCCAATGGTCATCATTGCGAGTTAAACGAAGTAATCTGTTCCCAAAGAATAACACGTGAATATGTTCATTTTAGTGATAACATAATTTATTCATCCAACAAATCGGGTCTGCGAACTTTGGTACGCTTATAAGCTTCATCTTCGCGCCATTTTTCAATTTCTGGAAAATTTCCGCTAAATAACAATTCAGGAACTTTCCAACCTTTATATTCCCGAGGTTTCGTGTAAATTGGCGGTGCCAATAAATTATCCTGGAACGAGTCTGTTAGGGCTGAAGTTTCATTTCCTAAAACACCCGGAATCAAACGTATCACGGCATCACATAATACTGCAGCTCCAAGTTCACCACCGGATAAAACATAATCTCCAATGGAAATTTCCCTTGTGATCAAATGATCACGTACCCGTTGATCAACACCTTTATAATGGCCGCATAAAATAATGATATTACCCTTCAAAGAAATTTGGTTGGCGATCTTCTGGTTCAGGGTCTCACCATCAGGCGTCATATAAATGACTTCATCATAGTCACGTTCTAATTTCAATTTACCAATACATTTATCTATAGGTTCTACCATCATAACCATCCCCGCGCCGCCGCCGTATTGGGTGTCGTCAACCGATTTATAATTATCTGTGGTGTAATCCCGTAAATTATGAAAATGTACTTCTACTAAACCCGCTGCAATGGCGCGTTTTAAAATAGAAGCCTCAAACGGGCTTTTAAGTAATTCCGGTAAAACCGTGATTATATCAATTCGCATAGCTCAAAAATGTGGAAACAAAGATACTTTAAATGTTTTTGTTTTTAATTACCCCCAAAAAACAAAAAAGCTAAATTCTATGGGATAGAATTTAGCTTTACTAGTTTTAAATACGATAGATTAGGCTGTCATCGTTTTTGGATTTTGTTCTAAAAAATCACAAAATCGGTAATCGTGACTCTGTTTCATTTTTAGGTATAAGTTTTGGTTTACCTTAACTGGAATATCCAAATCTGGAAACAAAATAAGGTAGTGGTCATTTTCTTTTCCAACTAATTGTACGTTTACAGGTGTGTTTTCCATAATAAAACAGTTTTTAAATTAAACCAATTCCTAACGTAAGAAAGTCATGCAAAATGCATTCCAAATTTGACAGTCTTATAATAGTGAATTTTTGTCAGTTTTCAAAGTTAAATATCTTAAAATTAGAAAGTTACAATAAAAAATAAAGCCCTCATTATTTGAGGGCTTTACGATGATTTTGTTTTGAAAAATTATTTAGCTTTTTTCTGTTTATTGATCTCATCCTGTAATTGACGACGTACTTTCTGTTCACGCTCTAAGGCTCGTTTTCGATGCTCTTCAAACTCTTCTTCAACCTCTGCCAAAGATTGTCTGGCCTGTACGGTAATCGTATTGCTATTCTTGAACTTCAAGATAAAAAATCCTAATAAAATAATTAGACCTACAATAATGGACCACATTAGAGCATTATAACCACCTTTACTCAATTGCATACCAAATAAAGACATACTATTTTTCTCAGAATTGGTTTGTTCGAGGTCAGCTTGTGTATCGGCCAATTTAGTTTTTAGGTCTTCTATCTCAATTTTTTGATCACTGCCTAATTTATTGGCTGTTTCAAGATCTTTCTGAAGTGTATTTATTGAATCTATAGTATTTGCTTGAAGTGCCAACAGCATACTAAGCTTCACCGCTTCGTACATTGAACCATTGGTTCCTCTAAAATTTCCAGATTTTTCCAGAACATATTCAAACTGCTCATCTATAGTCCCATTTTGCATTGGGGCTTCATCATCGTTCTCCTGCGCCAGGACTGATGTTGTGATTAATAAAAATAATAAGATTGAGGGTTTAAAGAATTTCATTGGTTATTTTTTAAATAGGTTAACTTTAGGATTTTACGAAATTATAAAAATCTATTCAGTAATTCACGCTTTTAATGAAAAAAGCCTCTACTTTGAGGCTTATATACGAGTGTTATCAAAAAATAGATCATGAATATCGTTAATAATAAGTAAACCGTCTTACTTTTGCCATATACTTCGCCAGTCTGATAACCTGATGGCTATAGCCGTATTCATTATCATACCAAATATAAAGAATGGCATTTTTGCCATCCTTTCTTACAATCGTAGCTTTACTGTCAAAAATAGCGGGTGCCGAGCTACCCACTATATCTGTAGATACCAATTCGTCACTCAGTTCATATTTTATTTGTTCGACTAGATCGCCTTCCAAAGCATACTTTTTTAATATGGTATTAATACTACTTCCGGTCGCCTTCGTTTTTAATTCCAAATTAAGGATGGCTAACGATCCGTTAGGAACAGGTACACGAATGGCATTTGAAGTTAGTTTTCCTTCCAGACTCGGTAGGGCTTTGGCAACAGCTTGCCCTGCTCCGGTTTCAGTGATCACCATATTGAGTCCGGCAGCACGACCTCTGCGGTATTTTTTATGATAATTATCTACCAGATTTTGATCGTTGGTATAGGCATGAATCGTTTCTAAGTGCCCGCTTTTAACACCAAATGAATCTTCTATTGCTTTTAAAACCGGTGTAATGGCATTCGTAGTACACGAAGCTGCCGAGATAATTTTCACTTTATCCGGATCGCTTTCCAAATGATTTACCCCAAAAACTACGTTTGGAATTCCCTTACCCGGAGCTGTTAATAGAACCTTGTCTACACCTTTAGCTTTTAAATGTCTGCTCAATGCGGTCTTGTCCCGAAAGGCACCGGTATTGTCAATAACGAGGGCGTGATCTATATCATAAGCTGTATAATCAATATCTTCCGGGGAATTTGAAGATATTACTTTAACGGTTGTTCCGTTAATAATCAAAGCCTGATTTTTAACATCGATATCTACTGTTCCCGAAAAATCACCATGAACCGAATCATTGCGCAATAAAGAGGCTCGTTTTTCTAATATTTGTTCATCTATGGCGCCACGCGTAACGATTGCTCGTAAGCGCAGCTGACTTCCTTTTCCTGTTTTGGCCATAAGCTCACGGGCAACCAACCGGCCAATTCGGCCAAAGCCATAAAGCACGACATTTTTTGGTTCGATATTTTCACTTTTAGAAACATCTTTTAATTTTTTAGCTACGAAGGACGTGGCATTACTGAATTTGTTGTCTTCTGAATGGAATTCGTAGGTCAGTTTTCCAATATCCAGTTTCGCTGGTGGAATATTCAACGTTTGGATCGCTTGAGCAATTTCAACAGAATCAAAAATCGAGATAGGTTTTTGAACAAATTTCCCCGCATATTCATGCAGATTTAAGATCTGACTCACATTGCGGTCTATCAGTTGGTTTCTGAATAACACCAATTCAATAGCTTTATCATACCAAAGATCACTAATAATATTAATGAATTCCACTGTAGCTCGCCTTCTGTCGGCTTGAAAGGCTAACTCTTTCTCGTAGGTTTGATTTAATGACATTTTTTTGTGTTTAGTTGTATTAATTTTTCGCAAAAGTATCATATTTCAAACGTTTTCGTAACATGTTTGTGGAGATTTTTTAATTGTCAAAAAACCCTTTATTCGTATCTCAATACAGGCCTGAATTTTCAGAAAATAAAAAAAGTCCACTTCCATGTTAAATGGTAGCGGACTTCCTTAAGAGGATAGGTGTTTATAAAATTTATCTAAAAATAACCTCTTTTTGCTCTTTATAGTTATTAATGTAAGCCAGACGTTTGATATTGTCTGTAATATCATCACCATATTTGGCTTTTAATTTTGAAATATCCTGGATGCTATTAATTTCCATATCGTTGATCCCGGTAATAATATAACCGCTTTTAATACCTAAATTAGAATACAACCATTTGTTTTCTGTGTCCTTTACCATAACACCATGGTCTATACCATTTTCTTCTTTGAAGGTATCCGATAGGTCCTGAAGCTCCATTTTCATAAAAGAAACAGAGAAAACATCAGGTTTAGTAAGTTTTACTTTGATCGTCTTATACTCATTATCTCTTAAAAGTTCTACGGTAACCTCATCATTTGGGCGTTTCGTTCTGATATAACCACTTAGATCTTCAAATTTGCTAATTTCCAGATCATCTAAACGTTTGATGATATCACCTGCAATGATACCTGCTTTTTCAGCACCTGAATTTTTTACAACTTCACCCACATAAACTCCTTCACTAAAATCAACACCTAATTCTTTAGCTGATTCACTATTAAAGGTACCACCTTTAATACCTAAAACACCACTCTGAACATTACCGTATTCCATAATATCTTCAACTACTTTTCGGGCTATATTACTTGGCACGGCAAAAGAATAGCCAATATAAGATCCGGTTTGCGAGGTGATCGCGGTGTTTATACCAATTAATTCGCCATTGGTATTTACCAGAGCTCCACCAGAGTTTCCTGGGTTCACGGCAGCATCCGTTTGTATGAATGAATGCTGGCTATTTCCTGTAGGGTCAATATTTCTTGATTTGGCACTGATGATTCCCGCAGTAACTGTTGAAGTTAAATTAAAAGGGTTACCAACAGCCAATACCCACTCGCCAACTTTAGCCGCATCGGAATCACCAAAAGTGACATATGGCAAGTCTTCATCTGGATTTATTTTTAAAAGAGCAATATCAGTTTTCGGGTCTGAACCAATAAGCTCTGCTTTATAAGTTTCATTATTGTTTAAGGTCACAGACAGTTCTGTAGCATTATCAATCACGTGATTGTTCGTAATAATGTAGCCATCCTTATTTATAATAACGCCCGATCCGGTCCCTAACATCGCACGTTTTGGTGAACGGCCTAAAAAGAAATCTTCAAAGGTCATTCGCCCTTGATTGACCGTTAGGTTTTTTACATGTACCACTGCATTTAGGGTGTTTTCTGCAGCTTCAGTAAAATCAGGGTTTTCGGCAGTATTGAAAATAGCACTAGAATTACTCGTTGGAAGGAATTTAGCGTTATCTGTGTTCGTTACCACAACAGAGTCTTCTTCCAAAAAAAGTTTGTAAGCGCTTAAGGTTAAAATCCCACCCAAGGCGGAAACCAAGACTAAAGTGAAAATCTTCTTCATAATTGTACTGTTTTAATTTAATCTTTTAACGTTTAAAATTAATTAATTATTGAATTTGAATTTTAACTTTAACGCCTATTTAACAAAGCATAAACATAGGTTTAACAGTAACTCCAAAAAGACACTTAATGTGTTTCCTTGAGGATGGTCAAATAATTAGGATATTTTTTTTGAATGAGGTTTAAACTACAATTATTAAGGTACTATTTATATCTTTGCTGCTGTGAAAGAATTACAATTTTATAAATACCAAGGCACCGGAAACGATTTTATCCTAGTAGATAATCGTAATCTCCATTTCGACAAATCTGATACCGCCTTTGTGAAGCACTTGTGCGACCGTAGGTTCGGAATTGGTGCGGATGGTTTAATCCTGTTAGAAAACCATTCCGATCTAGATTTTAGAATGGTTTATTATAATTCTGATGGAAATGAAAGTTCCATGTGTGGTAATGGCGGACGATGTATAGTTGCTTTTGCTCATAACATAGGAGTTATTAGTGACCATGCTGTTTTCGAGGCTATCGATGGGGTTCATCAGGCAAAAATTGCTGGTCAGGTTATTCGCCTTCAAATGCAGGATGTAAGACATGTTCAGGAATTTAATGATCATGTATTTCTTAACACAGGATCGCCACATCATGTTCAGTTTGAGTCGGCTATAGATGAGTTTGATATTCAAACCAAAGGGTCAAGTATCAGATATGGAGAACCTTATAATGCTGAAGGTTGTAATGTTAATTTTGTGAAAAAGATAAAAGATGATAAATTCCGTGTTCGTACGTATGAACGTGGGGTAGAAGGAGAAACATTATCCTGTGGCACGGGTGTAACGGCAGTAGCCATTGCGATGCACTTTTTAAAGGAGACCACTAAAACAAGCGTTGAATTGCAAGTACAAGGCGGTAAACTTACAGTAGCTTTCGATTATGAAAACGGTGTTTATTCTAATGTTTGGTTGATCGGTCCTGCTACATTTGTATTTAAAGGCACGATATGAAAACACTTAAAGGCGAGGATATTTATTTAAGAGCCCTCGAACCGGAGGATCTGGAGTTTGTTCATAGCATAGAAAATGATGAAGATATTTGGGTAGTAAGTAATACACAAACGCCTTTTTCCCGTTATATTATTAAGCAGTATTTGGAAAATGCACTCAAAGACATTTACGAAGTGAAACAGCTGCGATTGGTCATTTCTACCCATCAGGACAAACCCATAGGGTTAATAGATTTATTCGACTTCGATTTTAAAAATAAACGTGCTGGTGTAGGTGTCATTATTAAAAATGAATCAGATAGAAATAAAGGTTATGGGAAAGCCGCTCTACAATTATTAAAGGAATACAGTTTTAAGCATCTTGACCTGCACCAAATATATTGTCAAATTTCAGAGGATAATACCTCGAGCATTCGTTTATTTAAAAGCCTGGGATTTCAGGAAATTGGTTTACGTAAGGATTGGAATTTTATCAATGGTTCTTTTAAAAACGAATTTTTATTTCAATTAATAAACGATTAAATGTATATTAAACGAATACTTTTAGTAATTGCGCTTTTGGGTCTGGTTGTAGCAGGCTATTTTGCCAATTTTGTTTACCGTGCTATGATACGACCTAACACGGCCTTTAATAATGAGCTGGCATATATTTACATCCCCACAGATGCCGATTATCAAATGGTTCGGAATGAATTAGAACCTTTACTGGATGATATTGATTCCTTTGATGATCTGGCTAAAAAGAAGCAATACATAAACAATATTAAGGCCGGACGGTATGCGATTCGAAAAGGAATGAATAATAATGATATTATTAATACGATTCGAAGTAAAAACCTTCCCATAAAGGTTTCCTTTAACAATATTAATTCATTAGAAAAACTAGCGGGTAAAATCGGCCAGGAAATTGAAGCTGATAGTTTGTCCTTGTTACAGGCCATGGTTGATGAGGCCTTTTTAAAGGAAAACGGTTTTAATGAGGCCACAGCATTAGGGATGTATTTACCAAACAGTTATGAATTTTTCTGGAATACTTCTGCTGAAGCATTTAGGACGCGTATGCTAAGGGAATATGAACGTTTTTGGAATGAAAGTCGTGTGCAAAAAGCTGCTGAGATAGGATTGAATCCGAACCAAGTAATGACTTTAGCATCTATTGTTTATGAAGAGTCGAAACAAGCTGAGGAGCAACCTAAGATAGCTGGGGTTTATATTAACCGCTTGAATATTGGTATGCCTTTACAAGCTGATCCAACCCTGAAATTTGCAGCTTATAAATTACCAAAATATGAAAACACCATCATTAAGCGTGTTTTGAACGAACATAAGGAGATAGATTCTCCTTACAATACCTACAAGCGCCTTGGCCTGCCGCCTGGTTTAATTGCCATGCCTGATATCTCTGCCATAGAGGCTGTATTAAATTATGATAAAACCAAATACTTATATTTTGTGGCCGACGCGGAACGTCCCGGATATCATAAGTTTTCAAAAACCCTCGCTGAGCACAACAGGAAAGCGTTGGCTTATCAACGTTATTTAAACGCTCAAGGCATCCGAAAATAGACCTGATTTTTATCAAAAATTACCAACTTGATTTTCAAAATTGACGTTTTTACAACGTTTTCGTAAATTTCTAAATCTTAAACTTCAAGAAAATTCTTTAAGTAATTTAGGGCAGTACGTCGGTTAAATTTACCGTTCAACGCAATTAAAAAATTATTTCGTAGAGCTATAGGAATTTTTATACGCCTAAAATCTGAAAAAGAAATTGTCTCGTATATCTCGTTAATAAAGGGATGGTTTAAATTCTGTAAAAGATATTGACAATCAGCTGTTAACAATTAATTCCAAGTGTTTGTTCTGTTCCAAAAGATTAGTTTAATTTTGATTTAGTTTACGTTCAGTTTAAGACTTTTTTTGGTTAAATATCTGTCGAGTATTTGATATTTTTAATCTGAAAATGGTCTTAAATTTTGAAAATTTGGCTGTGTATTTCGTCTATTCTTCATTGAAAAATGTCGTTAAACGATAAATTTTGTAATTATCGAAAAATTATGTAATTTTGCACGCTCAAATTTTCAGGTACCTATAGGGTTCTATTTGTACCGAAGAAATTTAGACATATGCGAAAAAGTATTGCAAGTTACTTAACCCTCACGCTTACGGTTTGTATTCTTTTGGGGATTTCGTTTTCAGCAGATGAAACGATTGATTTAAGTAAATACTCAACGGCGGGCTTAAAGTTAGATTACACGGTAAGCCCAGACGACAGCATCGCGAATGATGACTTAGCGTCTAATGATTTGAACCAAACGTTTTCGCCTTATTTAGGCAAATCGTTTGTAGGATTTAAAGAAGCCATAGGTTTCAAAGAGTCCGGAGGTGATTACAACTCGGTGAATACATTCGGATACTTAGGTAAGTATCAGTTTGGAGCCGAAACTTTAAAAATGATAGGAATTCATAATCCTTCTCAGTTTTTAAAGAATCCTGGTTTACAGGAAAAGGCATTTATCGCCAATGCCGCACGTAACAAATGGATTTTGCGACGTGATATCAAAAACTTTGTTGGAAAGCGCATCGATGGTGTGTTAGTAACAGAGTCAGGTATCTTAGCAGCAGCACATCTTGCTGGTCCAGGTAGTGTAAAACGTTATTTACGTAGCTATGGATTAGATAATTTTGCTGATGGTTATGGTACAACTGTAAGATATTACATGAAACATTTTTCCGGTTACGATACCTCTTTTGTGCAACCGGATAGGTTGGCAAAAGCTATCTAAAGAAGATTATCTTTTATGTATAATAAATATCGTAGGTCTTTTATGAAGGTCTACGATATTTTTTTTCCAGGCAAGTATAGGCATAGTCTTTATAAACTCTGTACTTAAGGTGAGGTCACATGCCACGCAAAGCTCAGTATTACTATCGAGTAACTGGATCAGATCATCCAATAATTTATTATTTCTGTACGGGGTTTCAATAAAAATCTGTGATTCGTTTTGTTCTAAAGACCAACGTTCCAATCGCTTCAATTCCTTTTTGCGCTCTTGCTTATCTATAGGTAAATAGCCTTTAAAGGCGAACCGTTGGCCGTTCATTCCTGATGCCATCATAGCTAACAGGATAGAGGAGGGGCCAACCAAGGGGATAACCTTGATATTTTGTTGATGCGCGATATGAACTACATCAGCTCCGGGATCTGCAACACCGGGACAACCAGCTTCGGATAAGAGACCGACATCCTCTCCTTTTAAGCATGGATTTAGAAATTCCGGTAATTCAGAAGATTCGGTGTGTTTATTTAGAGTATAAAGAATGAGAGAAGGCTGCGATTTTTCAGGGCAGATCATTTTAATAAATCGTCGCGCTGTTTTTTCGTTTTCAACAATAAAATAACGAAGTTCAGAAATTTTATTTTTTACGGTTTGAGGCAGAACAGCCAAAGGGTCATTCTCA
This sequence comes from Gaetbulibacter sp. M240, assembly GCF_043876815.1. NCBI lineage: Bacteria > Pseudomonadati > Bacteroidota > Flavobacteriia > Flavobacteriales > Flavobacteriaceae > Gaetbulibacter > Gaetbulibacter sp. M240. The sequence continues at coordinate 25,788 of NZ_JBAWKA010000004.1, forward strand.
CCAAGTGTCGTCGGGATCAGGTATAATTTTCCCTGATCCATCATGAGGTTAGTTTGTTTGAAATAATCTCACAAGCTTCATTTAGCATTTGGTAAACATTTTCGAAACCTTGATCGCCACTATAATATGGATCGGGTACGTCCAGATCTTTACCGGGATAAACTTCATTAAGTATCAATTTCACTTTCAATTTATCTTCCTCTTTTCTGGCTTGTCGGATCACATTTTGATAATTGGAGTTGTCCATGGTATATATCAAATCGAAAACCTCGAAATCATCCGAATTAAATTGACGTCCTCTTAAATGTGAAATTTCCAGACCGTGACTCCGAGCAGTAATAATAGAGCGTTTGTCAGGAGGGCTATCAACATGATAATTTGCAGTTCCGGCCGAGTCTACTAAAAAAGAATTTGATGGTAATTTAGATTTCAAAATACCCTCAGCAAGTGGCGAACGACAGATGTTGCCCAAACAAACCATTAGTATTTTCGTCATGGTGATTCGTTTTTAAACGGAAAGTTTTTTACTGATATCTTCAACATATTTTCTGAACTGTTTGTCTGTTGAAGAAAGGTTATCTACCGTTTTACATGCGTGTAAAACCGTAGCATGATCTCGTTTTCCAATTTGAGAACCTATACTGGCCAATGAGGCTTTTGTGAATTTTTTAGCAAAGAACATGGCTAATTGTCTGGCTTGCACAATATGACGCTTTCTGGTTTTTGATTGCAGCGTGTCAATATCCATTTGAAAGTAGTCTGAAACCACTTTTTGTATATAATCTATAGACACTTCACGTTTTGTGTTCTTAACAAACTTCTCAACGATCACCCGTGCCAGTTCTAGTGTAATTTCTTTTTTATTGAATGATGATTGCGCAATTAATGAAATAATGGCTCCTTCAAGCTCGCGTACATTGGATTTAATGTTTTTCGCAACATATTCAATAATATCTTCCGGCATGTCTACACCATCACGGTATAATTTGTTTTTTAGGATGGAAACCCGTGTTTCGAAATCTGGATTTTGCAATTCTGCAGAAAGACCCCATTTGAATCTGGATAATAAGCGTTGTTCAATATCCTGCATATCCACGGGAGCTTTGTCACTAGTTAGAACCACTTGTTTACCATTTTGGTGTAAGTGATTGAAAATGTGGAAAAAGACATCTTGTGTGCCGGTTTTTCCGGATAAAAACTGCACATCATCAATAATTAAAACATCAATGAGCTGATAGAAATGAATAAAATCATTCCGATTGTTCTTTTTGACGGAGTCAATGTATTGTTGTGTGAATTTTTCAGCTGAGATATACAATACCGTTTTTTCAGGATATTTATCTTTAATGTCAACCCCAATGGCATGTGCTAAATGTGTTTTTCCTAAACCAACACCTCCAAAAATGAGGAGGGGATTGAATGAGGTACCACCTGGTTTTGAAGCTACGGCTAAACCGGCACTTCTGGCCAAACGATTCGAGTCTCCTTCTAAAAAGTTTTCAAAACTGTAATTTGGATTAAGCTGCGATTCGATCTTAACATTTCGAATTCCAGGAATAACAAAAGGGTTTCTTAATTCCGGACTTTTATTGTTTAAAGGAACATCAATGTCTTGCGATTTTAAAGCACCTCTGTTCGAACTTGGAATTTTCTCGGTAAACGGTTGTTTATTACCGTAGGTGTTCTCCATTCGGATAATATACACCAGTTTGGCTTTATCACCAAGTTCTTTGGTAAGAGCCACTTTAAGAATTTTCACATAGTGTTCTTCAAGCCATTCATAAAAGAATTTACTTGGTACTTGAATACTTAATGCTTTATCGGTAAGTTTTACAGCAACAATAGGTTCAAACCAAGTTTTGTACGCTTGAGGTTGAATATTATCCTTTATGAACTCTAGACAATTATTCCATACCGATTGCGCAGTTCCACTCATGTTCTGATTCCTAGTTTTGTTAGTTGTTGGTTATTTAAAGAGAAATTGTTTATTTCTCGGTCCCTCGAATTGGAGTGACAAATATGTGAACAAAATTCTTAAAAAAAAAATGAAATGCTATTGAATTTTCAGAAATTTTTTCTCATGTTTGAATCCTTTCCGAATCTACAAAAAAATATTTAATTACCTCCATGAAAATCGATGAAATACAAATTAGAGTGCGTTATGGTGAAACTGACCAAATGGGTGTTGTATATCATGGTAATTATGCATTATATCTGGAAATGGGACGTATCGAGTGGCTTCGAAAATTGGGAGTGTCTTATAAAAAGATGGAAGAAAGTGGGATTATGCTACCTGTAATTTCTTTAAACATAAATTATAAGAAATCAGCAGGTTATGATGATGTAATTAATGTAAGAACTGAACTTCGAAAAATACCTTCAGTTAAGATCGAATTTGATTATGAAATTACTAATACATCAGGTGAAATTTTAACTACAGCTTCAACGACATTAGCGTTTTTGGACATGAAAACGAAACGTCCTGTAAAAGCACCTCAATATATTTTAGATAAGTTGACAGATTAAAGTTTTTTAATCTCGACCTCAAAAAGCCGATCAAAATTTTCAAAGACCAGAACAGCATTTTTTTGTCGTACTGAAATCACCAATTCACATTGCAACTCCATAGTTTGACTTTCAATTTTTAATTGGTGTTCCTTAATAATCCGCATTACCGAATTTAAGTTCTTATAATCACATGTAATTTTAAACCTCCTCTGTAACCTTTTTGTTGTTATTTTGGAAGCTTCTATAGCCATCTGCGCTGCTGTTTTATAGGCTTGAATCAAACCACCGACACCCAATTTTACACCGCCAAAATACCGGACCACAACGATAAGAACATTGGTAAGTTCAAAAGACTGAATTTGACCGTAAATGGGCATTCCTGCCGAATTGTTTGGTTCCCCATCGTCATTGGCTCTGTACATTATGTCTTCAACGCCTATTTGATAGGCATAACACCAGTGTCTCGCCGCATGGTGTTTCTTTTTAAGTGCCTCGATTTGAACCTTAACATCGTCCTCAGTTTGTACCGGAAACGTATAACCGTAAAACTTGCTGTTTTTGTCCTTAAATAAGACTTCATGCCCAGGTTTAACAATTGTTCTAAAAGTATCCTTGTCGCTCAAAACAGATGTTGGTATTTTTCGAAAAGTTCTATCACATCTTCTTTTTGGGGATCAATATGCCAGGTATGAATCCCTAATTGAGCTGCTCCTTTAATGTTGTCTAGATTGTCATCAATGAATAAACAATTTTCTGGATTTAAATCATTTTCTGTTAGAATGAATTGATAGGTAGAAGTATCAGGTTTCCGACGCCGAACCTCATGAGATAAATAAAAGCTGTCAAAATTACTTTTAAAGGTCTCGTAGAACAATACGTTTTTTTTCACCCACTTAATATGAATGTCGTTGGTGTTACTAAATAAAATGAGTTTAAATTTATTTGATCTTCTAAGATCCTTTAAAAAATCAAGGCGATACCTTGGAAAATCTTTAAGCATGCTATTCCAAAGAGGGATCCAGGTGGTTTCCGAAATATTCGGGAATTTATTTTGATAGAATTCAATAAAAGTCTCCGTACTAATAGCGCCTGTTTCATATTGGTTATTGGTAAGGAGCATATCGTTACTTAAGTCTTTAACCTTTAATGTTTCTAGGGTTTTTGACATGGCACCTTCAATATCCAGATTTAAAAACACATTACCAAAATCAAAAATAAGCGCTTTAATCATTCGTATAAATCTTTAAAATATCGTCTGAAATTTTGGTTTCTGAAATGCAGCTGCCTTTAAATTTAGGAGCTTTTAAACCGGTTTCAAAGCTAATACTACCTGTAAATACTCTTGCTTCATCCCAAAGACCCTCATCTATGAATGTTTGAAGCGTTTTGGCGCCTCCTTCAACAATCACTGAATTAATGTCTTTTTCAAATAATAAATCAGTGATTTGTTTGGCTAAAGGTTTTGAAAAATTGATATTTTCATTGGTGATCCGAATTGTTTTAGCGTCGGTATTAAAAACCCGATATGAGTTTGACAAACTATTGTTTTTATCTAAAACGATCCTAATTGGGTTTTTGCCTTTCCAGTCTCGGGCAGTGAGGCTAGGATTATCACTTTTAACCGTTTGTGTACCCACGAAAATCGCCTGTTCTTCGGTACGCCACTTGTGCACTAATTGCCGTGAATAAACGTTGGTTATCCATACAGGTTTGGTTTCTTTTTTAGTATTTGGTGCGATAAATCCATCGCGCGTCTGCGCCCATTTTAGAATAATATAAGGGCGTTTTTTATTGTGAAATGTAAAAAACCGCTTGTGATGTTCTTTACAGGCGTTCTCTAACACACCAACAATAACTTCACAGCCGCCTATTTTAAGTTTTTCAATACCTTTTCCGGCAACTACACTGTGATCATCAATACAGCCGATAACAACTTTTTTGATCTTATTTTCAATAATCAAATCACTACATGGTGGTGTTTTGCCGAAATGCGAACAAGGCTCAAGAGTGACATATAAAGTAGCCTCAGAAAGTAATGCTTTGTTTTTTACACTGTTAATAGCATTTACCTCGGCATGAGGACCACCGTATGGACTCGTAAAACCTTCGCCAATAATGGTATTATTATGAACAATAACACAGCCCACCATCGGATTTGGTCGTGTGGTTCCAAGCCCATTTTTAGCAATTTCAATACAATATTTTATATATTTTTCATGTATCTTCACAGTGCAAAAATAAGATTAAAAAATGGCTAATAGCAAAATTGCTATCAGAGAGATTCAAGCTCAGGATAATAAGGCGATTGAGAGCGTTATCAGAAACTGCTTTCATGAGTTTAATATACCTTTGGAGGGCACGGCTTATGCTGACCCTGAAACAAAAAAAATGTATGAATCTTTTCAAAATGAAAACGAGATTTATTTTGTTGTTGAAGATGATAGCAGGGTACTAGGTGGCGCTGGAATTAAGCCTCTTTCCGATGGTGATCGCGATACTTGCGAACTTCAAAAAATGTACTTCTCTCCTGAAATAAGAGGTAAGGGTTGGGGGCATAAATTATTTGAAACTTGTTTGGATGCCGCAAGAAAAATGGGATATAAAACCTGTTATATTGAATCGGCTCCCCAGTTAAAAGCCGCTATCCATGTGTATGAAAGGCATGGGTTTCAACACCTGGACGGACCTCTAGGCAATACAGGACACTATTCCTGTGGTATTTGGATGATTAAAACACTATGACGTTTAAAATTTTACAAAAGGAATTTCATGAAACCCTGGATGCTATCTATGGAGTTGAGGAAGTAGATAATTTCTTTTTTATGCTCACGGAGTTCTATCATCATAAATCACGATTACAAATTGCTTTGAATCCTAATGAAGTTGTGGAAAACCCTTTAAAACTTCAAAAGGCTTTAGTGAAACTTCAGGCTGAAAAACCAATTCAATATATTATCGGTGAAACCGAGTTTTATGGATTATCTATTAAAGTATCTCCCGATGTTTTAATTCCGCGACCAGAAACAGAGGAATTAGTGGAATGGATTTTAAATCATGAGAACGCTGATGCGCCTTTGCAATTATTGGATGTGGGTACCGGAAGTGGTTGTATTGCCATTGCTTTAGCGAAACACCTTCCAAACGCTCAGGTTTTTGCTTTGGATATTAGCAGAGCGGCTTTGAAAGTTGCCAAAGAAAATGCCGATAATAGCGGGGTTAAGGTAAATTTTATAGATGCTGATGTTTTGAATTCTGAAACAATGAAAGGACTCTTAAGCCAAAAATTTGATATTATCGTATCCAACCCGCCTTATGTTCGTAAAAAAGAAATGAGTAGTATGGCTTCAAATGTTTTGGATAACGAACCACATTTGGCTTTATTTGTAGAGGATGATAATCCTTTATTGTTTTATGAAGCTATTTGTAGCTTTTCACGGGAACATTTAAAGTCTGAGGGGCGCTTGTTTTTCGAAATAAATGAATTTTTGGGAACACAGATGATTCGACTATTAGCCTCTTATGATTTTCATGATATTCAACTAAAACAAGATATCTTCAAAAAAGATAGAATGATTAAAGCGATATATAATTAATGAGTGACGTTAAAATTCAAATAGAAAGCCTTCGAAAAGAGCTTAGGGAACATAACCATAACTATTATGTGTTAGATAAGCCTACCATTTCGGATTATGAGTTTGATATAAAATTAAAAATGCTTCAGGAGTTGGAAGCGAAACATCCCGAGTTTTTCGACCCGAATTCACCTAGTCAACGTGTTGGGGGAGCGGTTACTAAAAATTTTGAAACCGTGGTTCATAATTACCGGATGTACTCTCTGGATAATTCTTATTCAAAAGAGGACCTTAAGGATTGGGAGACCCGATTAAGAAAGATCATTGAATCTGAAATACAATACACCTGTGAATTAAAGTACGACGGAGCATCTATAAGCCTAAGCTATGAAGAGGGGAAACTTGTAAAGGCTGTAACCAGAGGAGACGGTATTCAGGGAGATGATGTTACGGCGAATGTAAAAACTATAAAATCAGTGCCTTTACAACTTAAAGATGATTATCCGGATAAATTTGATATTCGGGGTGAAATTATTTTACCGTTTGAAGGGTTTCATAAAATGAACGAAGAACGGATTGAAATCGGGGAGGAGCCATACAGAAACCCAAGAAACACGGCTTCAGGGAGTTTAAAATTGCAGGATAGCGCAGAAGTTGCGAAACGCCCTTTGGAGTGTTTGTTATACAATATTGTTGGTCCCCATTTAGATTTAAAAACCCAGTTTGAAAGTTTGGAAAAGGCACGACGCTGGGGCTTTAAAGTACCTGAAGCTGCGAGATTGGCTGATTCTATGGATACTGTTTTTGAATTCATAAATTATTGGGATGAAGCTCGAAGAGATTTGCCTTATGAAACCGATGGAGTCGTGGTTAAAGTAAATAGTTTGGCACAGCAGGAGGAATTGGGGTACACAGCCAAATCACCGCGTTGGGCGATGGCTTACAAGTTTAAGTCCGAGCAGGTTTCAACCGTTTTAAAAAGCATTTCTTACCAGGTGGGGCGTACGGGTGCAATTACGCCAGTGGCTAATTTAGAACCTGTAGAACTGGCTGGAACCACAGTAAAAAGAGCCTCGCTGCACAATGCCGATCAAATAGAGAAACTAGATATTCGGGTAAGTGATACTGTGTATGTTGAAAAAGGAGGTGAAATTATTCCAAAAATATTGGGTGTCGATTTAACAAAAAGACCTGAGAATTCAAAGCCAACTAATTTTATTACCCATTGTCCCGAATGTTATACGGAACTCGTGAGGCAGGAAGGTGAAGCACAACATTATTGCCCGAATTACACGGGCTGTAGACCTCAGATCATTGGTCGAATTCAGCATTATATTTCCAGAAAAGCTATGGATATTGAAGGATTAGGAGGAGAAACGGTGGCTTTGTTGGTTAATGAAGGGTTGATAAATAATTATTCGGATTTGTATCAAATAACCAAGGATCAAATTATACCTCTGGAACGTATGGCGGATAAAAGCGCCGAAAACATGATTAAAGGGATTGAAGCTTCGAAACAAGTGCCTTTTGAACGTGTATTGTATGCATTGGGAATTCGTTACGTTGGAGAAACGGTGGCTAAAAAATTAGCAAAACATTATAAAAACATTGAAGCTTTGATGCAGGCGACTGAAGATGAGCTTATTAACGTTGATGAAATTGGTAGTAAGATCGCTTCAAGCGTCTTAGCCTTCTTCCAAGAAGAGGAAAATCTGGAGATTATTAATTCTCTTAAGGAAATAGGTGTGCAATTATCTCTTTCCGCCGAAGATCTGGCAGCACAAACCGACAAATTAAAAGGTGATATTATAGTCATTTCCGGAGTATTTGAAACGGTTTCCCGCACCGAACTGAAAAAATTGATTGAAGACAACGGCGGGAAGGTGAGTAGTTCTATATCATCAAAAACCAGTTATATCGTAGCGGGAGCAAACATGGGACCTAGTAAAAAAGAAAAAGCAGAAAAACTAGGCATAAATATGTTAACTGAGCAAGAATTTTTGAATAAGCTGCAAAATACCGATCAGTAAATAAGCGGTTTCTTAAGGCAAGTTATATTGTTTTGTAAATTGGTTTTTTTTACCTAGATTAGTGAAAAATTGTAAATGTGGTTATTAAATATTCTAATAGCCTACTCTCTAAGCTTGTGTCTTTTTTTGATCTCTCAAGGTTACTATTCGGGTAGGTATCCATTTGCTAATATTCTCGTATTTGTTGTTCCGATTGTTGCAATGATTCATTTTTTTATTTCTACGAATAAACGGATATTCTTTACCTTGTTTATTTACTTTTTCGCGTTTGGTTATCTTGAATTTTGTAATCCCTTGCTTGACTTAAAACAAAGGTATTTCTTCGGAAAAGGCCTTTTTATAACTGCTTATTGTTTCTTGTTTTTAGCACCATTGTTCCTTAAAAATCAAGATGGGAAAGCCTTTTTTAATCGTAACATCAGGACGTTTAAAGGACCTTATTTTTTACAACTAATTAAGACAAACCCAAATTTGTTATGTCAACGGAAGTTGGAGGGTGTGTAAACTTAAAGTGAATAATTATTATTGAACAATTACCTTTTAATTTAAACTGCTATGCTACTTTTCTCTCATACAACGAAAAAAAAGGAAATTTATAAAAACAATATCAGCTTATATAAAATATAAAATAAGCTTGATTGAATTCCTGGTTTTTGATACCAAAAAGGAGTTGATATTCCTTAACCCAAATGGTCATTTTGAAGTTTTAATATTTGGTTCTTTTAACATTAAATAAGATTATGAGTTATTTTAAAATTCTGTTGTGTTGTATCGGAGTCTCTAGTATTCTTATCTTAAGGAAGGTGCTTTATCCGGATATAATTCTAATGGAGTATTTCTTACTGGCACTAGTTTCTTCAAATGCTTTGGTTATTTACTTGTTTGTTGTTAAACAAAAAGCATTTTTTTTCACCTTGTTTATAGCGCTTTTTGCAATAGCCGATTGTTCAGAATTTTTATATGATTTTTTTCCTTCTGAAATATCTTATTATCTATTTGGAAATAGTCTATTTATACTGGCTTATAATGCTTTGCTGATAGAAGTTTGTAAAGATATGTCGTTGGCAGTTGTTATTAAAAAATTTAAATATCACATTTTGGTTTTGTTCTTGCTAACAATTTATGGTGTAGCTTCCTTGGATGAAGTTATAGGCGAGGATGAGGGATTATTTTTTTACTTTGAATTATTATACAATACCTCTGCTTTAGTATTACTCTTCGCCTCCTTAATAGCTTATTTTTATCATGAAAATAAAAAATCTTTTTTCCTGTTTATAGGAATACTGTTTTTAATAATTCAAGAGATTGTTGCCATTGGTTTTCTTTTTGTTTCAGAAACAATTTGGCTTAATGTAATTTGGATACTTGTTACCACGGTTGCTTTTTACTTCTTGATAAGTCAAGCTAGGATTAGTTATCGTCCTAAAGATTTTATATTTTAGTTTTTCTGAGCTAAATTATTAAAGTATCGATTTTCTTTTAATTAAGCTATTAAAGATTATTTCATTTTGTAAGCTATGACCCTTATTTTTAAAATGTTAGACTGAGTGGTACGCTCGCTATTAGTGAAGTGCCATTTATTGTTGTGACCTAGTATTTTATTTTTATTGAGAAAAATCTAGTGTAAATCAATATACCTAAGGTTTTAGTATTTCCATTGGCATTTTCAACCGAAAATCTTCTGATCCAAACCGATAAATTAAAAGGTGATACCGTGGTAATTTTAGTTGTTTTTGAAACGAGTACAAGACCGGAATTAAAAAAATGATTTAGGATAACGGAGGGAAGGTGAGTAGTTCTATTTCATGAAAAACTAGTTATATCGTAGCGGGAACAAACATGGGACCTAGTAAAAAAGAAAAAGCAGAAAAATTAGGCATAAATATGTTAACTGAATAGGAGTTTTTAAATAGGCTGCAATATCCTGATCAATAAACAATCGGAATCCTACAACGTATTGTAATGTTTTGTGAATTGGTTTTTTTTGCCTAGATTAGTGAAAAATTGTAAATGTGGTTATTAAATATTCTAATAGCCTACTCTCTAAGCTTGTTTCTTTTTTTTATCTCTCAAGGTTACTATTCGGGTAGGTGTCTCTTTGGTCATGCATTTCTTGCTCCAATTGATGCAATGATTCATTTTTTTATTATTACGAATAAACAGATATTCTTGGCCTTGTTTATTTTCTTTCTTGCTATTGGTTATCTTGATTTGTTTAATCCCTTGCTTGATTTAAAAATGGGGTATTTCTACGGAAAAGGCCTTTTTATAACTAATTATTGTTGCTTGTTTTTAGCACCATTGTTCCTTATATACCAAGATGGTAAATTCTTTAGATTCAGAGCGTTTAAAAGCGCTGATTTTCCCCAAATAAATTTTAATATTTCGCTGCCTAATTTTTATTTAAATCAGAGTCAAATTCCCTATATCAATGGAAGTAGGTGGGTTTGTAAACTTAAATCGAATTATTATAATTAAACCATTTACCTTTTAATTTAAATTGCTTTGCTTCGGTTCCCTCAAATCAAAAATAAATGAAGTTTTCAAAGATATTTATAGCCAGTTTATTTTTTTTATGCTTTCCTGTCGCTAACCTATTGTTTGTACCCGATTCTGTTTTTATGGGCTTACTTCAAGCCACCATTTCTCCCATTGCCGCGATTGTCTATTTTTTTGCAATAGCCAAGAAGCGGAAATTTTTTAGTTTGTTTATTTATTTTTATGCATTAGCCGATTTTATATATTTTCTTTACCCGATAATTGATGGTGATTTATATTTTTATTTAGCAAATGTCCTTTTTTTTGGCGCTTATGTTTGTTTAATTAATGAAATTTTATCGAATTCTCAGTTTTCAGTAATCCTAAGAAAATTTAAAATACCGGCTCTCACATTACTTTTTCTAAGTTTGTTTATAGTTAGGTCAGTGCTAACGATTTCCGGACCAAATCCTTTAGAATGGGAAATTAAAAATACTGGCGATCTACCATTTTATTTTAGTTTAATACATTATTCCTTAGTGTCGATTTTACTTTCTAGCTCACTCCTTAACTACTTTTATCATGAAAATAAAAAATCATTTTATCTTTTTTTTGGTACTTTCTTATTAACCATTATGGATTTAATAACCGTTGGTTATTTTTTTGTCTTTAAAGAAATTTTTACTGTTTTTGTATCGTGCATATTTACGGTATTGTCTTTTTATTTCTTCCTGAAACAAGCTCAATTAATGTATAAACCAAAAGATTCGTTCTTCATGGAATAATGCAGAAGAATATTGAATTTGTAATGTAATAATGGTAAAAATATAAGCTAGTAGTAAAGTTTTTAAAACTTATAAAAATATGTAAAACTAATATAAACTATTTCAATAGTTTATTTTCACTATAAACACCAGACCTCTTTGAAGTCTCAATTACAAGAATTACATGTTCAAAAAATTTTAACGATTTAATTTTTAATGTTTAAATCTAATTATGAAACCAACCGAAGCAAGTCTATTTTTTTTTCAGAGGCCTACTAATTTTTACCATCTCTTTTTTTTGGTGACACAAACCACTATGATATCAAAAAGACACTTCATTAATTCAAGTGATTATGATTAATGAATGTATAATTAAACCCTTAATTAAATGAACCACCTTTTAAAACTCTTTTTAGGACTATTTCTTATTTCTATTGCAGCCTATTTTTATCTTTTATCTCTTGATTATGAATATGCAGGTGATTATGTTCTAGTATCTATAGCGTCGACAATTGCTTTACCATATACTATATTTATGAAAAAGAAGAAACTATATATTTCTTTATTTCTTTTTTGCTTTTGTTTGTCTGATTTATTGTACTTTATTTACGACAAACACCAAACTTGGTTTGTTTATTATTTAATGATTATTCTTTATGCCTTGGCTTATACATTTTTGGGCATTGAAACAATTAAGTTCTTAAAATTTAAAAAAATAGTAAAAGAATTTAAATTACAATTGTTGATATTACTCGGTTTAAGCTTGTTCATTGGATATATTACAATCAATATGGAGATCTATCGATTAGAGAAGCAATTTTTTTTAGAATTTGGAGCCATAGATTATGTTACAAGTATTTATTATCAGGTATCTTTATGTATTATGTTTTCTGGTTCTTTAATAAATTATCTTGACAGATATGATGAAAAATCGCTTTTCCTTTTTTTGGGTTGTACGTTTCTTATTTTTATGGAGCTAGTTGGTGTGGCTCTTTATATTTTAAAAAGTTCACAAACGAAGACCATTGTTATTATTTATATGTTATTAACAATAATTGCTTTTTACTTTCTAATACGACAATGCGATCTGGAATACAAAAACAATGATGTTCTCTTTAACGAAGATTTATAAGAATTATTTGATTAAATGGTTTTATCAATTTTATATTAACTCAAAAGTATTTTCCACCATGTCATACCTACAAAAATTCTTTATCACCTTATTTTTACTCTCTTTAGGAGCCTATTTCTATTTGAAAAGTATTGATTATTTAGACGCAGTATTTGCTGTTGTATCGGCTTTCTCACCAATAATTGCTTTGGTATATTTTTTATTTTTCAACCATAAGAATTTATTTTTTTCTTTGTTTATTGGTTTTTATGGGTTTGCGGATTTAATAAACTATTTACACGGAAGCATTGATTTTAGCATAATATATTATTCATGCACTTTACTTTTTACTTTGGCCTACTTTTTTTTATTTATTGAAATATTAAAAGGAATATATATTAAAAAGGTATTAAAAAAATTTAAAGGTCCGTTGTTGGTATTATTGTCGTTATCAATATACTTAAATTATACATTTTTATATCTAGAAATATTACATGACAGAACTGTTTCCTATGCAGGGCAGCGGCAGCCTGATTATATAAAAATTTCCATTTTATTTTATTTTTTGGAATCATTTTATAATATTTCTCTTGGCCTTATACTTACTGGTTCCCTATTGAATTATCTTGATAGGGTTGATAAAAAATCGTTCTACCTGTTTTTAGGTTGCATATTCATAGTTTTTATGGAAGGTTTAAATAGGGGGTATATGGTGAAAATTGTAGACAGTGAATTCGGTATTATATTATGGTTTATATTTACATTATGCGCTTTTTACTTTTTACTGAGTCAATCCGATCTAAAATATAAAAAAAGCGATTTTCACTTGGACGAGAACTTTTGAAAATTAACCAAATCCGTTCCAAAGAATAAATGTTTTACAATAAAAGAAATCGCTAAAACAGGAATATAGGATAGTTAAATAAATACCCTATTATCCTTAATTATTTTAAAAACAAGTGTGATTTAGACTAATTGCTCATAAAATATGTTTTATGTTTACCTAAAGATTTAAACTCATGCTGAACCTACTTAAATTTTTCTTGGTACTACTGTTTTTATCTTTTGTCGCCTACTTTTATTTACAAAGTATTGAATATGAGTATACAGGATTTAAAGTTCAAACGGCTTTATCACCCATAATAGCATTGGTGTAATTTTTATTTTTCAAACAAAAAAAAACGCTATTTTTCCTTATTTATATTTTGTTTTGGTTTTTCGGATTTTATCAATTTTTTTTTCAATTGGACACCGTTCTTTGCACAATAATACATTAGGAATAATATCTTCGCTTTGGCTTATATATTTTTATTTATTGAAATAAGCAAGGCTTGTAATACCAAAAAAAATATTAAAAGAATATAAAGTTCATTTGGTGGTGCTCCTTGGTTTGAGTGTATACGTGATTTATACCTTTATGACTATTGAACTTGTTAATGAAGAGGGTAGTTTTTTTAATATTACATTTATCGATTATTTTTTAAATTTTTGTTTATGATGGAGCCTTGGGTCTTATGCTTTCCGGTTCCCTGATAAACCATCTGGATAGAAATGATAAAAAATCGTACTTTCTTTTTTTAGGTTCCATGTTCCTTGTTTTTATGGAGGTATTAGCTGTGGCCTATCTCAATGTGGTTCAAAAGGACCTATTTATTCTAAATATGGTTATTATTTACCTTAACCGCTTTTTACTTCTTACTGATTCAGTGCTGCCTAGAATATAATAGGGATGAATTAAGCTATAGGGAAGGCCTCTCAAAAAATAATTTTAATGTTTTGTGTGAATAATGTTATATTTTACCAATTACTTTAATTATTTTATGTAAGTTAATTCTTTAAAAAATGGGTTTTTTTATAAAAAAATCGATAAAACGTTAAATAATATCGATTAATTGCAAAAAAAGAATTATGTTTGTGTTTGTTAATTGTTAGCTATGTCACTCAAATCAAAAATATTAATAGCTCTAATAGTTTTGGCATTTATGCTATTTGCTTCATTAGATCTCGGGGGGTATACTGATTTGGCCTATTATGTTCATTCGGCTATTTTACCTCTCATTGCTATTTTGTATCTCTTGTCTATCAAAGAGAAGACCTTATTTTTTTCATTGTTTGTTTATTTGTTCGCGCTTTCTGAGTTTATTGCTTTGTTCAGTAATTTGTTGCCTTCTGTGATAGACTATTATTCAGGAAACATCCTTTATATTTTAGCATATGCTTGTTTATTTATAGAAATTTTGCGATCTATTGATTTTAAACAAGTACTAAAGAATTTTTTATTTCATCTGATCGTTTTGATGCTATTTAGTATTTACGCATTGTATGAACTTCAAGATGTTCAAAAGGATGCATATGGTTACACTTTAGAATTACTGTACAATACTGTTCTGGTTTTGTTGCTTTCAGGTTCATTGATCAACTATTTTTATCGTGATGATAGAAAATCTTTGTATTTGTTTTTTGGGTCTATGTTTTTGGTAGCCTATGAGGTCATTTTAGTGGCCTACTTGTACATTACTCAGAAATGTGTCTTAAATATTACTTCAACTATATTTTTACTTGCTGCCTTTTACTTTTTATATCAACAAAATAGATACAAACATTCAGATGAAAAACAATCTAATTTTATTGTTCATCTCTAAGGTGCCAGTTTAACAGGAAGATCATACAATAATAGTGGCTCCTTCAGTAGTTGTTTTATTTTGTTCATCAAAGAAGAAATCGATACGGCCTAAATTTACACCGAAGCAGCCAACCTGATTGATAAGCATATTTTTGCCTTCGCTGTTTTTTGCAACCGTTGGTTTCTTTAAAAATGTATGGGTATGTCCCCCAATTATTAAATCGATGTGCTTCGTTTTAGCTGCCAGGTTCAGGTCTGAAATACGCTCCGAATCATTTTTGTAATAATACCCAAGATGCGAAAGGCATATGATTAAATCACATTGTTCATTTTCCTTTAATATTCGAGTCATATCCTGAGTTATTTCAATCGGATCAAGGTATTTAGTTTCCTTATAGTTCACTTTATTTACTAGGTTCTCTAGTGAAATTCCCAATCCGAAAACTCCAACTTTAATCCCATCTTTATTAAAAATGGTATATGGTTTTGTATGACCATCCATAATAGTATTAGTAAAGTCGTAATTGGCTGAAACAAATGGAAATTCGGCATGAGGTAATTGAGCAAATAGACCGTCCAAACCATTATCAAAATCATGATTACCAAGTGTGGCGGCATCGTATTTCAACTTACTCATTAACGTAAATTCTAACTCACCACCGTAATAATTAAAAAAGGGTGTTCCTTGGAAAATATCACCTGCATCCAACAACAAATTATTAGGGTTTTCTTTGCGAATTTGTTCAATCAAGGTGGCCCGTCTGGCAACACCACCTTTATTTGAAAACATACCATCGTTAGGCCCGAAAGTATCTATATGGCTATGCACATCATTGGTGTGCAAGATAGTAAGATGCTTTTTTTTTGATGATGTAAAAGATGGTAGTCCCAAACCTCCTAAACCAATAAGCGCTGTTCCTGCGGTTGTTTTTTGAATAAATGATCTACGTTTCATCTGTTCGAATTAATTTGTCATCAATAATTTGGATAAGTATTAACTTAGTGATTTGGCTCATTTCATAATTTATTTTACTTGAATAAATCGATCGTCCACTTTTGGATTTAGCGTGTCTTTTTTGATGAAATAATCTATCAAAGCATTTCGGATTTTATAATCTAATAAAGTATTACCTACATTGTCTTTGAAGAAACTCATATTATCTCCGCCGTCAAATAAGTAATCACTGGTGGCTACAAAATAGATTCTATCGTCGTCAATAGGCTCGCCATTAATGGTTGCACTTACTAATTTGAAATTAGGATCCATACTCACTTTTAGACCCGAAATAGGATTGGCTCGTTTAGCTCGAAGTAAATATTCTATTAAGCCATGTATAGCAGTACCTTTCATGTGTGCAATAATGATACTGTTTTCAAAGGGCATAATTTCATAAGCATTACGCTTACTAATATTGCCTTTAGGAAGTAAGCTACGAATACCTCCGTGATTCAAAAATACCATATCGATTTTATGGCCGGTACGACGTTCATATACCGGATTGGCTTGTTCAAAAACAGCATCGGCCATCATATTACCAATAGCGGTATTGTAATCTCCATCTGTTTTAGAAAGTGTCATCGGAGAATAGGCCAGCGTGCTATCCAAATCCTTCTTTATTCCTTCCCGAAACGGTTCGAGGTAGGCATTAATGGCATAATCTTCAACAATCGTGTCAGCAATTGGAATTTGTTTGCCTTCTATACGTGTAACTTCCCAATGCTTACCTTTGCAAGCAAAAAAAGTTAAGGTATATAACAAAAAAATAAAATGTGTTAAGCGCATAACGAAACTGATTTATTGCATATACTTTTGCTACCTTTGCGAAAAGGTATAAATATAAATGATTTTTAAAGGTTTTAAGGAAAAATCCAACAGAAAGTACTTAGACAAATTGTTATCTTCTCGAACACAGTCTGTTTCCGATAGACCTGTGAAAAGTTTAGGTGTCATAACTTATCTTAAGGACTTTAATTACCTAAATGCTTTTGAAAATTTAGCTAAAGAACTTCACATTCGACCTAATCGATTGGAAGTCATTTCTTTTTCATTAGAAGAAAAAAACGATATGAACACCTGGGATAAGTTATTTAACCCAAATGATTTAGGAAGAAAAGGTGCCGTTAAAAATATTGAGCTCGAACGTTTTTTAAACACAGAATTCGATGCGCTTATAAGTTTTTACGAAACAGATATTTTAGAATTGAAATTATTGACGGCACTGTCGAAAGCGCAATTTAAAATTGGATTATTTCAGCCTGATGAACGCTTGAATGATCTGATCATTAAGACCAGCACAAAAGATTTTGATGTTTTTCAAGCTGAAGTAAAAAAATACTTAACGATACTAAATAAAATAGAATATGACCAATAAGTTTTTAGGAACCGGCGTAGCTTTAATAACACCCTTTAAATCTGATTTGAGTGTAGATCACGAGGCACTTCGGGCTATTGTGAATTTTAATATTGAAAATGGTACAGATTATCTGGTTATTTGTGGTACTACAGGAGAAAGCGCCACACTAAATGCTGTTGAAAAGCGTGCTGTTGTTGATACGATCGTTTCAACAAATAATAGCCGTGTACCTTTGGTTTTAGGTATAGGAGGAAATAATACGGCCGCAGTTTTAGAGGAAATATCTAATACGGATCTTTCCTCCATTGATGCTATTTTATCCGTATGTCCGTACTATAGCAAACCTACTCAAGAAGGTCTTTATCAGCATTTTAAAGCTATTTCAGAAGCCTGCCCTGTAGATATAATTTTATACAACGTACCCGGGCGTACTTCAAAAAATATGGAGCCGAATACAACCATAAGACTAGCACGTGATTTTAAAAATATTATTGGTGTTAAAGAAGCTGGTAACAATGTGTCGCAATACTTAGAGTTACTAAAAAATAAACCAGAAGATTTCCTAATTATTTCAGGTGATGATGATCTGGCGCTTGGAATTGTATTAGCAGGAGGCGCAGGAGTGATCTCGGTTATCGGCCAAGCATTTCCAAAAGAATTTTCAAATATGATCCGGCTAGGTTTGGAGAGGAAAGCTTCCCAAGCTTATGATATTCATTTTAAATTGATGGACATAATCGGTTATATTTTTGAAGAAAATAATCCAGCGGGTATAAAAGCTGTCTTTGAAGCCTTAAATCTATGCCAGGATGCGGTACGCTTACCTTTAGTTCCGGCCACTGAGGGTCTTAAACTAAAAATCAGAGATTTTGTAAAATCCTTTTAGCTGTTAAATTATACTTAAACCCGCTTGTTTCCTAAGTTTTTGCCTTTACATTAGCTACGAAATAATATTTTTTAAATCCATAATAATAGCTTAATTTTGCAGCCTGTTTAATTTTATGAAGAACTTTATATACATAGCACTTGTATCCATACTATTTGCAAGTTGTAGTGAATACCAAAAAGCATTGAAGTCTGAAGATACTGCACTTAAATACAAACTTGGTGATTCGTTGTATAATGAAGGTAAGTACGTGAAAGCCAATAAATTATTTGCTCAGATTGTACCAGCCTATCGCGGAAAGCCACAGGCCGAAAAGCTGATGTATCTTTATTGTAAATCCTTCTATGAAATGAAGGACTACTACATTGCAGGATACCAGTTTGAGCGCTTTGCTTCAAGCTACCCAAAAAGTGAAAAGGCCGCAGAGGCTTCATTTTTAGGGGCCAAAAGCTATTATATGTTGTCTCCAAAGTATACCAAAGATCAAAAAGAGACAAAAGAAGCGATTGACAAATTACAATCTTTTATTGATATCTATCCTGAAACAGAGTATGTTTCTGAGGCCAATACCTTAATGAAGGAATTAGAGTTTAAACTAGAAGAAAAGGCCTTCGCTATAGCCAAACAATACAATACAATATCTGATTATAAGGCTGCTATAAAATCATTTGATAATTTTTTATTCGATTTCCCGGGTTCGTCATTGCGTGAAGATGCCCAGTTCTATCGTTTAGATTCGGCTTATAAATTAGCTATGAATAGTGTAGAGTACAAAAAGGAAGAGCGTTTGGTAACGGCTAAAGATTATTACACTAGCTTTAAAAAAGCTTTCGTAAATTCAAAATATATAATAGAGGCCGATGAGATGGCTTCCGATTTAGATGAAGAATTAAAAAATTACAGCAATACGTTAAATAATTAATAACATGGATTTAAAAAAAATTAATGCTCCTGTAAATACGGTAACGTATGACAGAAATCAAGTTGACCAGCCAACAGATAATATCTATGAGTCAATTTCCATAATTGCTAAACGTGCAGAGCAAATTAACACAGAGATCAAAAAAGAATTGATCGAAAAGTTAGAAGAATTTGCGACCTACAACGATAGTCTTGAGGAGATCTTTGAAAACAAAGAACAGATTGAGGTATCAAAGTTTTACGAAAAATTACCAAAGCCTCATGCTTTAGCCATTCACGAGTGGTTAACTGATAAAATCTATTTTAGAAATACTGAAGAGGATAATCAAGGGTAGTCTCTAAAATGTAACAAATTCACAAAAGGTAGCTTTTTGGGAGAATTTAGCACATTTTTTTTACTTTTATCAGGGCATAAATTTTCAGGCATAGCAAAAGAGTTACGGTTGTAAATGAAACCTTAAAAAGTAAAAAAGATCAAGTTGAATTTTAGTTCTGAAAAGCTATTTTTTTATGAGTGTTTTAAGCGGAAAACATATACTTTTAGGAATTACTGCCGGAATAGCCGCTTACAAAACAGCTTCATTAGTACGTCTTTTTATTAAAGCTGGTGCCCAGGTTAAGGTTGTAATGACGCCTGCTGCTAAAGATTTTATTACTCCGCTTACCCTTTCAACTTTATCAAAAAATCCTGTTGTTTCTTCCTTTACTCATGAAGAGGATGATAATGCCGTTTGGAATAATCATGTGGAATTAGGCCTTTGGGCCGACTTATTTATTATCGCACCGGCTACGGCAAACACCCTGTCTAAAATGGCTCATGGTACTAGCGATAATATTTTGTTGGCTACCTATCTCTCGGCAAAATGTCCGGTCTATTTTGCTCCCGCCATGGATTTAGACATGTATAAACATCCGTCTACCTTAGATTCCTTCAAAACTTTAAAATCCTTTGGAAATATAATGATCCCAGCTGCCAGCGGAGAACTTGCTAGTGGCTTGGTTGGCGAGGGTCGTATGGCAGAGCCCGAGGATATTGTAAGTTTTATAGAATCTGATATTCTTAAAAAACTTCCGCTCCGCGGAAATAAAATTCTCATTACAGCTGGTCCTACCTACGAAGCTATTGATCCTGTTCGGTTTATTGGAAATCATTCCAGTGGTAAAATGGGATTTGAGATCGCAAAAGTGGCGGCAGATTTTGGAGCCGAGGTTTTTTTAATATCTGGTCCAACCCACCAAAAAGTACATCATAGTTTGATTACAGTTATCCCGGTTACCAGTGCTTCCGAGATGTACCAGGCAGTTCATGAGTATTTCGAGGAGGTGGATATTGCCATACTTTCTGCAGCCGTTGCCGATTTTAAACCAAAAGATATAGCATCTCAGAAAATAAAGAAGACCGATGCAGCGTTAACTTTAGAGTTGGAAAAAACTCAGGATATTCTAGCCTCACTCGGAAAAATCAAAAAACATCAGTATTTGGTTGGTTTTGCTTTGGAAACTAATAATGAACTGGAGAATGCAAAAGATAAGCTTGAGCGTAAAAATTTAGATTTAATTGTATTAAATTCGTTAAACGATCCCGGCGCAGGTTTTAAGAGCGACACGAATAAGATAACACTTATTGATAAAGCAAAACTAATTCAGAGCTTTGAATTAAAATCAAAATCTGAGGTGGCTAGAGATATATTAAATAAAATTATTGGTGATTTACATGCGTAACATTTTACTTCTTTTTACTTGTTGTATTTTTTGGATGAGTCAGGCTCAGGAACTCAATTGTAAAGTGGTTGTAAATGCTCAGTTAACGGGCAACGAAAACTTCCCCATTTTTAAAACCTTGGAAAAGCAACTCAACGAGTTTATCAATAATACAAAGTGGTCCAACAAAACCTTTTTACCGCAGGAACGTATTGATTGTACAATGTTTATTAATATCAAAAATTACAGTGGTGAAAGTTTCCAAGCCTCACTTCAGGTGCAATCCTCAAGGCCGGTTTATGGTTCTACCTTTAGTACGCCTGTTTACAATTTTAACGATAACGATTTTAATTTTCGCTATTTAGAGTTTCAAAATCTATTGTATAGTCCAACCCAGTTTCAGTCCAATTTAGTGTCAATGTTGGCCTTTCATATTAATATTATATTGGCCTTAGATGCAGAGTCTTTTGCACCTAACGGCGGATCGCCATACTTTACACAAGCTCAGGTTATCACCAATTATTCTCAACAAAGTAATTTTACAGGCTGGAGGGTCGAAGATGGTTTGCAGAGTCGGTTTATACTCATCGATAACCTGTTATCACCAACCTTCAAAGAATACCGTCAAGTAATGTATGATTATCATCGAAAAGGTTTAGATGTTATGAGTAGTAATGTTAAAGAGGGAAAAGAACAAATAGCTGCTAGTTTGCAAGAACTTAAGGCCATGAATAGTAGACGGCCTAATTCCTTTCTTCTCAGAACTTTTTTTGATGCCAAGGCCGATGAAATTCAGCAAATATTCTCTGATGGGCCAAAGGTAAACATCGCAACCTTAAAGGAAACACTTCAAAGAATTGCACCTACTTATAATAGTAAGTGGCAAAATATCAGCTATTAATAAAAATTAAAACCATTATGTTGAGTGCACTTTCAATTAAAAACTACGCTTTAATAGATAACCTTCAAGTTGATTTTAATGACGGTTTTTCGATCATCACCGGAGAAACCGGTGCCGGGAAATCGATATTACTGGGCGGGTTATCACTTATTTTAGGAAAGCGAGCCGACTTAAGCAGTTTGAAAAACCCCGAGGAAAAGTGTGTTATCGAAGCCGTTTTTAGAATAGAAAGTTACCAATTACAAGAGCTGTTTAAATCCGAAGATTTGGATTATGAGGATCAAACCATCATCCGTCGTGAAATTTTGCCCTCAGGTAAATCAAGAGCTTTCGTAAATGATACCCCCGTAAATCTAACTAGTTTACAACTTTTGGGTGATCGTTTGGTAGACATCCATTCGCAACATGAGACGCTACAATTAACACATGACGATTACCAGTTCCGGGTGATTGATGCTTTAGCAGATAATTCGGTTTTATTGGAATCCTATGCTAAAGAGCTGGTTGCTTTCAAGGCCATGAAAAATGAATTGAAAGAATTAATTGCATTTCAGGCTGAAGCTATTAAAGAGCAGGATTATAATACCTTTTTATTGAACGAATTGGTGGAAGCTAATCTGGTAGAGGGCGAGTTGGAAGCTCTGGAGGAAGAGTATGAGACACTTAATAACATGGAAGTTATTAAGGAAAAACTGGCTGAGGCCTACCAGGCATTAAGTGATGATCAGGTGGGAATTTTATCCGGTTTAACGGCATTAAAGAATACCTTACAGAAATTGAGTCAGTATGCTTCAAAATATCAGGATATTTTTGAACGGGTTAAAAGTAGTTTAATTGAACTTGATGATTTATTCACAGAGGTGGATAACATGCAGGATGGTTTGGAAGCAGACCCGAGTCGACTCGAAACAGTCGATGCGAAATTAAAGACATTGCATAATTTAATGCAGAAGCATGTAGCAGAAAATGTTTCGGAGTTGATTGCCATCCGAAATACTTTAGACGATAAAGTATTTGAAACACAAAATTTGGATGAGCGCATAAAGAAAAAAGAAGAAGCGCTTCAAAGTCAAAAAAATAAATTGGATCAGCTTGCTGAAACGATTCACAACAACAGGGAGGCTGTGGTACCGGAGCTTAAAGATAAATTAGAGCGTATTCTGGCCGATCTAGGGAT
Organism: Gaetbulibacter sp. M240; assembly: GCF_043876815.1. Taxonomy (NCBI): domain Bacteria; kingdom Pseudomonadati; phylum Bacteroidota; class Flavobacteriia; order Flavobacteriales; family Flavobacteriaceae; genus Gaetbulibacter; species Gaetbulibacter sp. M240. Next base: position 48,814 of record NZ_JBAWKA010000004.1, read on the forward strand.
GCCTAATGCACAGTTCAAGATACAGTTGTCTTTAACTGAAACGTTTTACAATAATGGCAAGGACGATATCTCATTTTTATTTTCAGCAAATAAAGGCGGGCATTTTAACGTCCTAAAAAAAGCAGCTTCCGGAGGTGAATTATCTCGGATCATGTTGGCTATCAAATCTATTTTGGCACAATATATTCAGCTTCCTACCATTATGTTTGATGAAATTGATACAGGAGTTTCAGGAGAGATTTCAAATAAAATGGGGGATATCATGCTCGATATGAGCAAGACCATGCAGGTTTTTTCTATTACTCATTTACCACAAATTGCAGCCAAGGGACATTCGCATTTTAAAGTCTACAAAGATGATGTAAATGAAGTGACTCAAACTAATTTAGTGAAATTAAATCATGATGAGCGTATTGTGGAGATCGCCCAGATGCTTGGCGGTAAAGACATGTCTTCGTCCGCCATTGCGCATGCTAAAGAATTGCTGAACTGAAAACCAATAAAAGCTTGAGTTTTAAACTAGAAGTTTAGTATTTTTGGACTCGAATTAAAAGACTAACCAACATTTAAATAAACTTTATACTATGTATAACTTATTAAAAGGAAAAAAAGGGATCATTTTTGGCGCATTGGATTCAAACTCCATTGCCTGGAAAACGGCAGAGCGTGTTCATGAAGAAGGCGGTGAGTTTGTTTTAACGAATGCACCGGTAGCGATGCGTATGGGGCAAATCAATGAATTGGCTGAAAAAACGGGTTCTCAGATCATTCCGGCCGATGCAACCTCTATTGAAGACCTTCAAAACCTGATCGAAAAGTCAATGGAAATTCTTGGAGGAAAAATTGATTTTGTTTTACATTCCATTGGAATGTCCATTAATGTTCGTAAAGGAAAACATTACACAGACCAGAACTACGACTGGACCCAAAAAGGAACAGATGTTTCTGCGATGTCATTTCATAAATTAATGCAAACGCTTTATAAGGCTGATGCTATGAACGAGTGGGGTAGTATTGTAGCACTTACCTACATGGCTGCACAACGTGTTTTTCCAGATTATAACGATATGGCTGACAATAAAGCCTATTTGGAGAGCATTGCCCGTAGTTTTGGGTATTTCTTCGGAAGAGATAAAAGAGTGCGTGTAAATACTATTTCGCAGTCACCAACACCTACAACTGCCGGTAGTGGTGTAAAAGGTTTTGATGGTTTTATCGCTTACGCGGAAAAAATGTCGCCTTTGGGGAATGCCACAGCTTTAGATTGTGCTAATTATACCGTTACCTTGTTTAGTGATTTAACCAAGCGTGTTACCTTACAAAACCTTTATAATGATGGTGGTTTTAGTAATATGGGAGTAAGCGATGCTGTGATGGCAACATTTACAGGAGAAGACGAATAATATCTGATGATAATATAATCAAGCCACCGTTTTAACGGTGGCTTTTTTGTTACTTTTGCGATATGAATTTAGAGTTGTCTTTTATTATTCCGGTTTACAATAGGCCACAAGAGGTCGAGGAGTTATTGGAAAGTTTTACCAGGCTCGAAACGACTTCTAATTATGAAATTGTTATTGTTGAAGATGGCTCAAACATTTCCTCAGAGGCCGTAGTTTATTCCTATGCATCACGACTAAATATTTCCTATTACTTTAAAGCAAATTCTGGTCCTGGCGATTCCCGAAATTACGGAATGTCCAAGGCTAAGGGGAATTACTTTATTATTTTAGATTCGGATTGTGTTTTACCCTCGGATTATATCGATCAGGTTGAAGCCGGATTAAAAGCTGATTATGTTGATTGTTTTGGTGGACCTGATGCGGCACATGACGATTTTAGCAACTTACAAAAGGCTATTAATTTTGCTATGACAGCTTTTATGAGCACGGGTGGTATTCGTGGCGGTAAAAGAGGTGTGGGTAAATTTCAACCTAGAAGTTTCAATATGGGCTTATCAAGAAAGGCCTTTGAAGCTACCGGAGGTTTTGGAAAAATTCATCCGGGTGAAGATCCTGATCTGTCCATTCGTTTGTGGCACTTAGGCTTTAAAACAAAACTGATTTCTGAAGCCAAAGTTTTTCATAAACGTCGCATTTCATGGTATAAATTTCACACGCAGGTCTTTAAGTTTGGTCAGGTTAGGGCTATTTTAAACCAGTGGCATCCCGAAACCAAAGCAATAACTTATTGGTTTCCCAGTTTGTTTTGTATCGGGTTTATTGTTGCTATTATTTTGTTATTTTTTCAATTTAATTGGCTGTTCTTTCTTTATGTGGTATATTTTGGCTTAGCATTTATTAATTCTCTTTGGACAACAAAAAATATCGTGGTATCTTTTATGAGCTTGATCGCTATTGCAGTTCAATTTTTCGGCTACGGCTATGGGTTTTTAAAAGCAACGTTTTTTATTCGATTTTTAAAAAAAGATCCACAAAAAACATTTCCAAAACTATTTTTTAATTAGTTATGCCAGGAAGAATTAAATCAAAATTGAGGGCTTCTTTAAAGAGTAAAAAAATTAATGTTTTCATTTTATTTTTGATCTCTGCATTTGTGATTTTGCTTTTAAGTAAACTCTCAAAGCAACATACCAATACTCTGGTTTTTGGTATTGAAAGATTAAACGTGCCTCCAGAAAATGTAATTTTGAATGATAGCACACGGGTTTTGAGTTTAACCTTAAAGACCCATGGTTTTAAATGGCTTAAATATTATTTGAATGAACCAAGTATTAAGATCGATTTTAGCAAAGATGTTCTTAAAAAAGATTCATCATTCATTTGGACCAGATCTCTCTCTTATTTGAAAAACACACAGTTTGATAGTCAGGTTCAGTTGTTGGAGATGTCTCCGGACACATTGTATTTCAAGTTTGATGTGAATGAGGTTAAGAAGGTTCCGATTAGTGTTAATTCAGATCTTAAATTTAGTCTTGGGTTTGATTTAGAGAGTCCTTTGGTTTCCAACCCTGATTCGATAACCATTGTAGGGCCTAAAGCTTTAGTAGATTCCATTTACCAGATCCCCACAAATGATTTTTCTTTGAAGGATGTTAAAACTGATATTGACCAGAAAGTGGGATTAGAATTACCAAACGATGATAATTTGAAATTTTCACATCGTGCCGTTAAGGTTCAGGCTACGGTTGGGAAATTTACCGAAGGAACTGTAAAAGTGCCAGTGAATCTGGTGAATGTTCCAGACTCTTTGGATATTAAATATTTCCCTAAAGTGGTTGTAGTATCCTATTATGTGAGTTTAACCGAGTTCAATAATGTTAAGGCACAGGATTTTAGGATAGAGTGTGATTTTAATAAGGTTGCTAAAAATCAATCCGTGTTAATTCCAGAATTAGTAACTACCAGTGAACTGGTTAAAAATGCTAAAATTAACCAGAGTCGAATTGAATTTATTGTTACCGAATGATAATAGTTGGACTTACAGGGGGAATTGGAAGCGGTAAAACTACCGTAGCTAAAATGTTCAAGAAGTTGGGTATTCCGATCTATATTGCAGATAAAGAAGCTAAAAAGCTTATGCGAAACTCAAAGATCATTCAAAGAAAACTGAAGGCCTTATTTGGAACTGAAGCATACATAAATAATGAACTAAACAAACCTTTTATAGCTGAACGTATTTTTAGCGACAAATCACTTTTGGAAAAAATGAATGCCATAGTTCATCCCAAAGTTACCAGACATTTTGAAAAATGGGTAAATAAACAAAATGCTCCCTATGTTATTAAAGAAGTGGCTATATTATTTGAAACGGGGGGCTATAAACAATGTGATTTTGTAATAACTGTCACAGCTCCAAAATCGGTAAAAACGGATCGATTAATGCAGCGTGATAACACTACTGAAGAGAAAATCGAGGCTATCATGAATAATCAATGGACAGATGATAAACGATTGAATCTCACAGATTTCACCATAAAAAATATCAATCTAGAGGATACTAGATCTCAAGTTTTTGACGTTCATCAACAAATTCTACAGAAAATTTAGCACCACATCCTCGAAAGCATTTGTTAAGGTAAGGTTAAAAGCTAAATTTATAAATGTTAAAATGTTAATTTTGAGCAATGAGCAAACGGAAATTTTTCTTACTGATTGTTTTAATGAGTTTGTCTTTAATAGGAATAATTTCTATTCAGGCTTATTATATTAACGGTTCGGTCAAGAATGAAAAAGACCGTTTCAAGGACAACGTAAAAACAGCCTTGTATTATGTTTCGAATACCATTCAAAAGCGTGAATATTCGGAGTATGTGTATAAATTGCAGGATCTCATTTCGAATGATGCTGTCGTAGATACAGCTTCAATTCGTAATTTATATGTTGTTCAGGAAAATAGAGACTCTAAGGAAACGGTTGTATATCGTTTAGGTAATTTGGAGGAAAACTATAAGTTTAGCTCACCGCTCTTTGACATTGGTTTAGATACCTTAAGCGTAAAACGTATTTACAACGATCGGGAAACTAAAGTGTATAAGGATATTGGCAACAACACGAATGATGCTGATTTAAGTATGCAGCAAAAATTGCTGATTCTCGATAAGATTTCTAGTACTGACGAAATCTTATTTGAAGATGTTTACAAAGATCTGGCGCCCAGGCAGCCCATTAGAAAGCGGGTTTCTGAAAAGGAAATTAAGGATTTACTTAAAAAAAAGCTTCATGATCTAGACATAGATATCGACTTTCAGTTTGCTATTTATGGAAACGATTTAGCTACTAAAGTTCAAAGCGAGGACTTTGAATATGAAAAGGCCTCAACCTTTTCTGTTCCCATCTTTCAGAATCAAAATGATGGAAGTCCTTACAAACTTTTGGTAAATTTCCCTGATGATAGTAAATTTATACTGTCGAGTATTATAGGAATGATATTGATGTCCGTAATTTTCACATCCATTATCATTATTGCATACTCAAGTGCGCTTTATCAGTTAATGAAACAACGTAAGATTTCTGAAATTAAATCTGACTTCATTAATAATATGACACATGAATTTAAAACACCTATTGCAACTATTAATCTGGCTTTAGATTCTATTCGGAATCCAAAGATAATTGGTGATCAGGAAAAGGTAATGCGTTACCTTAGAATGATAAAAGAGGAAAATAAGCGGATGCACGCGCAAGTTGAAAACGTATTAAGGATATCTAAACTAGAAAAGAACGAACTAAATATTAGTAAGGATAGGGTGGAGTTACACGACTTAATTTACGATGCCATAACCCATGTAGAGTTGATCGTTGAAGACCGAAAAGGCTATGTTAAAACGCATTTGGAAGCGGAACAAAGTACTGTTTTAGCCAACGAAACACACTTTACTAATGTTATCGTAAACATTTTGGATAATGCCATAAAATACTCACCTGAGGCACCTAAAATTGATGTTTATACAGAAAACATTGGAACTAATATTTTATTAAAAATTAAAGACCAGGGAAGTGGTATGAGTAAAGCTGCTGCCAAACGGGTGTTCGAAAAGTTTTATAGAGAACATACCGGAAACATACATAACGTTAAAGGTCATGGGCTAGGTTTAGCTTACGTGAAACGTATTGTTGATGACCATCAGGGTTATGTATCTGTTGAAAGTGAAAAAGACAAAGGAAGTACTTTTACAATCAGGCTTCCGCTAATATCATAATTATGGAAGAGCACAAAAAAAGAATTTTACTAGTAGAAGATGACCCGAATTTTGGAACCGTCCTCAAGGACTATTTGATCATGAATGACTATGATGTCACGCATGCAAAAAATGGTATGGAAGGTTTCGAGAAATTCAAAAAAGATGATTTTGATCTGTGTATCCTGGACGTGATGATGCCTTATAAGGATGGTTTCACACTGGCCAAGGAGATTAGAGAGAAAAACAACGACGTTCCTATTGTGTTCTTAACGGCTAAAACCATGAAGGAAGATGTACTTAAAGGTTATAAAGTAGGTGCAGATGACTATTTGAATAAGCCTTTTGATAGTGAAGTTCTACTAATGAAAATTAAAGCTATCATGCAACGTAAGGCTACCGAATCTATTTCGGATAGTAAACAATTTCAGTTTAAAATTGGAAATTTCGAACTTAATTCGAAATTACGTTTTCTCAGTTTTAATGGCGGTGATCCTGTAAAACTTTCGCCGAAAGAAAATGAATTATTACGTTTATTAGCCCTTCATGAAAATGATTTAATGCCGCGAGAGTTGGCTTTAACTAAAATTTGGCGCGATGATAATTATTTTACGTCGCGAAGTATGGATGTATACATTGCGAAACTACGTAAGTATTTAAAACCGGATGATAAGGTAGAGATTCTTAATATTCATGGTGAAGGATTCCGACTCGTGGTAAATGACTAAGAAGAAATACAGAATAAATAAAAACCCGGGGCTTTACATTGTAACACCTCGGTTTTTTTATTCTGTTTATTAGATCCGTTGCACTAACCAAGCCTTAAAATCGTAAAAATTTTGTGGTGCAACCCCATGACCAACAGGGTATTCTTTATAAACGTTTTTAATATTTAAACTTTCTAAAAACATTGGTGTTTGTCGTGCCCATTCAACCAAGATTACCTGATCAGAACTTCCGTGTGAACAGTAAAAATCCAAATGACTGTAGTCTTCAGAATTTAAAGACTTTGGTATTATTTCCTGATTAATATAACCGCTTAAGGCAATAATATTTTTTATCTTCTCCGGATAGGTTAGGGCTACGGCATAACTCAAAATAGTTCCCTGGCTAAAACCTAAAAGAGTTATGTTATTTTTATCTACCGGATAGGCATCAATAACTTCATCTATAAAAACATTGATAAGATCACGAGATTCTCTTGCCTGTTCATTATTACTCCATTTTCCCCGCTCTGCATCGAAATTAATGGCATACCAAGCATTTCCAAAAGGTTGCATGGGATACGGTGCGCGAACTGAAATAATGAACAGGGATTCTGGTAATTCGTTCGCAAATGAAAAGAGATCGTTCTCGTCGCTACCATAACCGTGAAACATGATGAGCAACGGTGCATTTTTTTCTAAAGATGACGGTCTGGTAATATGGTAAAGTGATAAATTGTCTGACATCATTATTTACCTAGGTTTGCAAATAATTTTTGATACAGCGGTCCAAGTAAGGGCACCGGATGTGCTTTTTTAGCTAAAGCACTTCCAAAACCATAGATAAACAATACTGCAAAAAACAAATAAAAACCGGAAGTAACATACCAACTGTCAAAAACTCCAATAATATAGCCTAAAGCATAAAAGGTAAGCCAAAGACCCAGAGACTGTCTGACATGGAAGCTGGTGAAGGCACTTTTATTCTGAGGCTCATTATTCATAAAATAGGCTACTATAACTCCGATTATAGTTAAATAGCTTACTACAGCATAAGTTTTCCCTTTTTCTATATCTTTAGTTGTCATCTTAAATTGCGTTTAAAGCTAGCCGATTTTTTGATATAATGCCGTAAACGGCTCCTTTGAGAACCTCATTTTCAAAAATCGCATTCTTTGATTTTGAAACGATGTTTTCTTTTGAAAATGTCTCTTTACCATCCGGGTTGAATAGCGTGATATCAGCTTCATTTCCTTCATTAATAGGTGCCTTTATTATTCCAAACCTTTCCCTGCCTTGTGTTAGTAATTGTATGGTCTTTTTTAGAGTAAAAAGTTTTTGAAGCGCTCCAAAAGAACTTTCGAGGCCAATGGTTCCAAAGGCGGCGTGGTCGAATTCAATTTTCTTCAATTCGATATCAATAGGATTATGATCACAGGTTACCATATCGATCGTGCCATCTTTTAATCCTTCAATTAAAGCGTCTGTATCCGTTTTAGTTCGTAATGGCGGAAGAACCTTAAAATTGGTATTATATTCTGTTAATGCCTTATCTGTAAAATATAAGTTATGAACAGCAACACTACAGGTAACATCTAATTTTTTCTTTTTAGCCTCCCGTATTAATTCCAAAGAAGCCATTGTTGAAATTGTAGGAATATGAAGCTTTCCTCCGGTATATTCAAGAATAAACAGGTCTCGAGTTACATGCAGAGCTTCGGCAAGAGCCGGAATACCTTTTAAACCCAATCGAGTACTGGTTTCATTTTCATTCATAACACCCTGTCCCGCTATTTTATCTTCCTGAGGAAAGGAAAAAACCAAACCATCAAAATTACTGGCATATTGAAGCGCAATTTTTAATAGGTTCGGGTTCCTTACTGCTTTTTTATAATCATAGAAAGCTACAGCGCCCGCACTATGCATATCAAAAAGTTCTGCAAGATCTACACCTTCACTTTTAGTGGTAAGTGCTCCTATGGGCAACAAACTCACAGGATTATGGGAGGCTTTGGAACTTACAAAGCTAATATCAGAACTAGAATCCATTATCGGGTGAGTATTCGGGTTTAAACCTACGCTTGTAAAACCAGATCTTGCAGCCGTTTTTAAACCATTTAAAATGGTTTCACGTTCTTCAAAACCGGGCTCTCCAAAACTTACGCTACTATCAAACCAACCCTGCGATATATGTAAGTTTTCGCGTTTTATTTCTTGAATATTTTCAGGGTTTTTGATAGAGGGTGCAATCTTTTTAATGATGCCATTTTCAATTAAAATATCTTGGGTTGAATTGTGAAATTCACTTTCCGGATCTATAATAGTGGCGGCTTTTAGAAGTATATTCATTTAAAATATTTTAAGATTGCCATTTCAATAATCAAAAGTGCTGCTGCAAAAATAACAAACCATTTCCACAAGGCATTCATTTTTGTTTCACTTTTTATATTATCGAAGGCTTTTTCAATGGTGTTACTTAAGTTGATATCTTTTAGGTTTGAAAGGTCTTGATAACGCATTGAGCTTTCGTTTCTGCTATAATTGAAGCTGACATGTTTCAAAATTTCGGTCCTGTTTTTTACCGCATAAATTCCCGCAAAATCAGGAATGTCATTAGTGTTAATACGTACTTTGGTATTATAATATTGTTGTTGAGGTATTACGGAATGTTGATCATTTTCAAGTTTAAGGATCGCATCCTGACCTAAATTCACAGTGACATCAAAACTATTATTTTGCCCAATAAGCATATACAAACTAGGTATTTTCAAACCATATTTTGCCATATTGTAAAAGGTAGGAACTATGAGTGGTGAACTTTTAAAATTGGAGTTCATGTTTTCTAATGAAGCGGTAAATAATGATAGTTTATCTTTGTTGATCAAAAAGGGTTTCCCGTCCTCATATTCTAAAGCCGTAGCACCCCGCGAATTCAAAAGCTCAAAAAATCCATTTACTTTTGGGTACTGAAAATTACGTACTTCCTTTTCAAAAACTCCCCGGTTATAAAGAGGATGATTATAGTTGATAGAAGTAATGCGTTTTTCAGTATCATTGAATTGTTTAAGGTTTAAATCAAAAGCATTCAAAAAAGCATTATAACTTGTTATTTCGGAATTTATAGAAGGTATAATAGTTACGGCACCACCTTCAGTTAAAAAAGTCCTAAGTGCCGAAGCTAATGTAACTGGAATGCTTTCTAACTCATTTAACACAATCAGATTCTGAGAACTTATAAGGCTATAATCTAATTGGGATTCGGAGGTTGTAATGAGGTTAAATTCATCATCGGTGTAAATACGTCTTAAATAGTCGTCATTATCATTGCTAATAGCTAATACACTGGTTTTTATGGGTTCATTGATATTAAAGAACAGAGTATTATCAAATTGTAAACTGTTATCATTTACGGTTAATATTCCCTGAATCGGTTTATTCGCTGGAATTGTAAAAACGGCCTCAGAGGTTTCATTAAGGTTAACAGCCGTTTTGGCTATAAGTTTTTCATTGTCGAATAATGAAAGTGGAACGGCCTCGGTGGTATTTCCATTGTCACTTAATCGAACATGTAGATTCAAATTTTCAAAGTTTTCATTTGAAATAAACGCAGTATCGATAGCTATATTTCTAATATTTTCCGCTTTAAGCGGAATCAAAAACAGTGTTATATTGTTATCGTGTTTGAAGTTTGAAGCATTTCCATCATCTTGAAAATCTGAAATAAAAATAATATTCTTTAGACTACTACTGTTCTTACTAAATAACGCTTTGGCTTTTAGCAATGCTGCTTCAGGCGAAAGTATTGAAGCCGTATGGTCTATTTCTAAGAGGTCATTCTTAATCGCATTTATTGAGGTATTTCTGAAAATTTCATTATTGGTAATTAATGAAAAAGAAACATCTTCAGGTACGGTACTCACTAAATCTTGAACAGCACGTTTTAGTAGTGGGCCTCTGTTGCCGTTGGCCTGCATACTGAATGAATTATCTAAATAGATAACAGTTTCTGTTTTTATATTTGCGTTGTGCTTTGGACTAGTAAAGGGTTGTGCAAATGCAAAAATAAGACCGGTTAAAGCTAGTAATCTTGTGGCAAGGATTAACCATTTTTTTAATTGCGAACTTTTTCTGGTTTGCATGATGGCTTTTTTTAATATAGCCACATTCGTAAAGCGTTCTTTTTTAAATCTTCGAAGCTGAAATAAATGAATAATGATTGGGATGAGCAGTAAAAATAAGGCGTAAAGAAGTTCGGGGTGTTTAAACTGCATCTCTTTTTAGATTTGTCAAATATAGAAAATGAAAATGAATTTTATTTCGTAATCGTCAAATTAACACACGAAAATATAGTCCTTTATGGATTTTAATTCTAAAGTATCTAAATAATTCCTGATTTGCTTTTGTGCACTGGAATTTGCGACGGTAATAATACTCTGTGGGTTTTTTATACTTTGAAGCATCTGGAAAGATTTCATGGTTTGCCCATAAATAGTTTTTCCAATTTTTTTTGGGTTGTCGCAGACCCAGTCAAAAGGAACCTTCCTTTTTATCAAATATTTGGCAATTTCTTTTCCTTTATAACCGGCACCCCAGATTACTAATTGTTTTTTGGGATTGTGATCGACAGCCAAAAAATACTTCATTTTAATGGCTAAAAAATAATTTTGCGCGTAGTGTATATGAGTTCTCGAAGTTCTTGTGCTGTAGTCGCGCCAAAAATGTAAAACGTTATCGCAAGGGATGCATTTGAACCCGGCCTGATAGAAACGAAATGTGAGATCATAATCTTCAGGATAATCATCATGATCAAAGGCGCCTACCTGTAATAGGTCATCCTTGTAGGCCATCCAATTGGGAGAAGGAATGACGCACTCTTTGTAAATTTCAGTAAAATTCGCACCACTTTGGGTTAAGCGGTTTAACCAATTTTCATAACGCTTATAACCAGGATTTACACCGTGCTCGGCAAAATATTTCACCTGTCCAACCGCAATATGTTTTCGCCCATATTTCTGTAAATTTTGCACCAATATTTCCAGTTTATCTGGCGTCATGATATCATCGCTATCCATGCGGGTAATAAATTTACCTTTACTATTTTTAAAGGCTAATCGAAGGGCCTCTATGATCCCTTCACCTGAATTTTTAAAAAGGCGTATTCGAGAGTCTGTTTTAGCAAATTTTTCAACAATGGCATAACTATCGTCTGAAGAATGGTCATCCACAATAAGCAATTCCCAATGGCTATAAGTCTGATTTAGAATAGACTCCAAGCAGGCTTCTAAAAAAGAAGAAGTATTCTTAAAAGGAGTCAATATACTTACTACTGGATGCCGCATTTGCGAATATACGAAATCATCAATTTAACAAAACCTTAAGAATAAGCTTTGTAACATAATAGTATTTTGCAGGTCATAAAACATTATAATTTTAAACTTTTTTCATGAAAACCAAAGCGCTCGCTATTTTATTCGCAGGATTGTTGGTGGTAAGTTGTAACTCAACGAAGTCAGTGAGTAACGATCTTGCAAATGTAATTCCTATCGAAACTTCTATTAATATAACTCAAGTCTCTAACGACAAAGTACCAGTGACCGTAGATCCGGGACGTTTCACTGCGAATACGGTAACTTTTCGTTTACCTAAGGTTGTTCAGGGTACATATTCCATAAGTAATTTTGGTAAGTATATCGACGATTTTAAAGCGCTTGATTATTCAGGAAACGAAATACCTGTGGATCGCCTAGATGATAACACCTGGACCATTTCAAACGCTAAGAATTTAGATAAGTTAAGTTATTGGGTAAATGACACCTACGACCAGGAAGAGGTCGGAGGCATTGGTTATGAAGTTCCTTTTTCGCCTAGCGGAACAAATATTGAATCAGACGCATATATCCTTAATTTACACGGGTTTGTAGGTTACTTTGAGTCCTTACAAAACCATCCATATAAGATCGATATTACAGTGCCATCTGATTTTGAAAGAACTTCTGCACTTCCTAAAAGCTCTGAAAAACCAAGTGCTGATGGAAAATCAATTACAACCACCTATCTGGCCAACAGGTATTTTGATGTAACTGACAACCCAATGATGTTCGGCAAACATGATGTGGAAGAATTTATGGTAGGTAATATAAAAATTGTGTTGGGCGTTTATTCTCCCTCCAAAAATCATTCGGCAGCTTCTTTAAAAAATACTGTTTATAAGATGATGCAGGCCCAAAAAGCCTTTTTAGGTCCTATTAACTCGACTCAGGAATATCATATCTTTTTATACCTATCGAAAGGAACCGATGGTTATGCCAAAGGCTATGGCGCTTTAGAGCATCATACCTCTACTGTTGTGGTATTTCCCGATGAATACTCGAATGAGGGCCTGTCCAGTAGTATGATAGATGTAGTATCTCATGAGTTTTTTCATATTGTAACGCCACTTTCGGTACACTCAGAGGATATTCAATATTTTAATTATAACAACCCTACTTTTTCCAAACATTTATGGATGTATGAGGGCGTGACGGAATATTTTGCAAATCTTTTTCAGGTAAATCAAGGCCTTATCGATGCGTCTTCTTTCTATAAAAAAATAATGGATAAAATTAGTTATTCTAAACAGTTGGATGATGCAATGAGTTTTACTATTATGAGCGAGAATGTTTTAAAAGCGCCGTATAAAGATCAGTACTTGAATGTCTACCAGAAAGGGGCCTTAATTGGCATGTGTATCGATATTATTATGCGGAATGAAAGTGACGGACAACGTGGTATTTTATCATTGATGAAGCAACTTTCAGAAAAATATGGAAAGGACAAACCTTTCAATGATGAAAAAATTATCGATGAAATAATTTCGATGACTTATCCAGCTTTAAAACCTTTCTTTTATGATCACGTAATAGGAGATGTTCCTATAAATTATAATAACTATTTGTCTAGGGTTGGATTAAAAATCGGAGAAGGCAAAGTAGAAACGGGATATGTACAAAATGGGTCGGAATTAATTTTGGCCGGAAATGCGCAAACTGGTGACATCTTTTTTACTGAGGCTGTAAACGATAATAGTTTTTGGCATGATGCCGGAGCAGAGGCTAATGATGTTATAAAGCGTATTAATGGAAAAGAAATGACCATGCAAAATGCAAATGATATTTTAAATAGTGTCGTGGCCTGGACTCCGGGACAAGAGGTTGAGGTGAGTTTGGAACGCGATGGAAAACCTGTAGAGATAAAAACTACGGTTACCAAGTCCTATACAAACGGTACGGGTATTGTGGATATGGAGGAAGTTACACCTCGCCAAAGTAAGATCCGTGAAGCTTGGTTAAAGGGCTAAAATTATTTTCTAAAAATATAAAAAGGCGGAAATCAATATGATTTCCGCCTTTTTTTTCTGAATTTATAAGTTTAATACTTGGCCGATTTTTCCGGATTCATAGTAGATTTTATAAAAGCTCTCAGATCGTTAGTGGATTTTTCCAGATCATCCTTTCTAATATAAAACATATGTCCGGAACGATACCCTTTGAATGTAAAGCGGTCTTTTAATTTACCGCTAGGGTCTATCTGGCCCATGGTGTATTTTGCAGCAAAATAGGTCGTAGCACCATCATAGTATCCAGATTGAATCAAGACGTTTAAGTAAGGGTTTTGGGCCATGGCTTGCCTTAGTTCATCACGAACATTATCGTTGCGTCGGTCCCAAGGATTTACACTACCAAACATATTATATTTCACATCGGTTTTAAAGTTTAAAAAACTTCGTACATAATAATTAATAGCTGGCGTAAACGCATGGTTCCAAGTTGTTAGTTCTGGACTATAATCCGGACTAGTACCGGTGTCACGTTTATCAACCCCCAAGTACCTGGAGTCTAATCGCCCAATGGTCATACCTTTAGAATCACGCAAAAGATCTTTCCAGAAGAAACTGGTGGGGACATCCAAATTATTTTGTAAAATGCCCTCTTTGTCCAAGCCGGAATAGTAAGCCATTTTTTCAGCTACATCATTTTTTTCTGTTTCTGAAATCATACCACCCTTTGCTAATGCAGGCATCAAAGTATTTATAGCAAATTCTTCTGCTTGCGGTAAAATATCGGTTAGGTCCTTTTGCTGAAGTTCAGCAGGAAGCATCTTATGGTACCAAGCGGCTGCGGTAAAATAGGGTAGGTTAATAGCCGAATATATTGGCTGACCTGTCCTCAATAATTTATAATCGGCAGGAGATACCATGATAACGCCATTCAAATACATCCATTGGTTGCTTTGAAGCGCTTTGGCCAGCCCCATCACGCGTGTACCACCATAACTCTCGCCAATAATGTATTTCGGTGATTCCCAACGTTGTTTTCGAGTCACAAAAGTATTGATCCATTCTGCCAAGTATTTTATATCGGCATTAATTCCAAAAAAAGTATCCCGGTCAGGAAGTTTTCCGTCTTTATCGGGAATCATTCTGGAAAATCCGGTATTTACTGGGTTTACATAAACGATATCAGCCACATCCAAAATAGAATTTGGGTTATCCCTTAGGCCATACGGTTGTACTGGATATCCGTCTTCATCAATATTCAAAACTTTTGGACCTGTATATCCAATGTGCATCCAAACAGAAGCGGATCCGGGCCCACCATTAAAGGATACGACCAATGGACGCGTGGCGCGATTCTTAACATTATTACGTTCATAATAAGTGTAAAATAATGTCGCTATTGGATTACCGTCCTTGTCCCAGACCGGTTGGGTTCCGGCAGTGGCCGTGTAAGACAAATTTTGCCCGTTAATCATTCCTGTGTGGTTGGTCACCACCATCGTGTCTATCGGAATTTTTCTGGATTGAGAATAGCTCACAAGGCTCGTGAACAAAAAAATTAGAATTAGTCGCATATTATTCATTTTAGGGTTTATAATTACATTTATTCTGATTTAAAAACCTTCAAATACTCCAAGACCAAATAGGGCATAGTCGTACTTAACGGGATCCGAAGGATCAAGTTTTCGTAAATTTTTATCGAGTTCCTTTAAAGCTTTCGCATCATTTTGTTTTCGCTTTAGTAGGCCTAATTTTCGAGCTACATTACCGGAATGGACATCGAGCGGACAAGAGAGGGAGGCCATTGAAATGGAATCCCAAATTCCAAAATCAACTCCGGTATTATCATTTCTTACCATCCACCTCAAGAACATATTGATTCTTTTTGCAGCCGAATTTTTTGTAGGATCGCTTATGTGTTTTTTACTGCGCTCCAAGTGTTCTATTTCAAAAAAATGAGATTTAAACTCTGAAATGGCTGGCTGTAAGTTTTTTGTTGTTCCATATTTTGAAAAAATAGACTCCAGACCACCGTGATTTAGATAGAGGTGTTGTAACGATTTCACAAATTGAATGCAATCGTAACCATTAAACGTGCGATGCACGAAGGGTAGTAAACGCTCTACATCTGATTCGTGATGATTCATTATAAAATCATATGGTGCATCATCAAAAAGCTGCATAAGTCTTTGAGCATTGTTAATGATACTTTTCCGGTTTCCCCAAGCAATTGTTGCGGTAAAAAACGCCGCTATTTCTATATCTTCTTTTGAAGAGTAACGGTGAGGAACTTTTATAGGGTCACTATCAATAAATGTCCTGTTATTGTACTGCAGAACCTTGGCTTCAAGAAAGTCTTTTAGCGCTTCTTTTTTCAATGCGTCTTTTTTTGTAAAAATAAGGGTTTTGTCTAATTTTTATAAAGTTACATGTGTTAAGAATTCGATAAATTTAATAGTTAGAGATAAGTGCAGAATTGCTTTTCTCTAGATTTTAACTATTAATAAACTGCTATTTTTAGGGGGTTATATGAAGATATTAATAATGATCTTTTCAAGAGTTTTTGGTGCTTGAGTACCGTAAGGGCGCTAAGATTCATATTTTAAAAATGGAGTTCTAGAGGGAAACGCCTAAAATAAACCGTCATACTTTAACACTCTAAATACAGAAATATTATTTCTAACTAAACCATGCAAACGCTGGTTATTCAATAAGTTCTTTGGTTACAATTTTGCCATCAACCATGGTAAGCTTCCGATCGGCCATATTTGCTAAATCTTCATTATGTGTAACGATCACGAAGGTCTGACCAAATTCATCACGAAGCTTGAAGAATAAATGATGCAAATTTTCAGCAGATTCACTATCGAGGTTCCCAGAAGGTTCATCGGCAAAAATAAAATCGGGATTATTAATAAGGGCTCGTGCCACGGCAACACGTTGTTGTTCGCCACCGGATAAAGCATTTGGTTTATGCTCGTAACGTGCTGAAAGACCTAAAAAATCTAGTAGTTCTTTTGCTCTTTTTTCAGCATCAGATTTTTTAGTACCCTTAATATATGCCGGTAAACACACATTTTCTAAAGCTGTGAATTCTGGAAGTAATTGGTGAAACTGAAAAATAAAACCGATATGTTGATTTCTAAAATTAGCCAAAGCTTTATCACCAAGTGTTTGAATATCGGTATCATTAATTTTTAGCTGAAAATCCTTTGAATGTGAAGCTTTGTCTAGGGTGCCTAATATTTGAAGCAGGGTTGTTTTACCGGCTCCTGAAGCTCCTACGATAGATACTATTTCTCCCTTTTTTACGTTGATGTCAACGCCTTTTAAAACTTCTAAATCACCGTAATGTTTGTGAATGTCCTTCGCTTGAATCATAGGATTTTAATAAAGCGTGAATTTAATACTTTAGAACTTTATGGGCAATTAAGATTTGTTTTTATTGTCGAGAACTTGTTTAAAGGTTATCTTTAAGGTCGAATTAGGTAAGGTATTGTTAAGATACACTACTAATAGATAAATTGAATTTTTTATGACTAAATCCTGGGATGTTGCCACCTTTGCTGGCGGCTGTTTTTGGTGTACTGAGGCTGTATTCGAGCGATTAGAAGGTGTTCAAAAAGTAGTTTCCGGCTATACAGGTGGACAAATTAAAAACCCTAGTTACCGAGAAATATGTACGGGGAGAACCGGACATGCCGAAGCCGTTCAAATCGTATATGATCCAAATATTATTGATTATACAGAATTAATGGAGATTTTTTTTGCTACGCATGACCCAACGACCTTGAATCGTCAAGGAAATGATGTGGGTACACAATACCGATCCGCTATTTTTTATTCTGATGATCGTCAAAAAGAGGCAGCTGAAAAATTTATTGAATTATTAAATAAAGAACAGGTTTTTGAAGCACCTATTGTTACGGAAATTGTAGCTTTAGATATATTTTATGAAGCCGAAGACGTTCATCAAAATTACTACGATAATAATCGCTCACAACCCTATTGTCAGTATATTATCAACCCGAAAATCAAAAAATTAAAAACCTATTACGCCAAAAAACTAAAACAATAAACCTATTATGCCGTATAAAAGTTTTGAAGAATACAATATGCAGGTAACCGACGATGTAAAAAATCGTTACAAGAATATAATTTCCGATCTGGGTGAAGATCCGTATCGAGAAGGCTTACTTAAAACTCCCGAGCGGGCCGCTAAAGCTATGCAATTTTTAACGCAGGGCTATCATCAGGATCCTGAAGAGATTTTGAGAAGTGCTATGTTCAAAGAATCTTATGATGAAATGGTTATTGTGAAAGATATCGAAGTCTATTCGCTCTGCGAACACCATATTTTACCCTTTTTTGGGAAGGCTCACATTGCTTATATTCCCAATGGATATATTGTGGGATTGAGTAAATTACCTAGGATTGTTGATGTATTTGCCCGACGTTTACAGGTTCAGGAACGCCTTACAGAACAAATCCTGGATTGTATCAATAATACGCTTAAACCACAGGGCGTTGCGGTTGTTATCGAGGCGGCACATATGTGTATGATGATGCGTGGTGTTCAAAAACAAAACTCGATCACGACAACCTCCGGATTTCGGGGACAGTTTGAAAAAATCGAAACACGTAATGAGTTTTTAAAATTGATAGCGCCGAATAGATAGTTTGATATGAAAATCAACCGCTACAAAAAATTAGTTTTATGTATTCTTTTGGATGCTGTAGGTTACGTTTCTTTTATCATTCCTGGTGTTGGTGAGTTTTCCGATGCTGTTTGGGCTCCCATTTCGGCCTGGATCATGATCAAACTCTATAAAGGAACTGCCGGAAAAGTAGCGGGTGTGGTGTCTTTTGTTGAAGAAGCCTTACCTGGGGTGGATGTTATTCCAACCTTCACCATTATGTGGTGTTATACCGAATTTTTTACTGAGGAGAAAAAAGAAAAAAGCCTTTCAAAATGAAAGGCTTTTTAATTTATAACTGATGGGTAAATCTGATATTAATATTACGTACCAAAGTGTTAAATGTCCTGTGACTTGAAGCGCTATAAATGATTAAAATAAACCCTGTTTAATTACGACTCACTCTTTAATAAATCGTTTTAAACCAATTCGTTTAAGCATACGTTTCTCAAAATTCCAGAAAAATTTATGTTGTCCAAAAAGCCATCCGAAACCTACTAACAAGAATTGATAGACTGTGAACAAAATGATCACGTATAAAACCCAATACCCTATATTACCAAGATTTTCGCGCGTAATATTTAAGCTTGCAAGGATGGGTTTGCCGATATAAGAAGAGGTGCTTCCTGTAATGGCGAAAACCAAAATAATCATAAACATCTGCGAGTTTGATGTAATCCCCCAGCGTCTTTTTAATTTTTCCAAAGCTTCTTAATTTGTTTGCAAAAATAACTAAAAGACTTTTAAATTCTAGGTATATATGGGCCTAATTTTTGTTTGTATTTAAGTTGAAAATAAATGAAGTAATTATAAAGTAAATAATTTACTTCGTAACCATAGTCGATCTGCGGATCATAGTTAATTTGCATTTCGTACAAATTGGGATTATATAACATCGGTTGTTGAGCACGTTGGTTCCATTCTGTTACAAAAATTCTATTTCGAATCTCCATATACGTTTGGTTATAAAAACCGCGTGGTCTGGCCGAACCGTAAAGAAACGTATTAAAACCGGGATCGATAATAATGACCTCATATTCTTCTTCCTCATTGACAATCCGGACGGTGTCATTTTGTACAGTGCTTGCTGACCGTTCATCCTGATTTTTTATGGCTGAGGTTTGTGTGCTGTAACACCCGGCTAAAATGAAGCATCCGATAATAGAATATAATATGAATTTCATAGCAATAGAGTTAAAAGGCTCGCCTTAACGAGTCTTATAATTTAAGAAAATAAGCTGAAAAAAGCCCCATGATTTAAATATATTTAACAAAAAAACCCTAACAATTTTGTTAGGGTTTACTAATTATTTTATCGAAATAATTTATCCCAGAATGGAAACGATCTGCGTTGCTAATTCTACGCCAATTCTATCCTGAGCCTCATTTGTGGCAGCACCGGTATGTGGTGTTAAGGATAAACCAGGATTCATTAGTAATTGTATTTCCGGAGAAGGTTCTTTTTCAAAAACATCAAGGGCAGCTCCTGCTACTTTTCCAGATTCAATGGCCTTTACCAAAGCTACTTCATTTACAACGCCTCCACGAGCCGCATTAGCAATGAACACACCATCCTTCATTATTTCGAATTCTTTGGTGTCAATCACATAATCCTTTTGTGCAGGTACGTGAAGAGAAATAAAGTCGGATTGCTTTAAAACCTCTTCTTTGCTGATCGTTTTAATATCGAAATGTACTTTCTGTCCATCAAAGAATTCAAGATCCAAAGAAGCTTCATCTAAAAAGGGATCAAAAGCGACCACTTTCATTCCGGCTCCTAAAGCTACTTTTGCAGTGGCCTGACCAATTCTTCCAAACCCAAGGATACCGATCGTTTTTCCTTTTAATTCTATGCCTTTAGCATAGGCTTTTTTTAAGACTTTGAACTTACTATCACCTTCCAAAGGCATTTCTCTGTTAGCATGGTGTAAAAAACGGGCTAAGCTGTAAAAATGTCCGAATACCAATTCGGCAACAGAATGCGAGGATGCAGCAGGGGTATTAATGACTTTTACTCCTTTTTCCCGGGCGTATTCAACATCAATATTATCCATTCCAACACCACCACGACCGATAATCTTTAAGTTAGGACAAGCATCAATGATATCTTTACGAACTTTGGTTGCACTGCGCACTAAAAGCACGGCGATATCATTTTCGTTGATATAATTAATTAATTGCTCCTGAGCTACAGTGGTCGTTATAACTTCGTAACCTGCCTTTTCCAATGCTTCTATTCCACTTTGTGAAATACCATCATTTGCTAATACTTTCATCTTTTAAGTGTGTTACCTAATTTTCCGGCAACCTATTTTTTGTGATTATTAAATCGTTTTATTTATTATCCTTTTCGTTCCAATTCGCTCATCACCTCTACAACAACTTTAACGCTGTCTAAAGGCAAGGCGTTGTACATGGATGCTCTATAGCCGCCAACACTACGGTGACCATTTAGGCCATTAACTCCAGCCTCTTTTAACATGGTTTCGAACGTTTCTTTTAGATTTTCGTTTTCTAAGGTGAATGTGGCATTCATGGTCGAGCGGTCTTCTTTTGCCGCAAAGCCTTTGAATAAAGGGTTAAGGTCAATCTCAGAATACATTAAGGATGCTTTCTTGTCGTTTTCCTTTTCGATGGCAGCAATACCACCTTTTTCTTTCAGCCACTCTAGGGTTAACATGGAGGTGTAAACGGCAAATACTGGTGGGGTATTATACATACTGCCCTTGCTGATGTGTAATTTATAGTCCATCATAGCTGGGATTTTACGAGTCACTTTTCCTAAAATATCTTCTTTTATAACAACCAGTGTCGTTCCTGCGGGACCCATATTTTTCTGGGCTCCAGCATAGATCAGATCGAATTGAGAAAAATCCAATACACGTGAAAAAATATCACTACTCATATCGCAAACCATAGGAATCGGTGAATTCGGGAAGGATTTCATTTGTGTTCCAAAAATGGTATTGTTAGAAGTACAGTGAAAATAGTCGTAATCTTCTGGAATTTCATAACCTTTCGGGATGTAGTTGAAATTAGCATCTTTTGAAGAGGCTACCTCATAAATATCATCATGAATTCGTGCTTCTTTGATAGCTTTATCGGCCCAGGTTCCCGAGTTCAAATAGGCCGCTCTTTTTTCTAAAAGATTCAATGCAACCATTAAGAACTGCGTACTTGCGCCACCTTGTAAAAACAAAGCTTTATAACCTTTTCCTTCTAAGCCAAGAAGTTCAAGAACTAGGGATCTTGCATTTTCCATAATATCAACAAAAGCTTTACTTCTGTGTGATATTTCGATTAAAGATAAGCCACTGTTATCCAAATCCATTACCGCTTCAGATGCCTTCAATAAAACACTTTGAGGTAAAATACATGGCCCTGCACTAAAGTTATGTTTTTTCATTTTTATGTTTCCCTAATCTTTTTTTTAGAAAGATTTTTTGTGGGTATTTTAATTAGTATTTCGTTATTTTTAAGCGTTTCGCCTGAATTATTTTTCGAAGTAATTTAGGCAAAATTTCAGATGCAAAGTTCCAAATTAATTGGGGAATAGACATTAAAAAATCAATAATTTTTTAGTCAAATTGATAATAAAAATTCAACAGAATCGACACTATCCGCATAATCCCAAAGTTTTGGTTTTTGAGTCTCTCCAAACGGAATTTCTTTGGCATCAAATCCTTTAGAAACCAGGCATTGAATTTTATCTTGATTTTCAACTAAATTCTTTTTTAGTTCTTCAGGGCTTTTGTAGTATTCATAAAACAGAGTAGCTATTGGTGAGGCATAACTTTCGTCTTCTTTTATCATAAAAAAACCGTTTTCCAACATATCAAATTCGCTCATTAAATATACGGCCTTGTTGTAATCGTAGTTGTTGGCGTATTTTTGAATCTCAATAATGGGATTCCAGTGATATATGCCTTTAAAAAACGCATCAAAAGTATAGCCTTCCGGAACAAATATTTTGGACACATTTCTGCAACCCAATCCAAAATATCTAAAAATATCTTCAGAAAGATTTTTCACATCATCATGGGATTCTTCACCCGATAAAATGGCAACAGAGTTTCTGTTTTTTCTGATTATGGCCGGTTTATTTTTAAAGTAGTATTCAAAATAGCGAGCCGTATTATCACTGCCGGTTGCAATAACGGCGTCAAAATTATCTAATTTATCCTGAGTAAATTGAATACGACCTTTAAACTCCGGTTCTACATACTCCAAATATTTTGCGAGGTAGGGCAGGAGGTGTTTATCGTTGGATGATTGCTTGATAAGAACCTTATGGCCAGTTATAAGTACTGATAGGAAATCGTGAAATCCCACTAGAGGGATATTTCCAGCCATAATGATGGCAACCTTTTTTGGTTGATTTTGGCTTATGGTGTAAGGCGCTAACCATTTTTCCAGGTTAATCTCAGTTAGAGCTTCTGTCCAATTTCGTAGAGCAAATTTTATATTTTCAGGGGTAAACCACCCGTTAGCTTCTTCTGCTAGTTTTAGCTGATGCTTAAAACCATCGAAGAACAGATCGTTGCATTCAACATTAGGGGCTTTTTCCTCAATATCATTAGAAAATTGCTTTAAAAATTCTCCTAATTTTACAAAAGCGTTAATTCTTTCAGGTAATGCCATTCTTATTTGGTTATGAATGCTAATGGTTTTATTTTTGTGAGTGCAAATTTAGAAAGAAAATTACGCTATGGCAATTATTATAACAGATGAATGCATTAATTGTGGTGCTTGTGAACCGGAATGTCCGAATACCGCAATTTATGAGGGTGCCGATGATTGGCGCTACAAGGATGGAACGAGTTTAGAAGGAAAGGTTGTTTTAACCAACGGCCATGAAGTAGATGCTGATGAAGCTCAGGAGCCTATTAGTGATGAAGTGTATTATATTGTTCCTGATAAATGTACGGAATGCAAAGGTTTCCATGAGGAACCGCAATGTGCCGCTGTATGTCCTGTAGATTGCTGTGTCCCTGATGAAGATCATGTGGAAAGTGAAGAAGAATTGCTTGCCAAGCAACAGTTCATGCACCCTGATAATTAAATCAGAAATAGTATTAAAAAATAAAAAACTCCGGAGAATATCCGGAGTTTTTTATTTCTAATCTTTAGCTTGAAAAGCTTTCATTTCTTTTGTAGGTTCAATAGTTACCTCATTTTCCCAAAGCGTTTTATCGTATTTACTAAGAACATCCAAAGTTACTTTTTCGTCCTGCTTTATCGCCTTAAATTCAGGTTTCGTAAAGGTTTTTGATGCCGTTATTAAAAGTTCATCTTTGCTCGTGTTATGACCTTCGATCTTAAACTCAAAACCAATTTTATTTCTTTCAGAGCTATTTTCTATGAACTTTAAACTGCGATTCACATAAAAATAGCTGCCTGTTTTACGCTGAATATATTTTGGAAAGTAAATATTGTTCGCATTTTTTTCAAATAAAATCAAACCATCGTTCAAATCCTCTTCATACTTTACACCGAGTAAAAATTTTAAATTGAGTTTACTCCCATGTCGATTTTTGTAATAGGAATACTGCAGTCGGGTTATCGCAAAATCACTGGCATTAACTACCATTTGGCCCTCAAATTTAGCTCTGTGCTTATTGGGTATAAAGCGGATAACGTAGGATACCTGGTTGTTCACGACGCTAATATCCACCAATTGATATTCGTATTCCACGGGGTCCAAAATGGTATTTAAAAAGGACTTATCATAGAACTGGCCACGCCTTAATAAGCGTTGTGTATCGTGCTTTAATTGTTTTACCGATAGTGTATTGGGATTGTCTTCTTTCAGATCATCATTTTTTAATGAGAGTGAGTCTTCAACTTTAAAAATACCAGTTTTAACCTTATATGTCTTGGTTGTATCGAGATAAGTAAGCATGATCTTTTGCGCCTTTTCCTGAATCTGATCAATAGAAAAATCATTTTTAAAATCGATAAGCTTGGTGGCTTTGGCGACCTCCAATTTACTACTGTCCTTGGTATAATTATAAAAATCACCTTTAAAATCGGTAAAGTAAACCATGTCGCTTTCGCGGATCTTATTTGAAAAATTATTAAGATCCTTATTGGCTGAAGCTATATTTTTTTTACTGACGTGACTTGCTTTTTCAATTTCAAAAACGAGATCTTTAAAATCCATCCATTCGCTGTTTCGATGAAAAACTTGATAGGCATTCATGGAATTACTGTAATTATCGGGAATATGTGCTCTAACCTGTGCCAAAATGTCTTCGATACTCGGATATTTATTAGTCACGTAAACTTCATCCAGTTGGTTAATAGCTTCTTCGAGTCGAATTGTATTTTTAGAGTTGTTTATTTGTTCAAGGCTAAGCATTTTTGTTTGATAACCCAAACAGGAGATTGTAATTTCAGGATGAGTAGCGTCAGATAAATTTAAAGTAAAAAAGCCATCGTCGTTAGAGATAACTCCACTGTATGTACCTGTTTTAATAGTAGCGTAGGGGATTGGCTGGCCGGTAACTTTGTCAATAAGCTGGAGGGTTATATTCTGACCTAGTATGGCCTGAGTTCCTAAAAAAAGGGACGCCATTATAAAAAAATATTTCATAGAAGATGGTTTTAATGGTAAAACGATTGGG
Source organism: Gaetbulibacter sp. M240 (assembly GCF_043876815.1). Classification (NCBI taxonomy): domain Bacteria; kingdom Pseudomonadati; phylum Bacteroidota; class Flavobacteriia; order Flavobacteriales; family Flavobacteriaceae; genus Gaetbulibacter; species Gaetbulibacter sp. M240. The sequence goes on from NZ_JBAWKA010000004.1 coordinate 73,797, forward strand.
ATAGCCAAATGTTACAGTATTTTATGGATTAAATTAAGAACTTTCTCATAATGTTTTTTGCCTTCAAGAATGCTTTTTTATTGCTACATTTGCACCGCTAAAAACGACTATAAATTATGAAATGCGCCATAGTAGTAAATTGATTTCAATTGAAATTATTTTTGGCGAATGACATCTAACCAATATAAAACAATAAAATTTTAATAGATGAAAGCAGGTATTGTAGGATTACCAAATGTAGGAAAATCAACGTTATTCAATTGTTTGTCTAATGCGAAGGCACAAAGTGCAAATTTTCCGTTCTGTACCATCGAGCCGAATATTGGTGTGGTGAATGTACCTGATCCGCGATTAGAAAAACTAGAGTCTTTGGTACAACCAGAACGCGTTGTTCCTGCTACGGTGGAAATCGTTGATATTGCAGGTTTGGTAAAAGGAGCGAGTAAAGGGGAAGGTCTGGGAAATCAGTTTTTAGCAAATATTCGTGAGACTGATGCGATCCTGCATGTGTTACGTTGCTTTGATAATGATAATATTGTTCATGTTGATGGATCGGTAAATCCGATTCGTGATAAGGAAACCATCGATATGGAACTCCAATTGAAAGATTTGGAAACTGCCGAGAAGAAATTGGATAAAGTGAAGCGTGCTGCTAAAACCGGTAATAAGGATGCCCAAAAAGAGGAGGCCGTATTACTAAAAGTAAAAGCAGGATTAGAATCCGGTATTTCAGTGCGTGCCCTTGAATTTGGGGAAGAGGATTATAATGATTTTGTTAAACCTTCTCAATTTATTACCGATAAACCGGTGATGTATGTTTGTAATGTAGACGAAGGTTCTGCTGTTTCCGGTAATACCTACGTAGAAAAGGTGAAAGCGGCAGTTAACGATGAAAATGCTGAAGTTTTGGTTTTAGCGGTTGGTACCGAAGCCGATATTAATGAGCTGGATGATTACGAGGAACGTCAAATGTTTTTACAAGATATAGGCCTAGATGAACCTGGTTCGGCAAAATTGATTCGCGGGGCTTATAGACTCTTAAATCAGCAAACTTATTTTACCGCGGGCGTTAAAGAAGTTCGTGCCTGGACGGTTGATGTTGGAGCCACTGCACCTCAAGCTGCCGGAGTAATCCATACCGATTTTGAAAAGGGCTTTATCCGTGCAGAAGTGATTGCTTATGATGATTATGTGCATTATGGTAGTGAACTTAAAGTAAAGGAAGCCGGGAAAATGCGTGTGGAAGGCAAGAATTACATTGTTAAGGATGGCGATGTGATGCACTTTTTGTTTAATGTGTAACGTCATTACGAGGAGTGTAGCGACGTGGTAATCTCATGAATAGAATTCCATTTAAAAAGATTGCTTCGCTTTGCTGGCAATGACGTTCTGATTTTTTGTTCGGGTTACAAATGCCTATGTTCGTAGTCATTCAGAAGGAGTGTTACGACTGAAGAATCTCCTCTAATAAGTTAAGATTATTCGCTGGCGTTCTGAATGACATCACATTAAATGTGGAGCAATATACCCGCGTTAGGGATTGTAGCTAGCTACCGTGTAGCGCGGAAAGCCCGACCCCGACGCAGGAGGGGTAACGCCCAAAAAACAGAGTCAATACCTAGGATTAAGGGTTTTCAATTAGAAGGAGGCTAAGACTGAAGAATTTCGTCTAATAAGTTGAGATTCTTCACTATCGCTCTGAATGATAAAAAAATTCCCAATTAAAAGGTTGCTTTACTCGGCATGACGATAAATTTGTTACCGTGGGTTTGAACGACAACATAATATTCTGAATAAGCGTTTAATAATCAATGTTCTCAACAATTTTGACGATTTATTGTTAATTACTTTGTGTGGTGGCTGTTTTATTTTTTATGGTGTTGTGTTATATTAGCGACCTACCTTAAAACCCTATAATTTTAATATGACTACTGAAACTAAATATACCGAAGAAAATATACGCTCACTGGACTGGAAAGAGCATATTCGTATGCGTCCGGGTATGTATATTGGTAAGCTTGGTGATGGTTCGTCGCCGGATGACGGTATATACATTCTTTTAAAGGAGGTTCTGGATAACTCGATTGATGAGTATGTTATGGGCGCCGGTAAAACGATTGAGGTGTCTATTCAAGGCAATAAGGTGATCGTGCGTGATTATGGGCGTGGGATTCCTTTAGGGAAGGTGGTTGATGTGGTTTCGAAAATGAATACGGGTGGAAAGTATGATTCCAAGGCCTTTAAAAAATCTGTTGGGTTAAACGGGGTTGGTACCAAAGCGGTAAATGCCTTATCAAATTATTTTAGAGTAGAATCCACACGAGATGGGAAGTCCGCTTCCGCGGAATTTGAATACGGTAACTTAATAGATGAAGAACTTTTAGTTGATACCTCGCGGAGAAAAGGAACTAAAGTGTCCTTTGTTCCTGATGAAACCATCTTTAAGAACTATAAATACAGAAGTGAGTACATCGTTAAAATGCTGAAGAACTATGTCTATCTGAATCCTGGATTGACCATAGTTTTTAACGGTGAAAAATATTATAGTGAAAATGGATTGAAGGATCTGTTACGTGAAAACATCAATGATTCTGACCTTTTATACCCGATTATTCATTTGCGCGGTGATGATATAGAAGTGGCTTTAACTCACAGTAAAACGCAGTATAGTGAAGAATACCATTCCTTTGTTAATGGACAGAACACCACCCAAGGTGGGACGCATTTAAATGCATTCCGTGAAGCTTTGGTAAAAACGATTCGCGAATTTTACGGTAAAAATTACGACGCTTCTGATGTTCGGAAATCAGTGGTTAGCGCCATTTCCATTAAAGTGATGGAGCCTGTTTTTGAAAGTCAGACCAAAACCAAATTAGGGTCTACCGATATGGGTGGAGAATACCCGACCGTACGGACTTACATAAACGATTTCTTAAAGACCAATCTGGATAATTATTTACATAAAAATCCGGAAGCAGCTGAAAAAATTCAGCGCAAGATCATGCAGGCAGAGCGCGAGCGTAAGGAATTATCGGGAATTCGAAAATTGGCTAAGGATCGGGCTAAAAAAGCGAGTCTGCACAATAAAAAATTACGCGATTGCCGTATCCATTTTGGGGATACCAAAAATGAACGGAATCTGGAAACCACCTTGTTTATTACAGAGGGGGATTCCGCTTCAGGAAGTATCACGAAATCACGAGACGTGAATACTCAGGCGGTTTTTAGTTTAAAAGGAAAACCTTTGAACTGTTATGGCTTGACCAAAAAGATTGTATACGAAAATGAGGAATTCAACCTGTTGCAAGCAGCATTGAATATTGAAGAATCACTGGAAGACCTGCGGTATAATAATGTGGTGATTGCGACTGATGCCGATGTGGACGGTATGCATATTCGACTGCTATTGATTACTTTCTTTTTGCAGTTTTTTCCGGAAGTGATCAAAGAAGGGCATCTATATATTTTGCAAACGCCATTATTCCGTGTTCGAAACAAAAAAGAAACCATCTATTGTTATTCTGATGAAGAGCGCAGAGCTGCTATAGAGAAATTAAAGCCAAAACCTGAGATCACCCGTTTCAAAGGACTTGGTGAGATTTCTCCAGATGAATTCAAACACTTCATTGGTGATGATATACGCTTAGATCCTGTGATGCTCGACGATAACATGTCGATCGAGAAGTTGCTGGAATTTTATATGGGAAAAAACACCCCCACACGGCAGGAATTTATAATAGACAATTTAAAAGTAGAGTTAGATATAATTGAAGACGAGAAAGTGTCCTAATCCATGATTGACGAAGAAAACGACGATTTAAATAACCATCCTGAAGAAGAGTCACAAGAAACGATAACTCGTGTTACCGGGATGTATAAGGACTGGTTTTTAGACTATGCCTCTTACGTAATTTTAGAGCGTGCTGTGCCTGCGATTGAAGACGGTTTTAAACCTGTTCAACGACGTATCATGCACTCTATGAAAGATCTTGATGACGGGCGTTATAATAAAGTTGCCAATATTGTGGGCCACACGATGCAATATCACCCGCATGGTGATGCCAGTATCGCGGATGCCATGGTACAAATTGGCCAGAAGGATTTATTGATCGATACGCAGGGGAACTGGGGAAATATTCTAACAGGAGATAGTGCTGCCGCCTCTCGTTATATAGAAGCGCGATTATCGAAATTTGCCTTGGATGTGGTTTTTAATCCGAAGATTACAGAATGGCAGGCGAGTTATGATGGTCGCCGAAAAGAACCCGTAAATCTTCCGGTAATGTTCCCGCTTTTGCTAGCTCAAGGAGGTGAGGGAATTGCTGTTGGATTATCAACAAAAATATTACCGCACAATTTTATTGAACTTATTGATGCCTCTGTAAAGCATTTGCAGGGTAAACGTTTCAGTTTAGTTCCGGACTTCCCAACTGGTGGTGAAGCTGATTTTTCGAATTATAATGATGGTTTGCGTGGCGGACGTGTACGAGTTCGTGCCAAGATATCTCAGATGGATAAAAACACTCTGGTAATTACCGAAGTGCCTTTTGGAACAACCACTTCAACATTAATAGATTCGATACTTAAGGCCAACGACAAAGGGAAGATCAAGATTAAAAAAATTGAAGATAACACAGCAGCTGAGGTAGAGATTTTAGTGCATTTACCATCGGGTTTATCCCCGGATAAAACGATTGATGCTCTGTATGCTTTTACGAGTTGTGAAACGTCTATTTCACCATTAGGCTGCGTTATTGAAGATAATAAACCACTCTTTGTGGGCGTGACAGAAATGTTACGTCGTTCTACAGACAATACTGTTGATCTTCTTAAACAGGAACTGGAAATTAAATTAGGCGAGTTTGAGGAACAATGGCATTTTGCTTCGTTGGAACGTATTTTTATTGAGAATCGTGTGTATCGTGATATTGAGGAAGAGGAGACCTGGGAAGGTGTTATTGCTGCTATTGATACAGGCTTAAAACCTCATATCAAACATTTAAAGCGTGCAATTACAGAGGAAGATATTGTGCGACTTACCGAAATTCGAATCAAACGGATATCAAAATTTGATATTGATAAGGCACAGCAAAAAATAGATGCTTTAGAAGCTCAAATTGCAGAGATGAAGCATCATTTGGAACATCTTATCGATTATGCTATTGCATACTTCAAGCGTCTTAAAAAGGAATATGGGGCGGGACGAGAGCGAAAAACCGAGATTAAAATATTTGATGATGTTGATGCGACCAAAGTAGTTATCCGAAACACGAAATTGTATGTAAATCGTGAGGAAGGTTTTATAGGAACATCGCTTAAACGTGATGAATATGTTTGCGATTGTAGTGATATTGACGATATTATTGTATTTACCCAAGATGGTAAAATGATGGTAACGAAAGTAGATTCTAAAACCTTTGTAGGCAAGGATATTATATACGTAGCGGTCTTTAAGAAAAAGGACAAACGCACCATTTACAATATGATCTATCGTGATGGAAAAAGCGGACCAGCATATATTAAACGATTTGCCGTGACTAGTATGACTCGTGACAGGGAGTACGACCTGACCAATGGTTCAAAAAATTCCAAGGTTCTTTATTTTTCTGCCAATCCTAATGGTGAAGCTGAAGTTGTAACCATTCATTTAAGACAAGCCGGCAGTATTAAAAAATTAAAATGGGATATTGATTTTGCAGACATTATTATCAAAGGACGTTCCTCAAAAGGAAACCTGGTAACCAAATATTCAGTTAAACGAATTGAACTCAAAGAGAAGGGTGTTTCTACTTTAAAACCTCGTAAAATTTGGTTCGATGATACCGTAGAACGTCTAAATGTAGATGGTAGAGGTGAATTGGTTGGTGAGTTCCGTGGGGAGGATCGCATTCTGATTATTAAACAGAACGGTTTGGTTAAAACGATTATCCCTGAGCTAACAACACACTTTGATAGTGATATGATCGTCATGGAAAAATGGATTCCAAAAAAACCGATCTCTGCCGTATATTATAATGGTGAGAAGGAGTTGTATTATGTTAAGCGCTTTTTAATTGAAAATGAGGGTAAAGAGGAATCCTTTATATCAGATCATCCGGACTCTCAGCTAGAAGTAGTTTCAACGGATTGGCGCCCGGTAGCAGAAGTAGTTTTTGCGAAAGAACGCGGAAAAGACCGAAAGGACAACCTTGAAGTCAGTCTGGAAGATTTTATTTCTGTAAAAGGAATTACAGCATTAGGTAATCAGTTAACGAAAGACAAGGTCAATCAAATTAATTTATTAGATCCTTTACCTTACGAAGCACCAGAAGAAGTGCATGCTGATGATTTAGAAGTTTTTGATGAGGAAGACCTATCAGCTTCAAATCAAGAAAGTTCTGAGTCGGGTGGTAAATCACAAAAGACTTTATTCGATGATGATGATTAAATTCTTTTGCTAGTTTTAGTGTGTTCTATTTAAGTTTTTTTATGAGGATCGTTCTAACTGACGTTGAATTTTCCGAATAGCTGTCTCGATGGATTCCTCGGGTTCGATAATATTATATTCCCCCCAAAATCGTGGGTCTGAAAATCCGGAGGCCTTGTCAACGAGCACTGTTGAAGGGCGTATGATGTTCTGATTGTTCTTTACACTAGCATTCTCGTCTAGCTGCCAATCGGTTATAGCCATTTCGCTATCTAAGGTGTAAACACTATTAAATAATTTACCTTTCCAATCTACTTTAAACGTTAATTGAATATTAGTATAAGCCATTTGCCACAAGCCATCTTTCTTGCGGTAATTAACAATATAACGGGCTTCCGTCGGATAAACATCAACACGAGTTGGTTTTTTCCGCACAAACATCCTACTGGTTAATTCCTTATTTTCAACATTTAGGCGATAATCCGCTTTGATTAAGGCTAAGGAATTAGCATCGATGTACAATTTCCCATAATATAAGGGCATAACTACTTCTGGTTTTTGTTTAAAATTCACAACGTATACTGGTGTATCATTAATTTGGGTAGCCTTACCAAAACTAAAATCGTAAAAAGGAATATCGTCATGGGAAAAAACATAATCCGGATATCTTACGATGTCCGTATAAAGATTACTGAATGGACCTCCTTGTAATTTTAAAGCAATGGTATCTAATCTGGAATAATCTGTATTTTTTCTCGCCCTTATCAGCTCAATACCATCCCGCCTGAGTGCGTTATTAGGACGTTTGTGAATTTGAATTACAGCTTCTGTTAAAGAGGCATTGCGACGACGTTTCTTTATGGTTTCACGATAAAAGGCAGTTAATACAGCACTCTCATTGGAGAATAATTTGTTTCTATTCTTCATCATAGCCTCAAACAAGGATTTGGCATCCTTAAAAGAAGCTATTTTGATTTCGGCAAGCTGCGTAATAGCTGGACTTAAAGCGATGGTCATGTTGTCTGTTAGGTCAGCTATAGATAGCTCTTGTTCTAGATATCCCAGTCGGGATACAACGAGGTAGTCGTTGAGTTGTGTGTTTGGTATTTTCAAAATAAATTCACCATCGGCATTTGTAACTGTGCTTATATTAGACCCTTTAACAGCAAGATCTGTTAACATAAGAGGGTCCTTGGTATTTAGGTCTATAACAATACCTTTGATTTCCTTAAAAGATTGGGTTTCCTGAGCTTTTGACTCTAAAAAACTACCAAAAAGCAAGCCTACTATAGGGATTAATTGTAGTATTAAATTCTTTTTCATAATGTTTATTGCAATAGGATTTTTTACTTTATTAAAGTACGAAAATCTGATCAATTAACTTTAAAATTTATGTTAATTTAGAGGGGTTTTAAGGTGCTTATTATCACTCGTTTTTATGTTAGAGTTCTGATGGGTAGAAATTTTAACGACATCAAGGGTTTTATTAACTTCAATCTCAACTGTTTATTAAAACATTTAATGAAAAGTGTATTTCATTCCTGAATAGAAATTTAAATAAAAACATATTGAAATGTTTGAAAATAAATCGTTTACATGTTGAAAAGTTTATGATTTTTTAAATAATATTTTTCTATTAATTACCTATCTTTCGGCTACCAAATCTATTATATTAATTTAATCCATAATTATTGTTATGAAAATCCCTACACCCTACATTTATCTATTATTTATTATTCTTTTTAGCGTTTCCTGTTCTAAGGATAATGCTACAGAAAATCCAGATTATCCCGAAGGAATTAATTTGAATCCGGATGCACTGCAACCAGTTGTTCATGAAGATCTAGTTCAATTTACACCAGAACAAGCCGATTGGTCTACTTTTTATTCTAAACCTATTGAAGAAGGCTTTTTAACCCACGACCCTGACGGTTGGACGTCAGATAGGGTAGAAGCACTAAAAAATGCAACCTGGGATGGAACCATTTATGACCCAACAAAGATGTCTAAAAAAGAATTTTATGATTGTATTTGTCCAAATCCTGATGTTGTTAGAGGTATCAGAGAAGTTTTTTATGAAACTAAACCCTTCAAAGATAATGCTAACCCGACAAAAGCAGAAGTTGATGAATGGCACAGAATTTCTATCAGACACTTACGAAATCTGGTAGGTTATGATTATCCTATTAAAAAAGACAGTACCATGTTCATTCGCTCCCTGTGGAGTCAGCAAAGAAAATTTTCAACCATATGGGATGAAAAATATGGAACTCCCGGAGAAACTAAAAGTGGAATTCATTTTGGTGGCGGATTTATTCCGGATGCAGAAGATCAATTACCTTATTTAGATGAAGGCGCTGAACTGATTCAAAATAAGGGGAGTCAAGCTGAAGGTGTTTTTGTTCGACCAAGAGCACATATTCCCTGGTCAGTTAAATGGATAAGACCTTTTTGTTTTTCACTTGAAAGAGAGGGTTTTTGGGGTGGCCATTTAGGCCCTTTTTGGAGAAGAGAAAAATTTGGATTTAGCTTTTGGGATCTCAGAGGTGAGGAGAAAAACAAAAGTTATGCTAATTTAAGAGCAAAATGGTCCGGAGAATTATACCCTCATTTATATGAAAAGCCAAATTAGAATTGGTTTTGGACTATTTAATTTTTGAGGTATTTTAATGAAATAATTTTTATTTTATTTCACTAAGTTCGAAATTAAAATGATCCTTTTACGAGGATGCTTATGATGACTTTCACATGCTATTTTAAGTGAAAATTCATAAGTATAAATCAATAATTTTTAACAGAAAAACCTGTAGGTGCGTCATTATTAAAGACGTGACTATAGGTTTTCCTGATTATATCAGTTTGCTATTTTCTTAATTAAATAAAACGGGATTTAAAAGCTAAATCTCTTAACGTTATTTTTAGGATTAAAAAATTTAATTAGCCGTATATTTACATGATTTTTTAACACGCTATGCAAACAGAATACATATCTTTTGAAAAAACGGGCTATTTTTCTTCTTTAATAACAGATTACCTTAATAAAGATCCCAAATTAAATCCATTCTACAATCGGTATCCAGACCTAGATGCGTTTCAAGATCAAATCAAAGATAAAACCAAATCATTTTCGAATGATAATCGATCCGTTTTGGTAAAGGCGCTCAAAGATCAGTATGCTAATTTGGAAGTTTCAGAAGAAACAATAAATAATATTGAGGCTTTAAAAGTTTCAAATACATTAACAGTTACTACTGGACATCAATTAAATTTATTTACCGGGCCATTATATTTTCTGTACAAAATCGTTTCAACTATCAATTTGTCCAAAGTTTTACAGGATAAATATCCTGAAAATCAATTCGTGCCTGTCTATTGGATGGCTACTGAGGATCATGATTTCGATGAAATCAATTTTTTCAATTTTGAAGGAAAAAAAATACAGTGGTCTAAAGATTCAAAAGGTGCTGTAGGCGAACTTAATACTACTGGATTAGATGAGGTGTTTAGAATAGTCTCGAAGGCCTTTGGAGACAGTTTTGTGGCTCAGGATCTTAAAAAATTATTTGAATCTGCTTATTTAAAACATGATAACCTAGCTGACGCTACACGGTATTTGGCTAATGCTTTGTTCAAGGATTTAGGGTTAGTCATTATTGATGCTAATGATCAAGACCTCAAAAGGCTTTTTATACCTTATTTACAGGAGGAGTTGTTGGAACGAACCTCCTACCAAAAAGTTATGGAAACCAATGCAGGTTTGGAGAAACATTACGGTTTGCAGGTAAATCCCAGAGAAATTAATTTGTTCTATCTCCTGGAAGGCTTGCGGGAACGTATTGTTTACAACAATGCTGTCTACAAAGTTTTAAACACAGATATTATTTGGTCTGAAGAAGCGCTTTTAAAAGAATTGGAACAACATCCTGAACGCTTTTCACCTAATGTGATCATGAGGCCTTTGTATCAAGAGGTTATTCTTCCTAATTTATGTTACATTGGTGGTGGCGGTGAACTGGCCTATTGGTTACAATTAAAGGGTTTTTTTGAACATGTTAAGATTCCTTATCCAATATTGCTGTTGCGAAATTCGGTTTTAATTCAAACTAAAAAGCAAAAGGAGAAACTAGAGAAGCTCAATGTAACAACTGAAGCCTTATTTCAAGATCAGGAAGAATTGATCAATAAAAAAGTTGAAGAACTTTCGGAAATCGATATTGACTTCAGTCCTCAAAAAGAATATTTAAAAGAGCAGTTCAAAGACCTTTATAAACTTGCGGAACAAACAGATAAATCCTTTATCGGTGCTGTAAAAGCTCAGGAAGTAAAACAGATCAATGGTTTGAAAAATCTTGAAAAACGTTTGCTTCGTGCTCAAAAGCGTAAACTTTCAGATGAGGTGGAGCGATTAACGAAACTTCAAAACGCTTTATTTCCGAATAAGGGACTTCAGGAACGAAATACTAATTTCTCGGAATTTTATCTGGTTTATGGTGATACTTTAATACCAAATTTATTGGATACCTTAGATCCGCTTAGTGGCGAATTTTTAATTTTAACTCTTTAAGTTATGCACAAAATTGATATGGATTTGGTGGAAATGACCATGGATGTTATGAAATATGTCATTGATCGTATTTCCAATACTAAAACCACCATCAACAAACCGAAAAAAGCTGAAGAGCTAAAAGCGCTCGTTGGAGAAACGATAACCAAGTCAGGAATTGGAGGGGAAAAAGCCTTTGAGCTCTGGAAAGAACACTTAACAAAATCAAATGTGCCAATTGATCACCCAAGGCATTTAGCCTTTGTGCCAGCATCACCTACACGTGCCGCCATAATGTTCGATTTGGTAACTTCGGCTTCTAGTATTCATGGGGCCTATTGGATGGAAGGCGCCGGAGGTATTTTTTGTGAAAATGAAGCGATGCACTGGATTGTGTCGCTTACAGGTTTGCCTGAAGGTGCTTTTGGCGTTTTTACCAGCGGAGGAACAGCGGCGAACTTGTCTGCAATTGTTACGGCCAGAGAGTATTGGCGTGGTTTAGATACTGCTAACGAAAATAAAAAAGGACTGGTAATTACTTCAATTGGAGCACATTCCTCCATTAAGGCCATGGCGAAAGTGGCTGATGTAGATATTTTATTAGTCGATACAGAAGATGTTATGACGGCTGATGCTTTAAATGACGTTATTAGTGGCCTGTCAGCTTCCCAACGAAAAAGACTATTTGCTGTGGTAGCTACAGGAGGAACCACAAACGCCGGGATAATTGATGATTTAAATGGCATAGGAACACTTTGTGAAAAAGAACATTTGTGGTTTCATGTAGATGCAGCTTATGGCGGTGGTGCTTTGGTTGCTGACTCTGTGAGGCATTTATTTAATGGTATTGAAAAGGCCGACAGTATTACGATCGATCCGCATAAATGGATGTTCTCGCCTTACGACTGTGGTGCAGTAATATACAAAAAGCCTGAATTGGCTAAACAGGCGCATTCACAAGAAGGTTCTTATTTGGATATCTTTAAAGACGAAGGGGCGCATGGTTTCAACCCAACCGATTATCAAATACAACTTACCCGTAGGGTTCGTGGTTTACCCTTATGGTTTTCTTTGGCCATGCATGGTACCGATCGGTATAAACAGGCCATTGAACGTGGTATAGAACTGGCTAATATAGCAGGTGAAATGATAACTAAAATGGATCATGTAGAATTGGTTCGGGAACCGAGTTTATCCTGTGTGGTTTACCGGCGTAAAGATTGGACTCCTGATGATTATATGCAATGGACTTATCGAAATCACGAATCAGGCTTCGCTCTGGTAACGCCAACGAAATGGAAAACAGGGAATAGCTATGAAACGGTTTCGCGGTTTTGTTTTATTAATCCGGACACTACCGAGGATGATATAGAACAGATTTTAAAATCCATGATTTGATTGTTCATAAAAAATGAGAACTTCAAATATGACTTTTTAAAATCAATTATTACTTTTGCGCATGCAACATGATAAGGTACTCATTTTAGACTTCGGATCGCAATACACACAGCTTATTGCCCGTCGGGTTCGAGAACTCAACATTTACTCCGAAATTCATCCATTCAATAAAATTCCAGACAATCTATCCGAATTTAAATCGGTTATCCTTTCGGGAAGTCCAAATTCCGTTCGAGGTGAAGATGCTTTACATCCAGATCTTTCGGAAATAAGAGGTGAAAAACCCATTTTAGCCGTTTGCTATGGTGCACAATATCTAGCCCATTTTTCGGGAGGAGAAGTGGCGCCATCCAATACCCGAGAATATGGCCGGGCAAATCTGTCTTTCATTAAAAAGAATGAACCCTTTTTTAATGCTATAGATGAAGGCAGTCAGGTTTGGATGAGTCACAGTGATACAATCAAACAATTACCCGATAATAGTGTTTTATTGGCCAGTACCAGTGATGTTGAAAATGCGGCCTACCGGATTGAAGGTGAAGTTACCTATGCGATTCAATTTCACCCGGAAGTTTATCACACCACGGATGGAAAACGATTATTAGAAAACTTTCTAGTGAATATCGCTGGTCTTAACCAAGATTGGACACCAGCGTCATTTGTTGAAGAAACCGTGGAATATATTCAAAATACTGTAGGAAATGACAAGGTAGTTCTTGGACTTTCAGGAGGTGTAGATTCCAGTGTAGCTGCCGTATTATTGAATAAGGCTATCGGTAAAAATCTATATTGTATTTTTGTTAATAACGGTTTATTACGTAAAAATGAATTTGAAAATGTACTTCAACAATATGAAGGCATGGGACTTAATGTTAAAGGTGTTGATGCTTCAAACCGATTTTTGGAAGCCTTGAAAGGTATTAAAGACCCGGAGCTAAAACGTAAAGCCATTGGCAATGCATTCATCGAAGTTTTTGATGATGAAGCCCATAAAATAAAAGACGTGAAATGGCTTGCACAAGGCACCATTTATCCCGATGTTATTGAAAGCGTTTCTGCTACTGGCGGACCTTCTGCAACCATAAAAAGTCATCATAATGTGGGTGGTTTACCAGACTTCATGAAGTTAAAAGTGGTAGAACCTTTACGTGCTATTTTTAAAGATGAGGTACGACGTGTTGGCGGAACACTGGGAATTAACCCTGAATTATTAGGGCGTCATCCATTTCCGGGGCCAGGTCTGGGTATTCGAATCTTAGGTGATATTACGGCAGAGAAGGTGCGCATTTTACAAGAAGTAGATGCTATTTTTATAGAAGGTCTCAAATCCTGGGGCTTGTATGATCAGGTATGGCAAGCGGGAGCTATGTTACTTCCTGTGAACAGCGTTGGCGTTATGGGGGATGAACGCACCTACGAGAAATGTGTGGCTTTGCGAGCAGTTGAAAGTACCGATGGTATGACAGCCGATTGGGTGAATTTACCATATGCTTTTCTTCAAAAAGTTTCTAATGATATTATAAATAAGGTAAAAGGCGTGAATCGTGTGGTATATGATATCAGTTCAAAACCACCTGCAACCATTGAGTGGGAATAGATCCTATTGTATTTCGAATTTTTTATCAGTAGTTGAGGCAAGTACGGTTTTGGCACGTAATATGTAATGTAATAAAATAAAAATTCCTAAAATAAGTTATATCAATGGCATCTTATTTGTAGAAATACACCGTATATGTTTACATTAGTATCCTATAGAAAAATACAACTCATGAATAAACTTTTATTAGCCTCAATTTTAGTATTCTTTATTGGAATCAACACGCTAAAAGCTCAAAATTTTAGCACGCATCAGGTTAAAGAAGGGGAAACTGTGGAGGGGATTGCAAAAAAATACTATGTTACACCTTCGGATATTTACACTTACAATCCGGATGCGAAAAAGGGACTCAAACCGAATACTATTTTAATTATACCTATTTCCAAATCCAACAAGCCAAATATTATTGAAAAAAAAGAGCTTACTGGGTTCAAAGAGCATAAAGTAAAACGGAAGGAAACTATTTATAGTTTAACTAAGGAGTATAATATTGAGGAAGAGGATATTAAGAAATACAATAAGTTTTTATATGCCAATCCTTTACGTAAAGGTGATAAATTGCAAATACCAATTTATAAGATCACCAAAGTAGTTGAGGAAAATCCTACGACTAAAACGTACATAGTGGAACCTAAAGAAGGTAAATGGCGCGTGGCTTACAAGTTTGGTATTACCATAGATCAGTTGGAAGAATTAAACCCCGATATGGGAGAGGTACTTCAGGAAGGTCAGGAATTAAAGGTTCCTAATATTGAAAAAGATGCTGAAAATAAAATAGATTATACTTATGGTTACTATAAAGTGTTGCCGAAAGAGGGGTTTTATCGATTAAAACTTAAATTAGGTCTTGATGAAACGCAACTCGATTCCCTAAATCCCGGATTGAAGGAAAGTGGTTTGAAGGCCGGTATGATCTTAAAAGTACCCTTTGATAAGGCTTCCAACTTGCTTAGTGAGAATAGTTCATTTGCTGTGAATTTGATTGATAGCATTGCTGATTTTACTACCAAGCATATTGCTGTTATGTTACCTTTCCGATTAAACCGTGTTGATTTTGATTCCATCGATGGTACCAAGCGCAGTATAAAAACAGATCCTTATTTGAAGGCTTCACTGGATTTTTACTCCGGGGTTCTAATAGCTTTAGATTCCTTAAAAACCTTAGGAATTTCTGTTAAAGCCGATGTTTATGACACGAAGAACGAACTAGGAGAGGTGGCTTATATTATTAATAGAAATCAATTTGAAGATTTAGATGCGGTTATTGGCCCACTTACTCCAAATAATTTTGAAAGAGCTGCCTCGGATCTCCGTAGAACAAATATTCCTGTTTTTTCGCCTATTGGAACCAATCTGAACCTTTATGATAATGTATTTCAAACCAGACCTTCTGATCAACTTTTAAAAGACAAATTGGTTAATTATATTAAAAAGGATACGTTGGCTGCTAATGTAATAGTTATTACCGATTCCAAACATCTCAACGTAGCAAACGATTTAAAAAATGAGTTTTCAAGGGCTAAAATCGTTGAGTCCAGAAAAAATAAAGAAGGTGTTGATGTAAATTATGTTTTGGTCGATGATATCAAACAACATCTTAAACCAGGAAACAATACGGTTTTTATTGAAACAGAAAATGCTGGTTTTGCTTCGAATGTAACGAGTGTTTTAGCCTCCCTGATCCGAAAAGAAAATAAGGAAGAAGGATTGCCTAAGATCAATATTAAACTGTGTACTACAAATTTCAATTCGGCCTTTTCGGGAGATGAGATTTCAAACGAACATTTGTCCAAATTACAGTTTACTTTTGCAACTGGAACAAAAAGTTATACGGATACTAGTCCGGATAGTTTTGTAAAACAATATTCACAAGAGTACAATATTACGCCAAACAGGTGGGCTGTTAAGGGATTCGACCTTACCATGGATGTTGTATTACGTTTGGCATCCTCAGAAAACATATATCAATCGGTTACAAAGGCGCCATTAACGGAATATGTAGA
Organism: Gaetbulibacter sp. M240; assembly: GCF_043876815.1. Taxonomy (NCBI): domain Bacteria; kingdom Pseudomonadati; phylum Bacteroidota; class Flavobacteriia; order Flavobacteriales; family Flavobacteriaceae; genus Gaetbulibacter; species Gaetbulibacter sp. M240. Next base: position 89,744 of record NZ_JBAWKA010000004.1, read on the forward strand.
AAATAAATTTGCATACAAAAAGAAACTTTTTGGAGGCTATTATAATGATACAGCTTACCTCGTTAAATATGATGACCTAAACGTGGTGGTCATTGAGCAGTAATTCACATCGCAATATTGGGATATGCTTTCAGATAAAAACTTTCTAATTAAACTGGCGCATACAAAAATGCCTTTTGGAAAATATAAGGATCGATATTTAATTGATCTTCCTGAACATTATATGATATTCTACCATCGAAAAGGCTTCCCTAAAGGTCAACTTGGACTTATGATGGAGCAGGTATATGAGTTAAAAGTTAATGGTCTGGAGCATTTAATTAGGCGGATTAAAAAAGAGTACCCACAGTAAAGGTTCATCTTGTTAACAAATCAGGCTGAAATATGTAAATAACTATTCTCGTTTAACTGTTTTAATTTTGTAAATTTGCCTGCGTTTACAAGCGCAACATGACAAACACAGCAAAATACATATTTGTAACAGGCGGCGTTACATCCTCATTAGGAAAAGGAATTATAGCCGCATCTTTAGCCAAACTACTTCAAGCCCAGGGATATCGTGTTACCATCCAAAAACTAGACCCCTACATTAATGTTGATCCGGGGACATTAAACCCTTATGAACATGGCGAGTGTTATGTTACTGAAGATGGCGCTGAAACAGATCTGGATCTTGGGCATTACGAACGTTTTTTGAACGTACCGACGAGTCAGGCGAACAATGTCACTACAGGGCGTATTTACCAAAGTGTCATTGATAAGGAACGACGCGGTGAATTTTTAGGTAAAACAGTGCAGGTTGTGCCTCATATAACCGATGAAATCAAAGAACGCGTTCAGATACTAGGAAATTCCGGGGATTACGATATAATTATCACCGAAATTGGAGGAACCGTTGGTGATATTGAGTCGCTTCCCTACATTGAGGCAGTGCGACAACTTCGTTGGGATCTGGGAGACCATAATGGTATTGTTATTCATTTAACGCTGGTGCCATATCTTTCCGCCGCAGGCGAATTAAAAACAAAACCCACGCAGCATAGTGTAAAAACCTTAATGGAAAGTGGTGTACAGGCCGATATTTTAGTTTGTAGAACAGAGCATCATTTATCAACCGACCTACGTAAGAAATTGGCTTTGTTTTGCAATGTTCGTGAAGAAGCCGTTATTCAATCTATTGACGCTTCAACCATTTACGACGTTCCTAATTTTATGCTGAAAGAAGGTCTGGATAAAGTAGTTCTCAAAAAATTGAATCTTAAAAGTACAGAACCGGATATTCAAAAATGGAATCAGTTCTTAAAACGCTTAAAGAATCCCAAAACAGAGATCAATATTGGATTGATTGGAAAATATGTTGAATTACAGGATTCCTATAAATCTATTTTGGAAGCTATTATTCACGCTGGAGCGGAAAATGAAGTTAAGGTAAATGTTGAATCAATTCATTCTGAATATATAAATAAGGATAATGTTAGCGTGAAACTAGAACACCTTGATGGTATTTTAGTAGCACCCGGTTTTGGTGAACGTGGTATTGAGGGTAAGATTGATGCTGTTCAATTTGTTAGAGAGAATAATATTCCATTCTTAGGAATTTGCTTAGGCATGCAAATGGCAGTGATTGAATTTGCAAGAAATGTTTTGGGCTTGACAGAGGCCAATTCAACTGAAATGGATCCTCATACGAAATACCCGGTTATTGATATCATGGAGGAACAAAAAAGTATTACCCATATGGGAGGTACGATGCGTTTAGGATCTTGGAATTGCGACTTAAAGCGTGAGAGTTTGGTTTGGGATATCTATAAATCTGAACATATCAAGGAGCGTCACCGTCATCGTTATGAATTTAATAGTGACTACACCGAGCGTATTAAGACTGCAGGTATGATACCTACAGGTTTAAATCCGGATACCGGTTTGGTTGAAATAATTGAAATACCAAAACACCCCTGGTTTGTTGGAGTGCAATACCACCCGGAATACAAAAGTACCGTTGCTAGTCCGCATCCTTTATTTGTGGCCTTTGTAAAAGCGGCTTTAAATTATAACAAAAAAAATAGGAGTGCCAGAATGGCACAAAATTAAAACTTGGACAGCTAATTGCTGTGCAGTACTTATTCAAAACAGAGATAGGGCTGTTTTTTTAATTTAGATAACGATCAATGGAAGAAAAGAAAATCGATATTAATTCAATCATAGGATTTGTTTTAATTTTCGTCATTTTGGCTTATATGCTTTGGCAAAATCAACCAACTCCGGAAGAGTTGGAGGCACAACAAAAAGCTAAACAAGAACAGGTAGAAAAGGAAAAATCTGATCAGACTGTTCAGCAGGAAAAAAATACGACAGCTACCATTGCAGATTATACAGCAGATGCTGCAGATTCCCTTCAGGTTAATGCGCTTAAAAATAAATTAGGGGCTTTTGCGTTTTCAGGTTTAAATGCTAAAGAAGGGCAGACTAAAGTTGAAAGTGATCTGCTTAATTTGATTTTCGACAATAAGGGAGGGTATCTATCTGAGGTTAAGCTGAAAAAATTTGTTAATTACGACTCGGTTCCAATTTACCTTATTAAAGATAATAACGCTTCTTTCAATATTAATTTTGGAACTACGGATAGTCGTATATTAAATACCAATGATCTTTATTTTAAACCTACTGTAACTAAAAATGGTGATGAAACCATAGTTTCAATGAAACTTGAAGTTTCTGAAACCCAATTTTTAGAGTACCGTTATGCCGTTAAGGATAACGATTATATGATTGGTTTTACAGTACGTTCTCAGGGATTAAACAATATTATCAATGGCAGTCAACCTATCATTTTAGATTGGAAACTAAAAGGATACCGTCATGCCAAGAGTATTTCCTATGAAAACCGTTATACAGATATCCACTACGATTACGAAGATGGCAAAGATGATTATATGGGGAGCCGTGATGACGAAGAAACTGTAAATGACGTATCTTGGATAGGATATAAGCAGCATTTCTTTTCCTCAGCTTTGTTAACAGACACACAATTTAAACGGGTTACATTAAAAGCAGAAAATCAAGTTCAGGATGAGGAAGTAGATACCGTTTACACAAAAAATTTCGAGTCTACCATTCCTTTAGTTCTTCAAGCCGGAGAAATCAATCAGTCTATGGATTGGTATTACGGACCAAGTGATTACGAATTACTTAAAAAATATGACAGGAATTTGGACGAATTGGTACCACTAGGCTGGGGTATATTTGGTTGGATAAACCGCTATGTATTCATCCCTTTATTCTCATTTTTAAGTGGATTTTTACCGTATGGAATCGCCATTGTCGTTATGACGATCCTGGTGAAGATCTTGTTGTCATTCGTGCAATACAAACAATTTTTATCGCAGGCGAAACTAAAAATATTAAAGCCTGAATTGGATGAGATCCGAGAAAAATATAAAAATAATAAAATGAAGGCGCAGCAGGAAACTATGGCTTTGCAATCTAAAGCAGGAGCTAGTCCTATGGCGGGTTGTATACCGGCTCTGATACAGTTGCCAGTATTTTACGCCTTGTTCCAGTTTTTCCCTTCAGCCTTTGATCTCCGTCAAAAGTCATTTTTATGGGTAACCGATTTGTCATCGTATGATACGGTAGCAACACTACCGTTCCATATTCCATTTTATGGTGATCACGTTAGTTTGTTTCCCATATTAGCATCCATAGCTATTTTCTTTTATATGCGTTTAACAACAGGGCAAAATATGAATGCCCAACCACAGCAGGAAGGGATGCCGGATATGGCTAAAATGATGAAGTACATGATGTATTTTTCACCCATCATGATGTTGTTTTTCTTTAATAATTATGCCTCCGGTTTGAGTTTATATTACTTTATATCTAACGTGATTAGTATTGGTATAATTTTAGTGATCAAAAACTATATTCTTGATGAAGATAAAATTCATGCTCAGATTCAGGAAAATAAGAAAAAGCCTAAAAAGCAAAATCGTTTTCAGAAAAAAATGGCTGAAATGATGGAGCAGGCAGAAAAGCAAAAGCAAATGCAAAACAAAACTAAAAAGTAAATAAAAAGGCTGCCTAACGGCAGCTTTTTTTTATACAATTTGATCCTTGGTTTTTCGTTATTTGATAGGTTAATTTGTTTAGAATTAAATTTTTCCATTATGAAAAAAGCTTTAAATATATTGTTGATCCTTCTTTTGAGTAATATCCCATTTTGTTTTGGTCAAAACATAAATCAATTTGATGCGAATGGAAAACGGCATGGTATCTGGAAAAAGAACTTTGAAAACACAAAAGTTATCCGTTATGAAGGTATGTTCGAGCACGGTAAGGAAGTAGGAGAGTTTAAGTTTTATATTAACATGAAGAATAAACCTGTGCTCTCGGCTACCAGAGTTTTTAACCCGGATGATAACATTAGTGAGGTTACATTTTATGCTTCGACCGGTAAAGTAATTAGTGAAGGTAAAATGGATGGTAAAAAGTACATCGGTACCTGGAAATTTTACCAAAAAAATTCAAAAAAACTTTTAATTCTTGAAAACTATAATAGTCTAGGGCAATTACATGGTGCTCGGGAGGTCTATTATGCTAATGGTCAGGTTGCAGAAAAATCTAATTATAGCAATGGGGAGTTAGATGGCCTTTACACATGGTACTCGGAACCAGGGATATTAATAAAAGAACTCATGTATAAAAACGGGTCTCTCGATGGACCTACCAAGGTTTATGATGCAACGGGTTCTGTGATTATTGAAGGGCAATATAAGAATGGACAAAAAGTAGGGATCTGGACTTATTATGAAGCTGGTGAAATAACAGAAGAAAAAAACTTTTCCAAGCGTATCAACCCAAATAAGAAATAAAAAAAACCCCTCAGGGCATGAGGGGCTCTTTTTCATAGACAATTTTTAAGAACAAAAATTGCCTACAATCAACAAACCAAACTAATTCATATTGGGTAGAATCACTTTATCAATAACGTGTACTACACCATTTGTTCCTTGTATATCTACTAAAGATGTTACTATGTTACTTACACGCGCATTAGCGTCTGTAAGGGTGAATGCAGACGCATCGGCTGTGATTGGGCCTCCTAAGGTCCCTACTTCGCCACTAGCTAATTGGCTAGACTGTACATTAGCATTTACGATGTGCATTAATAGAACGGCATCCACTGTTTCTGTTGCAATATCACTTAAGCTAGTAACTTCTAACTCCGCAAGTAAACTTGCAAAAGCATCATTCGTTGGAGCAAAGACTGTAAATGGTCCAGCTGTTCCGTCTGAAACGGTATCAATGTAGGGAACGGTTGGTGTTCCTGAATCAGCGTAAACTAATGCATCCACTAAAATTGATAAGGCTGGATTAGACGTTGCAAACGTTGCAATTGTTGGAAGATCTATAACGTTATCCACAACATGCACAATACCGTTAGTTGTAATTACGTCGGGTATAGCTACCTCTGAATATCCGTTAAATTTTACTCCAGAAGTTCCATCATAATATAAGCTCAATTTTGAGGTATTAGGTCCGTCTGCTAAAGTATTAACATAACCGGAACCGCCAATTAAAGCACTTGATTCAACATTGGCACCTGGAATAACATGATTCAATAATATTTGAGTTAAAACATTATTAGGTACTTCATCAAGAGAGCTAAAACCCTTATCAGCTAAAAAAGCTGTAAATGCATCATTGGTAGGTGCTAAAACAGTCATACTACCTTCAGCGCTAAGCGCATCTACTAAATCGGCTTTTACAACAGCGTCTACTAAAATACTTAATTCAGGTGTTGCCTGAGCGGTCTCAACGATGTTCATAGGTTGCGGTGCAACGACTACATCGTCGTTATCATTATCACAAGAAGTGAATGTTATAGCAGCCACAAGGAACAAGGTTAAGATTTTAAAATTATTGGGTGATTTCATGGTTTATATTTTTTTGTTAGAATTTTGTTTAACAAATATATAAAAAAATTAAACAAAAAGGGTATAAGTGTTTAAAAAAATTAACAAAAGTTTAAACATTAAATCGATAAATGGAAATTTTCTTCTCCTTTAAAATCGTTTTAAATCACGAGTTATTATGTATCTTTGTAGCCTAAAAATTGAATATGAAACGGGTGGTAATCGGACTTTCGGGTGGAGTAGACTCCAGTGTAGCTGCATACCTTTTGCAAAAACAAGGTTATGAGGTGATTGGTCTGTTTATGAAAAACTGGCATGATGATTCAGTGACCATTTCTAATGAATGTCCCTGGTTAGATGATAGTAATGATGCTATGCTTGTTGCTGAAAAACTCAATATTCCGTTTCAAACAGTAGACCTAAGTGCTCAATACAAAACGCGTATCGTTGATTACATGTTCAAAGAATATGAGCGTGGCCGAACTCCAAACCCCGATGTACTCTGTAACAGGGAGATCAAGTTTGATGTTTTTATGGATATGGCCATGGAGCTTGGTGCCGATTATGTAGCCACCGGGCATTACTGCAGAAAAGGGAGTTTTGAAGAAAATGGAAAAACTACATATCAACTTCTTAAAGGTGTAGACAACAATAAGGATCAGTCTTATTTCTTATGTCAGTTATCACAGGAACAATTGTCTAAAGCTTTATTCCCGATCGGACATTTAACGAAACCGGAAGTCCGACGTATTGCAGAAGAATTAGATTTGGTTACGGCAGATAAAAAGGATTCTCAAGGTTTGTGTTTTATTGGTAAAGTGAAATTGCCAGATTTCCTGCAGCAACAATTGGAACCTAAGGAAGGTCTTATTGTAGAAATTCCGGAAAGCCCTGAAATTTTTGAATTAGCCGAACCCGAATTTGATTCAAACGAAAATAGACTTCAATATTTGTCTCAACGAAAGCACTATTCTATAGATCAGGGTAAAATAGTTGGAAAACATCAAGGCGCTCATTATTTTACCAAAGGTCAGCGCAAAGGTCTTGCAGTTGGTGGTACCAAGGAACCCTTATTTGTAATTGAAACCGATGTTGATGAGAATGTTATTTATACCGGACAAGGGAAATCACATCCGGGACTACTCAAAAAAGCACTGTTTATTAACGATGATGAGTTACATTGGGTTCGTGAAGATCTAGCTCTAAAACCAGATCAAACTTTGGAGGTTGATGCTCGGATTAGGTATAGACAGCCCTTGCAAAAGGCTAAATTACATAAAGTTTCCGGTGGTTTATATGTTGAATTTGAAGAACTTCAATCAGCTATTACCGAAGGTCAATTTGTAGCTTGGTACATTGGAGATGAATTAATTGGATCGGGTGTTATAGCTTAATAGTTATGGAAAACAGAATTACAGAACTTTTTAACATCAAATATCCTATAGTTCAGGCTGGTATGGTCTGGAATAGCGGATGGAAATTAGCTTCTGCAGCAAGTAATTCAGGAATCCTGGGTCTTCTAGGCGCTGGTTCTATGTATCCCGAAGTATTACGCGAGCACATTCAAAAATGTAAAAAGGCAACCTCGAAACCTTTTGGTGTCAATGTTCCTCTTATGTATCCTAATATTGAGGAGATCATGAATATTATTGTTGAAGAAGGTGTAAAAATCGTATTCACTTCAGCGGGAAATCCAAAAACATGGACTTCATGGTTAAAAGAAAAAGATATAACGGTCGTGCATGTTGTGAGCAGTTTAAAATTTGCATTGAAAGCTCAGGAGGCCGGAGTCGATGCTATTGTAGCAGAAGGCTTTGAAGCCGGAGGACATAATGGTAGGGACGAAACGACTACATTAACTTTGATCCCCATTGTTAAAGAGGGTATTAGTCTTCCTTTGATCGCAGCAGGAGGCATTGCTACAGGAAAAACCATGTTGGCTACAATGGTTCTTGGTGCGGATGGTGTACAAGTTGGAAGCCGCTTCGCAGCGAGTGTGGAAAGTTCAGCACATGAGGCTTATAAACAAGCCATTGTAAATGCTAAAGAAGGGGATACCCAATTAACCTTAAAAGAACTGGCTCCGGTGCGATTGATTAAAAATAAATTCTATCACGACGTCCAGGAATTGTATTCAAAATGTCCATCTAAAGAAGATCTTCAAAACTTATTGGGTCGCGCCAGGGCTAAAAAAGGGATGTTTGAAGGCGATATGGATAATGGTGAATTAGAGATCGGTCAGATCTCCGGACTTATTCATGATATCAAGCCCGTGGCTCAAATTGTTCAGGAAATGATTTCTGAATTTGAAGCGTCTAAAAAGGCTATTTCAGAGCTTTAGTTAGCATCCAAAACGTCGTCGAGCTTTATCTTATACAATCGGCTCTGGCCATTGCTATATTTCCAAAACTCCTTGAGCAGGATATCTACTGATAAGGAATCTGAATGAGATGGTTCTTCCATAGCTCTTTCACTTGTGAAATAGAAGGTATTCGTTTGGTAATCTATAAACGGACTGTAATCAAGCTTTTTACCATTAATAGGTTCTCCTAAATTTTTAGCCGGAGTCCAGCCCTTTTCTGTTTTGTAACTAACATACAAATCGCCACTACCAAAACTATCCTCTCGTCGATAACTTCCAAAAATAATATAGGATTCATCCGGAGCAATAAAAGCATTGTAATCATAAGTGCTAGAATTAATAGTTTCAGGTAATTTTTCAGGCGTGGTATATTCACCTTCACTAAAGAAACTTACATAAAGATCATCCAGAGAGGTTTGACTTTTATCTTCCCGGGTAAAATATAGATTACCGTTTTCAGCCAGTGAAGGATAAAATTCATTGTTTTTTGTATTAATGGGAGTCCCCAAGTTAATGGGATCAGACCATGGCGCATCCAAATGTTCTCGTTGCACATACCAAATATCAAAATCTTTTGAGTCGTTTGTTTGTAAGTCTAGTGGTCTGTTCGATACAAAATAAAGTCGGAGATCATCCTTTGAAAAAAAGGGTTCCATGTCGTGGAATTTTCCTGAAAATGACACGATCTCAGGTTTGGACCAAACCTCGTTTTTCTTTTTCATATAAATTAAGACGGAACGGTCTTTTAAAATATTCTGCGCTGAGAACAAGGCTTCATCACTTTTTGATGACATGGCAAGGTCCCTAACGTTTGGAAATAATTTTAAAACCTTTTGAAAGTCTACCGGAAGGACATCTTGGGAAAATCCGAAAAGAAAATTGAAACTTATAACCACGTATAGTAGCTTTTTCATCCTAAATAATTTGTTCCAAATTAATCAATACCACTAGGATACCCTCTAAAAAAATTGTTAATCTTGATACTGATAAAATAATTTCATTTCAATTGTTTAAGCTGATTGTTACCATTACTTTTGCCGAATGCAATTATCCGATTACACCAAGGAATTTAAATATAACTGGACACTGGCTGCCCCTGTGATGATGGGTATGTTGGGACATACCTTTGTTAGTTTCGTCGATAATATTATGGTGGGACAGTTGGGGACGGCTGAACTTGCAGCAGTTTCTCTGGGTAATAGTTTTATGTTTATTGCCATGTCTTTAGGTATTGGCTTTTCAACAGCAATTACTCCTTTGGTAGCGGAAGCGGATGCCGCAAAGGATTTTTCGCAAGGAAAATCGGCTTTTAAACATGGCTTATTCTTGTGCACTGCCTTAGGTATATTATTGTTTTTGTTAGTGCTAATAGCCAAACCTTTGATGTATTTAATGAAACAACCTAAAGAGGTAGTTGAACTGGCGATTCCTTATCTTGATTTTGTTGCTTTATCGTTAATACCGCTCATTATATTTCAAGCCTTGAAACAATTTAGTGATGGTTTATCCATGACGCGTTATCCCATGTATGCTACCTTACTAGCCAATATTTTAAATATTGTTATTAATTACGTTTTGATCTTTGGAAAATTTGGTTTTCCGGAATTGGGTATTGTAGGAGCAGCTTACGGTACTTTAGTTTCCAGAGTAGTTATGGTGGCCTATTTATGGTGGATATTGAAGGGAAAACAGGCCTCAAAATCATTTGTAACCAACATAAAAATTTTCGTATTGAACAAGTGGATGTTAAAAAAAATAATGGCTTTAGGTGCGCCTAGTGCGATGCAAATGTTTTTTGAGGTTGCTATTTTTACAGCTGCGATCTGGCTCAGTGGTCTGCTAGGCAAGAACCCGCAGGCTGCCAACCAAATAGCTTTGAATTTATCTTCAATGACCTTTATGGTGGCTACCGGGTTAAGCGTTGCATCTATGATCCGTGTTGGGAATCAAAAGGGACTAAAAAATTATATCGATTTGCGGCGAATTGCATTTTCAACTTTTTTACTGGGAACTATTTTCGCAGTATGCTTCGCCATATTATTTTTAGCTTTTCATAATCAATTGCCTAAATTATACGTAGATTTTAAGGATGTAGTTAATTATACAGATAATAATGAGGTGGTTAAAACGGCATCTAAACTTTTAATCGCAGCAGCTATTTTTCAAATTAGTGATACTCTTCAAGTTTTGATATTAGGTGCTCTAAGAGGCCTTCAGGACGTGAAGATACCAACCCTGATAACATTTATTTCATATTGGCTTGTTGGATTCCCTGTAAGTTGGTATTTTGGCGATGAATCGCTTTATGGTAGTTTCGGGATTTGGTTGGGCTTGTTAGCTGGATTAACAACAGCGGCAATTTTATTGTATATTCGATTCGATTATCTTACAAAAAGATTAATTTTGTCTCATCATTAAGGTTATTTATGACACTTCCAAAATTTATTTTAGGCGATAATTCCGATTTTCCAGATGCTATTTTTGTAATTCACACGGAGTTTCCTCGATTCATCATTAATTTAGAAACTGATAAAGTTGAATGGTTTGAGGAATTCGATAAGGAAGACCAAAAAGAATTGGAGTCTGAAGCCGAACATGCCATAATAGAGGCAACTAAATTCTATGATTCAGAGATTGCCAAGTACGAAGAATAGAGTTTATGTTAGATAATCTTATAGCATACGATACTTCACTATTTTTATTTTTGAATAACCTAGGTTCAAAACCATGGGATGGAATGTGGTTATTGATAACCAACAAATTTGCATTTATCCCGCTTTACGCCTTTTTATTATATCTCCTCTACAGAAAATATGGTTGGAAGGCCTTACTTATTATGGTTGTACTTATTGCATTAATGATAACGTTTACAGACCAGGTTACTAATTTGGTAAAGCGTATGGTACATCGTCCAAGACCTTGCGGAAATACGGATATAGTGGATCAGATGCGATTTTTAGCTGTACGGTGCGGTAAATTTGGTTACTTCTCCGGCCATTCATCAAATACTATGGCTGTAGCTGTTTTTACGGGACTTATGCTCAGAAACCATTATAAAAATCTAATATTTATTCTGTTATTTTGGAGTGCAGTGGTAGGGTATAGCCGCATTTACGTTGGTGTGCATTATCCCCTGGATGTGTTAAGCGGTTTTGCTTTTGGTGCGCTTTCAGGCTATTTGTTCTATCGGATTACAAACTATTTAGTGAGGCGATTTGCCTAACTTTAATAAGTGGTCGGCTGCGGCAAAGGGCGTTGTTTGATTAGCTTCTATCAAATCCAATTGAATTTTTAACTCTTTTTTGATATCAGGTTGATTAAAGAATGACGCTTTTAACCGATCTTCTATAGTTTGAAGTAGCCAAAATTTATTTTGTTCCTGACGATTTTTATCGAAAAACTTATTCTGTCTGGTGATGTTCAAATATTCTGATATCATATCCCAAATAGTATCCATTCCGTCATCATTCAAAGCACTGCAGAGTGTTACTTTTGGTTGCCATTCTGAATCTCGTTCAGGATAGAGGTGCAGAGCTCTTTCAAATTCATTTTTGGCAAGGTTTGCTTGTTTCAAGTTGGAACCATCAGCTTTATTAATGGCAATAGCATCAGCCATTTCAATGATACCTCGTTTAATTCCTTGCAATTCATCACCGGCCCCGGCTAATTTTAAAAGTAGAAAAAAATCAACCATGCTGTGTACAGTCGTCTCACTTTGGCCAACACCAACCGTTTCAATTAAAATCACATCAAATCCTGCGGCTTCACAAAGGGTGATTGTTTCTCTGGTTTTTCGGGCAACACCACCAAGGGATTCTCCGGATGCTGAAGGACGAATAAATGCGTTCTCATTTTTAACCAGTCGTTCCATGCGTGTTTTATCACCCAGGATACTACCTTTTGTTACACTACTACTGGGATCGATGGCCAAAACAGCAACACGTTTACCTAAACCTGTTAAAAAAGCACCAAAAGCTTCAATAAAAGTACTTTTGCCAACACCGGGAACACCGGTTATTCCTATACGCACCGACTTGTTGGCGTGCGGTAAACAAGCCATAATAATTAGGTTTGCCTGAGCAAGGTGTTTTGGATTACGGCTTTCAACGAGAGTTATAGCTCGACTTAAAGCTGTAATTTCCTTATTCAGGATCGCTGTTGTTATAGCTTCGGTATCAAGCGCTGTTTTACGTTTGCTTTTTATTGAATTTACGGCACTAGTGTTTGTTATCTCTGAAGAAGAGACGCCTGGCTGTTCTGATAATGCCGATTTGTCTTTTTTGGTCACTTTTGCCCGTTTGGATTAAAAATACAACATTATTTTTGAAGCAAAAATGCGTTTAAAGTAGAAATTTAATGATTTATTGGAATAGAAATTTTAGTTTGATCCCAAGCCATGGTCAAATATAACTTACTTGTGGAATTGTTGAATCCTATGGTGAATTGCTCTACCGAATGATCAATATGTTCAACAGGAACTTCAACGGTAACCACATCATAATTGGGATCCCACATCGGTCGCATTTCCGAATCAACACCCCATTCATATTGCTTAGAATTAAAAATGACCGTCCAGGTTTCTTCTTTCGGAACGGACCACAAGGTATATTTTCCTTCAGGCAAACGCATGCCAGAAATATTTAAATCTTGATTTGTTTCAAATGTTGTCGCTTCATTTGCTCCTGTTCGCCATACCTGATTTAAAGGCACTAAACCTCCAAATATTTTCCGATCTCTTTTGAACGGGCGGTTGTAAAACACTTTTAGCTTCAGGTCATTCAACTCAAATTTTACTGTATCTTTTGGACTTAATCGCGGGGTAAAAATATTTTCAACAAAAACGGAGTACAAAAATAATCCTAATGCGATAAAGGAAAGGACGATTAGGATTCGTTTCAAAAAGGTGTTCATATACGATTTTTTCAGGTCTAAAGATACTTTAAAAGTGATAATTACTAAAATGCAAACGCATAATAATTATTCTTCTTATATTTTTTTGAAAAATTTGCAACACTTTATTTTTTCTATCGTCTTTAAGATAGACTAATTTATACCAAAAGTAGCTTTACATGTTTCAAGTAGAGATCATTGAAAAGTGCAAACAAAACAATCGAAAAGCACAATTGCAATTATATAATCAATATTGCGATGGAATGTATATTGTGGCTAAACGATTTTTGAAGGATTCGGCAGAAGCCGAAGACGTTGTGCAGGAAGCTTTTATAAAAGCATTTACCAAATTACATCAATATAAAGCTGAAGTTACTTTTGGAGCCTGGTTAAAACGGATTGTAGTGAACAAAAGCATTGATGTTTTAAAAGCTAAAAAGCAACGCTTTGTAGATTTAGAAGAAGTGCAGTTAAAAACTGTAGATACCGATTCTCAAGAAACCTGGATGGTAGATGATAGTCTCACTTTGGAAGATGTTAAGGAAGCTATTTCTGCTTTACCCGATAAATATCAATATGTGGTGATGCTCTATTTAATTGAAGGTTACGATCATCAGGAAATATCGGAAATACTAAATATTTCTGAGGTAGCTTCAAGAACGCAGTTATCACGTGGAAAAGTAAAATTACAAGACCTTTTAAAATCGAAAAAAAATGGCACAAGATATTAGAGAATTATTTAAAAACGACACCTTGTCGAACGAGAAAATGCCCAAAGATCATGAAAAGCGATTTCTTGATAAATTGGAAAAGGCTTTGCCATCGAAAAAAACGAAACCTTATTGGTCCTGGATGCGAATTGCAGCTAGTGTAGTGGTAATTTTAGGTTTGAGTTTCGGTGGATACACCTTTTTTAAAAATGAACAAAAGCCTGAAAAAAATTCTGTTGCTGATGTCGATTCCAATACTCCGGTAAAGACAAATGTGTCTTCTTTAGCAAGTGTGTCTCCAGACCTAAAGAAAGTTGAAGATTACTATTTGGCCAGTATTAATTTCGAATTATCAAAACTAAAACCAACACCAGAAACCAAAGAATTATATGACGACTATCTGGAACAGATAAATACTTTGGATCAAGAGTATAAACGCTTATCAAAAGAGTTAGAGGCTTCCGGGCCGTCGGAATTAACTATCAACGCATTGATCGATAATTTAAAATGGCGTTTGAATCTTTTATATCGTCTTAGAGAACAAATTAAAGCCCTGAATACAGATTCTGAATTAAATCAAAATCATAAATCAATTTAAACAATCAAAAAATGAAACAGAAATCAATTAAATTAACGCACTTGGTGCTTTGTGTTTTAATGGCTACGATAGGATTTAGTCAGGAAAAAATCACAAAATCCTCGAAATCTTTAAAGGTAGACAAAAATGTGGCTATCGAACTGAACACCAATTATACCAATATCATATTTGATACTTGGAATAAGAATACCGTGAGTATTGAAGCTTATGTAACAGGTGAGGACGTAAGTAAAGAAGACCTTCAAAAAGTAGCAAATGAGTGGAATCTCAATATCGAAGCTGCCACTAACAAAGTTACTATAACAGCAAAAGGAGATGGTCCAATGATGTGGCATTTTAAAAATCATGGTGAAATTAATGATGCCATTTCTAAAGTTATGGAAGAACTTAAATTTGAATTGGCTGATTTGCAAAATCTAAATGTAGATGTTCGAATTCCTCCAATGCCGGAATTAGCAAATATGCCTCCAATGCCACCAATGCCACCGATGCCACCACTGCCGGATTTGCCTGAGGGAGCTGCCGATACTAATTTTGACTACGATGCTTATAAAAAGGATGGCGAAGCATATTTAAAAGAATATAGTAAACGGATGGAAAAAGTTTACAATAAGGATTATGCTAAGAAAATGGAAGCATGGGGTGAAAAATTCGGAAAGGAGTTTGAAGAAAACTATGCCAAGCAAATGGAAGAATGGGGAGAGAAATTCGGAAAAGAATTTGGAGAGAAATATGGCGAGAAAATGGAAGCATGGGGGGAACGTTATGCAGAGCAAATGGAAAAAAGAGCTGAACGCATGGAAGCCCAGGCCGAACACCGTGAGAAAGCACAGGAGGCCAGAGAAAAGCTGCAACAAAAGCGTGAGGAATTACGAGCCAAGCAACGCGCTATGATGCGAAGTCAGGGAGTTGATCCTTCAAAAAGTAAAATTAAAAAGACGATCAAGATAAGGATGCCAAAAGACGCTAAATTACAATTGAATGTACGTCATGGTGCTTTAGAGTTCGCCACTAATATTGACGATCTTAAGGCTGAACTGAGTTATTCAAAATTAACTGCTGAGAGCATTAATGGAAGTAAAACTTCCATTAATGCCTCTTATTCTCCCGTGCATATAAAATTCTGGAATATGGGCGAATTACATTTAAATTATGTGCAGGATGCGAAACTGGAGGAGGTAAAGAATTTGGTTTTAACTGCCAATACCTCAAACGTAAAAATTGATAATTTTTTCGGTAATGCTGTTATCAATAGTAATATTGGCGATCTGTTAATCTCAAAAATCAGTAATGATTTCACTAATTTAAATCTTACTTTGGAGAACAGCGAATCTTTTGTATCACTACCAGAGGTTAATTATTTACTACAGTATAAGGGAACGCGCTCGAAATTTTTAAATTCGGAAACTTCACCGTTAGATCCAAACGTAACATCTTACTCTAATCAAAAAATGGACAGTAATAAAATCATCATAATAGACTCCAGATTTAGTGAAGTTACGCTAGAATAATCAGGATAATTCCTGTTCTATACGACCAATGATTTGCTCCGGATCAGCATCGTAATTAAACCATAGCGTAGCTTCATTTTTTTTAAACCAGGTTAGTTGTCGTTTTGCAAAACGCCGACTATTTTTTTTGATTTCACTTACCGCCGTTTCCAAATCCCATTCACCTTTTAAATACAAGAATAATTCCTTATAGCCAACCGTATTCAGGGCATTTTCCGTTTTATATTTTTCAAGTCCTTTAACTTCATCCAACAAACCCTCATCCATCATTGTATCTACACGTTTATTGATGCGATCGTAGATCAATTGACGATCTGCCGTTAAGCCAATACTTAATGTTTTAAAAGGGCGTTCTTTGTTCTTATTTTGAAGAAAGGAACTGTAGGGTTTCCCCGTTCCAATACAAATTTCCAAAGCCCGTATAAGGCGATGAGGATTATCAATAGCGATGTTTTTATAGCTTTTAGGGTCCTTTTCTTTTAGTTGTTTCTGAAGGAATTCAAGACCGTCCGTTTTGAGTCTTTTATTAAGGGTTTCACGTATTTTAGGATCAACATCAGGAAAATCATCTAAACCTTTAGTAACAGCATCGACATATAATCCTGACCCTCCCAACATAATAACAACATCGTGTTTCTTAAAAAGGTCTCCTAAACAACTCAAAGCGTCCTTTTCAAAAGCGCCTACGTTATAGTTTTCAATAATGGATTTATGATGTATAAAATGATGTGGAACGGCAGCTAATTCTTCCGCCGTAGGCGCAGCTGTTCCAATTTGCATTTCTTTAAAAAACTGGCGGGAATCTGCAGAAATAATTTCTGTTTTAAAATATTGAGCTAATAAGATGCTCAGCCTGGTTTTACCAATAGCTGTAGGCCCAACAATAGATAAAAGCACCTTATCCATGGTTCAATTTATGACCGCAATTATAACAAAATTCTGCGTTGTCCATATGTTTTCCAGCAGAGCAATTGCTGCAAGATTGAGTGTTTAAATGGACATCTTTACCAGTTATTTCTTTATTTTTTTGACTGGTGTATTCAGCTGATACGATACCGGTTGGAACGGCAATTATACCATAACCTAGAATCATTACCAGAGAAGCTATAAATTGCCCAAGAGGTGTTTGAGGAGCAATGTCACCAAAGCCAACCGTGGTTAGCGTTACGATACACCAATACACACTTTTTGGTATGTTGGTAAAGCCATTTTCTTCTCCTTCAACCAGATACATGATGGTTCCTAAAATTATGGAAACAATAATAACCACAAATAAAAACACTGAAATTTTGGCTTTACTGGCTTTTAGAGCATTTATTAAATTTTGGGAGGCTCCCAAATAACGAGCAAGTTTTAAAATCCGAAAAACACGTAATAAACGCAAAGCCCTAAGGGCTGCTAACGCATGAACGCCGCCAAAAAAGAAGGAGATGTATTTTGGAACGGTCGATAAAAAATCGATTATTCCATAAAAACTAAAAATATATCGAAAAGGTTTTTTTACTGTAATTATTCGAGCGATATACTCAAAAGAGAAGAGTATAGTAATCACCCATTCCGACCAATTTAAAATATTATAGTGCCGTTCACCAAAACCCTTTATGCTCTCGAGCATCACGATAATAACACTGGCGACAATGACTATAAGTAAAATAATGTCGAATAACTTTCCTGCAGGCGTATCGGCTTCATAAATAATTTCATGAAGTTTCTCCTTCCAGCTTTGATTGTTTTTGTTATTCTCCATTTCGACTAATCCCGATTATACTTTCTTTAGTGCAAGAACCGAATTTTTTTGGATGTCTACAATTTTACTTATGAATTTTTTAAGATAGGGGTAATACTCAGGTACATAAAGGGACTCTTTAAAGTTAAGCTGTTAGGTTATATTTGCTAAGGTTATGAACTTATTAGTAAGGTATTATTCCTTGCTTAACTTTTTTTATTAAAGAAGCTCATTCTACCGGAATACACTTGATACGCTTATTTTTTCTAAGATAACTTTGAATAATATGTTGCGTATGTCGATTATTGTTCATTGGTGTAATTATCGATTCCAAAACTTTTTTATTTGTTATTTGATAGTTCAGATTAAAAAAGCCCAAGCCTTTAAATATGCCATTTTCTATTAAAATAGCACTGCGTTCGTCTACATCACGCCCTCTATCGATGATCACCATATTTTTATTGGCATAACTGTTCTTTTCGATCAAGGTGTTTACGCGTTCGTTGTATATTTCAGGAAGTTCCTCTCCAACACAAGCTCCGTGGCACTCTTTAATGTCATATTTAAAACAGCTCGTTTTGGTTTTGTAAAGTCCCACCAGTTTCTGGCATAAATTATATTCTTCTACAGTCTTACTTAAAAAACTTTTCCCGCTTTGGCGATTGTTAAAGGTGGTTATGGCTTTCTTTCTTCCGTCAGCTGTATCGATCTTCAGATTTATATAGCCATTTTCGTCCTTAAAACTGTAAAGGGCATGTGTAAAAATATTTCTTCGTAAAGCCCGGTTGAAAATAGGTTTAACCCGCTTAATTTCTTCACTTTCTTTAAGCAAAGCCACTAATTCACTTCCTGTGGCTTCGTACGTGACCTCGGTGACTTTGGTCTGAATTTTTTTAGATTTTCGATCAGTACCTGTAAAATGCTGATTGATGCGTTTTTTTATGTTGTTACTTTTACCAATATAAAGGATGTTACCTTGCTCATCATGCATGTAATATACCCCGGTGATGGATGGCATGTCTGCAATAATATCAATATGCCTGGGCTCTAATTGTTTTTTTGGATTTAAGCGAACAGCATCGCTAACAATTTTTTTGTCGGTATCCTTGTTTAATAATAGTTTGAAAAGTTTTACGGTGGCGATAGCATCTCCGGTTGCTCTATGCCGGTCTGTGACCGGGATGCCTAGCGAGCGCACTAATTTTCCCAGACTGTATGATGATTGCCCCGGAATCAATCTTTTAGACAATTCTACGGTACATAGCGAGCGTCTTTCAAAATCATAACCCAAACGTCTGAATTCGGTTGATAAAATACGATAATCGAATTGTGCATTGTGAGCTACCAAAATACAATCTTCGGTTATTTCAACAATACGCTTAGCTACTTCATAAAACTTGGGAGCGCTTTTAAGCATGTTATTGTTAATGCCCGTAAGATTTACAACAAAGGGCTGAATATCCCGCTCAGGATTTACCAAACTAATGAATTGATCGATGACCTGATGGCCATCAAATTTATAAATAGCAATTTCAGTGATGCCCTCTTCATTATACTTTCCGCCCGTCGTTTCTATGTCTAATATTGCGTACAAATATTTTTCTTTTAATCGCGTTCACCAAAGATACTACTTCCAATGCGAACCATATTACTGCCGCAGGCCACGGCCAACTGATAATCGCCACTCATCCCCATACTTATAATCTCCAGATTGGAATTGGCACTATGATAGGTTTTAAGTTTATCGAATGTCGTTTTTAAAAATGAAAACTCTTTTTTAATCTGTGCTTCATCATCCGTAAAAGTTGCCATACCCATCACACCTTTAATATTCACAAATTTAAAACCAGACAAGGTATCAGATTTTAAAATTTCTTCAGCTTTTTTATCCGTCATACCAAATTTTGAATCCTCTTCGGCAATTTTAATTTGAAGTAAACAATTAATAACACGATCGTGTTTTTCACCTTGTTTATTAATCTCTTTCAATAGCTTCATACGGTCTACACCATGGATAAGCGAAACAAAGGGCACCATGTATTTTATTTTGTTGCTTTGTACATGACCAATCATATGCCATTCAATATCTTTAGGAAGAGCCTCATATTTATCGGTCATTTCCTGAACCTTGTTTTCACCAAATATCCTGTGCCCTGCATTGTAGGCCTCCATGATATCCTCATTAGGTTTTGTTTTTGAAACAGCAACGAGTGTCACATTTTCGGGTAATTCTGATTTAAAATGTTTTAGGTTTTCTGGAATGGTCATAAACAGGTTTTAAAATTCATAAATAGTAACACCACTACGCAATTTTGGTTCAATGAAAGTGCTTTTAGGAGGCATGGTTAAACCTTCATCCGCAATGGCTTTCATTTCCTCTATAGTAATTGGAACCAGTCCGAAGCCAACTGCAAAAAGGCCATCATCAACTTTATCTTTTATTGAAACCAGATCATTTTTACCATGAGAATATTCAATTCGTGTATTGTTTCGCAGGTCATCGATTCCCAATATCGGTTCCAAAACGGTTTTATAAAGGATCTGTGTATCAAGGGCATCCAAGGCTGTATTAAAGCTATGATTACTCTTTCTTAGATAGAGTGAGTAAAAATCGCCATCTAAATACATGCTAAAATGATGCTTCTGGGTAGGTTTGTAAAGCTCAGAACCTCTATTCTCAATGCGAAATACAGTATCTAGTTTTATCAAAAATGCCTCTTTAGACAAACCATTCAGGTCTTTTATTAAACGGTTGAATTCGAATATTTTCAAATTTGATTCCGGTATTAAATAACTCATGAAAAAATTGTAAGCTTCTTTACCGGTATGATTGTTATTTTCAGATTTTAGATCTTCAGCTAAAAGACAGGAGGATGCTGAGCGGTGATGACCATCGGCAATGTAGAGGGTTTCCATACCCTCAAACTCATCTTGTATACTTTTTACTAATTCAGGGTCTTCCAACTTCCAAAGGTAATGGGTATCTCTGTAGGTAGTTGTAAACTCAAATTCAGCACGTTCTTGTTGGATTTTTTCAATAATCAACCCTATCACTTTGTTATCCGGATAGGTGAGAAGTACCGGCTCGGCATTGAATCCTACGGTTTTCAGGTAGTCTTTAAAGACCCGCTCTCGAAACTCAATGGTATCCTCATGCTTCTTTATAACATCATTTTTATAGTCTTCCGCGGAAGCGGCTGCAACAATACCCGAAAAAGAAAAGCCATCACGGTTCACGATCTTATAGATATAATATGCAGAGATTTTGTCCTGCTTAAAAATATGGTCTTCTCTGAATTCCATATAGCGATTTCTAACAAGGGTATAGCGTTCTTTTCCTGTGATGTCCTGGTGATATTTATAACCTGGATTAATAATATGTAAAAATGAAAACGGGTTATAATCAAGGCGGGCTTCCAGTTCATCCTGAGTATAACTTTGATACGAACGCGATGCTACCAAACTGACCTTATCCCGCGTTGGGCGAACGGCCTTAAATGGAATAATTTTAGCCATATTGGATAATCTGTTTTTTAATTTGAAAATTGTGCCGAAATTTTTTCAGCTTTTTTACTTTCCGAATAATCGTAGAACCCTTCCCCAGCCTTCACGCCTAACTTTCCGGCGCGCACCATATTCACCAATAGGGGACAGGGTGCATATTTTGGATTTTTAAAACCATCGTACATCACATTCAAAATTGATAAACAGACGTCTAAACCAATAAAATCAGCCAATTGTAATGGTCCCATTGGATGTGCCATGCCAAGCTTCATAACCGTATCGATCTCATATACTCCGGCAACACCGTTATATAAGGTTTCGATGGATTCGTTAATCATAGGCATTAAAATTCTATTGGCCACAAAGCCAGGATAGTCATTTACTTTTACCGGAACTTTTCCTAAAGATTCAGAAAGTGTCATGATGGTGTTTGTTACTTTATCGCTGGTGCTGTAACCTCGAATGATCTCTACCAGTTTCATGATCGGCACGGGATTCATAAAATGCATGCCTATAATTCTATCCGGACGCTTGGTTGCGGCGGCAATTTGGGTGATTGAAATCGAAGACGTATTCGTTGCTAATATGGTGTTTTCGTCACAAAGGCCATCCAGGTCTTTGAAGATATTAAGTTTTATATCCACATTTTCAACAGCGGCTTCAACAACGAGATCTACCTGTTTTACACCTTTTGATAATTCTGTAAAGCTATCAATGTTATTTAGGGTCGTTTTTTTGTCAGCTTCTGAAATTTTTTCTTTGGCCAACATACGATCTAAATTTTTAGAAATAGTAGCTAAACCACGGTCTAATGACGCCTGATTTAAATCTATAAGATTCACTTTAAAGCCATTTTGTGCAAAGGTATGGGCAATTCCATTACCCATAGTTCCTGCACCTATTACTGCAATATGTTTCATCTTTTTAATAAAGTTTAGTGGGCTCTATGTCGAACACAGAGCTTTTTAAAAAAATCCAAATTTTAAAGTGTTCTATGATATTTAACATTTAGAAACACTCAATAATTTGTGTAGCAACACGTAGGGCTTCGGTACCATCGTGAAGTGTTACCACGGGTGTAGAGTTGGTGTTAATAGCATGGGCAAAGGCCTCTAGTTCGTCTAAAATAGAATTGTTATTTTCAACCTTTGGATTGTCAAAATAAATCTGCTTTCTAACACCTTCAGCATTTTGTAATACCATATCAAAATCGCCCGGATTATCAGGAGCATCTTTCATTTTAACTACTTCACATTTTTTGGTTAAAAAGTCTACTGAAATATAAGCGTCCTTTTGGAAAAAGCGTGCTTTTCGCATTTTCTTCAGTGAAATTCGGCTAGCAGTTAAATTAGCTACACAGCCATTTTCAAATTCTAAACGTGCGTTGGCGATATCAGGAGTATCACTGATTACAGCTACGCCACTGGCGGAAATATGCTTTATTTTCGATTTTACGATACTTAAAATAATATCAATATCGTGGATCATCAGGTCCAAAACAACAGGAACATCAGTGCCTCGTGGATTAAATTCCGACAAGCGGTGCGTTTCGATGAACATAGGTGTTTTTATCTCACTTTTTACGGCTAAATAGGCGGGATTAAAACGCTCTACATGACCAACTTGACCACGTAAACCGTGTTCTGCTAATAGCTCACGGATGTGCTCAGCCTCTTCAACCGTATTTGTAATTGGCTTTTCAATAAAAATGTGTTTCCCCTTGGCAATGGCCTTCTTAGCACATTCGTAATGAGAAAGCGTAGGAGTTACGATGTCGACCATATCAACGGCATCAATAAGGTCGTCTATAGAATTAAAAAAATGATACCCGAACTCGGCTTCAACTCTCTTTCCGTTTTCTTCATCAGCATCATAAAATCCAACAAGTTGATATTGTTCTGATTGTTTTAATAATCTTAAATGAATTTTTCCCAGATGGCCTGCACCTAGTACACCAGCTTTTAGCATAAGTTTTTACATTTTCAACAAAAATAAAATAATTTAAGCTTCAATTTAGGTATTTCGAAGGAATATTTGGATGATATTTTAGGAAAAATAAAATCTTTATAAATTGTTTTTAGCTTTAAAATCTTTATCTAACTTTAACCTTTGAAACGCTACTGAAATTGACAGATACTTTTAAACATAAAGGTTTACGCCAGAAACTTGTTGAGACCTTAAGGACCAAGGGAATACAAAGTGAACCTGTTTTGAAGGCCATTGGAAAAATTCCGAGGCATTTGTTCATGGACTCTGGTTTTCTGGATCATGCCTATCAGGATAAGGCCTTTCCCATCGCTGCTGATCAAACCATTTCGCAACCTTACACGGTAGCTTTTCAAACGGAATTAATGGCGGTAAAAAAAGGGGATAAGGTTCTGGAAATAGGAACTGGGAGTGGCTATCAAACAGCCGTGTTATGCGAGCTGGGAGTTCGTGTTTACAGTATTGAAAGGCAACAGGAACTTTTTAAAAAAACAAGCAAGTTTTTGCCAAAACTGGGTTACCGCGCGAAAAAGCTCATCTTTGGAGATGGTTATAAAGGCTTGCCAGAGGAAGCCCCTTTCGATAGCATTATTGTAACAGCTGGTGCGCCTTTAGTACCAAAGGCTTTATTGGCACAATTAAAAATAGGAGGGCGTTTGGTTATTCCGGTGGGTGATGAAACTCAAATTATGACTCTTTTTATACGCACCGCGCCGAAATCTTTCGAGAAACACGAGTATGGTGAATTTCGTTTCGTACCGCTTTTAGAAGATAAGAACTAAATTTAATCCCAGACGAATTTCCAGGTATTATCTGCCTGACGTTTCCAAACGGTATGAAAAATCCCTTGGCTGGATTTATTGCTACCTAAAGAGTCTTGATATTTATACGTGTAAGTTCCATAAGTATAGGCCAGATCACCTGATGCCGAAACATCCACAAAGTTGGGTGCCCATGATAGGCCTGTTGAAGTACTATTCTTCATAAATGCTTTGATAGAATCTTTACCTTTTATTATGGTATTATTTCTAAGTAACACGCCATCATCAGCTACAAAATTCAGAAAGGCCTTATTCATACCTTCTTTCTGAGCCATAGAACTAAAAGCTTCTTCAGTTTTGATGATTTCTTGTTTCCAAACCTCTGTCATTTTGGCTTTTTTCGATTCCGAACAGGATAAACAGAAAAAGAGAATAATAATCAGCGATTTATACATCCTTAAAAGTCGTTTGGTAAATAGGCTCTTGGTATTGGGTTGTATTGCGTTTCCTGCGTCCAGAATATATTGACGATCCACCATCGTTTTCCGTCAAACTGTAACTGAATACTGTTGATGCCCCTCATGAAGGATTTTTTTTGATCATGACTTAAATAGGCTTCATAGGTGCTAAATACATGGGCCATATTTCCAAAAGCTTCAATCTTTCGATTGATTTCCTTTTCAATAAAACCATTTTCCTCTAGCCATTTTCCGGAACTTTTTATGTAATCGTCTGGAGACATGTAGCGCACCATATAATCTCCCATTTTGTTCATTCCAGAAGGGATTAGTTTTGCTTCGGGTTTAAACAAATATTTGAATTGTTTCCAATTTCGTTTTTCATCTTTTCCGCCAGAGATCACTCGATACAAGGTTTTTATTGTTTTATCTAGAGTGAGTACCCGGGAGCTGTCGATAGTGAATTCAGGAGCCTTTTCGGTTTCTTTGGGAGTCTTATCTTCCTTATTCTGCGATTGTAGCGTTATAGCAAAGAGTGAAAAAGTTAAAATAAGTACGCGATATTTCATAGTAGTATTTTAAAAAAAAAGCAAAATAATTATAATCACTTATAAAAACGCTAAGAAAGTCTTAAAATTTTATGACGGTTTCTTGTTCATCCATTTAGCGATTTAAATATTTGATTATTATTTTATTCAGAGGCTTTTTGGTCTACATTTTTAACAAAATCTATAAGTCCTGAGAAATAGGTTTTTTGGTCGTCTACCATAGCCATATGACTACCCTCAGGGCAAAGAAGAAAACTTCCGTTTTGAACTTGAGTAGCCATCCATTCCATATATTTAGGATCCATGGTATCGTGAGTAGCACCTATAATTAGCGTAGGAACAGTGATTTTGAGTAAATCTTTACTGCGGTCCCAGGTAAAAAGCTTGGCACTTTTTGTAATGCCAAATTCACTAGGTCCTTGCATGTATATATAAAGGTCCTGATTTATATTGGCGAATGCCCGGTTTACCGGATTAGGCCAGTCTTCCAAAGGCATTCTTAAAATATGTTTGGTATAGAAATATTTAAACAGTAATTCACTGTATTTCGGGTTATCAAATTGGTTATTGGCTTCTAGCTCTTTAACCTCTTTTAGTACTTCCGGTGGAAGTTGTGGTCCCAGAACCTCTTGTGCGTATTTGTTGTATTCCGGAACGGAAGCTACCATATTAGAAATAATCAACCCTTTGAGGTTATTTTGATATTTCAGAGCGTATTCCATGCCTACGATGCCACCCCAGGAATGACCAAGTAAATAAAAGTTTGAACTGTCCAGACCCAATGCCTGGCGCACTTGTTCTACTTCATCCACATAGCGATCAACAGACCAAAGTGTGGAATCATTAGGTTGGTCGCTGTAGGCCGATTCCAATTGGTCGTAATAATAATATTCAATTTCTGCCTTAGGAAAATAAGAATCAAAAGGAATAAAATATTCATGTGTAGCTCCGGGTCCACCGTGTAATAATAAAACTTTCATTTTGGGATTGTTTCCAACACGTTTGGTCCAGACTTGAAAAGTGCCTTTGTCAGTTTTTATAGGAATCATTTTTACCCCACCACTCAGCACGTCATCCCGGTTTGAGTAATCCAGATATTGACTTTCAGTTTCGTGGCTTGAAGCTTGTTCTTCTTGTTGTTTGCAACTAGCCGTAAACACGAATAAGCTGAATAACGCAATTAAATATTTCATAGTTGTTTGATTTGATTCGATTAAGTGATGGAAAAAGATGTTGGATTCACCCTTCTAAATTAAGAAAATATTTCCTTAAAATCAGAATACTGAATCAAGACTTTAATTGATTTAAAAATGGTATCTTGGTATTAACTTAAACACCCTTATAAACATGAAAAAATCAGTAAGAGGCATTATTTTAATAGCCATCGGTATATTTATTATAGTTTGGTCACTTAATCACAAACCCGGCAATGATCTTCAAAGTGCTATCAATAGTATGTTCGATGAAAATAGCTATAGCATGAGTGAGCCCTGGTATTATACATCTCTTGTAGTTGGTGCTTTATTTAGTATAGCCGGTTTGAGAGATTTTCTCGGAAAAAAGTAAGCGTAATTACCCTAAACAAAATCGTCAATACATTCTTTTTCACAGAGAAATGTATAGGTATGGAGTGCCAATTATTACCGGTATTGAAAAGAAAAAATTAGTTATAGATTTTTTTAATGCGGTCCAAACGTCGTTTACTTTCGCGGTCTTTGATCGTATCGCGCTTATCGTATAATTTTTTACCCCGGGCGAGCGCAATACTGAGTTTGGCCAGACCATTATCATTAATGAAGAGTTTAAGGGGGATGATGGTTAAACCCGAATTTTTTACCTCTTTATGCAGTTTTTTAAGCTCACGGCGATTTAATAATAATTTCCGTTCCGCTTTGGGCTTATGATTGTAGTAATTACCAAACTTGTACTCTTCAATGTTCATATTAACGACAAACAATTCCCCTTTATCATTAAACTCACAAAAACTTTCAGCTATAGAGGCCTTACTTTGCCGGATTGATTTTATTTCAGTTCCTGTTAGCACAATACCCGCAGTGTATTTATCGAGCAGCTCGTATTGGAAACGCGCTTTTTTATTCTGTATGTTTATCTTTTTTTGCATCTAGCACAAAACTACATAAATTCTAATACTTTATGTTAATTTTTTATATGGTCGTCCCGCAAAACATTCGTATTTTTGAAGCCAATTTAGAAATTTAGGATTTACCAAATATAAAATTATGAAATCATATGATGTAGCCGTTATAGGTTCAGGACCCGGAGGGTACGTAGCTGCCATTCGTTGTGCGCAGCTCGGCTTAAAAACTGCTATTATAGAGAAATATGCCACGCTTGGTGGGACTTGCTTAAATGTAGGATGTATCCCGAGTAAGGCTCTTTTAGATTCTTCGCACCATTACGAAGATGCCGTAAAACATTTTGAAGAACACGGCATTGATATTCCAGGTGAAATAAAAGTCAATTTAGAAAAAATGATCTCCAGAAAGCAGGCTGTTGTCGATCAAACTACTGGTGGAATTGATTTTTTAATGAAGAAGAATAATATTGATGTTTACCATGGTTTAGGAAGTTTTAAAGACGCTACGCATATTACTATAGAAGGAGATGATGCTACTGAAATTGAAGCTAAGAACACCATTATTGCCACTGGAAGTAAACCTGCAAATTTACCATTTATCGAATTGGATAAAGAACGAATTATAACATCTACTGAAGCGCTAAAGCTGAAAGAAATCCCGAAACACATGATCGTTATTGGTGGTGGTGTTATTGGTTTGGAGTTAGGTCAGGTGTACCGCCGATTAGGTGCTGAAGTAACCATTATTGAGTATATGGATCGTATTATCCCAACCATGGATAGCGGTTTATCTAAAGAATTGAATAAAGTTTTCAAAAAAGCAAAATTCTCTGTTGAAGTGTCTCACAAAGTAAAATCTGTAGAGCGAAAAGGTGATGAGGTTATTGTTAAGGCTGAAAACAAAAAAGGTGAAGACGTTGAATTTAAAGGTGATTATTGCCTGGTTTCTGTGGGTAGAAAGCCTTATACTGATGGATTAAATGCTGAAGCCGCCGGTGTGAAACTGGACGACCGCGGGCGTGTTGAAGTTAATGATCATTTACAAACAGCGGTTAAAAATATCTACGCTATCGGTGATGTGGTTAAAGGTGCTATGTTGGCACATAAAGCGGAAGAAGAAGGCGTTTTTGTTGCTGAAACTATTGCCGGACAAAAACCGCATATCGATTATAATTTAATTCCGGGTGTGGTTTATACCTGGCCGGAAGTAGCTGCTGTTGGTAAAACAGAAGAGCAGCTTAAGGAAGCCGGAGTGGAATACAAAACCGGTCAATTCCCGATGCGTGCATTAGGACGAAGTCGTGCCAGTATGGATATTGACGGTTTCGTTAAGATTCTTGCTGATAAGAAAACTGATGAAATTTTAGGCGTACATATGATTGGTGCACGTGCAGCCGATCTTATTGCAGAAGGTGTTGTTGCTATGGAATATCGCGCTTCCGCGGAAGATATTGCGAGAATGTCTCATGCGCACCCAACCTACACGGAAGCTATAAAAGAAGCTGCACTTGCGGCCACGGAAGACCGTGCGCTTCACGTGTAATTTAAAAATAAGTCTAAAAAAATCCCTTTCAGAATTCTGAAAGGGATTTTTTTATGATGCTATTTTTTATTAACTAAAAATATCGTTTAAAACTTTGGCCAAGCGAACGCCTGCTTTTTGCAATTGCGTGCGAACAGTAGTAAAATTTTGGTAGGCATAACGATATCTTAAATTTTCACCTTCTTTTACATTGGCATAAACATCTCGCGTTAATTGATGTACCTCATTTACCCAATCTACAACAGAGCCCTTTTGAATATCTTTGATCTCTTGATAGTTTAAAACATCGGCATTGGCGGCGAGTTCAGAATAACTCATATTATAATTTTCAATCATCTCACTATCCCAAACCCGGTGGAGATTCGAGTCTTTATAAAACCATTCAACTTTAAAATCATTTCCACCACGGTCTTCGGCAAGGCCTATATGCATAGGTTGGTGTAAATCACCAATAAAATGCACCAATAATTTCAAATGAAAGGCTTTATCAGCTTTGGAAGCTTTCGGGTTATTTAAAACTTCTACACATTTTGTGATACCGGTTACCAGATCACCTTCAGGATTCTTTTCTGATTCTTGGTAATCCTGATCCATGGGCATATTGATGTAGTGCCAACTATAATATTTGTCATAACGTTTGTCTGATTTTATATCATCAGCGTAAGTGGAAACAAAAGCCAGACCATGACCATCCAAAAGCTTATTTATGGCTTTTGTTGCTTTTACATTTAAATAGGTTTCAGCAATTTCACCTACAACACGATGACCCGTAGAGCCCCAGAATGAACTGGATGGGAAACCATAAGCAAAACTTGTAATTACAAAAAAGAGGGCGCAAAATAATTTTTTCATATGCAATAATTTTAATACAAATGTAAATATATATTGAAATAAAATGGAAACTAATAAGAGACTTTTACTCCTATATTTAGGTTCCATAGTCGAAGATTTTCGATTAGATTGGAAAAACAAGGACAAAAAGCAATCTGTAAAAAAAGTGAATTTTATTTTCTTTTATTGCGCTTGTTATAATTTTTATCGCCTCGGGTTTTAGGCTTATTATACTTCTTAGCGATCTTGAACTTATAACTACCTCCTAAATTTTCCTTTTTATTCTTGTATGATTTTTCGTGAAATGCCGGGCCGGGAGCATCGTCTTCACCTTGCTTTAAAGGATTGTAGTGTTCTTTTATTTTCGGACGTTCTTCAGGAATGAGTTCATCTGAAATAACAACCGTTTGAGGAATTTCCATGGTGGGAATGCTCATTTGCATCAGGTTTTCTATCTGCTCTACAAATTCATTTTCTTTTTCTGTTGAAAATAAAATACTATGCCCTTCACGTTCTGCACGTCCGGTTCGCCCAATGCGATGCATGTAATTTTCAGGATATTCCGGGGTGTCAAAATTAATAACATGACTGATATTGTCGATATCCAGACCACGCGCCATTACATCGGTAGCGACTAATATGCGGTTATCACCCTTTCTGAACTGTTCAATACTTCGCAGTCGGTAATTTTGTGTTTTATTGGAATGGATAATGGCTAACTCATCTTTAAAAAAGGCATCCAAACCTTCGAATAATCGATCTGCCATTTTTTTGGAGGCTACAAATACCAAAACCTTATTGAATGTATCCCTATCTTTTAAAAGTTCAATAAGTAAATTTACTTTCGTGTAAAAGTTGGGTACTTTATAACGGCTTTGAGCAATATTTTCTAATGGTGTTCCCGAAACTGCGATCGAAACACGTTCCGGAGCTTGAAAGAAATCTGATATTAAGGCATCAACGTCGTTCGTCATTGTTGCAGAGAACATGATATTTTGTCGCTTGGGTAACAGATCAAAAATATTGGTCAGTTGATAACGAAAACCAAGATCAAGCATCACATCCACTTCATCGATCACTAATTTTTGAATAGAATTTAATCTTAAAACTCGTGTCAAAGCCAGGTCGTATAAACGTCCCGGAGTAGCAACCAATATATCCACACCTTCAGCAATAGCCTGCTTTTGGGTGTTGATATTTGTTCCGCCATAAACCCCTAAAACCCGATTATTAATATACTTTGAAAGCTTTTCAATATCATCAACCACTTGAACAACCAGTTCTCTCGTTGGAACTAGGACTAGGACTCTAGGATTATCCTGCTTAGAGTAAGGTAAATTTCTAAGAATAGGCAGCATGTAAGCGTAGGTTTTACCGGTACCGGTTTGCGCGATACCTACCATATCCCTGCCCGAAGCCACAACACCAAAGGCCTCCTCCTGGATAGGGGTAGGTGTAGTAAACCCCAGATCTTCCAGAGCATTGCGTAGTGGGGTATTTAAATTTAAATCGTCGAAGCTTGCCATAACTGCTATTTGCGGCAAAGGTACTGTTTTATTTCTAGTGCTAAAGGTGGGATTTGTTTATTTCAATATGATAAGCCGCCTCAAATAGATCGTACGCATCGAGTTTTAAAATACCTTCTTTGGTTTTAAAATTTTGATCGTGATCTTCATGGTCGGCAATACCGAGCCAAGGTTCGATGCACACAAAATCGCCATCGGGTTTAGCCCAGATCCCTAAATAATTAAAATCGGGATAGCTCACGGTTAAAAGAGTTCCGTGTTTTTTGCTTTTTAACTGGATGTTTCTTGAACTTAGATCTTTGAAAATCAAGGCGTCTTCGTTGAATAACTCATAAGTTAATTGAAGTGTTTTGGTATTTTTCAAAATAGGTTTTGTGCGATTGGAAATGAGTCCGTTTTCAGGATTTATCAGATGTGTTTTGGATTGTTCTTCCGATTCGAATTCCAAAAAATAATCATCGTAAGATTCATCATCAAAAACAGGACAGCGAAATGCCGGATGTCCTCCAAGAGAAAAATATAAGGGTTCAGAATCCAGATTTTTTATACTATGATTTATAGAAATTCGATGGTCATTTAATGTGAAAGATATCCTGAATTCGAACTTAAAAGGATATTGCTTCAGAGTATCTTTATCATAATCCAATCCAAAGGTGAGTTTATCCTCAGTTTTTTCTACCAAATAGACTTTTGAATTATTACGGATGATACCATGTTTTGGTAAATGATAAGATTCGCCTTCAAAAATAAAAGAATCATCTTTTAGAGCACCGATAATAGGGAACAGGTTGGGGGCATGGCTTCCCCAAATATTAGGTTTGGCATCCCACATAAATTGCAAATTGGATTTTACACCTTTAATATGACAGAGTTCGGCACCTGGATTTTTCACGCCGATCTCTAAAAAGGAATTTCGAATGATATACATAGATTTTCTTTGAAAGTAAGATACAAAAATCATAATTTTTTAATGATTCTCAGTAACTTTGTATGCATAAGAATCGCTATTGAGAACAAAAAAATTTTATAATCCTGAGAATCCTGTTGCATTTAAAATACAACTGCAACTTTGGGCGCAGCAGTTTGATGATGTTCTTTGGTTAGACTCCAACCAACACGAGCAAAAGTATGGGAGTTTCGAAGCTATTCTTGCTGTTGATGCTTTTACGAGTATTCAGACGGATTACTACGATGCTTTTGAGCAATTAAAGGATTACCAAACGACCACGAAAGACTGGATCTTCGGGTATCTCAGCTACGATCTAAAAAACACCGTTGAAGATTTAAGGTCGGATAATTTCGACGGTTTAGGCTTTCCCGATCTTTATTTTTTTCAACCGAAGAAACTATTCTTAATTAAAAAAGACCAGATTGAAATCCGTTATCTAAACATGGTTAGCGATGAAATTGAACGTGATTTAAATGACATTAATGTTATTGAAAAAGCGCAAACAATTTCAAAACAAGATCCTATAAAAATTCATTTACGGATTCATAAAGATGCGTATTTTGAAAAGCTTCAAAGCCTTTTGCAACACATTCACCGCGGTGATATTTATGAAGCTAATTTTTGTCAGGAATTCTATGCAGAAGATACTGAAATAGAACCTCTTGAGATCTATAACAAGCTAAACGCTATTTCTAATCCGCCATTCGCTAGTTTTTTAAAGTGTTTTGATAAGTATTTACTTTCGGCTTCGCCGGAACGCTATCTTAAAAAGACAGGTGATCTTGTGCTATCTCAGCCTATTAAAGGCACTGCCAGGCGTTCCGAAAGTCCTGAAGAGGATAAGGCTTTAAAAGAGCGACTTGCTAATGACACAAAAGAGCGTAGTGAAAATATCATGATCGTAGACTTGGTGCGTAATGATCTATCAAAAACAGCCATTAAGGGTAGTGTTGAAGTAGCTGAGCTGTGCCAAATTTACTCTTTCGATCAGGTGCATCAAATGATCTCCACCATCACGGCTAAGGTGGAAAAAGAAATGCATCCTGTGGATATTATTAAAACTACTTTTCCGATGGGAAGTATGACAGGCGCTCCAAAGATATCAGCAATGAAAATTATTGAGACGCTTGAAGAGACCAAACGCGGATTGTACTCAGGGGCTGTGGGCTATTTCACACCGGAAAACGATTTTGACTTCAATGTGGTTATTCGTAGTATTTTATATAATTCGACTAAAAGATACGTTTCATATTCCGTGGGGAGCGCCATTACGGCTAAAAGCGACCCCATGAACGAATACGAAGAATGCCTCGTAAAGGCCAAAGCCATGCGGACGGTTTTAGAACAATAAACACGATAGCTAAAGCTAAAAATTGTAAGTTTGTACAACCGTGTATCAAGAGGATTTTAAAGTAAAAAATGGTGTTAGAAGCGTTTCAGAATCACATAAATGAAAAACTTGCTTTCTTAACAGAAAGTAAGTTACTTATTGCCATTTCCGGTGGTATTGATAGTGTCGTTTTAACCCATTTGTGTGCTCAATCCCATTTAAATTTTTCTTTGGCACATTGTAATTTCAATTTAAGAGGAGACGAAAGTGATGCCGATGAGATCTTTATAACGGATCTCGCTGATCTCTTGGATAAAGAAGTTTTTATTCAACATTTTGATACCACGGCTTACGCCGAAGAACACAAATGTTCTATTCAGATGGCGGCCCGTGAGTTACGCTACAATTGGTTTACGGAGTTGGCTGAACAACTTAATTTCGATTATGTTTTAACGGCTCATCACGCCGATGATAATCTTGAAACCTTTCTTATCAACTTTACACGCGGTACGGGATTGGAAGGGCTTACCGGAATTCCTGTGGTGAATGGTTTGTTCGTCCGCCCCCTTTTACCATTCTCAAATGAGACCATTAAAGTCTTTGCAGAAGAAAATAGGATAAAGTGGCGCGAGGACAGTTCTAACGCTTCCATCAAATATTTACGAAATAAATTACGACATGAGGTCATTCCAATATTGAAAACCATCAATCCTAATTTGCTACAGAGTTTTCAGAGTACCCTTGATAATTTGAATGATACGGCTGACATTGTTGAAGAAAGTGTGCAGGCGGTCCTTAATCGTGCCATTGTAAATATAGACTCTAAAAAAGTTATTTACGACATTTCGGAATTTAATAAACTGAACAATCCAAAAGCCTATCTTTTTGAGATCTTCAAAGATTATGGCTTTAAAGAATGGGATGATGTTTTAAACCTGTTAGAAGCACAACCGGGGAAGTTCGTGCATTCTGATTCGCATCGCTTGATAAAAGATAGAGAACACCTCATATTAACCGATGCAGAACCTTTAATTTTTGAACCCAAAAAAATTCCTGATTTGAATGACCCTGTTGAAACGCCTTTGGGGTCTCTGGTTTTCACAGAAGTAGATGTGGTTTTCAATGATGCCTCAACAAGTATTTTTGTTGATAAAGACAAGCTTCAATTTCCATTGATCTTGCGAATAAGAAAAGAAGGCGACGTGATTTTTCCAAGCGGAATGAGTGGTAAAAAAACCTTGAGTAAATATTTTAAGGATGAAAAATTTTCATTGTTAGATAAAGAAAATGCTTTGCTATTATGTTCCAGCGAAGCTATTGTTTGGATTTTGGGTAAACGTGCCGACGATCGCTTCAAGGTAGATTCGAATACCAAGAAGATTATTAAAATTGAACTTATCTCATGAAGATTCTAGGTCACATCGTAGACGTATTGAACAAACGTATTTTCAAAGGTGAAATTACGATTGAAGCCGGTCGTATTTCAGCGGTTGAAACTATGAATCATAACGTGGATCAATATATCATACCTGGATTTGTTGATGCTCATATTCATATCGAAAGTTCTATGCTAGTGCCAAGTATGTTTGCTAAAATCGCAGTCGTACATGGGACCGTGGCTACAGTTTCTGACCCTCATGAAATCGCAAATGTTATGGGTGTTGAAGGGGTGCATTTCATGATCGATAATGGAAAAAAGGTGCCTTTTAAATTTAATTTTGGTGCACCGTCCTGCGTACCGGCAACAACTTTTGAATCGGCTGGAGCGACTATAGACTCAGATGCCATTAGAACCTTATTGGCGAATCCTGATATCAAATATCTGGCGGAGATGATGAATTATCCCGGTGTATTATTTGATGATCCTGAAGTATTAAAGAAAATAGGATGGGCGAAACATTTTAATAAACCCGTTGATGGTCATGCACCAGGCGTTTTAGGTGATGATATTTCTAAATATATTGCTGCCGGAATTTCTACTGACCATGAGTGTTTCACTTACGAAGAAGGTTTGGAGAAACTTCAAAAAGGAATGAAGATATTAATTCGTGAGGGGAGTGCAGCAAAAAATTTTGAAGCCCTCATTGATCTGCTACCGGAGCACTATGAAAACATGATGTTTTGTAGTGATGATAAACACCCCGACGATTTGATTCTCGGACATATAAATCAATTATGCGCACGAGCTGTAGCAAAAGGAATAGATGTATTTAAAGTGCTGCAAGCCGCCTCTGTAAACCCTGTAAAACATTATAATTTGGACGTTGGTCTACTTCATGTTGGTGATCCGGCCGACTTTGCAGTTGTTGAGGACCTAAAGGATTTCAAACCGGTAAAAACATTTATAAATGGCATTTTGGTTGCAGAAAATGGTGTCGCACATATGCCATCGGTTTCGTTCGAGAATATCAATAATTTTAAATGTTCCCAAAAATCTGTTTCAGATTTCAAAATTAAACCGACCTCAGAAAAAATTCGTGTTATCGAAGCTTTAGAAGGTCAGTTGGTAACGAATGAGATTATAGCTCAAGCTACTATTATTAATGACAATTTAGTGTCGAATACGCACCAAGATATTTTAAAAATGACGGTAGTTAACCGTTATAAAGATAGCAAACCTGCCGTGGCATTTATTAAGAATTTCGGTTTAAAAGAAGGCGCTATTGCCTCGTCAGTAGGGCATGATTCTCACAATATTATAGCTGTAGGCGTTGATGATGACTCCATTTGTAAAGCAGTGAATTTACTCATTGAAAATCAAGGTGGTATATGTGCTGTTAGCAGCACCAAGGAAGAGGTCGTGCCACTTCCTGTAGCCGGGATCATGAGTGATCAGGCCGGTGAAACTCTCGGAAAACAATACGCCGAGCTTACTAAAACAGCCAAACGCTTGGGATCTAAACTTCATTCACCCTACATGACATTGTCGTTTATGGCCTTATTGGTCATTCCGGAATTAAAATTAAGTGATAAAGGGTTATTTAATGGAAAAGCCTTTACATTTACACCTTTAGAAGTGTCTTAAGTTATGCCCGTAATACATTCAACCTATACACCTCCTTTTTATTTTAGAAATGGTTTTTTAGCAACGGTTTACTCTGGCCTATTGCGAAGTGTTACTCTAGAACAAACTAGAGAGCGTATTACTTTGAAGGATGGTGATTTCTTAGATTTGGATTGGAGTTATGCTGAGACCAAAACGAATAAACTCATTATTTTGCTTCATGGTCTTGAAGGTCATGGGCAACGACCGTATATTACTGGTGCTGCCAAACATTTTAACAACCATGGATTCGATGCCATTGCGATGAACTTTAGAGGTTGTAGCGGCGAGCTAAATCGTAATTATTACAGTTATCATTCGGGATGGACACAGGACCTAGATGAGGTTATTAAATTTGCACTATCTAAATACGAATACTCTCAAATTGTTCTTTACGGTATTAGTCTGGGAGGTAATTTAGTGTTAAAATACCTAGGAGAGCGGGACCATGTTCCAAACGCTGTAAAAGCTGGTATTGCAATATCTACACCGTGTCACCTACATGGTTCTTGCAAGGCACTACATCATCCTAAAAACAAATTATTTCATGATCGCTTTCTTAAGGAACTTCTGGAACGCTTGAAATATAAACAAAAGCACTTTCCTGAGTATTTATCCCCTGAAGCAATTAAGAATATTAAGACCCTTAAGGATTTCGATGATGTTTATACCTCGAAAGCACATGGTTTTATTGATGCCGAAGATTACTATGCGCAATGCAGTAGTTTGCAATTTTTGGATACTATAAAAGTACCATCACTTATTATTAATGCGCTGAATGATTCCTTTTTATCTCCCGAATGTTACCCGGTCAAGGAAGCTAAAAATAATTCGAATCTGTCTTTAGAAATGCCAAATTACGGTGGACATGTCGGTTTTATTGATAAAAATAATGTGTATTACAATGAATATCGAGGATTAGAATTCATAAAAAATCTATAAAATAAAACTTCAATATCGAAGGCTGATTAATTTTTTGTATTTTTAAAGAGACATAAAATTGTCTATGAATAAATACTTCAACTACTAATCATGCCAACATTCAATTTAAAAATTAATAACAAAAGCCATACTGTTGAGGCAGATATGGATACCCCATTATTATGGGTTCTCAGAGATCAAATCGGTTTAGTGGGTACAAAATACGGTTGCGGCATTGGCCAATGCGGTGCTTGTACCATACACGTTGATGGAAACGCTATGCGAAGCTGTTTGCTGCAGGTTTCCCAAGCAGAAGGAATGAATATTACGACTATAGAAGGATTGTCAGAAGATGGATCTCATCCTGTTCAACAAGCCTGGAAAGAGGTTGATGTACCACAATGCGGATACTGCCAGTCCGGTCAGATCATGACAGCTTCGGCCTTTTTGGAGCGGAATCCTAATCCAACCAAAACTCAGATCCGAAATGCTATGAACGGAAACATCTGCCGCTGTGCTTCATATAATAGTATCGAAAAAGCAGTGGAAGTTGCATCAAAAAAATCAAGTTAATAACCTTATAAATGTAAATAGAAATGAGACCTTCAAAACAAATGAATTTTAGTAGAAGATCCTTCATAAAAACTTCGGCTTTGGCCAGTGGTGGTATGCTTATAGGGTTTAACTTATTTAATTCCTGTAAATCGGATGTTAAAATGCCGGTGGATCTAAGTCAATTAAATTATAACGATTTTAATGCCTTCATCAAAATTTCTGAGGAAGGAAAAGTGACCATATTTGCACCCAACCCGGAAATAGGGCAGGGCGTAAAAACATCTATGCCCATGCTTATTGCGGAAGAATTAGATGTGCTTTGGGATGATGTTTACGTGCAGCAAGCACCATTAGATACTGAGAATTTTACCCGTCAAATTGCCGGTGGAAGTCAGTCTATCAGATTAGCATGGACGCCCCTGCGCCAAACGGGTGCCACGGCAAAACAAATGCTGATTAATGCGGCCGCTGCAAAATGGGGTGTAGATGCTTCAGAATGTTCAGCCTCTAAAGGAGTTATTTCACATAAGGACGGACGTACACTAGGGTATGGTGAAGTGGTTAAAGAGGCCGCTGCATTGGAAATACCCGAAGAGGTAACCCTAAAGGATCCAAAAGATTTTACGATTATTGGGCAGAATACCGCCAACGTAGATATAGACGAAATTGTAACTGGTAAACCATTGTTCGGGTTGGATTATAGCGAAGAAGGTATGGTTTATGCTTCCGTATTGCGACCTCCAGCTTTTGGTCAGGTCCTTGAATCTTATGATGATTCCGCAGCACGAGCACTTCCTGGAGTGATCGATGTGATCATTATAGGTGATAAAATTCGGAAATATATTGATTCCGGAAAGTCTAACTGGTCATTTGTCATGAGTCCCAGTGATAAAGTTGTTGTAATCGCTAATTCCACCTGGCAAGCTTTCAAAGGAAAAAATGCTATAAAGGCCACTTGGAAGAATGATTCAAAATTGGAAAGTACCGATGATCAAGATGCACAGTTACTCGCTATTTTGGATGGGAATGATTTTCAAACCCGTCGTTCTGATGGTGATGTTAAAAAAGCGTTTGCTGAAGCAGATAAAGTTATTGAACGCACCTATGAGGCACCATTTTTACCTCATAACCCCATGGAACCTATGAATTTTTTTGCTAATGTAACACCTGAAAAAGTACATTTGGTTGGCCCAGTACAAACACCGGAGGCCGCTGCGGAGGTGGTTTCAGAATTGCTAGGCCGTGATATTGGAGATATTCATTTAGAAATGACACGTATGGGTGGCGGATTTGGTCGCCGTCTGTATGGTGATTTTGTTTATGAGGCAGCGGAGATCTCTGATATAATCAAAAAGCCGGTTAAAATGGTGTCTTCGCGTGAAGATGATATGACCACAGGCGTTTATCGTCCGGCTTCGAAATATTGTATTGCAGCATCCATAAAGGACGGAAAAGTTACAGGATATCATCTTAAAGAAGCCTGTATTAATGGCAATATGTACGGTTTGATACCGAATTTCTTTCCGGCGGCAGCCATAGAAAATTATCAAGTAGATAGTGCTCATTATAACAGTAATGTTACCACAGGTGCTTGGCGCGCCCCGTACACAAATTTTTTAGCGAGTGCTGAACAAAGTTTCTTTGATGAATTAGCAGAAGAATTAGGAGTAGATCGTGCCCAGATGCATATGGATCTTCTTGAAAAGGCTAAAAATAATCCTAACCCTAATATTGATTACAGTCCGGAGCGTTTACAAGGCGTTTTAAAATTAGCTGTAGAAAAATCCAATTGGGGAAAAACTGAAGATGGTGTTTATCAAGGTCTTTCCGTTTATTATTGTCATAATTCCCATGTAGCTGAAGTGGCCGATATCCGTATGGAAAATGGAGTTCCTAAGGTAGAAAAAGTGACTTGTGCCGTAGATTGTGGTATTGTTGTTAATCCGTTAGGAGCCCAGAATCAGGCCAAGGGAGGCGTTATTGATGGAATAGGACATTCCATGTATAGCGATTTTGGCTTTAAGGATGGTGTGCCGGTTTCTAATAACTTTAACACCTATAACTTAATTCGGATGGGTCAAACCCCACAGGTTGAGGTTCATTTTGTTGATAATGATATTGATCCAACAGGATTAGGGGAACCTACCTTACCACCAGTTGGCGCAGCAATTGCTAATGCCATATACAAAGCCACAGGTAAACGCTTGTATAAACAACCTTATATGAGTCATTTAAAACTGGATAAAGTCGTTGGCTAATTTATATGACACACGAATTTAAAACCATAATAGAAAAAGCCGAGGCTGCACTTGAAAAAGGAAAAGCCTCGGTTTTGGCTTCTGTAGTTGATCTGGATGGATCCTCATATCGTCGTCCCGGAGTAAGAATGTTAATTCTTGAAACCGGTGAAATGGTAGGCGCAGTGAGTGGTGGATGCGTAGAAAAGGATATTTTATTGCAGGCTGAAAGTGTTTTTGAAACTGGGGAAGCTAAATTAATGACCTATGATGGTCGCTACCGGTTGGGATGTGAAGGGGTATTATATATTTTGATCGAAAAATATGCTCCGGAAGAAGGTTTTGTGGCCACTTTTTCGAAATCCATTGATGAGCGTGATACCTTTGAAGTAAAGTCTAATTATAATAAAAATGAAGGTGTTTACCCGGGTTTAGGATCTTCCGTTAAATTAGGGGACAAATGGTTTTTGATTTCGAACCCCAAAAAAGAAGATAATCAAACCAAGTTGTTAACTTTTAAGCAAAGCATGCCACCCTGTTTTAAAATAGTTATTATTGGGGCCGAGCACGATGCTGTTCAATTATGCAAACTCGCAGCCTACACAGGGTGGGAGGTTTCAGTGATCGCCGGGGTTTCAGAAGCCAAAACCATAAACGATTTTCCGGGAGCCAAAACGCTTCTGGCTGTTATGCCCGAGGATCTTCCCACTGATGGTATTGATCAGGAAACAGCTGTGGTGCTAATGACCCATAATTTTGCCAACGACTTACGTTATCTCGTAGCCCTAAAGGATACCAAACCAGGCTACATTGGTTTGTTAGGACCCTCTAAAAGACGTGACGATCTTTTATCTCAATTTATGGAATACTGTACGGATGTAGATATCGAATTTACAGATCGAATCCATGGTCCTGCCGGGATTAATATAGGCTCGGAGACACCACAGGAAATTGCTATTTCTATTGTGTCGGAAATCTTAAGTGTCGTTCGATCCCAGGAGCCTGTTTCGTTAAGTAAGAAAGTGGGTCGTATACATGCAAAACAGTGATTTTCTTGAATGCAGATGCATCACATACAACTGTGGTTATTTTAGCAGCAGGAGCTTCAAAGCGCATGGGAACTCCAAAGCAACTTCTGGAATGGAGTGAAAATAACACCTTACTTGGTCATGCAGTAGTTACTGCTATGAGAATAAACCCTTTAGAGGTCATTGTTGTTTTGGGAGCATTTTATGAACAAATTAAAAATGAGCTAAAGGATTTATCAATCACCATTTTAAAAAATGAGGAGTGGAGGTCAGGGTTAGGGACTTCCATTGCCTGTGCTGCTGAATATATTTTAGAATCGCCAGAAAAAATCAGTAATATTATTATTACGCTAAGTGATCAACCTTTTATTACAGCTGAATATCTAAACAGTATGTGTTCTGAATTTGTGCCCAATGAAAAGTGCATCATCGCTTCTTCTTATCAAAATAGGGCTTTTGGGGTGCCTGCCATTTTTGATATTAGTTATCTTAAGGAATTAACTGAGCTCCATGATGATTATGGCGCACGGAATCTTTTAAAAAAGCATGAGCCTTTTATTAAAACATTAAAACCTCCTCGGGAAAATCCCGATATTGATACTCCGGAAGATTATAAAAATAATTTCAATAGTAATTTTTAAAAAAACACAGATTGAATTCAAAAGAACATGCCAAGATAACGGATAAGTTTTCAGATTTAAAGGTTAAAAAGCCTAAGAAGAATAGTGCCGGACTCCAGTCTATATTATCTTCAGTAACTCAGGTTGTTAAATATATGAAGCCTTTTGAAGCCTTAAGATTATCTTTAAAAATGAATCAAAAAGATGGCTTTGATTGTCCCGGTTGTGCCTGGGCTGATCCTGATGGCAAGCGCTCATCCATTGCGGAATATTGCGAAAATGGTATAAAGGCCATAGCTGAAGAGGCTCAGAAGAATACGATCGGTGCTTCCTTTTTTAAAAAATATTCGGTGGAAGAACTTGCAGGCTGGTCTGATTTTGAAATTGGTAAAGCAGGAAGATTATCAGAACCTATGGTTCTTAAGGAAGGTTCTACCCACTACGAACCCATAAGTTGGGATGCCGCTTTTAAAAAAGTTGCTAAGCATCTCAATGCTTTGAAAAGCCCAGATGAAGCTATTTTTTATACTTCCGGTAGAACGACCAACGAAGCGGCCTTTTTATATCAATTATTTGTTCGTGAATTTGGAACAACCAACTTACCAGATTGCTCCAATATGTGTCATGAGGCCAGTGGCTCGGCCCTTACTCAAACTTTAGGTACTGGAAAGGGATCTGTAACCTTGAATGATCTGCATAAAGCCGATGTGCTTATAATCATTGGTCAAAACCCTGCTACCAATCATCCCAGAATGTTATCAGCATTAGAAAAATGTAAAAAGAACGGTGGTAAAATAATCGCCATTAACCCTTTGCCAGAAGCAGGATTGATGCATTTTACCAATCCACAGAAACCTTTAAAGATACTTTCCGGAGGAACGAAGCTTGCTGATGTATATGTTCCTATTCGGATTAATGGGGATGTGGCTTTTACGAAAGCTTTACTTATTAAATTAATAGAAAAAGAGGCTGAAACCGGAAATGTTACCGATAAAGAATTTATTAAGACCTATACACACGGTT
This sequence comes from Gaetbulibacter sp. M240, assembly GCF_043876815.1. Taxonomy (NCBI): domain Bacteria; kingdom Pseudomonadati; phylum Bacteroidota; class Flavobacteriia; order Flavobacteriales; family Flavobacteriaceae; genus Gaetbulibacter; species Gaetbulibacter sp. M240. The sequence continues at coordinate 132,417 of NZ_JBAWKA010000004.1, forward strand.
ATGACGATTTCGTAAATGATCTCAAACAATATGATTTTGAAAACTGCCTTAAGGCCTCAGGTGTCTCAAAAGAAATTTTTGATGATGTTTTGGATATCATTATAAATAACAACAATATTATTGCTTGCTGGGCTATGGGGCTTACGCAACACGAGAACGCCGTGGATAATATCAGGGAATTGGTCAATTTGTTATTATTGAAAGGTAGTATTGGTAAACCAGGAACCGGTACGTGTCCGGTACGTGGGCATTCCAATGTTCAGGGCGATAGAACGGTTGGGATTTGGGATGCGGCACCACAGGACTTTTTGGACAAAATAGAAGCTAAATATGGCTTTAAGCCGAAAAGTGAGCCCGGGTATGCAGTTTTGGAAAGTATAAAGGCCATGCATGAACAAAGAGCTAAAGTATTCATTGGTCTTGGGGGTAATTTTACAGTGGCAGCTCCTGACACTAATTATACCGGACAGGCGTTGGCTAATTGTAATTTAACGGTTCATGTGAGCACGAAATTAAACCGTTCGCATTTAGTTACCGGTAAAGAAGCCCTCATCTTACCTTGTTTGGGTCGTTCCGAAAAAGATTATCAAAAGTCAGGGGTACAAACCTTAAGTGTAGAAAATTCTATGGGCGTAGTTTCTTCAACAAAAGGAGTTAAAGAACCTTGTTCCGATCGAATTATTAGTGAAGTTGCTGTGGTTTGCGGCATGGCTTATGAAACCATGAAAGACCGTACAAAAATAAATTGGTTGGAGTATAAGGATGATTACGATCGTGTTAGAGATGATATCGAAGAAGTTGTTTCGGGGTTTGAGGCTTTTAACAAAAGGCTTCAAAATCCATCTGGGTTCTACTTACCTAACGGAGCGCGTATTAGAAAGTTCAATACAACAAGTGGAAAAGCGGAGTTTTCTAAAAATAAATTACCGGGGTGGACTCTCAAGGAAGATGAATTAATTATGATGACCATTCGGAGTCATGATCAATTTAATACTACTATTTATGGCATGAACGATCGCTATCGTGGTATTTATAATGAACGCCGGATAATTTTTATGAATCGTGAGGATATGAAATTACGCGGATTAGAAGAGCAGCAAGTGGTACATTTAAAGTCGGAATACGATGGTGTAATTCGCGAAGCAAATAATTTTAAGGTGGTTGGGTATGATATCCCTAAAGATTGTTGCGCTACGTATTACCCGGAAACCAACGTTTTGGTTCCAATTGATAGTTTTGCGCATACCTGTAAAACACCAACGTCAAAAAGTATCCGAATAACAGTGAAGGTCGCTTAAAAATTAACCGCCAATGGTGATCATACTGCGGTTATTCGTGTGGCGTTTGGGTTCTTGTAATTTTTCAAGGGTATCCATACCACCGCGCATGAAATGTTTAGCCTGAACCGCTTTTTTAATAACGGGTTCAATAGATTTTCCAGCACGAAATGTGCCTAAAATATCGGATTCTCCGGAAGAAAACAAACAATTTTTTAATTGACCATTCGCTGTAAGTCGCAAGCGGTTACAAGAATCACAAAACGGATTGGTTACGGAACTAATAATAGCGAAACTTCCGGCGTAACCTGTAATTTTATAGTTTTTAGAAGTGTCATTTGGAGCATCCTGTAAACGTTCAATCTGACTTTTTGGAAAAGCCTCATTCACACGTTCCATAACATCTTTATAAGATACCATTTTACTCAAGTCCCACTTGTTACCGTCAAAAGGCATAAATTCAATAAATCTAACTGCTACATTATTTTCTTTAGTGAATTTGATGAAATCAACAATTTCATCCTCATTAAAGTCCTTCATCAACACAGCATTTATTTTAACCTTGAATCCTTCTTTGATTAGCAGCATTATATTCTCATAAACTTTATCAAATTGATTACGACGGGTGATGCTGGCAAATTTATCTTTTTGTAAAGAATCCAGACTAATATTAATATTCTTAACGCCATTATCTTTTAAAACATCAATAAACCTCTCAATAATAACAGCGTTGGAGGTTATGGAAAGTTCTACTGGTAGTGTCGCTAATTTTTCAATAATAATAGGAATGTCTTTTCGTATTAAAGGTTCTCCTCCGGTTAGGCGAATTTTAGTTACGCCATGGTCTACAAATGTTTTAGCGATACTAAATATTTCTTCATACGTCATTAAATGACTTTTAGGAGATAATTGCACCCCAGCTTCCGGCATGCAATAGGTACAGCGCAAATTACAGCGTTCAATAAGTGATATTCGTAAATAACTGTGATTTCTGCCGTGGTTGTCACGAAGTATTTTAGACGTATTTGTCATATTATTATTTTCTTTTTAATCGTGTCTGATTCCTTTTAAAACTTTAAAACTATGTAAAATGGCCGGAAAAATGGCGTCCATAGATTCCTTTGCACCATTTGTTGATCCCGGAAGTGCTAATACTAAAGTGCTTCCGATAGTTCCAACAACACTTCGCGATAGCATAGCGTATGGCATTCTGTTCTGGCCATAATTCCTGATAGCTTCTTCTGCACCGGGAATCCTGCGGTCTAGTAAAGGAATAATGGCTTCAGGCGTGTTATCACGTGCGGAGAGTCCCGTGCCGCCTGTGAAAATGATCATATCAAGCCCTTGTTTGACAAAGGTTTTAGTTTTATTCTGGATCTCATCTTTCTCATCCGGAATAATTATATATTCCGTCGTTTTAACATGGCAGGCTAAAAGCTTTTCAATGATGGCCTTACCGGCTTTATCCTCTTTTTGTCCCGCAGAAATGGTGTCACTGCAAACAATAACCGCCGCTTTAAGGTCGGATTTAAAGGTTTCTTTAAAATCTGATTTACCTCCTTTTTTGGAAAGAAGTTTGATGTGTTCTATTTCGATGAGTTTGTCAATAGGTTTAAGCATATCGTACATATTCAAAGCGACTACACTTGCCCCGTGCATGGCTTCAACTTCAACCCCTGTCTTATAAATCGTTTTCACGGTAAATAAAACTTTAATTTCCAAGCCATTGATCTCGTATTCAACGCCGGTGAACTCTATAGGTAAAGGATGGCAATCCGGCAATATGTCCGGGGTGCGTTTTACTCCCAATAATCCTGCAGCTTTACTCATCGCAAATACATTCCCTTTAGGAACGGTATCGTTTTTTATCGCCGAAATGGTTTCAGGTTTGCTAACCTTAACAATCGCCTGTGCTGTGGCTACTCGTAAACTTGTATTTTTAGCTGTTATATCTACCATAAAAATATTTTAACTATTTACTTTCCATTGATGACTTAGATCTTCAAAGATTTCCTTACCAAAAACAGGAACATCTGCTTTTATGGCTTCAACGACAAAGTTAAGCGCTTCAAAAACGGTTTTGCGATGCGGTGAGGATACAAAAACGAACAAACAAATTTCTCCAGCATTAACAATTCCCAAACTGTGATAAATATGCATGCAAGTGAGGTCGAATTTTTCAAATGTTGCCTCTCGAATGTCATGGAACTTAGTATTTGCCATATCTTCATATGCTGTGTATTCAATGGCTTTTACACGTTTACCATCAATTTCATCTGCACGAACCTGGCCTAAGAAAATATTATGAGCGCCAATACTGGTCTTAGTTTGATGTTTGTAGATCGATTCGCCTATAAACGCAGAACTTATCGGACCTTGTTTAAAAACGTTTTTAATTTTTTTATCTGACATAAGATTGATTTTTAAATATGTTTTGCAATGCTTCTGCATTTTCTTCTAATTGAAAACAGGCTTGAAACCCTTGCGACTTCAAAAGTTCTACCGCTGTTTTACTTCGGATTCCGGATTGACAAAATACCAAGGTTTTTTTATCATGATCTAGGTTGTGAACTTTCGCTTTTAGATCGTTTAAAGGAATTTGAATAATCTCAGGATTTTCAAGTTTTGGTATTTCATCAAAATTCCTAACGTCAAGAAATTGTACCGTTTCATCAGCGTTAAGGCTGTCGATGCTTATTGTATTTAAAGCTGGTTCACAATTAAGATCTATAATTTTATCTGAAAATTGATCAGCTTCATCCTTAACCTTTTGGATGATAGTATTATTTCGATGAATTTTCAGATGGGTCATATTTCCTTGCAAGGCGTTGTAACAAAGTAAAATTCCAGACAGTGGCTTACCCAAATTCAAAATCAGTTTTAAAACTTCATTGGCCTGCATAGTACCTATAATCCCAGGTAAAACTCCTAATACACCGATTTCATCGCAATTCGGTACTGAATTCTTTTGTGGTGGATTAGGAAATAAACAGCGATAGGAGGGACCATTATTATAATTGAACACCGAAACCTGGCCTTCAAATTTATAAATAGCACCATAAACCAAAGGTTTATTCGTTAAAATAGATGCGTCGTTCACTAAATACCTCGTATCAAAATTATCGGACCCATCAACTATAATGTCATATTGCTGAAATAAGTTCAGCGCATTTTTATAGTTGAGTGGTTCAGGATAGGCTTTAATGTTTATACTATTATTTAGATCTTCCAATCGCACTTTGGCGGCCAGAGCCTTATTTTGATTTAAACTGGAAGTGCCAAATAAAATTTGACGTTGGAGGTTGGTGATATCTACCGTATCAAAGTCTATTATTCCCAAAGTACCCACACCGGCCGCTGCCAAATATTGTAATACCGGACAGCCTAAACCTCCGGCGCCGATTACTAAAACTTTAGCACTAGAGATCTTTTGTTGACCTTCCGGCCCAATCTCAGGTAAAATAATATGTCTGTTATATCTGTTCATAAAAAATCAACCACCGGCAAACGGAGGTAATAAGGCAATTTCAGCACTACTCAAAAATGTTTCCGTTGAAACCAATTCTTGGTTCTGGGCTACTTTAAACTCAATTTCAGTCAATTTCGGATACTTCTCATATAGTTTTTCCACGAGGTTTTGAATATACGATCCATGGAACTCCAGCTTTTCTTCATCGCATTTGGTGATTTCAATTATCTGTCCGAAATATTTAATCGTAACTAACATGATTTAATAGCGTTTAACTGTGTTTTAGTATTAATATTACTAAGGGCTTTTTGCTGCTCTTTTATTTTTATTGATTTCACATTGAATGCTTCCAAAGCCCTTTGAAGGCGTCGTTCTCCGGAATCTAATATCGCTTTTAATTTTTTGCTGCATGCCTTTTTATACAAGGCGACCAGAGGCATTGTTTTACCACCTTGTTCGAACATAACGATATCAGATTCGTGATCTTCTTTTTCAATCAATTTTTTTAAAACCTTTGAAGTAATTAGGGGAATATCGCAACTTAAAACTAAATTATAATCTGTATTTGAGGCTGCTAATCCCGAATACAATCCTGCGAGTGGTCCGGCATCTTTTATAGTGTCTTTAATTCGGCGTAGACCAAAAGTATCGTAATCAGTATGATCAGAACAAATAATAATTTCAGAAACCAAAGGTTGCAGCGCCTCAATAATATGCGTCATGAATAGCTTGCCATTTAACTCTAAAAAACCTTTATCCCGACCCATGCGTGTGCTTTTACCGCCCGCTATAATAATTCCTGTTATGTTTTCTTTTGCTATCATTTTAAGTAAAAAATAGTTTAAAACTTGCAAGCATAAGTACAAATGCTAAAATGTATCGCAGATTTTTATTGTTTATCTTTTTACTGCCATAATAGCCGCCTAACGTTCCGCCAATCAAGGCGATAGCGATCAAAATAAACGATTCTTTTTCCAATTGCACACCACTACTTATTTGTCCGATCAGGCCTGCGGCCGAATTTACCCAAATAAACAAAGCAGAGACAGCGGCAGCTTCCTTCATTTTGCCCCAATGAAGAAGTAAAATTAAGGGTGTTAATATAATGCCACCACCAATTCCAATAAGTCCGGAAAAAAATCCAATCGCGCCGCCCACCAGTAAGCCTTGCCATATTTTTATGTCCCGGGTATATGATTTTTCCTTTCCAAAGACATTCAACATTTTTAAAATGGCGAACACCAATAATACCGCCAATATTTTTTTGTAAATAATAGCGTCTAATTCTACCATACCTCCCAAAAACGCCATGGGAATTGAGGCCACAGCAAAGGTTGAAAACAATTTTTTATTAAAAAAACCACCTCTATAATAGTAGTAAAATGAAATTGCAGCCACGAACAAATTTAAAAGTAGAGCCGTGGGTTTCATGGTTTCAGGTGCAAAAGAAAACAAAGCCATCAAGGCCAGATAGCCACTCGCACCACCATGACCTACACTGGAGTATAAGAAGGCTACCACGGGGAGTAAAGCCATAAACAGTATTATGTTTTCGTTATTGAGCATCCTAAAGGGCTTCAATTTTTTCTAATTGCTGGTCTAAAAATTCCCAACAGTTCTTATTTATTTCCTCGAAGGCAGAAACTAATGACTCCCCGTAAGGCGTTAATTGTGTACCACCACCACCTTTACCACCAATACTATTTAGTGTGACTGGTTTTTTAGCTGATTTATTTACAGCATCAAGTAAATGCCAGGCTTTCTTATAAGAAATACCCAGTGATTTTGCCGCTTTTGACAATGAACCGGTTTCGTGAATTTCTTTAAGCAGGTGAACACGGCCTTCCCCTAATAATACTTTATTTTCGGCTTCAATCCATATGCGGCTTTTAATCTTATAATTCATCTTAAGTAGGTAATAAAACGGTTTCTAAAACATCGCCTTGATTGATCTTGGTGATCGCTTCATCAGCGAATACCAATGCATTAGCCAAAGCAAAGGTATGTAGCATTGATGAGTTCTGACCTTCTAAAATGGTTACTGTTCCATCTTGGCAAATAGCCTTCAAAAACTGGGGTCGGTCGCCTTTTTTTAAAAATTCAGATGTTGAAATAGCCTTAATACATCTTAATTCCTGAGATTTTCGATGGGTCATATTTTGCAGAGCGATATAAACATAGATGTAAAAACAAGTGAGTGATGCAGCCGGATTACCAGGAAGTGCAAAAACACTGGAGTCATTTCTTTTTCCAAAGAACAAGGGCTTTCCGGGTTTTTGCTTCACTTTATAAAATATTTCTTCAACCTGAATTTCCTTCAAGGCCTTTCCAACAAAATCATAATCACCAACTGAAATTCCACCGGTAATAATCACCAGGTTATTTTCATTTAAAACCTTATCTAAAAGTGTTTTTGTTTTATTGAAGTCATCTTCAACTTTATGCACCGTTACAGCATTAAAATCAAGACTCTCTAATGCTGCTCGGAGCATCTCGGAATTACTTTCATAGATCTTGCCATAGGTGAGGGGTTGGTCTGGTCCCACGAGCTCATTTCCTGTCGTGATTACAGCTATTTTAGGTTTATCGTAAACTAAAACCTCAGTAATTCCTAAGGAACTTAGAAACCCTATAGCTGCAGGTGTAAGTACCGTTCCTTCTTTTAAAGCAATGGCTCCTTTAGTAACCTGTTCACCTTCAGGACGGATATTGGTTCCTTCTGAAATTGCTTCGGATAAAATTATACGCTTGTTTTCCAACTGAATTTTTTCCTGCATCATCACGGCATTAGCGGAATCCGGAACCGGAGCACCGGTAAAAATACGAACGGCTTCACCGGGTTTCAAATTGGGTTCTGCACCATCGCCGGCTTTAATTTCTCCGATCAGTTGATATTCTAAAGCCTCATGAAGGTTTAAGGCATAACCGTCCATAGCCGATTGCCGGAAAGGGGGCATGTTTATACTGCTGTAAACCGTTTCAGCTAATGTGTAACCACCACACAGTTGCAAAGTTTTTTTCACCTTTTTTAATAGTGGATGCGTATTTTGAGCGACTAATTCTTTTGCCCTTTGAATGGAAATCATGTAGAAATCGTTATGTCTTTACAAATATAACGAAGATTCAATATAAATTCTTAAAATTTTATTGATTTTAAATTATCTAAATAAATAAGCAATACTATCGGAAAATGATTTTAGCGACAACGAAACAATTTTAATGTGGGTCTTGATTTCTCCAAAAATCCGACAAACGTCATAACTTCAACACATACTTACATCCTTTATCAACTTTTATCTGCTTGGCTAAGGTTTTAAGCATCAAATTTTTAAATTTAAATCATAAATTTAACCTATGCTAAAAAAAGTCTTTGGCAGCGCCGTTTTTGGTGTTGATGCCACTACGATAACTGTTGAAGTGAATGTGGATTCGGGTATTGGCTACCATCTCGTGGGTTTGCCGGATAACGCTATTAAAGAGAGCAATTATCGTATTGCTGCCGCCCTTCAGAATAATGGATATAAAATTCCGGGAAAGAAATTAACGATCAATATGGCTCCAGCCGACTTGCGAAAGGAGGGAAGTGCTTACGATTTGACTCTGGCCATAGGTATTTTAACCGCATCAAAGCAAATTCAGGCTGAGGAACTGGAATCGTATATTATTATGGGAGAACTTTCCCTTGATGGTAGTTTACAACCCATAAAAGGGGCTTTGCCTATTGCTATAAAAGCTAAAGCTGATGGTTTTAAACGGTTTATTTTGCCTATTCAAAACGCGAAAGAAGCGGCTATAGTAAATGATCTGGACGTATACGGCGTTGAAAACATCAAACAGGTGATTAATCATTTTAATGGCGAAGTTTTTCTTGAGGCTACCCATATTGATGCTAAAAAGGAATTTGAAAAAAATCTGGAATTCCCGGAATTTGATTTTGCCGATGTAAAAGGTCAGGAAGGCATCAAGCGATGCATGGAAATTGCTGCGGCAGGTGGTCATAACATTATTCTAATAGGTCCGCCAGGTGCTGGAAAAACCATGTTAGCCAAGCGTTTACCCAGTATTTTACCACCCATGACCATGGAGGAAGCTTTGGAGACTACTAAGATCCATTCGGTTGTGGGCCGCGTTAAAGATACGGGGCTGATGGCACAGCGCCCATTTAGGAGTCCACATCACACCATTAGCGATGTCGCTCTGGTAGGAGGTGGTTCCTTTCCACAGCCTGGAGAAATATCATTGTCGCACAATGGTGTTTTGTTCCTCGATGAATTACCTGAATTCAAACGTGGTGTTTTAGAGGTATTGCGGCAACCTTTGGAAGATCGGGAGGTTACCATTTCTAGGGCTCGTTTTACGGTAACTTATCCTTCATCTTTCATGTTGGTTGCGAGTATGAATCCCAGTCCGGGTGGTTATTTTAATGATCCAAATGCTCCGGTAACGTCTAGTCCTGCTGAAATGCAGCGTTATTTAAGCAAGATTTCAGGACCCTTATTGGATCGAATTGATATTCATATTGAAGTTACTCCCGTTCCTTTTGAAAAATTATCAGAAGATAGGCGTGGAGAACTTTCTGTAAATATAAGAAAACGTGTGACGCAAGCACGTGATATTCAGACACATCGCTTTTCTGATCATAATTCTGTTCATTATAATGCACAAATGAACACGAAACAAATCAGAAGGTTTTGTATTTTAGATGCGCATTCAAAGCAACTCCTTAAAACCGCCATGGAACGGCTTAACCTTTCTGCAAGAGCTTACGATAGGATATTGAAGGTTGCACGCACCATAGCAGATTTAGAAGGTTCTGAAACAGTTCAGGGAGTTCATATAAGCGAAGCAATCCAGTATCGTAGTTTGGATCGTGATGGGTGGTTGGGGTAAACGATGCTAATTAAAATAATATCTATTGAGAAATTAAAAAAAATTAAATTATCTCCCGAATAATATCTGGAGTTATGCCAAACAAATCCCTCGATTTTGTATTTTGTGCTAAATATTCTTATCAGCTAACAAAAAACGATCATAAGTGTGAGAAACCTAGTTTTATTTTTCTTAATCATAACCTGCACTAAGGTTGTCTTTTCACAAAATGATATTGAAGTAACCTACACAAGAAATACTAATAATTCCGTTCAGTTTAACTATAATAAGAAAGTCCCCGGAAGCTATTTTTTGACTATAGAATTTGATGTGCTTGAAAACAGTAACAATAGTATGAGCGTTGAGCGTGTGGTAAAAAACGCTTCAGGGATCTTACTCACATTAAAACCAATTGATGAGCGCAATGGAATATCTTTTTCATACCGGATTAAATACACGCAGGGAAACCCTTATCCGAAGGTTAATAAAAAAGTTAGTTATTTTTTGCCTTTCCAAACCGGACGAAAAATAAAAATCATGGAAGCTTCTGATCTTGGAGAGAAATATTTCGGAAGTAAAAAACCAATCGGATGGAAATCCTTCTTAGTAATTTCAAATACCCCGGATACTATTTATGCTATGCGCAGAGGGCAGGTGATCCATATAAAAAATGAATATGATAAAGATGTAAAATTCAATAAATTATATACCAGCGCCAGAAATGCTATTATTATTGAACATGAGGACGGTACTTATGCTTTGTACCAGGGCTTTAACAAGGATGAGATTTTCGTCAAACCGGGACAAGAGGTATATCCACATACCGTTTTAGGTACTTTAGAGAAATTCAATAAGGGTAATTACCGCTTCGATTTTAATATTTTTCATTTCCTAAATAATTTACTAGATGAAAAAGAAAGTACCTTAAAGGATAGAAATTATAAGATTAAATTTCTTGATCCTGTTTTTTTTGTGAATAATAAAAATGTAAAACTTCAACCTGGAGAGGTTTACAATGTTTCCATTAACGAAAAATTGATAACTCAGGAATTTTCCAATAGAGAAAAAAAGAAGTATCAGAAAAACCCTGAATTGTTTGAATAAAATTATTAACCGATTTCCCATAAATCACTTTACATGAAAGTATACTCTGTTTTTTTTCTTCTGGTCTTGATTTCAGCCTGTAAGCAAGCCGAAACCTCTGAAGAAACTTCAAAATCGAAAACTGAAATGGCTATAACAGATACAATTCCGATTCCTAAATTAGATTTAAAAGAAGCAAATCGACTGGTAGAATTACCTTTACATTGTATGAATATTGAATACCCTAATCGCTTATCTCAGACTTTAGGTAGTGACGAGGACTTGAAAGCTCCTGCGACCTTGCACCCTGCGTTTTACGGTTGTTTCGATTGGCATTCATCAGTCCATGGTCATTGGAGTTTAGTGGCCTTACTTAAGCAGTTTCCGGATATTGAAAAGGCAGAAGAAGTGAAGGAGCGTTTGCAAAACAATCTATCGAAGGAAAATATTGAACAAGAAGTTGTATATTTCAAAGGGGAACATAATGGATCCTTTGAGCGTACTTACGGTTGGGCCTGGCTTTTAAAACTTGCTGAGGCACTACATACCTGGGATACGCCTTTAGCTAGAGAGCTTGAATCAAATTTGCAACCGTTAACAGATGTCATTGTTCAGAAATACATTGAATTTTTGCCTAAATTGAATTACCCGCTGCGTGTGGGAACCCATACCAATACGGCATTTGGCTTGATCTTCGCGTACGATTATGCGCAGACGCTAAACGATGAAGCCTTAAAACAAGCGATCACAGACCGTGCAAAATATTTTTTTCTAGAAGACGCGAATTGTCCGATGTCCTGGGAGCCTAGTGGGAGTGACTTTTTATCACCCTGTTTAGAGGAAGCAGCTCTCATGAAGCGTTTGCTTCCGGAAGATGCATTTAAGGTTTGGATGAATGATTTTCTTCCACAATTAAAAGAAAAAAATTATGACCTTGAAGTTGGTCTGGTATCCGATAGAACGGATGGGCAGCTTGTACATTTGGACGGTGTAAACTTCTCTAGAGCCTGGTGTTTAAACGAAATTGCTGAGGGTTTACCGAAATACGATCACTTGCGTCGGATAGCCAATAAACACATAAATTATTCCCTTCCCGGTATTGTTGGCGATAGCTACGAAGGTGGCCATTGGTTGGGAAGTTTCGCGATTTATGCTTTAAAAACAGTAAAGCATGATTAATAAGAGTTTTAACCAAAAATCAAAAGTAAATAAATCACTAAATATTAATTCTATTAAATTCCATCCTAATGAATACTATTTTTAAAACAGTTTTAGCAACCATATTCTTCCTTTCATTTTCCGTAGGAGCACAAAGTGTCCTTATAAATTTACCGGTAGTAAGTCCGGATGGAAAATCTGTTGCCTTCAATTATCAAGGTGATATTTGGACCATGGATATTTCAGGTCAGAATACAAAGCGTATTACCATACATGAGGGCTACGACACCAAGCCATTCTGGAGCTCAAATGGAGAGTCCATAGCATTTATAAGTAACCGATTTGGAAACGATGATATTTTTGTGATTGGCTCTAATGGCGGAACACCAAGGCGTTTAACTTTTCATTCTACTGATGATGAAATTACGGATTACACCAAAGATGGTGATGTCCTATTTTCAACAAATCGCTATTACAGTCAGGTAGAACGTGAGCCGGAGATCCAACATATTAGTGATGCAGGAGGAACTCCCGAACTATTTTTAAAAAGCTTGGGCTTCGATGCTAAGCTATCTCCAAACGGAAAATATGTTGCTTTTGTAAGAGGTCATTGTCGCATTGCAAGAGAGGCCTATCGCGGCTCGGCAAATCGGGATATTTGGTTATACGATATTGCTAATGATGTTTACACCCAACTCACAAACTATGACGGAAATGATTTTTCTCCGTTTTGGAAAGATGACAACACTATTTATTTTCAATCATCGAGGAGCGGAAAATACAATGTTCATCAATTGCGAATCGATAGCAATGGTAAAAAAACGGATGCTATTTCAGCCATTACTAATTTTAAAGATTCTGGGATTTTTTCATTTAGCTTGAGTTCAAACGGAAACTATTTAGCCTGTGTCAATGGAGATAAAGTGTATGTTTCCGATACTAATAGTAATGAATTAAAGGAGGTAAACGTACAAATTCCAACGGATTACAGATTTACTCCTGTAAAGCATGAATCCTTCAATAAGGGAGCTGGTGATTTAGCGCTTTCGCCAAATGGCAAATTAAGTGCTTTTGAGATCAGGGGTGAATTATTTTTGAGATCAACAGACAAGGATAACGCGAAAACGGTTAATGTTTCAAAATCGGCTTACAGAGATCAAATGCCCACCTGGCTAAGTGATAGTACTATTGTTTTTGTTTCAGATCGTGATGGGCAGAACGAATTGTACTTACTAAAATCTGAAGATCCTTCAAAAGGCCTTTTAGAAACTTTAAAGCACGAAATTATTCGTTTAACTAAAACAAAGGATGGAGAGGCTAATCCAGTGATTTCACCTGACGGTAAGTATGTTGCTTACACTTTGGGTCGTGGTAAATTAATTGTTGCTAAAATTAATCCGGCAGGTAAATTATCCGATGAAACTGTGCTGGTGGACGGATGGGATACACCTGATGATGTGTCCTGGTCTCCTGACTCTAATTGGGTGGCTTATACGCTAAGTGATTTAAATTTTAATCAGGAAGTGTATATCCATAAAGCTGATAATAGTTTAAAACCGGTTAATGTTTCGATGCATCCTAAGCGTGATGGCGGACCAATATGGAGTGACGATGGAAAAAAGTTAGTGTTTTCTTCTAATAGGAATAATAATGATTTTGATGTATGGTTTATTTGGTTGAATAAATCGGACTGGGAAAAAACAGATGAAGATTGGAAAGAAGAAAAAATCAAAAGTTCTGAAAAGAAAGAAAACGGAAAGGATAAAAAAGATGAAAAAGAGGCTGTAAAACCTATCACTATCGATTTTGAAGATATACACAATCGTCAGGTACAGGTAACTAATTACGTAGGTGGCGAGTTTGCACGAGCTATTTCGAATGATGGAAAAACCGTTTACTATAGCACTGGAAATGGTTCACGAGGAGATGCATCAGTTGAATCTGATCTTTTTAAAATAGATTGGGATGGAAAAAATAAAAAGGAGATAACGAAAAACAACTCACGTCCTGCAAGTTTGGTATTGAATAAAAAAGGTACTGAAATTGTTTTAAACTTGAGTTCCGGAGGCTTATCCATAATAAATTTATCTAATGATAAAATAGAATCATTACCTTATAATGCTAAAATGGATATTGATTACATTGCTGAATCCGAACAAATTTTTGAAGAAGCCTGGAAGGCCATAAACGATGGCTTTTACGACCCCAATTTTCATGGTCAAGATTGGTCCGTTTTAAAAGAAAAATATAAACCTCTTGCTTTGAAAGCTTCGACCCGAACGGATTTTCAAAATATGTTCAACTGGATGTTAGGGCAAATAAATGCGAGTCATATGGGCTTTAGAAGTGGTGAATCGCGAGAGGACTTGGAAAGAGAGCGTACCGGGTTGTTAGGTTTGGAGTTAAAATCAAATAAGGATGGTTCGGTTAAGGTGACAAATGTTGTTGAAAGCATGCCTGCTGATAAGGCTATGAGTACCGTAAAAATAGGAGATGTGATTACTTCAATAAATGGAACTGAGCTTACTAAAACTACCAATTTCTATAGTTTGTTGGAAGGTACTTCAGATGAGAAAATTTATTTAGAGCTGATTAGAAATGGTAAAAAAGAAGAAATTATCATTCGTCCTAAAACATCTAGTAGAAAAGAAAACTATGATGCCTGGATTAAAGAACAAAAGCGATTAACCGAAAAGTATTCTAAGGGGCGCTTGGGTTATATCCATATTCAGGGAATGAACTGGCAAAGTTTTGAACAATTTGAAAGAGAATTAACGGCGGCAGGTTTAGGAAAGGAAGGTCTTGTGATAGATGTGCGATACAATGGAGGCGGTTGGACTACCGATTACCTCATGGCTGTTTTAACGGTACGACAACATGCTTACACCATTCCGCGTGGAGCAGCTAAAGACCTTGAAAAGGAGAATAAAAATTTTGTGGACTATTATCCTTTTAGTGAGCGATTACCTTTAGCATCATGGACAAAACCTTCAATTGCCATGTGTAATAGTTCTAGTTACTCAAATGCTGAGATTTTTTCACATGCCTATAAAACACTAGGTTTGGGCACGCTCGTTGGCGAGCCTACATTTGGAGCTGTTATTTCGACCGGGTCAGCCCGATTAATTGATGGATCTTATGTTAGAATGCCTTTTAGAGGGTGGTATGTAAAAAAGACAGAGTCGAACATGGAATTGGATCCTGCTGTTCCGGACATAATTATTGAAAAGCTGCCGGGTGAAAAGGCTAAAGGAGAAGACAGTCAATTAAAAAAGGCTGTAGAAACTTTATTAGGGCAGATTTAAATTATTGAAAAACTGGTTTAAAAATATCGGTCCCGGTCCTTTGATTGCTGCGGCATTTATTGGCCCGGGTACAGTAACCACCTGTATCCTAGCTGGTGTTGGTTTTGGCTACGCACTATTGTGGGCTATGGTTCTGGCTATAGGCTCCACCCTTGTTCTGCAAGAAATGTCTGCTCGAATTGGGTTGGTAACTCAAAAGGGAATAACTGAAATTTTAAAGACGGAAATAAGAAACCCGTTGCTTAAAACCTTGGTAATTCTCCTAATTTTAGCAGCTATTGTTATCGGAAATACAGCTTATGAGGCAGGAAATATTTCTGGAGGCGTTTTAGGCCTTGAAGCAATCACAGGAAATAGTTATATCGATCTGGGGTGGTTTTCGTTTAATGCTTTAAGTTTTGTTATTGGAGGCGCTGCTTTTGCGTTGCTTTTAATTGGCAATTACAAAATCCTTGAAAAAGTTTTGATGGTCCTCGTGTTTTTGATGAGTTTGGCCTTTATTATTACCGCGATCCTAACAAGACCCGATATTTCTTCGATTCTAAAAGGTGTTTTTTTACCCGGTTTTTCAGAGCCGAATAGCCTTTTGACAGTTGTGGGTCTAATTGGTACAACTGTGGTGCCTTACAATATTTTTCTTCATGCAGCATTAGTAAAAGCAAAATGGTCCTCCGAAAAATTTTTGCCCCATGCGAGAAAGGACACAGTTATAGCGATAGTCCTGGGTGGTTTGGTGTCTATGAGTATTATTATAGCCGGTTCGGCTATGCAGGGAAGTCAGGTCATGGATGCCGCAGGATTAGCTCAAAGCTTGGAGCCACTATTTGGTATAAATGCAAAATATTTTCTTGCTCTGGGATTATTAGCAGCGGGTATTACCAGTGCCATCACGGCACCCTTAGCAGCGGCTTACGTATTTTGTGGTTGTCTAGGATGGTCTACAGATATGGGAACAAGACCATTTCGTGCTATTTGGATGATTATTATCATCCTCGGAGTTCTGAGTTCATCTTTAGGTTTTAAACCCATCGATATCATTCGATTTGCTCAAGTCGCTAATGGAGTGTTGCTTCCAATTATTGCTGGGGTTTTAATTTGGATTGTGAACAAACAAACTATTCTTGGAAGGTATAAAAACACAAAAATTCAAAATGTTTTCAGTGTTTTCATTTTAGTAATTAGTATCTTACTATCACTGAAAACTTTGAGCACTGTTTTTGAATTAAATCTTTTTTAATGGACTTAAAAACCATCGACATTAATGTTGATATGGGTGAAGGTTTGGATAATGAGTCATTCATAATGCCTTACATCGCTTCATGTAATATTGCCTGTGGCGGTCATGCCGGAACCCATGAAAGCATGCGAAAGATAGTAGATTTGGCATTAGAGCATCGCGTGAAGATAGGAGCACACCCTTCGTTTCCGGATAAAGAAAACTTTGGACGCTTACCTATGGATATTTCTTATTCGGCTTTATTTTATGCTTTAAAACACCAATTAGACGATTTTATGAGTGTTTTGGAAAAAGCTCATGCCAGACTTCATCATATTAAACCTCATGGCGCCCTATATAACTTAGCTGCAGTTGATGAGAACATAGCCGCTGTAATTATTGAATTAATTAAAAGTATCGCTATTCCTGTTAAGTTATTTGTACCCTACAAATCTGTTATTGCTGATTTGGCTCTTCAACAAGATATACCCATAACTTATGAAGCCTTTGCAGATCGAAATTACCACGACGACCTAACCTTGGTTTCAAGAACTGAACCGAATGCTATAATTACAGAAACTAGTGCTGTCTTAGAACATCTTCTTTCCATGGTTTTATATCATCAAGTAAATACTGTATCAGGCAACCGAATTGTTATTAAAGCGGATACATTTTGTGTCCATGGTGATCACCCTAATGCGGAAAATCTGTTAATGGATCTTAATAAAAAATTAACCGATATGGGGTATAAAATAAGATGATATGAAATCGAAAAACGTCTTGTATAAACGTTTTGGTGAACGTGCTATTTTAGTTGAGTGGAAAAAAGAAATAGATCGGGGTATTATAGGAGAAATCATTAATTTCAAGGAAAAAATTGAGAAAAATGGTATTAAACAAATAGTTGACTTAAAGATATCATTTAATTCATTACTAGTTGTTTATGAACATAAAATTAAAAACTACAAGGATGAATTGGCTCATATAGACAAAATCTATAATGAAAAATATAAATCTATTAAATCACGACGGTATTTATGGAAAATACCAGTGTGTTATGAATCGGAATACGCCCCTGACCTCAATGCATTTTCAGAAATAAAAAAGATGAATTCTGAAGATGTTGTAAAACTGCATACAGCTCATTCTTATCTCGTTTATTTTATTGGCTTCTTGCCGGGATTCTTGTATTTAGGAGGCTTGGATGATCGTTTACATTTACCCCGAAAGGCTTCTCCGGAATTGAATGTTCCAAAAGGTGCTGTGGCAATAGGCGGGAATCAAACAGGAGTTTATCCAAATGAAAGTCCGGGAGGCTGGCATGTTATTGGAAATACACCAATGACCTTTTTTGATGTGAATAAAGACGAGCCTTGCTTTGCTAAACCAGGTGATGAGGTAGCTTTTTATGAAATAAACAAAAAAAAATATGACGACATAAAAAAGCTTGTAGACCATGGTGTTTACGAAATAGAAAGGGAGGTGATCCGTGATTAAAGTATTGTCTGCAGGTTTGTATTCCACTATTCAAGATTTGGGACGTTTTGGATTCCAGGGTATCGGCGTTCCTTACTCGGGAGCTATGGATGACCGTGCAGCCCGGCTTGCGAACGCCTTGCTCGGTAATGATGAGAATAACGCTGTGATCGAGCAGACTATGGTAGGCGTGAAGCTTATGTTTGAAATTGACACCTGTATCGCAATTACAGGCGCTGAAATGCAGGCTAAAATAGATAATAAAGCTTTAGAGCTTAATAAAAGCGTATTGGTAAACAAGGGGTCTGTTTTGTCTTTTGGTGGCTTAAAACGTGGTATTCGCGGCTATATAGGTGTTATTGGTGGTTTTCAAACTCCATTAGTTTTAGGAAGTCGCAGTATGTATCCAAATATAACTGTTAGTCATATTCTAAAAGCTGGAGATGAGCTAAAGGTGATTCCTCTCAAAAAAGAAAGTCTAAATCAACATGCGCACTTAAAGGTTGATAGGACATATTTAGACTCGAAAATCTTGGAGGTATTTCAAGGTCCTGAATTTGAGTTTCTTACCAAAGTGCAACAGGAACAACTTTTTAATTCTGTGTTTCATGTTTCCAAACTAAACAACCGAATGGCTTATCAGTTAGAGGAATTGCTTGAAAATAACCTAGATCCAATTCTAACCTCAGGAGTACTCCCTGGAACCGTGCAGTTAACACCTTCAGGAAAACTTATCGTTTTAATGCGTGATTGTCAGACTACAGGCGGGTATCCCAGGGTGCTTCAATTGAAAGAAGAAGCCATAGCTGTTCTGGGGCAAAAAAAGTTTATGGATGAAATAAAATTTAAATTATTAAAATATTGATAAATAGAATCTTAAATTATTTCAATTAAACTATCTATTTATAATATAAGTTTGGAATTGAGTGTGTTTTATTGAAGTGATTTGCGCATTATAATCATTCCTCTGAAGTCTCTCAGCATTTTTTTAAAATCAAGACGCTCGGATCCAATGGTTTCAAAACCTTCTTTTTGGTAAAATCGAATAGCCTGCATTTGGGTGTCCATGGCTTTTAACCATATGTATTTGTTTTTCTTTAAAACAGCCTGTTTTTCCACATGTATCATTAATTCATGTGCCAGTCCTTTTCCGTGTAATTCCTGATTTAAGTATAGGCGGTGTAAAAATACAGCATTTTGTTGAGATGCTTCAGAGATTTTGGTATTGTAGCAATAGCGAAGAATTCCAACACGTTTATCCTCATAAATAATAAAACTATAAAAACACAGGTCTTCATTAAGTTCAGATACTAGATTTTCTAAAGAAAAACATTGTTGCAAATACCATTCAGAATTTTCATTTACCCACAAATGCTCGTAGGATGGTGGGTAAATATTTTTCATGAGGGTCATCAATGGCTTTTGATGCTGCTCTGCAATAGGTTCTAAATATAAACGATTGGTGACCTCAATCATGGATCAAGCGAGTTCAATAGCGATTTCAATCATTTCTTTGAAGGTAGATTGTCTTTCTTCCGAGGTTGTATGTTCACCACTAACCAAGGAATCTGCAATGGTAAGAATAGAAAGTGCATGTACTTTTAGCTTAGCTGCCATGGTATATAGACCGGCGGTTTCCATTTCAACACATAGGACCCCATAATCTGCCCACAATTTATATTGATCAGGCTTATTACTATAGAATTCGTCTGAGGTTAAAATATTACCCGCTTTCACATCAATACTCTTTATTTTTGCCACTTCTATGGCTTTTTGAAATAAGTTAAAATCAGCTGTTGGTGAAAAGTTTGCACCATCGAATTGATTACGGTTGATACTCGAATTAGAAGAGGCAGACATGGCAATTACAATATCTCTAATATTAATCTCTTTTTGATAAGATCCTGCGCTGCCAACACGAATTAGGTTCTTTACCTTGTATTCAGTGATCAGTTCATGCGCATAAATGGAAATAGAGGGAATGCCCATGCCGGTTCCCATTACGGAAATGCGTTTCGATTTGTAATAGCCTGTATAACCCAGCATTCCTCTGATGGTATTAAAGCATTGTGGGTTATCAAAGAATTCTTCAGCGATCCATTTTGCACGCAGCGGATCTCCTGGAAGTAGGATCGTTTCGGCAATACTGCCTTTTTTAGCCTCAATGTGTATACTCATGATTAATAATCTGAATTTGAAATTTGATTTGAAACAATCGCAATTCCTGAAGAGGTCCCTAAACGATCTACGCCGAGTGTGATATATTCCAAAGCTGTTTTGGGATCGCGAATGCCCCCAGACGCCTTTATTTTTACCTTATCTTTTGGTTGGATGGCTTTTTTAATGAGTTCAATATCTTGAATAGAAGCTCCTCTTGAACCAAAGCCTGTTGAGGTTTTTATAAAATCAGCTCCGGCTTTGATCACTAATTCTGAAGCTTTGGTAATCTCGAAATCCTTTAAGTAGCAGGTTTCAATGATAACTTTTAATATCGCATGAGGCATGAGTTTCTTTACCTCTGAAATATCATTTATAACGGCTTGATAGTCCTGACTTTTAAAAAAACCTATATTAAAAACCATATCAATTTCATGGGCACCATCATGTATTGCTCTGCGAGCCTCTTCTACTTTAGCTACAGTATTCATGGCGCCGAGGGGAAACCCAACAACAGAACATACCCTAATAGACGAACCGCTTAGTTCTGATTTGGCCAGGCCGACGTAGCAGCTGTTGACACAAACAGAATGAAATTGATATTCTTTAGCTTCTTTACAAAGCGCAATAATATCATTTCTTGAAGCCGTAGGTTTTAATAGGGTATGATCTATATAATTGTTTAACGATGGCATAGTGAAAATCACTTTAAACTATCCAAATGTATTAAACAAATATGGAAAAATGCTTACTCTGAAATATTATTATAGATAAACTTAGTTTTTTGAAAGGCTCATATTTTTCATCGGAGGTTCGGAAACTTGATCGTTGTTGCTCCGAGAATCCAAGTAATTTTGGAAAATGGCCTTATTCCTTTGTTGTTGTGACTTTTTTTTTAAGCCTGAAATGTATGACGAGGCAACCCGATCGGCTCCGGCCTCAACATATTTAATAGCTGTTTCAAAGTCTTCAATACCACCAGAGGCAATAATTTTAGCCTGATCCTTAAGTGTTTTCTTAATCATTTTTACGGCGGTTAATGTGGCGCCATTTTTTGAATATCCTGTTGAAGTTTTTACGTAGTCAATGTTACCCTTTAAGCAGATATCACAAGCTTTAATGATTTCGTTTTTGCTGAGCTCTGAAATTTCAATAATAACAGTAAGCGGTGTCGATCCAATAGCTTGTTTTACCTTGCTGATATCCTGAAGCATGGAAATATATTTTTCGCTTTTAAGATACCCAAGATTAATTACCATATTAATTTCGTCGGCACCATCTTCAATGGCTTTTTTTGCTTCGTAGACTTTCGAAGCAGTAGCCATGGCTCCTAAAGGATAACCAATTACGGTGCTTACTTTAACATCAGTAAATTTGAGTAACTTTTTTGCTATTGATACATAACAACTGTTAATGCAGATTGCGTTAAAACCAAAATTTTTGGCTTCAACACATAAGTCGATGACTTCACTTTCTGTTGTTGTAGGTTCCAACAGGGTGTAATCAATGTGTTGATAAATGTTCATTGTAATAAGTAGGTATTAGATTTAGGTTTAGGTTTTGTAAAAATTGTTGCTTTTACACGGCTAATGTAAACATTTTACCTGATTTTTTTATTTAATATGTAAAAATTTATCGACAAAACGTGTTGATAACTAGATGAAATGGGGATGAAATACACTAATTGGGTATATATTTTCAATATATCCTAGAAGACTTTACATGGCTTTTTCTTATATATTTTTTAGCATAAAAAAAGCAACACGCCCCTTTAAAGAAAGATTTATGTTGCTTTTTAACTAACCAACCAATTTAATGACGCTGTTATAAGGAAAAAGTTACATCAAATATTTTTTATTTTCTTTGTTCAAGATTCTTCCGATACTAAATTGTCTTGGTTCCTGAATACTAACTTTTCATCAAAAGCATCTAGGAGTATAATACTATCAGTGGTTATTTTACCTGAAAGGATCTCCTTACTCAAACCGTTTAGAACTTCTTTTTGGATCACTCGTTTAACAGGGCGGGCTCCATATTCAGGGTTGTAACCTTTATCTGCCAAATAAGCTTTAGCTTCAGGCGTGGCATCGAATGTAATCCCTTGTTTGCCTAACATTTTGCTAACATTTTTAAGTTGTAAGGTTACAATATCCTCGATATTTTCCTTACTTAAAGGTGTAAACATGATGGTTTCATCAATTCGATTTAAAAACTCTGGTCGTACGCTTTGTTTGAGTAAAGCTAAAACCTCAATTTTAGCGGTTTCCATAGCTGAATTAATATCCTTGGTAGCTTCAAAATGGCTTTGAATGATCTGGCTGCCAATGTTCGAGGTCATAATAATGATTGTGTTTTTAAAATCGGCTAAACGTCCTTTGTTGTCTGTTAAATGGCCTTCATCCAGTACCTGAAGTAAAATATTAAAGGTATCCGGGTGTGCTTTCTCAATCTCATCCAGTAAAACCACAGAATAGGGTTTACGTCGAACAGCCTCTGTTAATTGACCACCCTCATCATAACCTATGTATCCCGGAGGGGCACCCACCAATCTGCTAACCGCATGGCGTTCCTGATATTCACTCATGTCAATTCGTGTCATAGCCTTTTCATCATCAAAAAGATATTCCGCAAGGGCCTTGGCTAATTCTGTTTTACCAACGCCGGTAGTACCAAGGAATAAAAAGGATCCAATGGGTTTTTGTGGGTTTTGTAATCCTGCCCTGCTACGTCTCACGGCATCGCTTACAGCTTCAATGGCCTCATCCTGTCCTACAACCCGTTTGTGCAATTCGTTCTCAAGTTTCAGTAATTTTTCACGATCGCTTTGAAGCATTTTGGTTAACGGAATACCGGTCCATTTGGCCACAACTTCTGCAATGTCCTCATAGGTTACCTCTTCTTTAATCAATGAGTTTTCTGATTGCTCTTGCAACTGTTCCTGGTATTTTTCAAGTTGTTCTTGAGCCTCTTTTATCTTGCCATATCGTAGCTCGGCAACCTTACCATAATCGCCTTCTCGTTCTGCGCGTTCTGCTTCAAGCTTGTAGTTTTCAATCGCTTGTTTGCTATTTTGAATATTATCAACAACCTCCTTTTCGCTTTTCCATTTCGCATTAATATCGTTGCGTTGTTCTTTGAAATTAGCAAGATCAGCACGTAAAGATTTTAATTTGTTCTCATCTTTTTCACGCTTTATAGCTTCTATTTCAATTTCCAATTGCATGATCTTACGATCCAGAACGTCGAGTTCTTCGGGTTTAGAATTGATCTCCATGCGCATTTTTGATGCGGCTTCATCCATTAAATCAATGGCCTTATCCGGTAAGAATCTGTTGGTAATATAACGTTGCGATAATTCTACAGCGCCAATAATAGCGTCATCCTTAATGCGCACCTTGTGGTGTGTTTCATACTTTTCTTTTATACCGCGTAAAATAGAAATAGCGCTTTCCGTATCTGGTTCGTTCACGGTAACCTTTTGAAAACGACGCTCCAAAGCCTTGTCCTTCTCAAAATATTTTTGATATTCATCTAACGTTGTTGCGCCAATGGCTCTTAATTCACCACGAGCAAGTGCAGGTTTCAGAATGTTAGCCGCATCCATGGCGCCTTGTCCGCCACCGGCACCAACTAGGGTATGGATCTCATCTATAAAAAGGACAATGTCACCTTCGCTTGAGGTTACTTCCTTGATCACCGCTTTCAGGCGTTCTTCAAACTCACCTTTATATTTCGCTCCGGCAATCAGGGCGCCCATATCTAAAGCAAAAATTTGTTTTTCCTTTAAGTTTTCAGGGATATCGCCATCAATAATTCGATGAGCTAAGCCTTCTGCAATAGCAGTTTTACCAGTGCCTGGTTCTCCTACTAAAATAGGATTGTTCTTGGTGCGTCGTGAAAGAATTTGAAGGATTCGTCTGATTTCCTCATCGCGCCCAATTACCGGATCTAGTTTGCCGTCCTTAGCTAACTGATTTAAATTTTTTGCATACTTGTTCAAAGCATTATAGGTTTCTTCCTGACTTTGAGAGGTCACGTTTTCACCTTTTCGTAGTTCTTGGATGGAGGCTGTGAGATCTTTTTCTGTAACCCCTTGATCTTTTAACATTTGTGCTATCGAACTTTTAGATTTTAAAATAGCAAGGATTAAATGCTCGATCGACACGAAATCATCTTTCATTTTCTTGGCGTAGATCGCGGCTTCATTTAGTGTTTTTCCTGCTTCACGGGATAACATGATTTCACCACCAGAAACTTTTGGAAAACTCTCCAATTGCTTGTCCAGAGAATGATTTAGAGTAATGCCATTAACATTAAGTTTCTTCAATAGAAAAGGTAATACGTTTTCATCAACTTCGGAAATACCTTTGAAAAGGTGTTCATTTTCTATTTGTTGGTGGCCATAACTTTGAGCGATTTGCTGCCCCTGTTGTATGGCTTCCTGCGATTTTATCGTATAGTTATTTAAATTCATAATATTTTATATTTGCACTCCTGAAAGGAGGGTTTTTATCATTTCGTTCATCATACTATGGTCAATAATCTTACCATGGTGCAGAGCAGGACAAAATGTCCTCCTGTTTTAGGAATATCGTGACTTTTCGTCAGTTTGTAAGCTTTGAGAAATGATGCGACTTAATTGAAAATTGTTAAAAGAAAAATTTCAAATATGGGTTTATTAAATAAACTTTTTGGAGGTTCTAATCACGAGCCGGATATTCAGGATCTTCCGTGGAATGCATTAACGGATGAAATTCAAATAGATAATATTAAAAAAAGGTCAGAGGGAAAAGCTCAAATTATTTTTAAACATTCTTCACGTTGTGGTATTAGCCAAATGGTGCTCAACAGGTTTAAAAAGGCCTATGATCTTTCAGAAAATCAAGTCGATTTATATTTTTTGGATATCATAGATTACAGGTCGGTTTCAAATGCCATTGCCGAAATTTTTGGGGTAACTCACGAATCTCCCCAATTATTAATTATTAAAAATGAGATCGTTGTAAAACACGATTCACATAATGGTATTAACACCATTAATTTGGACCAATACATTTAAATTAATTTAAAAAATAACTTAAGATGGATCATTCAGCCTATCTTTTTGTTTATGGATCGCTATTGAAAGGTCAAAATAACAAGATGGCTGACCTTCTTAGTATTTATAGCGAGTTTTTAGGGGAAGGGTTTTTTAATGGAAAATTATATTTAGTGTCCTGGTTTCCCGGTGCTGTGTTGAGCGATAATAGCTCGGATAAGGTTTACGGTCATATTTTTAAACTTAATAATGAATCGAAGGTACTCTCTGTTTTAGATGATTATGAGGGTTTTGGGCCTGGTTACGACGAGCCTTATTTATTTAGACGTGAATTAAATACGGTAAATTTAAAACAAGGTTCTCAGGTGGAGAGTTGGGTGTATCTTTACAATTTACCTGTGCGAAAATTGCAACGGATTCCTGATGGCAACTATTTAAATTTCAAAAGTCAATAGTTACTGATTTTTAGGGTTTTATAATTTATTTTTGGTTTAAACGCTAAACTTAGTTATATTATTGGTTTACTTAAAGGTGTGTTTTGCAGTTATTTCCGCCTAAAGTTAGTTAAACCAACCCATGAAAATAAATAAATTCTCATCCAAAAGTTTCACACTTCTTTTTATTATTTTAATTGGATTTTCTTCTTGCCTGGATAAAGGTTCTGAGAATTCTTCATCTTCAAAAGTAACCTATGAATCCATTGACTGGGATCTTAAGGATATTAAAAAACTCGGAAAAATACGTGCGTTAACAGTTTATAGCGCTACAACTTATTTTTTGTATAAAGGCCGACCTATGGGTTACGAGTACGAATTGTTAAAGCGATTTGCAGAGCACCTTGGTTTAGAGCTGGAATTAATAGTTGTTCAAAACATTGATGAATTGTTTGAAAAATTAAATAATGGAGAAGGGGATATCATCGCCCACGGACTTACTATTACCAAGGAGCGGAAGAAAGAAGTTGCCTTTACGGATTATTTATACCTCACAAAACAGGTTTTGGTTCAAAAAAAACCGGATAATTGGCGAACCATGCATTGGCATAAATTAGAGAATGCCATGGTTCATGATGCTATTGAATTACTTAATGATACGGTTCATATCAGGGCAAATTCAGCTTACAAAGAACGTATACAAAATCTATCTGAAGAACTTGGTGGCCCCATTCATATTAAAGAACTTCCCGGGGAACTTTCTACAGATCAAATCATTCAAAATGTAGCTCAGGGTGAATACGAATATACCATATCAGACTACAATATTGCCAGTATAATGGAGGCTAACTTCCCTGTTTTAGATATCAGTGTTCCGGTTAGTTTTTCCCAACGGATTGCCTGGGTAACACGTTTAAGTTCACCTGATCTTTTAAAAGCCACCAATAAATGGTTAAAAACCATGAAAAGAAAGGTGGATTATAATGTGATTTATAATAAGTATTTTAAAAATAAAAAGGCTTTTCGAAGTCGTGCAAAAAGTCAGTTTTACAGTCTTAATAAGAACCAAATCAGTCCCTACGACAAGATCCTAAAAAATTATTCCAAAACCTTGAATTGGGATTGGCTTCTACTCACATCTCAGGTTTATCAGGAATCACGATTTGATCCAAAAGATAAATCGTGGGCAAATGCTGAAGGGCTTATGCAAATTATGCCAGCTACCGCCAAAGATCTTGGTGTTACAGATCCTACTGATCCTGAGCAAAGCATCCGTGGTGGAACCAAATATCTAAAGCAAATATGGTCTAATTTCGAAAAAGTAACCGATTCCATTCAGCGTATTAAATTCACTCTGGCATCTTATAACTGTGGGTTATATCATGTAATAGATGCCCAACGTTTAGCACTAAAAAAAGGGCTTGATCCCGAAAAGTGGGATGATAATGTCGAGTTGATGATTCTTGAACTAAGCAAACCTAAAATGTATAATGATCCGGTTGTTAAATATGGTTATGTTCGGGGTATAGAACCCTATAATTACGTAATCCAAATTTTTGAACGTTACGAGCTCTATAAACAGGTCATTAATACCTAAATAAAAATCACCTAAAACAAAATCGTTAATGTTTTAGGTGATTTTTTAAATGGTTATTAATACTTAGCGCACCATCTCAATAAGTGTGGCCATATAAACAAACTTCATATCTCGGGTTTGCATAGCCTCATTAATTTTCTTTATTTGGTCCTCAGAGAGGTCTGGGTCAAACGCATTAGCCGAAAGCGCCTGCTTTACGTTTTTAAACATATTAACAGTCATATGTGAAGCATAGGTGTCACTTCCAAAAGGGATCATGATACGTAATAGTCCCCAATAACTCTTACTTCCATTATCTACCATTTTCTGATGCATCGGTTGAAATAATGTTTTTTCTGCGGTTTCATAAGCATCAAAACCGTCCATAGGTGCTTTCATATAATCCATATATGCTACTGTTCCTACTTTCATTTCTTCACCTCCGGTCGTACTCGCCAATTCATGAAGATAGGTTCTCACAGCAAGATCTCGAGTTTTTCCTGCGCTCCACAATCTTTTGTTTAAATCCTCATCAGACATATCCGGGTAGGCTGCTTTGGCGTATTTCATATAATCAACAGGAGCGAACATCTTTTCTGCAGAATCAAATAAGGTTGCCGTAGCATATTGATAACCTTGATCTTCACCGCCAGGAAGTAAGGACCACAGGTCCCAACCAACAATACTTCCATCAGCAGCGCGTTGTGCATGTATTTTTTTCCAAAACTGTTCAGTTTGGGCATAATCACCCTCCTGTTCGTTGTCGACATGCATTAACTCAAAAATGATAAAAAGGTCATCTTGAGCCAATACGGGAAAGCTTAATAAAGCTAACAGAATAATCATTAATAATTTTTTCATAAGTCTTTAGTTTGGTTAATAATGAATAACATCCTTAACGTGAAGTAAGCTAGACTCAATATAAATTGGGCACCAAACTACTTGAGGTTAGATTCTTATGAAAGAAAAGAGAATTATAAATTTACAATATTTTTTAATTCGAATTAAAAAAGGATCCAATTTAATTGGATCCTATATATTGTTAATATTAATACTTTGGAATTTGAGTAAACTTAAAACCCTTAACAATTTCGTTAAGAAAGGCTTTATAAGAATTATAATTAATATAGGTTTAAGTTGACTCTGAAGACTTTGAGGATCTAAATTTGAATTATCTGACATCAAAATAAAACGAAGCCACGCTCAGGTGTCACTAAACTTATTTTTTAGAGTTAATTTTGTTGTAAATAAGGGCAAACAAAAGGCCAAATAATGCGCAAAATATAACAATAATTGGCCCTAATACAGCCATTACAATAGTATGATAACCACCACTTCCTCCATAATTTGGATTATTAGGAGCGATCATCTTTCCAAAGGCAAATGCAATTAAAATTCCTATTGCCGCGGCTATTAAAGCATGTTTTTTTAATGATTTTTTTTGGCGTCCTGGCTCTTCGTTAGCTTGCTTCATGCTTTTTTATCTTAATGCAAACCCTTATTGACTTAATTAAAAGTATAGCTGTTAATAATACTTTTGAGTTTGAGTTTGAGGTCTTCACCAGTATCATAAATCATTTGTTCTTCCGTTGGGAACGGTACTGCACGCCGTTCTAAAAATGGAATTAAATCCGTAGCTAGAGCTCTACGATCGCCATTTGCCGTTGCATAAATATGCTCAAAAACAAATTCACTGCTTATAGGGAAGGCATCTACCAGTTGGTTGGTTTGTACGTTATAATATTCAACGTTGCCCACAACCTGAGTGGCTTTAAATTGCTTAAACTCGTAATAGGTACAACTTACGGTTTTATAATTGTCCACCTTAATAACGTTGCCAAGACTGTCTTTTACAACTTTGCCATTTTTGATTAATTCTTTCTTACCATCAACGATTTGTTTTTCTTTGGTCAGCTGACGTTCTTTAATTTGTTCGGGTGAAATGTTGATCTGTCTGAATCCTACTTTCATGTTGTAGTTATAATTAATACCATCTTCGGGAGCACTGTGATAAATAGTCCAGAAATTGTTTAAACCATAACTACTGAAGTTCAAAAGGTCATTTTCCAAACGTTGAGGAATCACTTTTCCGGATTCATTCACCATATCAACCAAAACAAAATCGGCACCTTTTAAGTGGGCCAGATCCCTTAATTGATTGACGTCTCTGTAATTTGGATTTATATTTTCAATAATACTTAAACTATTATAAGCTTCTCTGGCATCCAATTTATTATTTGTATTTAATAAGCCCTGAGCTTTGTCGTACATATAATCGGAAGCTTTGTTTTTAAATGTTACAATGTCAACATTATAGTTCTTAAAATTAAAGTTCACTTCCCTGCCATTAACGTACAAGGGGAGTAGAGGTTTAATGCGTTCCTGACGATTATCAAGCGCGACATACTTATCGTAAATTTGAATAAAAGTTTCGGGGTTGTTATCCGTTTTTAAATACTTGATATCGTTAATATCGCGTTCAGAGGCTTTATTGTAGGAGTCTTGTAGCAGCACGATAATATCTGATTTGCTCCGCTTATCCTTGTTAACTCTGAGTCTTTCAATGGCGCTTTCAATAGCCTGGTCGTAATTACCTACACTTACGGCTTTTTCCATTTGGCGCCGCGTACTGCAGGATAGTATAATTAAAATTACGAAACTAGTGAGTAGTGATTTTTTCATGGGGCATGTTTTAAAGTTGTTTGGTCTGTTGTTCCAAAATTGGTGCCAAAGTACTTAAAACATGGTTAAAATGCAAATTTCTTAGTTAAAATGTATTTTTACGTATATTTTATGTAAGAAAAATATTATTTTTTGTAAATTGGAAGTAATTTGGTAGACACTTCACCAAACCCAATTCGTGTGCCATCCTTTTCACAATGGCCTCTCATAATCACCGTATCATTGTCGTTGATAAACTTTCGTTCCGAACCATCCTTCATTTTTAATGGTTTTTCACCTTTCCAGGTGAGCTCGAGCATAGACCCGTAAGAATCAGGAGTCGGACCTGAAATTGTACCGCTACCCATCATGTCGCCTGAATTCACGGGACACCCATTAATAGTATGATGCGCCAGTTGCTGCACCATTGTCCAATACATGTATTTAAAGTTAGAGTGGCTTACAATAGTTTCCTTGGCGCCTTCTGGCTGAATGGCTACTTCCAAATGAATATCGTAGCTCTTTTTACCCTTATATTTCAGGTAGTCCAGTTGTGGTTTAACCGGTTTCGGCCCGTCACATCTGAAAGGTTCTAAAGCATCTAAAGTAACGATCCAGGGAGAAATAGAGGAAGCGAAGTTTTTTGCTAAAAACGGGCCTAAGGGCACATATTCCCATTTTTGAATATCTCGAGCACTCCAATCGTTTAATAGGACCAACCCGAAAATATATTCTTCGGCTTCGTTCGTTGGAATAGGTTCGCCAAGATCGTTTGCATCCGTGGTTATGAAGGCCATTTCCAATTCGAAATCTACCAATTTACTTGGTCCGAATACAGGTTCTGTTGCCCCATTAGGTAACGTTTGTCCCTGAGGGCGATGCACCGGGATTCCCGAAGGAATTATTGAAGAGCTTCTTCCATGGTAGCCCACGGGGATGTGAAGCCAGTTGGGTAATAGTGCATTATCAGGGTCTCTAAACATGCTTCCAACATTCGTGGCATGCTCCATGCTTGAGTAAAAATCCGTATAGTCTCCAATTTGAACCGGAAGCTGCATTTCGATTTCATCTAAACGGAACAACACGATTTCCTTATGGTGTTTATTATCCTTTAAAACCGGGTTATTGCTGTCAAAAATTTCAGCAATTCGATTCCGAACGGCTCGCCAGGTTTTACGGCCGTCTGCAATAAAATCGTTTAAAGTATCTTGCAAAAAAATATCATCCGTTAAAGGAATACCATCAAAATATCCCAATTGATGTAATGCTCCTAAATCGATAGCTGTATCTCCAATTCGGGTTCCAATAGTAATGATATCATCACGCGTTAAGAACACCCCAAACGGTATGTTTTGAATAGGGAAATCTGAATTTTTATCAACGTGTAACCACGATTTTCTATCTGGATTATTGGCGGATATCGGCATATGCTTTACTTTATTTTCTTTTTATTCAATTCTTATCAAACGTACACATTTTTTTTATTTTAATTGAAAAAATCAGAAAAAATCTATTCATATGATAAACGTTAATAAAATGGTTGAAAAGTTAATTTCTATTATGGGATTTTTAATGTGAAAAACTATTGTATTTGCTATTTTTGTACAACATCAAAAAAGAAAACAATTTATGCAACGCGACGAACAGATTTTTGAACTTATTGAAGCAGAACACCAACGCCAATTACACGGTATAGAACTGATTGCTTCTGAGAATTTTGTAAGCCAACAAGTTATGGAAGCGGCAGGTTCCGTTTTGACCAATAAATACGCTGAAGGTTATCCAGGAAAACGTTATTATGGCGGTTGTGAAGTGGTTGATGAAGTAGAGCAGATTGCCATCGACCGTGCTAAAACCCTGTTCGGAGCTGAATATGTAAATGTGCAACCGCACTCCGGAAGTCAGGCCAATACAGCTGTTTATCATGCCTGCTTAAATCCGGGCGATAAAATATTAGGTTTTGACCTATCTCACGGGGGACATTTAACACACGGCTCACCCGTGAATTTTTCAGGACGATTATATACACCTGTTTTTTATGGTGTGGAAAAAGAAACTGGAGTATTAAATTACGATATTATTCAGGAAATTGCAACTAAGGAGCAGCCTAAGTTAATTATAGCAGGTGCTTCAGCGTATTCCCGGGATATCGATTTTGAACGTTTTAGAACCATTGCTGATAGTGTTGGCGCACTACTTTTAGCAGATATTTCACATCCGGCCGGATTGATCGCCAAAGGCATTTTGAATGATCCATTACCGCACTGTCATGTCGTAACAACCACTACTCACAAAACCTTACGTGGTCCACGTGGCGGTATGATTATGATGGGTAAGGATTTCGATAATCCATTCGGGATTACTTTAAAGAATGGTAGTTTACGGAAGATGTCCTCCCTGCTCGATTCTGCGGTATTTCCTGGAAACCAGGGCGGGCCTCTAGAACATATTATTGCGGCTAAGGCTATTGCATTTGGTGAAGCCTTGACCGATGAATTTTTGCATTACCAACTTCAGGTTAAGAAAAATGCCGACGCTATGGCTAAAGCTCTGGTAGCAAAAGATTATCATATTATTTCGGGTGGAACAGATAACCACATGATGCTTATTGATCTTAGAAATAAGAATATTTCTGGTAAAGACGCCGAACAAGCTTTAGTGAAAGCCGATATTACTGCGAACAAGAATATGGTTCCTTTTGATGATAAATCACCATTTGTAACTTCTGGAATTCGTTTGGGTGTTGCAGCCGTTACAACACGTGGTTTGAAAGAAGCTGATATGGTAGCTATTGTAGATCTGGTAAATGAAGTTATCGAAAATCATGAGGATGAAGCTACACTTGAAGCTGTTAAGACTAAAGTGAACGCGATGATGAAGGACAAACCTTTATTTGTGTAAATAGAAAGTGCATATTTGTATAAAGTCCCGCAAAAGCGGGACTTTTTTATTCGAAAGTGATATGTTGGTAGGCTCCTGCATCCGGAGCAGTAGTGCGGTCAACATTCAATAGATCTGTTGGTACCTGTAAAGCGAAATCTAGAAATCCCAGATTAACAGCTGCTGAATTTTCACCAATGATCAATTGATTGTTCTGCGGGTCTTTAAACGCGGGATCTTCATTGAACACTATTGCCTCATAATGTGCGTTATCATTAAAGTCATAATTCGGCCCAGTGTAGTTATTATTGGAATCATTGAACCGAATGAGACAATGATCAAACTTGAAGTTAAAACTAACAGCAGGGTCTTCAATTTCATCTAAAATAAATTCAGGGTTATCATTTCCGTAAATGATACAATTATTGAAATTGGCCTCTGTCAGGTCGGCTAGTATCGCATTATTATCTTCATCTAAAACAAAATTATTCAATAACAACGCGGGAAACTGTCTGAAACTCCCTGTCCAGTAATTAGCCAATGTACTATGTGTGAAATTGTATTTTCCGCCCAATGTTCCGGCGAAAGCCGATAATCCTGCCTTGTTAATAACTACATTTTCACCTGATATAGCCGTATTTCTACCTAGGACACCAAAACTGGAACTGTTATAGATCTGTGTATTGCTGAGGGTTAATTTCGGATTTGGATCATTAGGATTACCATCACTCAAAATTCCGATAGATGCATTCTTTATTGTTGCATAATTGATATGGTTTTCGATACTGCCGTCGTATAACCAGATCGTACCCCATTGGCCGGGAACTTCGGCGTATTCCGGTTCCAATCGGTCACCTTCAAAAATAACTTCGTTCTCCAAGAGTTCTTGATCAGAGCTATAATCTCCGTTCACTTGTAAACTAGCGCCTTCTTTGACAATAATTCCGGAATTGGCATGAAAATGAAGCCTTGCGCCCGCATCAATAATTAAAGTTTCGCCACTTGGTACCGCGGCAAAGCCATAAATAACGTAGGGCTTTTCATTGGTAAAACGAAGTTCTTCAGGCATCAATTCGCGACCTTGAAGATCGGTTTCCGTGGGTTGGCCATCGACATTCAATGTTAGTGTTTCAACAACCTTTGTGGTGTTATCTCTATTGGGGTAGATAAAAATGGCGTCTTTAACCAGGGTGACCAAGGGGACAGACTGAACTGTATTTCCGCTACCAAATTGTATGGCATCGGTGTATAAAAAATTCCCATTGGTACTTCCATAATTATTTATATCAATAGTCGTTTCAATAAAAATATATAAACTATCACGGGCTAATAATTCGACATTTTCAAAATCCTGACCCGCCATACCATCCACATTCAAGCGGTAATTTGAAGTGGTTCCATTAGCCAGAGTAATAGACGGAATTATAATATTGACTGAACTCCGATTATATACTTTTAAATTATAGGTACTTGATCCAATATTGGTAAATACGGTATCAAGATAAACGGTGTCTTTGGAGAAGGTAAGTTGTCCTGAACTATTAGTAAAATTGAAATCCTTTCGACAAGAACTCCAAAACATTAGAAAGCAGATAAGACCAATTAAATAAACTAGTTTTTTAAACATGGGACGTTTTGGTTGAAAAAGCTAAAATATAACTTTTCAATTTAAGAATTTAGAATGGATGCTATTGACCCAAAAAAAAACGTTTCTTTTTGGTTATTATTTTAAGGGTTCTAAATTTTATTCGATAAGTGCTTTTATCATTTTTACAGCTGATTCAGGGGTGATGTCACGTTGGGGAGAACCAAACATTTCATATCCTACCATAAACTTTTTTACGCTTGCACTGCGTAATAAGGGTGGGTAGAAACTCATATGCATGTGCCAATGACTTTGGTCTTCACCATTTGTAGGTGCTTGATGAATTCCGCTAGAATAGGGGAACGAGGTGTTAAAGATCTTATCGTAAGCCTTGGTAAGAACAGAAATAGCTTCAGCAAATGAATATGGCTCGTTGTTTTGCAGTTCCAAAAGATTGGATCGGTGTTGTTTTGGAACGATCATAGCTTCAAAAGGCCAAACTGCCCAAAAAGGCACTAAAACCACGAAAGCATCATTTTCATAAATGATTCGCTCCTGTTTTTCTAATTCCTGAGCTAAATAATCACCAAGCAAACTGGTTTTATTTTTTTTAAAATAGTTTAACTGCCGTGTATTCTTTTTATCAACCTCATTTGGAAGTGTAGATTGGCTCCAGATCTGACCATGTGGGTGCGGATTACTACATCCCATCACAGCCCCTTTATTTTCAAAAATCTGAACGTAATTAATGAGCTCCTTTTCGCCAAGGGCTTTGTATTCGTTCTGCCAGGCTTCTACTACTTTTTCAATGGCTTTGGGTTCCATATCAGCCAAACTTTTTGAATGATCCGGGCTAAAACAAATAACCTTGCAGATCCCTTGTTCGCTTTGTGCGATCAATAAGCCATCTTCAACTTCAAAGGATGGAGAATCAGACTGTAAAGCAGCAAAATCATTTGTAAAAATATATACATCTTCGTATTTCGGATTTTCTTCACCATTAATTCGTGTATTTCCGGCACACAAATAACATTTCGGGTCGTGCGATGGACGTTTTTCATTATTAACGGCTTCGTTCTGACCTTGCCATGGGCGCTTCGCGCGGTGTGGAGACACCAAGACCCACTCCCCGGTTAGGATATTCAATCGTTTATGTGAATAATCTTGTAAATCAGTTGTCATAATATAGTTAGTTAGTTTATTGCATGAGTTCCGTCGGACAATGACACGGAATAAATTGAACAGGCCTTATTGAAGGTTTCCTTGTAATCCTTGGCAATGTCATGTTTAAATTCAGAAACAAAATCCTTGGCGATCAGGTTAATGGTACAACCCCCAAATCCGCCGCCCATCATACGGGCACCGAGAATTTCGGTGTGCTCCTTAGCTCTGTCAACAAGAAAATCAAGTTCGGCACAACTCACACGGTA
Organism: Gaetbulibacter sp. M240; assembly: GCF_043876815.1. Taxonomy (NCBI): domain Bacteria; kingdom Pseudomonadati; phylum Bacteroidota; class Flavobacteriia; order Flavobacteriales; family Flavobacteriaceae; genus Gaetbulibacter; species Gaetbulibacter sp. M240. Next base: position 168,031 of record NZ_JBAWKA010000004.1, read on the forward strand.
TTGGAACTGCAAACCTTCATGAGATCCATAAATAAGCTTTCCTAAAGTTTCCAGATCTCCGTCTTCCATAGCTTTTGAAGCAGCCTGAGCCCTGTTATTCTCTTGTACTACAAAGAGTGCTTTTTGATAATCTTCATCGCTAACCTTATCTTGAATTGTTTTTAAATCGGCTTCAGTAGCATCACGTAAAGCTTTAATACCTAACATTTTTGAAATGTTTTCGCAAACCAAACGTCGGTCATTATAGGCACTATCAGATAAACTGTGTTTTACATTAGTATTTATTAGCATGAGCTCATAATTTTCAAAATCGATCTTAAACGGTTTGGCTTCCACAGTTCTACAATCTAAAAGCAGGGCGTGGTCCTTAATCCCAAACATACTGGCATATTGATCCATAATACCGCAGTTTACACCAACGTAATTATGTTCTGCCATTTGTGAGATGAGGATCATTTCTATTTTTGATAGGCCAAGGTCGAATAAATTATTTAATCCATAAACCACACTGTTTTCGAGTGCTGCAGAAGACGACATTCCAGATCCGGAAGGAATATCGCCACCGAAGACCATATTAAAATCACCAATCGTCTTACCTTTTTTCTGTATTTCAGAAACCACACCTAAAACGTAGTTACCCCAGCTTTCTTTTTCCAAAGGCGCGATGTGATCTACGGAAAAGCTTATCGTATCATTAAAATCGGCAGCGGTTACTACAGATTTTCCGGAACTACTTTTGCTTAAAGCCGCTATAATACCTTTGTCTACAGCAGCAGGAAAAACAAAACCGTCGTTATAATCTGTATGTTCTCCGATGATGTTGATACGTCCCGGAGAGAAAATGAGCAATGGTGCTTCAGCATATTTGTCGGTAAATGCGTTTTTGATGGTTTCAGCTAATTCAGTGTTCATAATGTCATGTATTTTAGTTTAGTTGTAGGCGCCATGTTATACTGTAATTGGCTTTAGGCGCTAATTCCTTCAAACCTATTTTATTATTAAAACTATCGGAAACTCCGGTAGTGGGTTCGATAGCTATTGTATTTTTTCGTGGTGGGGTGTAAGCTTGCAAAAAGCTCTCGGGCTCATCTGAGTCAATGCTAAGATAATAATTTGGTGTTTTAAAAAAGACCCTTGGGTTTTCTAATCTCCAGCAGTCATCCAATTTTTTATTTTCTAATGAAAGTGGATCCTTTTGATCTATAACTATAGTCCCCGTTGTGATCATACGTTCGTTGAAGATCATCTTTTCTGAACTTTTAAAATGTAAACTACTTCGATTCAAATTTTCCGATACAAAATATGGATGCCAGCCCAAGGTAAAAGGAAAACTTGTCTCACCTAAATTTTGAATGGATATTTTCAAATTTAATTGAGACGCCATCAAGGTATATTCTAACTGAATATTATATGGAAAGGGAAACCCTTCAGGAGGATTCTTTTCGATGTAGTAAAGGGTGGCAGCGACAAAAGTCTCGGTTTCTTGTATTGAAGAAATTGTAAAAGTCTTATTGTAAACCAAACCATGAAGCGCGTTATTATTTCCTGGTTCGTTGATGCTAAACTCATAGGTTTTATTCCTAAACTTATAACGTCCATCTTGTATTCTATTGGCAAAAGGAAAAAGAATAGAAGAGGCGTAAACATCACTGTAAGCTAAGGGTTCTAAATTTTCAATAAATGTTATTTCGTTTAATTTTAACATCTGCAAGCTAGCGCCATCATTTAAATAAATTTTGGCTAGAGCCGATTTTTCAGGATTGTTTAGCTCAAGAATATTCTGGCTATTATCCTCATTTTTAATATGTTTTGCCGTAAACAAGATATTGGTTTTTTTAGTTGGTTTGTTTTTAATCAAGAACGTTTGTCGGTGCTAATTTAATTAAATTTCTAGAAATTAAATGTATTTTTTACATTTAATTATATTCTGTTTCAATAATTTAATTATATTTGAGTCATAAAACTAACTAAACTAATTAATATGACTGTAGGATTTGATTTTTGGGATTATGCCGTATTTATTTCTTATGCCGTACTTATTCTGGGCGTAGGGTTATGGGTTTCCCGAGATAAAAAGGGCCACCAAAAAAATGCGGAAGATTACTTTTTAGCAAGTAAATCTCTGCCATGGTGGGCCATTGGTACCTCATTAATAGCAGCGAATATCTCTGCTGAACAATTCATAGGAATGTCAGGTTCCGGATTTGCATCCGGATTGGCCATTGCTTCATACGAATGGATGGCGGCCTTAACCTTGATTATCGTGGGTAAATACTTTTTACCAATTTTTATTAATAAAGGTTTATATACTATTCCGGAATTCGTAGAGAAGCGCTATTCTACAAATTTAAAAACCATTCTTGCAGTCTTTTGGATTGCCCTATATGTTTTTGTTAACCTTACTACAGTGCTCTATTTAGGGTCTTTGGCCTTGAATACGATTTTGGGAATTCCTATGGTTTACGGTGTTCTGGGTCTTGCATTGTTTGCAGCAGCATACTCGCTTTATGGTGGTCTTTCTGCTGTTGCCTGGACAGATGTTATTCAAGTGATCTTTTTGGTGATTGGAGGTTTGGTAACAACTTACCTGGCCTTAAATACAGTTTCTGATGGTCAGGGCTTTCTTCAGGGATTAAATGTTATTGTTGATAGGGTTCCAGATCATTTTGATATGATCCTGGATGAGTCAAATCCTGAATATAGTAACCTTCCGGGAATCAGTGTTCTTGTTGGTGGTATGTGGGTTGCAAACCTGTATTATTGGGGTTTTAACCAGTATATTATCCAAAGAACATTGGCAGCTAAATCGCTTCGTGAGGCACAAAAGGGTATTTTATTAGCGGCCTTTTTAAAGCTGATCATTCCTTTGGTAGTTGTAATTCCTGGAATTGCGGCGTATTTAATGGTTAACGATCCTGAAATCATGGCGAGATTAGGAAATGTAGCTCAAAATAATTTACCATCTCTAGAGCAGGCTGATAAAGCTTATCCTTGGTTATTACAATTCTTACCGGTAGGTCTTAAAGGTGTTGCTTTTGCAGCATTAACTGCGGCTATAGTGTCGTCTTTAGCTTCTATGTTAAATTCGACTTCAACCATATTTACTATGGATATCTATAAACAATATATAAATAAGGAAGCTGGCGATAAAGCAACTGTAACTGTAGGACGTACTTCTGCGGCTGTAGCTTTAGTAATAGCATGTCTTATAGCGCCAATGCTTGGGAATTTAGATCAGGCCTTCCAGTTCATTCAGGAGTATACCGGTATTGTAAGTCCGGGAATCTTAGCAGTTTTCTTACTAGGTTTATTCTGGAAAAAAACCACAAACAAAGGAGCCATTGTAGGTGCTTTAATTTCTATTCCTATTGCCATGTATTTTAAGGTGGGCGCTAATGGATGGTCAGATTCACCATTATTTGTGGATATTCCATTCATGAATCAAATGGGTTATACCTGTTTATTAACTATGGGTGTTATTGCCTTAGTGAGTTATTTACAAGGTAAAGGAGCAGATGATCCTAAAGGTATTCCATTAACTAAAGGATACTTTAAAACAGGACCGGTATTCAATATTGGTGCGTTTACCGTAATGATCGTACTTACCGTACTTTACAGTTTATTCTGGTAAAATTTAAGATTTTAAAACTAACAACAACGTCATGTCAAACATGGCGTTTTTGTTTTTAAAATCACATTTTCAACGATTTATAAAGTCATAAATAGTGTTAAATTTCTACTGTTATTTTAAAATTTTGTACTTTTGATCTTGTAATGAGAAAAGCGTTGTTTAAAATATTATCTTCATTCATGGCATTCCTGTTGTTGTTTTCAACGATGTCATTTACCATTGATATGCATTTCTGTGGAGATACTTTAGTGGAAACAGCTCTTTTTCATAAAGCCGAAGGTTGTGGTATGACCATGGAAAAACCAACCTCCAATGATTGTTCCATTACTAAGAATAATTGTTGCAGCGACGAACAATCCTTGGTAAACGGTCAGGATGAACTTCAGCTTACATTGCAAAAAATCTCGCTTGAGAAACAAGTATTCATAACTGCTTTTTTCCAATCTTATTTGGAGTTATTTGATTTTTCTAAAGAAGCGGTAAGTACTTATACCGCATATTCACCACCCTTTGTCGTCAAGAACATCTACAAACTTGACGAGACCTATTTAATTTGATTTTTAAACTTTTAATCAGACTTTTCCTGATGTGATATTATCTCAGGTAAAGCTTCTATGTCGTGTTCACACATCATGTTTAACTGTTTAATAATCAAATCGTATGCTCAATAAAAGCATCAAATTTTTAATAGAGAACAAACTTGTTTCCGTTTTACTTCTCGTTCTGTTTATCGGATGGGGTACCATCAGTGCACCGTTTAATTGGGATTTGGGTTTTTTACCAAACAATCCTGTCTCTGTTGATGCGATTCCTGATATCGGCGAAAATCAACAAATCGTTTTCACGAAGTGGGATGGACGTTCTCCTCAGGATATCGAAGATCAGATTACTTATCCGCTAACAACCTCATTACTTGGTATTCCAGGAGTGAAAACCATTCGTAGTTCTTCCATGTTCGGTTTCTCCAGCATTTATATCATCTTTGATGAAGATATTGATTTTTACTGGAGTCGAAGTCGAATCCTTGAAAAACTCAACTCCCTTCCGTCCGGTGTTCTACCTGATGATGTAAACCCCACTTTAGGTCCTGATGCTACTGGTTTAGGGCAGATTTTCTGGTACACTTTGGAGGGTCGTGATAAAGAGGGTCAGGTTACAGGCGGTTGGAATTTACAGGAGCTTCGTAGTATACAGGATTTTTATGTGAAATATGGTTTGTCTTCGGCCAGTGGCGTTTCAGAGGTAGCCTCTATTGGAGGATACGTTCAGGAATATCAAATTGACGTGAATCCGGAGTTAATGCGACAATATAATATTTCGCTAAACCAGGTGGTTAAAGCGGTAAAGGATAGCAATAAGGATATTGGCGCACAGACACTGGAGATCAATAAAGCGGAATACCTAGTTCGTGGTTTGGGTTATATTAAATCGATTGACGATATCGAAAATTCTGTGATCGCTTCACAAGATTTTACGGCATTACGTATTAAAGATGTTGCCAAAGTGAATTTAGGACCAAAAGCACGCCGAGGTATATTGGACAAAGAAGGCGCAGAAGTGGTTGGTGGTGTTGTTGTAGCACGTTATGGAGCGAATCCTATGGAGGTGATCAACAACGTCAAGGAAAAAATCAAATCTTTGAGCTCTGGGTTACCATCCAAGGTCTTATCTGATGGCAGAACGTCGCAACTTACCATTGTACCATTTTATGACAGGACGCAACTCATTCAGGAAACCTTAGGCACTTTGAATGAAGCTTTAACCATGGAAATATTGATCACCATACTCGTGATCATTATTATGGTTTATAATTTAAGGGCTTCCATTTTAATATCCGGATTGTTACCTGTAGCTGTTCTTATGGTGTTTATTGCCATGAAATTGTTTGGTATTGATGCAAATATAGTGGCGCTGTCAGGTATTGCGATCGCGATCGGTACCATGGTTGATGTCGGGGTGATTCTCTCAGAAAATATCATCAGGCATTTGGATGATAATGATAGTGTAGAGGCTCCCAAGAAATTATCTATCGATCAAGTTGTGTATAATGCCACAGCGGAGGTTTCAGGTGCCATTGTTACAGCCGTCATGACAACGATAATCAGTTTTATTCCTGTATTCACCATGATTGGGGCAGAGGGTAAGTTATTTCGACCTTTGGCCTTCACAAAGACCTTTGCTCTAACCGCATCTATACTTGTTGCTTTATTTTTAATTCCACCATTTGCCGCCTTTATTTTTAGAAAAAGTAAGCTTAAAGGCTACATGCAATATGTTGTTCAATCAGTTTTAATTGCATTGGGCCTTACAGCTCTAGGTTTTGGTTATGGTTTAGGTTTGATGCTCATCGCCTTTGGTATCATTGGCTTACTTCGAATTCAAAATAAAATAACCAAAAAACAAACCAGTTTAGCGCACATTGTCATTTCTGTAGTTGCTATCGTATTTCTTCTAGCCACATACTGGAGACCTCTTGGTGTTGAACAGAATATCCTTGTTAATGTTATTTTTGTAGCTGTTATTTGCTTTGGATTATTGGGGGTATTTGTTCTTTTCAGATACTATTATACCCGGATTTTAAGTTGGTGTCTTGAAAACAAATTAGTATTCATATCCATCCCAATCCTCATGGTAGTTCTGGGGTTTTTCATTATGAAAAATACAGGAGAAGAGTTTATGCCATCTCTAGACGAAGGTTCTTTTCTACTCATGCCAACCTCAATGCCACATGCCGGCGTAGAGGAGAATAAGCGTGTATTACAACAATTAGACATGGCTGTGGCAAGCATTCCTGAGATCGAAACCGTTGTTGGAAAAGCCGGTCGCACAGAATCAGCTTTAGACCCAGCACCGCTATCGATGTATGAAAATATTATTGTCTACAAACCGGAATACATGCTGAATGACGATGGTGAACGACAACGATTTAAGGTAAATGCTGATGGTGATTATATTTTAAAAAATGGTAATTCCCTTCCGGGAGAACCGAAATCCGCTTGGAAAAATATTGATACCAAATTGCAACTTATACCTGATTCTGATGGTGAATTTTTCCGTAATTGGAGAAAAGATATAAAATCACCTGATGATATTTGGAAGACTATTGTTACAGCTACAAAGCTTCCCGGTGTTACCTCGGCGCCGAAACTGCAGCCCATACAAACGCGCCTAGTTATGTTGCAAACAGGCATGCGGGCTCCAATGGGAATTAAGGTGAAGGGGCAGGATTTAAAACAAATGGAGGCTTTTGGCTTGCAGTTAGAAAATAGTTTAAGACAGGTTGAAGGTGTAAAGAATGAGGCTGTTTTTGCCGATCGGATCGTAGGAAAACCCTATCTGCTAATCGATATTGATAGAGATAAACTGGCGCGTTACGGGTTAACTGTTGCAGACGTTCAAAACACTTTGCAGGTTGCTGTAGGTGGTATGGAACTAACACAAACGGTTGAAGGACGGGAGCGCTATGGTATTCGGGTACGTTATCCACGCGAATTAAGAGCGAATCCTGAAGATCTGAATCAAATATATATCCCATTGAATGGCGGATCTGAAATTCCTTTAAGTGATGTGGCGAGCATTCGTTACGAAAAAGGACCACAGGTGATTAAAAGTGAAGACACCTTTTTGGTGAGTTATGTATTGTTCGATAAACTGGATGGTTATGCAGAAGTGAATGTGGTTGAAAAAGCACAGGCTTATCTTAAAAGCCAGATCGATAATGGTGATCTGGTAGTTCCAAAAGGTGTCAGTTATCAATTTACCGGAACCTACGAAAATCAATTGCGTGCTGAGAAAACCTTGTCTGTAGTGGTGCCATTAGCGCTATTGATCATCTTTTTGATCCTGTATTTCCAGTTCCGCTCCGTTGGTACCTCGCTCATGGTTTTTTCAGGGATTGCAGTGGCTTTTGCCGGAGGGTTTATCCTTATATGGTTGTATGGGCAAAGTTGGTTTTTAAACTTTAGTTTTTTTGGTGAAAACCTGCGAGACCTTTTTCAAATGCATACCATTAATCTAAGTGTAGCTGTTTGGGTCGGGTTCATTGCTTTATTCGGGATAGCTACTGATGACGGTGTGGTTATGGCAACGTATTTAGATCAGACCTTTGAGCGCAATACGCCACAATCATTGCAAGGCATCAGGAAATCGGTTGTTGAAGCTGGTGAAAAACGTATTCGCCCTTGTTTAATGACCATTGCTACTACTATTTTAGCTTTGTTACCTGTGCTAAGTTCTACAGGACGTGGTAGTGATATCATGATCCCGATGGCCATACCGAGTTTCGGAGGCATGCTCTTAGCATTGATCACCCTATTCGTAGTGCCGGTTTTATATAGCTGGCGACAAGAAGTTCAACTTAAACGTTCTGAAAAATGAAACATCAAACGATGAAAATAAAATTATTTGGCATCCTGATTGTTTTTGGGAGTTTGTTCGCCATTCAGGCCCAGGAATTAGAGGTTTTGATACAACAAGCGATCATGAATAATCCGGAAATATATAAGGTAGAACTGGAATATAACATCAGTTCGGAAAAAGAGAATGAAGTAAACGCCTTGCCAAATACGGAATTTGGAGTTGGATATTTTGTTAGCGAACCTGAAACCCGCACCGGACCGCAACGTTTTAAGGTAACAGCGAAACAAATGATTCCTTGGTTTGGAACCATAACAGCTCGAAAGAACTATGCGAAAGCTATGGCAGATGCCCAATATGAAGATTTGGTAATCACTAAGCGAAAACTGGTTGTTTCTTTATCGCAGACCTACTATAAATTGTATGCGTTTCACGCCAAACAAAATGTTTTGCTAGAAAACATTCAATTATTAGCGACTTATAAAACCATGGCTTTGAACGCCGTGGAAACAGGAAAAAGTTCCGCAGTAGCGGTCCTAAAACTTCAAATCCGGGAGAACGAACTTAAAAAACAACAAGCTGTTCTGAAACAAAATATAATGGCTGAACAAACAGCTTTGAACAAATTATTGAACCGCGATAAATCAGTTGAGATCAAAATTCCACAAGAATTGACTTTGCCTGATGCCGGTACTGATAATATTCCTGCAAACCTAAGCGCACATCCTGAGTTACTTAAGTATGATAAGCTTTATGCCTCAATAGCACAATCGGAAATAGTGAATAAGAATGAAAGTCAACCGATGCTTGGTTTCGGTCTCGATTATATTAATGTAGACGAACGCCCGAATATGGATTTTGCAGATAATGGAAAGGATATTTTAATGCCTATGGTATCGGTGTCTATTCCTATTTTCAATCAAAAATTCAAATCGACCGATAGACAATTGGCCTTAAAGCAACAACAGTTAAAGGCAGCACAGGAAGAACGTCGGAATACTTTGGAAAGCTTACTTGAAAAAGCCCTATCAGATCGAAATGCGGCACGAATAAACTATGAAGCACAAACTGAAAATTTAAATCAGGCCAGAAATGCAGAGCGGATTTTAATTAAAAACTATGAAACCGGAACTATAGATTTCAATGACGTATTGGATATTCAAGAGCTTCAGTTAAAGTTTCAAACGCAAATGATTGAAGCCGTTACAAACTATTATATACAAACAACAACTATAAATTATCTATCGAATTAAGAAAGTCATTATTGTAAAATTGTTTGTGATCTTAAAAAAATAACTGAAGAAAGAAATTAATATAATGAAACATACATATAACATTTCAGGAATGACCTGTGAAGGGTGTAAAGCCTCCGTAGAAAAGTACTTAAAGGCATTAGATCATATTACCGGGGTAAAGGTAGATCTTAAAAAAGGAGAGGCGGAACTTACCATGGATACTCATGTGGATACGGCAACCTTAAAAAAAGCCTTACCAGAAAAATACGCCATTACAGAAAAGCATGAAAAGCAAGTTTTTAATACTGAAAACAGTATGGCTATGCCTGGAGAGGAAAGTAAATTAAAACAACTGAAACCTTTACTCCTGATTATTCTCTATATCAGTACAGCCAGTATTTTACTTCATTATAATGCTTGGAGCTGGTCGGCTTTTATGTTGGATTTTATGGGGCTTTTTTACATTGTATTTAGCTTTTTTAAAATGCTGGATCTCAAAGGTTTTCCGGAGTCTTTTAGGATGTACGACCCTTTAGCTAAGCGGATACCGGTATACGGAAAGATATATCCCTTTATTGAAACGGCTTTAGGACTGATGTTCTTAATGCGATTTGAAATTACAATTGCTTTAGTTGTTACTTTAGTTGTTCTGGGAATCACTACGATTGGTGTTACCAGAACACTACTCAACAAAAAAGCGATACAATGTGCCTGTCTGGGCACGGCACTTAAACTCCCCATGACGGAGGCTACTTTTATTGAAAACTTTATCATGATCGTTATGGCGGTTCTGATGCTACTTAATATGTTTTAAAATGAAAAAAATAGGTATTTACATTAGTATTTTATTCGCAGGACTACTTTTAGGCTGGTTGCTTTTCGGTAGAACATCAAGCGATACTTCTGAAGGAGATCATAACCACGATCAAGAGGTTGCAACAAATCAGATGTGGACCTGCTCCATGCATCCACAAATTATGCAGCCCGAACCGGGTAATTGTCCCATTTGTGGTATGGAACTCATTCCTGCAGGTTCTAGTGATGGAGGCTTGGCGGTAAACGAATTTGAACTTTCGGAGCAGGCGATGGCCTTGGCAAATATTCAAACCCTAGTAGTCGATAATGGTGCTGCGGGAGACCAACAGATCAAACTTTCAGGAAAAATTGTTGAAAATGAAGAGGCTAATACAGTACAAGCCAGTTATTTTTCAGGACGATTAGACCGACTTTATGTGAATTATACAGGAGAACTTGTGCGTAAAGGGCAGATTTTAGCTACCATTTATTCTCCACAACTTTACGCTGCACAACAGGAACTTCTAACAGCAGTTAATTTAAAGGCATCCCAGCCCGGTTTATATAATGCTGTGCGGAATAAATTGAAGTTATGGAAACTAAGTGAGGCCCAGATCGATGCCATTGAGAAGACTGGCGAGATCAAAGAAAGTTTACCAATTTATGCCACAGTCTCTGGCACGGTAACGGAAAAATTAGTAGCTCAGGGCGATTATATCAAGGAAGGTCAACCACTTTTAAAAATCGCTAATTTAAATTCCGTTTGGGCAAATTTTGATGTGTATGAAAATCAGATCGGATTATTTAAGGAAGGTCAAAGTGTGTCAGTGACCACAGCGGCATATCCCGGGAAATCGTTTTCAGGAAAGGTTGATTTTATTTCCCCTGTATTGAATTCAAAAACAAGAACGGTAACCCTTCGTGTAGTTTTGAATAATAAAGAAAACCGATTTAAGCCAGGTATGTTCGTAACGGCCACCATAAATAATGTTTCAGTAAAAGGAAAAACAGTTTTAACGGTTCCGGCCTCGGCCGTTTTATGGACAGGAGAGCGTTCTGTTGTCTATGTAAAAACAGATGAAGATCATCAGTTTTTTGAAATGCGTGAAATTACCCTTGGTAATCGTATTGGTGAAACTTACGAAGTTTTATCTGGTTTAAATGCCGGAGAACACATCGTATCCCAAGGGGTATTTACAGTGGATGCGGCAGCTCAGTTACAAGGAAAAAATTCGATGATGAATCAAACTAAAAAAGAAACTTCTAAGGCTGAGGATTCTGTAGAAAGGATCAGTGTTTCAAACAAATTTCAAGATCAATTAAGAATGGTATTCGACCGTTACACCACTTTAAAGGATGCCTTAGTGTCTGGTGATTCAAATCAAGCAAAAACAGATGCAAGCGCATTTCTAAATGCCTTGAGCAAGGTTGATATGAAAACTTTAGATCAGACAGAAGCACACGAAGCTTGGATGACTTTAAACAAGACATTGAAAACCGCTGGAAATGCTTTATCGGAGACCTCCGATATAAAGGAACAACGAAACTATTTTAAACCCTTATCAGAAGGCATGGTTCAGGCTGTTTCTACGTTTGGAATAAACCAAAAAATTTATAACCAATACTGTCCTATGGCAGACAATAACAAAGGAGCCTTTTGGCTCAGTAAAGATGCTGAAATTCGAAATCCTTATTTCGGTAAAGCCATGTTAACTTGTGGCGAAATTAAAAATGTAATTCAATAATAACCCTAATATAATAAACAATGAAACAGATTATTTTAAGTGTATTTTTAGTGGCAGTAATGCTAAGTTCATGTAAGAATGAAACAAAGGAGGATACCAATACCGTTTCTACGGAAATGGCCTCAAATGAGTTAAGTACTATAAATTTTGGTGTTCGTGGTAATTGTTCCATGTGTAAGGCTACCATAGAAAAGGCCGTAGGTGCGGTTGATGGTGTTTCCGAAGCAGATTGGGATGTGACCAATAAATCCATTGAAGTGACATTCGATGCCTCAAAAACATCAGATATGGCGATTCACAAGGCTATAGCGGGATCTGGATATGATACCGATAAAATGGCAGGTGATGCGGCGGCTTATGAAGACTTGCCAATGTGCTGTCAATATGATCATGACATGGAAATGAGCTTGACTAAATAAAAATTAAAGTCGAAAAAAGCGTTTGTTTTCTTAACAAACGCTTTTTTTTATTGCTATTAATTTTTGTTACCTTAATTGTAACATTACGAATCAATTTAAAAAAAGACCGTTAACCTTGGAGGTAAAAGAAAATTCCGTATTTCATAATAAGATCAAAATACCCTTGGCTATTAAGGAGTATTTACCAGCTATTATAAGTTTTATAATGTTAGCTGCGGGCATACTTACTGAATATTTCGGATCCATGTTTTTTACGAACAAAGTACAAATTATTTGGTATGGTATCGCTTATATTCCAGTAGGATGGCCGGTGATTAAAGCAGGTTGGAATACCATAAAACGTGGAGATATATTCACGGAGTTTTTTCTGATGACGGTGGCTACCGTTGGCGCATTTGCTATTGGAAAATATCCTGAAAGTGTCTCCGTAATGTTGTTTTATTCAGTAGGTGAATTATTTCAGGGAGCGGCAGTTCGTAAAGCAAAAGGGAATATTAAGGCGCTTCTCGATGTTCGTCCCAAGGAGGCCCACGTTTTGCGGAATGGTCAATACACACTGGTTTCTCCTGAAAGTGTTGGTATTGGGGAAACCCTGCAAATCCGTGTTGGCGAAAAAATTCCTTTAGATGGTGTTTTAATATCTGAAAAAGCACGCTTAAATACAGCAGCTTTAACCGGAGAAAGTAAGCCTCAGAGCGTCGTTGAAGGTGAGGAAGTGTATTCAGGAAGCATCAATTTAGAAGAACTTATCGAAGTTAAAGTTACCAAAGAATTCAAGGATAGCTCCATCTCTAGAATTTTGGATATGGTTCAGAATGCCACCTCAAGGAAATCAAAAACAGAGTTATTCATCAGGCGTTTTGCCCGGGTTTATACGCCGATCGTTGTATATCTGGCTCTGGCCTTAACCATAATACCTTTCTTTTTTGTCGACGAATATGTCTTTAGCGACTGGTTGTACCGAGCTCTTATTTTTCTGGTTATTTCTTGTCCTTGTGCTTTGGTTGTATCTATTCCGTTGGGCTATTTTGGAGGCTTAGGTGCCGCTTCAAAAAATGGGATTCTCTTCAAGGGAGCATCATTTTTGGATGTCATTGCCAAGGTAAAAACACTGGTTTTCGACAAAACCGGTACGCTAACAAAAGGAGTGTTTGAAATTCAAGAGATTCATGCCATCTCAGGAAACAAAAAGGAACTCATGAGTTACTTCAAAGCCATTGAAGGGAAGTCGACCCACCCAATTGCCAAGGCCATTTCCGATTATGATATGGATATTGATCAGTTTAAGGTTTCTGATGTTCAGGAAGTAGCTGGGAAAGGCTTAATTGGTGTGGTTAATGACAAAAAGGTTCTGGCTGGTAATTTGTCTTTAATGAAAGGTAACGGTATTTCTGTAGATGAGAAAACTCAAAATATTGAGAAATCAGTTGTCATGCTGGCTATTGATGGTGAATTAAAAGGGTATGTTGTGATCGCCGATGCTCTTAAGGATGATGCCAAAGCGACTATAATAGGCTTAAAAAAATTAGGAATATCTCATTTGGTAATGCTTTCAGGGGATCGTGAAAGTGTCACTCAAAATATAGCACAGGATTTACAAATTGATAGTGCTTTAGGGAATTTATTACCTGAAGATAAACTTAAGGAAGTTGAAGAACTTCAGAAAAAATCAAAACATAAACTAGCATTTATAGGCGATGGTATTAATGATGCTCCTGTTTTGGCTTTGAGTGATGTGGGCATCGCCATGGGTGGTCTTGGAAGTGATGTGGCTATTGAAACTGCGGATGTGGTGATTCAAACGGATCATCCATCAAAAGTTATCAAGGCTATAAAAATAGGGCGCTCTACAGGTCATATTGTTTGGCAGAATATTATTATGGCTCTGGGCGTAAAACTCGTTGTTTTGATTTTGGGTGCAGGTGGTCTGGCCAATATGTGGGAAGCAGTTTTTGCTGATGTAGGCGTGGCTCTATTAGCCATTTTGAACGCTGTGCGTTTACAACATATGCGATGGGATTAACTGGTTTTAATTCTCATCCAGTTTAGGTAACAACCTAAAACTTTACCTGGTAAATTGAATGAATAATTTTGTGGAAAAAATAAGGTCCGGTAGTATCTTCCTCAAAACATTTGATTTTGAAAATTGATGAATACTTTGCGTAGTTTTTTGATTTGTTGGTTCGGTTATAATAACATAGAATTATTGATGTTTTAGTGTGAAGATTCGAACATTATTTTTAAAATGCGGATTAAACCCAACTGTAAATTATAATTTTAACTTATTTTTACGAAGGTTAATATGCATTAGAAATCCATGTCCAAAATCTTCCCTTCCCGATTTGCACTATTTAAGGCTTTTGTTGGGCTGTTTTTGATCGTTTCTTTTTTGGTTCGGTTGAGTTTTTTTGTATGGAATTTCCCTGAAGTTGATAAAAGCTTTTTTGTTCTGGCAAGCACCTTTGTAATTGGTAGTTTATTCGACCTGGCAACGGTATCTTTTTTTTCGATTCCTTTTTTATTATATCTTTTTATTTTTCCAAAACGTTTTTACGGCACTGTGGCTGATAAAATCATAACGTATTTTGGATTTTCTTTAGGATTACTAATTATTTATTTTTCTTTTTTTGGTGAATTAACCTTTTGGGATGAGTTTCACAGGCGCTATAACTTTATTGCTGTAGATTATTTGATTTACACGTATGAAGTTGTACAAAATATAAATCAATCCTATCCATTACCATTTCTTATTTCCGGAATTATTTTAATGGTGGCCATTAGTTTATTTATTGTTTATAAACTGGGTTATTTCCATAGAACTTTTCAAAGTGAAACCGTCTTCACAACCAAATCAATGGCAGTACTTCCCTGGATGGCGATCTTGCTTCTTAATGCATTCTACATCAAAAATAGTCACGCTGATTTTTCAGATAATCGTTATAATAATGAGTTGGCTAAATCTGGAATTTACGCCTTCTTTGCGGCTTTTAAGAATAACGAATTACCTTATTCCGAATTTTACAAGACCATACCGAAAGCGGAAGCCTATAACATGGTGAAAGAATCCTATGCGCATTCTCGTGATAGTTTTATTAATCCAGAAGCGAAGGCTATATACCGATATGTAAAGAACAACCCTATCGACACCTTACCACCAAAAAGGCCAAATGTTATATTTATTTGCATTGAAAGTTTGAGTGCCGATTTTATGCAAACTTTTGGAAACACGGAGGGTATTACTCCAACCCTAGATTCTCTAGCTAACTCGAGTAGTTATTTCTTTAAAAATTTATATGCAACAGGAACACGAACGGTTCGTGGGATGGAAGCCATTACTTTGTCGATTCCACCAACACCAGGGCGAAGTATTGTAAAACGAGAGAATAATAAAAATCTGTATACCATTGGAGAAGTGTTTAAAGAGAAGGGGTATACCAGGAATTTCTTTTATGGCGGTGATGGCTATTTTGATAATATGAATACATTTTTTGGAGGAAACGGATTCAATATTATTGATAGAGGTCGTGGGTTTTTATTGGATGATTCCATCAAAACGACTCGAACTAATATTGAAGATAATGAGGTTACTTTTGAAAATGCCTGGGGGGTGTGCGATATGGACTTATACCGTAAAGTGATCAAAGAAGCCGATAAATCCTATTCAGATAGTATCCCTTTCTTCGATTTTGTAATGACAACATCAAATCATAAACCCTTTACCTATCCTGAAGGTGAAATTGATATTCCTTCGGGTACAGGTCGGAATGGAGCTGTAAAATACACCGATTACGCAATTAAAGAATTTCTGAAATTAGCTAAGGAAAAGCCCTGGTACGACAATACAGTGTTCGTTATAATGAGCGATCATTGTGCGAGTAGTGCAGGCCGTTGGGAACTTGATATTAAAAATTATCGTATCCCGGCATTTTTTGTTAATCTGCCTAAAACCATGCCCAAACAGGTGTTTACTCTGGCTTCACAAATAGATATTTTTCCAACCTTATTTGCCTGCTTGGGGTGGAATTACAATTCGAATTTTTTTGGAAAAGATATTCTTTCAATGCCTAAAGAAGATTTAAGAGCATTTGTTGGTAACTATAGAAAACTAGGGTATTTTAAAGACAATAGTGTCGTTATTCTTGACGAACATAAAAACGCTAATTTTTACAGTTATGATTACGTTGATAATAGTTTGAGCCCCATACCTGAGGATGACTCATTTATTAAAACTACTATTTCTTTTTATTTAGTAGCTGATGATTTATACAGGCATGGCGGTCTAAAAACGAATCAATACGAATAGCGCCAGCTAATTTGTTTTTTAATTAAAACTAAAGGGCGTAACTATGGACTTCTGATTCCTTTAAAAATAATTATCTGAATCGAACACCTTGATGAAACCCTTTGTCAAATAAAACCTTTCGTAAAAACACGAAGGCTTGATGTAAATCCTCGTATGGAAGATTGAATATATCATGGCCACGGTCTACATAGCTATATAATAAATAACTTGAATTCTGTTTTTTTAATGCGTCGGTAATGGCTTTTGAGCCGGATTCGGTTAAATAGCCTTTTTGATTTTTTTTACAATTGTGATGCACCCCATCCCCGTAAGGAATAATAGGGTCTTTGGTACCATGATAAAACACACCTGGCTTTGCATTAGTATTAGTAATAAACTGTGCATCTAAAATAGCACCGGAAATAGAAACAACTGCGGCTATTTCAGGAATATCTGAAACATAATACGGACTCAAAATTTGATTCTTGTTATAAGTAAGGTTCAGTCCAATTTCAGCTCCGGCACTACTTCCGGTTAGGATAATTTTTGAGTCGTCAATACCGAAAATATTTTTGTATTTTACTAAGAATAATAAAGCTTTTGTAACATCATGAGTTGCGTTTCGTATGGTCTGCAAGATAAAATCCTTCGACATATTACATCCAAAACTTTTGTTCTTCGGGAGTTTGGTGTAATCCACAGAAACCACCAAATAACCTTTTTTTGTAATGTTCCTGGCTAAATTGACAAGACCCTTATCATTTCGTTTTCCATATTTAAATCCACCACCGTGAATCAGCATGAAAAGAGGACGCTTTTCCATGTTGTCATTCAGAGGGGTGTATATATCTAATTTTAATGATTTACCAGCAATTAGGGAGTAGGTGTAAGTCTTCACCGAGATCGAATCGAATATCGGGTCAACAAAGCGTGTTTGGCTTTCAACTGAAAGTACTGTTGAGAGTAGAGTAAATAAAAATAACCAGATCCTAAGTTGTTGCATGGGATTGTTTGAGATTAGAATGCTAAAATACAGTAATGAATCAGGTTACTGAAATGTAATTTTAAGTAGTGATGAACTATATGAACCTCAAAATGTTTTTTTCAGATCATTATGTGATTAATTGGTACGTTTTTGAACCTGAAGGCTAAATCACCATTCTAGTTACTCGCGGTACAATTAAGTTAGAAGATTAACGAAGGTGTTTTTTAAAAAACGCCATAGTTCTTTCCCAGGCCAATTCAGCTGAAGCTTTATCATAACGAGGCGTTGTTGTGTTATGAAACCCGTGATTAACATCAGGGTAAACATAGGCCTCATAGGATTTATTATGTTTTTTAAGCGCCTCTTCATAATCCGGCCAACCTGCATTTACGCGGTTATCCAAGCCTGCAAAATGGAGCATTAAGGGCGCGTTAATGTTATCGATGCCCTCGGTAGGTTGCGATCCATAAAAAGGTACGGCTGCTGCTAAATCCGGTTGTTTTACAGCCATCATATTTGAAATCCAACCGCCAAAACAAAATCCAACGACACCAATTTTCCCACTACATTGCTCATGATCCTTCAGGTAATTGAAAGCCGCAAGAAAATCCTCAAGCATGGCATCTCGATCACGTTGGCGCTGTAAAGCACGGCCTTCGTCGTCATTTCCGGGGTAACCACCAAGTGGTGTTAGTGCATCTGGAGCCAAGGTTATATAACCTTCTAGGGCAGCACGTCTCGCGGTGTCTTCTATGTAAGGATTCAGGCCGCGATTTTCATGCACCACGATAATACCACCCAATTTTTCGGAACTATTCTTAGGTTTTGAAAGCAGTCCTTTTATAGTGCCACCGCCTTTAGGAGATTCATATGAAATATACCCTGAATCTAATTCAGGATCTTTAGGATTTACCAACATGGTATCCTTGTAGTTAGGCATCAGGAAACTCATTAAAGAGGTCACCGTAAGGCCACCAACGGCGTATAAGGATAGTTTCTCAATAAATTCTCGTCGTGCTAATTTGTTGTGGGCATAATCATCATAGAGGTCGAAAACCTCTTGTTTAATGTCTTCTTTTTTTATCTTTTTCATAATATTTTTTGTGTCCTTTAAAAATAGTGAATTATTTTCATCATTTTTATTTTTTAACACGATGTTCCAATCGGGTGTTGCCTTTTCATGCTGTTACTTCCCTTGCACATTCGATACTAGAAGTGCTACATGACTTAAAATAAAAGGAACACTATGCTCAAAAGTCGTTTTTTCTGAGACTTCAGCTGAATTGAGCATTATGAGCCCCCATTAGTCATTCAGGAGCAATTCCAAAAGGCTAGTGCTTATTTTATTTCTGTTTTGAGAAATTCTGTTACATGTTCACTTAATTTTTCATATCCTTCCTTTGAATAGTGGACATCATCCAGTCCTTTCCCGAATTTTTTGTGTATTAAGATGGATTGTTCATATATATCATTTACCATGATCGAATGTTTTTTCATTATCTTTTTTGCAGCTTCATTGTATCTTATTACATCATTTTGAAATCGGCCAGCTTCATTCTCGGGAACATATGTTGTTGTTACAAAAATTAATTTAGCATTAGTTTTCGTTTTTAAAATTGTAACAATTGAATCAAGGTTTGAAGCATAATCATGAAGTGAATAAGTTATTGTTCCATTTTTCTTATCTCTGTGTCCTTGTACTTTTGAATCAGGGTGACGATAACATAAATCCCACAAGCCCCAATTAAATTGAATTATATCCCAATCATTAGCCTCAATCCATGTTTCAATATTGCTAAGTCCAGTTCCTGTATGCTGAGCATTTCCTGGATTATGTGATACTTCTGCAATATTCTTAAGATTTTCAGTAACAAAAGGAGTATATCCAATCGAAATAGAATCTCCGATTATAAATAGTTTCCTTTTGTCTTGTTTGCAACTTGTTATTCCAATCAACAAGAATAAGAGTATTAATTTTATTTTTAAATATTTCATTATTTATCGTTTTTGCCTTTTCAAAGCTAAGGGTCTCGTATAAAAGGCAGTTGGGTGGGAATATATAAGTTTATACTCGATAACTTACTGATTATAATATATATAATCTAAATAAAAAGAATTAAAGGTATCTGTATTGATTTAGTTATCCTATTTAGTATTAGATGTTAATTTTTCAAAAAAAGTTTTTTTGAACTAAATATGGGCTAATATTAAAAACAAAAAACCTTAACTGATTGATTAACAATTGTTAAGGTTTTTATTAAGCGGAGGAAGAGGGATTCGAACCCCCGGAGGTGTGACCCTCAACAGTTTTCAAGACTGCCGCATTCGACCACTCTGCCATTCCTCCAATGCGTTTTCAAAACCTACACAACATTACGGTTTCTTTATTACTGCGAGCGCGCTCACTAAAAGAATTCGCCGCTTTCTGCAGGCGGGTGCAAATATAATGTCCTTTTTCATTCTATTCAAAAAAAAAGACACATTTTTAAAAATAAATTTTAATTATTCGCACATCTATTTTTTTTAATTATTATGAACCTCAAAAACAAAATTCTAAACGTATTTTTGTAAAAATTAAAAGCAAAATGAATACGATCCAGCAGCTTCAATGGCGGTACGCAACGAAAAAGTTCGATCCCAATAAAATCCTCTCACAGGAAAAAATTAACATCCTCAAGGAGGCGTTCAATCTCACGGCAACCTCCTACGGCTTACAAACCATATCCATGGTGGTAGTTCAGGATCAGGCACTTCGCGAGCAATTATGGCCCCACGCTTACAATCAAGAGCAGGTTTTACATGCCTCTCATTTACTTGTAATTTGTATTCAAAAAGAGATCGTTGCGCAAGATGTTGTCGACTTTTTTAATAACATTAAAGATATCCGAAATACAGACGAAAACATCTTAAATCCTTATCGCGAAAATCTCATACAAACCATTCAAAAACAATCACTTATAGAACAGCAACAATGGTCAACGAATCAAGCCTACATAGCTCTGGGTAACCTCATGACGGTCTGCGCTATCGAGAACATCGATTCCTGCCCTATGGAGGGTTTTAACCCCGAAAAGTTCGACAGTATTTTAAATCTTGGTGAACGTGGCCTAAAATCAGTACTTTTGCTACCGGTTGGGTATCGGGCCAGTGACGATATGTTTTCCGATTTTAAAAAGGTTAGAAAACCCATACACGAGACCATAATTGAAATATAATTAATTAGGGCGCTCCCCAAAGGGTCGGGCTTTGCGCGTTACACGGTAACTCGCTACAATCCCTAGCGCGCTTCACAAAACCATATAAACACTATGCCAGGATTTGAACTATTTGGAAATTCAGAACGTAAAGAGTTACAAGACGTTTTAGACAATGGTGTTCTCATGCGCTATGGCTTCGACGGTATGCGAAATGGCCATTGGAAAGCGAAAGCTCTGGAATCCGAATTGCAAAAAGCCTTTCAGGTCAACCACGCACAATTGGTGTCTAGCGGAACTGCAGCAGTATCTGTAGCGCTAGCTAGTGTTGGTGTAGGAGCAGGGGATGAGGTGATCATGCCAACGTTTACCTTTGTGGCCAGTTTTGAAGCGATCCTCATGCTTGGTGCCATTCCAGTTTTGGTAGATATCGATGATACACTAACTCTGGATCCTAATGCTGTTGAAGCTGAGATAACCAATAAAACGAAAGCTGTTATGGTCGTTCAAATGTGTGGTAGTATGGGAGACATGGATGCGCTACAAAGCATTTGTAACAAACACGGTCTCTTACTTATTGAAGATGCGTGTCAGGCCATAGGAGGGACTTATAAAAACAAACCTCTAGGTAGCATTGGAGATTTGGGCTGTTTTTCTTTCGATTTTGTAAAGACCATTACTTGTGGAGAAGGCGGTGCTGTCATTACCAATAACGAACAATATCATACGCACGCTGATCATTACAGCGATCATGGTCACGATCATATTGGGAACGATCGTGGGGCTGAAACCCATCCATTTATGGGATATAATTTTCGTATTTCAGAACTTCACGCTGCGGTTGGATTGGCTCAAATAAAACGCCTTCCGGAGTTTCTCAGTATTCAAAAGAAGAATTTCACCATCATCCGGGAAGCCTTATCAGGAATCCCTGAAGTAACCTTCAGAACGGTTCCTGAAGGCGGGGAAGAGAATTATGGGTTTCTCAATTTTTATTTACCCGATCTGGAAACGTCGAGAACAGTGGCGTCCAAATTTAAAGCTGAAGGTGTAGATGCTTGTTTTCATTATTACGATAACAATTGGCATTACGTGCGTAAATGGCAACACCTCAGTGAGCAAAAATCCTTATTCCCCTTACCAGTGCAAGTTAAACAGGGCTTAGAACAATTAAAGGGCAAAACCTTTCCGGCTTCCGACCACTACATTGCCAGAAACTTGTCTTGTTTGATCAAATTATCATGGTCTGAAGCCGATGTTAAAGCACGTGCCGACAAAATGGTTCAGATCATAAAATCCTGTATATAAGTATTTTAGGATATTCTTTTTTCCAAGTGTATGGTTTTTGTAGGGGTTAAAAGTTTTATTTTCCTTTAGGATAAGGGTACTTTTATAGCCTAAGAAAAGTCTATGAAAGTCAACTACCTATTATTCCTGTTTTTATTATTTCAAATTAACACCACGTTTTCCCAACAAATGCCCATTGACTTCTCTGGTGGTTCAGACACTTTTAGTGTTTTTAGTGGGAGTTCTTTCGCATTAACATCAGATCCTGAAGATGCCGGAAATCCGATTGGCCAGTTCTCTAACGACGGTTCTGATCCATGGCAAGGATTTTATATCGATCTTTCAAGACCAATCGACTTGGGTCTGCAAAAAACCATCTCTTTGTCCTATTATGGATATGATACCGGTTCCCATAATATTCTTTTAAAATTGGAAAATGGCGCAAATCCTAATGTGGAGGTTACTCAAAATGTTAGCGGTTCTGGTTGGACTCACAACATCATTTTTGATTTTTCGAATGCCGTAGCTAGTTCGGATGGTGTAACACCTGTTAATGCCACCGGCCAATACAGCAGACTCACCATATTTATTGATGGGGGAAGTACGGTTTCGGGAACTTATTTAATAGATTCTATTGATGATGGGTCAACACCAACAGATCCAAATGTACTGGATGTGACTTATACCGATTTAGTATGGTCTGATGAATTCGACACAAATGGTGCTGTGAATAGTACGAATTGGTTTCACCAAACCCAACTTCCAGCAGGTGGAAGTTGGTATAATAATGAGGTTCAGCATTATACTGATAGAACAGATAACTCCTATGTTGCAGGAGGCTTTTTGAATATTGTTTCGAAAAAGGAAACATATTCAGATCAGGGATACACAAAATCCTATACGTCTGCACGATTAAACTCGAAATTTGCCTTTACTTATGGTAGAGTAGATGTTAGAGCTAAAATCCCCACGCAAGCAGGGACTTGGCCTGCTATTTGGATGCTAGGGAAGAACATAAATGAAGATGGCGGTTATTGGGACAATACTTATGGTACAACCAATTGGCCGGCCTGTGGTGAAATAGACATTATGGAACATGGTATATTTCCTTCGGAAGACCCAAACTATATAAGTAGTGCGCTTCATACACCGTGTTGCTACGGTGGTAATCCAAATAAAGGTGGCATTATAGCCTCGGATCTTGTAAATGACTTTCATATTTATTCCATGAATTGGTCTCCAGACCAAATTTCATTTTTGTTAGATGGTGTTGTTTATTATACTTATAATCCTTCCGTAAAAGATGCCAATACCTGGCCTTTTGATGCTGATCAGTATATCCTTCTGAATATCGCTATGGGAGGTGTGGCAGGAACAATTGATCCAAGTTTTACCGAGGGCACCATGCAAATAGATTATGTTCGGGTGTATCAGAACTCGAGTTTAAGCATTAAAGAAACTCGAAAAGATGCTTTTAAAGTATTCCCGAATCCGGTTAAAACTGAACTAAATATTAAAACATCAGAAACGATTGATGATATGGCGCTTTACGATATTTTCGGCAAGCTAGTTTTAAAACATAAGGAAATCGGGAGGTCCATAAATGTTGAAAATTTACCGGCAGGTGTTTACTTTTTAAAAATTTATTCAGGACCTACAACAACCATCAAAAAAGTACTAAAATATTAATATGCTTCGCTAAGCAAAAGGAATGATAATTGTGACCTTGGTACCTGCAGGTTTGTCCTTCTCGTAAAGGTCTGTGAAGCTTATACTATAAGAGCTCTTAAATTTTTCACTAAAATGTTTTAGGCGTTCTTCGGAAAGTTTTATTCCTAGTGACTCCCGTTTAAGAAGTTTATTTTTCTTTAAGGCTTGAGATTTTTTTCGGCCAACGCCATTATCAATAATATCTATTTGAAATTGTGAATCACTAGCCTTTTTAACCTCCATCCTTAATTGCCGATCCTCTTTCTTTAATGATAATCCGTGCCATACCGCATTTTCCAGAAATGGCTGTGTTATAAGAGATGGTAGTTTTATAGCACTTAGATTTAAAGTATCATCATAATCCAGTTTAAAATCGATACTATTATTAAAACGTATATTTTCAATATTGATATAGAGAGTCATGGTTTCCAGTTCCTCAGTTAAAGAGGTTTCTTTTTCTGTGGTTGAAGCCAAGATCTTTCGAATAAGTTTTGAAAATTTGTTCAAATAGAAAACAGCATGCTCTTTTTCATTATCAATAATATAGCGCTTAATGGAATTAAGCGAATTAAAAATAAAATGTGGATTCATCTGACTTCGCAGCGCTGATACCTTTAATTCTGCGAGCTCTTTGTCATATTTCATTTTTAGGGTATGCAGTTTCTCTATTTCAGCTTCTTTATTTAGTTTTTCTAGTTCGTTTTCAAGCTGTTCCTGAATTTTATTACGCAGTTTTTCGTTTTCTTTTAATTGTAAAATGAGTTTATTCTTAGCGGCATCCCTGTCCTCTAAAATCAGCTTCTGCTTCTTACCCAGTCCCAAAGAAAAAATGATATTTTCTAAAATAAATCCGAGGTATAGTATACTGTAAGCTGGTTCTACGTGGAGTCCCTCATTTTTAAGATTCAGATAGTAGATCAAGGAAACTACCGAGGAAACTAACAAAATAAATGATCCTGCGATCATGTAATACTTCAGAGAATTTTTCAACTTAAAAAAAGGAATATACATGACAATACCATACATGGTCATGGGTATGGTGAACACAAAATAACCCTGGGATAAGGTAGATATATCCCCCGTAAACAGATACCAAATAAAATTAACTACACAATATGCCATAATAAGATACAAAGCACGCATACTCCAGGTGTACCAGGTGTTTAGCTCCTGTTTCATATTCAGAAACCGGAATGCAAAAAGTACATAAAGGAAAAAGTAGATTTCTGTAGCAATGGTAGGGTAGTTTGTTACGACTTGAATAGGAACAAACAGTTCGTAAATAAAACCGCTTGAGACATGATTCAGTTGTGATAAAATAATGAAAAAAGTATAGCCACTATAAAGCAGATATAGCTTGTCTTTATTTTGAAAATACAACAAAAAATGGTAGACCGAAAGGATAAATAATATCCCGATTGTAAAGGTGATGAATCCGTTTTGAAACGGGTAATTAAAAAAGTAATACGATAGATCCTGATCCAAAATCATTAACTATTTAATACGGCTAATAAGTCGGTTTTCTTTGATCGTGATACCGGAATATGAGTCCCATCTTCGAGTACAATATAACCGCCATCACTTTTAACAAACTCTTTAATGCTGTTAATATTGACCAAATAGGAGTTATGAACTCTGAAGAAATCATCGCTGGTCATATCTTCAAATTCCTTCAATTTTTTAGACAGCATTTCTTTCTCACTGTTTTTTAAATAGATCTCGGTGTAATTTCCATCTGATTTGCAATAGAGTATATCTACCATATTCACATATTTAGTTTTTCCTACCAGCGGTAAGGCGATCCTTTTGGGTTGATTTTCTCTAGAGATCGTATCTATTATTTTTTTGACTTCTTCACCCAGATTATTTTTGGTTTTATTTTTACGAACCCGAGCAATAGTATTATTAAGATCTTCAGAATCAATGGGTTTTAAGAGGTAATCTATGGCGTGCTCTTTAAAGGCTTTAATGGCGTAATTATCATAAGCCGTGGTAATGATGAGATCAAAATCACGATATTCTAGTTGTGCCAATAACTGAAATCCGTCCATTTCCGGCATTTCAATATCCAAAAAAACACAATCGGGTTTGAGATAGTTGATCGCAGAAATAGCATTCTTAGGATTTGTGAAGGTATCGCAGATCTCGATATCATCACAAAAATTTTCAATTTCCCATTTCAAATTATTAATGGCATTGAACTCATCATCTATAATAATGGCGCGTATCATATCAAACTTTTGTTAAAAATATAAAGTTTTCATACATTATAGTAAAGGTTTGTATAATAGGCACTGTTGAATACATACTTGGTATTGTTTCGCTTATATTCAGTTTTTATTAACACCAAAAGGTGTTCTAAGACAAGTTACAATTTATTCTCTACAAATTAGAGCACATTTTTTACCATTCATAAATTCAAAGCCCTTTTAAGTACGATAGATATGTATATTTATGACTGATTATCAGAAAATTAGTTAAAACATTTTTATTATGACTACAAAGATTTATATTAAAAGGTATGCCATTTTTTTATCAGTTATCTCACTTATAATTTTTAGTTGTAAAAATCAAAATAAGGAAAACGATACGACAATTAATGAAGTTCAAAGGAGCAATGATAAAGTTAATAGGGTCGAAGTAGTTACGAATGCTATGGATTTTGAAATACCATCGCAATTTGATTCCGGTTGGACCACTTTTGAATATATCAATAAATCTGAAGAAACCCATTTTTTCATCCTTGAAAAAATGCCAGAGGGTATCACCATAGAAAATTATAACAATGAACTGGTTCCTCCCTTTAAAAAGATTTTTACTTTTTTAATAGAAGGGAAAAATGAGGAAGCCATGAAAGCAAGTGAGGAAATACCTGAATGGTGGAAAGACGTGAAATTAGGTGGTGGTGTAGGATTGATTTCACCGCAAAGCTCTGCACAGTCAACTGTATTTCTGAATCCAGGTACCTATGTTATGGAATGTTATGTTAGAATGCCAAATGGGATGCCCCATGCCTTTTACGGAATGTTAAAGCAAATTGTTGTAACGGATAAAAAGAATAATTTAGAAGCTCCTATAGCCGACTATAATATTGATGTTTCAAGCGAAAAAGGCATTGTTTTTAAGGATTCAATAAAAAGCGGTGTGTATGAGCTTGCTGTAAACTTTAAAGATCAAAAACTATATGAAACCCTTCTAGGTCACGATATAAATTTAGTAAGACTGGATAAGCTTTCCAACTTGGATTCATTAGGTGACTGGATAAATGCGGCAAATATTCAATCGTTTAGAACACCAACCCCTGAAGGTTTAACTTTTTTAGGTGGTGTTGAAGACCTTGAGGCTGGAAGTACAGGCTTTTTCAAGGCTAATCTAGCTGAAAAAGGTAATTATGTACTAATATCCGAAATTCCTGATGTTTTAAATCGAAAAATGTATAAGGTTTTTAAGGTTTATTAATCACTAGAAAACTAGTTACAATTTATTCTTTACAAAATAGAGTACATTTTTTACCATTCATAAAATCCAATGCGTTTAAAACATGATAGATATGTACATTTAGCACTGATTATCAGAAAATTAATTAAATTCAATAACTACAAAACCACAAACTATGAAATCAATGTATTTAAAAATCGTTCTGATTTTTACACTATTAGTCTTTTTTAATTGTAAACAAAAAGAATCAGATAAGGACGCTATTGCGGATGAGGAGGTTGCTATGGAATCTTCTATGAACGTTGTCGATATTGTAACCAGAGGTATGGATTTCCAATCTGTAGACACTATACCTTCAGGGTGGAATATTTTCAAATACCAGAACCTTTCAGATCAACCACACTTTTTCTTGTTGGATCAATATCCTGAAGGTTATACCATACAAAACACCATAGAAGAGGTTGCACCGCCTTTTGACAAGTGTGGTGAACTTATCCATGCAGGAAAGCGCGATGAAGGTATGGCCGAACTAGCCAATTTACCGGAGTGGTTCGGAAAAATTATATTTGTTGGTGGTTCCGGACTTTTAAGTCCAAAAGAAACCTCATTAACAGCAGTAAAACTCGATCCTGGGTATTACATCATGGAATGTTATGTAAAGATGCCAGAAGGGAAATTTCACACCTCTATGGGCATGGCGAAAGCTATTATTGTAACAGATAAGGATAGTGGTGTAACGCCACCGGAACCTACTGTTAATATTACTATTTCAAGTGAGGATGGCATTACCTACGATAAAGGGATTACTAAAGGGAAACAGGTGTTTTCGGTACATTTTAAGGATCAAATTGTACATGAAAATTTTGTTGGCCATGATATCAATCTGGCCAAAATAGAACCTTACACAGACCTCGATGAACTTGAAAAATGGATGGATTGGTCTATAAAAGGCGGGTTACAAAGCCCAGCACCAAATGGGGTAACCTTTTTAGGTGGGGTAAATGATATGCCGGAAGGACGAACAGGTTATTTTACAGTCGACTTAGAGCCCGGGAACTATGTTTTTATTTCCGAGGTACCAAATACAAAATCAAAAAACTTACTTGTAGAATTTGATGTGATAGACTAGTATTGAACGTAGTCTACAATTTCAAGGCCGTAGCCAACCAGACCAACGCGTTTGGTTTGTTCGGTATTGGAGATCAGACGTAACTTATGGATATTAAGATCGTGTAGGATCTGAGCACCTATACCAAAATCCCGATTATCCATATTTATTCGAGGGGCTTTGGTAATTTTGTTAGTCACCTGATTTGTTTTTAAGAAGTCCAATCGACTCAAAATATTCATCGATTGGGCTTCTTGATTTATAAAGATTATGGCGCCTTTTCCGGCGTCATTGATCACCTTGAACATGTCGTCTAACTTCTTATCAGCATTGTTCGTTAAGGTGCCCAAAATATCGTTATTCACCAAGGTAGAATTTATCCGTGTCAAAACCTCTTCATTGTCTGCCCAAGAGCCTTTTGTTAAAGCTATATGTACTTGATTATTAGTAGTTTGCTTGTAAGCTCTTAATCTAAAGCTTCCAAATCGTGTTTCCAGTTGAAAATCCTCTCTTTTCTCAATTAAGGAGTCGTGTTGCATGCGGTAGGCTACTAAATCTTCAATGGAAACTATTTTTAGATTCAGCTTTTCAGCCACCTCCATCAAATGAGGTAAACGCGCCATAGAACCATCTTCATTCATGATTTCTACAATAACACCTGCAGGTTGTAAACCGGCTAATCTCGCAAAGTCTATAGCAGCCTCTGTATGTCCGGTACGTCGCAGTACTCCACCTTCTTTAGCAACAAGAGGGAAAACATGTCCGGGACGCGCCAATTCATGTACTTTGGTATTGGGGTCGATCAAAGCTTTTATTGTTCTCGCACGATCGCTCGCAGAAATACCTGTGGTTACACCATGTCCGCGAAGATCAACAGAAACCGTAAAAGCTGTTTCCATGGGGTCCGTATTATTACGAACCATCATTTCCAATTCCAATTCCTTACAGCGTTTCTCAGTTAATGGCGCACAAATTAAACCGCGGCCCTGTGAAGCCATGAAGTTTATCATTTCAGGGGTTACTTTATCAGCAGCCGCCACAAAATCGCCTTCATTTTCACGATTTTCATCATCAACAACGATAATAACTTTTCCCTGTCTGATGTCTTCAATAGCCTCTTGAATGGTATTGAGCTTAAATTTTGACTTTGCTGTTTTGGTCATAGTTTCTGTCATCATTTTGCAAAGATATTGCTATTTTAAAGAATCCAAACAATTTTGCTTCAGGTCTTCTTTGATTTTTAATTTTAAGAATAAAAAACTTATCATATACAACGAAAATCCTAGGATAAGCAGAGTTACATGTGGACGTTTTCCAGATTTCTTGATATGGCTGTAAAATTGATTTAAATTCAGCATGGACTTTAGGTAATACACAACGTACAAAGCGAACGACACTATGCTTAACTGAATAGAGGCCTCGGCCAGTGAAGGTAGCTTGTTGTTTCTGAACACGAAAAATAAAATGAGTAATATCGCACCTGTACTAAATAAACTGATCGCGAATTTAGCATGGTCATTATAATTTCTGGTGTGTATTTCTGAGGTTTTGTATGCTGAATCTATTTCCAAACCGTTGCGCTCTAAAGCTTCCAAAGTGTTTTCACGTTCTTCCAAAATACGTAAAGCCTCTATACGTGCTTCGGCTTCAAGACCATGATCTTCAAAATTGTTAATAACATCAATGAGGCGCTCATTGGTATAGGATAATAAGAATTTATAATCAAAAACCTCTTTGTCCTTGATTTTAAGGATTTTCTTAATAGGATCCAGAATGTTTCCAATCTCGAACAAGCCTCGATCCGCTGTTGCGCGTTTGGTTAAATAAACCCCTAAAGGCAGCATGACTAATGTAGAAAACCAACTTGCTAAAATAGGGTTCAAACTTCCATTCTTTGCACTGTTTGTGGCAAAAATACCTATAAAATGATAGGTTAAAAACAGTAAAATAGCGATGACCATTGGCAAGCCAAGACCTCCTTTTCGAATTAAGGCACCGAGAGGGGCTCCTACAAAGAATAAGATAATACAAGCAAAACCCAGGGCGAACTTTTGATGGTATGAGATCATATGGGTATACAGGTCTTTTTTAGACTGTATAATGGTTTTCTCCTTGGCAATTACCGTTTGCTTATTGCTAAACATAGCTTTCGATGCTAGATCCACTAAGCGAATTTGAGCGTTCAAATCAAAAACAGAAAGCAGAGGTTGTTTCGCTAACGAATCCTTTCGAGATTGAATGGAATCAATTTCCGATGTATCTAACTCATTAGCCAACTTAAAATTCGATACACCTGCCCGTTGATATAAATTCTGTTTGGTGCCTTCTTGCTCCGTAGCACGTTTTTTAATGATCGAATCCATGGCTACACCAAGACCTTTTAAACTTAACATGTCTGATTTCTCAGTATTAGATTTTTCGTCCATATCAACATTGTTAAGCTGGGATAGGTCGATATTCATTGTATAGGTGTCGAAAGTACTCTTTGCAAAAGGGCGTTTTTCCCTGTTTTGTATTTTCTGTGGAATAATATCATGGTAGTAATTACCATCTTTTAGGATCAGTTTTAATACAGAAGAACTTTCCTTTCCGAATAATTCACCAGTTTTAGATTTAATTACCGTCGTATTCGTTCTTTTGTCTGCTCCCTTAACGTGAATAGTAACGTTTTTTAAATATTGACCCTGATCACCTGATTTTTCGTCGAATTTGATGTTGTAAGCTCCAACTTCGTTAAACTGGCCTTCAGCCAATAGCATGGCGGGCTTGAGTTTGTAAATATTAACGCGTAGGTTGTAAAAATTCAGCTCAGCCCATGGAATGACATTATTTGAAAAGAAAAAAGTTACAATCCCCAGAATCACTATAAAAATACTCAGGCCAGACATGGCGCGCTGAAGTGAAATTCCTGTGGATTTCATGGCGGCGAACTCATAATTCTCAGCAAAACTTCCAAATACCATAATGGACGAAAGTAGAATAGTTAGAGGTAGAACTAGAGGAATTAGCTTGGGTGTGAAATAGGCAATAAATTTTACAATAATTGATAGATCTAGATCTTTGCCAGACAGCTCGCGTATATACAGCCATATCGTCTGCAGAATAAAAATAAGCATGAGTATGGCGAAAACGCTGAAAAATGTTTTGAGATAAGTCGTTAAAATGTATCGGTCTAAAATTTTCACGCGCTTAATTTTATCTAAAATACCGGATGAAATAAGGTATTTTCAACATCTATAAAAAGGCAGCTCTTTTGCCTTAATCTATTCGGTTAATGTAATAATCACTGTATTTATCGGCGTCAAAGGTAAATAAGGTTTTTGGTAAAAGCTCGTTTGTTTGAAAAGAATTCACCGTAAGGGTAGTTTTTGTTCCATTTTTTCCAATTTGGATCAGGTTGTAGATGTGCTTGGTAACAGCATCTATACCTAATAAAATATATTTAATTTCGGAATTGGAGTCTATGGGTGTTAGCTTAACATATTGAATTTTACGTCCTTGGATATTCTGTGTAATATCCATTTCATATGTGTAACCATCTTCGTAAAACGATAGCATTTTACTCGGACTGAGACCTTCGTCTTCATTATCCCTTTCAATTGAAATGGTTACTTCTTCATCTTCCGGACTAATGGTGTATAATTTTTGGCCATCGAATAGGCGCGTAACTCCCAAAATATTCAAACGGTATTTATCACCTTCCAAGGTAACATCTCCTTTCGTTTCCTGTTTGATGTTTTCGGAGGTGTTTTCCAGAACATATTTAAATTCTATAGCAATATTATCATAACTTTTCACTTTTTGGGACACATCATTCAAGAGTGTTTTGGCTTTATTTTGAGAAAAAGCTATGAGTGAAATACTTATAAATACGAGGGTAAAAAGTTGCTTCATTTTCTTTTTTTAAATTTCATTTTCAAGTAATTGATCTAAGGCCGTTAAATCGGGTACTAAAACCTGTCTGGCTTTACTTCCTTCAAACGGACCAACAATGCCGGCAGCTTCTAACTGATCTATAATCCTACCGGCTCTATTATAACCAAGTTTTAATTTTCTTTGTAATAGCGATGCTGAACCTTGCTGAGCCGTTACAATAACTATTGCAGCGTCCTTAAAAAGTTTATCGCGATCCTCTATATCTACATCAAGACTTGTGCCACTTTCCTCGCCAACATACTCCGGTAACTGATAGGCTTCCGGATAAGCTTTCTGTGATCCGATAAATTCCGTAACCCGTTCTACCTCAGGGGTGTCTACAAAGGCGCATTGTAACCGGATAAGATCGTTACCTTGGGTGAATAACATGTCACCCCGTCCGATCAATTGATCCGCACCTGAGCCATCTAAAATGGTTCTGGAATCTATCTTAGAGGTTACTCTGAATGCAATTCGAGCCGGGAAATTGGCTTTTATGATACCCGTTATAACATTTACAGATGGGCGCTGTGTGGCAATAATCAAATGAATACCAATGGCACGCGCTAATTGAGCCAAACGCGCTATAGGTGTTTCAACCTCTTTACCGGCCGTCATAATCAGGTCAGCGAACTCATCAACCACTAAAACAATATATGGTAAAAACTGATGACCTTCGTTGGGGTTCAATTTTCGGGCCTTGAATTTCACATTGTATTCCGCGATATTCCGACACATGGCATTTTTCAATAACTCATATCGGTTATCCATTTCAATGCACAAGGAATTTAAGGTGTTGATAACCTTAGTATTATCTGTAATAATAGCTTCTTCGCTATCCGGTAGCTTGGCTAAATAATGACGCTCAATTTTATTGAATAAGGTAAGTTCAACTTTCTTTGGGTCAACCAAAATAAACTTGACTTCCGCCGGATGTTTTTTGTATAATAAAGAGGTTAAAACAGCATTTAAACCTACCGACTTACCCTGT
The DNA here is from genome assembly GCF_043876815.1 of Gaetbulibacter sp. M240. NCBI lineage: Bacteria > Pseudomonadati > Bacteroidota > Flavobacteriia > Flavobacteriales > Flavobacteriaceae > Gaetbulibacter > Gaetbulibacter sp. M240. Next base: position 201,122 of record NZ_JBAWKA010000004.1, read on the forward strand.
CCCGTAGCACCTGCCATTAATAAATGAGGCATTTTTGCCAGATCAACTACAAAAGTTTCATTGCTAATGGTTTTTCCCAAGGCAATAGGTAATTGCATATCCGAATTTTGAAACTTTTTGGAAGCGATTACAGAACGCATCGATACAATAGTAGCCTTTTTATTAGGTACTTCTATACCGATAGTACCACGACCTGGAATTGGAGCTATGATTCGGATTCCCAAAGCTGAAAGTGATAATGCAATATCGTCTTCCAGATTTTTGATCTTGGAAATACGAATTCCGGCATCAGGAACAATCTCGTATAAGGTAACCGTAGGACCAATGGTGGCTTTAATACTGGCAATACCAATCTTATAATTACTCAAGGTATCCACAATTTTATTTTTGTTCTCCTCAAGTTCTTCCTGATTGATTTTGATTCCTTCGGTTTCGTATCTTTTAAGAAGGTCTAAGTTTGGAAACTGGTATTTTGCTAATTCCAAAGTGGGATCGAACTGACCAAAATCTTCAACTAACTTTTGAGCCAGATCACTGTCCTCAGAGGTGTCGTCAACGCCTTGTTCAACTTCCATTTGAATATCATCTTCTGCCTTTTCTTCTTCCGAAGTATCCGTATTACGACTAGATTCAACCTTAGGTTCTGAGCTCGTCTCTTCTGTGTCTTCTGTATTAAGGCCGAAGGTTGTTTTGATCACTTCTGCTTCTTCAGACAGACTGTTATCGATGTTTACATCTTCTATTTCTGAAAGATCTTCTTGAATATCTTTTTTAGCTGATCTGAATACTTTAGCTATACTTTCGAAAGTAACACCAAAACGGATGGCTAAATACACAATGAGACCAAATAGCAGTAGGAGACCAATACCAATCTTACCCAAATAATCCTGAAGAAAACTGTTTAACTCGAAGCCTACAGTGCCACCTAGAAACGCATATTGACTATTAAAAAATCCAAGGAATATGGAAAGCCAAATCACAATGTACGTACCCCAAAACCAGTGTTTGCGCAATTTAGCCTTATTCAAATTCATAACCACATAGACACCGGATAACATAATAAGCCCTGAAAAAATAAAGGAGGCGATTCCAAAACCCTGATTAATGAAAAAATTACTTAGCCATGCACCGGATTTTCGTAACCAGTTTTTGGACTCTACAGCTCGTGAATCAAAGCTAGATAAGGTACTTTGGTCTGCAGGACCGGTAGAAAAATGAGAGATAAAGGCAATGCCTAAAATGATTCCAAAGATGATTAAAAAACTACCAAACACAAGTTTTTGCTGACTAGACAGCTTATAACTGCGTTTTTTAGTTGGGTTTTTGGTCTCTTTATTAGATTTGGTTTTGCGTTTGGCCATTAATGCGCTGTTAGTTTCAACAAAAATACAAATTACTAACGTTTATCCTAAGGGTAATAGTATTTTAAAATACCTTGGGAAGATATATAATTAACCCTATAATAATGGCGAAAATAACAGCAATAAAAACGGCGCCGGCTGCAAGGTCTTTTATGCCACCAATTTTTATATGGTGTTCAGGATGAATAAAGTTAGCCATATCTTCAATGGCTGTATTAGCAGCTTCTAAGCCCATAACGAGAGCAATAGCCAAAATTTGAATGGTCCATTCGGTAGTAGAAATCTCAAAAACAAACCCTGCGATTGTCATAAGAATGGCAACAACAACCTGAACTTGGAAACTAGTTTCAGTTTTAAATAGTAGGAAAGCACCGTTAAAGGCACAACGGATACTGTAAAGTCTACCTTTTAAAAAGGGTTTTCTTGGTTTCATATATTAATTTTGAACGGCATTCAGTGCGGCTTCATAATTCGGTTCTTGAGCAATATCAGGAACCAATTCGATATAACGAATACCACCATCACGATCAACAACCATTACACAACGCGCTAAAAGTCCTTGAAAGGCACTGTCTAATAATAACAATCCATTGTCCTTTCCAAATTGTCCATCTCTAAAATCAGATAACATAATAACGTTCTCAAGGCCTTCAGCAGCACAAAATGCCTGTTGCGAAAAGGGGAGATCACGAGAGATACACAAAACTTTGGTGTTACTTAACTTACCTGAATTTGCGTTAAAGTTTCTAACGGATGCCGAGCAAACACCGGTATTAACACTTGGAAAAATATTTAATATGAGCTGACTACCTTGAAAGTCTTTTAGAGTTTTGGTTCCTAATGCTTTATCTACTAAAGCAAAGTCCTTTAATTTTGATCCTACTTTTGGCAGTTCTCCTGATGTATTGGCATGATTGCCATCTAATGCTGTTTTAGCCATTTTTTTAGAATTTAATACAAAACTAATAAACTAATAATTAATAATTAGACTATAAATTTTAGTCACCATAAAATATTTTCGGCTTTTTTAAAAACCGCAAAGGAAATAATTACGTTAGTAGGGAAGATGATTAATAATTAATAATTTAAATAAAAAGATGAAAACAATCAAAGTATTAAAAGCAAGTTTATTATTTACCATGTTACTAACTGTTTCAAGTGTTTTTGCACAGAGTGATATGATGAAATCAGAAACTAAAATGGTTGGTGGTGCAGAAATGTACCCAACAAAAAACATTGTTGAAAATGCCGTAAACTCAAAAGACCATACCACTTTAGTTGCGGCTGTGAAAGCTGCAGATTTAGTAGGTGTTTTAACTAGTGACGGTCCGTTTACCGTTTTTGCACCTATAAATGAAGCTTTTGCAAAATTACCAGAAGGTACGGTAGCTAATTTATTAAAACCAGAAAATAAAACTTTACTACAAACTATTTTAAAATATCATGTTATAGCAGGTAAGGTGAGTGCCTCAAAATTACAAATGCTTATAGCTAAATCTGGTGGTAAAGCGACATTAGAAACAGTAAGTGGAGGAAATTTAACCGCATGGATTAAAGATGGTGCCGTTTATGTTACTGATGAAAATGGAAATTCAGCCATGGTTACTATCGCGGATGTAAATCAATCGAATGGTGTGATTCATGTTATAGATACAGTTTTATTACCAAAGTCATAATTAGTTTTTGAGTTAGTCAAAAAAAGTGTTTCGAATTTTTTTCGGAACGCTTTTTTTTTGATCAAAATCCACCAATAAATTTTACCAATTTTAATATCGATTATTCAAATTAATTTCGTTCAAAATGCGTACCTTTTATGAGTATTTTTACGTGGTAATTCTATAAAATTTATTAATAACTATGAAGAATAATGTATTCGATTTAAATGACAGTGATGCTGCAAATTGTCCCTTTTTGAGTGGCACTCAAAAAAAGACTGCCGGTGGTGGAACACGCAACCGGGATTGGTGGCCTAATGAACTAAAGTTAAACATATTACGACAGCATGGAACTCCCGTAAATCCTATGGGGGATGATTTTAACTATGCGGAAGCTTTCAATAGTATCGATTTTGCAGAACTTAAAAAGGATGTAATTAATGTCCTTACCGATTCTAAAGATTGGTGGCCTGCAGATTATGGTCACTACGGTCCTTTTATGATTCGTATGGCTTGGCACAGTGCTGGTACTTATCGCGTTGGTGATGGTAGGGGTGGAGCCAACGGAGGTTCACAACGATTTGCACCATTGAACAGTTGGCCGGATAACGGAAACCTAGATAAAGCACGTCTTTTATTATGGCCTGTTAAAAAGAAATATGGCAAAAAGATTTCCTGGGCAGATCTTATGATACTCGCTGGAAACTGTGCCTTGGAATCTATGGGCTTTAAAACCTTTGGTTTTGCCGGTGGTCGTGAAGATGTGTGGCAGCCTGAAGAAGATATTTATTGGGGTTCAGAGACCGGATGGTTGGATAATGACGATCGTTATGATACAAGCGACGGCGAGCTGGAAGGACATTTAGGTGCTGTTCATATGGGCTTGATCTATGTTAACCCTGAAGGGCCAAACGGAGAACCTGATCCTTTAAAATCTGCGCATGATATACGAATTACATTTGGTCGTATGGCCATGAATGATGAAGAAACTGTAGCCTTGGTGGCTGGAGGACATACCTTTGGAAAGACACATGGTGCTGCCGATCCGGATAAGTATGTTGGTCCTGAACCACATGGAGCTTCTATTGAAGAAATGAGTACAGGTTGGAAGAACTCCTTTAATTCCGGTGTTTTGGATGATGCTATTACCAGTGGTTTGGAAGGCCCTTGGACACCGCATCCAACACGTTGGGACAGTGAATATTTCGATGTCTTATTGAATTACGAGTGGGAATTAACAAAAAGTCCTGCCGGAGCCTACCAATGGACACCAACAAAAGAGTCGCAAGCGAAAATGGCTCCTAAAGCTGGTGATCCTAACGGACAGCAAGCATTAATGATGTCTACTGCGGATATGGCTCTTAAAATGGATCCGGAATATTCAAAAATCTCTAAAAAATTCCATAATGATTTTAAAGCGTTTGAAGATGCTTTTGCCCGTGCATGGTATAAATTAACACACCGTGATATGGGACCGATCGATCGTTATTTAGGTCCTGAAGTACCAAGTGAGGAATTGATCTGGCAAGATCCGATCCCTAAAGTTGATTATACTTTAAGCGATAAAGATATCGATACCATTAAGAAAATGATTGGTGTTTCCGGATTGTCCATTTCACAATTAGTCACTACAGCCTGGGCTTCTGCTTCTACGTATAGAGATTCTGATAAACGTGGTGGAGCTAATGGTGGTCACTTACGCTTAGAGCCACAACGTAGCTGGGAAGTTAATAACCCTGAGGAGTTGGCTAAAGTACTAGAAGTTTACGAAGCTATTCAAAAAGACTTTAGTGGTGATGTATCTATCGCAGACTTGATTGTACTTGGAGGATCTGTTGGTATTGAACAAGCTGCTAAAAATGCAGGTCATGATGTTTCAGTGCCGTTTACACAGGGACGAGGTGATGCTTCACAAGAGCAAACTGATTTAGAATCGTTTGGTTATCTGGAGCCATTGGCTGATGGATTTAGAAATTATATTAAATCTAACCTTCAGGTTGCTGCGGAAGACCTTTTGATTGATCGAGCAAACCTAATGTCGCTTTCTATTCCTGAAATGACGGCATTAATTGGTGGATTGCGTGTGATTGGTACTAATTATGACGGTTCTGATTACGGAGTTTTCACAGAGAACGTTGGTAGTTTAACAAATGATTTCTTTGTGAATGTGTTAGATTTTAAATATAAATGGAATCCTACTGCTGAAGACGATCGTTATTTTGAAGGACGTGACCGTGCTACGAATGAGGTTGTTTTTAAAGCGACCCGTGCTGACTTAATTTTTGGTTCTAATACAGAATTACGTGCTGTGGCAGAAGTCTTTGCTTCGGATGACGGCGAAGAAAAATTCGTAAATGATTTCATTGCCGCATGGACCAAAGTGATGAATTTAGATCGGTTTGATTTAAAATAAATTCCATAGAATTATAATGAAGTTGGGATAAGCGTTGTGTATGCTTATCCCAATTTTTTTAAAAATGAAAAAATGATGAATCCAAAAGACACTTTATTTATGGCTATTCAGTCCGGAAATAATGCGGCGGTTGAGGCTGTGTTAAAATCGAACCCGGAAGTTGTTAATTCCAAAGATTCCAGAGGTTTTACTCCCCTTATTTTCGCGTCTTATTTTGATAAGGAGGCCATTGTAAAAACATTAATTCAATGCAAGGCGAACATTGATGATACAGATGCATCGGGGAATACAGCGTTAATAGGAGTTGCTTTTAAAGGCAATGAGACAATAGCTAATTATTTGTTAGAGCATGGTGCATCTATTAATAATAAAAATAATAATGGAACAACAGCCTTAAGCTTTGCTACAAGTTATAACAAAGAAAATATTGTGAAGTTGTTACTGAAACATAACGCAGATTCCTCAATTAAGGATAATGAAGGAAAAATAGCTCTAGACCATGCTAAAGAAAAAGGGTTTAATAACTTGATTGCCCTTTTAAAAGGTTAATTCTACCTTCATATTACATATTATTTTTTCAAGGTTTGAATCTTTATGTTCAATGCAGCAAAAAGTAAGGTTGTAAAAGGGCTGATCCAATTAAAAAAGGCGTAAACAAAATAATCGGCTACTCCAACTCCCAAAACACTCGATTGATAAGCGCCACAAGTATTCCAAGGAATAAGTACAGAGGTTACCGTACCAGAATCTTCTAAAGTTCTACTGAGGTTCTCTGGTGCCAGACCTTTATCATCAAAAGCTTTTTTAAACATTTTTCCGGGTATAACAATGGCCAAATACTGATCGGATGCTATGGCATTTAGGCCTAAACAGCTAAATACCGTACTTGCAAACAGACCAAATACCGTTGTCGCCACGGATAGTAAGACCTTGGTAATCTTTGATAAGGCACCAATGCCATCCATAATACCTCCAAATATCATAGCGCTAATAATTAAATAGATCGTCCATAACATGCCTTGCATTCCACCGGCTGAAAAAAGCTCATTTAATTTTTCATTATCTGTAGTGATGTTCGTGTCTGTTAGAGCGGAGGTAACAACAGCGTTCAATTTAGAATCGCTTAAACTAATTAATACGTCACCCTGAAAAATAAAAGCGAAAACAGCAGCTAAGATAACACCTGAACTAAGCGCCACTAATGGTTTTGTTTTTGTTAGGATTAACCCAATAACTACAGCCGGAACTACAAATAACCAGGGTGTAATATGAAATGTACTATTTATTGTGCTAAGTAAATTACTCAGGTCGGCAGATCCGGAGGTTTCTGTAGTAGCACTTAAAATAGAAAATATCACTAAGGTGATCAAAATAGTGGGTACGGTAGTAATTGTCATGTAACGAATATGCGTGAATAGATCCGTTCCTGCTATAGCTGGCGCTAAATTGGTCGTGTCACTCAAGGGTGACATTTTATCACCAAAGTAAGCTCCTGATATTGCGGCACCCGCAATCATCCCGGTATCGAGACCTAAAGCACTACCGATACCAATTAGCGCGATGCCCACGGTGGCCGAAGTGGTCCAGGAGCTTCCTGTCGCAATCGAAATAATAGCACATATTACCACGCAAGCCGGTAGAAAAATGCTCGGACTTAAAACTTGTAAACCATAGTAAACCATAGCAGGAATAACACCACTAACAAGCCAAGTGCCTGCTAGGGCTCCAACCAAAAAAAGTATTAATACAGGTATAAAAACACTCTTTAGATTTTCCCAAATCTCTGCAAGCATATTTTTTATGGAAACCTTGTTGAAAAGCCCAACAATCGCTGCAATGAGACCTCCTGTTAATAAAATGATTTGATTCGTATAAGCGCCAAACCACTCCTGATCTTCAATAAAAAAAATGTTGTAAGCTAATAAAGACATTAAAAGAACAACCGGGAGTAGGGCTTCCCACAGGTTCAATTCTGTATTTTCTATAATGTTTTGACCGTCTACTTTAATTTTTGAAAGGTTATCGTCTTTTGGCATAATCTTTTTTTGTTGTGTAATGTTACGATTTTCAAAGAAACTTGACAAGTCGAAATAAAAAAGCCGAAGCAATTGCTTCGGCTAAAATTTGTAATTTTTTGATTATGAAATATTTAGACTTTAGTCTTATTTCAATATATTTAATGACACCATACAGTTACGCATCATTTGATAAGTACGTTCAATATCAGCATCCAAACCTATGGAAAAACGTATCAATCCATCGGTTAAACCCATTTCTATTTGCTCGGTTTCAGGGATTTCAGACGAGGTAGAACTCCCGGGAGCACTAAACAAGGTTTTATAAAAGCCTAAACTTACCGCCAAATACCCCAGATTTTTGTGCTGCATGAGCTCCATAAGCTCATTGGCTTTATCCAGATTCCCGACATCTATGGTGAGCATACCGCCAAATCCGTATTGTGGATTCATCATTCCTTTAAAGCGTTCGTGAGAGGGATGAGATTTCAATCCCGGATAAACTGTTTTTAAGCCATCGGCTTCAAACTTTTCAGCTAAGAACAAGGCGTTTTTACTATGCTGTTGAATGCGTATGTGCAAGGTTCTTAGATTTTTTAAAATGGAAGCTGCACGCAAGCTGTCCATAGTGGACCCAAAGAGCATGGCCGCGCCATCATTCACGTTACGCAATTCATCAATAAAATCCTGAGTACCACACACAACACCGCCAACGGTATCGCTGGATCCATTAATGAATTTTGTTAAACTGTGAATAACGACATCAGCTCCCAACATCTTTGGTGAAATAGATAGGGGAGAAAAAGTGTTGTCTACAACAAGTTTCAGGTTATTCTTTTTAGCTAATCTAGATAAGCCTTCGATATCTGCTACTTCCAGCAAGGGGTTACTAACGGTTTCACAAAAGATTACTTTGGTGTTCTTTTTTATCGATGCTTCTACCTGTTTTAAATCGGTAATATTCACAAAACTGGTTGCGATATTGAATCTGGGGCCAAAGTTTTTCAAAAAAGCATAGGTTCCGCCATAAATCGTTCTACTGGAGATTATATGATCGCCAGCGCAACATAATTGCATCAAGGTGGTCGTAATGGCGCCCATTCCTGATGATGATACATTAGCCGTTTCAGTGCCTTCCATAGCAGCAAGGGCTTCACCTAAATATAAATTAGAAGGCGAAGAATGCCGTGAGTACAGATAACAACCGTCAGCATTACCTTCGAAAGTATCAAACATGGTTTTAGCGGAAAGGAAGGTGTAGGTAGAAGAATCAGAAATGGAAGGATTCACTCCCCCGAATTCTCCAAAATATTGTAAATCTTGAATGTTATTTGCAGGTTTAAAAGACATAGTTTTAGGCTTCTGGTTTTACTCAAATGTCTGATAATTAAGAATAAAAATCAAGTGAATTAATTAAATCAGGAAAATAAAACTACAGTAATTATAATATGATGAATAATTTTAATTAATTGATGATAAAAAAGTTATCTTTATGAAAATTATTCGAATATGATTTTTGATGCTACAGACAGGAAGTTACTTAATTATTTGCAAGAAGACAGTAAGCGAACGAATAAGGAACTTGCCAATAAACTTGATCTTTCCGTAACAGCTGTATTTGAACGGATAAAAAAACTGGAAAAAGAAGGCTTTATTGAAAAGTATGTTGCCCTGATCAACAAAGATAAAATAGGAAAACCTTTTGTGGTTTTTTGCCATATTAAATTGTTACAACATAGTCATGATTATGTGGTTAAATTTGAACGTGAAGTAGCTAATCTCAACGAGGTTTTAGAGTGCTATCACCTGAGTGGTGATTATGATTATTTGCTAAAAGTCTTGGTTGAGGATATGGCCGCTTTTCGTGAGTTTATGGTAAAGAAATTAACCAATATTAATCACATTAGTAGTACACACAGTATGTTTGTTATCAGCGATGTTAAGCATACCACGGCAATCAGCTTTTAAAATATTGCCAAGGTTTTTTAACTGAAATACTTTAAAAACTTTTTCAATAATTTTAATTTTCCTTTATACGGAGGATATCTGAATGAGGGGTCAAACCAGGTACTACGTATCATTACGGCCTTATGATGTGAAAAAGTATCAAATCCAAATTTTCCGTGATAACTTCCCATGCCACTCGTGCCGATACCACCGAAAGGCAGTCTGGGGTTTCCAAATTGCACCAGAAGGTCATTTACTACACCACCACCAAAGTTAATGGTATTCAATAAGTTATCTACGAATGTCTTGTTTTTAGAAAAGATATAGAATGATAACGGTCGACTTGATTCGGCAATAGTTTTTCGGATGTCCTCTTCTGTGCTATAGCTTAGAATGGGTAAAATTGGACCAAAAATCTCCTCCTTCATTAATGGCGTATTCATATCGGGTTCGTCAACAATGGTGGGTGCTAAGTAATTGTCGGATTCATCAAAATCTCCACCAAAGACAACCGTTTGATTTTCTAATAAATTTATTAACCTGTTCAAATGATCATTATTCACGATTCGTGGAAAATCTTCTGAACTTTTTGGGTTTTTGGTATAGCGTTTTTCAATTTCTTTGCTAAGCGCCTGAATTAATGCTTCTTTTCGGGGCGCTTTTACTAAAACATAATCTCCGGCAATACAAGTTTGCCCACCATTAAAAAATTTACCCCACACTAAGCGGCGCGCTACCAGTTTTAAATCGGCCGTTTCATCAACAATACAGGGTGATTTACCTCCAAGTTCCAGCGTTGTTGGTGTGAGGTGTTTGGCGGCTGCTTCTGCAACGATTTTTCCAACCTGCGTACTGCCCGTAAAGAATATATAATCCCAGGGTTTTTCTAAAAGTGCCGTAGCCACTTCAACGCCACCCTCAACTGTTGTGGCGACTTCTCCCGGAAAAACTTTTTTTATAATCTTCGTTAAAATGGCGGCCGTGTTCGTTGTTAATTCGCTAGGCTTTAATACCACCGTATTTCCGGCGGCAATGGCCATAATTACAGGTTCCAAGGCCAATAAAAAAGGATAGTTCCAAGGCGCTATAACCAGCACGTTGCCATAAGGTTCTTTATAAATATAATCTTTGGAAGGGAAGGTGAGGAGTGCGCTTTTTACACGCTCCTTTTTTGCCCAAGACTTCAGTTTTTTAATCGTTAAATCAAGCTCTGATAGAACTAAACCAACCTCACTCAGATAGCCCTCAAAAGCCGATTTTTTAAAATCTTTTTTTAGCGCTTCCAATATAGCGGTCTCATTGGAAATAACTTCAGCTTTAAGCTTTTTCAATAAGATTAAACGCCCTTTGATATTTCGGGTTTGATGACTTTTATAGAAGTCGCGTTGCTTCGAAAATAAAGTATTGATGTATTGCACGTTTTTCTTGAAATGTACGAATAATTATTCAGAACAAGCCTCCCAGAGCGGGTCTTTTGGAACGGGTGATGTTATGAACAATTCTTCCTTTTGAACCGGATGTTCCAAGCGAATACTTCGAGCATGCAAATGAATACTGGCGTCGGTATTACTTCTGTCGAAACCATATTTCAGATCACCCTTAATAGGACATCCAATAGCTGCTAATTGACAACGAATTTGATGATGCCTGCCTGTTTCTAAATTAATTTCTAACAGGTAATAATTACCAAGTGTTCTTATAACCTTATAGCTCAAAATTGCTTTTTTGCTACCTGTGATTTCCTGAGGATATGTATAGGATTTGTTGTTTTTCGGATTCTTTTTAAGCCAATGCACAAGGCGATCTTCACCTTTTGGTGGCGGATTCTTCACAAGAGCCCAATAGGTTTTGGCAACATCTTTTTGCGCAAATAGTTTATTCAAGCGCGTTAAGGCTTTACTCGTTTTTGCGAAAATAACCAAACCTGTGGTTGGGCGATCTAAGCGGTGAACCGTACCTAAATAAACATTTCCAGGCTTGTGGTATTCTTTTTTGATATAGGCTTTTACAATGTCATTCAATGGCATATCTCCGGTTTTATCACCTTGGACAATATCACCGGCCCGTTTATTCACCACGATCATATGATTATCCTCATAAAGAATCTGGAGGTTGGATGAATTGGAAATGGTTTTAGACATATAATTTTAGAATGAAAAGTGCAAACACGGATGTTCCTACACAAATTGTGCTTAATATTTTTCGTTCTTATTTGGAAAATCAACAGTTTTAACGTCTTCTACATATTGAGAAATAGCCTTGGTCATATCCTCATATAAGTTCATGTATCGACGTAAAAAACGCGGGTTGAATTCGTGAGTCATACCTAACATATCGTGTAGCACAAGAACCTGGCCATCAACATCCGGACCAGCCCCGATACCAATAATGGGGATGGAAACACTCTCAGCCACCTGTTTGGCCAATTTAGATGGAATCTTTTCCAGAACAATTGCGAAACAGCCAATACGCTCTAACATACGGGCGTCCTCAATAAGACGATTCGCTTCCTCTTCTTCTTTTGCACGTACGGTGTAGGTGCCAAATTTATAAATGGATTGTGGCGTTAAACCTAAATGCCCCATCACAGGAATACCGGCATTTAAAATACGCTTTATAGATTCTTTAATCTCTTTTCCACCCTCCATCTTTACGGAATGGGCACCACTTTCCTTCATAATACGAATGGCAGATCGAAGCGCTTCTTTAGGATCACTTTGATAGCTTCCGAAGGGGAGATCTACAACTACCAAACAACGTTCAATAGCGCGAATTACAGAGGATGCATGGTAGATCATTTGATCTAAGGTAATGGGTAAAGTGGTTTCATGACCTGCCATGACATTACTCGCAGAATCGCCAACAAGTATAACATCAATACCCGCGCCATCAACAATTTTAGCCATCGTGTAATCGTAGGCGGTAAGCATGGATATTTTTTCACCTTTAGCTTTCATATCCACTAGGGTTTTTACCGTAATGCGTTTGTACTCTTTTTTTGCGACAGACATGCGATTCTTTGTTTAAATGGTCTGTAAAAATACTGAAACAAATCGGTATGAAATAAAAAATGGGTCCAAATTTCTTTGGACCCATACTTCGAAAAAACTTTTTGAAAAAATTAAATCTTCAAATCGGTAAATGGTACATTTAGGGCCCATTCCGCATGAGTTTTTTCTGCTATCAACACATTATTTTGAGAGAATACTATTTGTTTTTGAATATCTAAAGAAGAGGAACCTATTAAAATGGTATGGCTTCCCTTTTCAGCTACCCAGGTATTTTTATTAATATTAAATGAAGCCAAGGTTAAGCAAAGCAGTCCGCTGATTAATATTGATTTGCTATTAATCAAATAAGGAGAATTAGAAATCATACGAACTGCTTTTACAATAATGCTTCAAATTGAAGCAATGATAGTAAATTATTATATATTTACCAAAAGAAACATGTAAGTCGTTAACAGTGTTTTAGTTAAAATCAAATGCTTACATTAGCGAATTATAATATATTATGACTTTTAAAGAATTATTAGAAAAAAATTCTATTGAAGCCTGGGAAATTTATCTACCGCATATCTCAATTGATTGTGTGGTTTTTGGCTTTCATGAGGGGTCTTTAAAAGTTTTAATATTGAAAATGAAAGAGACTGAATTATGGGGCTTACCCGGTGGTTATGTTTTAAAAGAAGAGGATTTAAAAACTGCAGCCGGCCGCATACTAGAAGCAAGAACGGGAGCTAAAGATGTTTATTTACAACAGTTCCGGGTGTTTGGTGAAACAAATCGATCGGAAGCTTTTTTTGATCATTTACCAGAGGGGTCTTTTTTTAAACAACGGTTTATCTCAGTGGGGTTTTATGCCTTAGTTGATTATTCTAAGGTTCAACCTGTGGTAGATGAATTATCGACGGATTGTGTTTGGCGCTGTATTGATACCATTCCTGAATTAATGATGGACCACCAGTTTATTTTGGAACAGGCACAAAGAACACTGCGCAAGCAATTGGTACACAAACCTATTGGGTACAATTTATTACCTGATAAATTTACCATGCCTGAATTGCAGAGATTATATGAGATTATTTTAAATAAAAAATTGAACCGCGGTAATTTTTACAGAAAAATATTGCGTTATGATATTTTAGTAAAGTTGGACGAAACCCGAAAGGGTGGTGCTCACAAGGCTCCGGACCTGTATTCGTTTGATTTGGAACGCTACAATACCGCATTAAAAAATGGATTAAATGAGGTTTGGTAAAGTATATATTATGGTTAGAGTAAGTTGTATGTTATTTTTATTGTTTTCAGTTTATATGAATGCACAAACTGGGGAAGAAGTAGTAGTTAAAAGAACTATTGACACTTTTTTTGATGGCTTTCATAAGGGTGATACCAGTATTGTGGCTTCGGTAATGTATAAAAAAGCGGTATTACAAACGATTGTTAAAACTAAAGAAGGGCAAACTTTGTTGCGAGATGAAGGCCTAAACGGATTATTAGACGCTATTGCTAATCGTCCGGAGGACCAGAAATGGGATGAACGCCTGCTGGATTACGACATTAAAATAGATGGATTAATGGCGAATGCCTGGACGCCTTATGAATTTTGGTTCAATGATGCTTTTAGTCATTGTGGTGTGAATTCGTTTCAGTTGATGAAATCGGAAACTGGTTGGAAAATTATTTATCTTATAGATACGAGACGCAAGACAGGTTGCAGTGCAGCTGAATAGGACTGCGTTAGTGATTGAGCGGTCTGTTGGAGCACCTTGAAAAGTGCGACTAGCGAAAGCACGACCGTGACGGAGGAGGGGTAACGCCCAAGAAATTAATAACTTATATATGAATTGCTGACACTGTGTCAGCATTTTTTTTGTTGGCATAATGATTGACTAATATAGGGTGACAGTTAAAACGAACAAGCAACACAATTAAAGTATATATTATGAGTAAAATTATTGGAATTGATTTAGGAACAACCAACTCTTGCGTTTCTGTGATGGAAGGTAATGAGCCTGTTGTAATCCCGAATGCTGAAGGTAAACGTACAACGCCATCGGTTATCGCCTTTGTTGAAGGTGGCGAGATTAAAGTTGGTGATCCTGCAAAACGACAAGCAGTAACCAATCCTCATAACACGATTTATTCGATTAAGCGTTTTATGGGTAACAAATATTCTGAATCGCAAAAAGAGGCAGAACGCGTACCTTACAAAGTGGTAAAAGGAGATAATGACACGCCTAGAGTTGAGATTGAAGGACGTAAATACACGCCGCAAGAATTATCGGCAATGATTCTTCAAAAAATGAAGAAAACGGCTGAAGATTATTTGGGACAAGATGTAACACGTGCTGTAATTACTGTACCTGCTTATTTTAATGACTCACAACGTCAGGCAACCAAGGAAGCCGGTGAGATTGCAGGTTTGAAAGTAGAACGTATTATAAATGAGCCAACCGCTGCGGCACTGGCTTATGGATTAGATAAAAAAGGCGAAGATCATAAAATCGTGGTTTTTGACTTTGGTGGTGGTACCCATGACGTATCTATACTAGAGTTAGGAGATGGCGTTTTTGAAGTATTATCAACAGATGGTGATACACACCTTGGTGGTGATGATGTAGATGAAAAGATCATCAGATGGTTAGCCGATGAATTTAACAAAGAGGAGTCTATTGACTTACGTAAAGACCCTATGTCTTTGCAACGTTTAAAAGAAGCGGCTGAGAAGGCTAAGATCGAGTTATCATCTTCGACTCAAACAGAGATCAACTTACCTTATATTACGGCAACTGCGAGTGGACCAAAACACTTGGTGCGTACATTAACCCGTTCAAAATTCGAGCAATTAATTGACGATTTAGTAAAACGTACCATTGCACCATGTGAAAAAGCGATTAAAGCTGCAGGTATAAGTAAAAGTGATATTGACCAAATTATTTTGGTTGGTGGATCTACACGTATTCCTGCCGTGCAAGCTGCCGTTGAGAAATTTTTCGGAAAAGCACCAAGTAAAGGTGTAAATCCTGATGAAGTTGTAGCCTTAGGAGCTGCTATTCAAGGTGGTGTATTAACAGGAGATGTGAAAGATGTATTGCTTCTTGATGTAACGCCATTATCATTAGGTATTGAGACTATGGGTAATGTATTTACCAAGTTGATCGAGGCCAACACGACCATCCCAACAAAAAAATCACAGGTATTTTCGACTGCAGCTGATAATCAGCCTTCTGTTGAGATCCATGTGTTACAAGGTGAGCGTGCGATGGCTGCTGATAACAAGACCATTGGTCGTTTCCACTTAGATGGTATTCCACCAGCAAAACGTGGTATACCTCAAATTGAAGTAACCTTTGATATTGATGCCAACGGTATTATTAAAGTATCGGCTACCGATAAAGCGACTGGAAAATCTCAAGACATTCGTATTGAAGCTTCTTCAGGATTAACCGAAGAAGAAATCGAAAAAATGAAAGCTGATGCTGAAGCTAACGCTGAGGCGGATAAAAAAGCGGCAGAAAAAGCTCAGAAATTAAATGAAGCGGATTCGATGATCTTCCAAACAGAAAAACAACTGGAAGAGTTTGGTGATAAATTGTCTGATGACAAGAAAAAACCAATTCAGGATGCTTTAGAAGAGCTTAAGAAAGCTTACGAAACGAAAGATATAGAAGTGATTACACCAGCTTTAGATAAAATTAATGAAGCCTGGAAAGTAGCTTCTGAAGAAATGTACAAAGCTCAAGCCGAAGCGCAACAAGGTGCTGGTGGCGATGGCCAACAAGCAGGACCTGATGCCAGTCAGAATGGACAAGGTGAAGGAAGTGATGTTGAGGATGTAGATTTCGAAGAAGTGAAGTAAGAACACATCTAATAATAAATCAAGAACGCAACTCTTTTAGGGTTGCGTTTTTTTGTTTTTGAACAATTTATTTATCACGATCGTATGGGGAAAAGTAACAGCTGCTATAAATGAGAAAAACAAGGCATAGAATAGGCCGGAGTCTTTAAAAATGTAAATCATGATAGCCATTCCCACAATAGAAATCAGCCAGTATGGCAAGGCTTTTTTACAATAATTCCACATCGATTGTTTTGTTACACGGCCGTAAATAAAATCAATTTGCTCAATTAGGGAAGGAATACTATGCCAAAAGATAAAATAAATGGCAAAGCTCCAAATTAATGTTCCTACTTTAAAAATAACAGCAAACAACAACAGGTAGAAGCCCTCAGTAAGTAATTGTTTTTTTAGATCCGGTTTTTTTAAAACCAAATAGAGGACTGTAAAACCAAATAAAACTGAATTAATAGCAAAAGTATATTGAATAAGGGTTTCACTTATGTTTTTACCAGTGATTGTTTCTACAACGGCAATGACCTCTTTTGGCTGACATATGAATAATAAATTCAATACAAATAAGCCATAGAAAAGGTATAAGAGATTGCGTATGCTTTTTGAGGCTTTAAAATTTTGGTTTTCCCAATGCTGTTCTCCAAAGTGAAACCCACTGAAAATAATAAAGAGTATAACTGCTACCGAGGGAAGAAAATAAAAAATAACTACGGCGCTCAGTACAACAATGATATACGTAAGTAATATTTGTGAAAATGGATTGGTGTTACTTTTATTTTGAATCGTATCCAGAATTAAAATGTCGTTAGAACCGTGTAATATCCCAAAAGAAAAAATAAGAATAAAACCGAGTATAATTTCTAAATTTTCTGGAAGTATGGCATTAATCCATAAGCCAATAAAACTTAAAATAATTGCGACATTATAAAAATTGGTCATAATAAAATATTAGAATAACAAAATTATGTTAAAAAAAATCATATAAATATAATATTTTTGTTTAACTTTTATTATCTTTGGTTAAACAAAATAAATAATTAACTATGAAAACACTCTTTTTAACAAGTGAAATTGCCACCAAATTAGATCCTACGGATTATGTAGGATTTACTTTTTTTGTAGGTTGTATGGCCATGATGGCAGCATCAGCCTTTTTCTTTTTATCACTAAGCCAGTTTGATAAAAAATGGCGTACTTCAGTATTGGTTTCCGGACTCATTACCTTTATTGCTGCAGTGCATTACTTTTACATGCGCGATTATTGGGCGTCGTTTATGGAATCACCTACATTCTTCAGATATGTAGATTGGGTTTTAACGGTGCCATTAATGTGTGTTGAGTTTTATTTGATCTTAAAAGTTGTAGGTGCTACGAAAACCTTGCTTTGGAAAATGATTATTTTTTCCTTGATCATGTTGGTTACCGGTTATTTTGGAGAAGCAGTTTACCCGGGTCAGGCGGCTCTTTGGGGTTTTATCTCTGGATTAGCTTATTTTTATATCGTTTACGAAATTTGGCTTGGAAGCGCCAAGAAATTGGCTCAGGCAGCAGGAGGCGATATCTTGAAGTATCACAAAATACTATGCTGGTTCGTGCTTGTAGGTTGGGCGATTTATCCGTTAGGGTACATGCTAGGTACTGATGGTTGGTACACTAATATTCTGGGGTCCGGTAGTGTAGACGTCGCTTATAATATAGCTGATGCTATCAACAAAATTGGCTTTGGATTAGTTATTTATGCTCTGGCAGTTAAAAGTCAGAAAGCCTAATTAAATTTGAACTTTTAATTATTAGAAAGCGCAGCATTAAAGCTGCGCTTTTTGTTTGGATAAAACGGCTTCTCGACACAAGGAATCTTAAAGGTTGATGCTTTTGAAGAATTCAACTATAGTTTAAAACGCTTTGCTGTTAAATTGAGTGTAATTAGGGAAAAGGGATTGAAAGGGTATAAATAATTTGTTATGCATGCATACTAATTTAGTATATTTGTTCAAATTGCAATGCCATGACAGCTAAACTAAACGACATACTTCATATTAAATACCCCATTATTCAGGCCCCTATGTTTTTGGTGTCGAATACCGCCATGGTTATTGAAGCCATGCAAAGTGGTATTGCTGGGTGTATTCCAGCTTTAAATTACCGAAGCCTCGAAGAATTAAAAGCTGCTGTTCATGAATTGAAAGCGGCCAAAGTTGAAGGTGGTGCTTTTGGCTTTAATTTGATTGTGAATAAATCGAATCTTAAATATAAAGAGCAGTTGCGAATTCTTTGTGAGGAAGGCTGTGACTTCATTATTACTTCTTTAGGGAGTCCTGAGGAAACCATAAAAAAAGCCCATGAAGTAGGAATTAAGGTGTTTTGTGATGTGGTGGATCTGAAATTTGCCAAAAAAGTGGAAAGCCTTGGAGCTGATGCGGCAATAGCCGTTAATAATCAGGCTGGAGGACATCGTGGTAATATGTCGCCGGAAACTCTAATAAAAGAGTTAAAAGCTAATATTAATATACCTGTCATCTCTGCCGGAGGCGTGGGATGCAAGGCCGATGTAGAGAGAATGCTAAGTTATGGTGCTGATGGTGTTTCAGTTGGGAGTCCGTTTATAGCCTCTGAAGAAGCTCAGGTGACCGATGAATACAAACAAGCTTGTGTAGATTATGGTGCTGAAGATATTGTAATGACGGAGCGTATTTCCGGAACGCCTTGTACGGTGATCAATACACCGTATGTTCAAAAAATAGGAACGAAACAAACCTGGTTGGAATCTGTTTTGAATAAGAACAAACGCTTAAAGAAGTGGGTAAAAATGATTCGTTTTTCTATAGGAATGAATGCTACAAAAAATGCAGCTACCAAAGCTACTTATAAAACTGTTTGGGTTGCAGGCCCTAGTATTGAATATACCGACGCTATTTTGCCCGTAAAAGATATTGTTAAAAAACTAACCACTTGAACTCAGGTTCAATTCTAGTTTAATATTACAGCGTTCATACGCGACTCCTGGTTCAACGGGTATCTCTATAAAGCCATACTTTTTGTATATATGGATGGCATTCTCTAAGATGGTATTGGAGTATATTATGAGTTTGGGCATATTGTTCGATAAAGCAAAATCAATACAATGCTGCATCAATTTTTGTCCGATCTGTAAACCACGAAATTTCGGAGATACAGCCATTTTAGTAAGTTCAAAATAAGGAGTTCCGTTTAAAGGCATTAAAGCTACGGTACCCACATTCATACCATTCCGCGAAGCGAAAAAGATATGTCCTCCTTTATTAATAATATGTTTTTCAGGTTGACTTAATATGTCTTCATCATAAGGTTCAACATAAAAAAAGTGCTTCAACCATTCGATATTAAGTTCGTAAAAATCTTTAGCAAATTGGGGTTTATATGAGATTATTTCAATTTTCATAATTTAAAAAATAGCTTTAAATATGCTGTAAATTGATTCGGTGAAAAACTTTTTTTATTTCAAAAACATCTAAATAAAAAAAACCTGCGTATATTAAACTGAATACGAGACAGATCGTAATCAACTAAGCATAATTATTAAAAAAACACTAAAAACAAAATTATGGAAAATAATAAAAGTAGCACGCCTCTTAAGGTTGGATTAGTAATCGCTGTGGTTTTATTTATAGCCACCGGATTTTACACCTTAAACCTTTACAATAACAGTAAAGAGACCCAAAAACAATTAACTGAAGAAAAACAGTTAGTGATGAATGATCTTAACGCTATGGCCAAGCAATATGATCAGGCGATCAATGAGAATGATATAGCCAATGCAAATTTAGTTGAGGCACGTGGCAGAATTCAAGGGTTAATAGATTCTTTGAAAATCTCTGAAACGAATGTGAAGAGCTTATGGCGCTACAAAACGAAATATTTAGGCCTACAAAAAGAAATGGATCAGTTATTAGCTCAGAATGATTCATTAAAAGTACAAAACTCGTATTTAGCAACTTCATTAGATAGTACACGTGTACGTTTAGAAGAGCGTACAGTTTTCACTGATTCTTTATTACTTCAAAATACAGCTTTAGCTGAAGTAGTTGAAAATGCTGCTGTATTATCAGCTTTAGACCTTAAGGCTTCAGGGGTTATCACAAGAACATCGGGTAAAGTGATTCCAACAGAACGCGCTGGAAGAAGCGATAAAATCCGTATTTGTTTCTTAGTGGCTAAAAATAATCTCGTACAGGCCGGTGATCAGGAATTATACATTCAGGTTTTAGGTCCTAATAATCAAATTCTAGGATTAAACGAGCAGGTAACTTTTGGAGAAGGAGAAAAAGCCAAAACGATAAACTACAGTACTATTAGTAAATTTAATTACGAAGGTTCCAGTTTAAATATTTGCGAGTTTTTAGATAAAACTTCTGAAGCTGATTTTGCTGAAGGACGCTATATTGTAAATGTATTTAACCAAAAAGATTTGGTTTCTACTTCAGAATTTACCCTGAGATAAAAGACATTTCACATAATTTTTTAAAAACCTTAGACTTCGGTCTGAGGTTTTTTTATATATCATAATACGGGTAAACCTAATTTATAAGCATATCGTAGAAAATAATACTCAATAATTTTTTCAAGCTATTATATTTATTTTAAAATTAATAGACCGAACCCCCAAATGCATAGAAATTTTAAGTTTTTAAATTCCATATCCAATGTTTCTGAAGAATCTTTCAAGGCTATAACGGAAATCACCGAGTTTGTTAAAGTTCCTGAAGAAACTCAAATTGTTAAACTTGGGGAAGTACCAACAAAACTCTACATGCTAGTTGGAGGTTCAATACGTTGTTATATTTCAACAGAAAAAGGGAAGGAGTTTAATAAAGCATTTTATTTTCCCAACAGCTTTGTTGGATCTTTAACCGCTCTATTGCGACAAACTCCATCCCAATTTATTTTTGAGACCTTATCGGATTCTAAAATATACGCTGTGGATTATGAGAAATTAATGGTGTTATGTAAGACCAAAGAGGACTTGCGAAGCTTATATACTTCTGTTTTAGAACTACTTTACACGAAGTATGAAGCGCGTTTAGTAGATCAAATATCTTTAAATGCCACCGAGCGTTATAAAAAATTATTAAAACACAGACCGAACATAGATCAATTGGTTTCTCAATATCATATCGCATCTTATTTAGGAATTACACCTGTACAATTAAGTCGTATTCGTAAAAAAATAGTTTAATTTAACATTTGTTAATTTTTAACATTTTCAATAATCCTATATTTGAATTAATTCTTTTCAACAACATTCAAAAGGATTAATAGCTAACCACCAAAAAAAAAACAGGTAATTTTAATTACCTGTTTTTTGTTTTAAAATCCTATAGTTAGAACGCTATTTTAATCCGCCAACCATTTCTTCTGGTTTTACCCATTCGTCGTATTCTTCGGCAGTTACATATCCTAAATTAATAGCTTCCTCTTTTAATGTGGTTCCATTTTTATGTGCTGTATTGGCTATTTCAGCGGCTTTGTAATACCCTATTTTAGTGTTTAAGGCCGTAACCAGCATTAAGGAATTATTTACCAATTTATCAATTACTTTTTTATTAGGTTCAATACCAATAGCACAATTATCGTTAAAACTTACACAAGCATCACCAATAAGTTGGGCAGATTGCAGCACATTTGCGGCCATAACAGGTTTGAATACATTGAGCTCATAATGTCCTTGTAAACCACCAACAGAAACGGCAACATCATTACCTAAAACTTGTGCACAAACCATGGTTAAGGCTTCACATTGCGTTGGATTTACCTTTCCCGGCATAATGGAACTTCCGGGTTCGTTAGCAGGAATGATAATTTCACCAATTCCAGATCGTGGCCCTGAAGCTAACATTCTAATATCGTTAGCAATTTTATTCAAAGAAACTGCCAATTGTTTTAAAGCGCCATGGGTTTCAACTAAAGCATCGTGAGCTGCTAAAGCTTCAAATTTATTTGGTGCTGTTATAAATGGAAGCTTAGTAAACTCTGCGATATATTCAGCTACACGTTTACTATAGCCTTTTGGCGTATTTAGGCCTGTACCAACAGCCGTTCCTCCTAAAGCGAGTTCGCTTAAATGTGCCAAGGTATTTTCTAAAGCTTTAATACCGTAATCCAATTGCGCGGTATAACCGGAAATTTCCTGACCTAAGGTTAGGGGAGTGGCATCCATTAAATGAGTTCGACCAATTTTAACGACGGATTTAAACTCTTTAGATTTTTTATGTAAGGTATCGCGGAGTTTTTTAACACCTGGTAAGGTGGTTTCAACAACTTTCTTGTAAATAGCAATATGCATTCCTGTAGGGAAGGTGTCGTTTGAGGACTGAGATTTATTTACATCGTCATTGGGCTGAATGGTTTTTTCGCCCTCACCAATCTTGAAGCCCGCCAATTGATGAGCCCGGTTAGCTATAACTTCATTCACGTTCATATTACTTTGTGTTCCCGATCCCGTTTGCCAGATTACCAACGGAAATTGGTCATCGTGTTTACCGTCTAAAATTTCGTCACAGGCCCGGGCAATTAAATCGCGTTTATCTATGGATAACACGCCTAATTCACAATTAGTGTAGGCTGCTGCTTTTTTAAGATAGGCAAAACCGTATATAATTTCCAGGGGCATAGAAGCCTCAGGACCAATTTTAAAATTGTTTCTGGAGCGTTCCGTTTGTGCGCCCCAAAGCTTATCAGAAGGAACTTGAACGTCCCCCATAGTATCTTTTTCTATTCTGTATCCCATAGGTTTATACTTTAATTTCTGTTACAAAGTTAAATTATTTATGCTGTTTTCTTCGAATAATAAGCGGGAATTCGTAGAACTTTTAACAGAGAAATAACTAGAGGGATTTTTATTATCCTATTAAACCTATTAAATTTGTAGGAAATAAATAAAAACAAATAAATTAATTAAAAAAACTATAAGACATGGCAAATTTAAGACTAGGAGATACAGCTCCCGATTTTACAGCCCAAACAACACAAGGAGATATTCATTTTCATGATTGGTTAGGAGATAGCTGGGGTATATTATTCTCGCATCCTGCGGATTATACACCGGTTTGTACCACAGAACTGGGCACAGTAGCAAAATATAAATCAGAATTTGATAAACGCAACGTAAAGACTATTGCATTGAGTGTGGATGGTTTGGAATCACACAAGGCCTGGATAAAGGATATTAATGAAACACAACACACTGAAGTTAATTTTCCGATTATTGCTGACGAAGATCATAAAGTCGCTGAACTTTACGATATGATTCACCCTAATGCGAATGATAAACAAACCGTACGCTCTGTTTTTGTAATAGGTCCTGATAAAAAAATTAAACTAATTATTGTCTATCCCGCTTCTACGGGTCGAAATTTTGATGAGTTATTGCGCGTTATTGATTCGTTACAATTAACGGCATATCATAAAGTTGCGACACCAGCCAATTGGAAATTTGGTGAAGATTGTGTGGTATCTCCATCGATAGCTACCAAGGATATTCCTGAAATATTTCCAAAAGGCTTTAAAGAAATTAAACCATATTTAAGAATCACACCACAACCAAATTTAAATTAAACTCAAGGAAGAAATATTAAAATCACTATTGTTTAACAATACACTTTATATTATCTTTGCTTAAGATTTAAAAAAAGGAAACACATTATGTTTGATTTTGACCAATATTTAGGCTTTTTAGCATTCTTAACCATTCTAACCATAGGATTCTGGTTGATGATTTTCTTAATAACCTTCGTAGTGCCTTACTGGATTGGTGGTGCATTGATTGAACGACTTCAGGAAATCAGAGAAGAAAAGAAGGCTAAACGTGAAAATCCATAAACAAAATATATAGTTTTAATAAAAAAAAAAAGGAAGTTCAAATGAACTTCCTTTTTTTGTTTCTATATTGTTTCTTTTTCCAGATTACATTTGTATATCCATATCGCCACCGCCACCGAAGTTTCCATCGCGACTTGGCTTTTTCTTTTGGTTAAATCTGTAAGTGAATGATAAGTTGTACGATCGAACTCCTCTAAAACGCAACTCTCTTACAGTTGTAAATTGAGGTGTATCTACGGTACCATTAAAGCTTCTGCTATTTAACAAATCACTAATATTAAAAGCCAAGGAAGCCTTTTCCTTAAGTAAATCTTTACTGAAGGCTACATCTATTGAAAACACACCGTTTTGTGTGTTTTGAGCATCCTGACTGGGACCACGGTAATTGAAATTAGTTTGCCAATCGATAGCTAAGGGTAAGGTTAATTTGTTATTTAAACGGGCGCGCCACGACACGTTTTTAGAGTCGAAACTTGTTCCTTGATAATCGCCGTTTATCACGGAATTAAAAATATTAAAATCCGTATTTACACGCCATTTTCTAGATGGACTGTAACTCAAATTAAATTCATAACCATAACGGTCTTCTGTCGCAATGTTATCCGGTCCTCTTAAAATCACCGGTACCGGTCGACCATCAATTTCAACAAAATCTCCTGACTCTCTGCTTATAAATCGAATAACGTTGGTAGCATGTGAGTAGTACACTGAGGTTGTTAAAACAAAATCATTGAATCGATTTAAATAGCCCAGATCAAACTGTCCGGAGTAGGTTGGTATTAAGCCGGGATTTCCCTGAAAAATATTTGTTATACTACTTCGTGAGGGATAAGGGTTTAAGAAAAACGACCACGGGCGTCTTAATCTACGGTTGAAGCCCAGACTTAAATTCTCTTTTTCACTAAACTCATAGGTTAAGTTAACCGTTGGGAACAATCCTGTGAAATTGCGTTTCTCAAAATCACCTGAAGTTGGTTGATCCAAAGTTAGCTGCGTGTTTTCCATGCGCAGGCCAAGTAAATACGAAAACTTATCGTTAATCTTACTTCCAAATTGCAAATAAGCAGCTTGTATATAGTTCTTATAATTGAACAAATTAGTAAGTCCTCTGTCTACCTCAAATTCATTGGTATCTGTATTTAAAAGCTCTACACGATAATCTGTAGTGGTTCTATCATAATCACCACGATAGCCTATTTCAAACTGACTATTCTCTCCAACAGGAAGCACGTAATTTGAACGTAAAAATAATTTAGATCCCGTGATATTCTGACTTAAAATATCCGTATCAACCCCGTCTTGATTGATTAAAGAATACTGTGTCTGTTGATTATCTTCAAATTGAAAATCAAGGGTTAATTTTTGACCACTGTCATTGAAATCCTTAGTGTAGTTAAAAGTGTATTGTGAATTTCTGGAATCATTATCCTGTGGGTCTAAACGTAACGTTTCAGACAATAAATTCATATTTGAGTCGTATTGAAAAATGCGGTTCGTAGACCTCTCGATTCCATTATTATCACTGTAAACCATGGAAGCCGTAATAGAAGAAGAATCATTAATATACCATTCTACTCCAAAATTATTGGTTAGGCCTTTACTTGTATTTAACCAATCGCGCTTTTCATCAGAAACGTTTCCTGTATTTTTAAAGGTGGTGTAAGAATACCAATAACCGGGAGATTCGTTGTAGCGATAGGACAGCGTGTTGAAAATATTCAAATCGCCTGTTCTGTAATTCACGTTAGCAGAAATTCCAGCACGATCAGGATGTCCCACATTTGCCGTTACCGCTCCGTTAAAACCTTGTAATTTACTTCTTCTTAAGATTATATTTAAAATACCCGCCGTTCCCTCAGCTTCGTAACGCGCTGATGGCGAAGTAATCACTTCAACTTTTTCTATTGCATCCGCAGGGAGCTGTCGTAAGGCATCCGTAGAATTAAGACCTACGAGACCTGAGGGTTTTCCGTTAATTAAGATTCTTACGTTGTCATTACCACGAAGGGTGATGGTTCCTTCCGCGTCAACGGCCACAGAGGGCACGTTGTCCAGAACATCACTTACGTTTCCTCCCCGTACAGTTAAATCCTTACCAACATTGTATATTTTTTTGTCGAGTCTGATTTCCACCGTGGTTCTTTCGGCAATAATTTCGACTTCATTCAAGGATTCTAAATTCAAACTTAAAAAAATGGTGCCTAGGTCAAGGTTTGTATTGATGACCTTCTTTTTAAGCTCGAAGGAGGTGTATGAGATATATTCAATTTTAATATCGTAGGTACCATCGGCAACTTTTATTTCAAATTTTCCGTCGAGATCAGTAATTGTACCATCTACAACTTTTTCTTCTTTATGACTGTAAAAGGAAATGGTGGCGTATTCAAGAGGAAGGTTTGTTTCTTTATCAATAACGGTTCCGGTGATTTTATTGTTTTTAAGGTCATCCGGATCAGCAAATACCATAGTGGTAAAACACAAGGCGATTAACAGAGCAATTTTTTTCATTTTTTGATTTAATGTTAGCGCGGCAAAAGTAGATATAAGCCTTGTGTGTTCTGGTTAAATAAAAGTTAAATAAATATAAAATGTTATTTTAACACTTATTAACCTTCAAAATCAAAATCATCATCCATATCTTGTCCTGATCTCTCTTTTTTAGATTTTTGCTGATTGAAACGGTAAAGGATTGAAAGGTTTACCTGGCGTTGACGCCATTGTGATTCCTCGTAATTCGTGTAAAAACTTGTTGTTGTTGTGGTACGACGTATTCTGGAATTAAAAAGATCTCTGGCATTCAAGGAAATCGTTACCTTATCATTTAGAATTTCTTTACTTAAGGCGATATCCATTGAAAAAACACCTTTCTGATCGCTCTGTGCATCTTGTTGCGGGCCACTATAGTAAGCATTAGTTTGCCAATCTATTTTAGCCGGCAACTCTACCTTGCTACTAAAACGTGTGAACCAACTAGAATTATTGGCGCCATAATCAACGCCGTTAAATGATCCCTCTGTTTCAAATTTAAAGATGTTGAAACTTGAATTTAGTCTTAACCATTTTGCTGGATTGTACATGAGTCCGAATTCTCCACCGGTACGCTTATTGGTAGACAGGTTTACAGGTATTGTTCTAATAATATCTATACCATCTGAGGTTTGTTGTCCCGTATTTTCCTGAATACGATCAAAAGACCCGGTTTCATGCTGATAGTAAACGGAAGCTGTTACTGTTAATTCGTTCCACCGTTTTAAATAGCCCAAATCGAAGGTACTCGAAAAGGCAGGACGTAAGCTGGGATTACCCTGGAATATATTTGTACGGCTTGATCGCGATGGAAACGGGTTAATATACCAACCTCTAGGACGATTGATACGTCGGTTGAAACCAAGTGTAACACTTTCCTCCGGATCATCCTCTTCGCTGGAAAGATTATAAATAAAATTAACTGTAGGGAAGAGGCCTAAATAATTATTGTTGAACTCGGTATCGATAGGAAAACCAAAAGCTTCCTCAAGCTCAGCATCTGTTAACCTGGAATCAATATTTCCTTTCAGCTGGGTGTTCTCCAAACGTAAACCCAGTAGAAATGAGAACTTACCGAATTTGCTGCCATATTGGGTGTAGAATGCATTAACATTTTCAGTGTAATCAAAAACATTCGTAATTTCTTCATTTATAACGTAATTTCCGGTGTTAATATCTTCCTGTTCTAAAAGGTAATCAGTGATCTCATTTTCAAAATTCCCACGATATCCGGCTTCAAAGCGAGAATCTTCACCCATTGGTAAAACATAATCTGCTTGGATCAGGTAATCCTTGCTATCCTCGGTTTGATAAATAATTTCATTTTGAAACGGATCCGGATTTGTTTGGTCGGTGAAAATATAATCTTCATTTATAAAATTATCTTGGTTTTCGCTTCGGATTCCATATTGAAAATCAGCTGTTAATTGGTGACCGGATTCATCGAATTTGGTAATGTAATTAAAAGAAAATTGATAGCTGTTTCCTGTTTCGTCTTGCTTTTCTCTACGATCGGTTCGCTCTACTACATCGCCTCCGTTATAACGAGAACTACGGTTGATTCCCAAATCAGCATCCTCACCATAACGGTAAAATAAACTACCAGTTACCGAGGTTTTATCAGATAGAAAATATTCCAATCCAATATTACCGTTATAATTTCGGTTCAAACGACTTACTTTTTCACTTTCAATAATGCGCTCAAATTCAGGTGTCACGGTATTGCCGTTTACCACACGATCAAAATAATCTGTATCGTTAAAATTGTTTCTAGGCGCATCAAAATAGCGATAACCAAGGTTTGAGAACACATTGAATTTTTCTGTACGGTAATTTATATTTGAAGAAAAGCCTAAATTATCAGGATTACCTAAAGTCAGGTTTAAAGAACCGTTAAATCCAAGGGTTTCTTTCTGACGTAAAATAATATTTAGTATCCCGGCTGTACCTTCAGCATCATAACGTGCTGATGGCGATGTAATAACTTCCACACGTTCAATAGCTTCAGCAGGTAACTGGCTCAGTACATTGGTGTCACCAAATCCGGCCATTGCGGAAGGCTTTCCATTTATAAGGATTCGTACGTTTCCGTTTCCTCGTAAACTAATATTACCTTCAATATCCACGGCAACTGAGGGAACATTGTTAAGGGCATCGCTAACGGTACCACCTGCAGTGGTCAAATCTTTTCCTATGTTGTAGATTTTCTTATCCAGCTTGATCTCAACTGTGGTGCGCTCTGCAACTATTTCAACGGCATTAAGTGATTCTACATTTAGGGCAAGAGCTATGACACCTAGATCGGTGTTTTCGGTAATAGTTCTATTCTCGAAAGTAATTGATTTATAGGAAATATATTCAATCTTAATATCATAAGTGCCTTGTGCAACCCGCATGTTGAATTTCCCGGAAATATCGGTTATTACACCATCGATAACTTGTTGATCGTCATGCTTACGAATAGAAACCGTAGCAAATTCCAAGGGGGTTTTGGTATCCGCATCTATTACGACACCTTTTATAGTAATGTTTTTATCCGGTTCTGTAGCGAAACTAATCGATGCAGTAAGCAGGCTCAAAATCAGGGAAAGAAAAAATTTGGTTTTCATAAATTTATTAGCAGTCATATTTACTGCAAAACTAATCTATAGAACCTCTTTTTCGGTTAATTTTTTGTTAAAACATTTTAATAAAAAATTAAACAAAACTACAAAATATCTAAAATGGCTTCGGGAGGTCTCCCTACAATAGCTTTATTTCCGTTTATAACTATTGGACGTTCAATAAGTTTAGGATTTTTCACCATAGCTTCTATGATAGCTTTATCTGAAAGTTCTTTTCCTTTAAAATCACTTTTCCAAATCGCTTCATTTTTCCGAACTAAGTCCATGGGTTGAATGCCCAAAAGTTTTATAATTTCTGAAAGCTCTTCGGATGAAGGTGTGTTTTCTAGATACGTAATAACCTTATAGGGTTTTCCGGAATCCTCAATAAGGGCAAGGCCTTCTCTTGATTTTCTACAACGGTTATTGTGATATATTGTGATCATGATATTAAAATATTAAACTGTTCTAAATCGTTTCGTAATTGTTTTGGGTCTTCAAAAAGAATAGCGTTGATATGTAACTTTTCTGCCGCTTTTATATTTCTTAGGTTATCATCAATAAAAAGGGCATGTTCCGGATGAATTTTAAAGCGGTTCAAACAGATCTCATAAATTTCTTTAAACGGTTTTCTGGTTTTTTCTTCGCCAGAAACAACAATTCCTTCAAACCAGTTTAAAAATTCAAAACGCTTTTTGGCGATCGGGAAGGTCTCGCTACTCCAATTGGTCAGTGCTACCAGTTTATACTTTTTTGTTTGTTTTAATGCCTTTAAAATATCCACGGTTTCCGTTATTGAGCCACCCAACATTTTAGGCCAATCACCATAAAACATACGTATATATTTCTCGTATTCCGGAAACTGTTTTACCAGATCTTCAGTAGCTTTTTGTAGTGGGTAACCAGCATCCTGTTGCTCATTCCAATCGCTGGTGCAAATAGTATTTAAAAACCAGGTCATTTTTTCACGATCACCATCAAAGGCTTCTAAAAAAACATATTCAGGATTCCAATCTATCAACACCCCACCCAAATCGAAAATAATGCTGTCTATTGGTTTCATAATTGATTGTCCTCTTCCGTTTGTTGTCCCATCATCATAAGATAAGCCTTTAAAAAGCCATCAATATTGCCATCCATAACAGCATCAACATTACCTGTTTCATGGCCTGAACGCACATCTTTTACCAATTTGTAAGGGTGCATCACATAATTTCTGATTTGGCTACCCCATTCAATTTTTTTCTTATTGGCCTCGATATCCTCACGCTGGGACAATTGCTTTTCAAGTTCAATCTCGTACAATTGCGATTTAAGCATTTGCAAGGCCCGCGCCCTGTTATCATGCTGTGAGCGTGTTTCTGAGCAGGATATTTGAATTCCGCTTGGTTTGTGGGTAAGTTGTACTTTCGTTTCTACCTTATTAACATTTTGTCCGCCGGCACCACTAGAACGGGCTGTGGTGATCTCAATATCAGCCGGATTTATTTCTATTTCTATAGAGTCGTCTACCAAAGGATATACGTAAACCGAAGCAAAACTGGTATGGCGTTTCGCATTACTGTCAAAAGGGGATATGCGTACCAAACGATGTACCCCATTTTCACCTTTCAACCAGCCAAACGCAAAATCGCCGTCTATTTCAAGAGTTACTGTTTTAATGCCGGCCACATCGCCTTCCTGGAAGTTAAGTTCCTTCACTTTAAAGCCATTCTTTTCGGCATACATTAAATACATGCGCATCAGCATGCTAGCCCAATCACAACTTTCTGTGCCACCGGCACCGGCTGTTATTTGTAGTACGGCACTCAAACTGTCACCTTCATCAGAAAGCATATTTCTGAATTCAATGGCTTCTAAAAGGTTTATGGCTTTTTCGTAACGCTTTTCAACATCTTCGGCTGTAGATTCACCCTCTTTGAAGAACTCATAAATCACTTCGAGATCTTCTACAAGTGTTTTCACAGCCTGATAATCTTCAATCCATTTCTTCTTGACACGAAGGGATTTCATGATGGTTTCTGCTTCGCGTGGATTATTCCAAAAATTGGGGTCGAAAGTTTGTTCTTCTTCGTTTTGAATTTCTATCTTTTTCTTATCGATGTCAAAGATAGTGCCTTAGTTTGTCAAGGCGGGTATTAAGATCTTTTATCTGATCGGAAGTAATCATAGGGTGAAAAATTTTGAAACAAAAATAAGATTTAATCCTGCTTCTAAAAACAAAAGACCTGTTAATTTACTATTTACTTATATAGTACAGATAAATTGAATGATTCAAAATAATTGAAACAAAATAGCAAGCTCAATTCCTAAAATTTCATTTATTTTTGAAAAATAACCCGAGTGACAAGCTCCATATAATTTTAAAGAATGATAATAGATTTGCGTAGTGATACGGTAACCAAGCCTTCAAAAGAGATGTTGGAAGCCATGATGCAAGCCGAAGTAGGTGATGATGTTTTTCGTGAAGACCCTACTGTAAATCGTCTTGAATCTCATATTGCTGAACTTTTTGGAAAACCCAAAGCCTTATTTTTCCCTAGTGGCACGATGGCCAACCAAACGGCTCTTAAATTGCATACGCAGCCCGGAGAGCAGGTTATTTGTGATAAGTATGCGCACATTTATAATTATGAATCTGGAGGAGCCTCTTTCAATAGCGGAATTTCTTGTAAATTAATTGATGGCGACAAGGGCATGTTCACGGCAAAGCAAGTGATTGATGCCATTAATCCGGACGCTTATTATTACAGCAAAACAACGCTTGTTGAAGTGGAGAATACCACGAACAAAGGCGGTGGAGCCTGTTGGGATTATGAAGAGCTTAAAAAAATAAGAACGATTTGCGACTCTAATAACTTTGGTTATCATCTGGACGGTGCGCGTTTATGGAATGCCCTCGTGGCTAAAAATGAAACACCGAAACAATATGGTGAAATATTCGATACCATATCGGTATGTTTAAGTAAAGGGTTGGGTTGTCCTGTTGGATCTGTATTAATAGGGGATGAGGCCATTATGGAAAATGCCCTCCGTATTCGAAAGGTTTTTGGCGGAAATATGCGTCAGGCCGGGTATTTGGCAGCAGCAGGATTGTTTGCTCTGGAAAACAATATAGATCGTTTAAAAGAAGATCATGATAAAGCCAAAGACATCGGGAAAGTACTTGCCACATTGCCTATGGTTAATAAAGTTGAGCCTGTTGAAACGAATATTGTTATTTTTGAATTAGAAAGCCAGGTCAATGAAACCGAATTTATTGATCAACTGGTTGAAAAAAATATTAAAATCATCAGTATGGGCGGAGGTAAATTGCGCATGACTACCCATATGGATTACACCAATGATATGCATGAGGTGCTTTTAAAAGCTCTGAAAAGTTTAACCTAAGCTTATTTGAACATATCCATACCCGGAATATTTGGCATACCGTCCTTGGCTGCACTCGCTAATTCAGCTTCATTAATTTTTGTAGCCTTTTCGATAGCTTTATTGAGCGTCATTACTAAATAATCCTCAAGTTGTTCTTTATCCTCTAAAAGGTCATCCGCGATCGTAATCGATTTAATCGTTCTGTTGGCGGTAAGCGTTACTTGAAGCTTATCATCAGAACTGGAAGCATCAACCAATACTGTGTCCAGGCGTTTTTTAGTATCTTCAACTTTTTTCTGGGCTTCTTTAAGCTTGCCCATCATTTGCATCATATCTCCAAACATAACATTATTTTTTAAGGTTATTCAAAGATATTACATTATTGAAAAATTAAAATACATGCATCAAAAAATTAAAAAATAGACGAAATTCTATTTCGAAGTTTTATTTTTGCCCACGCTTAAACGATTAATAGCTCTATGAGTCTGCAAACAAAGACAGTAAAACCTCCCAAAGCTGAAAAACACCCCAAGGTGTTACGCATCCATAATGACGAACGAACGGATGATTATTATTGGTTAAATGAACGCGATAATGAATCTGTTTTAGATTATTTGAGAAGTGAAAACGCTTATACAAAAGCCATGCTGTCGCACACAGAGGATTTTCAGAAGGCACTTTTTGAAGAAATGAAGGGTCGTATTAAAGAAGATGATTCTACGGTGCCTTATAAACTTAACGGGTATTGGTACATAACGCGCTATGAAAAAGGAAGGGATTATCCGGTTTATGTGCGTAAAAAGGGAACTTTAGAGGCTCCTGAAGAATTATTGTTCGATTGTAATGATATGGCTGAGGGGCATTCTTATTTTAACTTGGGAAGTATCGCTATCAGTCCGGATAATACCTTGGCTGCGTTCTCTACCGATGTGGTGAGTCGCCGGCAGTACACCATTCAAATTAAAAATCTAATGACAGGCGAGATCCTGCCGGATAAGATCATTAATACCACCGGAAGCGCTACCTGGGCGAATGATAATGCTACATTGTTCTATGCCATGAAGGACCCGGTGACACTGCGTTCTGAAAAAATTTGCAAACACAACCTGGGAACCGATAATAAAGATGACGACATCGTTTACCTAGAAAGTGATGCCACTTTTCACACCTTCGTTTACAAATCTAAATCCAGAAAATATATCATTATCGGGTCGTCCAGCACCATGTCTACCGAGTATCGCATTCTAAATGCTGATACACCGAAGGAACCTTTTACCGTTTTTCAGGAACGAGAAAAGGATCTCGAATACAGTATTGCACATTATAATGATGTTTTCTATGTGATTTCGAATGCGGACGGGGCTCAAAATTTCAAGCTTTCCAAAACACCTGAGAATAAAACACATAAAAAATATTGGACTGATGTTATTCCCCATCGACGTTCGGTTTTACTAGAGGATATTGAGATTTTCAGGGATTATTTAGTTGTCAATGAACGCGAAAACGGCCTTAACAGACTCCGGATTATGAGTTGGAGTGGTTTAGAGGATTATTATTTGTATTTCGAGTCAGAGACCTACAATATTTTTATTGGTAATAATCCTGATTTTGAAAGTGATGTATTGCGCTATGGTTATAATTCGCTAACCACACCAAGCTCAGTAATAGATTATAGCTTTTCCACTAAAACCAAGGAGGTTAAAAAAGAACAGGAAGTTCTGGGAGGGACCTTTGATAAAAATAATTACGTATCAGAACGTCTATGGGCAACAGCAAGAGATGGGGTTAAGGTTCCGATCTCTGTAGTGTATAGAAAGGATACCCCACTTGATGGAAGTAGTCCGCTA
The DNA here is from genome assembly GCF_043876815.1 of Gaetbulibacter sp. M240. NCBI lineage: Bacteria > Pseudomonadati > Bacteroidota > Flavobacteriia > Flavobacteriales > Flavobacteriaceae > Gaetbulibacter > Gaetbulibacter sp. M240. Next base: position 235,573 of record NZ_JBAWKA010000004.1, read on the forward strand.
CTTCAATATGCCTACGGGTCATATGGTTCCACAACCGATCCATCCTTTTCATCCATACGTCTAACTTTGCTAGATCGCGGATTTATATTTGCTATTGCGCATATTCGGGGAGGGGAATACCTGGGACGTCATTGGTATGAGGATGGTAAATTATTAAAAAAGTTAAACACTTTCACCGATTTCATTGATTGTTCGAAATTTCTGATTGAACAAAAATACAGTTCCGAAAAACATTTATATGCTTACGGTGGTTCTGCCGGAGGCCTTTTGATGGGAGCTGTTGTAAATATGAGCCCTGAATTATATCATGGTATTTTGGCGGCAGTACCTTTTGTGGATGTGGTTACTACAATGTTAGATGATACAATTCCTTTAACGACAGGAGAATATGATGAATGGGGAAATCCAAACAATGAGACCTATTACAGGTACATGAAGTCCTATTCTCCTTATGATAATGTAAAACCACAGATTTACCCTAATATGCTGATAACAACTGGTTTACATGATTCACAGGTACAATATTGGGAACCAGCAAAATGGGTAGCTAAATTGAGAGATCTTAAAACAGATGATAATATTCTGCTCCTTCATACCGACATGGAATCGGGTCATGGCGGGGCTTCAGGGCGTTTTGAAAGTTTGAAGGAAGTGGCTATGGAATATGCTTTTTTACTAGATTTAGAAGGAATTTCATGCTAATAAAAAAATTTGTCTTATTTTTGTCAGGTTTTAGGACGTATTCTTTTTGATAGAATGCTGCTTTTAAATAGCTTTTATGAAACACACTAATCAAGTTTTTGATAATGTACTAGATTTAGTTGGTAACACACCTCTCATAAGACTAAATCGTATTACATCAGAACTCAAGGGGAATTTCTTCGCAAAAGTAGAATCATTCAATCCCGGACAATCATCCAAAGACCGAATAGCCCTTTACATTATTGAACAAGCTGAAAAGCAAGGAATTCTAACCCCAGGCGATACCATTATTGAAACAACCTCAGGTAATACAGGTTTTAGTATTGCGATGGTAAGTATCATTAAAGGATATAAGTGTATTTTGGCTGTAAGTTCAAAATCATCAGCCGATAAAATTGATATGCTCAAAACCATGGGAGCCAAGGTTTATGTATGTCCGGCACATGTTAGTGCAGACGATCCGCGTTCCTATTATCAAGTAGCTAAGCGTCTTCATGAAGAAACAAAAGGTTCTGTGTATATCAATCAATATTTCAATCAGTTGAATATTGATGCACATTATAAAACTACAGGTCCTGAAATCTGGAATCAAACGGAGGGAAAAATAACCCATTTGATCGCTTGTAGCGGTACCGGTGGAACCATTTCAGGAACAGCGAAATACTTGAAGGAGCAAAATCCCGATATTCGAATCATAGGCGTAGATGCTTTTGGGTCGGTGATCAAAAAATATCACGAAACCAGAGAATTCGACGAAAAAGAAATTTATCCATATCGTATTGAAGGTCTGGGTAAAAATTTAATTCCTACAGCAACCGATTTTGATGCGATTGATGAATTTGTGAAAGTTACCGATGAGGAAAGTGCTCATATGGCCAGAGCTATTGCGAAGGCAGAAGGCCTTTTTGTAGGGTATACCTCTGGAGCTGCGATGCAGGCTTTAGCGCAATTGGGGGAAGAAAATCGATTTAAAGAAAGTGATCACGTCGTGATTATTTTCCCCGATCACGGATCTCGATATATGAGTAAAGTATACAGTGACAAATGGATGAATGAACAAGGCTTTTTCGACAGCGTTAATGCTCAAGCTACACAAGCCATTCAGTATATAAAGTAAAATAAACTAATAAATTTGATAAAAGCGTTTTTAATTAAGCATTAAAAGCGCTTTTCTTTTGCTTATTTGTTAATATTTGGGGCATAAAAATTATGCTCAAATGATAGAAATATTTAATTTTGCGGAGCTGATTTGCGGGGAACCACCGTTTATGTTTAATTTGTATATTAAAGCCAATAAACACCGGGGTGTTTTTTCTACCATCAGTACTTATTTTAATGCATAAGATTATTTTAAATGAAAGATTTATTTGAGAAAATTTATAAGGATAAAGGGCCACTAGGGAAATGGGCGTCTCAAGCTGAGGGCTATTTTGTATTTCCTAAATTGGAAGGTCAAATATCAAATAGAATGAAATTTCAGGGTAAAGAAGTTATTACCTGGAGTATCAATGATTATTTGGGCTTGGCTAACCATACTGAAGTTCGAAAAGTTGATGCTGAGGCTGCAAAGGAATATGGTTCAGCCTATCCTATGGGTGCTCGTATGATGTCTGGTCACACGGATCTTCACGAAAAACTTCAAAAGGAATTGGCAGCTTTTGTGAACAAAGAGGCCGCTTATCTTTTAAATTTTGGATACCAGGGAATCATGTCTACCATTGATGCTTTGGTTGGTAAAGATGATATCATAGTTTATGATGTGGATGCTCATGCCTGTATTATTGATGGAGTGCGTTTACATATGGGAAAACGTTTTACCTACAAACACAATGATGTTGAAAGTTTAGAGAAGAACCTGGAGCGTGCTACAAAAATGGCTGAACAAACCGGTGGAGGGATTTTAGTGATCTCTGAAGGTGTGTTTGGGATGCGTGGTGAGCAAGGGCGTTTAAAAGAGATCGTTGCACTTAAAAAGAAATTTAATTTTAGATTTTTAGTTGATGATGCCCATGGTTTTGGAACCTTAGGTAAAACAGGTGCTGGAGCAGGTGAGGAGCAAGGTGTTCAAGACGACATCGATGTGTATTTTGCAACCTTTGCAAAATCTATGGCCAGTACAGGAGCTTTTATTGCCGGAGATCAGGAGATTATCGACTATTTAAAATACAATTTACGGTCTCAAATGTTTGCCAAGTCGCTGCAAATGGTGTTAACCGTTGGTGCCTTAAAACGTTTGGAGATGTTAAAGACCATGCCGGAGTTAAAAGAAAACCTTTGGAAGATCGTTAACGCTTTACAATCCGGTTTAAAATCCCGTGGTTTTGATATCGGAACAACGCAAAGTTGCGTAACCCCGGTTTACTTAAAAGGTAGTATTCCGGAAGCTATGGCCTTAGTAAGAGATCTTAGAGAAAATTACGGAATCTTCTGTTCTATAGTAGTTTATCCTGTGATACCTAAAGGATTAATTTTACTAAGAATGATTCCAACAGCAACGCATACCTTAGAAGACGTTGAGCAAACTCTGGATGCGTTTGATGCTATTAGAGAGCGTCTAGATAACGGTACGTATAAACGCTTATCTGCCGCTGTAATGGCCTCAATGGGTGAATAAAAAAACCATAAACAAAATAAAAAATCCGATGCTTTTAAACATCGGATTTTTTTATGCTAATGATTTACGATAAGTTTTACGACGTTTGGATATTTTCGGATCGAAGCGCTTCCAAATCTTATGAATGGCTTCGTTTTCATCCAGTTCCGGTGTTCGGTAACAGGTTTCTATACCTTTTTCAGTAAAGGTTATATAATATTCATTAAAAATAATAGCGTGAACCCCTTTATTTTGATATTCCGGGGCAACCCCAATCAAATAAAAAATAACTTTCTTACTATGCTTTCTGGCCCGCAATAAATGTATAAATCCGAACGGGAATAATTTACCATTCATTTTTTGTAAGGCATCAGCAAAACTGGGCATAACAATAGCAAATGCAACCATGTTTTCGTTTTCATCTAGAACAAATTTTATGTACTCCGGATTCACAAAACTTATAAATTTCTTTTTAAAATAAGCCTTCTGGATATCGCTAATAGCGACAAAAGATGAAAGTTTTGCATAGCTTTTATTGAACAAATCGAACATCTGATCCACATAAGGCATCACCTCACTGGTTTTGGTAAAACTTAAGGCTTTTAGCTTGTAGCGCCTTTTAATTAAATCCTGGGCCTTCTCAAAAGCCTCCGGGTGTACATTACTGAACTTAAACTCACTTTCAATATAACCTTTTTCGATCTTCAGACCGTGTGCTTCATAGTGTTTTGGATAATAGGCTGCGTTATACCAGGTTACCATGGTCGATTTACTCTCAAATCCCTCGGTCATCACACCAACCTTATCCAGATTAGAAAAGCCCACCGGGCCTTCCATAAATTCCAGATTATTAGCTTTACCAATAATGGCAACCTCCTCCAATAATTTTTTAGAGACCTCTAGATCATCCTCAAAATCAAACCAGCCAAAACGCATCTTTTTAAGTTGCTGATCTTTCACTTCAGACCAATTGATAATAGCTGCAATTCTACCAACCATTTCTTTTCCTTTATAGGCCAGAAATAAACGGGCAGCGGCGGTTTCAAAAACAGGATTTTCTTTTTTATTAAAAGAATTCATTTCCTGACTTATAATAGGAGGGACCCAGTAGGGATTATCCTTGTAAAGCTTAAAAGGAAATTTTACAAAAGCTTTTAAGTCGGATTTAGAATGAACTTCTTTAATTGTTATCATATGACTATACTAAATTGTAAAGTGGTTTTTTAGTTATCGAATTCCTGTGCATCACGCTTTTGTTGCAAATGCGGTGGGATCTCATCTTTTTTGCGTCGTTTTTTACCACGTTTCCTGCGTTTTCCTTCATCTTTTGCCGAAGTACCGTTATCAATTTCTTTATCCTGATGAAAATCGAAGCGGTACGACATTCCTAAGTTAGCACTGAAAACCGCAGGGGTATCTTTCGTGTTAAAGGTTACGGCTGTATCCAGCTGAAAATTCTTGGTCCATAAATAAGCGCCACCAAATCGAAATAGATTATCAGCATAGAAATCACTTTGAATTCCTTGTGTTTCCCCGAAAATCACCCAATTCGGACTTAAAGCATGGGTTAGGGAGATCACATATGAAAAATCAGACTGATCGGTTCCAATACGTTCTTTAATTAAATTGGTAACTAAAACCCAGCCCCCGGAAAAATTATGTTGCGTGGCGATCATGATTTTCGGACTGAACCCTTCAATACCTCCTGCGGTATACGGGTTGTTATCAGTATCGTAATGTGCTCCGGCATAAATAGCCACAGCTGGAATTAAAGAGCGCCATCGAAACCCATGATTAGCCTTCCAACTGTATAAATTGGGCTTATTGGCTTCTTCATTCTTATTAGGATCATATAGCAAATATTTTGCTCCAACCGTTAAAGTTTTAAAATTGGCTCTGTCATTTACTGAGGTTGGATTCAACTTAAACACTTTTTCATCATTTTGATAGGTCCCTTCAATTTTCAACTCAAGTTCTTCAAATAAAAAACCATAACGTGCAGCAAAATCAATTCCAAAACCATCCACATTGTAAGCAGGAGCAGGGCTTCGATCTTCTTTTATTAGGTAAGGGCCCAATTCAAATTGCAGCACACCGGTGCCCACAGAAAAAGCACTTTTTGAGACCCCCGGGCGGTTGGAGTTTATCACATCTGTGTATTGGGCCAGGACCGTACCGGACCATAAACTGAGTAGGAAAATTAACGTAGATTTTAGTGGGTTCATAGGTATATATTTAAAAACTGTTCAATTATACTGTATGCGTGCCTGGGTAGTGGCACTAGTCAAATATAGATATTTTAAAGATTTTTTAGGGTTTTTCAGTCACATTTAAACACAATCTGTTGTAAATTTGTGAAAAATTAAACATTATGCAATATGCATCTGTAACCGGATTTGTTCGCATGATTCTTATCATCATGCTGATCTATTTCGGTATCAAAATATTAAGCCGCTTGTTTGCGCCCATATTGTTTAAATTCGTTGCCAAAAAAGCTGAGGAGCGTTTTGGCGGGAATTACAATCAGGGACAACAAAACCAGAAAACTGAAAAAGAAGGCGAAGTAACCATAGATAAAATGCCCAACAAAGGAAAAGCATCCAATGATAAAGTCGGGGATTATATCGATTATGAAGAAATTGAATAAATTTGATTAATTCCTTTTCAGGTATTCCCTTGTGCCGGAAATCACTCTAATTTTACTTATGAAGTATCCCGTTATAGCTGAGCACGTAAAACGTTATGTTTCTCCTAAACCGAAGGATATAGATTTGTTACAGTCGTTTCTAAACGAGGTTTCTATGGACAAAGGAACCTTTTTATTGCAGCCGGGCACACACGTAAGACACGAATATTTTGTTGTGGAAGGGTGTTTAAAAGCCTATTACCTTGATGAAAACGGTAGTAGTCACATCATTCAATTTGCTGTAGAAGATTGGTGGATTGGAGATTTTGACGCTTACTTCAATGAAATCCCTTCACGCTTATATATTGAGTCTATTGAGAATTCCAGATTGCTTTCCATTAGCTATGAGAATCTTCAAATTCTCTATGAAAAATCCCCTGTTTACGAACGGTACTTTCGTCTATTGATTACCAATGCCTTTATTTCACAACGTAAACGGATTTTATCAACCCTAGAAAAAGATACCAAAGCCCGGTATCTAGAATTTTGTACCTCTTATCCAAATATTGAAAATCGTGTTCCCAATTACGATATCGCTAATTACCTGGGCGTTTCTCCTGAAAACTTAAGTCGCGTAAGACGTTCCTTAAAAAGTTAAATTTTTCCTAATTGACATACATCAATTGATTTCCGCTCTTTGACACTTATCTTTATAATTGAACAAAAGGAAAGCTCGTGACGCTAATAAGAGTCTTTCCATATTAATCCTAATTTTTAAATATAAATATAAGAATGAGTAAACAACCCCTATTAATACCGTACCGAAATAATTTTAATCTAAGAAATCGTGTCGTTATGGCTCCCATGACCAGAAACAGAGCGGATAATGAAGGCAACGTGCCTACTGATGAGTTACATGGTGTTTATTACGAACAACGTGCCTCTGCAGGCCTTATAATAACTGAGGGTTCTCAGGTTTCTGAGCGTGCTGTAGGTTATATTAATACCCCTGGAATTCATTCGGATGCTCAAGTAGAAGGTTGGAAAAAAGTAACGAAACGTGTGCATGATAAAGGAGGAAAAATCTTTATCCAGTTGTGGCATGTGGGGCGTATGTCGCACCCCGATTTCCATGATGGTGAATTGCCCTTATCAGCTTCTGCTATAAATCCTGAAGCGCAGGCTTATACTGCCGATGGATTTAAAGATACAGTAACGCCAAAGGCGATGACTAAAGAAGAGATTAAAACAACCATTAAAGACTTTCAAAATGCAGCGGCCAATGCTGTGGAAGCCGGGTTTGACGGAGTAGAAATTCACTCGTCGAACGGCTATTTATTTCATCAGTTTTTCAATGCCACCTCAAATCATAGAACCGATGAGTATGGCGGTAGTATTGAAAACAGAGCGCGATTCTTTTTTGAAACTCTGGACGCTGTGAAAGCCGTTATTCCTGAAGAAAAAATAGGAGCGCGGTTTAATCCGTCGCTTAATGGCATCTTTGGAACAACGATGGATGAGGAAACAATTCCGACATTCGAATACATTATTAAAAAATTAAACGATTATAATCTGGCCTATATCCATTTGTCAGAACCCTTTAATGATGTTTCTGATATTCCGTTTGCGGTGACCGAAATTGCAAAACATTTCCGTCCCTTATACAACGGAACCCTGATGATCAATGCTGGTTTCGATCAAGAGAAAGGGAATAAGGTGATTGAAGACGGTCATGCCGATTTAGTATCCTTTGGAAAATTATATGTTTCCAATCCGGATCTGGTAGAACGTTTTGAACACGATTTAGAACTTGCCGATTGGGATAGCGATACCTTTTATACACCCGGAAAAAAAGGCTATATTGATTATCCGACAGCCGAATTAAAAGAGGCTTAGAAAACGAACTATTAACTTAAAAACCAAGAAATAAAATGAAATTTACAAGAAAAGCAAAAGCTGTCTGGAAGGGCAGTGGCAAAGAAGGAAAAGGCGCATTAACCACAGGAAGTAAAGTGCTTGAAAACACCCAGTATTCCTTTCATACCCGATTTGAAGACGGTAATAAAGGAACAAACCCTGAGGAATTAGTAGGTGCGGCACATGCCGGATGTTTTGCGATGCAATTGAGTTTTTTATTAAATGAAGACGATTTCACCGCTAACACTCTGGATGTAGATTCAACCGTAACCTTTGAGGACGGCGCCGTTACCAATATTACTTTAAATCTGGAAGGTGATGTACCCGGTATTGATGCGGAAAAATTTCAGCAGATCGCTCAAAAAGCGAAAGAAGTTTGTCCGATTTCAAAACTATTAAACGCCCAGATAGATTTAAAAATAAACCTAAAAAACGCATAATTTATATATGAGTGAAACAATTAAAGCATACGGAACCGAGGCCGCAAAGGCGGATTTAAAATCCATGGAGATTGAGCGTCGGGCACCCGAAGCTGATGATGTTAAAATAGAAATAACTTATTGTGGTGTATGTCACAGTGATATACACACAGCACGAAACGAATGGGGCGGCACGAAATATCCCGTGGTCCCCGGCCATGAAATTATTGGAAAAGTCGTGGAAGTGGGTAAAAACGTGAGCCATTTTAAAGTAGGCGACCATGTTGGCGTAGGCTGCATGGTAGATTCCTGCCAAGAATGTGAGTCTTGTAAAAGAGACTTGGAGCAGTTTTGTGAAAACGGCGCCACGTTCACGTATAACAGTCCGAATCCACACATCCCCGGAACGCAAACCTATGGCGGTTATGCCACATCTATTGTGGTCGACCAACAATTTGTATTGCATGTTCCTGAAAATATTTATAAGCCGGGAGCCGCACCTTTATTATGTGCGGGAATCACCACCTGGTCGCCCTTAAAACACTGGAATGTGAAAAAAGGGGATAAGGTAGGCGTTGTTGGATTAGGCGGCTTGGGCCACATGGGTGTTAAGTTCGCCCATGCTTTAGGCGCACAAACTGTGATGATTACCCGTTCACCTGAAAAAGCAAATGATGCCAAAGATTTGGGTGCTGATGCGGTATTAATATCCACGGATAAAGATACCATGAAAGCCCACGCCGGAAGTTTCGATTTTATTTTGAATACCATTCCGGTAGGCCACGATATGAATCCATATCTGAGTTTGCTTAAGATTGATGCCACGATGTGTCTGGTAGGGGCTGTAGAACCCTTAAAACCATTCCACGGCGGGAATATCATTATGGGACGTAAACGCATTGCCGGATCCTTAATAGGTGGTATTAAAGAAACTCAGGAAATGCTTGATTTCTGTGGCGAACACGATATTTTGAGTGATATCGAAATGATCGATATGCAGAATGTTAATGAAGCATACGACCGTGTGGTTTCAAGTGATGTAAAATACAGATTCGTTATTGATATGGAATCTTTGAAGAAGTAACACAGCCTCCTTTAATTGATTAATAGCTTTACTGATTAATAGCTGTGTTAGACCGGTATCTTTTGGATACCGGTTTTTTTTGTAAATGAAAATACCGTTTGTCGATTAGGAATTAGAGGAAATCATTTTTTTGGTTAGAAATTTAATGCTTTAGAAGGTAGAACATTAATAAAATTTTCAACTTCACCATTAATAATGAATTACCCTCAAATTCAATTTATTTATGAACGAAAATTATGATGTTTTTTTATTTGAAGATCATCAAATAGTAATAGACAGTTTTCATAGGGCTTTTAATATTATTCAAGAACGAAATGGAAACATCAATTTTAATTTTCGGCAGGCTCAATGTTGTAAACAAGCATGGAACTTAATTTCGCAAATATCAAATACTAAGGGGAATAAAATATTTCTTATTGATATTAAATTAAAACCTGACCAAAAAAATAAATTGTACTCTGGTGAGGATTTAGGAGTAAAAATAAAAGCGTGTTTTCCAAAATCTAAAATTATAATTTGTACTAGTCTTAATCAAAATAGCAGAATACTAAATATTATAAAACAAGTTAACCCGGATAGTCTTATTATTAAATGCGATATTGACTTTAATGAATTGGTTTTAAGCATCAATAAAGTTATTCAAAACGAAACTTATTACAGTAAAACAGTTATTAGTTTATTAAGAAAAAGAACAATCTCTCCCTTTGTTTTGGATATTTATGACACTCAAATACTAATGGAATTGGCACAAGGATCTAGGATGAAGGAGTTACAGGAATTAATTCCATTGTCAAAAACAGCAATTGAAAAAAGAAAGCGACAACTCAAATTATATTTTAACGTTGATACCGATAGTGATAGAGAATTAGTTAAAGCGGCCCGCGAAAATGGATTTTTGTAGTATAAATTGAAATGTGTTCATTTTGAACACTAATTGTATGGAAAATGAACACCTTGTAAGAGGTTTAGTTTTTTAGCTTGCACTCAAGCGGATGCCGAAAAGCTTAGAGAGTAGGTATTATTTTAAATTTTATTACTATGAGTAAATTAACATTAGATGCTTTACAACAAAGAGCTGATTCTGTAGCTACAGAAGATTTATTGAAGTCTATTTCAGGTGGTACTGAGAATGCTTGTCATGATGGTGATTGTATTGAGCCAGACTATAGTGCTCCGGGAGATGGTGCCGCGGGTGGATTCCTTAGAGCAGGTGCAGCGATTGCTGAATATTTCGGATGGAATTAATTTACATAATAGGCTGTCTAAGATTAAGATAGCCTATTTTTTAAGATATAATATGAAGATAAACCTAATTAGAAAAGTTATTATACTTTCTGTTTTATTACCTGTTTTGGTGATATTAAATTTAGTTTTTGCTGCCTTTTTCTTTGGAAAGTCTGAGAACTTTGATAATTATAATTCTATAGTAATAGTTATTTCATTTGTAATAGTACTTATAATCTCAAAGAGATTTTTTCTTTTAAATTTTGGAAGAGAGAAATTTATTTTTAAAGAATTTTTAATTGCCACAATTCTGGCAATTTTTCTATTCATCATTTTTTATTTTGAGAAAGTTTTATTTGATGTATATATAAAATCGCCTATATCAATTTTAATGATTTTTTCAATTGTTTTATGTCTTCCCATTGTCGAGGAGTTATTCGTAAAGAAAGTTATTTTGGATAATTTAATTTTAATTGGTTATAAAAAAATATTTGTGATTTTAATTCCTTCAATTTACTTTGCTATTCTTCATTTTCCTGAAATATATATGACTCATCTTTTTGTTGGATTAATTACTTCATGGGTTTATTATAAGAATAAAAGTATTCTACAAGTGATTTTAATACATTTTCAATACAATTTATTCATAGTTGTTTTCAATTATTTGTGATATTATTTTTTTATGGATTTAATCAACATTTTGAAAGAAATTAATAAAATATACTTGTTTTTTTTGACGGGGTTTGTACCCCCTACGATCGACACATCTTTAAAAAGGCGAATACTTTTTTTTCTAAATATTTTATTAATACTTGTTATTACAAATGTGTTTTCGATTTTGTTGACGTTTTATTCTCAGGAATTTTTTCATTTTGATTTACCAGAAAAAATAGACCGCGATAGAGATTATAGTTTGAGCTCGATTCACAATCTAATTATTGCGGTTATAGTTGCACCTGTCTTTGAAGAGTTAACTTTTCGAAAGGGGTTGAGGTTTTCAAAAAATAATTTAGTTATCACTATAGCTGGAGCTTTATTTTTTGTTCTTAGGATTGTTTTTATGATTAAAATGATGATCGTAATCCCAATAATAATATCTGCGGTAATCCTTCTGTCAACATATAAGCATAGAAATTTATTTTTGAAATTGAATGCGTTCTGGAATAGCAGTCCTAGAGTTATTTTTTATGTATCCTTGTTTTTATTCACTTTTTTACATTTGTTAAATTATGACATTTCACTTCGAGTTTTACTATTTTCTCCATTATTGTTAATATCTCAATTTTTGTCTGGTATTATTTACAGTTATGTTCGACTTAAGGATTCTATTTACGCATCAATTTTAATACATTCCATAGATAATCTCTTATTAATACTTTTTTTGAATTTTCTTTGATATTTACTTACTATAAAATGAACTTAGATTTCGTTAATAATCCTTATTCTGATATTATTCAACTTTTAATATATCGCGAAAACTTAAATGTTTTGAATAATGGTGATCAATTTTTTGCTGAACCTTTAGTTTTCGCCTACTTTAATAACAAAAAAAACAACCTTTTTCCAAAGGCTGTTTTAAAAGAAATTTTACAAAGTTATTTTTTTAAAAAAGAACCATTGAAAATAAAATACTCTTTTAACCAAAATGGTGTAGCCTATATTCCTAAACTCGGTTATTTTAAAGAGAGAGAGATCACACCTTTTGAACCCATACTCATGCTTGAAGATTTTGAGGTTTTAAAGGAAATTCACCCATTACTAAAAAAATATTTTGTTGAGTTCTATAAAGGACATATTGTAAATAATTCTCCAGCGTTTAAATCTGTTTGGAAAGAACATTACGATGAGTTAAAAGAAGCCATTTTAACTATCAAAATCTATCTTCCTGAATTTTACGATGAACTTAAATTTGCTAACAAAAAAATATACCTACACGACAATCCAAAGATTTTAAATTTCACGACAATTGAAACCCTAGGAATGCTTTATTTCTATGTCGTAGGGAAGAAAAATCTCGTGTATTTTATAGAGGAACTCATTCATCAAGGATCACATAACTATTTATATTACATAATTCATAATAAAAGGGATTTTTTTAAGATAGACGTTGAAAATTTAGTAATGCGAGATTTCAACAATAAAGATTGGGATTATAGAACTATTTATGGAGCGTTCCATGGATTATTTACAGTTAAACAGCGTGTAAAGTGTTTTGATAAACTCCTGTCTCAAAATGTATTTTCAGGTCCGTATAAACATGAATTACTTGGGCGATTAGCGGATCAGTTTTCAAGATTTAGAACAGGGTTGGAGTTACTGGATTTGAACGATGTGTTTACGCCTAAAGGCGTTCAGTTTTACGAAGAATTAGATTCAAATTGTTACGCCATTCTTGAAAAATATAAATCTCTCAAAAATGAATTTGATTTGAGTAATCGCGATTTAGATTTTAGATATAAGGATTTTTGTGAATTAAATCCGTTTGAAACGTTTCAAAAGAAGGACGAATTTAATTATTATCAATTTTAAATTAAAGTAAATTTTTAAATGTCAAAAATCCATAGTGTAATTATAATTTTTCTATCTGTTTTTTTTATCCAATGTAAGCATGAAACCAAAATATCCAACGAAACTCCTGAAAACAAAAGAAAAAGACATGATTCACTTGTTGAAACCTATGTTACCAACTGTTCTAAAAATTATAATTACAGATATCAACTAAAAGAATGGCAACACTGCCTTGATAAAGGTTTAGAGCAAGATAGTACCGTGGCCTATTTTTGGCAACAAAAAGCCATGCCATATTTTAAATTTCGTAAGTACGAAGTTGGTATGAAATATCTGGATAAAGCCGTTTTGTATAACGAATCAAGATGGCTCAGCTATAGAGCATTTATCAAATGCATTTTTGCTAAAACGTATAAAGACGCTATCAAGGATTTTGAAACATGTATTAAAAATGAAGGCAATACTTATGTGATGGATCATACCTATCAGTTTTACATAGCCTTAGGTTATTTACAGCTCAATGAATTTGAAAAAGCCGAATCGATTTTTAAAAAAGATACAGAGGAACAAGAAAAGGAGTGGGGTGAAGCTCATTATTTAGATTTGTTTTATTACGGAATTAGTAAGTATGAACTGGGAAAGTGGCAAGTAGCCATTATTGAGTTTGATAAATCATTAGAGCAGTATAAGCAATTTTCAGATGTAAAATATTATAAAGCGCTTTGTTTGGTGAGATTAAAACAATTTGAAGAAGCTAGGCTATTATTTGAAGAATCAAAGCTTGATAGAAGTAATGGATATTCTATTAATGAAGACAATAGTGTTTATGAATATTATCCTTATCAGATCGTATGGTAATTCATAAATCTTTTCCAATCAAATAAAAACCAAATTACCCAAATTAATCCTAAACTAATCTACAATGAAAAAATTACCTTTATTATGTATTATAGTTAGTACACTTTTTAATTGCGACAATAACGCGCAGAATTTCACATTAGAAAATCTTCAAGACACTGGGAACTTAATAATCTCAAATGTTTTCGTGGTGAGTATGGCAAAAGACACCATTTTAAAAAACCAGAACATACTGGTGGAAGATGGTCGAATAAAATTAATGACAACATCAAAAATTCAGGATACAAAGGATTTTAAAGTTGTAGACGGGACGGGAAAATATGTTATGCCAACTTTGGCCGATGCTCATGTGCATTTACCTGAATCTGAAGATGAATTCAGAAGAATGATGCAATTATACCTTATTAATGGTGTTACTAAATTACGTTCTATGCGTGGTGATTTTAAACAACTTGGTTTGCGAAAAAAATATAATACGTCAACTTCTATTTATCCTAAGCTATATCTTGCCACACCACCCATTTCCCGAAGACAGGATTGGTCACCAGCTCTATTAAAAGATTCCATTGAATACTGGAAAAAAAGTGGTTTCGATTTTATAAAAATTTTAAGCGTTAAAAACCAAGATGTTTTTGAGAACATAGATTTATACAGTAAAAAATTCGATTTACCATTAACCGGGCATTTTCCAAGTAACGTAAACGATAGTATTTTTTTTCAATCAAATTATAGTTCATTAGAACATTTAGGGGGACTTCTCATTTCAATTGATACTTTAAAGGAAAGGCTTTTAGCTATTAAAAAACATAACATGGCCTTATGTCCAACATTAAGCTGGTATAGTATTGGTTCAGGCAGATACTCTTATGAGGAATTACGCCAGTTACCAGGAATGGATTATGTGCCAGAATCAACTATTAATGATTGGATTATAGGAACCAAAAAATACAGAGAGAAATTGGGACAGGAGGCGTATAAAGCAGAAGTAGATTCCGAGCTAAATATATTAAAGACCAAGTATTTAATAATTAAAGTTGCCCATGACATGGGAATTAGTTTTTTGTTGAGTCCTGATAGCTCTTCCAAATACATGGTTCCCGGATTTAGTGTATTGGGAGAAATGAAACTCCTAAAAAACGCCAATTTAAGTAACTTCGATATTTTAAAAATGGCTACTACAAATTTTGCTGCTTATTTTCAGGAAGATTATGGGGAAATAGAGGTAGGGCAGAAGGCTGATTTTATTTTATTAAATGAAAATCCATTGCAAAATTTAGATGCCTTAAAAAGCATTGAGGGATTATATTTTAATAATCACTTTTTAGATTCACAACAACTTCAGGACATGCGTTTGGCTTTACGCCCTAAATCACGGATTTAAATGCCCAAGAAAAATAGATTCCCCTTTTACAGGCAATTGGATTACCGCGATTGCGGACCTACTTGTTTAAGAATGATCGCCAAATTTCATGGTAAGGGTTTTTCCAGAGAGTTTTTAAGAGATAAGGCAGGCATTACCCGGCAAGGTGTAACTATGGCAGGTATTGCTGATGCTGCTGAAATTATAGAAATGCGTACACTAGGAATGCGTGTTTCTTTAGAAAGTTTAGTAAATGAAGCTCCTACACCGTTTATTGTGCCTTGGCGACAAAAACACTTTGTCGTTGTTTATAAAACATCCAAAACCAAAATTTATGTGGCTGATCCTGCCCAGGGATTATTGGAGTACACACATGACGACTTTTTAAAGGCATGGACTAATAATATTTCAGATGGAACAGGCTTTGTTTTACTATTAGAGCCAAATACAAAATTTTATACTTTAGAAGAAGACACCTCTAAAAAACATGGCTTTTCATTTTTATACCCCTATATAGAACCCTATAAAAAATTAATATATCAGTTATTTATTGGGCTTATTGTTGGTACTATCATACAGTTTCTTACACCTTTTTTAATGCAGTCTATTGTAGATACCGGGGTAAATACACAAAACATCCCGTTCATTTATTTAATACTAATAGCGCAATTAATTTTATTTCTATCTCAAACATTAGTTAGGGTATTTAGAGAATGGCTGCTGATACATATAACCAGTCGATTTCAAATAAAAATGATTTCTGATTTTTTATATAAAATGTTGAAATTACCGATTACTTTTTTTGAAACCAGAAATACAGGAGAGCATTTACAACGTATACAAGACCATGCAAGGATTCAAAACTTTGTGTCTTCTTCATCATTTAACATGGTGTATTCATTGGTGTTGTTCGTGGTTTTTAATTTTGTCTTGGCGTTTTATAATTTAAAAATATTTTTCGTTTTTATCGTTGGAGCGATATTCTATGTGGGTTGGACATTCTTTTTCTTGAAGAAAAGAGCCGAATTGGATTTTAAACGTTTTGATGAAAGTTCGCAAAGTCAAACTTCTTTAGTTCAAATTATTAATGGTGTTAAAGAAATTAAGATCAATAATTCACAAAGAAAAAACCGTTGGAAATGGGAGCAAATCCAAATAAGTCTTTTTAAAACATCTTTAAGCTCACTTACTTTGGCACAATACCAATCTATTGGCTCTGGATTTATAAATGAATTAAAAAATATATTCATCACTTTTTTATCAGCAACAGCTGTGGTAAACGGAGAAATTACTTTGGGTATGATGCTTTCTATCCAATACATCGTGGGCCAGCTTAACTTGCCTTTAAGTAATTTTATTGGGTTTATTCAGGTTTGGCAAGACGCAAAAATTAGTATTGAACGACTTTTACAAGTACACACTAAAAAAGACGAGGACGAATTAATAGACAATAAGGTTAAAGAACTTCCTCAAAAGAAAGATATAATTATCAAAGATTTATCATTCCGTTATGGGGGTAAATCAACGCCGTTTGTACTGAAAAATATCAGTTGTATACTTCCAGAAGGCAAAACCACGGCTATTGTTGGAGCTAGTGGAAGTGGTAAAACAACTTTGATTAAATTACTTCTAAAGTTTCACGAACCAACAAAAGGAGATATACTTATAGATGCTGATAATTTAAATCATGTTAATAATGATTATTGGCGAATGAACTGTGGGGCAGTTATGCAAGACACTTTTATATTTAATGATACCATAGCAGGAAATATTTCAGAGTCTGAGCAAAATGAAATTATTGACCGAGAAAAATTAAAAAAGGCATCATTTATATCCAATATTGAAGAATTTATAGAAAAACTTCCTAACAAATATAACACGGAATTAGGAACTTCTGGCATCCGATTAAGTGGAGGACAAGAACAACGAATCATGATCGCGAGAGCGGTTTACAAAAATCCTTTTTTCGTATTTTTTGATGAAGCCACTAGTGCATTAGATGCCAATAATGAAAAAATCATTATGAAAAACCTTAATGGATTTATAAAAAACAGAACATCTGTTATAGTTGCACATCGGTTAAGCACAGTTAAAAATGCAGATAATATTATTGTTCTGGAAAATGGAGAAATAGTAGAGCAAGGAAATCATGAAGAACTTACCTTAAAAAAAGAAAAATATTATGAATTAGTTAAAAATCAATTAGAGCTCGGTAAATAATATGGAGGAGATGAATGAAGAATTAAATATTTATAGTGAGGAAGTTAAAGATGTTTTAGCGGACCCTCCAAAAGCCATTTTTAGATGGGGAAATACATTACTATTAGTATTTATTGGTATAATTATTTTTCTTTCATGGCTCATAAAATACCCGGATATTGTTGTTGGGCAAGCCATGTTAACCACTGAAATCCCACCACAAAAAGAATTCGCAAGAGTAACAGGAAAAATAGATTCTTTGTTTGTTGAAAATTACCAAGAAGTAAATAAAAATACGCCATTAGCTCTTATAGAAAATACGGCCAAGTACAAGGATGTAATTTATTTAAAATCTATTTTGGACACCCTAAATGTTAATCAATCCTCTTTTAACTTTCCATTAGAACAAATGCCCATGCTTTTTTTAGGTGAAATAGAAAATCAGTTTTCATTGTTTGAAAACAGTTATGTGCAATACCAATTGAATAAGGAGTCTAACGCATACTTAAACAATAATTTAACTAATAGTTATACCTTATCACAACTTGAATACAGATTACAAAATTCAATAAATCAAAAGGAAATAAATGAGGAAGAACTTATTTATAAGAGAAAAGATTTAGAAAGAATAGAAAAATTATTTAAAAAAGGTGTTGTTTCTGCCCAAGAATATGAAAACAAGAAATTAGAGTTTCTTCAGGCTGAAAGAGGCTTAAAAAACATAAGCTTGGCTATATCACAAATAAAAGAAAATATCAGCAACACTAATAATCTTAAACAACAAACAACCATAACCAATACAAGAGAGGAAATCAATTTACTTAAAGCTGTAATACAGTCCTTCGACCAACTAAAGTCATCAATAAAGGAATGGGAGTTAAAGTATTTGTTTAAATCTAATATTGACGGAAGGGTATCATTCATAAAGATTTGGAATAATAATCAAACTATAAATAGTGGCGATTTTGTTTTTACAATAATTCCAAAAAATTGTGGTGCTTATATCTGTAAAGTTCAAGCTCCCATTTTAAACTCAGGTAAAATAGAAATTGGACAAGACGTAAATATTAAACTAAGCGGATATCCTGATAATGAATATGGTGTGCTTAAAGGAAAAGTTCAGGATATTTCATTAATTCCAAACAATGAAGGCTTATATTTAATAAATGTTTCACTACCAATAAATTTAATAACAACTTACAAAAAGGAGATTGAGTTCAAACAGGAAATGCGAGGCTCTGCTGAAATTGTTACCGAAGATTTAAGACTCATAGAGCGGCTTTTTTATCAGTTTAAAGAATTGTTCAAGCAGAATAATAAATGAGATGTTTTTTGCTCTAATGCATTAGAGATTATCAAATTCCACATATCCAATATTTAAAAAAGACCACCCTACAACTGTAAGATGGTCTTTTTTTTAAATTGTGTTATACCGTATTAAGGTTTTGAAACGGCATTTGCATCTAAAATAACCGCTGTCTGGGCCAATAATCGACCTTTAACAGAAGCTCCTGTTTGCAAGGTGATTCCCGTCATACTCAAAACGACCCCTTCAAAATGGGCGGTTGTGCCTAAAACGACTTCACCGGCAACTTGCCAAAAAATATTTTTAGCTTGTGCACCACCAGTTAAGGTGATGTTTATGGCAGAACTCATGGTTAAATCACCAGCGATCTGAAAAATCCACACATCATCGGCGCTTCCTGAAATGGTCACATTCGAAGGAATAGTCACTGTGTTGGTCCATTTGTAAAGACCAGCTTCCAAAGTCATACCACCAATATTTCCAGTGCCTAACTCAGAAAAATCAGGAGTTGGACGTCCTGCAGCGTCATTATAAGCCGCTAGCATATTTTCAACAGCTGTTGTCAGGTTGGTATTGGTAGGTGTTGCCATATCAGCCGCATAAACTTTACCAGTCACTTGTGGTGACGTGGCGTAGCCTGTAGCATTGGTAAGTCCAAAACCGGTAATGTAGGAGGTGGCTGCCGGACTCAGACCCAAATCGCCAGTAATGGCAGACGTCGGTGCGTTGTTAATAGCTGTTTTAGCCAGAATCACATAATTTCCTGAGGCACCTAAGTTGACTACAGATAAGCCTGTCGTGGTACCGGTAACGAAGGACCATGTTCTTCCGGTCACCAGAGCATTACCAACCATATCCGTAACATCGGTTGTGATGGTTGCTGTATACGTTAATCCTTCACCTAAAATTGTGTCGGGGATAAAACGAGCCGTCATATTCGCGTATTCTATGGAACCGCTGATGGAATTCGTGCCTTGCATTAAAGTAAAAGAAGTATTGGTGAAGGTAGAGGCCTTCATATGTTCACTAAAGTTTATGGCAATAGCTTTATTACGCGCTACATTAGTGGCATTGCTAAAAGGATCTGTTGAAACTACCGTCGGCGCTGTAGCATCCGTATTTACAGCCGTAGTAAAAGTGTAGCTATAATCGGAAGCCATCGCATTCTGGTTGGCGTCAAGCGCATCACGGGTGATAAGCACTGTATATAAGGTGTTTCCTTGTAACACATTAACCGGGGTAAAAATAGCGGTTTTGTTCGCATAGGTTACAATACCATCTACGGAAGTAGAGCCATTTGTTAAAGTAAAGGTCGACGCGTTTATGGTGGCCAGATCCATATCGTTATCAAATTGAACTGCTATAGTGGCGTTGACCGCGACATCAACGCTGTTTTCAGCAGGATTTGAAGCGACTACGCTAGCGCCATTATTGGCTGGCGTGTCGTTTTTATTACAACTGGCGAATAATAATAGTGGTACTAAAACCGCGAGGTGTAATTTTTTTAGAATTAATGTACTTAAAGTCATATATCGTATGTTTTGTTTGCTGGCAAAGGTGACGCTAGTTTTGTGTAGCGCTGATATATAATCTTGCTTTATAGTTACACAATTCACATAATTAAGAAATTGAAAACGTATTATGGACTATTCATTGTAGAGGATAGAAAGCTTAGAGTGGATGTGTTTGGTGTATGGAATATGTTGGGGAGGATGCTTTGTTATTTTCTATTTTACATAATATAAATTATAGAACAAATATTTAAAAAAGCAAATTGCGTGTAGCTTGGCTATTTGGAAATAATTATAGATTTAAGGCCTTTAGGCCTGTAACGTCAACAATTGTGAAATGAATTTATGGGTTTGGAAACATTAAGGTTTTAAAATGGATTTTTTCTAAAGGTTATTAGTTATGATTTCTTTTACCCAATCATTTAATTTTTCATTTTCTTGAATAACGAATTCTTGACCAATATTTGCTGATTGAAAATATTTCGTTTTAAATGATTTTTCAGAGTGATATGTAATTTTCAAATTTTTAAAAAATTCTGGTAATACCCATTTACTTCTGGACATGCCTTCACTTTGATTAGTAAGCACCAGATTATTTTTAAAATTTAGGGTGCCCGCTCCATTAAAATTATTATCGAAAGAGAGTTTATCTCTTGCAACATAAATACAATTTGTGTTATCATTTATGTAATCAAAATTACAGTGCGGATGATATTTGGTATATTCTGGAAATTCATCGCCATATTTATAAATTTCTCCAATTTGTAAATATCCAAATATTACGTGTAAATCAGCTGCTTTTTCCTTGTAAGTAATTTTTCCGTTTTTAAATTCTGTTTCTTTAAACCATCCAAAAAACAAAAATAAATCTCCAATTTCAACTTTCTGATTGACCAAATGGCCTTGTGCTGCATGAGATTGACCAAAGAGAGGTTTCCAGTTGGATTTTCTATTTTTATGAATATCCTTTCTTAAGTCCGGATCTAAATGGGCACATGTATCAATGTTTATTTGAAAGTTTTTTGGACTTAATTCCTTAATTATTTCATAATATGTTTTGTCCTCATAATTTAAATCATGAAAATTTAAAGTGTCCTGTTTCTGAGGTATCGGTAAAGAAAGTAGAGTTCTACCATCGGGTAAAATTGGGCTAGGTTGTCCTCCATAACTTGAATCAAAACCTTTTCTGCTTAATATAACTTTCATTGCTTTAGCTCAAAAATTAATACACTTTTGAATAGCTAAAACTATTAGCTATCCAAATATGTTTTTATTTTATTTTTTAATAAGTGAATTCACAATATTATCTACCTCAGAATTAGTGAAAATTGGTTCAAAAAATTCTAAATAATTATTTAGTTCTTTTAAAAGTTTAACCTTAACATATTTAAATTTTACCTTGGGCTTGGCGTTTATCATTACGATTATATTTCGGATTGGAATTTGTTTTTTCCCCCAATGATGACTATCCAGATTAATATTATTAGCTATAAAATACAATGCGAAATTAGTTCTGTTGATTTGTTCAACAGGAGATCTTAAGTCCAATTTATTAATTGATTGCTTGCTCCAATTTTTAGTCTCCAAGATAAACAAACCCGCTCTTGAAATCAGCAAATGGTCTATTTGAATAGAGTAAATTCTATCATTTGTACGCTTGTTATAAATAGGTGAGGAAAATTTTAAATTGAAATCATTTATAAGTGTATAATCATCTGATAACTTAGAAATCTCTTTTTCTACCATATTTTCCCCAATAGCTCCTGCTATCAAAGGCCTTAATTCATCAATTGTATTTTTTTTATATTCTAATTCATCAATTTCAACCCTACTCCTATTAAGAATAACATTTTGTTTGTTTTTAGAGAGATAAGAGAGAGAAATAGAATCACGTTGTATTTCTTCATTAATACTTTTCAACGAATTATTAATAATCAGATCACGATTTTTTGTCAAATACAGGATCTTTTTGTTCAGTTTTCTAGTTTTAAAAAATAAAATTAATTTCACAAGTAAAGAGGCGCTACTTTTTTTTAATTCTAAAATTTCCTTACTCTTTTTATAAATCTCAATATTATTTTCTAATTTTTCAGTCTCATCTTTTCTTATGAATTCAATCCTTTTCTCATTATTTCTAACCCTCTCAGTTTTATACTTTATCTCCTCACGTAAGGCCTTCTCATGAAACTCAAGTACTTTTTTCTTTTCATTTGAGAACTCGTCACAAAATCTATTCATGTCACCAATTGAACTGAATCTAGTAATATTTCTCTTATTCAATTCATGTCTTAACCTTTTTAATGATTCTATTTGGCCAATTATTCTTGCCATTTGTGGATAAGTACTTTTTTATTTTGTTACCGAAGTGTTTGTATATGGTATGTTGCGTGTATTTAGCCCCTAATTTAGCAAATACAAACCGAAAATAATTTCATTTCAAATTATTGACAACGGTCTTGTATATGAAAAGTAGCGGATTTTATGCACTAGCTTTTCGAATTATAACAGACCTTCAATTTATTATTCATTTCCTATCGATTAAGCGATTAAACCGCTATTTTTTATATTCGTTGTTAGGCTACGTTTTTTCTTTGCGTGTTTAAGTATTCAACAAGACATTCAGGTGTTAAAGCATAAATGCTTAATGAAGTTAAGGCACTAGGATATTCAAATTTCAAACTGCACTTATGTTTTTCATCAAATAATTCAGGTTCTTTTTTACATATTTCTCCTTGAAGTCTTGTTAAAAAGGAAATGAAAAACCGAAGCTCGAATTTTCCCCTGAAAGTTGAATAATAATCTGATTGCTCAAATTTGGCAATTTCATTATTCAATACTTCAGTATCAACTTTTGGTGCTTCATTAAAAATTGCTTCAATTTTGTCTTTTGAATCTAAATCACTAAAATCAGATATTGTACTTAAATCAGTATTAACTGGGTTTTTAAAGTAATTTTCTATTTTTCCGTCAATATTTAAACGTGTACTATTTTCGGTTTCTTCTCTAATGCGATTTTGACAAGAAAGCCACGAGTTTAAGAGCAAAGTATTCGCGTGAAATTCTGCTCTAGTTTTGTTGAAATAGTCTATTACTTTTTGAAAGTCAGGATGTTCCGTGTCCAAACTAAATTCATTTATGAGAATATTTTTTAACACTTCTATTTTAGAGTATTCATTTTCAATTGAATAGGATGGGAGACAATAAATGTTGTCAAACGAACAATTTTCGGAAAAATCTTTGTCAATGAAATATAGCTTGTCAATATCACTATATTCTTCTTTGGTTGATATTAATTTTTCCAATTTTATTAATTTGTCTTTATTACCACATACGATTCCTTTAAATTCTCTTTGAGTGATATTTTTGATTCTGATTCCGTAATATTTATTATCCTCTTTACCTTCAAAAAAACAAAACAAACCTTGTGTGTTGTTTTTAAGTTTTAGGATAAATTCTGTATAAGCTGCGTGTTCAGAATAGCTTTCCTGTCTTAGTTTTTCTGCTAAATCCATACCTTATTTTATATATGAATTCATTCCAACAGCATATTCGTCTAATTCGTTTTTGAAAATAAACGGTGAATGAGTTACAGAAATTAAAAATTTACATTTATCGGAAGAAACTATATCTGGAAGAAGTAATTTTTGCCATTCAATAGATAGCGAAAGTTCGGGCTCATCAAAAAGAACGATATAATCTTTAGCAAATTCTAGATAAATTTTAGAAAACAATGAAATGATTTGTTTTTCTCCAGATGATAATTTGTTTAACTTAACTTCATCCTCAGTTCCAATTCGATAAACAGCAATTGTAACATTACTTTCATTATATCTTATTTCTTTATCCTCAAGATATTTATTACAAACATCTCTGAATTTCTTCAATGCATCATCTAAATGTTTATGTTGATTATAAATATCGATTAGCTTAAATAGAAAATATGTTAATTCTCTCTTTTTTAATAAGCCTTGAGGACTTTCTAATAATGTAAGGATGGAAGTTCTGTCGTGCTCAGATAAATTGTCTCCAACTCTATGTAATACTATTTTAGCTGTTTGTGTATCCAAATCTGCTATTTGTTCTCTACTAATCTCAGGAAAACCTTTCAATAGTTGAGATAAAATTTCTCCAGTTACTTTAGAAAATCCTTCTACAGTTGAATTGTTTATTTTTTCAATAACGCTATCAATTCTCTTATCAACATCCTCCATTCCGAAATGAATTAATGTATCATCGCTAATTTCAATATCCTCATCAACGTCAATTTCTTCAAAAAAGTCATCTTGAAATTCATCAGGTGCAAATTTTCTTTTGAAACGCCCTAAATTTTTTAAGTCTTCTTCAACTCGCCTATAAGTTGGAAAATAGAGAATATTAATATTATAAGAATTAATTAATTCTCTAAAGCCGATGAACTTTTTAATAATGGGTTCGTCAATTAAAAGCCGAATTTCTCTCGACATAATATGAGAAGGTGCCCATCTAGGAATTTTATTTTTACTAAGATATTGAATTAGTTTTCTATCAAAGTTTTGTAAATCAGAAGTACTATTTATTTCTTTATCAGAAATAAACTTTTCTAACTCTTCTAAGTTTATTTTCTCAAATATCTCTTGTGGCATATGTTTTCTTGAACCTCTGCCTTGGAATCTAATAAATGTGAAAAGTTCTCTTTTGGTAAATTGAATTTTGTTACCATCTACAAATTGAAGTTCTATGCGCTCAAAGTCTATTTCATTTAACTTATGTAGTTTATTGTTTAGAACATAGTATAAACTATTTAGAATGGTAGTTTTTCCTAATCCATTTTCGCCTATTAAAATTTTAATATTACTTTCAAAAGGGATATTAACGTTCCGAAATCCAAATAGTTTAGTTATTCTAAATCTTTTTATCATAATTATTGTTGTTTTAAATGTAGCCTAACAATTGGCTAAACATAATCGCGTTTAGTTTTAGTAAATGTAATAAAAATCTTTCGTAAAATGAAAATCAAATTAGTGTTAACAATAACTCCATTTAAGACACAACTTATTCTTAAATTTCTGGTCTTACCTCATCACCCACCCCCATATTTCAAATGCAACACCTTCATCGCATTAATGATATAATGCTTTTTAGCCTCCGTTAATTGTGATCCAAATGTTATTTTCTTCTGGCCATATATTTGGATATGCGTATTATAGAAGGTGCTTGGTCTCATGTGTTTGGGGGATTTTTCTGTAATACTTGAAACGTCTTGCCATTTAAAGGTTTTTACCGTCCCAATAGGACCAATTCCGGTAAATATGTTACCGCCATCATGATCCGTAGTTATTTCTACTTTTCCAAAAAGCCCCATTAAGGATAAGTTATACAGAAAGCCCAAAAGCACAACAAATATAAGGCCTATGATAACCGTTTCTGTGTTGTAGTCGTTTTTCTGGATGATATCGATATACACAAGATTATAGACTATTCTTGTAAACAATACAGCGGCAAGGATGACTATGACGCCTTTTAGGGATCGCGTGGTTGCGCCAATGATGGTATCGTTAAATTTTCTGTGAATCCACGCGCCTTTTGGGGGTTTATGGATATCAAAATTGGGATCGACTTGTTTGGGGTTAAAACCTAAATTATCCTGGAATTTGGAGGCAAAGTCAGCAAAAAATTGGGAGACTTCAGACTCATGTCCGCAGGCTTTACATTTTACATGATTATTCTCAATATCAATGTCTTTGAAAGAAATTGTTTGATGACACTTTTCACATTTCATAAAAACAGGTTATTTGGGGCAATGTCTTTTAAATACGCATTCTATTTAAAAATGCATTAAAATTCTTGAGTAATTTACGTCATGCGAGCTATATTATCAAATATATGATATGAATACTTCAGCTATCTAAATAAAAATGCCCTTTATATAAGCATACACAAAGGGCATTCATTTTAGAACAAAGTAAAAGGATCACTTGTTCACCTCTACTCTATCGTTAGGTTAAAGCTTGCTGAAATATCTGTTTCTCCGCCAGCATCAGCAAGACCTGTATTTGGTTTTACAGGTTCGTGGCGCATGGTAAATGTTAAGGTCCCTGAACTCGCAGCGCCTGCAGTAAGCGTGAATTCTGTACCTAAAGGGTTTTGGTTACTATCGAAATTACCGTATTCTGTGGTTACGTCTAATCCGCCACCAATCGTATAGAAAAACTGGTGAACCAATGCTTCGGCTTCTACTTCTTCAGTGATATTCTCCGCAGGGCTTTCAGTTTCATTCAGTAGCACTATCGTCCCATTGTAGGTAACACCAGTTGCTAAGTTTCCGGATACTGTAACCTCCGGTGCATTGGGTCCGTCACCATCCAAATCACGGGTTTGTAAGGTAATCGGAGATCCTCCTCCATCAGGTGCAAGGGTTACCGTCATGGTGGTAATAACTTCTTCTTCGTTTATTTGCTCTGGTGTATCGTCATTTGAACATGAAACGAATAATAGCGTTGCAAAAATGGCTGCTGCTAAAGATTTTAAATTTTTCATAGTTTCTGATTTTTAAAATTTTTTAATAATTGATTTTGAGGTTTAATAAAAAGTTTCTACCCAAATCGTCTGCATAATAACGAAGACGGTTTAGGTAATTTCGATACGATTGGTTCAACATATTAGTGATTCCAAAACCTATCGTTAGATTTGATTTCTGATTTATTTTTAGATCGATGCTCGAATTAAAATTGAGTAAATGATAGGCATCGGGAGGCGTGCTTACATCAACGATTTCCATAGTTTCAGTCTCAGCTATAAATACTTCAAAATTAGTATCGGGAAATTCGTTTTGGCGAAACACGTACTCGCTTTGTAATGCTAATCGTAGATTTTTAAAATCGGGGTTTTGATAAACAATTTCGTTCGTCGTATTTACAGGTGGCATATTTATTAAGGGTTGATCTCGTGTACGGTCGTATCCTTTAACGAGTGAAAACTGATGGTTGAACCGGAAATTTTTAGCAAAAGCATGGGAAGCATTAACATCAACGCCTAAGAGTTGCGCATTGGTCTGTCTATATTCCCAAACTTGAAAATTGCCTCTTACGGTTTGCTGTATTTCAGTAGGTTCGATAACAATAAAGTCGTTAATGGTATTCATAAACGGACTTACTGAAAAACTAAATGTTTCATGGTCCCGTTGAAACGTTATACCAACTTTATGACCGATTTCTGATTTAAAACTGAGATCACCCAACTCAATACGCGAAGCCGAGTGGTGCAAACCTTCACTAAAAAGTTCTGAAGGATTGGGCGCACGGGCTGCCAATGCGTAATTGAACAACAATTTATAAACTTCGCTGAAAGCGTATGTGGCACCTACCGTTCCGGAAGCGTTATAAAAACTGAGTTCCGGATTGGTTAAAATCTGATTGTTAAACTCCTCAACGACTATTTCCGGATAGCGCTCGTCATAATTGCGAGATTCCCAAAAAGAGGTTCGGTAAAATTTAAAAACATCCATATAGGTGTAATCAAAACGTCCACCGGCTTCTAAAAGGAGTTTGTCATTCAACTGATAATCTGTTATAGCGTATATGCCTAAATCGTATTTGTCGTAATCAGGAATCAACCTACGTACGCCCGTATTGGGGTCTGCAAAGTTGTTCTGATACCTCGCCATGATACCTGTTTTTAAGTTCATGGCATTCGTTAAACGCGACTCCAGATCTAACATCAGCGTATGGGTATCCAATTGCAAATCTAAAGAAGCATCATCTTTATCGTCGCCACGCCTGATGTCGAATTCCAAACGGTTATTTCGTTGAAAGTCATATTGCAGACTCAGCTTTCCTAAGCCATCTAACCTTTTGAAGCCTTTCACCCTAGCCAAATGATGCGTAACATCTTGTTTAGGCGTATTAATATCATAGGTAAAATCGTTAATAATAAGCGGTTTATCGCTGTTTATAGCCCGAACTTGGTCTTGCGCACCACCCAAATGGGATGCCCTTAATATGCCTATCTCGTTTTTAAAAAGCGAATAATAGGCCTCAATACCGTAATCAAAGCGATTAAGACCGATGCGTAAGGAAGCATTCCGTTCAAAAATACCGGTGTTGCTCAACACGTAATCAGGTGCTTCAAAATCGCCAAAGCGTTTTAAAGTTCCCTGCGCTGTTGTATACCAACCGTTTTGATGACTTTTGGTTAATTGCGAAGTGAGTGAAGAACCACGACCATTGCTTGCCCCCGTGATTATGGTCTTTCCATAAAGACTATCTTTTACGGGAATTTTTGAAGGCTCAACAACGATGACGCCTCCTACGGCATCTCCGCTATATTGCAAGGCTCCTGAACCTTTAATCAAGGTTAGGTTTCCTGCGGAATTAATGTCAACATTCGGCGCATGTTCCGCACCCCATTCCTGATCTTCCATGCGAACACCATTGTTTATGATAACAACCCGACTACTGTGCAGTCCATGAATCAAAGGCTTCACAACAGTATTTCCTGTATTAAGCGATGAAACACCACTCAAACTTTTTAATGCATCACCAAGCGTACCACTACTAAAACGCTCCAATTCATCCTTGGAAATTGTGTTTTCCAGTGTTGTTTTGGACTTGACATCGTAGGCTTTTCCTTCAATTCTAATTTGATTTAATTCTTCCAAATGGTGCTCCAACTTAAAATTTTTGGTCGTATTACCGGATACTTTAACAGTAAATCCCGTAGTCAGGCAAAACGGATGCGACACTTGGATATTATAGGTGTCATTACAGAGATTTGAAATAATGAAATTCCCGTCAATGTCTGTAACTACAGCTCGTTCTGAACCTGCAACAATAAGCGTTGCGCCAGCAAGCAAAGAACCATCATGAAGATCTGTTACGGTACCTGAAAGTGTGTTGTCACAATTTTGTGAAAAAGATGTCATACTGCTGAATAACAGTAGTAATAGTGCAAACTTTTGCATATAATTTCTTAATTAACATAATAAATAGTGCTCGTTTATTAAGAAAAAATAGGTGGTGCTCTAAGTTGGGTATTGGTTATTTTAAACGAATGTAATTTTAAAGAAGCGAAGTTTACTTCTATCTTTACAGGAATTTCTGGTACTAATAAATTAGGATATTGGGCAATATCGTAATTGTAAGAGGTTAAATGGAAACTACAAACATCACACTTTATAACAGTTTGATGGATATGTGTGGTGTGTTCTGTGCAAGCAACGTGCTCGTGCCCATCAAACGCATGAATCAACTGAACAGCAGAAGGCAACATTACGGCTACAAAGAGCAATAATGCAGTTATATTTTTGCCAAGCTGTGTTTTAAAATTCATTGTTTAGAGAAACCATTTAGATTGCAAAAATAAAGAATAATTGTTGGAATAGAATTAAAATATTACAAGAATAATTTTTGACCGTTCTTTATTCAAAATAACTTTTTTATGGATACTTGTATTGATCATGTATGATTTCTAGCGCAAAAACTCTAATTCATCCTATCCTCCTTTTTCGGCTTGTCTTCATCAATAACCAAAAGTTTTATTTTTTGATAGACGAACGAAATAATTAAAATGAGGATTCCTAAAAGGATGAACGCAATAATTTTACCGGTTTCAGAGACATTACTGATGTCATAAACAAATAATTTAATAATGGTGATGCCCAGTAACGACAAGGCAATTATGCGCAATTGCTTCACTTGTTTTCGTATACCCCAAATGAGTAAAAGAAATGCGAGGACACCCCATAACACGGGAAATCCGGTTTTTATTATTTTATTTTTTGCAGTTACGATAAGTTCATAGCGTTCATACGACAGCACTTGATCAAAAGGAATCTCCATGATATAAAGTCCTTGTATGATCACCTCGACGCTTGCGGCAAATACCAAAACAAAAACAGCACTCCAAAGCGCTAATTGATGATTCAAAATGGAGGATACTTTTTGTGCTTTATTGGTTTGATATATAAAATACCATTGAACAACACTCAGAATTAAACACGGCCAATGCAAATAATAGGCTATTTGGCTCGTTTGATCAGCTAGTGCATTTTCGGTAAATTCCCAGATCGGAATTTTGGAAAACAATAAACCAAAGCAAACAATATTTAAAGCAGCTATAACATTCAAAATGATATCATGGTTAGCTGTTCGGTTTTTATATAATAAATAACAGAGCACTGTGGTGAATAGTAAATGATACTGCAATACAATAGCTAAGGCGCCTTCAAATTGAAACGATTGGTTGGATTGATAAATAACTTCAAAGAATCCTAAAAAATAGCCTGTTATTACCGCGAGAACACTTGTTAAACGACGGTAAAATATAGGGTTGAATGTGATGCTAAACAGTTCAAGTTCTTTCTTTTCATCTTTTAGTAAATAGTTAATAGCCATAAATGAGATCGTTCCGAAAACGCCTGCGATGAAAACAGGGTTTAATATAATTTCGAAGTCGGTGTCTGCTTCGAAATAAACATCCCAATCAAGTAATAAACTAATCAACATTAAAAACTGGACAATAACGGCTGCAAACCGATAATTTTTAATTTGCGTTTTTTGTGCCAGCCACATGAGAAAAACGGCTTCCACAGCCCAAAAAATCGTAATATTATTTCCTGAAAACTGCACCGGAATGGCCAGCGTGATAAAGGTTAAACTCAGGCCAATTAATAAATAAAGTCCGTTTTTCCCCAAACCAAATTTCTTGTACGCGAAAAATGCATAACCCATATTGAGTACCGCTAAAAATGCTGTAAAACTACCTCTGAGATCTGGTTTAAAA
Source organism: Gaetbulibacter sp. M240 (assembly GCF_043876815.1). NCBI lineage: Bacteria > Pseudomonadati > Bacteroidota > Flavobacteriia > Flavobacteriales > Flavobacteriaceae > Gaetbulibacter > Gaetbulibacter sp. M240. The sequence goes on from NZ_JBAWKA010000004.1 coordinate 266,638, forward strand.
GATGTTAAGATGAGCATGCCAACACCATAAAAAACAAAGTTGTTTGCTGTGAGCATGGTTAGTTGTATGTTACTTAACTGACCTTTGGAGCTTATCTTATTAAAAATACTAATACTTATAAAAATGAGGTAGAATACAAACCCGAAAATTAAAGCGCCCAGGTAATGCGGTGTTTCATCTTGGATATCACTGATCACCCAACTACAAAATAATAACAGAGTAAATACAAATGATAGTATTTGTAATAACTGCCATTTTTTAAAATAGGCCAGAGCTAAAATACCGGCATCTAAAATAGCGATATAGGTAAACAGTACAATATAGTTGCCAGCCCCGGTGCTTACCAAAAATGGCGCTAAAAACCCACCAATGAGTGATAGTATGGCGAGTTCCATACGGTTATACGATAAGGAAATGAAACTGCTAAAAGCGGTTATTAGCACCATGATAGCAAAAGCCACCTCCTGGCCAAATAACTTGTATTCGTGAAAGGCAATAAAAATGGTGAAATAAAATATAGCTATGGCTCCCGCCACCAGAACAGAACTGAATGGCGCATATTTTTTCCGCAATTTATGCGCTATAAAAAGCACTAAGGTTCCGGTTAAAATACCAATACCAACTCTGGCCGGTTCGTTGATCCAATTTTTATCAATAGCGAATTTCACAAAGTAACTAACGCCCAAAACCAGAATAAGAATACCAATTTTATTAATCAGGTTTTCTCCAATAAATTTTTCAAGATCAGGATTTCGTTTTTTAAACTGTTCCCAATATGAAAGCGTGGGCTCCTCCTCTACTCTTTGTGAATAGTCCGGAGTCATGACTGTTTTTGCCGAGGCTACCATTTTTTCCGGTTTGCCAGGAATTTCTGGTTTCGTAATCGGTTCAGCCGCCGTTGATTCTGTTACAGGCTTGTGTTGTTTATAATGCTCATAATCCTTCAATATGGAATTTATGAATTCTAAATCTGTATGTTCTTTAACCACATCGACCTTAAGGACTTCAATCATTTTTTGCCGCAACTTCTTTAAAGCTTCAGGATCTGCAGTACTAACAATTTTTTTAATGATACTGATGTCCCTATCCGTTAAATGAACCACCTTGGAATACTTTGGTTGGTAAACATCGTCTTGTTTTTCATGAACTGAAGTAGGCTCTTTTACAGGTACTTTTAGAGGGGGTTCTATGGTTTTTTCAGGCGTTACTTTTAAAGGTTCCTTGTCTAAGGGGTTAGGCTCCTTTTCTGATTTTAGCAATCCGTAAAGTCTATTAATCTTGTCGTTCAGACTATTTATTTCTCGCTTTAGAGCCGCATTGTTTTTGCTGTATTCACTCTTTTGAACTAGCAAAATAATGATCACTATTATCGAAAGAACAATTTCCATAAAATTAGTTTAGTTGGTTAATGTCATTTTTACAGACCTATGCAATATAACTTTTATTTTAATATTTTTTGATTTAGGTAAGGCTCTGCAGGCTCTTCTTTTAGAGAAATTGGTTGTTGATTTATTGAGATTTTAACTTTCTAGCATTATTGTGATTTCTGATAAAGATCATGGTGTTTCGTAGGTTGAATTTCTATTTTTATAAATGCATTAGGTATTGTTTAATTATAGTCCGATGTTTTCTTTTAACGCTAAAACGTATCGTTTCTTTGTGTGGTTAACTCTGGTTGGCATGCTGCTTTTTGTAGCATTTTACAGTCTCGCGGCATGGCACTACCCCGGCGGGTCTTACAATGTGCCTTCGCAAACCGGGTTCCATCTGAAAGATAATTATCTCTGCGATTTATTGGATACGCAGACGGTTAATGGTTTGGATAATTCCGCACGCCTTTATGCACGAATCGCTCTGGGATTTTTATGTATCAGTTTAATTGTGCTTTGGTTTTATTTACCCAAACTGTTTTTTAGAAAAACCAAGGCCTTATTAATCATGCGTTGGGCCGGTATATTAGCCATGGGCACTACCATGCTTTTAGGAAGTGATAATCATGATTTTATTGTACGTCTGGCCGGAGTTTTTGGAAGCATAGCCCTACTCCTAGCTTTAATGGCCCTATATCTGGATGGATACAAAGGGCTTTTCCTTTTAGGAAGTCTGTGTTTGCTGTTATTTTTAAGTAACTACTTTATCTACGAATCCGAGTTGTTTTTAAAGCAGCTTCCCGTGATTCAAAAAATAACATTTACGGTCTGTATTTTGTGGTTTGTTTTACTCGATCTTGCATTGATTAAAAAATTTCGAAGACTTAAAAAATCATCATAATTTTAATTACGGTCTTTCAAATAAACATCTATCATGGTATGGAGAGAATCTAAAAATACCTTTTCCTTTATATATTTATCGTTCATATCACGGTGACTAAAGGCTATATGGAATAAATAGTTTCGAAGTTGCGGGTCATGTAACAACATTTCGCGCTTTTCAGGAATAACAGCACTTTTGGAACTATCGCTAATAATAAGAGAAACGTCCGTGTAACCTGAGATATGTTCGGCGTAATTATGAGCGATGTATTCGGTCTCGTTTTCAAACTTCTTAATTTTGTGTAAGCGTTCGTCCCAGGACGCCAAAATAACACGAATATCTTCATCCTTAATAACATCCAGGGCTCCTGTATTTAATATTTCACGAATTCCGGCGTCATTTAATGAAATAATGCTCCAGTCTGCGGCATTAAAAAGTAATGAATCCAGACCAATACCATTGAGCCGGTCAAATTCCTTCTCCGCTAACAAGTTCAGGAGTTCATCGGCATTATCAGAGATCTCTTTAGAATCATTTATAACGCGCAGCAATTCCCTCTGAGAAAGATCGATACTAGTGTTCACACTTTTTAAATAATAGGTTTCTTTTATACGTTCCTTTCTGCTCTCATTCCAATTATTGATCTGCAAGGCGATCAAAATACCGATAACAACCAAGATGATTTCGCCAATGGCATATAGAAGGTATTTATTGAATTGATTACTGCCAAGCAGTTTTTGGCGGATATTCCTGAAAAAATTAATCATCTAAGTGGTTGGTTTTTATGGTTCTAAAGATAAAAAATCTCTGAAAACATTAAGGCATTTATATCATAGGAATCAAATTTAAAAATCTTTTAATTCAATTATTAATAAGGTTTATTTTTTAATGCCAGTATTTATAACCCTGAATTTTAAGTGTTTGACCGCTCCAGCTCATGGTTCGTCGAAATTTATTTCAATATTCCCGTTTTTCGTCGTGCTTTATGTAATCAAATGATGTAACAATAATAAACCACAAACCAAACATTATTCATTATGAAAAACTTCTTTATTTTTCTGCTCTTTTTAGGGCTTATTCCTTCCATGCAGGCCCAGAAATTTGGTGTTCGCGCAGGTGCCGATTTTGCAACTGCCAAAGCTGAATTTGACGGTCTGAGCATTAGTGAAGACGAAACCGGATTTTATGTTGGCGCTTTTGCCCGATTTTCTGTGAGCGAAAGTTTTAATTTAAGACCGGAATTTAATTTTATCAGTATTAATGACATGGATCAAATTCAAGTTCCTGTTTTAGCTGAAATTGGTATTTCTGACAAGTTTAACCTCGTAGCCGGTCCGAGTTTTGGTTTTCTGCTAGATACAGATTCCAACGAGGGCGAAAAATCGTTTAATTTCGGGTTAGATTTTGGTCTGTCTTATGACATCATATCCCAACTTTCGATTGAGGCCCGTTATTCCTTAGGATTATCGAACCTCGTTGAGGATAACGATTTTGATGTTGAGCTAAAATTACACGGTTTATTTGTGGGCCTTGGGTATGTTTTCTAAAAAATCCTGAATTCCCAATAAACAAAGTTTATAAATACTGAAATTATTAAACTATGAGGGGCATCAGCTTAAGAATTATTATCGGTGGTATTTTACCAACATTATTAGGCTTAAGCTGTGCTTCTTTTCCCAAGCAGTATGACCCAAGAGACGGTTTAAATCACGCCGCCATAAAACAGTTAGAAGGTGATTATAGAGTGGAACATTATTCTACCAGACCCACTAAAGATTCTACTTTAATTTGGAATTTCTCCCAGCCCGATCTCGGGCGCTATCCCACCTTATTCGATGAGATTAATAATGGTTTGTTAGTGAAAAAATTCAAGGTTAATGCCGGAAAAACGTATTGCGTTTCAATTCATAGTGTTACCAACAAAAAGCTCCGGATGTATTATTACGAAAATGATATTATCATCAAACAAAACACGATTCGATTCCGCCTAAAAGATGATGGTTACCTGTATCTCAGGTACCGGAATTTTAAAATCATAGGACTTCCCTATTTATTGGGTGGGATTAAATTAAAACGGAGCCGAATGACACTGGATAGTGATAATAATTTGGTTTTTGAAACCTCTGAAGTTACCAGTGGCGGGATGATATTATTTTTTGTGTTTCAACCTGTTTTTAAAAGTAAATACGAAAAAATCTACCGACGTATTGAATAAAACTTTAAGTTTACTTTAAGTTGCCAAAAACCCTTTCTTACAACCAATTGAAGTTATATTTTTATATTGTTTGTCTACTGTGGAATCTGGTTTGACGAAATTTTTTGACCGGACTTTAATATTCGTTTTGTTTTGTTTCCGAATAATAAAATTCAATAATTATGAAAACATTGAAACGTTTTGTATTTCTAGTGACTATTGCCCTACTTTTAAATGCATGTGTCGTAAAATCACTTCACGCGTTTTATACCAAAGACATCCTTTATTTTGAGAAAATACTTTTAGGTCAATGGCTAGGCCCGAATGATAGTAATTGGACTGTACAATCTGCTAAAGATGTTATTTTGAATGAGAACAAAAAAAACAAAGTCACCGATTTAAATCAGGATGAACGAAAACTTTATGATGACTACAACAAAGGCTATGTCATTACTTATGAAAAAGACAGCACCAAATCAACATTCCTGGCCATGCCCTTTAAAATTAAGCAACAATTATTCCTTGACTTTACACCCATTGAAGATAAAGAGACCGAAGAAGCCGATAATAACTTATATCAAATGCATAGGGTTGATTTACATTCCTTAGCTAAATTAGATATTTTTTCAAAAGATAGCGTAAGTATCAAATGGCTTGACTCTGATAAATTAGCCGCCCTTCTTGATGCCGGCAGAATTAAAATAAAGTATGAAACAGTAGGCTTTGGAGAAACCACGATGCTTACCGCGTCTTCCCAGGAATTGGTAAAATTTATTGAAAAGTATATGGCTTCTGAAGATAATGATAAATGGAAAACACGCACAGAGGCTGATTTAAAACGATTATGAAAATATTAGTTGCTCAATTTAGAAATATAACGTTTCGTAATATCATGCTTTTTAATCTGATATTATGGACATTTTCTTTTCTGCTTTTCTTAATAGTATTCACCGAGGATGGACAGCCAAAAACCATTGATTACATTTATACCGCAAGTTTTTTAGTTACAATTATAATTCCTGTAACAATCAACTTTTATGTATTAATTCCCCTTCTGTTAAAAAAGGAAAAATACTTACTTTATATCCTTGCTTTTGTAATAAATATTATTGTATTTACCCAAATGAATATTTGGTTTTTCGAATATTTTATTGATTATCTTTTTACTGAATATTACTTTATAAGTTATCACTCAAACATTAGGCTTTTAACCATATTTGGCGTTTTTTTATCTGTTTCAACTTTACTGAAACTTTCCGTAGACTGGTTTTATTTTAACAGTAATGAGAATAGGAAACTTAAAAAACAGAATCAGCAGATTCAAACGCAGTTAACATTATTGCGATCACAGATTAACCCTCATTTTTTATTTAACTCTCTTAATGTTATTTACGCTCTGGCTATTGAAAACAAATCGGAAACTAAGGACGCCATTGTACAATTGTCAGACATATTGCGATATGTTATTTACGATTCCGGAACAGAGCGTGTGGCCATAAAAGAAGAAGTTACCTTATTAAAAAACTTTATTCAGTTTCATCAGTTTCGTCATCGGGAAACTGAAAATATTAAGTTCAATTATTCAATTGATGATGAAAACTACCTTATTTACCCTATGTTATTGTTGCCATTGATTGAAAACAGTTTCAAATATGGTTTAAGAAGTGATGTCGATGATCCTTATATTCATATCGATTTAAAACTTAAGGATAATGACTTTGTTTTTACAATTGAGAATAATTATTCTGAAATCGCCACAGAATACAATAACCATTCAGGGGTTGGGATTAAGAATATTAAAAAAAATCTGGAACTTGTTTACCCAAAAGAGCATGAATTTGAAATGCTTAAAAAGGAGCACCTCTTTAGAGTAACCTTAAAATTGTTCACCAATGAAAATTAATTGCTTGATCATAGACGATGAGCCATCCTCACAATCCGTCCTTAAAAAATTTGTAGGGGATGTTGAGTTTTTAGAGCTTAAAGGGGTTTGTAATAATGCTATAGACGGTCTTCAGGTATTGACACAAAACCCTAATATAGATTTGCTTTTTTTAGATATTAATATGCCCAAAATTTCTGGACTAACGTTCTACAAATCATTACAAAACCCACCGGAAGTTATTTTTACAACAGCATATTCTCAATATGCAGTGGATGGCTTTGAGGTTAATGCTGTTGACTATTTATTGAAACCATTTTCGTTTGAACGGTTTTTTAAGGCAGTGAATAAAGTCCTTGAAAAACGATTCAGCAATGACAACCCAAAGGGAGAAGAATTTATATTTATAAAAGCTAACAAGACACTTTATAAAATTAATTATAAAGATATTTTATTTGTAGAGGCTTTTGGAGATTATGTTAAAGTACATTTAGAAGAGCGGTATCTTTTAACGAATGCTACTTTTACCTCTATTTTGGAATTATTACCACATCAGACTTTTATAAGAACCCATAAATCCTTTGCTATCAATTTTAAACGAATGAATAGCATGAGCGGGAATCAAATTACTATAGACAAGCACAAAATTCCTATCGGACAAATGTATAAACAGCAGTTTTTAAATTTTGTAAATAATCCAAATATTCAATAGACCTTTGAGATTATGCATGTGATTTATTTTGTAATTCGATTGATTCTTGTAAAAACAAGACCATAAAAAAAGCCTCAACTTCTGTTGAGGCTTTTTATTCACTTTATATTGATGTTAGTCTATACTAACCAATTCCAAATCAAATACCAATTCTTGTCCTGCTAAAGGATGATTGGCATCAATAACAATATGATCATCATTTACTTCTGCGATTCTGAATTGCTGTTGTGTACCGTCAGGTCTAGATCCTACAAGGCCTAATCCTACTTCTGGTTTTATAGTTTCGGGAAGTTCTGTTTTAGGAACTTGTTGGAATAGGTCCGTGCGAACCTCTCCGTAAGCCTCTTCCTTAGCAATTGTAACGGTTTTCTTTTCGCTTACAGCCATATCAATCAACGCTTTTTCAAAACCCGGGATAAGTTGCCCTTGTCCTAGTTGGATTTTAATTGGCTCTCTGTCTAACGAGCTGTCAAATACTTCTCCGTTTGTTAATTTTCCTGTATAATGTACCGCTACGGTATCATTTTCCTTTACTTTACTCATAATCATTTATTAATTTATAAATTCCTGCAAAGGTATGGTTCTTGTTACGTTTAAGAAAATGATTCGGGCATTAATCTGCGATAATGGCGTCTACTTCTATTTCTATGAGCCAGTCTGCGTCAATAAATCGGGAAATCTCCATAATGGTGTCCACGGGTTTAATGGTTTTAAAATATGAAGCTCTAACCTCGGACGCTGCTTTCCAGTCGTTAATATCCCGCAATAACATTCGTGTTCGCACCACGTCATTTAAACTGCTTCCCGCTTTTTCCAAAGCTGTTTTAATAAGTTCCAGACACTGTTTAGTTTGTTTCCTGATATCGTCTTTACCTATGGTATTTCCATCTTCACCAATGGGTGCAGTTCCACCTATACTAATATAAGAACCTACTTTAACGGCACGACTAAAGCCCACGATATCTTCATAGGGACTGCCGCCGGAAATCAATTGTCGTTTCATCTTCATGTTGTATGGTTTAATCAAGTTCTAAACGCCGCATTTGTTCGTTGGCCTTTTTAAATATATTACGGATCACATCACCGTTTGATGGTTCTTCTGCTAGCGTTTCAGGATCCCACTGACTTCGTTCTGTGGCAAAAAAATCCCCGCCATAAATATGAATCCCACCAGTAAAACGAGGTAAAGGATTAGTAACGGAATGAATAGCATTGTTGTTTAGGGTGGCAACATCGCCTTCAAATAAACACCGAACATCATGTGCATCCAGACCGTCCTTTTGTTTTTTCCATAGAATATTGTCTTCACGACCCGAATAAATTCCAATATTAGCCCACATTAAATGATTGTGCGGCATTAAATTCATTTGAGGCGTCCAGGTTGCCGCGAATATAGTAAGGTCTTTAGAGCGGAGGAATACTTTAAGTCCCGCCTCTTTTGGACTTCCAACCGCTTTCAACACGGCCTTGGGATCTGAAACCGCTTTGGCCAGAACTTCTTTTACAGCTTGCTGCGGATCAACATCTTTATTGGCTTCTATACAAGCTTCTATAAATTTATGCATGTTTATCAATTCTTGCTCGTTCACCGGTATAATCCGTTCACCATGATCTAAAGCATCGCTTGAGATTTCTGTTTTAGCATTGGCCATAAATGATGGAAGGACAGTAAGTCCTAAGCCCAGGCCTAATGTTCTAATCATACCTCTTCGTGATAAAGAGGATGTCGTGCTCGTGTTTGACAAGGTGTTTAAATCCGTTTTTAAATGTAACATCGTGTTTGGTTTTAGGATTTTATTTTTTGGTATTCGCTTTGAAACCGATCATTAATAGGAACTGTTTTTAAGGCGATTTCAATGTTATCCAGACACTTAAGTATGGTAAGGTCTTCTTCTAACATCTTATAAATAGCCGCTTCACAACTATCCCAAATATGTTTGAGCTGGGGTAGTAAATCTTTAGATTTCTGACTTAATTTAATATTTTGTTTGCGCTTGTCGCTTTCATCTTGCTCTGAAACGATGTAGCCTTTATTTGCCATTTTTTTTAGCATAGAAACCATCGAAGGATGTGTATACCCTAATTGGTCTGCAATTTCGACCATAGTTAATTTGTTATATTCCAATAATAATTTAAAAACCAAATGCCAGCTGGGTTCAACATCCAGATCAATATGTTTAAAGAATTTTCTGGTGTCGTGCGCCATCCGGTCACTTATGCGCTTTAATCGATTATCCAGAGCTCTATACCCCTGTGCTTTAATAAAATCTTTATCCATAACTTTTAGATATATATAAATATACTAAAAATAGTTAGTTAACTACATAGTTTGCTACATATTTTGTTCTCGTTAGAAGTTTTTTACATGAATTTGTATTAAAAAGACTTGTTTTTTAATGTGTTTAGGTCAGAAATCAGTCTTTGGCCCTGAGAGTCCATTTTTTGAACTTTTTAGGTCATTCCAACCCTCACTCATACTCTAAATTTGCTTTATCAAAACAATCTATTAACTTTTTAAACAATTAATTATGAGTACAAAAAAGAAGATCGTAGTGTTGATAAGCTACGGATTAAACGATGAAAGAGCCTCCGTAGCGTGGAGTATCGCCAACGGAGGTATTAAATCAGGGTTAGATGTGAGTATTTTTCTGGTAAGTTCCGGTGTAGACTGGGTTAGAAAAAGTGCTGCAAAGTATGCCCATTTGAATCCAAAAGACCCTACCATGAAAGACATGATCGACGCTGTAGTAAGCAACAAATGTCGCATTATGGTATGTCCTCCTTGTGCCGCTGTGCGTGGTTATGAGGTTGAAGATCTTATCGATGAAATTGAATTAGTAGGTTCTCCAGCCCTGCACCAGCTAATCCTGGAAGGTGCTGAAACCATTACTTTATAACTTAAATTATAATTACTTAAAATTAAACATATTATGAATCAATTACAAACCAAAGTATCAAACAAAGTTGTGGCGCAAATCCCAGCAAATCAGGTAGAAGCCATTTTAAAAGCACAAAGCCACCACATCATCGATGTGCGCAATCCACAGGCCATTGAAAATCAAGGAGGATTTCCGGGAGCGGTAAACATTCCTTTGGAAACCGTTGATCAAGCTATAGATAAAAGCAACGCTAATTACCATCCAGTTTTCGACAACGAAGGTCCCTTCTTGTTTTGCTGCACAGGTGGCGTGATGTCTTACATGGCTGCAATTAAAGCTCAGGAATCCGGGATTAAGCAGGTTTTTAACTTAGAAGGAGGTCATGCCGGATGGTTAAAAGTAAAAACAGGACAAGAAGCCTGATCGAAAATCATCAATCAATTATAAAAAGTCAGTGCAAGCTAAAGAATTCTTCATCCCAAGGAAACACTGAGCTTGCATACTTTTTTAAATATTTGTTACTATGGAATTTTTAATAAACGTGTTGGTTGTGTATGGTATTTCAGCTATTATAACCATCAGCAAAATATTTGAACCCCTGCGGGATATCGCGGAAAAAAGAAGTCCGAATTTTTGGAAATACCTTACTAGTTGTATGCAATGTTTACCCTTTTGGGTCGGTGTATTTGTTTCTTTTGTGATGGGTACTTCAATGGTAGTTAGCAATGAGAACCTCCCAGGATTTTTAAACAGCTTTTTAAGCTATTTATTTTCGGGAGCGCTTTACAGCGGAACCACATTTTTGATACACACGGTGTTTGTATGTTTGAAGGGTGACGCATGGACGGCTCGAGAAAAAGCAGAGAAAAAGCGAAAAATTGAGAAAGGCATTATAAACCCTTAAGTATAAATGATTATGCAGAAACATTTACTTTGGTGTTTCGCCATTGTTTTGGCGTAACACCAAATTGCTGTTTAAAACTTCGTATGAAATGAGAATCACTTTCAAAACCACAATCATAGCAAATCTCTTGCACGTTAAAATCGGTGTTTAACATCAGATGACGCGCTAAATGAAGGCGTTTCTGCATGAGCCATTTGCCAGGAGTGGTTTGATAAATCTTTTTAAATTCCCGTTTGAAGGTCGACACACTTTTACCGCAAAGTCTTGCAAAATCTTCTATCTTCAAATTATAAATAAACTGCTCCTCCATGATCTGTTCAATACCACTATCGGTATTTTTTGAAATGGTGTACAACATATCCCGAACCGAATGGTTATTGGCATCCAAACAAATATTCAGGAGCATTTCCCGAAATTTTAATTCGATGATTTTTTGTGATGGTTTTTTAGGTTGTTTTAAATAAGAAAAAAAGGAATGATAAAGGGTTTTTAAACTTTCAGACACATCGATTCTGTATATAAAATTAGGATTATCTAAGATTTTTAAAGATGAAATTTCCTTGTTAATATCCTCCTCGATGGCACGTCGGATAAAATCGTCCCGCATAAAGAACATCAGAACACAAAAGCCTTCTTCAAAGTATTGCTGGTTTTTGAAAGCGCCTTTTCGCACGAAAATGGATTGGTCTTCCTGAACCAAATAATCCTTCGAAGGCATGATCCATTTCTTTTGACCACTAAGTACATAAACAATACTATGACATTCAGACCAGGCCGTGAATAATTCCTCTTTGATCGGGCATTTAAACTCAACGATCAAATAGTCTTCTCCAATAAACTTATTGTATCCCGGGGTTTCTAAAAAGTGTTTATATGAATCGAACATCTTGATTCGCAGTTTATTACCTATTAATCAAAGATAATATTTTTTTCAATTCGTTTCACTATTTAATATCTAAAAACCCCGAAGAATTATTGAGTTAATCTATTACAAACTCCAGACATACAACACCTGAGGATTTGTAGGTATGCCATTCATTTCAGCATCTGGTGTACTTAAAAGCTCAATTTTGCTAACGGTGCCATCTCCTGCTGGTAAATTTACAGCTCGCGTATTAAAGCTTTTTCCGTCTAAGGGGTCTATACCGGATTGTAGCGCTATAGGTAGCAGCATGGTTTTTATTGTACCACCCTGTACAACCCGTAAACTAATGTCACAACCACCTTCCGGACAATATTTTACTTGTGCTTCAAGGCGATCGGTTTCCACATTAGGATCAAAGACCTTGATGAGTCCGCTGGTATAAGGGCCGATCGGAGGATATACTATAGTCGCCTGAGGAGTCGTTGAACTAACACCAGCCATAACGCTAATCACCTCCACATCATTTACAATGGGGTAATTTACACCATTATTTTCTAAAGGTTTACTATAGGTTACGGTGATGTCATCCCAACGCACATAATCAGAACTACCGGCCTTTCGTATGGCGATATGGCCTTCGAGATAACTTTGCATTTGGCTTTGAGAATAATCTGAGAAATGTCGCATCAGAAAACCGGTTTCCTGATCGCCTGCACCACCACCTTGCATAGGGTCTTGTTTATAGGTTCCTGGCATCCCGCCAACGGCGTTTTCTTGAACGGTAGGTGGTATAAAGGTGTTCGTATTCATGTCATAAGCCCAAACTGGACCGGCGTGTGTTTTATTATAACTATCTGGTGCCGAAATACCATGCATATCACCTTTGTAGGGGTAGTTGTTATTATCACCCCAATGGGGTAATGAAAAGGCATGACCAATTTCGTGTTGAAAAATCCCAAGACTGGTCCCATTTCCAACGCCACCAAAACCACCTGCTTGTCCACCCGCATTGACGCCATAAATATTAATATAAAATAAGGCATAACGTCCTTGGGTTCCTGCAGCGGCTTTTAACGCAGTTTTCCACTGTGACGCGGCAGCTTGTTCTCCATCAAATTTAATACCGTTAAGAGCTTCGTAATCTGCTTTAGAGCTTACCCTGGAGGCAGGAGCACCAACATCTTTTCGTGGAGGTATGGTTAATTCAGTGAACAGCATATTTGGAAAATGTCTTAGTGTAACTCCGGAAACCGGCCATTTAGAACGTATCTCTTCAAGCCAACCTTTTGGATAATCACCCGGTGAATCTTGAAAAAAATGGGCGTCAAACATATTCATGATCACATGGTTTGGTGCTCCGATGGTTAAATCGTTGAACTCCATAGTGTCACTTCCGGCTTGAATAGTAAGGCGCAGCCCGGGTTGCACAAATTCTTTAGGAATGATTGCGGCAAAACTATTTTCGAATTTATGTTGAATGGCACCATAGCGGAGATCGATCGCTTCCGTCAATGTTGAAGGCCCTGATAAATTAATGGTTTCGGTTGTTCCGTTTAAATTTATAATAGCATTAACATCCGGCGCCGATTCACCAATATGTGTCGTAAAATTAACTTTTATTAATGTGGCTCTGTTGCTAACTAATTTAAAAAGTTCGTCTTCCGGTTGTTGAACGTGAGTTTGGGCAAAAAATACGGCTCCAAAAGGCGCATTTTCTGATATGGGATCACCCGATAGAACGGCGTCATCAAGATCCTGGTTTTTACAATGTTGAATTAGGATGAGGCTGCATAGAAAAATGAGCCCTTTAAAATAGGTCATTGGGGGTTTCATAATGTAGGTAGATTTAAGGGTTTTTTTAATAGATAATTAATGATGAAAAAATTAAAGTAGCGTTTAATTTTTTAGCTAAACTTTAACTTTCTTAGGGAAAATAAATGAAAAATTTTTAAATATTGATTAATAGGTTTTTAAATATTGAAATAGGTGTTAGTTCTTTCCTTTTGTCGAACTTTTAACAATATTTCTTTTTTATCACCTTTATAAAAACCATATCGAAGATTATATGGTGCTTTGATTCTTCTATTGTACTTTTGTATAAAATTTCAGATCATGTTTACATTCCGTAATATATTTCGAATGGTTGCCTTTCTTGAAGGCCTTTCTTATATATTGTTATTGTTTTTTGCAACACCTGTAAAATATCTCGCTGGTGAACCGCAATATGTAAAAATGTTGGGTATGCCACATGGCCTCTTATTTATTGGATATATCATTATAGCTATTATGATAAAACCTGATTTTGATTGGCCGAAAAAAGATTTTTTGATCGTATTGGTAGCCTCTATTATTCCTTTTGGAACTTTTTATGTTGATAAAAAATACATACAAACGAAATGATACGCAATAGTATTTTAATTCAAGATAACATCGATACAAAAATCGACACAAAAGCTGTATCAGATTTTCCATGGAAACATTGGATTTATGATTATTTAATAGAGCTGAAAGTTTCTGAAACAATTGCTGTTTATCTCAACATAGCCATATTGATAATCGTTTTATTGTTGATCATTTTTATTACTGATTTTGTTATTCGAAAAATCCTCATTGGCGCCTTTTCCAGATTCGCGGAACGTTCAAAAACCAATTTTGATGATCTTTTAGTAAAAAACAAAACGCCCCGAAACCTAGCTCATATCATCCCATTATTAATCGCCATTGCTTTTGTTCCCGGGGTATTCTCAGATTTCCCCCATACAGAAGCCATTCTGGAGAAAGCTTTACAGGTTTTCGCCATTCTTTTAACGCTTTGGGTTATTCGTAGTATCCTGAATACGTTTAAAGATTACCTTAAAACGCTGGAACGTTTTATGGATAAACCCATAGACAGTTATATTCAGGTATTCATGATCTTTGCTTGGCTTGGTGGTATTTTATCTGCCATAGCAATTATTACGGGTATTCCATTTTTACACTTTTTAACTGGCTTAGGAGCTATTTCTGCGGTTGTAATATTGGTATTTAAGGATACCATTTTAGGTTTTGTTGCCAGTATTCAGGTGTCCATCAATGATATGGTCCGAATTGGTGATTGGATTACTTTTGAAAAATACGGCGCCGATGGGGATGTGATTGAAATTACCTTAGCGACCGTAAAAGTTCAAAATTTTGACAAAACCATAACGACTATTCCAACCTATGCCCTGATTTCAGATTCTTTCAAGAATTGGCGTGGTATGACCGAATCGGGCGGTAGACGTATTAAGCGAGCCCTGATTATTAAACAGGAAAGTGTTAAGTTCCTTTCGGACGAAGAAGCTGAAAAGCTTAAAAAAATTCAGTTACTAAATGCTTATATCGAATCAAGACAAGAAGATATTAAAGCTCATAATTCGGAACAACAAATTGATAAAAGTCTATTGATAAATGGCAGGAACCTAACCAATATTGGTGTGTTTCGAAAATATATCGATTCCTATTTGAATAATCATTCAGCGGTAAATAAGGACATGATGATTATGGCTCGGCAACTGGCCCCCACACCTCAAGGCATCCCCTTAGAAATTTATGTTTTCAGTAGCGATAAGCGATGGGAGAATTACGAATACATCATGGCCGATATTTTCGATCACCTCATTGCTGCTTTACCTTATTTCGAACTGGAAATATTTGAACTACCAAGTAGTACTTCTTTTAAAGATCTTAGTTTAAAAAAATAGAATAAAAAAAAAGGATGCTTTACTCAGGCATCCTTTTTTATTCAAAATGATTATGATTTAGATGTTAGCGGCTAGCCAGTCTCCCACTTCTTTAGTTCCATAAGATTTATCGCCATTGGCTAGATCTTCGGTTACAATTCCTTCAGCAAGTGCTTTATTTACGGCATCACGAATAGCTTTTCCTTCCTCCGGTAAATTAAATGCCATTTCAAACATCATGGCTGCAGATAATACGGTTGCCATAGGGTTGGCAATATTTAATCCTGTTGCCTGAGGGTACGATCCGTGTATCGGCTCAAATAAAGCGATATCCGAGCCCATCGAAGCTGAAGGCATTAATCCCATGGAACCGGAAATAACAGAAGCCTCATCGGTTAATATATCTCCAAACAGGTTTTCTGTGATTAAAACATCATAGCTATTTGGCCATTGTACCAATCGCATGGCTACAGCATCAACAAATTCGTAACTTACTGTAACTTCAGGATAATCTTTTTCCATAGCTTGTACCGTTTCACGCCATAAACGTGACGTTTCCAATACGTTGGCCTTATCCACGCAGCATAATTTTTTAGTTCGGGTCATGGCAAGTTCAAATCCTTTTTTAGCCAAGCGTTTTACTTCCTCTCTGGTATATACGCAATTGTCAAAAGCGGTTTCCCCTCCATCGCGACGGCCTTTTTCACCAAAATAAATACCTCCGGTAAGCTCACGTAAAAACACCAAATCAGTACCTTCGATACGTTCTCTTTTTAAAGGCGATTTATCAATTAGAGACGGAAATGTAAAGGTTGGACGAACATTAGCGAAAAGCCCTAATTTTTTACGCATTTTAAGCAGACCCTGCTCTGGACGCACTTTGGCTGAAGGATCATTATCGAATCGTGGGTGACCAATAGCTCCAAATAAAACAGCATCTGAACTTGTACATATGTTATGTGTTTCATCGGGGTACGGTTCGCCAACGGCGTCAATAGCTGCCGCACCAGTTAAAGCTGGTTTCCAGGTGATCTCGTGACCAAATTTTTTGGCTACGGCATCACTCACTTTTACAGCTTGTTCTATAACTTCCGGTCCAATACCGTCTCCGGCTAAAAGGGCAATATTAAATTTCATGTTGTTTTTTTAGTTTGTAATAATGTTTAGCATTTTTTCTGTGGCAATAATTGCAGATACCGTTTGATCGGAATCCAAACCACGGGTTTTAAATTCCTTGTCGTTAGCTTTCCATGTTATAATAGTTTCGCATAGGGCATCGGAGTGACTTCCGGGAGGAATTCGAACCGCATAATCAATGAGCGTGGGGAGTTGCATTTTTTGCTTTTTAAAAGCCGATTTGATCGCATTCATAAAAGCATCGAACTGTCCATCACCCTGCGCACTTTCTTCAAACGAGTTCCCGTTGATCGTAAGTGAAACGGAGGTTGAAGGCCTTAAACCTTTAGCGTGGGTCAATACGTAAGAATTCACTTTAACCTTCTCTTCGTAATTCCGGTCTAACACATCCGAAATGATATAGGGTAGATCTTCCTTGGTTACAACCTGCTTTTTATCACCCAATTCAATAATACGCTGTGTTACTTTTTTAATATCGTCATCATTTAACTTAAGGCCAAGTTCTTGTAAGTTCTTTTGAATATTGGCCTTACCCGAGGCTTTACCGAGTGCATATTGACGTTTTCTGCCAAATCGTTCTGGCATAAGGTCACTGAAATAAAGATTCTTTTTGTTATCACCATCAGCATGAATACCGGCTGTTTGTGTAAATACATTGGCTCCAATAATCGGCTTGTTTGCCGGAATAAAAACACCTGAAAAAGTTTCAACCAGTTTACTTACTGTAAACAAACCTTTTTCGTTTATAGTGGTTTCAACATCAGGAAGAAAATCATTGATAACAGCGATGGTACTTGCCATAGGTGCATTTCCCGCCCGTTCTCCCATGCCGTTGATGGTAAGATGTAACCCATTAGCTCCGGCACGAATACCTTCCACGGCATTAGCAACACCCAGATCGTAGTCATTGTGGGCATGAAAATCAAAATGCACATCCGGATAAGTGTCGCGAATTTCCTTGATAAAATCAAAAGCTTCTTTTGGAGTCAATACACCTAGCGTATCCGGCAACATAATACGTTTCACCGGTTGCGTTGCCAAAAAAGCTAAAAAACCAAAAACATAGTCTTTGGAATTACGCATTCCGTTGCTCCAATCTTCTAGGTAAACATTGGTTTCCACGCCTTTACTCAGCGCTAAGGAAATATTTTCTTCTATATCCTTAAAGTGTTGATCTGGAGTCTTTTTAAGCTGGTATTTTAAATGATTTAATGAACCTTTGGTTAAGAGGTTCTGAACCTTTGCTCCTGCTTTTAGCATCCAGTCGATGGAAACTCCGCCATCTACAAAAGTGAGTACTTCTACAGCATTGATAAAGCCATTTACGCTAGCCCAGTCCGTAATATCCTTTACCGCCTGAAATTCACCTTCTGAAACTCTGGCAGATGCAATTTCAATGCGATTTACCTTAAGTTCCTCTAAAAGGAGCTTCGCTATGGTTAACTTTTCAGAAGCAGAAAACGACACACCGGAGGTTTGCTCACCATCACGGAGTGTCGTATCCATTATTTCAATACGTCGCTTTGCGCTCATATTACATAGGTAATTCGTTAGCGAACGATTCTATTTCACCTTTAATGTTTTGTAAGTAATCAATGTCATCAAAACCATTCAACATGTTCTCTTTCTTGTAACTGTTGATCTCAAAAGATTCCTGAGCTCCGGTAGATAAAATGGTTATCGTTTCATTTGGAAGATTGACTTCAATTTGAGTATTTGGGTCTTTATAAATCTCTTCGAATATCTGTTCTGAAAATTCAGGACTTACCTGAACTGGCAATACCCCTACATTCAAACAGTTATTTCTAAAGATATCGGCAAAGAAGCTGGAAACAACACAACGGAATCCGTAATCGTATACGGCCCAAGCCGCATGTTCACGGGATGAACCTGACCCGAAGTTCTTTCCTCCTACTAAAATCTTACCACTATAAATGGGATTGTTTAGTACAAAGTTTTCTTTTGGTGAACCATCGTTATTGTAACGCCAGTCTCTGAATAAATTATCACCAAACCCTTTACGCTCTGTTGCTTTTAAAAAGCGCGCAGGAATAATTTGATCGGTATCGACATTCTCCAGAGGTAATGGAACTGCTGTACTAGTTAATACATTAAATTTATCGTAAGCCATATTATGTTTTCTTTCTGTAATTTATTTTAATTAAAGTAAGTCTCTTGGATCGGTTACAACACCAGTAACTGCAGCTGCTGCAGCTACTAAAGGACTAGCCAACATAGTTCTGGCACCAGGCCCTTGACGTCCTTCAAAATTCCTGTTAGAAGTACTTACAGCATATTTTCCCGCAGGAATTTTATCATCATTCATAGCCAAACATGCTGAACATCCCGGTTGGCGCAAGGTAAAACCAGCTTCGGTAATAATATCCAAAATACCTTCTTCCTTAATTTTATCCTCTACTTCATGCGAACCAGGTACTAACCAGGCCGTTACATGATCTGCTTTCTTCTTTCCTTTCACAATAGAGGCGAAAGCTCTAAAATCTTCAATGCGACCGTTGGTACAACTTCCTAAAAAGACATAATCTACTGTTTTTCCTAACATGGACTCAGCTTCATCATATCCCATGTATTCCAAAGATTTTCTAAACGTTGCAACATTACCATCTAAGGTTTCTGCTTCTGGTATAAACTGTGAAATACCAATCCCCATTCCAGGATTTGTTCCATAGGTAATCATTGGTTCGATCTCTGCCGCATGAAAGGTTATTTCCTTATCAAAGGTAGCGTCGTCTTCCGTTTTGAGGGTTTTCCAATGTGCCACAGCTTCATCCCAGGCCTCACCTTTCGGTGATAGCGGTTTATCTTTTAGATAGGCAAAAGTAGTCTCATCTGGTGCAATCATACCACCACGAGCTCCCATTTCTATTGAAAGGTTACAAACGGTCATACGGCCTTCCATGGTCATATTTTCAAAAACATCCCCTGCATATTCCACAAAATATCCAGTTGCTCCAGAGGTGCTTAACTGAGAAATAATATAAAGCGCAACATCTTTTGGGGTTACACCCTTACCAAGTTTGCCGTTAACATTAATCCGCATTTTCTTGGGCTTAGGTTGCATGATACATTGCGTGGACAATACCATTTCAACTTCAGATGTTCCAATACCAAAGGCAATAGCTCCGAAGGCACCATGTGTTGACGTATGTGAATCACCACACACAATGGTTGCGCCCGGGAACGTAATGCCGTTCTCTGGTCCAACGACATGAACAATACCGTTCTTTTTATGACCTAATCCCCAGTGACTGATACCATATTCGTTGGAATTATCCTCCAGTGCTTTTAACTGATTGGCGGACAAAGGGTCTTCTACAGGTAAATGCTGATTAATGGTTGGTGTGTTGTGATCGGCGGTTGCAAAGGTACGCTCAGGGTACAACACACTAAGACCTCGTTTTTTAAGACCTAGAAAAGCAACGGGACTGGTTACCTCATGGATAAAATGGCGATCGATGAAAAATACATCAGGACCCCCTTCAATTTTTCGTACCACATGAGAATCCCAAACTTTATCAAATAATGTCTTGCTCATAAAAATCTATAATTATGTTTAATTTTTCTTTAATTTATTGGCATCTATAGCTTGCAAATTTATAAAATAAGGACTGTTTTTGCCCTTAAATAAGAGAGACAAACTACGATGCTCAACATTTTTATGTAATCCTTAATGATCGCATTAAAAATCTTAATAAATTCAATAGATCTCAAGGATTGATGAAAATTGTACAATGCTATATTTTACGATTGTCAACTAAAAAAATTAATTCCAATAAGAATTTTTATTCAAGTCGCTTGGAAACATATTCCACCTCGGTTTTTCCATGTGGTTTGGCTTTACCATCTTCACCCATATTAACCATTACAATGTTCGAAATGGTAATAATGGTTTCTTGGGTCATTTTGTTTCTAACCTCACAACTTAGTGTAATCGAAGCCCTGCCAAATTTTACGACTTCAATACCAATTTCAATAATATCGCCAGGTTTTGCTGTGGCTCTAAAATCGATCTCGCTTATATATTTGGTTACCACACGTTGATTTTCAAGCTGAATAATAGAATATAAGGCGGCCTCCTCATCGATCCACTCTAATAAGCGTCCGCCGAACAGGGTGCCATTTGGATTTAAGTCTTCAGGTTTTACCCATTTTCTGGTGTGAAATCTCATAAAATCATACTTTTTTTAAAGGTAACAAAAACGTCTTGTTAATAACCCGGTTAATAATTAGAATTTTGAATAGCTATATTGGATTTTTAAATCAATATTTTTATTGAAAATCTACATTATGACTCAGCGAGATTTAAATTTATCCCAAATGCGCCCCGAGATCCCTTCAGCAAAAATCACAGATAACATGAGCGACGATGAGTATTTTCAGAACGCCGTTTTACGCCCTGTAATTAAGCTTCAGAATGATTTGGTTGTTATAGTTTTCAGAAACTACATCAACAAACACAAAGCCGTATTTTATGGTTTATCGATGGAAAGGCGATTGGATTATATTGAAAACGCGATCCATAAGGATATGAAATTCCGAAACTCTTTAAAAGGTATGATCATTGGGCAATTTACTGTTGATGAATACGCTTTGTACATCAAAAACTCATCGGCTTTAAATAAGCGTATGATGAATTTGGTAAAGGACCGCATCATCAGCAACATTCAACTTTTTGAAAAGCCGGATTATTTAGCTGCTGTTTAGTTTTTATAATAACGATACACCATTGAGGTCGGTCGTAAGCACATCACTCATGTAATCGAAATAAGGACGAATAGCCTTAAATGACGCATCCACATTTTTAAGAAAGTCGGGGTGCATCACTTCCTCATCGGTAAATTTTTTAGTAAAAACGAATTGTTTCTTTTTAATAAGGTCAATGGCCTCATGACCTTTATCAAAACCCCTGGGTGCCGTTTTTAGCTCGTCGCCCTTAATGGTGCCCCAAACCGATTTAAAGGATTCCTTTTCCATAATCGCTTTGATCTCAGTTGCATCTATTTCAAATTCTTTACGAATCCGCATGAGATCATCTTTATTCGGATCCCAAAACCCTGTTGCGATAAAACTTTCATTATTTGGTTTTATATGAAGGTAGTAACCACCTCGCAATTCTGGTTTTAAGCGTCGGAACGAGCAGGCTAAATGGGTTTTATAAGGCATTTTATTTTTTGAAAACCGAACATCACGATAAATTCTGAATAGCTTCATATTTTCAATTTTATCGTGCTTATTCAATTCCGTTAATAAGGCGTTACAAAATATTTTGACCTCATTCTTTACAGCTTTGAATTCCGATTTTCGCTCATTAAACCAATCGCGGTTATTATTTTTTTCAAGATCTTTTAAGAAAGAAAGAACTTCCTCAGGGATTGTTGTACTCATTGCATTTTTTCTTTAAATGTACAAAAAGTTAGGTTTTATTTCCATCCTTTATGAACTAAGAAAATCCTGTATTAACCTATGTAGATCAATACAGGATTCAATTTAATTCCTAGGTATATTATAAATTAGGAAGTAGCTTCCACGGTTTCAGCGACTTCTGATTGTAAAGATTCAGAAGGTTTTTTTAACCATGCGCTTAACATCCAACTGGTTTTTTCCAGTTCTCTGATATATCCACCCATCATATCGATAGTACCTTCATCGCCAATTTCTTCAGCTTTTTTAATCACAACATACATTTGTTCTAATAATAATTTGTGATCATTCAAGGTTTCTTTAACCAGATCGATATCATGTGTCACCGGTTGTACCTCGTTTATGTTTGAAGATTTTAAATAGTCACTTAAGGTACTCATTGGATGGTATCTCAGAGTTAATACACGCTCTGCTATTTCATCTATCTTAATTTTAGCATCATTGTACATTTCTTCAAATTTCACATGTAAGTCAAAGAAATTCTTTCCTAAAATATTCCAGTGATTACTTCTTAATTTTTGATAGTATATATGGTAGTCGGCTAGTAAAATATTAAGCTCGGTTACTACCTTTAGCACATCTTCATTCTTCATATTCAAATAATTCATTTTTATTAGTATTTAACATTAATTTTCATATATAATATACGTTAAAATACCAGTAAAATCAAGTGTTTTAACATGATTTAACAGAACTGTTGTCTTAGGGCTACCATTTATGTTAAAGTTGGTGAAAGGTGTTAAAATCTTTTAAGAAAAGTCCATTACCTAATCTTCAAAAGCGATGTCTTTCAAAATTAATCCTGAGGCCGGAGCAATATATTCCATTTTAACAAAATGGCCGTCGCGCAAGCTGTCTTTGATGTCGTCTAAAGAGAGTTTTCCTTTACCTAGATCAATTAGCGTGCCCATCATGAGACGGATTTGATTACGCATAAAGCCTTTACCTTTAACTTTTAAGACGTAAGATTGCCTCGGAAAAAAATTGGCGGTATACTCGGTATTTTCAACAATTTCACAAAGTGATAAATCCCGATTATAAATTCCATTATCCGTTGGTTTGAAACAATAGGATTTGAAATAATGTTCTCCTTCGAATAGTTTAGCACCTTCTTTCATGAGCTCTATATCCAAATCATCTAAAATGGTAGTCATGATAGGTGCGCAGAAAGGGTGGCATTTTTGACCAAAAGTAAATAGGTAGTGATATTCTTTAGTTTTTGGATGGTTAATGATATTGAAGTTCTTATCCACCTCCTTAATGGTAAGCGCCCTAATATCCTGAGGTAAATTGTAATTAAAAAGCTCTAAAAATGCATTCATATCCTCAAGAGGTTCTTCCAAAAACAATTCGAAAGCTGCCTTTTCAGCAGAGACCATGGCATCTGTGCGACCTGAACTCAAACTCTTAAAGGGCTGGCCTTCTAAGATAAAATTTAAGGTTCTATCTACCATCAAATGTAGCGTTTTAACATCCGGTTGTTTCTGCCATCCATGAAAGCGGTAGCCTAAATATTGTAGTGTAATAAGATAAAAATGTTTTTTCATTTTTGACTTGTAAACCTTTTCAAAGACTTTCTGAGACGAACAGCACCTTTAAAACGTCGTCTCCGATGCGTTGGGGTTTCAGGGTTTTACGGTTTATGAGGCACCAAGTTGTTTTGGCTTTTACCAAAAGTGATTGATTTTTATAGATATAAATTTCCCGAACGGATTTTACACCACCAGTCTCTCCTACCCGGGTTTTAATGGTTAGGGCATCACCCAAAAGCGCTTGTCCTAAATAATCAATTTCATGCCGTAAAACCACCCAAAAATAGTCATTTTCGAGTTCCGGGGTTGTTATTTGCTCCCAGTGCTCCTCAGAAATGTCATTGATCCATCTCACATAAACCACATTATTAACGTGGTTAAGATCATCGAGATGTCCTTTTTCTACAATAAGTTCTTTCTGATATGAAGCGCCCTTTTTACTCAAATCTATTTATGACGTGATTTTAGTTCGTTTTCAATATCTTTCAATGAAAACCCTTTAGCTTTGAGTAACATGAGGTAATGGAACATGAGGTCGGCCGATTCATAAAGAAACAAGTTGTCATTAGAGTCCATAGCTTCTATAACCGTTTCTACAGCCTCCTCACCTACTTTTTGTGCTACTTTGTTGATGCCTTTTGAAAACAGTCGCGCCACATATGATTTATCCGTATCCTTTGATGCGACACGTTTGTCGATAATGGCTTCCAGTTCCGAAAAGAAACCATATTGCGACTTATTGTCTTCACCCCAACAGGTATCTGTTCCTTTATGGCACGTAGGACCTTCGGGATTAACACGCACTAATAGTGTATCGCTATCGCAATCATTTTTTATATCCACTAAATGAAGCACATTCCCACTTTCTTCACCTTTAGTCCATAAACGTTGTTTACTCCGACTAAAAAAAGTCACCAATTTAGAATCTTTAGTTTTATTATAGGCGTCTTCATTCATATAACCCAACATAAGCACTTGCTTTGTTGATGCATCTTGAATAATCGCCGGAATGAGTCCGTTTTTATCGTATTTAATGGTCATAACCTTACTTCTATATGCTGTTTTCTTAATTCTTTCTTTAACTCGGGAATGGGTATTTCACCAAAATGAAAAACGCTGGCAGCTAATGCTGCATCTGATTTTCCTAGTTTGAATGTATCCACAAAATGCTGGACCGTACCTGCACCTCCCGAGGCTATTATCGGGATATTTAATTCGGATGATAATTTCGCCAGAGCTTCATTAGCAAAGCCGTTTTTTGTACCATCATGATTCATTGAGGTAAACAGAATTTCTCCTGCACCGCGCCGCTCTACTTCCTTAGCCCATTCAAATAAATCCAGATCTGTGGGAATACTACCTCCGGCCAAATGTACTTTCCATGTGCCTTCAACTTGTTTTGCATCAATGGCAACAACCACACACTGGCTTCCAAATTTATCCGCCAGTTCATTAACAAGTTCAGGACGTTTAACTGCAGACGAATTTACAGAAACCTTATCTGCACCACATTTTAAAAGGGCGTCTACATCGGCAATACTCGATATCCCGCCACCTACGGTAAATGGAATATTCACCTGTTCTGCCACGTGTAAAACCATGTCCAAGGTCGTGGCTCGATTTTCCTGCGTGGCAGAAATATCTAGAAACACCAATTCATCAGCGCCAACTTCGGCATATTGCTTTGCTAAAGCTACTGGATCGCCGGCATCACGTAAATCTACAAAATTAACGCCTTTTACAGTCCGACCGTTCTTAATATCCAAACAAGGAATGATTCGTTTTGTTAACATATCTAATTATAGCGTTCTAAGTCTTTCAAGGTTATTCTATTTTCGTAAATCGCCTTACCAATAATAACGCCTTCGCAACCCATAGCACGAACCTTATCCAGATCCTCTAAACATGAAATGCCACCAGAGGCAATTAATTTGATAGACTGACCTTCACTGGCATTAGAGCACTCTGAAATAATATCTTTATACAAGTTTGTTGAAGGCCCTTCCAGCATGCCATCTTTAGCAATATCGGTACAAATTACGTATTGAACCCCTTTTCTCTGATAGGCTTTAATAAATGGAATGACATTTTTATCGCTTTCTTCAGTCCAACCTGAAATAGCAATCTTATTATTATTTGAATCTGCTCCTAAAATAATCTTTGACGACCCATATTTTTCAAGCCAACTTTCAAACAGTTCCGGGTCTTTAACCGCGATGCTGCCTCCGGTAATTTGCCGGGCACCGGAATTAAAGGCTATATGGACGTCAGCATCAGATTTTAGGCCTCCTCCAAAATCAATCTTAAGGGTTGTTTTTGAAGCGATGCGCTCTAAAACTTTATAGTTTACAATATGTTTGGCCTTCGCGCCGTCTAAATCTACAACATGCAAATATTGGATACCGGAATCTTCAAAGGCCTTGGCCATATCCAGCGGATTCTCGCTATACACTTTTTTGGTATCATAATCGCCTTTGGTCAGGCGCACACATTTTCCGTCGATAATATCAATAGCAGGTATTATTCTCATGTTATAAGTTTAAAAAGTTTTCAAGTATCCGCGATCCTGCTACACTGCTTTTTTCAGGGTGAAACTGTACCCCATAAAAGTTTTTATGTTTTAAGGCGGAAGCATAATTTATACCGTAATCTGTTGCTGCAATGGTTTCAGCACAGTGTTCAGCATAATAGCTATGTACCAGATACATGTATTCATCCTCTTTGATGCCCTTAAAAAGATCCGATTTTAGATCCTTAATTACGTTCCATCCCATTTGTGGTACTTTCAGTTCGTTCGAGAACCGTTTCACTTCGGTCTGAAAAATGCCCAATCCTTTGGTATGGCCTTCTTCCGTGTAATTACACATAAGCTGCATCCCCAGGCAAATACCTAAAACGGGTTGTTCTAAGTTCGGAATTAAGGTTTCCAAACCACTTTTTTTCAGCATGGTCATTGCGCTGTTCGCTTCACCAACACCGGGAAAAATAAGTTTATCGGCACTTTGGATCACTTCGGGATCATGCGATAATTCCGCATTAACACCCAATCGATTAAAAGCGAACTGAATGCTTTTAATATTGCCAGCACCATAATTAATTATAACGAGTTTCATGGTCTTAAAGCATGCCTTTTGTTGATGGTAAAATCATTTTTTCAATATCGCGCTTTACCGCCATTTTTATGGCTTTTGCAAAGGCTTTAAAAATAGCTTCGATTTTGTGATGTTCGTTGGTGCCTTCTGCTTTGATATTCAAATTACATTTGGCACCATCAGTAAAAGATTTAAAAAAGTGATAAAACATTTCCGTTGGCATTTTTCCAATCATTTCACGTTTGAAATCGGCTTCCCATACCAACCAGTTTCTTCCCCCAAAATCTATAGCCGCCTGGGCTAAGCAATCGTCCATGGGAAGACAAAAACCATAGCGTTCGATACCCAGTTTATTACCTAACACCTTATTAAAGACTTCCCCTAAGGCAATGGCTGTATCTTCAATCGTATGGTGCTCGTCAACTTCCAGATCGCCGTCAACCTTAATATTTAGATCAAGCTGACCGTGTCGTGCTAACTGGTCTAGCATATGATCAAAAAAGGCAAGTCCGGTATCTATTTTGCTTTTACCGGTGCCATCCAGATTCAGTTGAATGGCTATTTTGGTTTCATTGGTGTTTCGTATGAGACCTCCCGAGCGTTCATCTGCTTTCAAAAAAGCATAGATCTCCGACCAATCTTCGGTTTCCAAAGCTATAAACTCATTTAAAGACTCGTGTGCCACAGTTACTTCATCCGTTCCTAAATGGGTTTCGTTATTGATGAAAATACCTTTGGCTCCCAGGTTTTTAGCGAGTTCAATATCTGTTAACCGATCGCCAATAACATAAGAGTTTTCAAGATCGTAATCATCCGTAAAATAGTGTTGTAATAAGCCTGTATTGGGTTTACGTGTTGGCGCATTTTCTTTAGCAAAGGTACGATCGATGATCTGCTCTGAAAACGTAACACCTTCTTTTTCAAAACTAGACATAATAAAGTTATGTACCGGCCAGAACGTATCTTCAGGAAAGGCGTCTGTTCCAAGACCATCCTGATTGGTTACCATCACCAATTCATAATCAAGTTCTTTGGCAATCCGACTTAAATACTGAAAGACCTTGGGATAAAATTCAAGCTTTTCAAAGCTGTCAATTTGTTCGTCTTCAGGCTCCTTTATAAGAGTTCCATCACGATCTATAAACAAAACTTTTTTCATTTGTAATGTTATTTTACTTATTTCAACACGGCTTTAAGTGTCTTTAAAGCTTCAATTAATTTTTTATTTTCCTCTGCGGTGCCCACAGTAAATCGCAGGCAATTTTCACAGCCCACCTCATGTGTTCTATTTCTAGTAACGATGCCTAGTTTCAGTAATTCATTGTAACGCTGGGTAGCATCGTCTACTTTCACTAAAATAAAGTTAGCATCGCTAGGATATATTTTAGATATGAAAGGTATGTTTTTTAATATGATCTGAAGGTGTTTTCGCTGCTCCAAAATATCACTGATCTGATTTGAAGCCAATACTTTATTTTGAAGTTGTTCAATCGCTTTTTTCTGTGTTAGAATATTCACATTATAAGGTGGTTTGATACGATTTAGAACGGCGATAATTTCTTTTGATGCATAACAAATTCCAAGGCGAATACCTGCCATGCCAAAGGCTTTGGATAAGGTTTGGGTAACGATCAGATTTGGAAATTTATCCAATTGCTTTACCCAGCTTTCAGCTTCAGAGAAATCAATATAGGCTTCATCCAATACTACTATACCTTCAAACTCAGAAATAAGTTTTCCAAGGTCTTTAGCAGAAAAACTATTACCTGTTGGATTATTCGGGGAGCATAGTAACAGAAGTTTACTATGGGCATCAGCAGCTTTTAGGATTTTAGGAACGTTTAGTTGAAAATCGGGTGTTAAATTGATTTTTTTCACAGCAACGTCATTGATGCCCGCAAGCACTTCATACATACCATAAGTTGGTGGTAAGATCAGAATATTATCTTCCTTAGGCTCACAGAAAGCACGATAAATAATATCCAGAACTTCATCACTACCATTCCCTAAAAGAATCTGGTCTTTAGGAACATCCTTTAACTCCGATAGAAGACCCTTCAAGGCATTTTGATAGGGATCGGGATACCGATTAATTCCATTCTCAAACGGATTCTCATTGGCATCTAAAAACACCATAGCATTAGTGCCTCCTTGAAATTCATCACGTGCCGATGAGTAAGGTTTTAAGTTTTTAATATTATTGCGTAATAGCTTTTGAATGTCCATTTTACTTCAAATCTTTTAAACGTATCGACACCGCATTTTTGTGTGCCTGCAAACCTTCAGCTGCAGCCATGTTTTCAATGGTTTCGCCGATATTCAACAAACCTTCACTTGTGATCTTTTGAAAGGTCATTTGTTTCATGAAACTATCCAGATTTACGCCAGAATAGGCCTTTGTAAATCCATTAGTTGGTAGCGTATGATTAGTTCCCGATGCATAGTCTCCGGCACTTTCAGGTGTATAGTTACCAATAAATACAGATCCTGCATTCATAATACCAGACACATAAAAATCTTCTTTTTCAGCACAAATAATAAAGTGTTCCGGGCCATATTCATTTATCATTTCTAAAGCGATCGTATCATTCTCAACAAAAATGAGTCTGGAATTTGCTATGGCCTTCTCCGCAATCGCTTTACGCGGAAGAATCTCTAATTGTGCTTCTATTTCATCCGAAACTGCATTAATAAGTTCCATGGAGGTGCTCACTAAAATCACCTGGCTATCGGTACCGTGTTCCGCCTGACTTAAAAGATCAGACGCCACATACGCCGGATTAGCGGAATCGTCGGCAACGACCAATAATTCACTGGGGCCGGCTGGCATATCAATTGCGACTCCATGTTTCGTTGCTAATTGTTTTGCCACCGTAACAAACTGATTCCCCGGACCAAAAATTTTATAGACTTGTGGTATCGTTTTGGTTCCAAAGGTTAAACCTGCAATAGCCTGGATCCCTCCCACTTTTATAATTTTTGTGACACCACATAGTTGCGCGGCATATAAAATTTCAGGAGCCAAAGTGCCTAATTTATTTGGTGGTGAGCACAAAACGATCTCTTTACATCCAGCAATTTTGGCCGGAATAGCGAGCATTAAAACCGTAGAGAATAAGGGTGCTGTACCCCCAGGAATATATAAACCAACCTTTTCAATAGGTCTTTTTTCTTGCCAGCAGAAAACACCTGGCGTTGTTTCTACTTGAACAGACTCAGTTTTTTGAGCTGCGTGAAAGGTTTCAATGTTGGATTTGGCTCGCGATATAGCCTTTTTAAGATCTTCAGATACATTCTCAACGGCAGTGCTTATTTCGGATTCCGAAACGACAGTCGTTTCTAAAGCGACACCATCAAACTTCTGAGTATATTTTTCAATAGCCTGGTCGCCACTTTCTACAACTTCCCGGAACACCTTTTCTACGATATCTTCAATATCATTCACGGTTTGTGTTGGACGTTTTAAAAGGGTCTCCCAATTAGATCTATTTGGATTTTTACTAATTTGCATAACCTTGAAATTACAATACCATTTTCTCAATAGGACAAACTAATATACCTTCCGCTCCTGCAGCCTTAAGTTGATCTATAATCGCCCAAAATTCATTTTTACTGATCACGGAGTGCACCGAACTCCAGCCTTCTTCTGCCAAAGGTAAAACCGTTGGGCTTCGCATACCTGGTAATATGGCCTTAATGGATTCGATCTTATCATTCGGTGCATTCAATAAAATATAACGCGACTGACGCCCTTTTAGAACGGATCTTATTCTAAATTGAATGGTATCTAAAATAGCTTGCTTAGCTTCAGTAATTACAGGAGATACTGCCAGAACAGCTTCAGACTTTAAAATGGTCTCTACCTCCTTTAAATTATTTTTAAACAAAGTACTTCCGCTGGAAACGATATCGCAAATGGCATCTGCCAACCCTATGTTAGGAGCAATTTCCACAGAACCATTAATGATATGCAGATTCGCAGTGACACCCTGTTTTTGCAGATAGTCTTGAACGGTATTTGGATAGGATGTTGCGATACGCTTACCTTCGAGATCTTGAACACCACCATATTTTACAGTTTTTGGAACCGCTATACAAACGCGACAGCTTGAAAATCCTAACTTTTCAACAAAGGTAATGGCCTCTCCTTTTTCAATTAATACATTTTCACCTATAATA
This sequence comes from Gaetbulibacter sp. M240, assembly GCF_043876815.1. NCBI lineage: Bacteria > Pseudomonadati > Bacteroidota > Flavobacteriia > Flavobacteriales > Flavobacteriaceae > Gaetbulibacter > Gaetbulibacter sp. M240. Next base: position 297,410 of record NZ_JBAWKA010000004.1, read on the forward strand.
GCAGCATCAACTACCCCATCCTTTAAATATTGAGGAATATCACCATTTCGGAGGTAAAAAATTTCTACAGGAAAATCCTTTGCAGCAGCTTTTAATTGGTCCTTTCCATTGTCGATGGCGATACCAATATCTTTTAAAATCTGCATCGAATCGTCGTGTAAACGTCCTGATTTTTGAACAGCAATTCGTAATTTACTCATGTTTATCTTCGTTATAATTTTGAGACGATCTCACAAAGTTTTAAAAATAAAAACCCGTTTGATCATCTCAAACGGGTTAAAAAATATGTTGAATTTATTCAATACATTTTCATTTCGCTTGAGAGCAAATAAGAAAATGATGATGTGTATGAATAAATCTCATGTTTTACTTTTGTTGTACAAATATCACAAATTTCTGAGAATAATTCCAAATTAAAAGAAGTAAATGTTTATTGAATTATAGAATTATTCTATTCTTTTAAAATTCAGAATATATTTAATAAAATTATCTTTTAAATTTTGAGATATTCATTATTGATTCCCTAGGATTAGTGGTAGTCCGCTTTCTCCGGAACCAATTACAATGATCTTAGTATTAGATGATTCCGATAATTTAACAGTGGCATCAATACCTTTGTCCTGTAAAATTTTTTCCGATAACGATGCATTCAAAATGCGGTTTGCATCGGCTTTACCTTGTGCTTCAATACGAACTTTTTCAGCTTCTTTTGAAGCGGTTACTAAACGGAACTCGTACTCCAAAGACTCCTGTTCCTGTTTCAATTTACGCTCTATGGCTTCCTTAATCGTATTTGGTAAGGTGACATCGCGCACCAAAACCTCGTTTAATTGCACATATTGCTTATCCAGAATTTTTTTGGTTTCTTCAAAAATCTCATCCTGTATAGCATCACGTTTACTCGAATACAGCTGCTCAGGTGTATAACGCCCAACCACACTACGTGCTGCGGAACGAATGGATGGCTGTATAACGCGTTCTAAATAATTTTGACCAAGAGTTTGGTGTAAATTACCCAGTTCGTTAGTAACAGGCTGATACCAAGCTGAAGCATCAATTTGAATTTCTAATCCGTTCGAAGATAACACCTTCATTTTTTCGAATAGTTCTTGCTGACGTACTTCATAAATAAAGACTTTATTCCAGGGTGCTACAAGGTGAAAGCCTTCACTCATAGGAGGCTCTTCGGTAACAACGCCTTCTCCAAAGGTTTTGAATAAAACGCCAGCTTCACCAGATCCAATGGTTACGGCTGATTTTGCTATTAAAATTATGGCAAATACTCCAACAATTATTGCTGGTAATGCCACTTTTGGTAATCTTTCCATAGTTAGTATTTAGTTAAATATTTAAATTAATCCATTATATTTTCTCAGAAACCACTCTAATGATAGGCTACTTACTAAAATAACCAGTAGCAGTTTCCAATCGATTAAAGGTACGGTATTTTTACGGCTTTTCTGAATAGCCTGATAGCGCGAGTCATTAAGTAGATCGCTAATTAACGTATTCATATTCTCTTTAAAATACGCTTTTCCCTGACTGTTAGTAGCCAAACGCTCTAAGTTTGTTACATCGGCATTTAAAAATTGCTGCTCTACATTATATTCCAGAATTTGAAAATGACCGGACTTTGAAATGTTTTCTTTCTTGGTCCTCACGATAAAATCGTATGGTCCAGCGGGCAAACTGCTCAAATCTACTTGAAATATATTATTTGTGAGTATAAAGGGTATGGTATTTTCAATTTTTGTATCGATATTTTTTATAGTGATGGTAAGTTGTTCTCTGGGGTCGAACACATAATTCTTATCAAAAAACTGCGCTTGGATCAAAAAATCGGATTCCCCATCATAGAAAGATTGATAATCCAACTGTAAACGATCCCTGGTTTTATTGGATGCTAAATACTGAACCAATTTCCCTAAAAAGTTATCAAAAGCTTTGAAAGACCCTGAGTTTACAAAATCCTGTGAACGCCAAGTCCATATTTTCTCTCCAAATAATACCGCTTCACGGCTACCGTTTAATTCATAAGTTGCCAACAAGGGTTCATCTAAAATAACACCCAGAATACTTTTGGACAATAGGGTTTGATAATTGCCCTGAAAACTCACATTTCCGTAGGGCCCTCGAAGCGGTGGATAATTAACAAAATCAATATCTTCAGCAGTAAAAGGTAAAAAACTCCGGTTTAAAATGGGTTGATAATCTTCGACTTGAAACGTATTTTCTAAACCAATAAAATCTTGATAGGAATTATAAAAATTTACATCAGTATTCGTTCCTATGACAGTAAAAATATGCTTTTTAAGTTCTTTTAATTTTTTAATAAGATCATTAAAGCGTTGATTTGGTTGATATAATATAACCAATTGATAGTCATTTAATTTACTAATTATATCATTTGGCCTCACGATGCTTGCTGAACGCCTTTCATTAGTTTCAATACTTGACTTCAAGGCCCCAAGGTCGGGATGCGTTATGGTACTGACTATAGCAACGTTGGTTTTTTGATCGATCACTTCAACGGCAAAATTCTTGGTATTATTTACGGTATTTTTCTCCTTTTCCGAAGGACCTAACCGTGCAACGTATGACATCACTCCTACATGATCAGCAGGCAGATCTAAATTAATAACCTGAGAACTTTTAGAGTTAGAAAATTCCACAGGTTTTGAAAATACTATTTTACCTTTTAAAGAAATTTGAAAGTTTGAAGTCACGGTTTCTGTACCATCGTAAACCAAAATGACTTCAACAGGGAAACGATTCTTTAGGTACACAAACCTGTTAACATTAAGTTTTGCTATACGCAAGTCGGTATATTGTACTGTATCACCTAAAATAATAGGATATATAGGCTGTTTGTACTGTTGGTATGCAAAACTATAGTCCGGGCCAAAGGTTTGATTTCCGTCTGAGATCAATATTGTTGGCGCTGTTTGCCCCTTGTAAACCTGTTTTAAATTACTAAAAACGGCGTTGATATTTGTTTGCTTTTCCTCAAAGGTCAAAGAATCTAAAGGGGATACGTTTTTTCCAAAACTGTAAAAATGTAGATTAAATCGTTTGTTAAGATCAGCATCATTCTGAAGTTTATCTACTAATTGAGTAGTTTCTTTATCATGCAGCAATTGTTTAACGGAATTAGAATTATCTACAGCGACGATTAAATCAGCTTTTTCAGAGGTTATTTCTACCTGTTCGATTTCAGGATTTACCAGGAGTAATCCGAGTGTAAAAAGGGTACAAAATCTTAAAAAAGAAAAAAGCATGCTTAATTTCGACATGCTTTTACCTTTTTTATAATACTGAAAGAACGCTAATCCTGCGGCGATAATTCCAACTAATAAGATATAGACCAGCGTTTCTAAATTCATGTAAACAATCTAAATACTATTTTAGGTTAACATACCCCCGTCAACGTTCAATGTTTGACCTGTTACGTAAGCACTCATGTCACTCGCCAGGAAAACACAAACATTGGCGATATCCTCAGGTGTACCACCACGTTTTAACGGAATAGCATCACGCCAGCCTTTTACCACGTTCTCATCAAGTTTCGCTGTCATTTCTGTTTCTATAAAACCTGGTGCTACCACATTACTTCGAATATTTCTAGAGCCAAGTTCCAAAGCTACGGATTTGGAGAAACCAATAATTCCAGCTTTTGAAGCCGCATAATTTGTTTGACCTGCATTACCCTTTACGCCAACCACAGAACTCATATTAATAATGGAGCCTTTCCGTTGTTTTAACATGGTCCGCTGCACTGCTTTGGTCATATTGAATACAGATTTTAAATTCACTTCAATTACAGTATCAAAATCTTCTTCAGAAATACGCATCAACAGATTATCCTTAGTGATTCCGGCGTTATTTACTAAAATATCTATGCTACCAAATTCTTTTACAACATCATCGGCTAATTGTTGAGCTTCGTCAAAACTGGCAGCATTACTCTGATACCCTTTAGCCTTAACGCCTAATGCATTTAATTCTTTTTCCAGATCCTTTGCAGCCTCTACAGATGAACTATAGGTAAATGCTACATTAGCACCTTGCTTCGCAAAAACTTCAGCGATACCCTTGCCTATTCCACGGCTGGCACCTGTAATAATGGCTGTTTTTCCTTCTAATAATTTCATGTATAATATTCGTTAGTTTGTTTTACTCTAATTAACCAAATATAAGAAATCCTTATGGCTTCAAATAAAAAAACCTCACAAGATTTGCAAGGTTTTTCAAGTATTGTAACATAAAAATTAGCTAAATACTTCAGCTACTTTTTTACCAATTTCTGCCGGCGAATCCACAACGTGAATACCGCAAGCTCTCATAATTTTCTTTTTTGCCTGAGCTGTATCATCACTACCACCAACGATAGCCCCGGCATGTCCCATGGTACGACCAGCAGGTGCTGTTTCACCGGCAATAAATCCAACGATAGGTTTTTTACTGCCACTCTCTTTATACCATTTTGCGGCATCAGCTTCTAATTGACCGCCAATTTCTCCGATCATAACAACAGCCTCGGTTTCAGGGTCATTAATTAAAAGTTCAACAGCTTCTTTAGTCGTGGTTCCGATAATGGGATCACCACCAATTCCAATGGCCGTTGTAATACCTAATCCTTGTTTCACAACCTGATCAGCTGCTTCATAAGTTAAAGTTCCAGATTTTGAAACGATCCCTACTTTACCTTTTTTGAATACGAATCCAGGCATAATACCCACTTTCGCTTCACCCGGCGTAATAACTCCAGGACAGTTAGGACCGATCAAACGACAGCCCTTATTTTTTATATAATTTGAAGCGGTAATCATATCAGCAACAGGAATACCTTCTGTAATAGTAATAATAACTTTTATTCCGGCATCAGCAGCTTCCATAATGGCATCAGCAGCAAAAGCCGGTGGCACAAAAATAATACTGGTATCGGCCCCTACTTCTGTTACGGCATCTTTAACGGTGTTAAAAACAGGTTTATCCAGATGTGTTTGTCCGCCTTTTCCAGGGGTTACACCTCCTACCACATTAGTACCATATTCAATCATTTGGGTGGCGTGAAAAGTTCCTTCACTCCCTGTAAATCCTTGAACTATTATTTTTGAATCTTTATTTACTAAAACACTCATTTGTATATTTTTTTTTGATCTGTAATAACGTTGCAAAAATACTTCATTTGAACGTATCTACAGGTGCTTTTCCTTATTTTTTTGACTTTAAATTTTCGAATAATTCAGGAAGCTTATTGATGTTGGCCATATCCTTTAAAACCATACGTGCCTCCTTAGCCGGCGTACCCCAATATGTCTTGTTACCGGGTAGGGATTTACTGATACCGGATTGTGCTAAAAAAACAGCTTTTGTCCCTAGGGTTATACCACTAGTACACCCTACCTGTCCCCATATTGTTACCTCGTCCTCTACAACCACACAGCCAGCAATACCAACCTGAGACGCAATTAAACACTTTTTACCAATAACGGTATCATGACCAATTTGAATCATATTATCGAGTTTTGATCCTTCTTTGATCAAGGTATCGCCAGACACACCACGGTCAATGGTACAATTCGCTCCAATATCCACATGGTCTTCAATAACCACGCGTCCACTGGATTGCAAACGGTCGAAACCTTCCGAACGTTTTTTGTAATAAAAGGCATTAGCGCCTAAAACGGTGCCGGCATGGATATGGACGTTATCTCCAATAACACAATCATCATAAATGGATACATTGGAATGTATTCTGCAGTTCTTACCGATCTTCACATTGTGCCCAATAAAACAATTGGGTTGAATAATGGTGTTCTCACCAATAACAGCAGATTCGGAAATCTGACTATTTGCGCTCACAAATGGTTTAAAATGTTGTGTTAGGGTATTGAAATCTCTAAACGGATCATCACTTATTAAAAGGGCTTTTCCTTCAGGACAGACAACTTCTTTATTTATCAAAATAATAGTTGCTGCTGAATTTAACGCTTTATCATAATATTTTGGATGATCAACAAATACAATATCTCCTGCTTCCACAACGTGAATTTCGTTCATCCCCAACACCGGAAAATCCGAATCACCAATAAAATCACTATTAATAATAGTAGCAATTTCTTTTAAGGTATGTGGTTTTGGAAATCGCATTTACTCTTTAATACGCTCTTTGTAAGTTCCTTTTTCCGTTTCAATACGGATTTTATCCCCTTCGTTGATAAATAAGGGCACATTAACCTCTGCCCCTGTTTCTACAGTGGCCGGTTTTGTAGCGTTCGTGGCTGTATTCCCTTTTACACCGGGTTCCGTGTGCGTTACTTCTAGTACTACACTCGCCGGCATATCAACAGATAATGGCATATTATCCTCTGTGTTGATGCTTACCGTAACCACTTCACCTTCTTTCAAAAGATCTGGCCTATCCAGCGCAGCTTCTGATAAACGAATTTGGGTATAATCGGCTTCATTCATAAAATGATAGAACTCCCCGTCGTTATATAAATACTGGAATTTATGTGTTTCAACACGAACATCTTCAATTTTATGTCCGGCAGAAAAAGTATTATCCAATACCTTTCCTGTGGTGACACTTTTAAGTTTAGTTCTAACAAAAGCGGGACCCTTTCCGGGTTTCACATGTAAAAACTCTATTATTTTATAGATATCATGGTTGTAGCGGATGCATAACCCGTTTCTAATATCACTTGTATTTGCCATAAATTAATTTGATTTAAAATATCCTTTCATAATACCACGATGTGAGTTTCGAATGAACTGAAGAATTTCATCGCGTTCCGGCGTAGCCTCCATTTCAGCTTCAATAATGTCTGCAGCCTGAGTATTATTATAATTCTTTTGATATAAGATTCTGAATATATTCTGAATTTCTCTGATTTTTTCTGTTGAAAATCCTCTTCGGCGTAAGCCAACGGAATTAATACCAACATAAGATAAAGGCTCACGTGCTGCCTTTACAAATGGTGGAACATCCTTCCGGACCAAAGAACCACCTGTTACAAAGGCATGATTTCCTATGGAAACAAACTGATGTACCGCAGTCATTCCTGCTAGAACCACATAATCACCTACCGTAATATGACCGGCCAGAGTACTATTGTTCGAAAAAATACAGTTGTTTCCAACGACACAATCGTGTGCAATATGACAATAAGCCATGATTAAACAATTGTTTCCAACCACGGTTTTCATACGATCAGTCGTACCTCTATTGATGGTAACACACTCGCGAATGGTTACATTATCACCAATCTCAACAGTCGTATCTTCATCATTAAATTTAAGATCCTGTGGAACGGCAGAAATTACCGACCCAGGAAAAATATTACAGTTTTTACCGATACGCGCACCTTCCATGATGGTCACATTACTTCCTATCCAGGTTCCCTCGCCGATAATAACATTATTGTGAATGGTGGTAAAGGGTTCTATAACAACGTTTTTAGCGATTTTAGCGCCCGGATGAACGTAAGCAAGTGGTTGATTCATAATTATTTGACTTTTGAAATTTGCGCCATTAATTCTGCTTCCGCACAAAGTTTACCATTAGCATAAGCATAACCTTGCATATGGCAAATACCACGACGAATCGGGGTTATTAATGAGCATTTAAAAATAAGGGTGTCGCCCGGAGAAACTTTTTGTTTGAATTTAACATTATCCATTTTCATGAAAAAAGTTAAATAATTCTCGGGGTCAGGAACGGTATTCAATACCAGAATACCACCAGTTTGCGCCATGGCTTCAATAATAAGCACACCTGGCATCACAGGAGCTCCCGGAAAATGTCCTTTAAAGAACTCTTCATTCATCGTAACATTTTTTGTTGCGATCACATCCTTATCACTCAATTCGAAAACTTTGTCGATCAATAAAAATGGTTGACGGTGGGGCAACATGGCCATAATTTGAGTGATGTCCAGTAAGGGCGGTTGATTTAAATCTATGTTTGGAACGTTGTTACGACGTTCATTTTTTATAAGCTTTGAAAGCTTTTTGGCAAATTGCGTATTCACAAAATGCCCTGGCTTATTGGCAATAACCTTACCGCGGAGTGGTGTTCCCACTAGGGCCAGATCACCTAAAACATCTAATAATTTATGTCTCGCTGCTTCATTTGGGTGATGCAAGGTTAAATTATCTAAAATACCATTTGGCTTTACAGCTATGGAATCCTTTTTAAAGGCAACTTTTAATTTTTCCATCGTCTCTTTCGATAAGGGTTTATCTACATAAACGATGGCGTTATTAAGATCACCTCCTTTGATAAGGCCGTTTTCCAGGAGCATTTCTAACTCATGGAGAAAACTAAAAGTTCGCGCGTCAGAAATGTCTTTTTTAAAATCAGAAATTTGATTTAAAGTGGCGTTTTGGGTTCCAAGTACCTTGGTGCCAAAATCGACCATAGTGGTAACCTGATATTCTTTCGCGGGCATCAATAAAATTTCACTACCCGATTCCTCATCAATATAAGAGACCACTTCGGTAACTTCATATACCTCACGACACGCATCGAGCTCTACAATACCTGCTTTTTCAAGAGCTTCCACAAAAAATTTAGCTGACCCATCCATTATTGGGGGCTCGGAAGCATCCAGTTCAATAATAATATTATCAATATCTAAACCAACTAGAGAAGCCAGGACATGCTCGCAGGTTTGAATGGTTACACCATTTTTTTCTAAACAGGTCCCTCGTTGTGTATTAGTAACAAAACTAGCATCTGCTTCTATTACAGGACTACCTTCCAAATCGACACGCCTAAAAGCGATGCCAAAGTTAGCATCAGCAGCCTTAAAGGTGAGTGTCACATTTTTTCCGGTGTGAAGTCCAACACCCTTTAACGATACATCTTTGTCTATCGTTTTCTGTTTTATATCTGTTTTAACTATGCCCATTATTTTTTTCTAAATCATTAAGTGATTTAACAATTTTTGGTAAGTTTTTAAAGTGAACGTATGATTTATTGAAATCAGCATATGCCAAGGCAGGCGAGCCTTGCAATACTTCATTATCTTTAATATTTCTTGAAATCCCAGACTGTGCCTGGATTTTTACATTATTACCAATACTAATATGCCCAACGATACCCACTTGCCCACCAATTTGGCAATTTTCGCCAATTTTAGTAGAACCGGCAATTCCGGTTTGAGCAGCGATTACTGTGTTTTTACCAATTTCAACATTATGAGCTATTTGAATTTGATTATCCAATTTCACTCCTCTTCGAATGATGGTTGAGCCTAAAGTTGCTCTATCAATAGTGGTTGCAGCACCAACATCAACAAAGTCTTCTAAAATTACATTGCCTATTTGGGGCACTTTTTTATATTCTCCGTCTTCATTGGGTGAAAATCCAAAACCATCAGCACCAATAATAACCCCTGAATTTATAACACAATACTTGCCAACAACACACTCTGAATAAATTTTTGAACCTGCAAAAATAACAGTGTTATCTCCAATGGTAACATTATCCCCTATATAAGTATTAGGAAATATCTTAACATTATCACCAATAACCACATTATCGCCCAGATAAGAAAAGGCTCCTAAATACAGATTATCACCGTATTTCGCTGTTTCAGATATGTGTGAAGGCATTTCAATACCGGACTTATTAAGTTTTACCTGATTATAATACTCTAAGAGTTTGGAGAATGCCTTATAAGCATCATCTACTTTAATAAGCGTGGTACTAATAGCGCTTTCTGGAGTGAAAGATTTATTTACTATAGTTACCGACGCTTTGGTGGTATAGATATGCGAAGTGTACTTTGGATTGGCCAAAAACGTTAAGGATTCCTCAACCCCTTCTTCAATTTTCGACAGCTTTGAGACTTTAATGTTAGAGTCGCCAACAACATCACCTTCCAATATTTCCGCTATTTGCTGTGCTGTAAATTTCAATTGTTTGTATTTACTTACTTAGTTTTTATCTCCGCAAAAATAGGAAAAATGTCCTAAAGTTTTTTATTAGAGCTGCCTTATTACAAAGCACTGTGGTTTACGAATCGTAAGTTTCTTTGGTATCTGCCTTAGGATAACAGATATAGTACTTGGTAACAGGCTTGGAAAGTGCCTTTAAATTAAGCTGATCGGAAGCCTTTACGATATCCTGTAATTTTCCTGTTTTATGTTGAATTGTGATCCGTTTTTCTTTTAATTCATAAGCTTGATTCGACATTTGTCCTGAAAAAACAAAATAGGCAGCTTCAGATTCCGAAAGCTTGTGATTGGTAGCGACCTGATCAATGTGTTTTTGTATGCTTTTTATTTTTATGGGCTTTTTCTTCACCTTAATCTTCAGTAATTGCCGATTTAAGATCATTTGACAAAGTTCACTCAGCACAAAATCGTCATGATGTAGCCAATGTTTCATGGCCGAAATGATATCGACATCATCTAATTGTGCAAAAATATTGAGTGTTTTATCATCAAAATTCGAGATATCTATATCATTTTTTAAAAAATATAATAAAGCCTTACTGGCTTCTAGTGCCTCTCCTTTAGCTTGTAGTTCTTTGGCACGTTTTAAAACCCGAATTAACAGTTGTTCTGCGACTATTCCCGTTTTGTGTAAATACACTTGCCAATACATTAAACGGCGAGCGATCAGGAATTTTTCTACGCTGTAAATTCCCTTTTCCTCTACAACCAATTCATCATTATTAACGTTCAGCATAGTTATTAAACGTTCGCTGTTTATGTTTCCTTCTGCTACACCGGTATAAAAACTATCACGTTTTAAATAATCAGCCCTATCCATGTCCAATTGTCCGGAAATAAGTTGATTCATAAATTTTCGGTGGTATTCTCCTTTAAAGATTTGAATGGCCAGCGTTAAATTTCCGTTAAATTCGGTGTTCAGCTTGGCCATAAAAAGACTTGAAATCTTCTCATGTGAAATGTTATTAACGATACTATGCTCCATGGCATGGGAGAACGGACCATGTCCTATATCATGTAATAAAATAGCGGCGTATAAGGCGGTTTCTTCATCATCATTAATGCTAACCCCTTTAAAACGAAGCACCTTCACCGTTTGTTGCATGAGATGCACACAACCAATGGCATGATGGAAACGCGTATGGTGCGCGCCCGGATACACTAAATATGACATACCCATTTGGGTAATACGACGTAAGCGCTGAAAGTACCGATGCTGAATTAAATCGAAGATAAGGGAATTAGGAATGGTAATAAATCCGTAAATTGGATCGTTTAATATTTTAAGTTTGTTCAAGCCTCAGGTTTTAAACATTCACACATGCAAATATAAGGATAAGCCCTATTATAAAAGCGAATTTAAACAAAACACACTATTTAATTACGACACACGACATATATTATGATTCAAATACTTTGGGTTGATGATGAAATTGATTTATTGAAACCACACATATTGTTCCTCGAGAAAAAAAACTATCAGGTAACGACATGCAAAAGCGGTTCTGAAGCTATAGATGCTCTTGAAGAACACAGCTTTGACATTGTGTTTTTAGATGAAAACATGCCTGGACTTACTGGTTTGGAAACCTTGAATGAAATTAAGGCCAAACAGGATAATTTACCGGTGGTGATGATCACTAAAAGTGAGGAAGAATATATTATGGAGGAAGCTATTGGTAATAAAATAGCCGATTACCTCATAAAGCCTGTCAATCCAAACCAAATTTTATTGAGCTTAAAAAAGAACCTTGATCATTCACGTCTGGTCTCAGAAAAAACAACGTCCAATTATCAGCAGGAATTTCGGAAAATATCTTTGGATCTGGCCATGGTGAATACCTATGAAGATTGGGTAGAACTTTATCAGAGATTGATCTACTGGGAAATTCAATTAGAGGATATAGAAGATGCTGGTATGGTAGAGATATTGGAATCTCAAAAAGTTGAGGCGAATATTCAATTCGGTAAATTCATTGATAAGAATTACACGAAATGGTTCAATGAAAAATCAAACGATGCTCCGGTGATGTCTCATACCCTATTCAAGGAAAAAGTAGTTTCAGAACTCAGCCAGGAACAACCAACATTAATGGTGGTGATTGATAATTTACGTTACGACCAATGGAAGGCTCTGGAGCCTATAATAAATACATATTACAAGAAATCCAGAGAAGATGCCTTTATAAGTATTTTACCAACCGCCACTCAATATGCCAGAAATGCTATTTTTTCTGGTCTTATGCCGTCAGAAATGGAAAAACTATTTCCTGAGTATTGGCTAAACGACACTGATGAAGGAGGAAAGAATATGTTTGAGGCTGAATTCTTAGATACTCAAATGAAGCGTCTCGGGTTAACGCATTTGAACTACGAATATCATAAAATCACCAATTTAAGAACAGGTAAAAAATTATTAGAAAACTTTAACAGTCTAAAGTCCAACGACCTTACCGTAGTGGTTTATAATTTTGTGGATATGCTTTCGCATTCTAAAACAGAAATGGAGGTTGTGAAAGAACTGGCCTCAAACGATAAAGCCTATCGATCGTTAACCTTAAGTTGGTTTAAGAATTCACCATTACTTGCCATCATTCAACAAGCACAGCAGCAAGGATTTAAACTTATTTTGACCACAGATCATGGTACTATAAATGTTAAAAATCCGTCAAAAGTTATCGGTGATCGAAATACCAGTTTAAATTTGCGCTATAAAACAGGACGTAGTTTAACCTACGAGCAAAAGGATGTTTACGAGTCAAAAAACCCAAAGGACATTCATTTACCGGTTATAAATATGAGTAGTTCTTTTATTTTTGCCAAAGGCGAATTATTTTTTGCCTATCCAAATAACTTTAACCATTATGTTAGTTATTATCGAAACACCTATCAACATGGCGGTGTCTCTTTGGAGGAGATGATCATACCATTTGTGGTTTGTCATCCCCGTTAATCGAAAAATAAAATTACGCAAGCTTGTAAATATTTTTAATTTTTAGGAAAGTAGCTAATAATTTTTAACTTTGAGAGAACCTAAGTTGGATATCACGTTTAAATTATCTGAAATTGAGTATGTTGCAGCTGAAATACTGAAGAATCTTACAGATAAAGTAGTATTATTCTATGGTGATATGGGAAGTGGAAAAACAACCTTGATAAAAGAATTGATATCCGCTTTAGGTTGTGAGGACGAGGTTAATAGCCCTACTTTCTCCATAGTTAATGAATATGCATTAACGGATGGTAAGATTTTTCATTTTGACTTGTATCGTATTGAAGATGAAGAAGAAGCCTTAAATTTTGGAATTGAAGATTATTTTGAAGCGGATGCCTGGGTATTTGTTGAATGGCCTCAAATTATTGAGTCTATGATTCCGCACCCATTTCACAGTATTAAATTGACGAATGAATCCGTCTTTGAAAGAAGATTAATATTAGAATAATTAATAATAAAATAAGCCAAAAAAGCGCAATGAAAAACAAATAACGCCCCACAGATGCAGTTTTACGGGAAATCCGCAACGTAATTTTTGAAAAACAATGTTTTTAACATTTTTTTAACATTTAAGCGCATTTCACCGATTACTCTTTAGGTACATTTGGATTAATTAATTAATTAAATCCCTTAATAAAATGAAAACTAAAAAGTATTTAATTGCAATTGCAATCTTCGGAGGTGTATTGTTTTTGGCACAAGCTGCTACTCAATATAACTTAGATGGACAAACAACAGCCAAAATCGACAAAAGAGACATCATTGTCCCTGTCTGCGGATAAAAAAGCGCTGATTTTAGGGAGTATCATAGCTACTTTGATAGCTATAACTCCTTATTTATTTTATTTATACGAAGGTGTTCCAAAAGAGAAAATTTGGGACACCTTTTTGTTTACCTATGAAAGTAATATATACGGTAACGTTTATATTTTCGCCTGGACCTTAACTGGAAAGCTTATCCCCCTATATCTATTGCTTATTTGGTTCTTTACCTGCAAGCACTGGTGGTATCATACCCTTTTGGTACCAATAGCTATGTATTCTTATCAAGCATTCACTATTACGAGAGTTGATATTTTCAATATCGATACCAATCAACTAATCTATTTGATTCCTTTAATGGCTGTAATCATACCTTCTATTTATTTGATTAGGGCACGAATATTTAATCGTATATATGAGAAGACTAAAAGTCTTGAAGAATTAGAGGAAGAACTGAAAATAAAACCTAAAAATTTCTGGGATAAACTAGGAGACTACTTTTAATCCATATCCAGGTTTAAACGATCTCGTTCCTTTAAGTCGATATCACGCTTATTTGTTTGTAATTTAGTATTTCCAAATTTATAATTGAAGCCAACAACAAAAGTGCGGTTCTCAAGATTTGAATCAACATAGAAATCCTGGTTCAAATATTTTGTGGTTTGCGTGAAGTTCATGGTATTCAGGATATCCGTTACACCTAAAGTTAAAGATGCCTTCCCGTTCCATAGGTTTTTTCGAAGATTAAAATTGATGCCTGAACGGTCCCCTATTTTCGATGCTCCATCTGCAATTGGTGAGATATATAAAAACGATACATCTACTGTTAATCTATTATCCTTTAAAAAGCTAAAGTAATTCACCGCTTGTAAATATACAGACCATCTATTATTAGCCACTAAAGCATTGGCATCTTCTATCGCAAAAAATTTATTATCATAATAAAAAAGAGACGTTAAGGCATATATATTCCAACGCTTTACAATGGGTGTATAGGTCATAAAGTCTAAGCCGTACGATACACTGTGATCAATATTGGTGTTTACATATTTAATTATATTATTTACATTATCCTGAAATACAATATTTATAGCAGGATCATTCTCATAGCGATAATATAATTCAAAGGTAAATGCTTGTTTAATGGTGTACCCAAGAGTCAGGATATCATCAATTTGAGGTTTCAAGCTAGGATCACCGGTTAGATAAGTATTATCGTTCAAATAGAATTTAAAGGGATTAAGCTGACTATAGCGTGGTCTGAAAATACGACGATTATAATTGAAATAAATCGTATTATTCGAATTGACTTTATTTTTAATATAAAATGAAGGAAACCATTGTAAATAATCGTTATCGTTCACCTGGTTCAGGAGAAGCGAGTTTCCTCTTGTTTGAGTGTATTCCGAACGAAGTCCCAGTTTTAAACTCCAGGCTTCCCAGTCTTTAGAAAAACTGGAATAAGCAGCAAAATTCGATTCATTATAATTGAAAATATCAGAATTTGTTATGTCTTTCTGTTTCGACCCATTATTGAACTCAAATTGGTCAAGAATACTTTCTGAATCAATATTGGAAAATTTTACACCTGCATTAAATTGAGCTCTATTTTCAATTGGTAATTCATAATCAACCTGACCTGTATAGATTCTAGTAAGCTGACTTGAAAAGGTTTGAAATTTATTTTGCCGGATCAAGGCTCGATCTGGAAATAAATAGTCCGTATCAACATCCTGAAAATTTGAGAAATCATAGTTAGTATGGTGCAAACTGGCACTTAATTTTTCTCCGTCTTTTTTAAAATTATGAATATAATCAAGCGTTAAAGCCATATTAATAGTTTCCTCAACCAATCGGTTTTTCGTCACGAACGACGAATCCAGTACCCCATTGGCATCATACATTAATGTTTCTGAAAACACCTTGTTTTGTGTATTTCTGCGCGGCGCTATTAAAAAGTTCCCGGATATTCCTATACTGTTGTTCTCATCGATAGTGAAATCAATATTTGTATTGATATTTTGATTAGCTGTTTTACGCCGTCTTTCAAAGTCGGTTTCCCATTGCGATACGGTTTGATTATTTTCCTTAAAATTTATGAATTCATCATTTTGGCGATAATCCTGACGTGGATTTATATTATAATTAATGTAAGTATTTAATTTTTTTGTTTTGAAATAGTGACTTGTACCAACACTAAATTTCGGGTATTCAGTTCCTTGTGTGTAATTACCAAACACACTGCCATTATAACCGGCGATAATATTTTTACTTGTTACAATATTAATTACTGATCCTCCCTCGGCATCATATTTCGCCGGCGGATTTGTAATGACCTCTACAGATTTTAAATTAGATGCCGGTGTACCCTGAAGTAATTGATTCACTTCAGTAGCCGACAAATACACCCGTCGATCATTAATATAAATGACCGGTTTAGCATTTCTAACAGTCAGAATTCCATTATTATAAAGGACGCCGGGCGTTTGTTTTAACACATCCAGCACAGAACTGTTTGACAAGGTTGTGTTTTCAACATTGAATACCAAACGGTCTACCAAACGTTTTACCGTTGGTTTTTTGTAAACCACTGTAACGCCCTCCAAAGCCTCGGTTTTTTCAACTAATGTAATGGGTTTCAAAGCTGTGTTTTTCAACAGCTCAATGGTTATTTCGGAATCTTCGAACCCCAAGTATTTAATGACTAAAACATAAGTGGACTCACGAAGATTATCAAACTCAAAAAAACCTTCCTCATTAGTAACTGCGCCTTTGATAATTTCAGATTTATCTTGACTGTAAAGCACCACATTTGCAAAAGCCACCGGAGAACCCTGCGTATCTTTAGCGGTCCCCGTCAAATTATAGTTTTGAGCAAAATGATATAGCGGAAGTAATAAAATTAAAGATTGAATAAAGGCTTTAAGCATAAAAAAAATCTTGGGTTTACAAACATAAAATATTTAATTGAAATATACTTGAGGTAAATACGTATTTATAGTTATTTGGAAGAGGCTTTTTCAACAATATTATTTTTTTTATGGAATTAGAATTTTATTTGTAATTTGTTTCATATTTAAATTAAAAATATGGCCAATCCTATTTCTCCCTTCACGAAACAACAGTTATTACCTCAGGAAGAAAAGCTTGAAATTTACAAACAAAAAGGAGAACTTTTTATAGGTATTCCCAAGGAAACAGCCTTTCAGGAAAAACGGGTATGTCTAACGCCGGATGCCGTATATGCGCTAACGAGTAATGGCCATCGGGTTTTAATTGAAGCCGGAGCGGGAGAAGGCGCCAATTTTTCGGACAAGGACTACAGTGAGGCCGGTGCAAAAGTGACTAATGATACTGCGAAGGTTTTTGCCTGTCCCATGATCTTGAAGGTGGAGCCTCCAACACCAGATCAAATTAAACTTATTAACCCGCAAACCATACTGATCTCGGCCCTTCAAATAAAAACGCAATCTAAGAAATACTTTGAGGCTTTAGCTTCAAAACGTGTCACGGCAATTGCTTTTGAATTCATTCGGGATGCTGATGGCGCCTATCCTGCGGTAAAATCATTAAGTGAAATAGCGGGAACTGCCGCTGTTCTAATTGCCTCGGAATTATTATCTGATACTAATACCGGTAATGGTTTAATGTTTGGTAATATTAGCGGTGTTCCGCCTGTGGAAGTTGTTATCCTGGGTGCCGGTACCGTAGGTGAATTTGCAGGAAGAAGTGCTTTAGGACTTGGCGCCAACGTGAAGGTATTCGATAATTCAATCACGAAATTACGCCGGATCCAATCGCATTTAGGACGCCCTTTGTACACCTCGACCGTGCAGCCCAAAAACCTCACCAAGGCCTTAAAACGTTGTGATGTGGTGATCGGGGCAGTTCGCGGAAATAACCGCTCCCCCATCATTGTTACCGAGACCATGGTTCAGGGTATGAAACCAGGTGCAATCATCATTGATGTGAGTATTGATATGGGCGGTTGTTTTGAAACCAGTGAAGTGACCAGTCATAAAAAACCAACCTTTGTAAAACATGGTGTGGTTCATTATTGCGTACCCAACATTCCCGCGCGTTATTCTAAATCCGCCTCGGTATCCATCAGCAATATTTTTACGCCTTACTTATTAAAAATAGGTGAAGACGGAGGATTAGAAAATTCTATCCGATTTGATCGTGGATTAAAAAATGGGTTGTACTTTTACCACGGCATTTTAACCAGTAAATCTGTAGGCGAATGGTTCGACCTCGATTACAGTGATGTTAACCTGCTCATATTCTAAACCCTAATTTTATAATAGTTTATTTTCGATGAAGCTTATTCAGCGAGTTGGTTATTACTTAACCGGATTTTCAATTGGATTGGTCATGCTTATTTTCTTCCTGAACGGAAAAAAAGCCTCTTGCAGTTATTTCCCTAATGCCCGAGTGGTCAAAAACATTAGTACCAAAAAAATCATTTTTAATTCAGAGACAGCCCAACAGGCGGTAGAATTCCGCTTGGACACAACACAAATAAGAGACATCCTAAAGCGCGGAGATGTAGATTTTGGAGCTAGTGAACAGCGCAAAAAACCCTGTGGTATTTACTATATAACAAGCTTGGTTGAGAATAAAGAAATGGCCTTTACAGTAAAAAACTGTGACAGTTTAGCAACGATTATACAAATTGCAAAAGAAACTAATTAAGACGCTAGCTTTTCTTTTCTGGCTTTTTTACGACGCTCTTTTTCTTTTGAAATTAAGGCCAACTCGCGCCCGGTTTGTCCAGCAACAGAGGTGTTTTCCTCAGCCCTACGAATTAAATAAGGCATCACATCCTTTACTGGACCAAATGGTACATATTTAGCCACGTTATAGTTATGATCAGCTAAATTGAAACTGATATGATCACTCATACCATAAAGCTGTCCAAACCACACCCGTTTATCATTATTCGCAATTCCTTTTTCTTCCATTATGCGCATGGCCAAATAACAACTGTCCTCATTGTGGGTACCCGAGAATAGTGAAATGCTATCCAAATTATCAAGAATATAACGCAAAGCAGCATTAAAGTTTTCATCTGTAGCCAATTTACTAGTACAAATTGGTGTGGGATACCCTTTATCGAGCGCCCTGTCATTTTCCTTTTCCATGTAGGCACCTCGAACAATCTTGTATCCTAGATAATAGCCATGAGCTTTCGCATGGTCGTGCGATTGTCTTAAAAAAGCCATCCTGTCGTGTCGGTACATCTGTAAGGTATTGAATACAATAGGTTTTTCGGTATTGTATTTTTTCATCATATCGGTCACCAAATCATCAGCAGCCTTTTGCATCCAACTTTCTTCAGCATCTATTAAAATAGCAACATCTTTCTTTTTACCATAGGCGCAAACAGTGTCAAAACGGGCAATTACCCGATTCCATTCTTCATGCTCTTTTGGAGATAAAGGTTTACCGGCACTTACTTTTTCATATAATTTAAAACGACCAAAACCGGTAGGTTTAAACACAGCGATCGGCATCGCTTTAATGTCTTCTGCAAAATCAATTGTCTTAAGTGTGGTCCGGACTGCACCATCAAATTCAGCATCTATCTCTTTTCCTTCTACCGAAAAATCCAAAACGGAGCTCACTCCTTTTTTATACATGCTTTTAATGACAGGAAGGCAATCATCCTCATTCACGCCACCACAAAAATGATCAAAAACCGTACTTCGAATTATCCCTTCAATGGGAAGGTGTGCTTTAATGGCTAAATTGGTCGCTATACTTCCAATTTTCACCAAAGGCTCTATGGAGATCATTTTAAACAAATAATAAGCCCGTTCTAGATCAGCATCACTTTTTAGAGCGAACGCGACTTCAGTATTATCAAATATTAAATCTGTATTCATTCAAACTAAAACTTTGCACAAAGATAATGATGCAAAAATTATCATTTGATATAAAAACTGTTTAATTTCACCCCCTGAAATCGTGTTGAAAATATTATGGAATCTATTACAACAAACAACTGCACTATTCAGTTTAATGAAAATTGTTACACCGCTGTAAATAAACATCTTAAGGATAATAATTTTTCAAAAATATTTATCCTGGTTGATGAGAATACGCATGAACATTGTTTGCCTCTTTTTTTAAGCAAACTGGAAACAGAAGTAGCGATTGAAATCATTGAAATTGAATCCGGTGAGATCCATAAAACAATTGAGACCTGTGCAGGTGTTTGGAATGCTTTATCAGAGCTAGATGCCGATAGAAAGAGTTTACTCATCAACATAGGTGGCGGCGTTATTACAGACCTTGGTGGTTTTGTAGCCTGCACCTTTAAACGTGGTATAGCTTACATTAATGTACCAACCTCACTTTTAGCTATGGTGGATGCCTCTGTAGGTGGAAAGACTGGAGTAGACCTCGGGCATTTAAAAAATCAAATTGGGGTTATTAGTAATCCTGACCTGGTTTTAATAGACACCTTATTTTTAAAAACCTTACCTAAAAATCAGATGCGTTCCGGATTGGCAGAAATGCTAAAACACGGATTAATTACAGGAACTTCTTATTGGAATAAGTTTGAAGATCTATCGAAACTTTCTTTGGACGATCTGGATACCCTAATTCATGAGTCCGTGCAGATAAAAAGAGATGTTGTAAATGTTGACCCCTACGAAAATGGCTTGCGTAAAACCTTAAATTTTGGACATACACTTGGGCATGCTATAGAATCTTATTATTTGAATGACTCCAATAAAGAGACACTATTACACGGCGAAGCTATTGTTATTGGGATGATATTGGCGGCCTATTTATCCAATAAATTAACGGGATTTCCTGAAGATGATATGTTAGAGGTAAAAAAGCGTTTATTAAATTACTATGGAAAGGTTTCTATTCCTGAAAGTGATTACCAACCGATCATGGAACTCTTGAAATACGATAAGAAAAACACCCACGGACATATCAATTTCGTATTATTAGAGTCGATAGGGTCCTGCAAACTAGATTGCCAGGTGTCTGAAGACCTGATCATCGAGGCTTTTAAGTTTTACAGTAATTAAATGTTTTACCGTGGTTTAACTGCGGAATAAACCTTTCTTTTTCTTCGTACCGTAATAACCATACTTTGCACCATATCCAAAGTTTGATTCTTTTACATCGTTTACTACGAGCATCATACCATTCAATTTCTTATCAGCATGGAGTTCTTTCGCGAAGTTTAGAATACGTTTCTCGGTGTATTCGGCACGTGTTAAGTAAATGGTATGGCCGGCGTAAATACTTATTAAAAGTGTGTCGGTAACAAGCATAGATGGTGCGGTATCAACAATAACGTAATCATACTGCTCAGAAACGGTATCGAACAATGTTTTAATGCGGTCGCCCATTAGCAATTCTGCCGGGTTTGGTGGCACGTTACCTGAAAGCAAAACGTCAATGGCGATATCATTGATCACATACGGGTTAATAGTATCTTCAACACGGATGCTCTCATCTGCTAAAAATTCGCTAAGGCCTAATTTTCCATCACCTGTGTTATTTCGTTGACGTTTTATGGCTGCAAATATCTGTGGGTTTCTGATATCCGCACCGATAACTAAAACCTTTTTATTGGTATTGGCAAATGTTAGAGCGGTGTTTAAACTCACAAAGGACTTTCCTTCCCCATTTATGGTCGAGGTCACAAAGATCACATTATTGTAAGGCGTGTCTTTTTTATGGCGACGTTCGATATAATCAAAATTGGTTCGTATAATTCTGAAAGATTCTGATAAAATAGAGCGGTCATTCTTCTCGATTAAGGTCTCCCCTTCTTTAACACGCGGTATTTCACCTAATATAGCTATGTTTTTAATGACTTGTTCAAGGTCTTCTTTATTATGAATTTTGGTGTCTAGGAGATCTTTCACATAAAAGATCGAAAAAGGAATGAAAAGTCCGATAAATAAAGCGCCAATATAAATAACTGGTTTTTTAGGCGATACAGGACCTCCATTACTGTTATAAGCATAATCGATCACCTTGGCATTGGGCGAGGTAGCAGTTAAGGAAATAGTCGCTTCCTCCCTTTTTTCCAAAAGGTACAAATACAACGATTCTTTAATACCTTGCTTTCGTTCGATGGACCGTAAACGGCGTTCCTGACCAGGGACTTGGTATATTTTAGAATTGATACGATTCGACTGATTCTCCAAACTCGAAATTTGAATACTTAAAGATTGTGCGGAATTGTCTATGGTTTGCTGTAAATTAGACCGTATGCTATTCAGCGTTTGATCCAATTCCAAAACTACCGGATTTTGTTCTCCGGCACTTTTCATCAAAGTTTTTCGGCGTTCTAGAAGTTCATTGTATTTTGAAGACAATTGTGTTATTGAAGGATCTCCCATCCCTAAATTAGATGGAATAAAGTCGTATTGATCGACATCCAGCGACTGATCCATATAAGATAACTGATTTAATTGAGTTTTAGCAACATCTAACTGTTGCTGGTTTAGAGCACTGGAGTTTAAGAACTGTCCCGCTTCAGAACTTACATCCGTAATTTTATTACCGGTTTTAAATTTCACAATACTGTCATCAACATTTACCAGATCTTCGGCAATAAGCTCGACACGCTTGTTAATAAAATCAGCTGTATTTCTTGAAATTTCATTTTTATTTTCAATTGTGAATTTGTTGTACTCATCCATTAAGGTATTAAGAATATCTTCAGCTTTGGATATCACAGGATATTTCAGGCTCAACAAAAGTACTTTTGATGACTTATCGGCAGGGATTATTGATAAATTATTTTTTAATTCTTCAGCTAAACTTTCTACGGGTGTCAAAGCGACACGAATTGTTCTACCAATTGAAGCAGCTATTCCCTCGTTTTTAGGAGTAATTATGATCCCGCCAAAATCAGTTGGAATGGTTTCACCAAACGTATAGGATTTCGGTTGAGAATCTACATTAAGGTAGTACTTAAAATTCGTTTTTGATTCGATATCAATATAAAAACTAGACCGCGTTTTATTAACTATAGAATCTGGTGCAATGAAATTTACCACAATAGGACTGCTCCTGTAAAGTTCCGATTCATAAATTCTACCTTGCGTATAAAAAGAAATATTTAAATTGAGTTGATCAACAATGCTTCTCAAAAAACTTCGTGATTTAATAACTTCTATTTCATCGTCAACGGTCGCTCCTTCCTTATCAGAAAATAAAGAAATATCTTTTAGTATACCGGCAGTGCTATTGTCTTTATCCTCTACAAGCATGAGTTTAGCTCGTACTAAATATTGGGGAGTTGTATATCTAAGAATGAAAAAAGCTGATGTAATACATAAAGCAACACTTAATATGAACCAAGGCCATTTATTTAAATAATAAAAAAGTGTTTTCTTTAAATCAAAACTAGAATCCATGTTGTTTGATGATACTTCATTATGATTATTTGTCATAAATCAAATTTAATTTCGTGTTACAAAAATAAGTGCGGTAGTTACAATAAATGAGGTTATGGTAATTAAGGTATTGATCCGAGTATCACCTGAGGCACCACTTACCGCAGAATGATTAGGTTCTACATACACATAATCATTTTGCGTTAAGTAGAACACGGGTGAGTTAAACACCTCTTTACTGGTCAGGTCGATACGTGTGTAGGTTTTTGTGCCGTTAAAATTTCGGATCACCAATACATTATCACGACGCCCCTTAATGGTAAGGTCACCAGCCATGCCTAAAGCCTCTAAAATAGAAACGCGCTCTCCGGATACCGGATAAACCCCAGGGTTTCTAACCTCCCCCGCCACGGTTACTCTATAATTCAATAACCGTATAATGATAACCGGATCTTTCAATAAATTACCATTTTCAAATTTCTGCCTTAATAATTGTTTGGCGCCTTCAACTGTCAGACCTATTAACTTTATTTTTCCCAATACCGGATAATCAATATTGCCGTCTACGTCAATCAAATAATTTATTAATTCGGATTGATTTCCCGTCGATCTCATAATGTTATATGGTGCTGAGGCGGATGGCACCAGCGTAGACACATAAATACTTAATATATCACCGATCTTTAATTTCGCATTAAAGGTATCGGTATCTACCATGGTTTCAAAATTCTTGACATTTTGAAAATAAACCACATCCTTTCGTGTTTTACATGACGTAAGAAACAAAAGGAGTAAGATGATAAGTATACTCTTGGATACTGTGGTCGTTTTCATCATGGTACGCAATATTTGGGGAAGGTAATAAATTTTATATAATGTTAGAATTACAAGCTTTTAAAATGGCTGTCCTTTTTATCAGACACCAGCGCTTTCGCTTTTTTATAAATTTGAACCCGCTTGTCGAAACGTTCAAAGTCAGAGTTATTTGATTTATACTCCGGAATTAATTGTTTCATTTTCATTACAATATTATTATTTTGAAAACGGTTGGTAATACACAATTCTTCAATTTCCGGTTTTACACGATCAAAGTCAATGGCTCTGGTTTTACTGATCATGATTTTCTTATGATAGGTTGCAATGGTATTTTCGCCATTGGCCAATAATTCTTCATACAATTTTTCTCCGGGTCGTAAACCGGTAATTTTGATATCAATATCTTCAGGATAACGCAGACCACTTAACTTGATCATGTTTTTAGCCAGATCGAAGATCTTCACGCATTCACCCATATCAAAAATAAAGATCTCACCACCTTTACCCATAGTTCCCGCTTCCAAAACTAATTGTGAAGCTTCCGGGATGGTCATAAAATAACGTGTGATCTCTCTGTGGGTAAGCGTTAAGGCCTGATTATTTTCTATTTGTTTCTTGAATAATGGAATCACAGAACCGTTGGATCCTAAAACATTACCAAATCGTGTGGTAATAAATTTGGTCTTACTTTCTTTCTGTAAACAACTGATATACATTTCCGCTAAGCGCTTGGTAGCCCCCATCACACTTGTTGGGTTCACAGCCTTATCTGTAGAAATGAATACAAACTTTTTGATATTATAACGCGATGCTGTATCAGCCAATAATTTGGTTCCGTTAACATTGATCTTAATGGCTTCATAAGGCGATTGCTCCATTAAGGGCACATGTTTATAGGCCGCAGCGTGAAACACCATCGTTGGATTGTAATTCTGAAAAATACTATCCATGCGCAAGCCGTCACGTATATCGGCCACTATGGCCTTATAATTCGTTTTTCCGTTGCGTTTTAAATCCTGCTCCACATCATAAAGCGCCGATTCAGCTTGGTCTACCATGATGATCTGGTTGACATCATAATTGGACAACTGGTACACCAACTCACTACCAATAGAACCGGCTGCTCCGGTTACTAAAACCGTTTCGCCACGGAATTCATTTTGTAAGTTCGGGTTATTTATTTGAATAGGTGGTCGACCTAAAAGATCTTCAATTTGAACCTGCTTGATCTGCTTCACATTCAATTCCCCATTGATCCATTGTTCTACAGGAGGAACCTTGGTTACTTTTACCTGTAGATCAATTAATGGTATGATGTTGTTGTGATCAATTTTAGGTGAGGCTACGATAATTTCATCAATACGATTTAGCTCTAAATAACCACGGTTTAAACGTTCCTTAGAAAAAATAGGAATCCCATTGATGGATTTTCCATTCTTATTTGCGTTGTCATCAATAAAACCAACAATAATAAATCGGGACGATGTATTGTTTTGCAAGGCGTTACTTGTAAGAATCCCCGCATCTCCGGCACCATAGATCAAAACACGTTTCGAGGTCATAAAATGACATTTAATACGCTTATAAAGTACTTTAAACGCTAATCTGCTTGCTGACAGGAACATAAAGCTCAATAAGGCATGCATGGCAATCAGTGCTCGGGGGATAGTAAACCCTTCAATAAAGTTCGTAGATCTATTAAATAAGACCAAAGCCACCGAAAAAGCTGAAATAAGCAAGGTTGCTTTGAACAAATTGATCAGATCTAACAACCCGGTGTGCCGGATCACACTTTTAAAGGATCCAACGATCAGAAAACTGATGGCACTTATGGCAAGTATGAAGGGAAGTTGCGTTAAAAACTGAACCACATCAAAGTTAAGAGTAAAGTTAAATCGTATAAAATATGCCATAAAGAAGGTCACCATAACGATCCCAAGATCGATGGCAAACACCAACCATTTGGAGGCATATTTTTCAGATAAAACGCTTAAGTAGTTTTTAATAATCATGTGAGGGATTTTAATAATTTTTTTAGTATTCGGTCTAAATCGCTATCAGTCAAATTTGATCCACTGGGCAAGCATAAACCGGAATAGAATAATTGTTCAGATACGCCATTGGTAAAATGCAAATAATCCTTAAAAACAGGTTGTAAATGCATTGGTTTCCAAAGTGGACGGGTTTCTATATCATCTTCTAAAAGCGTTAAGCGAATATGCTCACGCATCTCAAAGGAAGGGGTGTTAATACAGGTGATCCATCTGTTGCAGAAAACACCCTGAGGTTCTTCTAGAAACGAGATGGTATCAAAATCATCTAAATGTGATTTATAAAATTCGTAATTACGGCGGCGCGCTGCGACACGATCATCAAGAACACGCATTTGTCCGCGACCAATACCTGCAAGAACATTACTTAACCGATAATTATATCCGATAGAAGAATGTTCATAATGAGGGGCATCATCACGGGCCTGTGTCGATAAAAAAACGGCACGATCTTTTAATTTTTTCGAACCAGTAATTAAAGCACCACCACCGGAGGTCGTGATTATCTTATTACCATTAAAAGATAGTATCCCGAGATCGGAAAGTGTACTACAAGCTTGCCCAAAATAAGTACTTCCCAAAGCTTCAGCACTATCTTCAATAACCGGAATATCGTATTTCTTCGAGATCGCATTGATCTCATTGGCCTTGTAGGGCATACCATATAAATGCACGGCTATAATAGCCTTGGGTTTTTTATATTTTTCTATACGATCCTGAATAGCGATCTCCAATAATTCCGGAGACATGTTCCAGGTATCCGGCTCGCTGTCTATAAACACGGGTGTTGCTCCCAGATAGATTATTGGGTTTGCAGATGCAGAAAATGTAAAACTTTGGCACAACACCTCGTCATCTTTGGAGACACCTAATAATTCTAAAGCTAAATGAATGGAAGCCGTTCCGGAACTTAGGGCCGCAACATGTTTGTCTCCACCTATAAATTCTTGAATATCACTTTCAAAACCATTAACATTAGGTCCTAATGGCGCGATCCAATTCGTTTTAAAGGCTTCGTTAACATAGTGTTGCTCTAATCCTCCCATGTGAGGCGAAGAAAGGTATATTTTAGTTTTAGTCAACATGGATCTCTTTCAATTGTATTTTACTATTAAAATACAACCAGAGAATACCTGTGGCTACCACTACTAAAAATGAGGGATAAACGGAAGAGAAAATTATCTCGAGGTACATAAAAAACAAAATTAAATTAGTCGTATTAATAGCTTTAATATTTAGTTATTTTTCGATATAATTGTATGCTTTCTTTAAATGGATCCTTTCAATAAACAAAACACTAAAAGTTTATCTTAAATCCCACATCACAATTAAATCAACTTGCTATTAATCAATTCAATTTTTGTGTTTTAATAGTGTAAATGTAGTAATAGTTTCCATTAACAAAACACCCAAAAATGTAATTTCGCCAAAACTATAATTTTATTCGGTTAACGACCATTAATGAGGGCGTTAAAAGATAAAAATGACACATTGTCGATTTTATTAAAAATCATAATTTTTGCTTACAATTCTATATGAATCTCATCGCTTCCTTATGAATAATTGAAACTTCTGCCTAATTCTCCTGAAGCTCGTTAAAATGGCTTTTTTTATCGATGTCTTCAGATGTATTTGAATTTCATCGTTAAAATAGCGGACTTAGTATAATAATCATTCGATATTCCAATCTTTTTCTAATCTTTGTGTAGCTATTAATCAATCCCAAATCAAATGACCCAAGATCAAACGGATTATCTTAAAGGAAGGCATGTCCTAATTACAGGTGGTGCAGGTTTTATAGGATCTAATCTATGTGAAGAACTTCTTAATAATGAGGTTCACGTGGTGTGTTTGGATAATTTTGCTACCGGAAAACGGGAAAATATCCAAAGCTTTTTAAG
This sequence comes from Gaetbulibacter sp. M240, assembly GCF_043876815.1. Lineage (NCBI taxonomy): Bacteria > Pseudomonadati > Bacteroidota > Flavobacteriia > Flavobacteriales > Flavobacteriaceae > Gaetbulibacter > Gaetbulibacter sp. M240. The sequence continues at coordinate 325,287 of NZ_JBAWKA010000004.1, forward strand.
TCACCCGAAATTTACACTTATAGAAGGTGATATTCGCGATTTAGACACCTGCAAGGCAGCTTGTAAAGGTATCGATTTTGTGTTACATCAAGCCGCTTTAGGTTCTGTACCACGGTCTATCAAAGACCCCATTACCAGTAATGACGTTAATGTAACCGGATTTTTAAACATGTTGGTAGCGTCCAGGGATGCTGATGTTAAACGGTTTATCTATGCGGCCAGTTCATCCACCTATGGAGACCACGAAGCACTGCCTAAAGTAGAAGACACCATTGGAAAACCCCTCTCCCCCTACGCTATCACCAAATACGTTAATGAATTATATGCCGATATATTTTCGGGTACCTATGGTCTAAACACCATTGGTCTGCGTTATTTTAATGTTTTTGGGCGAAGACAGGATCCTAATGGAGCGTATGCAGCCGTGATCCCAAAATTTGTGCTTCAGTTTATGAGTCACGAATCACCCTTCATTAATGGTGATGGTAGTTATTCACGGGATTTTACGTATATCGACAATGTGGTTCAAATGAACATTTTAGCCCTTTGTACGCAAAACCAGGCTGCTCTGAACACGGTTTATAATACGGCTTATGGCCAACGAACCACGCTCCTGGAGTTAACTGAGCTATTAAAAAAACACTTATCAAAATTCGATAAAGACATCAGCAAGATCGCGATCAAACATCGCGACAATCGGGCCGGAGATATCCCTCACTCTCTAGCCTCTATTGAGAAAGCTAAAAAACTATTAGGATATGATCCCAAGTACGATATCGATTCCGGTTTAAAGGAAGCGGTAAGTTGGTATTGGGAACATTTAAAATAAACAGCGTTTTAATTTAAAAACATGAAAGACATTAAAATTGCCGTGATCGGTTTAGGCTATGTTGGCTTGCCACTTGCCCGTTTATTTGCCACAAAATATGATGTGGTTGGCTTTGATATCAATCAAGATCGTATCAATGCCCTATCGAAAGGTGTTGATGATACGCTTGAGGTTTCTGCTGACGATCTTCTAAGGGTTTTGAAAAAAGAAAGGCGTCCGGGCATAGGCCTAATGTGTTCATCAAATAGCGATGACATAGCGGTATGCAATTATTATATTGTAACCGTACCAACCCCTATTGATAAAAATAATCGCCCGGATCTCAATCCGCTGTACAGATCCAGCGAAACCGTTGCTAAGGTTCTGAAAAAAGATGACATTGTTATTTATGAATCTACCGTTTATCCCGGTGTTACGGAAGAAGAATGTGTCCCTGTTCTGGAACGGATCAGTGGTCTGAAATTCAATGAGGATTTTTATGCCGGTTATTCACCGGAACGGATCAACCCCGGAGATAAATTACATACTGTTGATAAAATATTGAAAGTAACGGCCGGTTCCACCCCGGAGATCGGTGAAAAGGTTAATGCGCTTTATGCCAGTGTGATCACTGCCGGTACACATTTGGCGCCATGCATTAAAGTTGCTGAGGCTGCCAAGGTTATTGAAAACTCACAACGTGACATAAATATTGCTTTTGTAAACGAGTTGGCTAAAATATTTAATCTTTTAGGCATCGACACACATGCTGTTTTGGAAGCTGCTGGCACCAAATGGAACTTTTTACCTTTTAAACCGGGCTTAGTTGGTGGCCATTGTATAGGTGTTGACCCCTATTATCTGGCGCAAAAAGCCCAGGAAGTCGGTTACCATCCTGAGATCATTTTGGCCGGGCGCCGCGTGAACGATACGATGGGCCATTATGTAGCTTCGGAGATCGTGAAATTGATGGTACAAAGTAACATTCACATTAAAGGGGCCAAAGTTTTGATGTTAGGTATCACATTTAAAGAAAACTGCCCGGATGTACGGAATACCAAGGTTGTCGATGTTATCAAAGAGTTGAAAGCCTATGGCACTGACATCACCATTTATGACCCCTGGGCCAATCCAAAAGAAGTAAAACACGAATATAATTTAGATACCATAAAAGAAGAACCCAAGGGAACTTATGATGCTGTCGTCCTCACCGTAGCTCATCAGGAATATTTGGATATGGATTTCAAAAGTCTTTTAAAACCTGATGGCGTACTGTATGATGTTAAAGGTGTTTTGAAGGGGAAAGTTAATGGGAGATTATAACTCTTAACAAGAAAAAAATGATTCAACATTAAAATGTTTGCATTTCAGAAAATAAATCAACTTAAAGGAGGTGCAGCCTTATCGTATGTTACCATATTTCTTACAAATATAGTTGGTCTTCTTTTAACACCTTTTATTATTCGATCGCTTGGGAGTGCTGAATATGGATTATATACCATGATCGGGGCTTTAATTGGTTACATGAGTGTTTTAGATTTTGGCCTTAACAATACTGTAGTACAATTCGTTGCTAAATTTAAAGCGGAAAAAGACAAGAAGGGAGAAGAGAATTTCTTAGCACATAGCTTTATAATGTACACATGTATTTCCTTAATAGTGGTTATTGTCGGATTTAGTATCTATTTTAATTTAGAAAACCTTTACGGCGAAACCCTGACTCCTGATCAATTTGAAAAGGCAAAAATAATGATGGTTATTTTAATTTTCAATTTGGCGATTTCTCTTCCGGGAGGAGCTTTTCAAGGAATTTGCTCTGGTTATGAGGAATTTATTTTACCAAAAACAGTAAATATAATACGATATATAGTCAGAAGTTTACTTGTTGTAGTAGTTTTATTATATGGTGGTGATTCTATTGGTTTGGTGATTTTAGATACCATAATGAATCTTATTATAATAGTGGCCAATATTTATATCGTATTCAAAATTCTTGGAGTTAAAATAAAATTGCACAAATATGATAAAAGTCTATTTTATAATATATTAGGCTTCTCTCTTTGGTTATTTGTATTTGCAATTGTACACCAATTAAGGTGGCAATTCGGCCAACTAATTATTGGCGCGTTTTATTCAACGACTTTTGTGGCTATTTATGCGGTTGGTATTACTTTAGGGAATTACTACGGAGCATTTTCCGGAGCTATTTCCGGTGTTTTTTTACCAAAAGCCATTCAAATGACCGTTGGAAATATTCCAAAAAAGCAATTAACAGATACTTTTATTAAAATTTCCAGAATAATTCTTTTAGTGCTTCTTTTTATTTTGGGAGGATTTGTTATTGTTGGTAAAGATTTTGTGTTCTTTTGGGTTGGTAAAGAATATGAGATGGCCTATTACTATGCCATTATTATAATGGTAGGACTTACGCCAATATTAAGCCAAGGATTTGCTAATAACATATTAGAGGCTAAACAATTGCTTAAATACAGAGGACTTTTACTCCTTCTCTTAACAGTTATAGGAACAGTAATAAGTATTTTAATAGTTAAAAGCTATGGCATTATTTCAATGATTTTAGTCACTGTGTTTTTTTTATTATTAGAAAGAATTTTAATGATCCCTTATTATGTAAAAAAAGCTAATTTGGATATGAAAAGATATTACAAAGAAATTAGTCCTCTATTTTTACACGTAATTATCGCAACTGGTGTAGGATTAATAATTAGGTCTTTTTTACCAGAAAAAAACATATATGTTTTTATTGTAAATTCGATGATTTACACAATTCTATTTTTTTCCTTGACTAAATATTTTATTACCGATTTCGAAAAAACATTTATTAAAAGTTTAATAACGAAAATCTTAACGAAAATTAATTGGTCTAAATGACACATTAATTTTTCAAATAAAACATCATTTTAATATGAATATTAAAATTTCCTATATCGTCCCAATTTATAATACTTCAAATTCATTGAAAAAGTGTCTAGACTCTTTACTATTACAAACTTTTCAAAATATTGAAGTCATAATGGTTAATGATGGATCTTCAGACAATTCTGAAGAAATTTGTTTGAATTATACAAAAAATAACACCAGATTTAAATATTTTTTTAAAGAAAACGGAGGTCTTTCCTCCGCCAGAAACTTTGGGATTTTAAAAGCTCAAGGGGATTATATCTTTTTTTTAGATAGTGATGATTATATAGCACCAAATTCGGGTGAGTTATTGTTCAAGGCAGCAAATGAGAATCAAGCAGATATTGTGAATTTTGGATACTTTTATGTGAAAGATAAATTAGAAGATAAAAGGCAATCCGTTTTACCAAAAAATACAATTCTTAACCATTCTGATATTCTGGAATTACTAAAATATGACACAGTAAAAAATAAATTTTTATGGTTTAGTTGGACGTATTTTATTAAAACTAGTTTCTTAATGAAGAATAATATTTTATTCAAGGAGAATGTTTTATTAGGTGAGGATTCTGACTTTAATTTAAGATTATTGCTTACTGCTAACAAAATTTATAATATCAGTGATCCACTATATTTTTATGTATATAATGAAAATTCATTAACACAATCCACATTCAGGAAAGATTTATTGCCAAAATTTAGTGTGCAATTTGAAGAACGAATTTCAGTTTACAAGGATTTCAACATTTTTATAGATCCTTACACCACTGATATTGCTCAAAATTATTTAGAACATTCTTTAATAGAAATTTTATCAAATTTTTACCGCAATAAAAATTTAGACACAAACGGTTTAGATTATTTAAAAACGCTGAGAGAAAGTAAACTATTTGAGTTTTGTTGTAATAATTATAAAAAATCAGTGTACTTAACAAGAGGTAAAAATGCAATCATTTATTTATTTAAAAAAAAATATTTAAGAGTATTGGATATACTTTTAAAAATTAAATTGAAGTAGTTAGGAGTTTTTTCGAAATTCTAAAATCAAATTTTAAACATTTAGATGTAGTAGAAAAAATCAAAATGGAACAACCAATTATCTAAAATAATAATGACAAAAGAAAATATTCCTAAAATCTCTGTAATAATACCTGTTTTTAATTCTGAGTCCTTTTTGAAAAAGTGTCTTGATTCCATAAAAAATCAAACTTTTGAAAATTTCGAGGTGATAATTGTGAATGATGGATCGACAGATGATTCTGAAATTATTTGTCAAGATTTTGTAAAAGAAGATGAACGATTTAATTATTTTAAACAGAAAAACAAAGGTAAAAGCACTGCCGTTAATTTTGGTTTTAAAAAAGCTAAAGGAGATTATATATATTTTCTGGACAGTGATGATTATATCGATAAGGATTTATTAAGTATCGCTCATGAAACCGCATCAAAATATCATGTAGATATTGTCAACTTTAATTATTATTATTTAAAAGATAAACAGCAATTTAAGGGTTTTACCAAGTTTCCAAAAAACAAGGTTTTAGAAAACTATGATATTAAAAGTTTTATCTCTGAATGGTCCCCCGATAAAAATTCTCTTTTATGGTTTACATGGATAAATCTGATAAAAAAGAGTTTACTTGATGATTTTAACATAATTCATAATGAAAAACTAAAAAGAGGTGTAGATTCCACCTTTAATTTAGAATGTTATATTAATGCTAAAGGATTGTACTCTTTAGATCATCATTTATACTATTATGTTTATAACCCTAATTCTTTAACGCAGTTAAAATATAAGCCGAATTTTCTTAGGGATTTAGAAAATCAATTTTTTGAACGCATAGAAATTCAAAAAAAATATGGTATCCATAATAGGAATTTCATAAATGCCATGGTTAATTATTACGTGTCACATAGCCCTTTCGCATTAATTAATAATGAAAAAAATCACACTGAAGGTTTGAAAATAAAATCCTTAAAAAAAATAAGAGCCTCTGAGATATTTAAATACTGCTTTAAACACTATAATGGTATAACAAACGAAATATTAAAAAAGAAAATAATAATTACTCTTTTTAAATATAACCAATTGTGGTTGATTTGGTTATTGAACGGATTTGCTATAAAATTAAAATTTGATAGAAATGGATAAGAAAATAGTTATGCTTGTAGGAGATAGTCCATCATCCTACTGCAATTATAACGCTCTCAAGAAAGATTATAATATATCTAATATTATTTTAGAAAATTCGGTATCGAAAAAAACCTTTATTAAACGTCGGATAAAAAAGTTAGGTCTGTTTAAAGTCATTGGACAAGTACTTTTCCAAAAGATTATGATCCCTTTTTTACGGTGGGAATCTAAAGATAGAATTTCAGAAATTGTTAAAAAAAACGAACTGTCCTTTGAGAATTTCGATTCAGAAAAATTGATTAAAGTAAACTCTGTAAATTCAGATGAGTGTATTGAACTTTTGACGAAATTATCACCAGACATTATTATTGTTAATGGGACACGTATTATTTCAAAAAAAGTACTGAATTCTGTTCATGGGACATTTATTAATACACATGCTGGGTTTACGCCTCTTTACAGAGGGATACACGGCGCTTATTGGTCTAAGATCAATAAGGATGGTTTTTGTGGTGTGAGCGTTCATTTGGTTGATCCTGGTATTGATACAGGCGGTATCTTATTTCAAGACCTAATTGAAACTAATGAACAGGACAATTTTGTGTCTTATACTTATTTACAAATGGCTAAAGGCATTGAATGTATGAAATTAGCTGTAAACAGTTTATTGAACGGAGAACGAAAAACAATTACAAATGGTTTAGAAAGTAAATTGTGGACACATCCAACCATATGGTTTTATCTTAAAAGCAGGATTATTAATAGGGTGAAATAATTTTATTCTAATTTTTTAAAAAAACTATGCTCAACATTAAAAAGTTTATTTCAACTCGTTTTAAAATATCAATCTTGCTGTTCTTTTATAATTTTAGGGCATTAAAGAGATTTAGTTTAAAAAAGCCTAAACAGCCAACAAAGCGAATATTTATTTTTCTTGCCGCCGATTACGGTAATTTAGGTGATGTAGCTATAACCTATGCTCAGCATAAATTTTTACAAAAACATTTTCCAAATTATTTAGTAACTGAAATTCCTATAAGCAAAACTATCGAAGGCATTTCATTTGTAAAAAAAATAATATCAAAAGATGATATTATTACAATTGTTGGTGGCGGTAATATGGGAGATTTATATCCTCTCATTGAAGATTTCCGACAAGCTGTTATTACTAATTTTCCGATGAATAAGATTGTTTGCTTTCCTCAAACCGTTGATTTTAAAAATAATATAATTGGTGAAAAAGCCTTAAAAAAGGCTATTAAAGTTTATTCGAATCATAAGAATTTAATATTATCAGCTCGGGAGAAAAGGTCATTTGATTTTTTTAATACCCATTTTATGAAAAATAAAATTTTACTTGTCCCGGATATCGTATTGACCTTAGATAAAACAAAACCTGAAAGAGAGAGAAAAGGTGTAATTGTTTGTTTAAGAAACGATAAAGAAAAAAAACTAAATAAAGACCAGGAAAACACGCTCTTTAAAATTATTGATAATAATTTTAAAGATAAGAAAACTCGAGACACACATATTGGTGGTGCTCATTTACCATTGTTCAATCGAGTAAAAGCTCTTAACAAAATTTGGAATGAATTTAAAGGTGCTGAAATGGTGATCACGGATAGATTACATGGGATGATTTTTTGTTACATTACAAATACCCCAGCAATTGTATTTCTTAATAATAACCACAAAATTCAATCATCATTTTATTGGATAAAAAATGCAAATTATATTAATTTAATTGAACTTTTTTCTGATGAAGAAATAATAAACACTATTAAATTTTTAAAAACAGAAAATAATAAAAGGGCTAAAGAAGATTTAGAATATAGGTATTCCGAATTTTTAGAGGTTATAAAAGAAAATATTTAAAAATGGAATCTTTAGTATTAAGCATAGTAGTTCCTGTTTTCAACGTTTCTCAATATGTTGAAAAATGCATCAGAAGTTGTTTTAATCAAAATATACCATTATCTAGTTTTGAAGTTATTATTGTAAACGATGGTTCTACAGATAATAGTTTGGCTATTTGTGAAAATTTAAAAAAAGAATTTAAATCTTTAAAAATAATCTCTCAAGATAATAAAGGGTTAAGCGGGGCACGTAATACAGGGTTAAAAAATGCTACTGGAAAATATGTTTGGTTTGTAGATTCTGATGACTGGATAGAAGAAAACTGCCTAAAACTACTTTTTGAGCAAATCAAATTACATGATATAGATTTATTTTGGATTGGACATGAGGTAATTGTCAATGGTGTTCCTAAAAGAGAATATATACCGGACAGTATTAAAAACCTTATAACCGGTGAAGAATTATTTATCAAACATTTAAATAATTTGTTTTATATCTGGAAGTTTATTTATAAACGTGATTTTCTCATTAAAAATAAATTATGGTTTTACGAGGGGATTTTATTTGAAGATTTAGAATTTACTCCTAGAGTTCTTATTGAGGCTAATAAATGTCAAATAATTCCAAAATCATTTTATAATTATTTAATTAGAAGCGGAAGTATAGCAAGTATTAACAATATAAAGAATAAAAGTATTAACGATCGCCTTCATATAATTGATAAATTAAGTGGCTTAACAAAGAGTGATAATATTTCTTCAAACTTTGAAAAAGAATTAAAAGAAATTATAATAGATTCTTTTATAAAAACTATTAAAATGAGTTCACGTGGTAGATTAGAGCTGCCGTTTTTGGCCTTTGATCTCATCAATAAATTTAAGATTGAGAAATACGTTATAACTTCAAATAAATTTGATTTTTATTTAGTTAAAAACAACCTAAAGATTTATCATTTTTTTTTCAAAATGATTTACACTCTATCTTCAAAAATAAAAATAAAGTGAAAAGAGTAATACACATAGTAGGACGAATGAATAGAGCTGGTGCTGAGACCATGCTCATGAATTTATATAGAAAATTAGATAGAGAAAAATTTCAATTTGATTTTGTTTATTTTACTGAAGAAGAATGCGATTATGATAAAGAAATTATAAAGCTAGGCGGACGAATTTTTAAAATTTCTCCCATACAATATAAAAATCCGATTAGCCGAACTATTGCTTTATACAAATTAATAAAAAAGGAGTCTCCTTTTCATGCAATCCATTGTCATCAAATGTTTAGTAATGCACTTCATTTAATAGCGGGTTATTATGGTGGTTTAAAAATGAGGATTGCACATTCACATAATACCAGTGATGCTAACAGTAATAAAATTATTGGGAAAATTTATCATTCTGTTTCAAAAGTTATTATTTCCATGTATGCTACTGATTATATTGCATGTGGTGAAAAAGCCGCAAAATATTTATTTCCAAAAAGCGATAAAGTTACTTTTTTGCCAAATGCCATAGATTTGGATAATTTCATTAATGAAAATGATAAACAACGAAATTTAGTTTTAAAAACTAAATCTTTGAATAAAGACACCATAATTATCACTCAAATAGGGCGTTTAAGCCCTGTTAAAAATCATAATTTTACATTGAATTTTGCTAAATTTTTAAAGGAACATAATTTTAAATTTCATTTAGCAATAGTTGGCGGGGGAATTTTAGAAAGTGAATTAAAGGTATTAGCAAATAAGCTAGATATTGAAAACTATGTTACTTTTTGTGGTGTAAGATCTGATATAAATATAGTTTTGAACAATTCAGATATAATGATTATGCCTTCATTTCATGAAGGGTTTCCTGTTGTTCTTGTTGAATCTCAGGCATGCAGTACGCCTTCTATAATATCTACAAATATCTCCAATGAGGTAGACTTAGGGATGGGCTTAATCCATTTTTGCAGTTTGGATGATGACTTTAATATTTGGTTTAATAAATTGAAAGAGGCTTTAAATAATTCCAAAGTAAGTATAAAAACACGAAAAGAGGTTCTTTCTAAACATGGATATAACATAAACCTTAGCGTAAAAAATTTAGAAATGTTTTATGAAAAAAGAAAATAACTCCTATTTAGTTACTATTGGTATTCCCTTTTATAATTCTGAAAAGTATTTAACCTATGCTATAAACTCCGTTTTATTGCAATCATATACAAATTGGGAACTGTTGCTTATGGATGATGGAAGTTCTGATAACTCACTTAATATAGCAAAAAGTTTTGAAAAAAAGGATAGAAGAATAAAAGTTTATAGTGATGGTAATAACAGTAAATTACCATTCCGCCTAAATCAATTATCGAATCTTGCAAAGGGTAAGTTTTATGCAAGAATGGATGCGGATGACATGATGCATCCAGAGAGAATAGAAACACAAATAAATTATTTAATTTCAAACCCTGAAATAGACTTAGTAGGAACTGGTCTTGTATCGATTGATGGGGCTAATAGAATAATTGGAATTAGAAAGGGGTATACTAGTGCTAATTTTACTAAAAAAGAGATATTGTCAGGAAATTGGTGTGTTCACCCTACAATTATGGGTAAGTCAGACTGGTTTAAAAAAAATAAATATGATGTAAATTTGACCAGGACCGAAGATTTTGATCTATGGATAAGGACTATAGATAATAGTAAATTTTCAAAAATTGATTTCTTAGGTTTATATTATCGGGAAGAAAGTGAGCTCTCTTTAAAGAAATATATAACATCAACACGACAATCTTTAAAATTATTTTGGAAAAACAGGAAAATAATTGGGATATCTAAAAGTATATATTATTCAATAGAAAAATTATTTAAAATGTTAATTTATTTATTTTTTGAATATTCTGGATTGATGGAAATTATTGTAAAAAGAAGATCGGATTCCATAAGTAAAACAGCCATTAAAAGTCATAATAAAATAATTAATAAAATTATGGTTTACAAAATCGAACAATATTAGCTATGTACTATCTTTTCGACCATTTTGATACTGAAGATTATTATAATATTTATTCTTGGATATTATTTGGATTTGTCATTTTTGGTTCACTAATTATCCGATATTTAGCTTCAATTGATAAAATTAAATACAAAAGAACAGATAGAAATATTTTAATAATATTTGTAATCTTAGTTATTCTTCTTTTTGGAACAAGAGGACTGAAAATTGGAACTGATACCTGGAATTATTACTATTTTTACTACTTACAAGGAATTCAAAGAACCAATTTAATTGACTTTTTCAACTATTTTGATACTGATCTAATATTTGAAGTTATCATGTATGTAACTTTTCCTTTTAAAAGTTTCACGTTTTTTATTTTAACTATATCAATAATTATAAATTTGAGCATGTATAAATTCGTGAGGCTTTATACGAATTATGGGAAATCCGGTAGTAGTTTATTATTATTTTTTTTAATAGCGAGTTCATTTGTTTTCTTTTCTCATCAGGTAAATACTATAAGAAATGGCTTAGCTATTCCTTTCGTTCTTTTCGGTGTATACTATATGATAGAAAAAAATTACAAGTTGTGCTTTTCTTTTTTATTTATTGCATTTCTCTGTCATGGCACAGCGTTAATACCAATCGCCTGTATTATTTTTGCTCAAATTGCTAAAAACATAAAGTTAAAATACTTTTTCATTCTTTATTTTACTGCAATTGGTCTAGCGTTTATAGGTTTTGGTTTTGATAAAATATGGTTTTTATCATCTATCGGTGGCGAGGATTTTCAAAGATTAGTATTTCAAGGTGAAACAAATTACAGAATTGGTTTTAGACCAGATTTTGTTGTATACAATTCCTTATTTCTATTTCTCTTTTTAAAGCTTGGTGATTTAAAAAATAGAAGTAATCTGTTTTTAATTAAATATTTTATTTTATCATCTATTATTTTCTATTTTAATTTTAATATTCCATTTTCAGACAGAATTGGAGTTTACAGTTGGATTGCTATTCCTCTTTTATTTTACAGTACAATAAATTATACATATCCTAATAAATCACTTCATTATTTAACACTTATTACAATTGGTTATTTTGCTCTCAATTTTATGGTAATACCAGCGCTTTCTTCTTCTGGAAGTAGTGATAACATCGAAAGTCGACAAACTAATTAAAACCACCTTAGACATGAATGGCAAATTTGTAATATCCTTAGATTTTGAATTGCATTGGGGACTTTTTGATTTAAAAACTGTAAGCCAGTACCAAGAAAATCTGGAAAATACACCAAAAGCTTTGAAGTCTATTGTTGATTTAAGTAATCAATATAATATAAGATTGACCGTTGCAACAGTAGGATTTTTATTTGCGAAAAATAAAAAAGAATTAACTTTTTATACCCCCAATTTAAAACCTTCATACTCTAATGGAATTTTAAACGCATATTCCCTTTTTGAGCAAATAGGATTCGATGAGAAAGATGATCCCTATCACTATGCCAATTCTCTATTAGAACAATTAAAGAAAGATAAGCGTCATGAAATAGGAACACATACCTTCTGTCACTATTATTGTAATGAACCAGACCAAACTATTAACGAATTTGAAGCTGATCTTAAATCTGCAGTAAATATTGCAAAAAGTAAAGGCGTTGTATTAAAAAGTATTGTGTTTCCAAGGAATCAAGTAAATCAAAACTATTTAAATATTCTGTATTCTTATGGTATTACTTCTTATCGCGGAACAGAAAATAGCACTATTTATAAATCCAATAGTTATCTTCCAGTAATAATGGGTAGAGGTCTAAGATTAATGGATAGTTATATAAATCTTTTTGGATATTTCACCTACCCATTAAAAGATTTAAAGTCATTTCAGGATAATTGTGTAAACCTTCCTTCATCAAGATTTTTAAGACCTTATAATATATCTTTAAAGTTTTTAGAATCTTTAAAAATAATGCGAATTAAAAAAGCCATGACCCATGCAGCAAAAAATGGTCATTTGTATCATTTGTGGTGGCACCCTCATAATTTTGGTGTTAACTTTAGAGAAAACATGAGAAATTTAGAAATGATATATAATCATTTTGATTTTTTAAAATCCAAATATAATTTTAAGAGCGAAACAATGGAGTCCCTTTCAAGTGAAATATTCAATAATTCTAATTAAACCAAAAAGTATAATACAAAATTAATAAAACAATATATGTGTGGAATTAACGGGGTAATAAGCAAACGCAAATTAAGTCGTCAAGAGTTAATTAAAATCATACAAGGCATGAATAATTTAATTATTCATAGGGGCCCCGATGATAATGGTGTTTTTGCAGAAACCAACCCAAATGCTTCAATAGCTCTTGGTATGCGAAGGCTTTCTATAATAGATATCGAGTCAGGAAACCAACCTATGAATTCTGAAGATAAAAACATTACAATTGTTTTTAATGGTGAAATCTATAATTTCATTCAACTTAGGCAATATCTTGTTTCAAAGGGTGTTAAATTTAATACAAAAAGTGATACTGAGGTCATTCTTAAATTATATGAAACCGAAGGTGTGTCTTCTTTTAAAAAGCTCGATGGTATGTTTGCCTTCAGTATATATGATAAAAATATCAATAAGGTATTTATAGTAAGAGATTTTTTTGGAGAAAAACCTTTGTATTACACATCTACTTCAAACAATTTTATTTGGGGCTCAGAACTAAAATCTATAATTAACACCATTGATACCAAACCAGATATTTCTATTGATGGTCTTAATTTGTTTTTAAGATTAACTTATATACCGGCACCGTATACAATTTACGAGGACTGTCACAAACTAGAAGCGAATCACTACTTAAGTTATGATATTGATGATCATAGTTTTGAAATTTATCCTATTTCGAATACAAAGGAAACTGGTTTGAATAAGAAAATATCGTTCAAAGAAGCCGTTTATAACGTTAAAGATTTAATTTACCAAAGTGTAGAGAGTCGATCAATTTCAGATGTTCCGCTAGGAACATTTCTATCGGGAGGTGTCGACTCTTCTGTAGTTTCATTATGTTTAGCGCAGTCCAAATCGACTCCAATAAACACCTTTTCCATTGGATTTAAAAATAAGGTTTATGATGAATCTGAAAAATCCAGAACTGTTGCAAATATAATAGGTAGTGATCATCATGAATTTATTATTGATGAAAAAGATCTGGAAGAAGACGTTCATAATATATTGACAAATTTTGACGAGCCCTTTGCAGATTCTTCTGCTCTTCCAACTTTTTTAGTGTCCAAAAAAACTAAAGAGCATGTTACCGTAGCTTTAACTGGGGATGGTGGTGATGAAGTATTTGGCGGATATAATAAATATTATATGGGTAAATTTAACAAAACGTATACAAATGTAGTCCCTCGAAAAGTTCATAATTTTTTAAAGGAAGTTACAAAACCCCTACTGAAAGTATCAAGCGATAACAGAGGATTAAAATTCAAAACGAAACGACTGTTAAACTCTTTTGATTATAATGGCCAATTTTATTACGACATTATTTCACTAGGCTTTACCAATAATCATTTGAAAAATATTTTAAAAAATGATCATTTGGACTCTAAAAAAGTGTTTGATTATTATATTAAAAAAACTAATATTCAGAATCCTGACAACTTAACTGATTTTAGAAATATAGATAAGCTTATAAGTTTAGAGGGGGATATGTTGGTAAAAGTGGATAGAACAAGTATGTTAAATTCTCTGGAATGTAGAGCTCCCTTTTTAAATAAAAAAATATGGGAGTTTACAAATTCTATACCCGAAAATTTTCTTTTAAAAGGTTGGAACAAAAAGTACATCCTAAAAGAAGCTTTTAAAAGCCAATTTCCTAAAGACTTTTTAAATAAAAGTAAAAGTGGTTTTGGCGTACCTGTAGGTGATTGGCTTAAAACCTCATTAAAATTAGAACTTTTAAGTTATATAAACGAACCAACTCTTATTGAACAAGATATATTTAATGTGCAAACAACTAAAGAATTAGTTTTAAATCATTTGAACGGAAAAGATGATAATTCATTTAAAGTCTGGACTTTTTACTGTTTTCAAAAATGGTATTATAATACCTATTCAAAAATTTAAAATAATTAGAATATCAAACTTTTTCAATCTTAATATTAAAAATATGGAGTGTTAATATTTAAATCAATAGTGAAAATTTAGCAATATGTTGTTATATAAAAAAAGCGGAATAACTTCCGCTTTTAATTATCAAAAATACATTCAATCTCTTAAAATTATTAATTTAATTGTACATTTTCAAAAATAATGTTTGTGGAATTAATGATATTTGTTTCTCTATTAAACGCACTATTCTTAATCAGAATATTTTTACAATTGTTAATTTCATTATTTGTATTGTCAATTGAAATAAATTCGCAATTATCAAATTCCAATAACTGACTAGGGTCAATTGTTAAATCATAGAGGTTCAGAGCACGACGCATAACAGTTATTTTTTCATTATAAATTTTGAAATTATTAGCTGCCCCACCTCTTGAATAATATCCAAAACTATCACTCACACCACTATTAATTATATTGTCATGTGATACACTATTTTTTAAACCTCCAAAAACGAAACTATTTTTACAGTCGTTTATTTCATTATTGAAAATATTAAAATTTTCGCCACTTACTAGTATTCCATTTTGATAACCTTTAATCGTGTTTCCAGAGATAATATAGTTTTTAGTAAACTCACCATCCCATTGGTTCACATTAGACTTCAATAATATTGCATTTTGAAAAGAAGTCCCATCAGCTAAAACCCTAGCCTGGAAAATGTTATTTTTAATAATTATATCATGAGCTGCTATGTTTGCAATCATACCATCAAACGTATTATTTTCTATAGTAATAAATGAACAAGTGTACAAATCAATATCTCCAGCTTTATTGTTGCTAAATGAATTACCTCTAAAAGTTACATTTTCTACCCTTTCGTATTCTTTTAATGTACCATCTGCTTCACGAACTCTCCAAGCTTCAAGATCAACACCATATTTTGGCCAAGTGCCTGCAGAACTATAATTAACACCTGAAGGATTTTCGCCTAAACCAGTATTAGTTATTTCAGAATTTTCAATTAAAATTCCATCTCCATCTACTATTCCTATACCATTTCTTCTACTTTTATTAACAATACTATTTTTAAGTATCACATTTTCCGAAATAACGGTATTACCAGGTTCGCCGTTTTCATTTCTTATATTAGTTGAGTTTACAATAAAACCGTCACCAGTGGCATCCTGAATATTAACACCATCTATGGTAACATTTTTACCTCCTGATACTTGTATGACAAAGCCCCATTCATGACCATCTCTGTTATTTCCATTTCTATCATTTACAGGCGAATAATCATGGTCCCATCGATCACCATATAAATTTCCTCCAGTAATTTTAACATTTACAACATCATAAATTGCCAAAAGTGTATAGGCGGGGGCATTACTAGGTTGCACTCGTAAATAGGTGTTATTAGACATTTTTAATTCAGTATTTGATGGAACTCTAATGGCGTTTTCCGCTTGTTCTTTAGCGTTAACCCAATATAATTGACAATCAAAATAAGCGTCTAATTTATCAATTTGAAAAACAGTCATACCCATACTTTTGGTCATAGAAATAGCTTTATTTATAATATGTCTATTACCAAGTGCCAAATCATCCGAAACTACGCCTTGAACAATTTCCCAACGTTCAGGAATAAAATTAAAATTAGGACTTTTTAACTGGGCCGTATTACCAGATAATTCTAAACTAGCATTTAATAACTCACCGGAAATGATCGAACCCTCAGAAAAATTCAAGGCCCCATTAATAATATCGCCTCCGGATTGGTGTTCTAAGGTTACACCGGCAGGAATATTAATTGTTTGGCCTTGCAGGTCTATTAAACAATCAATAATAACCGTACTGTTGGGGTCCAAATTGTTTAAGGTAAAGTCGCAAGGTGTTTCACCGTTTATCAGAATAGGTTCCTTTTGGGTGGGTTCCGTGGAAATGGCTGCAGGATCTTCCGTTAATGGTTCATTACTACAGGCTACGTTCAGGGAAAAAATACTTAGTAAAATCGAGGCTATCAATATTCTTCTTTTCATGGTTAGGGTCTTGTATAGGTTAGGGGCTATTTTCAAAACAATACTAAGATATTTATTAAAAAAACACGATAAAATGCATTTTATTTCGATAAAATACAATTCAATTATTCGATTAAATGCAATTATTATCGTTAAAGTGTAAATATCATAGAAAAATTAACTGCCTACATATACGAATAGAGTTCTATTTTGGATTATTTCATATTAAACATCGCTAAAATAACAGGAATCTCCGATTAATAGTATGTCATGTTAATAACTTCTAGCAACATTAACGGTAATTTAACAAGCCTAAACAGTCATTTTGACGGTTCATCTTATTTGTTTGCATTAAACGGAATAAATGCGGAGCGAATTAATTACTTTTCTATATTTGAATGCTAGTAATAACCTACCTTATAAATTATGAAGCCCAAATTGATTCGTATAACGACAGTACCCCTTTCCTTAAGTGGTTTACTTGAGGGGCAGCTGCAATTTATGTCAAAATACTTTCAGGTTTTAGCAGTGTCTTCTCCTGGGAGCAATGATGATCTTGAGGCGATCCAACAAAAAGAAGGTGTGCCCACCTACCCTATTCACATGACGCGTAAAATTACGCCAATCCAAGATCTGATTGCTCTAAAGCAACTCTATACCTTATTCAAAAAGGAAAAGCCATTTATTGTGCATTCCCATACGCCTAAAGCGGGAACTTTAGGGATGTTAGCTGCCAAATTAGCCGGTGTGCCTCATCGCCTGCATACCATCGCAGGATTACCTTTAGTAGAAGCGACAGGTTTGAAACGGATCCTTTTAAATACCGTTGAGAAAATCACCTATGCTTGTGCGACAAAAATATACCCGAATGCACATGGCTTAACTGAAATCATCTTAAAACATAAATTTACCTCTAAGGATAAATTAAAGGTTATCGCCAATGGCAGTTCCAATGGCATTAATACTGCACACTTTAGTCCGGAAAAGGTTAGCGATGAAGAAAAACAAAGGCTAAAAGATGTATTCCGTTTTTCAGGATCAGACACTATATTTGTTTTTGTGGGTCGTTTAGTAGCGGACAAAGGCATTAATGAGCTTATAGTTGCTTTTGACAAGATCAGTAAAGAAAATATAAATGCAAAGTTATTATTGGTTGGTGATTTTGAAACTGAATTAGACCCTCTTAAAGAAGAGACTTTAAACATCATGAAAAATAATCCAAATATTTTGAATACGGGTTGGGTTACAGATGTGCGGCCTTATTTTTCTATAGCTGATATTTTAATTTTTCCAAGTTACCGGGAAGGTTTTCCTAATGTGGTGATGCAAGCTGGTGCCATGGGCTTACCATCTATCGTTACCGACATCAATGGATGTAATGAGATCATTGTTGAAGGTGAAAACGGCACAATAATCCCGACTAAGGATAGCGAGGCCATTTATCATAAAATGGCACAGTTATTAAAGGGCGAATTAAAATTTGAATCTGCTTTGTGCCGAGACATGATAACCTCTCGTTACGAGCGCCAAGTCGTTTGGGATGCCCTATTACAGGAATATCAACAGTTATAGACAATGGATTAACAAAAAAGAATTCATTATCGATATTTAAATATTTAAAACATTAATTATAGTTTATGACCTTAAAAAAAGATAAGAAATTACGCTGGGCCATACTAACAACAGGCTTAGGAAGAAACGCTTGCGATACCATTAAAAATGTTTCAGAAGGCAAAGTAAAAGATTCAGAAATAGCCTGTTTGATCTATGAATCTGAACCTTGTGTCGCCAAAGATATGGCAATTGAAAAAGGAATAGAAGCCATTAAGATTAAAAAAGGTGATTTTACCGATACTAACTCGTATTATGATTATTTGCTTTCTAAATTAAAGTACTTTAATGTTGATTATATCCTTTTGTTGAGTTATGAATATATAATCCGTCAAAAAATTTTAAATGCGTTTAGAAATAGAATTATCAATATACACCCCTCTTTATTTCCTAGTTTTTTAAGAACAAGAACAGCAATACAGGAAGCTTTGGAATACGGGGTTAAGGTAACCGGGATAACCACCCATATTATAGATGATCAAGTAGATGAAGGGGAAATATTATGTCAGAAAGCTATAAAGGTAAAAGCTCATGACACTTTTGAGACCCTTTACCCCAGATTTTCTAGACATGGCGAAAAAATTATTTTAAAAACCATAAAAGTTATAGAAAATCGACATTTTGGACATTAAATGACTTAAACGAAGTATTGAAACAAACCTCATATGATACGCTATAAACATTTTAAAAAACTGATGGATCTAACGATCGCATTATTCGCAGTCATTGTGCTGTCACCTGTAATTATTATGGTATCGGTTTTGTTATTCATAATGAATCATGGTCAGGTGTTTTTTTTTCAGGATCGGATTGGAAAGAACGAAAAACCTTTTAGGATCATCAAGTTTAAAACGATGACGGATAAGACCGATCAAAACGGTCAATTGTTACTAGACACCTACCGTTTATTTCCTTTAGGAAAAATGATCCGTAAATCCTCAATTGACGAATTGCCCCAGCTGTTTAATGTTCTAAAGGGTGATATGTCGATTATTGGTCCACGTCCTCTATTACCAGAATATTTACCCTTCTATTCGATAAAGGAACAAAAGCGACACCATGTACATCCCGGTATTACCGGTTATGCTCAGGTAAATGGGAGAAATCATATCGATTGGGACACTAAATTAAAGTTAGACGCTTATTACGTTGAGCATTTATCTTTTAAATTAGATTTTCAAATATTAATTAAAACCGTTTTTAAAGTTATCGCTTCAAAAGACGTAGCTTCAGATAATACCGGTATTGAGAAAAAATTAAGTGATGTTAGAAAAAAACTTAATATTATCTCCTAACTTAAAAAAAATAAGTTATGAAAAACATTGTAATCATTGGAGCATCAGGACACGCCAAAGTGGTCATTGACATTATTGAGCACAAGGGGACTTACAATATTGTTGGTCTTGTCGATTCCTATAAGGATGATACCCATACCCTTTTCGGTTATCAGGTTTTGGGTTCAGAAAATGATCTGCCGGATTTAATTAAAAAATATGATCTATATGGTGGTATTATCGCTATTGGCGATAATTTTAGCAGAAAATATTTATATGATAAAATTACGTTTAGACTACCTCATTTTAATTTTTTATCAGCCATCCACCCAAATACTATTATAGGGAAGAATGTCACCATTGAAGAAGGTACTGTAACACTTGCGGGAGTTATTATTAACAGTGATGCCCATATTGGTAAATTATGTATTATCAATACAAATAGTTCGGTAGGTCATGAGAGTCTTCTAGCTGATTTTTCAAGTTTAGCACCGGGTGTAACCCTTGGTGGTAGCACAAAAATTGGTTATTGTTCCGCCATATGTTTAGGGGCTAATATTATTGAAACCATTGAAATTGGTGCACATACAGTTATTGGCGCCGGAGCTTTAGTAAATAAACCTATTGGGGATCATAAAATTGCCTACGGAGTACCTGCTAGAATCATTCGAACAAGGGAAGAAAATGAACCCTATTTAGGGGGCATTTACAAATACAATTTAAAATGAAAACAGAACAATCAATTAAAAAGGTACGTGTTTATGGTGCAGGAGGCCATTCCCATGTTATAAAGGATGTCATGCGAATGAACGGCTATGAGATCACTGATACTTTTGATGATAAGCCCGAGCAAGTTCATTATGCTTCGAAACATGTTTCCGGTGGAGCACGAAAAAACATTGAAAAATTTCCGCACCACGGCGACCCCGTTATCATCGCAGTAGGCATAAATGCAGAACGTAAAGAAATTGCAGATTTTTTACAAAGCGATTTTGAAACGGCCATTCACCCATCAGCTATAATAGCTGAAAATGCAGTTATTGAAGAAGGAACTGTAGTTTTTGCAGGATGTATTATTCAAACCAATACTCGGGTCGGAAAACATGTGATTATCAATACAGGCGCTAGTGTCGATCATGATAATATTATTGGTGATTTTGCACACATCTCGCCAAAGGTAGCACTATGTGGTCATGTGGAGGTTGGTGAAGGGTCTCATGTAGGCGTGGGTGCGGTCGTTATTCCAAAAGTAAAAATTGGAAAGTGGTGCACGATCGGCGCCGGTACCATTGTCCTCAAAGATGTACCGGATTATGCCACTGTAGTTGGTAATCCGGGAAAAATAATTAAAATAAATAATTGATATCAGGAACCTTGAAAAAATTTAGCTCTGACATAACATTTATTGGTTCAGGTATTTCTACCTCCTTTAGTATTCTGAATTTTTTAGATTTACTGGAAAGTGAATCTCAAATGAGGGACAAAATAACGGTAACTGTTATTGAGAGGCATACAGAATTTAATACCGGAATACCATATGGTAAGCGGTCTGGTTTTTCGACCTTATTAATTACTTCACTTCGAAATTTTTTAATTGAACCCGAGCTCACCCTTTTTATCGATTGGTTGAACAAAAATAAATCATGGCTTCTAGAAGAATTAAGAAATGAAGGTGGCCTCTTATCTGAAAAATGGTTAATTGATAATGAGGACGCCATTACTCAAAATGATTGGAAAGATTTGTTTATTCCCAGACGTTTTTTTGGTTGCTACATTGATGAGCGCGTGAAAAATAAAATAGAAGCATTGTCACAAAAAAACCTGGTGAACGTTGAATTCATTCAAGGAGAGGTGGTTGATGTGGATAAAGTCTCAGAAGTGTATTACCATATTAAATTAAAATGCGGTGATACTATTACCACTCGAAAAGCGGTGCTTTCTGTGGGCTCTTTACCTGTTAATTATTTATGGAAGAACAAATCTATTGTTGAAGATGATAATTTAATGGTCTTAAACAATCCGTACAGTCCCAATTTAAGATCAAGTCTCAAAAAAGCTAAGAGTTTTATAAAAAACAGATCTAAAGATAACTATACCAATGTTTTAATTGTCGGGGCTAATGCCAGTGCTTTAGAAATGCTTTATAAACTCAATGACATTAAAAAAGAAGGAGCATTTAAAAATACGAGTTTTACATTCTTATCGACACATGGTCGCTTACCTGATGCTCTGGTTGATGAAGAACGTCAAAAATTGTTTGTCCCAAAACACTTAAAGGCACTAAAATCGAAAAAAAATCTTACTGCAGAATTAATTGCTGAGGCCACCTACAAGGATTTGGATGTCGCGGAGGAGATCCAATTAGGCCCCGCCTCAACAGTAGAGATCATTTCAAAGCATTTTGGTCTTTTGTTGGAAGAATTAAATCAAAAAGAGCTAGAGATTTTTGCTTGTAAGTATGGCAACGATATAGGTCGACGCCAACGCTGTGCCGGTTTACACTATTCAAATGTCGTTTCAGAACTTAGGTCGCAAGATCGATTTGAACACATTGCAGGACGTTTTTTAGATTTGAAACCTGATACTTCCAAAGACTATAAATTAGTGTATAAAGATACTGAAACAGAGAAGGAAAGGGTTTCCAAAATGCCCTTCCATCTGATCATTAATTGCGTAGGAAGTAAAAATCTAACTCAAGAGGATATTCCCGAATTGCATAAAAATTTAATTTCTAAAAGATTTTGTACTCCAAACCCCTCTAATATTGGATTTTACGTGAATGAAAAATTAGAATCAAGCCCGGGATTTCATATTATGGGACCTATGCTCGCAGGGAATGTTATTGAGAATAGAGCCGTTTGGCATGTGGAACATTGTGGAAGGATCATCGGCCTGTCAAAAGTTTTATCCGGGATCTTATTTGAGGATCTTGTAGAGACGCCAAAGATTGAGTTATCAAATTATGAATTTGAAGCTCATACTTTAGACACCTCACCAAAAATTGAAATATATTCCAAAATTTTAAGGACAAAATGGGACAATAATATTTATTATTGTGTGGATAACCTTAAGTATTATGAAAACCTAACGAATATCCTTTACTATTTTTCCCTTAAAATACACGGTCGTACTAAAGTGTTAATGCCTATATATTTACGACAAGTTATGAGTAACGGCAAGCCCACTAAATATTATGATGCCATTACCCCCTATGGTTATGGCGGACCTTTGATGGATGAGGATATAAGTGAAAGAGATATGAAGGTGTTTTGGAAGTCTGTAGATCAATGGTACAAAACAAATCATGTAGTATCCGAATTTATTCGCTTCAGCCTAAACCAAAATTATACCGGGTATAGTGGGTTATTAATTAATACTTTAAGTAATGTAAAAGGACGCTTACAAAGTGATTTTGAATTACAATGGGACACATTTCTACCTAAGGTAAGAAATAACTATAGAAAAGCTGTTTCATACAATTTAGATTTTAAATTGTTTAATGAAGAAACACTTGATGAAAACTGTATCAAACAATTTTATGAGATCTACATAAACACCATGATTAGAAATAAGGCGAAATCGATCTATTTCTTTTCCCTTGAATATTTTAACAACCTGATCTTAAACAATAAAAATAATTTGAATATTGCGCTTGTTTATAAAGATAATATCCCTATTTCTACAGAATTAATTATTAATAACAACAACACTATTTATGCTTACTTGGGAGGTACAGATTCTAATTATTATAAATACCGACCAAATGACTTTTTAAGAGTAGAAGTTATTAAATGGGCTATAAAAAATAAGTTAACAAGCTATGTTCTTGGTGGAGGCCTTAAAGATGGAGATAGCTTATATAAAAGCAAAAAATCCTTTTTCCCAAAAGATGATGAGGTTATTTATTATACCGGCAGAAAAATTGTAGATCAAAAAGTATATGAAGTCTTATGCGAAAATGAAGTGGGCACTTATTCTGATATCCATAAAGATGATATGAGGAATTATTATTTTCCTCTTTACCGGTTTAATAATCGCTAATTCACTATTCCTTTGAAATTAAAAAATCGCCTAAAGCCAAATAATCCAATCCCGTTGAGAAAAAACAACGAATGGCATCCTGAGGGGATTCTACCACAGGTTCACCTTGAATATTAAAGCTCGTGTTTAGCACCACGGGTACTCCCGTACGTTCCCCTAATTTTTTAATTAAATCGTAATATTTGGGATGGGAATCCTTGGTTACCGTTTGAAGACGTGCACTACCGTCGACATGAGTTACGGCAGGGATCACAGATTGCTTTTCTTTTAGAACATTACAAACCTTTAACATGAAGGGGGCTTCAACCTCCAGATCAAAAAAATCATCTTTGGCCTCTACAATAGCGGAAGGTGCAAATGGTCTGTACGCCTCTCTAAACTTTACTTCCGCATTGATCTTATCTTTCATATGAGGAAAGGCCGGATTCGCTAAAATACTGCGACTTCCTAAAGCTCGGGGACCAATTTCCATAGCGCCCTGAAACCAGCCAATAATGTTACCTTCTTCTAAAAGTTGTGCTGATGCATCACAGATATCATCCTGTTTTTTGTACTTTAATTTGGCCCTTTTTAGAACTATCTCGATGTCATCGTTCCTATAGGTCGTTCCAACATAAGGATTTAAATGCACAAAATTCCGGGGTTGCTTTAGGAGTCCGTTATACAAATAATAGGCTGCTCCAATAGCCGTACCATTATCTCCTGCTGCAGGCATGACATACACATCTTTAAATGGACTATCGCGAACAATCCGACCATTCATCACACTATTTAAAGCCACGCCTCCGGAAACCACTAAATACTCTGCATTTGTTTTACTATGAAGTATCTCACAAATTTCCAAAACTTTATTTTCTAAAACCCGTTGGAAAGCGGCTGCTACATCCATGTGATGCTTTTGGAAAGGCGCTCCTTTCTCTCGAGGTTCACCAAAAACTTTAAAGAATTTATCGGAACATCGCTTCCAACTCATATTTTGATAATTAAAGTAGCTCATATCAAAGCTTAACCGCCCTTCACTATTCACTGTAATTATTTTATCAACTTTCTCTAAAAAAATATTTGGATCTCCCATGGGGGCAAGTCCCATGGTCTTCCCCTCATCGTAATTGGTACGAAATCCACAAAACTGCGTTACAGCCTCATAAAATGAACCCAAAGAATGCGGAAAAAAAGTTTGTTTCAAACACTTGACTTCATTATCCTTACCATGACCCAACCATGTTGTGGCCCATTCCCCGGAACCATCTATACCTAAAAGGGCAGCTTCCTTGTAAGGAGATACAAAAAAACTTCCAGGCGCATGGCTAAAATGATGGGGGATAAAATGAACCTCCGGTCCTTCTTTTTTAGAATCCCAGTGATAACCAAACCAGGTCCAAAAACTTTTCTGATTGTTGTATCCACGCACCAGTTCATGATTTATAAAATGATTAATAGTTTTGAAATTGTTTAGACCGTGTATTACTTTTCTACCCAAGTTGTGGGTGGGTTTTATTGAAACGGCTATGTGATCAATATCATTATAATCTAAACCGGCTATCTTCAGGCATCTATCGATCGCAAGCATCGGAAACCTTCTAGTATGTTTATCTCTATTCAACCGCTCTTCTTCGATGGCAGCAATAAGTTGGCCATCCTTAACCACACAGGCCGAGGAGTCATGAAAATAATAATTTAATCCTAGTATTACCATATTTATATTTTTGTTAAATATCAGCTTATTAATTAACTTAATTAGACTATTACATCAATATTGTTCTTCAAAGGGATCTTAGTTTATTTACTCCAAATGTGTTTCATATTCCGTCACAATGAGGTCCGCAATAATATTTCTGCCATGATCATTCCAATGCATATCATAAATTAATGTTGTGGGCTCTTCAGATCGTTCCAAAGCAGACCCAAAATCTAAATATTGAAAATTGTGGGTTTGTAAATACATTATGAATTCTTCAGGGGTTCTTTCTACATCTAGGAACAAGACAAATCGCTTCTTATCAAATCCGTATAAGGACACCAAGGATTTAAAATTACTCAATCGTTTTTCAATTAAATCAATATTATTAATTGCTTTTTTTTGTGAGTTTTCGGGAATCAGGCGCTTTTGTAAAGACAACAGTTCACTCATCAGAGAAGTCACAGCGCTTAAAGTTCCTATATCGCTCAAATAGACAATGAGTTTACTTTTTCTCAAGGTCTTGTAAAGCGGCGATTCCAGTTTCATACGTTCTTCTAGAACAGAATATTCTCTTCTTGTAAGATCATCCTCGAAGGACAATCCAACATATACGCGGTCTATTTTATCAAATATATCCTTATAGACGTCTATAAGGTGCAACTGATCGGCCAGATCATATCCGGCATAACCAAATTCAAAAACTTGAACGTTATCAAGTTGGTTTTCAATTTTTTTACCGATCGAATTAGAATAATTTTGGTGAAAGCCTTCAATAAAAGAATCGCCTACTAATGCAATCTCTTGAGTATTGTAGGTTGGTTTGAACTCTCGGTACGAATTATACCCGAAGTTATTGATGTGATATTCTGAAAAATTTTGTCGACGGATCCCCGTAACCGAATACCCATTCTGATTGGGCACCCACTTCTCTACCCCATACTTATCTACATAACGTGAGGGATAATCTTTCGTTAAATGAAATACCCGAATAAAAGCTTCTAAACACAGCAAGATGAGCACTGCATACAATCCCGATTTTAATAAAATTTTCAGCATATCCATCAGAATTGAAAATAAATAAACGACCGGTCAATACCGTCATCATAAAATAACAAAATACCCAGAATGACAACTGCATAGCTAACGAAACGCACAACTCTATTTTTAAAATTAAAAGGAGAACGAGGCATTTTTCTGATACGATATTCATATAAAATAAAAATACCTAACAGAATAAAATAGTCGACCAAACGATAGCCCAAGGGATGTGTATAGTTTGCAAAGGACAGGTTTGTGAACAAACGACCGATATATTGAAATGCATCTGAAATGGAATCGGCCCTAAAGAATATCCACGAAAAGCTTATAAATAAAAAGGTAAATAACACTTGCCCTAACTCCTTTATAGAGGGTAAAACAGAATTTTGCCCAATATCCGTATTCTTAAAAGCGGTATTCGTACCCAATAAAAAAACCGGTATAAAGGCCAAAGCATGAAAAGCCCCCCAAAATATAAAGGTCCAGTTAGCGCCGTGCCAAAAACCACTAACCAAAAAAATAATAAAAACGTTTCGCACACTTTTTATGAGATTAACCCTTGAACCTCCCAAAGGAATATACAGGTAATCCCTGAACCAGGTAGACAATGAAATATGCCAGCGGCGCCAAAATTCTCCAATACCCCTTGAAAAATAGGGAAATTTAAAATTAGTCATGAGCTCAACACCAAACAATTTAGCAGTACCAATAGCGATATCTGAATAGCCACTAAAATCACAATAGATCTGAAAACTAAAAAAGACAATTCCCAAAATAAGTGTTGATGCCGGATAGGACACATAGTTTAAGAAAATGTCATCAACCATAGGCGCCAAAGCATCGGCAATAGCTATTTTTTTAAATAATCCCCATAAGATAAGTTTCATGCCATCTATGATCTGGATTCGCTTAAAGACGCGCTTATTTGTAATTTGAGGCAACAAATTGGATGCCCGCTCTATAGGTCCGGCCACAAGTTGCGGAAAGAAACTTACGAAAGCTGCAAACGACAAAAAGTCTTTTGTGGGCTCCAGACGTTTATAATAGATGTCGAAGGAATACGACATGGTCTGAAAGGTATAAAAGGAGATCCCTACCGGTAAAATAACACTTAAGGTCCAAGTGCTTTTAATGGTATATCCTAATGAAGCAGAGAGATCTGCCCAGGAATCCACGAAAAAATTATAATACTTGAAAAATCCAAGGAGTCCGACATTAAATAGTACGCTCGCCCAAAGCCAACGTTTTCTTAAAACTTTATTATCGGTGTTATGGATCTGAAATCCCACAAAATAATCAACCGTTGTGCTTAAAAGGATCAAAGATAAAAAACGCCAATCCCAACAGCCATAGAAAAAATAACTGGCTACTAAAATCAGGATATTCTGTGCTTTTAGAGATTTCTTAAAAACGAACCAATAAAGCGTAAAAACGATCCCTAGAAAAAGAAAAAAGGAGAAAGAATTGAATACCATAGTTGAGGCTGATTTTTCAAGAAGCCAAATATCAAATTTTTATATAAAATGTTCAAATCTATTCTTTGAATAACCTATAAATACTATAAAAAGAAGCATTCAGGCATAAAAAAAGCCCTTCGTATAAGAAGAGCTAAAATTGTATTATGAAAAAGGATTACATATCATTGAAAATCGAATGCATCAATCGTTTTTTGTCGTTAATGCTTTCTTCCAAAGAGATCATGGTTTCAGTTCTGTAAACGCCTTCAATATCATCTAATAAAAAGATAACTTCTTTAGCATGCTCGGTGCTGCGCGCTCTGATTTTACAGAAAATATTGAATTTGCCTGTCGTAATATGGGCTACGGTCACATAAGGTATCTCATTTATACGCTCTAAAACAAATTTAGTTTGCGAAGTATTGTTTAAATAAACCCCAACGTAAGCAATGAACGAATATCCTAATTTTTTATAGTCCAGAGTCAGTGAAGATCCACGAATGATTCCGGCCTCCTCCATTTTTTTAACCCGAACGTGAACTGTACCGGCAGAGATTAATAATTTCTTAGCAATATCTGTAAAAGGTATTCTTGTATTGTCGATCAACATATCAAGAATCTGATGATCGATTTCGTCTAATTTAATTTTCCCCATAATTGAAACTTCTTAAATATAAGGCAAAAATAGTAGATTTTTATTAATAATAATGCATATTTAATACATTTTATTGTGTCAAAAGTGAGATTTTTTCATTATTCAACATTACGAAAACGTTTTCGCTGGAGCACTCCAAAGTAGTCCCAATAGCTGATAATACCGCTCCGCCTCTAGCGTCGATCTCCTTATGACCATAATAATTGGATAATAATTCCATTTTCTCAATGATGGGAACGAAATGAATGTCATCATCAACCAATCGTTCTTCATACTGCACGGCAACATCCGTTACCTTATAATTAACCAAAGCGTTTCTAATGATAATATCATAAAAACACTTCGCGTTTTCAGGTATTTTGAAATACGGTTGGTGATGATCTCCACTGATATCTGTTTTCGATATATAATCGAGAGCCGTTAGATATGCGGCATAAATGAGTTCTCGCGTCACTTCACGATGATAGTCGTTAGGATAATGGCCAGCCTCAAAGAGTACAGTGGGTACATTGTAAGATTGAAAGGTGTCACCAACACAATTGATATTAAAAGCATCGTCATAGACGCCTATTTGATCCGGGATCTGTTCCTGAAGGGCTGTATTCATTACAGAAATAAGCTCCATTGCTTTTTTTCTATTTTCAGTGACTGAACAAGCTTCATCTTGTGCCGGGGCCAAAAAAGACACCGTTGCAGGCTTATTGCTTATTCCCGCACTGAAAATAGTACGTTGTCCGTGAAGATTAAAACAGAAATCCGGTTTAAATTGGGTAAATGCCGCTCTTAGTACACGACTTTCCGGTTGCGATAAGTTCTGAGCATCACGATTAAGATCTACCTCATTGGCATTTAAACGTGTATAAAGCGTTGCGCCGTCCGGATTTAAAATAGGTATGATATATAAGGTACATGATTCCAAAATGTGATTCAGGTCCTTATTTGGCGTTAAAAGGGTATTTAATAGATCGAAAAGCGCCTTTGTGGTTGTCGATTCGTTACCATGCATTTGAGACCAGAACAAGAGCCGTTTTGATCCTTTCCCTAAGGTTAAACCATAAATGGGTTTGTTAAGAACAGAATACCCGATGATCTCCACAGATGTATCAATCTGGTTTTTTTCTAATAAAGGCTGTATGTGTTCATTGGTTATGTAACGACCAAATAGGACTTTTTCTTTGTGGGTCTTGTAAAGCTGTTTAATAGCACTGATGCGCATCTTTCTTATTTTGATTACAAAACTAAACAAATACAATTTTACAATTGTAAACAAAACAATAGTTACAAATGTAAACTACTAGTTGTGCTTGAACCCTTTTATATAATCATTACTTATATTATGTATTTAAATATCATGTTTTCAACTTTTTAAACTACTTTACTTAAATATTTGATTTATTAAATATGCTATTATAAGCCATTTTTAACACGGTTATAAATCTTTTTTTGTTACATTTGTAAAGAATTAATCTCTTTAGTAATTTACAATGATAAACACTGACGATTTTGCTAAACGACTTCAAAAAGTCATCGATTATTACAGTGAAAGCGCCTCCTCTTTTGCGGATTCGATTGGTGTACAACGTTCCAGTATTTCGCATATCCTCTCCGGAAGAAATAAGCCTAGTCTGGACTTTGTGTTAAAGATCCTTTCTACCTACCCTGATGTAGAATTATATTGGTTATTGAACGGCAAGGGTAATTTTCCCTCCCAGGGTGAAACTGTAGAAAAAAAAGATCAGACACCAGCATCCAATGAAATTGAAGAAAAAATTAATTCGTTACCAAAAAAGCACGCTGAAGGAAAATCAATAGAACGCATCGTTATTTTTTATTCCGATGGAAGTTTTGAAAACTTTCAGAATTAATAAACCTATTCGTATTTTTGTTAAAAAAACATTCATGAAATACGTTTTGGTCCTGTGTCTTGCAACTTTGCTTAGCAGTTGTTATCAAACCACCCGGAATTGCAAAGATTTTAAAACGGGATCCTTCTACAGTGAAGTGACTATAGATGGTACCGTTTTTACCTCTAATTTTCAGCGAACAAATACCACTCAGGTTGAAGTTTATAACGATCACAAGGATTCTTCTGAAGTGCGATGGATAAACGATTGCGAGGTTATTTTTAAAACTATAAACCCAAAGAATATGGCCGAACGCAAGGATATCCATTTAAAGATCTTGACCACAACGGATTCCTCCTATACGTTTGAATATAGTTACGTCGGAGAAACTACCAAACAAAAAGGCATTGCTTATAAGGCTGATTAATAGGGTTAATCGAAAGGATACAAAAAAGACTCCTGTAATTCGAAATCGATGGTCTTATCTTCATTAATAAAATAATTGATAAATAATTCGCCCCAGTATTCGCCATCTGAAAAATCAGCGATGATCCATTTATGATTTAATATTTTCACCGTATTAATGAGCATTTTACGCCCTTCACTAGATTCATAAGGGATTAATGGATTCTTTTTCTCGAAATTAAGCTCGTGTAATTGATCTTTTATGACAGGAATTAAAGAATCAACATTATAACCATCACGCTCAAAATAGCTCATAGCGTCTTCATTGCGCTCCAAATTAAAATAGGATAATTCCTGAATCTTATGATCCATCGCAACCAGGGAATCTTTATAGGTTTTATTCAGAGCTTTGTAATCTCCTATAGTCGCATTCATATCCTTAAAGGTGTTCTTTGAACTAATAAATTGATAGACTACTAAAAGTGCCGTAAATACAAATAGATAGATAAAGATTTTCTGTTTCATAAGACTTATTTTTTATAGCATTATTTCTAAGGTGTCATAGGCCAGAGAGACGTGATCCGGCAACTCGTTTTCCACGTCGTCGTGAAATCCGAGCAAATGACTAATATGGGTTAAATAGGCTTTTCCTGGATTTACCTTTTCGATGAATTCCAAAGCTTCAGAAAGATTAAAATGCGAACGATGCGGTTTAGTTCTTAAGGCATTTACAACCAAAACCGGGACATTCTTTATTTTTTCGATCTCATCATCAGACACCGTTTTCATATCGGTTAAATAGACAAAATCGCCAAATCGAAATCCGAAAACCTGAACGCCGCCATGATCTCCATTAATCGGTATGACTTTTAGATCATGCAAATAAAAAGGTTCATTTGAAACCTCATTTACGGTTACTGTCGGTGCTCCGGGATATTTGTTTTCAATAGCAAAAACATAATCGAATCGGTGTTGTAACGAGGTTATTACCCTTGGATGCCCATAAATTGGGATATCACCTTGCCGGAAATAAAACGGTCGAATGTCGTCAAACCCCATTACATGGTCTGCGTGCTCATGCGTGAATAATATGCCATCAATACGATCTACATTGGCACGTAACATCTGATATCTAAAGTCAGGACCACAATCCACCACATACGTATAATCATCCCATTCCACCAAAATGGAAACGCGCAGCCGTTTGTCTTTCGGATTTGTACTTAAACACACCGGATGCTTACTTCCGATTATAGGAATTCCTTGTGAAGTTCCGGTGCCTAAAAATGTGATTTTCAAAATAGCATATGTTTTGAACAAAAATAAGGTTATTTTTTTGTTTGATATACTTATTTAATACCTTTGTAATGTTACCTTATACCTATAAATTATATGGAAATTACCATTAAAGGCGATAAAGAATTCGATAACGTCCCATCGTTGAAATCCAAGGCTTTACGCATCAACCTAAATGAAAATATTTACGGAACATTTGCTGAAATTGGCGCAGGTCAAGAAACTTGTCGCCATTTTTTTAGGGCTGGTGGTGCTTCGGGTACTATAGCCAAAGCAATGTCAGCCTACGATAAGGACTTTAGTGATGCCATTTATGGTGCTGAAGAAGACGGCCGTTATGTTACCGAGGCTCGTTTACGCAAAATGCTTTCTCACGAGATGAATTTGATAGAAAGTCGTTTAACGCGTGAAGAGCATCCTAATAAAATATTTTTCACCTATGCGAATACTGTTGCGACGATTGATTTTGCTAAGCAATACAAAGGACATGGTTGGGTAGGGATCAAATACCAAATTGAAGCTAATGCGGAATATAACGAGATTATTTTGCATGTTCGCTTTAAGGAAACTGATGCGCGTTTACAACAAGAAACCCTAGGTATCTTAGGAACAAACCTTATTTATGGTTCCTTTTACAAATACAATGAGCCTAAAAAGCTACTACGTTATTTGTATGATCATTTAGATAAAGATCAGGTAGAGATCGACACCATAAACTTTTCCGGACCGGTATTCCAAAATGTAGATAACCGCCTGATGAGTTTACAGCTGGTAAAGAATGGCATGACGGATGCGGTGATGTTTGGTCCGGATGGAACAAACGAATTGCCGGCACGTGTTTTCTACAAAAAAAACGTTTTAGCGCTACGAGGTAGTTTCAGACCGGTAACCAAGGTGAACATGGCCATGTATGAGAAATCATATGAGATGTTTATCAAAGAGAATAAAGTTGATGAGAAAAAGACTGTTGTTGTTTTTGAAATTACACTCTCGAATTTAAGAGCTGAAGGCGAGATCGACGAGCAAGATTTTATTGATAGAGCCGATTTGTTATGTGCTTTGGGACAGTCTGTTATGATATCCAACTTTCAGGAATACTATAAGGTTGTTGAGTACTTCTCCAAGTACACAAAAGCACGTATGGGGCTTGTCATGGGCGTGAGTAATTTGGTTGATATCTTCGATGAAAAATACTATCGTCATATCAGTGGTGGTATTCTTGAAGCTTTTGGGAAATTGTTCTTTAAAGATCTTAAAGTTTACCTATACCCTATGTTGGATCCTAAAACCGGGGAACTCATTAATAGTGAAAACCTGAAAGTATATCCACGAATGAAGGAGTTATACAAATTCTTTAAATACAATGGTAAAGTAATCGATATTAAAGAATACGATGAAACCATCATGAATATTTTCTCAAGGGAAATCTTAAGAATGATCTCGGAAGGTGAATCAGGTTGGGAAGATATGGTTCCGGCTGGTACCGCTGAACTTATTAAAGATTACAGGCTATTTGGTTACACGCGAAAACCACTAACCTTGAGTAGAAGACGCAAATGAGCTTCAAAAAAACGCAATAGATAAATAAAAAAGCGACTCCAAATAGAGTCGCTTTTTTAATATGGTAATTCTATTCTTATGAATCTAATATCTGTGCAGCGTGTTCTTTCGTTTTTACCTTATCAATAACACGTTCTACCACACCTTTTTCATCAATAATAAACGTCATTCTGTGAATACCGTCGTATTCCTTGCCCATAAACTTTTTTGGTCCCCAAACGCCAAAAGTGTTGATCACAGTTTTATCTTCATCAGCTAGCAAAGGAAACGGAAAATCATACTTTTCTTTGAAATTTGCCTGTTTTTTCTCCGAGTCCGCACTCACACCTAGTAAAGCATAGCCTTGGTCTTGTAATGCTTTATAGTTATCGCGCAAGTTACAAGCTTCAACAGTACAACCCGGTGTATTGGCCTTTGGGTAAAAGAATACAACGAGCTTTTGGCCTTTGTAATCACTCAATGATATCGAATTTCCTTGTTCGTCTTTTGCTGTAAAATTAGGCACAGCATCACCTTGTTTTAAAGTATTCATAGTCTTAACTTTGATTTTTACAAAAATACAATTTATGACTAAGAAAGAGAAGGTAGATTTTGTTATAAAAACCTTAAATGAATTATATCCTGAAATCCCTATCCCCTTAGAACATCAAGACCCTTATACCCTACTGATCGCTGTACTGCTTTCTGCTCAAAGTACCGATGTGCGGGTCAATCAGATTACACCTCTTCTGTTTGCAGAAGCTGATAATCCTTACGACATGATAAAACTTAGTGTTGAAGAGATCCGTGAAATCATCAAGCCTGTGGGGTTATCGCCGATGAAAAGCAAAGGTATTTATGGATTGTCTAAAATTTTAATTGAAAAGCATGATGGTAAGGTACCTCAGGATTTTGCGGCGTTGGAAGCTTTGCCTGCTGTTGGCCATAAAACCGCTAGCGTGGTGATGTCGCAAGCATTTGGTGTTCCCGCTTTTCCGGTAGATACACATATTCATCGTTTAATGTACCGATGGACTTTTAGCAACGGAAAAAATGTAGTTCAAACTGAAAAAGATGCCAAACGCTTGTTCCCGAAAGAACTTTGGAACGATTTGCACCTTCAGATCATTTGGTATGGTCGTGAATACTCTCCAGCCAGAGGTTGGAATCTTGAAAAAGATATCATTACAAAAACGATCGGAAGACAATCCGTGATCAAAGAATATCACAAAAAAAAGTCCTGATGTTTAGTTCATCAGGACATTTTAATACTTAATTCAGAAGTGTTTCAAACTTCAGAGACTTATAACTTATAACACTTAAAGCTTTAGAGTATTCTAGGAGAAACTTCACAGTCTCCTCTTTAGGTTCTAACCGGTTAAATTTTTTAATAGATTTTTCAGAGTAAAGTTTTGCCATTGTAATAGTTTAAAAGTTAACTTAATAATTAACGGCAAAAAACTTACTTTATTGTTAGTTGGTTAAAACAATATTATGTTTTTCTATTATTTTTCTCAGATTAATAAGTGCATAACGCATCCTTCCTAAAGCTGTATTGATGCTTACACCAGTGCGTTCCGATATTTCCTTGAAGCTCATATCTTTATAGATTCGCATCAATAACACATCACGCTGATCTTCAGGTAATTCATCAACTAGGCGTCTTACGTCATCTTCAACCTGCGATTTTATAATTCTTTTTTCAGCATTCAAAGTTGAATCACTTAAAACAGAAAAAATATTGAATTCGCCAGCATTATCAAATTTTGGCATTCTGTTACTTTTTCTGAAATGATCGATCACTAAATTATGGGCGATACGCATCACCCAGGGCAAAAATTTACCTTCTTCATTGTATGCGCCCCGTTTTAAGGTACGAATAACTTTAATGAACGTATCCTGAAAAATGTCTTCAGCCACATCAGAATCGTAAACTTTTGAATAAATAAAACTGTAAATTTTGTGTTTGTGCCGAATGATTAAAACCTCTAGAGCAGATTCCTTTCCACTCATATAATCTTTAACCAAAGTAGCGTCTGGTATAAGTTCTTTTTGCATAATTATTACTTTAATACACTGTGCTTGTGCGCAGTGTTTGGGGATACATTTTTTTAAAAAAGTAATATTATGCTATAGGCAAGTGTTGATTTTAAATTGATTAACTACCTCAAATATAACAACAATCGTTCCTAAAAAACAAAAATAAATCTTGTTTTTTAATATTTTATTTTAATTCCACCCATTTTATTGGATGAAATACTTGTGGTATCTTTGCAAAATTACGTGTGTACAAGCCTATGACTACTGATATTTCCCAAGTAAACCCCAAAGAAAACATTATCATCAAGGGGGCCAAACTGCATAATCTAAAAAACATCGATGTTGTTATTCCCAGGAATAAATTGGTCGTAATTACGGGTCTATCCGGTTCGGGGAAATCGAGCTTAGCCTTTGATACACTTTATGCCGAAGGCCAGCGGCGCTATGTTGAAAGTCTTTCCAGTTATGCGCGTCAGTTTTTAGGCCGCCTAAATAAACCCAAGGTTGATTATATTAAAGGGATCGCTCCTGCCATCGCAATAGAACAAAAGGTGAATTCAACGAATCCCAGATCAACTGTGGGTACAACAACAGAGATCTACGACTACCTAAAACTACTTTTTGCCCGCATTGGAAAAACTTACTCCCCTGTTTCAGGAAAAGAAGTTAAAAAGCACCGGGTAAAAGATGTTCTAGAGTATATAAAAACCTTTCCTGAACGTGAAAAAATGCTCCTCTTAGCTCCTATTCATTTAGAGAAAGGTCGAAGTATTGAGGATAAACTAAAGGTATTAAACCAACAGGGATATGCTAGAGTTAAAGTGAATGACACCGTAAAACGGATTGATGAAATTGAATCTATAGGTAAAAAAGATTCTATTGCATTGGTTGTAGACCGTATTATCGTAAAACATGAAGAAGATTTCTTTAATCGATTGGCAGACGCTATTCAAACCGCTTTCTTTGAAGGTAAAGGGGAATGTTTCGTTGAAACCTTAAATGATCAAAAACAAAAAGCATTTAGCAATAAATTTGAATTAGATAGTATTCAATTTTTAGAACCTAACGTTCATTTATTCAGCTTTAATAATCCCTATGGCGCATGCCCGAAATGCGAAGGTTATGGAGATATTATTGGTATTGATGAAGATCTGGTTGTTCCTAACACAGGACTTTCAGTCTATGAAAATGCCATATTTCCATGGCGGGGCGAAAGTATGAGCTGGTATCGTGATCAGTTGGTTAATAATGCGCACAAATTTGACTTCCCGGTGCATAAACCCTATTTCAAATTAACGGAAGAACAAAAAGAATTGATCTGGACCGGTAACCAGTATTTCGAAGGTTTAAATGATTTTTTCGCTGAACTTGAAGCCAAGGCTTATAAGATTCAAAATCGTGTTATGCTGTCCCGCTATCGTGGTAAAACAAAATGTAAAACTTGTAATGGTAAGCGTTTACGAGAAGAAGCTAATTATGTTAAAGTGGGTGGTGTTACCATTACTGATTTGGTTGATCGTCCCATTAAAAAATTAGTGCACTTTTTTACGGCATTAGAACTTAATGAATATGATGCTCAAATTGCGAACCGGCTCCTCAAAGAAATTAATAATCGTCTGGCCTTTCTATCAGATGTTGGCTTGGATTATTTAACCTTGAATCGAAAATCAAATACCCTTTCAGGTGGCGAAAGCCAACGTATAAATCTAGCGACCTCTTTGGGAAGTAGTTTGGTTGGTTCCATGTATATTTTGGATGAACCCAGTATTGGCTTACATCCAAGAGATACCGAGCGCCTTATAAAGGTTTTACTTTCGTTACGAGACTTAGGAAATACCGTTATTGTTGTAGAACATGATGAGGATATAATGAAAGCAGCCGATACGATTATAGATATCGGACCTGAAGCGGGTACCTTTGGTGGTGAAGTGGTAGCAGAAGGCACGTTTGAAACCATTTTAAAATCGGAATCATTAACAGCGAAATATTTAAATGAAAATTTAAAAATAGAAGTCCCTGGTCAACGACGAACAGCGCGCTATGAGGTTACCATTAAGGGCGCACGAGAAAACAATTTAAAAAATATTGATGCAACCTTCCCTTTGGGTGTATTAACTGTAGTTACCGGTGTTTCCGGAAGCGGAAAAAGTACATTGGTTAAAAAGATTTTATATCCGGCATTACAAAAGGAATTAACGGATTACGGCGATAAGCCCGGACAATTTACGGCCCTTGAAGGAAATTATGGACCATTCAAAAAGATCGAGTTTGTTGATCAAAACCCGATTGGTCGCTCCTCGCGCTCAAACCCAGTAACTTACATAAAGGCTTACGATGATATTCGGGCTTTATACGCGGGGCAAAAATTAAGTAAGATCAGAAATTACAAGGCTAAGCACTTTTCATTTAATGTTGATGGCGGACGCTGTGAAACCTGTAAAGGTGAAGGTGAAGTAACTATTGAAATGCAATTTATGGCCGATGTGCATTTAGAATGCGAGACTTGTAAAGGTAAGCGTTTCAAAAAAGAAGTTCTGGAAGTTGAATTTTCCGGAAAAAATATTGACGCTATTTTAAACCTTACCATTGATGATGCCATTCAATTTTTTGAAAGTCAAAATGAATCAAAGATAGTCTCCAAATTACAGCCACTTCAGGATGTAGGTTTAGGATATGTAACACTTGGGCAGAGTTCTTCTACCCTATCAGGCGGTGAAGCACAACGTATTAAATTAGCCTCATTTTTAGGTAAAGGTTCCAATAAAGAAAGGGTGCTTTTCATTTTTGATGAACCTACTACCGGTCTGCATTTCCACGATATCAAAAAATTATTAACCTCTTTCAATGCCCTAATTGAAAATGGACATTCGGTTATCGTTGTAGAACATAACCTGGAACTCATTAAATGTGCTGATCATATTATCGATCTGGGACCTCATGGTGGTGAAGAGGGCGGCCATGTAGTAGCGACCGGCACACCAGAAGCCATAGCTAAAAACCCGGAGTCCTTAACTGGTATTTATCTTCGAGAAAAATTATAGTTAATAAGACAAAAAGCCAACAAGAACCAAAAGGATCACTGCGATTGGAATAACAAATGAAAAATAAATTCCAGTAACAAGTGCCGATTTAAAAATACTCCGCATCCACCCTTGTTCGTAAAACCGCTTGACAGCGATCACCATGTAAACGAATGTCGATAGCAATAAAAAGAAATCTAAAGAAGCTGGAATTCCAACGACAGTATTAGCTAATAAGATCAAACTAAACACAGTAAATAAGAAAGAATAAAAGTAAAAACTAAATACCAAATGGTAGGCATATGGTCCTCTTCGATAAAAAACTAACTTTAAAAGCAATGCGAATATGGGCAATAAAATAAATAATGAAATAGGAATGGTATCATAAACGGCTTTCAACATTTGTCCGCCGTTTCGCTGTTGGTAAAACTTTAGCAATTGCGCATGAATTTTTCGACTAAACCATCCGGCATCATCACTCATGCCCATCGCTTTATATATCTCTGAGTTCGGTGCACCTATGTTAATTAATGAATCAATTTTCTTTTCATTAAAGCCGAACGAAATACCTCTATTCGTGTTATCTTTTTTTGTTTCCGATTTAATTAGTGCATCGATCGATTTTAGATTGGCCTGTTTTGCAAATTCAGGGTTCTTCTTCTCTAAAACCTTAAAAACACTATCCACTTGAACCGTATCTACAAGTTGCTTTATCTGTTTTTCTGAAGAAAATAAAGGCTTACTTACTGTTTCTTTCAAGGTTTTATCTAAAGTTTCAACCTGTTTATTTACAACAGTAATTGAGAGAATAAAAAAGAAGATCACAGAAACAAATAAATAAAGTTGAGCCGGATGTAAAAATTGAAGTCGTTTGCCTTGCACAAATGTTTTGGCAAGATAGCCAGGCTTAAATAACAAAGGAAAAATACTTTTAAAAAAGCGTGCATCAAAAGAAAAATAATTGCTAATGGTATTGTAAAATAATACACCTATGGTGAGATCGTCCTTTGTTTTTTGCCCACAATTTGGGCAGAAGTTAAAATCTGCATTAAATTCGGTCTCACAATTTTTACAGATCTGTTTTTCTTCAGCCATTAAAAAATGTTTGGAATAAAAGTAAGTTGATTTATGCAGTAAAAATAAAAAAAATATTCAAGCTTTTAACATTCTGAAATACAATAATATAAGCTATAACACGCAAACTTATGTAAACCTTCATATTATGTTTTGGCACGCTGTTTGAAACTATAACAACAAAGCGTAAGCCGAAAAGCTAAAGAGTAGGCGTAATATAAAATCCTATGATTATGAAAAGATTATTACTCGTATTTGCAAGTTTGTTAATAGGGTTAGCAACGGCGTCGGCAACATCTGCAGACACTAAAAACCCTCAAGAACGTTTCGATAGAAACAAAAAATTGCGTTTTACACAGCCTATTAATTTTGTAGAGCGTGGTGTAGAATTTTTAATCTTCCCTGATGGAAGTTTCGATTTCAACACCAATATGTATAATGTACAAAACAGAAACACATATTATGGCGCCAATGCGCGTAGAAGTAGCATCGATGTAGGTTACAGAAGTCCAAATGTTTCTGTTAATTATTCCTCTAACAGGAATTCGAACACCCTTGGTGTGTCTGTCATTAGAGATTTTAACGGCAAGGTAAGACGTGTTGGAAATGTGTATTTAAACTACGATCGCCAAGGTCGTATCTCTAGGGTTGGATCCGTTTTTATAGATTACAACCGAGGAAATGGCTGGCTAAGAAATGTAGGTGGGTTACAGATTAACTATAACCGTTGGGGTGAAATTGTTTCGCTACGCGGACAAGTAAATCATTTAAATCAAAATTGTAATACCTGTGGCATGCTAGGTTGTGACGATGACCATGGAAATAGATATGACAATCATTACGGACATAACAATGATGATAGAGATTACGATAGACGTGATGATGATTATTATTACTTCAAACAAAATGGAGCCGTTAAAAAACGGAAAAAACGATAAGCTAAAAATTCGATTAGTTATTAGTTAAAAAGGAAAAGCCTCAACGTGGTAAAACCGTTGGGGTTTTTCAATTTACCCCATATGAAATTTGATAAATAAAATTATTTTTTCAGTGTTTATAGGGGTTTATAGCGGATTAATGATTTTTGGCACGCTGTTTGAAACATTATAAATGAATCACTTTTAAAACAGAAAATTATGAAACGATTTATTTTTTTATTAGCAGCAACGATCCTGATAGGATCTCCTGCTTTCGCAGAAAGCAACAACAATAACGCTACAACATCTACTATTTACAATGGATATAGTAGATCAATTATCTTTTCGGAGGATAATATTGAATTTTCTGTTTTTCCTGATGGTCAATTCGATTTTTATATTCCTAATTATGGCCCGCGGGTTAGTGTTTCGGTAGGATCACCAAACGCCAATTTTAGTTTTAACTCCGGTTATGATTATAATGCTTATGTGCAATATGATGAATTTGGGGCTATTATTCAAATAGAGAACACCCCTATTTATTATGATTACTATGGGCGTGTAAATCAAATTGGAAATATTATTATTAATTATAACAATTTTGGTTACGTCTCTAGTGTAGGAGGTTTGTTTGTGTATTATAATAATGCGCGTCAGTTTTCAAATTTCAGAGGTTTTATAAATGTTTATAACAGAAATTATGTGTTCCGTCCGTGGCATCGTTATTTTAGTATTCCACCAAGAAATTATTGTGTGGTATATGATAGACCCTACAGACGCTTTTACACCCCGGTGCGTTATGTGTATTCAAGACCATTCTATAACAATCACAGGCCTTATTCAGCGGTTTATAGCCGACGTGGCAATACTATTAACAGATATAGAAATAACGCCACAGTATTTAGAAGCCCAAAAAATGTTACACGAGTAAATACACGTGCTAACAGACGTTCAATCGCGAACAACAATAACGGGTCTAATAGATACAATAATGGAAATAATGGAAACAGATCCAATAGATATAATGGAAACAATGGTAACCGTGGAGAAAGATCTAACGGGTATAACGGTAACAATGGAAATCGTGGAGAAAGATCAAACAGATACAACGGTAACAATGCAAACCGCGGAGAAAGACCTGTTATAGGCAACAATAGAGGTTCTAATTCAAGAGCAAATAATGGAGAAGCCCGGAGAACACAACCATTAAATAACAGAAGTTATAATACTCCTAATCGAGGTGATTCAAATAACTCGAATACCAGAGCTACGCGTCCACAGGTGAACAGAAACAGTACACCATCGCGTCAAAATAACTCGAATTACAGGAATCAAGGTTCTCAAAGAAATAATCCGGTGGTACGACAACCAAATCGAAGTTCAAACCGTACATATAATAAAGGGAATCAGGCTCCTAGCAGAAATTCAGCACAAGCTGAAGTAAGACCAGAGCGTCAACAACGCTCAAGCTCGAAAGCCAATACCCCATCGCCGGGATCAGATAGATCAAAGGCTCAGACTCAAAGAAGTCAGAACTCTATAAATAATTCAAGGTCAGCGAACCCACGACGCAGATCATAATAATTTTGGTTGGTTAGTTTGGAAAGCCCTTCGGTAAGTTTGCCTCAAAGCAAATCCGAGGGGTTTTCTCTTTAATAAAGAGTTGCGTTATTTTATTTTGAAGGTCTTATTAATTAAATCTGTAATATCTGTTGAAAAATTAAATAAATAGACCACCGCGCTGTAAACCAATACAATTAAAGTCGATTTCAGACCAATATTAATAATGGGATGAAAGGAAAAATCCCAGAAATAAAATACCAATAGGAAAACAAGAAGAAAACCCGCGGTTTTTACCGTGTTTATTGTAAAGGGTATTATTTTTAACTTTTTGTAAACGAAAAACAGTTTTCCCGAATTATAAAGGACGATCGCAATGAAAGTCGCTACAGCTGCCCCATTTATACCATAAACAGGAATAAGTAAACGATTAAGAACAATCATAATTACCACCAGAAAAACACCCAGAATAAGTACGATCCTGTAGTAATCACTGTTAAATAAAATGGCATTATTACTTCCTAAAAGCGCATCATACAGTTTAGCAATACTAATTAATAACACTACAAAAAGACCAGTTCGATACGCCGGGTCTATTAAATAATAAAGCTGATTAATATTTAATACTATAAGTAAGAATACCAAGCCGCCAACTATAAAAAGGTTTATTGAACTTCGCTTATACAAGTCATTTAAGGCCGGAAAGTCTTTAGCATTCAAATACTTTGCCGATAAAGGCATTAAAATCTGATGCATGGCACGCTGCGGTACAGCGATAACAGCCGTTATAAATACGGCCACATTGTAATAAGCGATATATTTAAGATCCGGTAAATATTTCCCTAGCATTACTTTATCAATATCCAATAATATGGTGGCAACAGAGCCGGCTAAAATGATGAGAAAAGCATATTTTAAAATCCGATTGAGGTGATTTACTCTCTTCAGATAAAAAACAGGTAAGGTAATAGAGAATGCAAACAAACACATAACCACCATACGAAGAACATACACAATAACAAGGCCCCACATAAACGCTGATAAGCTCAGCCAATTAAAGTATAAAGCAACCAAGAGAAGCATCGCACCTACTCTATGAAATACCTCTTTCATAAAATTCCCAAATACGGTACGCATATGCACTTTTGCCCAGGCAAAAAATACTTCAAAATAAGCGAGAGCAATGGCAATAATGATGGTATGCCATAAATAGAATTTTATAATCGTGTTTCGCTCAGCCAAAAATTGAGCTATGGTATCATGAGCTAAATAGGTAAAAATAACAATAGGTATAATAAACACAAAGGGTAGAAATAACATAAGTGTTAAAAAACTGTGCAGTGTTACTCTACTTTTAAAAGAGGAATAAAACTTAATGAGTGTATTTGGCACTCCAAATGCCATAAGCGGCATAATTACCGACGCCAGTGATAGCATAAAACCCACCATGCCAAAATACTCATCAGTTAAAAAATTAGTGTATAGGAATAATGTGTTAATAGCTCCAATAAAAAAACCGATATAGGTCGAAATGATATTTTTAAATGATTGCGAAGCTACAAGTCCCATTTATAACAATTTTGATAATGATTCTGTTAGAGCTTTTCTATGATATTTTTGTACGCCTATTGGTTGCATCTTTAG
This sequence comes from Gaetbulibacter sp. M240, assembly GCF_043876815.1. Lineage (NCBI taxonomy): Bacteria > Pseudomonadati > Bacteroidota > Flavobacteriia > Flavobacteriales > Flavobacteriaceae > Gaetbulibacter > Gaetbulibacter sp. M240. The sequence continues at coordinate 369,210 of NZ_JBAWKA010000004.1, forward strand.
ATCATCGGTCTTATATGACTTATAATGCCTTAATATAGTCGATTTTAAAGCATTATGAGCTTCATAATAGAAGTAATTTCCGGTATTAGTTTCGGTAATGATACGTTCAACATCCGAACCTTTGGGTCCCAAAGCCAGTATAGGTCTGTTAGAAACCATATATTCAAAAAGTTTTCCTGGTATTATGCATTTTGTAGCCTCAGAATCAATTTCAATAAGTAATAAGATTTGAGATTCTTTTTGAATTTTAATAGCTTCATTATGGGACTTATAACCTACTTCATTTACATAATCACTTAACTTATTATCGTGGATCGATTTTAATACTTGATCACTCACGGCGCCAACAAATTTCAATTCCAGATCTTTAGCAAATTCAGTATTTTCATCAACTAATTCAGACAAGACCTTCCATAATATTTCAGGATTTCGTTTAGATAATAACGACCCTATATGCGCTAGAGAAAATTTAGAATCCAATGAAAAGTCCGAAACACGTTCATCATCAAAGCCGTTTGTTATGACTTCTACTGGTTTCGAAGTGATCAATTTGAATTCAGATTTGGTCACCTGACTTGTCACTATTATTTTATCTGCTCCTGTTAAGACTTCCGATTCCAGTTTCTTATGTTTTTTTTCTGCCCGCTTGGTTAATCGCAATTGTTTATGGTACCCAATGGTGGTCCATGGGTCTCTAAAATCAGCGATCCATTTTATATTTAATTTTTGTTTTAAATCTAAGCCAATAAGATGCAAACTGTGTGGCGGACCTGTAGTAATAAGAGTATCAATACCGTGGTTTTCGAGATAATCATAAATGTATTTTACAGATGGTTTTACCCAATATCTGCGGGCATCAGGAATAAAAAAATTACCTCGGATAAATAATAGTAGTTTCTCTATAAAAGATTGGTTTGTGGTATCTGAAATGATTCCTTTGCTAATGGTTTTGGATGTTCTTCTTGAAAATAGACCAGCCAAATTATAAGGTTCTCGAATGGGTTGCTTTAATATAGTAATAGACTCTGAAACCTCTGAATTTAAACTCAAATCTTGCAATGGGTAATGCGGGTTCTCAGGAATATAAACCACCGGTTCTATGTCGAATTCCGGGAGGTATTTTACAAATTTCAACCAACGCTGAACCCCGGGTCCGCCAGCTGGAGGCCAGTAATAGGTGATTATGAGTACTTTCTTTTTCATTTACCTATTGGACAACACATTGGTTTATAGTCGCTTTTTGAGCGCGTATGCCAAGCCTCCTATTAAGAGCAAGCCGAGCAAAATTGAACTCGCTAGAGCAATGTTACTTCCAGTTTTAACAATTTCAGGGTCAAATTTAAATACGATCTCGTGCCTTCCGGCTGGAACATACATGCCACGTAGGGTATAATTGACGCGTACGTGAGGCACTTGCTTTCCATCCAAATAGGCTTTCCAGCCATGACTGTAATATACTTCTGAAAAAACCACAAAACCATCTTGATCGTTAGTTGTTGTGTACTTTAAATAATTTGGATCGTGTTTTTTAATTTGAATTGATGCTGTTGAATCTACAGAAAAGCTGCCGGTTGCCTCAGATTTAAAGTAGGTTTTAATATCCTTATGATTGATTACGGCTACATGTTTGTTATCCAGGCTATCTAGGGCTTTAATGGCCTCGTTTTCAGACTTAACTTCTTTTAGTCGCTCTATGAACCAGGCGCTTCCATTAGCTTCTTCGTTAGTAAATGTAAATACTCCACCCTCCTCATTTGGAGCAATAATATATTTAGTATTTAACATATTCAGTACATTCAGATTATTCTTAGAGATGTACCAATTAAAAAGGTCGTTATAACGTCTTAATTTTGCCGCATGATAACCATTCAACGAATTGTGAAAATACGATGGTTTAGTTGAGTTCGTTGTAAGATCATAGACCCTGTAATAGCCGGTGTCCTGCATAATCTGTTTATCAGCCTCATTGGCTTGAAACGGTTTATTCACCTGCACGGCAGATACGAAATCGTCGTTATTAACATAACGTTTATCAACACCAACCAAATCAAATAAAATTAGAACAGCAAAACCTACCATAGCCCAGTGGCCTTTCAACTTCTGTTTTAAATAGCCATATACTAGACCAGCGGCTATTAACACTAAAGCCAGACTCCTCAGGGTGTCTTGCGTAAACAATGATTTTCGATCGGCCTTTAAGGCATCTACAAAGGCTTGCCCATAACTTTGCCTGTATAAAGCATCATTACCACCCGAAAAATCGAAAAACGCACCTTTGAACAACAAGAAAATTAAAGCAAGTCCACCAGTAATCAATGTAGTTAATTTTAAGGCATGCCACTTCTGATCTGAATTTATCTTGTTACTGAATAATTTTACCAGACCAAAGATGGCTAGAGCAGGAATACATAGTTCTAAAATGACTTGAATCGAGGTGACTGCCCGGAACTTATTATACAGTGGCATGGAGGATATAAAGAAATTTGTAATAGGATTACTGTCCGGGTTCGGATCAGAAACAAAAAACCAGTTTTTTCCTAGAGATAGAATCCAAGCAAAAAGTGTACCGCCTACAAGCCACCATTTTAAACGTCCTTTAACAAGAAATAAGGCGAACACAAATAGGAATATTACCACCGCGCCAACGTAGGCCGGTGCTTCTACAATGGGCTGATCACCCCAGTACATAGGAGCCCTTTGCGATTCCTGAGCAGCCTGAGAAGGCGTTGCTCCTAAAGTTCTATAGGCTTTATAGGTTTCAGAATCCTTGCCAACATCCTCACTGTTCCCACCCCCCATGAAGCGTGGAATGAACAAATTAAACGATTCCCAAAAACCATAGCTATATTCTGTAATATAATCTTGATCCAGACCCGAAGTTACCTCCTTTTTAGAACCATCGGGATTCATTGTAAGTTCAGTATTTCCACGTGTGCTTTCTTTTACATACTCTTGAGTAGCTAAAATATTAGTAGCGTTTAAAGCCACTGCCAAAAGCACTGCTCCCGCTAAAAGCGCAACAGACTTAAAATAATGTGCTAGGACCTGCTTTTTAAAAGCATCAATCAAATAGGCAATCCCGAGTATTATAACTAAAAACATTAAATAGTAGGTCATTTGAAAATGGTTTGCCACAATTTCCAGACCCATCGCTACCGCAGTCAGTAAAAACCCAAGAAAATATTTTTTCTGAAAGGTAAGTATGATACCACTCAGTACAAGTGGCATATAGGCTATAGCATGAGCCTTGCTATTATGCCCCACACCGAGAATTATAATTAAATAAGTTGAAAAGCCAAAGGCTAATGCCCCTATAGCAGCCAATTTAAAATCGACCTTAAGAACCAATAACAAAATATAAAATCCTAAAAAGTATAGAAACAAATAATCTGCCGGTCGTGGCAAGAACCGGAGCGTCAAATCGAGTTTTTTAATATAGTTATGAGGGTATTTAGCACCAAGTTGGTAGGTTGGCATACCACCAAATGCTGCATTGGTCCAATAAGTTTCTTCTCCCGTTTGAGCTTTAAAGTCTTTTTGTTGTTTGCTCATTCCAATATACTGCATGATATCGCTTTGGAAAAGCGCTTTACCTTGAAGCACAGGACTAAAATAGGCTAAAGCTAAAACAACAAACCCCAGCATAACTAAGCCATGCGGGATAATTTTTTTAATTGAAAATGGCATGAAATTTATTTAAAATCAACTGCCGTGAATTTACTTATAATTTTTTAAACAGTTGAAGAATCGAAGCACAAATAACCGGGACCTAAAATTTAAGATGTAAACTTCTGAAACTGAAATCGTATTCATAAAAAAAGTGCACTCAAACGAATGCACTTAATAATTAGTTAGTCTAGTATATATAAATTCTTTATTGACCTAAAGCGATAGTGGTTACCGTAGTATTACTATTTAAACGAATATCTTCTTCAGCTACAAGCATACCATCCTTTTCATTTAGTCTCAACATGCTTTGAGCTACTTTTGATCTACAAGATAAAGTGAGATCAGCGATAAGCGGATCATCGTCAAAAAAGAAAGGGTTTAAAGCGTATTCTTTTTTGCCTGGTTCTTTAACCACGCGCTGAATTTGCTTTAATTCTTTTGTGTGGTAATATTTTCCGGGCATAAATGTATAAATGGTGTATTTACCGTCTTTATCTGTTTTTACCCAGGCACTATGCTTCACATAACGTTTTCCTTGGTCATCTCGCTTCATTTTGAAATTCCCTTTTTCGTTAGTTTGATACACGTAAAGAATAACACCTTCTGCAGGAGTTACACCATCATTTTTATAGATAGTACCGGTAATTTTAATTTTTTCAGCTTTTGAAGCGTAATCTGGAACTGTGTCTACGCTATTTAAGTTTACTTCTGTGTAGTCGTAAATTGAAGATAATTCTTGTGCATTTGCACTCATAAACATAACACTGGCTAAGGCAATGTAAAAAAGATTTGGTAGCTTATTCATGGATCAATAATTTTTAATAGGTTAATTAAATCTTGTCCTGTGGGTCAAAGCTATGAAACAGAGCGTGTTTTGAAAGAAAATATTCGTTTGATGTCTCAATATTTTCGTTAAACAGTTAAGAAGTCTGATTTTGTCGGTAAAAGCATGCTTCTAAAAAGAACGATTTAAAAAATGTTGTAAGTGCTTGTTTTTAATATACTTAAATTTAAAAAGGTAATTTTATTGAGCTTATTCTACCGTTTTTATCGGTTGAACGGTTTGTCGTATTTTTTTGTACTTATTGTATTGTATTCTTGTTAACAAATCCTTCATTTCCAAAGACTCTTTTACCATAAGCTGCGTGAGTTTATCCAAGGCTTCTTTTCCTTGATAGGTTTCAATAACCTCCTTACGAAGTGTCAGGTAATCTCCAACCTTATCTTCAAATATAGGAAGCTGTGTCCCATCCAGTCCTAATTCGGCACTATAAATCTCAGTCAATCTTTCAGCTTCTGCACGGACTTCAGGTGTTTCAATCGTATTATCAGGGTATTGCGCTAAAACTATGTTGCATAATAATAAGGCACAAAATGTAATTATGGTTTTCATATCATTAAGGTTTTCTTTAAGTTAACAAAAAATCAAACACAAGTCAAATAACGATTTGAAAAATTAAATACACTTTTATTACTAAATTTCTAATTTTACTGATAATAAAGTGTTAAATTTTATTCTGCATAAAAAAAATGAAATATAATATGTAAATTGGTTGCATTATTTATAATAACTAACCACTAAAATAACGCTATGAATTCCTCAAAAATTAATAGACGTGATTGGCTTAAAAAAGGTGTTTTAACTATGGCCGGAATGGCGATGATACCTCAAGAATTTTGGGCAAAAACCGTCACTCAAGCACAATTAGAAAATCGTACATTTTTATTCAAAGGTTCCCACGAATTTAATGAGTTCACTCCTCCTGTTGGTTTCAATGAACCAAAAATCAAAGCAATTTTACGTGCTAATGAAAATCCTTACGGCCCACCACCCATGGCTGCACAAGCTTTTAGGGATGACGTTTTTTCAGGGAATCGTTATGCATGGCAAACCTTAAATAATCTGATTGATATTATTGCGGAAAAGGAAAATGTATCGAAAGACCAGATCATAATGGCACCCGGATCTTCAGATCTTCTTGAAAAAACTGCTATGGTGTTCTTTCAAAATGGGGGTAATGTAATTAGTGCCGACCCAAGTTATATGTCCTTAATGATCGTATCGCAGGCCGTAGGCGGGGAATGGAAATCTTATAAACTATTAGATGATTACCAACACGACCTTGACGCCATGGAGGCCGGTATTGATAACAATACAAAACTTGTTTATATCTGTAACCCTAATAATCCTTCAGGATCTGTAACCAATGCAGATCGCTTGAGAGATTTTTGTAGTCGTGTTTCAGAAAAAGTCCCTGTATTCGTTGATGAAGCTTACATAGAACTTTCAGACCATGGCATCAAAGACAGTATGGTTAGCTTGGTAAGTGAAGGTAAGAATGTAATGGTAGCTCGTACCTTTTCAAAAATTCACGGTATGGCCGGATTGCGAATTGGTTATTTGTTAGGTAAAAAGGAAACTTTAAACCGTATTAATGATATCACCAGAGGCGGCATGGGAATTACGGGCCCCTCCATAATGGCAGCGACAACAAGTTTGGGAGGTAAAGAGTTTTTGGATATGACCAAAACTAAAATAGCTGAAGCTCGTGCTTACACACAAGCCTATTTAGACCGAAATGAATATGACTATATTCCATCTCAAACCAATTTCATGATATTTCAAATTCCCATGGACGGCTCAGAGTTTCTTGAAAAAATATACAATAAGCAAGTTGCTGTTAGAGCGTTTAAATTCTGGGGTAAAAATTGGTGTAGGGTAAGTATAGGAACTATGGATGAAATGGTTATGTTCACCAGTGCCATGGATGAAATATTTGCTTAATGACGGATGGTTTAATAAAAGCGCTTTCTTTTATTTTATTTATAGTTATTGGCATCTTATTGAAGCGAAAATTCACTTCAAAAGATGAGGTTAATGGCTTAAAGAAGATTATCTTACTTCTAGCCTTACCAGCAACTATTTTTATCGCGCTCCTCAAGATCCAAATAAATCTGGGTTTATTTTTATTACCCTTTTTAGCACTCGGTTTTAATATTCTCCTTTATTTTATTACCCCGGGTCTGCTGTTATTACTTGGTATTCAAGACAAACCAACCGTTAATACGGCGAGGTTACTTATACCCTCCCTGGCTCCTGGCTTATCTTGTTTTCCATTTATCTTAGAATTTTTAGGACCGGATTACTTAGCCAAAGCAGCTATGGCAGATCTAGGGAATAAGTTTTTTGTACTTATTGTATTGTACCTGGTTGCATTGCGCTGGTATCTGAATAATCAAAGTATTCCTAAGGAATCCACAAAAAATAAGCTTGTAAGTCTGATTAAAACCCTCCTTTTCGAGCCTATTAATGCTTTTATAATTGTCGCTCTAATCCTTTTGACTTTTGGGTTTAACAATACCAATCTCCCTATCGTTTTACAGGAGATTCTAAACCGACTGAGTGTGATCATGGCGCCATTGGTTCTTATTTTTATAGGTTTGTCAGTACGTATTCAAAAAACAGAATTTCTTCAAATATTTTCTTTACTATCCCTACGTGCCGCATTGACCATATTTATTATTGGTAGTTTATCCTATTTCTTTAAAGTTGGTGTTGAAAATGATATTTTACTTTATCTTGTTTTCGGGTTAAGTGCTTGCAGCTTTTGGCCTTTTGCTCATATTTGTGGTGTTTCTGATAAAGAAATAGAAGTTCCTGAGGCCCGTAAAACCTTTAATATGGAATTCGCGCTAGCCATTTTAACCTTTTCACTACCATTCTCAGTGTTGTTGATTTTAGGAATCCTAACCGCGGGAGATACCTTTGCGCACTATAGCCATCAACTAAAATTGGCTAGCATATTATTCTTGTTAGGCATCGCTATACCCTTGTATAACTACATTAAGAAAGGTGCGCAGATTAAAGAACGTTACAAAGCGCAGGAAGACACTTGATTAATTATTTTAAGATAGAATCTATTTTTAGAATCCAATCGTCTATATCGGTTTCATTCGTATTGATAGCGAAACTACCATTTCCATAAGGTCCATAGATATCTTCATCTGTTACAGAAAAGAATCCTACGGTAGGGTTTAATGCAGCACTCGCCAAATGCATTACACCGTTATCAGCGGCTATAAATACAGTGGTATTTTTGATAATACTCGCCATTTCCCGAATATCCTTACTATAAAAATGAGGTGCTTTAAAGTTAATTTGAGATGTGTTTTCAATGGGCAACATCTCAATGATAGTATATCCCGGATACGCTGTTAGTAAACGCGAATAAAAAGTTTCCCACCAGGTTTCGGAGTAACATTTGTTTCCCGTAGCATTAGTATAGATACAAATAATTGGCTTTTCACTATTTACGAGATTTGATAAGATCATTTTTCCCTTTGAAATTTCTTCCTCCGTTAATTTAATATCTAAAACCGGAACTTCGGTTCGATCGATTGTGAAACCCCAGTTTTTTAAATGATAGCGTAAATTGTAAATAGGATATTTCGAAATATGTTTAAAATCAGGATATGTTTTTTCTACGGAAGGATGAATTTCACCGAATATTTTAATTTTTGAATTCGCTAGCTGGGTTAATAAATGTCCCGAAGAAGAATTTTTATCGGCATTAATAACCAGATCGTATGTTTTTTGATTGATCGAAAACCAGCATTTGAAATAGGTGATCAAATTACTAAATGGTTTACGAGGTAAAGGAATAATAGTTTTTACCGCTTTATAATTTTCAAATACCGGAAAAGCAACGCCACCCTTAACAAAAATATCGATGTTTGCATCGGGAAATAACACCGAAACCTCTTGAACTAAAGGCGTTAATAACAATTGATTACCCAAGCGATGATTTGGACGTATGATCAAGACGTTTTGAATATCTTTAGCGGAAAACTCACCTTTTTTAGGTTCTCGATATGACCGGCCAATACGCTTGGTAAGGCCTTGCATGATTTTTCTTCTAATTTTATTGATCTGTATTTTGAATGACATACAATCGAAATTAATTTAAGAGTATAGCTTCTAACGCCCAATACTGCGCGGTCTGAACTTTCGTTTCGAATTAATAAAATACACCCCTGTAAGCAAAATTATTGCTGCTATAATAGACTGTAAATTGATCGTTTCATCTAAAATCCACCAACCTAATATTAATGCTATTATAGGGTTTACGTAAGTGCTTGTACTTACTTTTTCCGGCGAAACCACTTTAAGCAAATAATTAAAAGAGGTGAACGCTACGATACTGCCAAAAACAATAAGAATTATGATAGACCAAATGACATCTGTACTCCAGTAAACAGGTGAAGTCCAGGGCTCTCCAAATGCTAAGCTTGCAATAACCAGCATCAAGCCTCCGAATAACATCTGGTAACCAGTATTTACAAAGTAATTTGAAGGTAAATTGGCTTTTCCAACGAATAAACTTCCGTAAGACCAACTAATCATACAAACGAAAATCATCGCTATACCCAACAATTGGTTTTCTTGACTAATGATTTGTTTCTGACTAACCAATAGATAAATTCCTATAAATCCTAAAACCACACCTACATAAGACATGGCTGAGATTTTTTTCCCTTGTAATATTCGCATCATGATAAGTACCACTAAAGGCTGTGCAGAAATTTCCAAAGCCGTAAAGCCACTATCAACATATTTTAGAGCCCAAACCACCACACCATTACCGAAGGTTAAAAACAAAAAACCTGCAATTATCGTATTTTTCACTTGCGCCGAGGTAATTGCAATACTAACCCCTAATAGTTTAGCAATAATAAAAATAATGACACCGGCACTTATAAAGCGAATTGAAGCTAATAAAAAAGGTGGCAACTCGGAAACGGCTATTTTATTTAGTAAATACGTAGAACCCCAGATGACATAAATAGCGAAAAACGCCAATACGATACTTAAGGTTTTGGAAGGTTTCGGCATTTGATATTTCTAAATTGTCGTTGTTTTTACCTGACTTTGTGGGCAAAGATACAGGATATTTAAGGGTTTTAAATCCAGAGAGATAAAATAATATTAAGTTTAATCCTCCGGCGGATAACCATGGATTTCTTCGAAAACCAAATCAAAATTTTGTCTTAAATAGGAATTTAATTTTTTTCGATAATCACCTTTCAGCCATTCCACAAAATTAAAGGTGCTTTTACTAATACATTTAGTGTATTTCCCAATCCTATGGTCAATATCGTCACCTAATTCCTTAGCCAAAGTAAGAGCATCATAAACATCTTCGCTGTTTTCAATACAAATTTTACCATGCTGTTCTATGGACCGCTCTAAAACCACCTTTGAGGACTCACCTGCTCTAACGGCATCAACATAACATTTTTGAATATCGAAATATACTTCTTCTGAATTAGAAAACCTCTCCCGCAATTCATCAGGCATTTCATACCTGAAATTACTTTCCAGTTCTTCATCACTTAATAAGGCATCGAGATAATAATTTGGAGATTTAAATATGCGTTGCCAATCCAGATTATCACCCCAGGGTCCAAAACGGTGGAAATTATTACCAAGGTCAATCACTTGGAAGGTCTTTTTATTTTCCAGAACACGTGATCCACGGCCAATCATTTGGTAATATAAGGTTAACGACTTAGTAGCACGATTCAGGATAATACTCTCTACGGTAGGTTCATCAAAACCGGTAGTTAAGATACTCACGGATGTTAAAATAGCATCCGGTGTTTTCTTAAACCACTTCAAGATCATCGCACGTTCCTTTTTGGTATTGGTATTATCCAAATGTGCAACAGGATAACCAGCACGCCTAAAAGTGTCATAGACATGTAACGACGTATTAATACCATTGTTAAAAATCAGGGTCTTCTTCCCTTTTGAACGCTCCTCATAGGCCTGTAATAATTTCGACAACATATCGGTAGCTGTGTAAAGATCCTCAGACGACTTTACCGTGTAGTCACCATTAGCTCCAACGACCAAAGATGTTAACCCCACATTATAGGAGAACATTTCCGCCCGTGCCAGAAAACCATTTTCAATTAACGATTCGATACTCTCACCTACAATAAGTTCATCATAATTATCTGTCATAGGTAATTCCATGCTGGAACTTAAAGGAGTTGCCGTAACACCAAGAATAAAGGATTGACTGAAAAACTTAAATAATTTGGTAAACGAATTGTAGTGAGCCTCATCAATAATAACAAGTCCGATATCCGAGATATCTAACTTATCATCATTTAAGCGGTTATTTAGGGTTTCTACCATCGCTACAAAACAACTGTATTCTCCCTGGTCACTTAGATCAGCTTTACTATCTACCACTTTGTTCACCACACCAAATTCGGTAAGCATATTTGAGGTTTGCTTACACAATTCAATACGGTGCGTCATGACCAAAACTTTCTTTTGGTGATGTTTTAGGTACTGCCTAACAATTTCAGAGAATATAACCGTTTTTCCACCGCCAGTGGGAAGTTGATACAAGAGATGATAATCGTCCGGCGATTCTTCAAAGCTTTTAAAAATCTTGTTAATAGCGCCTTTTTGATAACTATATAACTTTTTTCCTTCTTTGCGATCTTCGAGTTCTAGAGTAGAAATTTTGGACATGCTTTTGTTTTTCAGATTTGCAAAAATAACACCTTTAAAGGGTTTTTGACGATTTTTTTGCTGGAAAATTTTGATAAAAAACCTTTAAGCCTAGAAAAATCCACACTCCGTGAGTAGAAACAGAAATTAAATAATGAAATTTATTCTTTGGTTATAATGATGGTAGCCTTAACATCTTGAGAAAGAGCCCACATATCTGAGGCTAAAACATTTCCATCCTCGTCTATAATTTGAAAGTGAGCGGTGTTTGGCACCAGATAGCCTTCATTTATGGCTAAAAAATCAAAAACATTCTGCCCTTCCTTAAGGTCTATTTCAAAACCACCAAAGGCATTGGCCAATAATACCCTGTATTGCAAAACATTATTATTGATAAAAACCCGGATGAGATCACCATCTTGCTCTCCATAATCCCTATATCTTACCCGAACTTTTTTTGATTTCGTTTTTATTTCTCCAAAAAATTGATCTGTTTTACTTCCCTTAGTTCCTAGATTCAATTCTCGCTTTATATCGTTACTCTTATTTTGAAATCGCTTATCAAATAATTCACCCGGATTGCCAAATTGTTCTTGCGGAAGCATGGAAAAGGATTTCTGAGGCATCTCGAATTTTGGAAGGACACTCGGTACATTCATGCCATTAAGACCACTATTATCCTTTTTCTCAGGAATAATTGGTTTAACTACAATCACATCAGAAGAATCTTTTTTGCTTTCAATAGCTGGAATAGTTTTGCTTTTGTTTTGGTTTTCAATCTGAGCAAAACTTTTCGCTACAAAAAGTATTACAAGTATTAGCGGTAAAACTGATTTCATAATTGAAGCATGCACTTTTTAAAGTTCAAATATATTTATTAAAGCATCAATATTTAAAATACGAGCTCATTTTTAATAATAAAATAACAAAAACCATTCCCAAGAGTATTTTTGACATGTTTTTCTACTCCTATCATAATTTTTAATGGTGCACCTCTACTCTTTTTTAGTTAAAAATGTGTTAAATACTACTTTGTAATACATAGTACTGTAACAAAATTATTTTTTAGTCGTCTATCTAGTATAAAACAATCAAAAAACAACAGAAATCATGAGAACTTTACACAACAATCAGATAAGTGAAACATTTAAAAATACTAAATCTTATCAATGGAACACAAAAAGACGTTACAGATAATAACGCTTAAACAAATAAATTCATCATCAACAAACAACAGAAACCATGAGAACTTTACACAGCAATCATATTAGTGAAACCTTTAAAACATCAAAGGCTTATCAATGGAACACAAAAAGACGTTACAGATAAGTGACACTTAAACAAACAAATTCATCATCAAAAAACAACAGAAATAATGAGAACACTTCACAATAATCAGTTAAGTGAAACCTTTAAAGCTTCAAAGGCTTACCAATGGAACAACAAAAGACGTTACAGATAAACAAGTAATCAGCTAAAAAAGCTTTAAAACTGAACATCCAAAGACGTCATCTAAAAAATGGCGTCTTTTTTTTTCAAACCAAACACAATTTAAAAATTTAAATAATGAAACCATTTAAAACCATATTAAGACGTAGCGATACTATCTTTGGTGAGAACCTGTTTTTAACACGTAGGATCTTAACAAATAATTATTTCCAAGCAACAACCTGGAAAGGTGTAAAACGCTATGCCCATTAACTAAAAATGATGTATGGTACTGTTTTTGTGACTCTTAGAAAAAACATTAAAACAAATCTAATGAGACATTCAAAACTTGTACCCTCCGTTAATGCAGGCTCCATGGCCGACATCGCTTTTTTATTACTTATCTTCTTTCTGGTAACTGCAACGATTTCATCAGATCAAGGTATTAACCGAATGCTCCCTGCAGTTTGTCCTACAGGAGATTGTGGCGGTATTGTCGCAGAGCGAAATATACTTTTAATTAATATAAACAACGATAATGAAATCATGGTAAATAAAGACCTTATTCAGCTAGAAGAGTTAAAGGAGAAGGTGAAATTATTTGTTGATAATAATGGCGACAACAGTTGTTCCTATTGCTATGGAACGAAGAACAAAGATCTTTCGGTAAATCCACAAAAGGCAGTTATTTCTTTACAGTTTGGTAAAAAAACAGACTACAAAACCTTTATTCATGTCCAAAATGAAATGTCCAAGGCTTTTTATGAATTACGCTCACTATACAGCTCTAAGATTTTAAATAAATCTATCGACCAGCTTTCGAATGCAGAACAGGAAATCGTAAAAAAAGCCTATCCCTTTGTCATTTCTGAAGCGAATACCTTGTGAAAATCTTATATGGTTTATAGGGTGTCTTTAATAATTCCGTAAGTCATGCAAACACGTTTTTTACCCCAGTTTCTAGCAGAGTCCAGATCTACACCCATAAAGATATCGATGCGTTTTTTCCAACGATAATGCATTTTATCTTTCACCCAATAAATGCCTTCAAGACCTTCAATTTTCACCGGAGTATTATGTCCTAATCCCATTTTTAACAGATCGCGAGATACAGCAATATACCGACCATTAGAATCCAAACTATCCCCAAATGCGGTGATTCGAGGATTTTTATCCGTTTGATTGGCTAGGGCATTGTAAGCCGTCGCCGTTACCTCCAAACTTTCCCAACGATAATCATCCTCAAATGATTTTGATGATTCTTTACAGTTAAAAAATACCATCAAAAAGAGAATTGGAAAAAATTTTAAAACAGAAAACATGATCTTAATACTTTAAAACTTCTATTAAGGCAGATTCGAAGCGGCTTTTCGCTAAATAATTATTTTCCAAACCTTTAGCAAATGGAATTGGTGTTTCTAAACTCCCCACACGTTTAACGGGAGCGTCTAAAAACTCAAAACATTGCTCCATAATTAAGGCTGAAATATCACTGATAACACTTCCAAATAAAGAATCCTCACTAAGCAAAAGGGCTTTGGAGGTCTTTTTTACCGATTTAAAAATGGCTTCGGTATCCAGAGGTTGTAAGGTTCTAAGGTCTAAAAGGTCTGCTGATATCTCAGGGTGTTTTTCCAAAACTTCTAAAGCCCAATGCACTCCGGCTCCGTAAGTAATTATACTAATATCTGTTCCGGATTCTACTAAACACGCTTCACCAAAAGGTAAGGTGTAATAAGCTTTTGGGACGTTTTGGCGAATACTTCTGTACAGCGCTTTATGCTCAAAGAACATCACTGGGTTAGGGTCATTTATAGCCGTATTCAGCAAGCCTTTGGCGTCATAAGGAAACGCTGGATATACAACCTTTAATCCCGGCGTCTTGGTAAACCAGGCCTCATTGGTCTGGGAATGAAATGGACCAGCACCAACACCGGCACCACAAGGCATTCTAATAACCACGTCAGCTTCTTGTTGCCAACGATAATAGGATTTAGCCAGATAATTTACAATAGGATTAAAGCCGGAGCTAACAAAATCGCCAAACTGCATTTCAACAACACTTTTCATTCCGGCGATACTTAGGCCCATCCCTACTTCAACTATAGCCGATTCACAAATAGGAGTATTTCGCACGCGATCTTTTCCAAACCATTCAAAAAATTGCTCGGTAATTTTAAAAGCACCGCCATATTCTGCAATATCCTGGCCCATAAGTACCAGATTATCATGACGCTCCATGCTTTGTTTCAAGCTTTCGGATATAGCATCAATAAATCGTATTTCTTTTAAATTATTATTTTCTTTAATACATTGATAATCATATGGTTTAAATACATCATTTAATTCATTAATATCAGTTGAAACAATCGTGTCTTCTGCGAAAGCCTTATCTAAATTTGTGTTAATTTCTTCAGAGATTTCGGATTTAATACCAGACTTTTTAGCCCCATCAATAATGCCTTTATCTTCTAAAAATTGCTCAAAATTCTCCACCGGATCTTTTAAAGCCCAAGCTTCCATCAAATCGTCCGGAACATATTTTGTGCCACTGGCCTCCTCATGGCCACGACGTCGAAATGTTTTAAATTCAACAAGAACAGGACGCGGGTTGTCCCGAATACTTTCCGCCAAACGACTGACGGTATTGTAAACCTCGAGAATATTATTACCATCCACAATACATGATTCCATACCATAACCGGGCCCTTTGTCAGCAATATTTTCACAGCGGTATTGTTCATTTGTTGGTGTTGACAAACCATAGCCATTATTTTCAACGCAAAAAAGTACAGGTAAGTCCCACACTGAAGCTACATTTAAAGCCTCATGAAAATCACCTTCACTTGTTCCTCCTTCACCGGTAAATACGGCTGTTACCTGTTGGTTTCCCTTTAATTTAGAAGCTAAAGCGATACCATCTGCTACGCCTAATTGCGGTCCTAAATGGGAGATCATACCCACTATAGAAAATTCCTGAGTGCCAAAATGAAACGAACGGTCTCTCCCCTTGGTAAACCCGGAAGCCTTGCCTTGCCATTGAGCAAAGAGGCGATATAGAGGTATTTCACGTGAGGTAAAAACGCCTAAATTCCGATGCATCGGTAAAATGTAATCCTCTTTCTGGAGGGCTAATGTCACACCCACAGCTATGGCTTCCTGACCAATGCCGGAAAACCATTTACTTATTTTTCCCTGACGAAGTAAAATAAGCATCTTCTCCTCTATCATTCTCGGCTTTAGCAGATTATAATAAAGTGAAATTAGAAATTCAGGCTGAAGCCCTTCGGTCTGAAAATCTATAGGGTTGGTTTGGGATTGTTGACTCATAAATTTCGTTCTGTCCTATGATCAAATATACCATAAAAAGTGGAATCTGTTATTTTGATCAAAGCCCTTTGTAGTAGCCGAATCTTTCCAATGTTTTTGTACATTTGTAATTACAGATATTTTAAAAAATAAATAATGAACAGTATTCCCAGCGTAGATTTAAATGATTTTATTTCGAATGACAGTTCTAAAAAACAAGCTTTTGTTGATGCTATTGGTAAAGCCTATGAAGAAATAGGTTTTGTAGCTTTAAAAGGCCATTTTTTAGATGACGCTTTGGTTGATCGCTTGTATAAAGAGGTTAAGAATTTTTTTGATTTACCACTTGAAACGAAACAGAAATATGAAATTCCAGGTATAGGTGGCCAGCGTGGCTACGTGTCTTTTGGAAAAGAAAGTGCAAAAGGTAAAAAACAAGGTGATTTAAAAGAGTTCTGGCATTTCGGACAGTATGTGGAAGATAATCCTGAATTAAAAAAAGAATATCCTGAGAATGTAATGGTCCAAGAATTACCGGACTTTAACGAAGTGGGTAAAGAAGCCTATAAAATGCTTGAAAAAACAGCAAAATTTGTACTTCGTGCTTTGGCTATTCATTTAGATCTGGAAGAAAATTATTTTGATAATTATATCCATAATGGGAATTCTATTTTAAGACCTATCCATTATCCTCCGATAAAAGAAGAACCTAAAGATGCTGTTCGTGCAGCAGCGCACGGCGACATCAATTTAATAACGCTTTTAATGGGTGCTCAAGGACGTGGATTACAAGTTAAGAACCACAAGGGTGAATGGATCGACGCTATTGCAGAACCTGACGAACTAATGATCAATGTGGGCGATATGCTGTCGCGACACACCAATAATAAATTAAAATCTACGATTCACCGTGTTGTGAACCCACCTAAAGAACTTTGGGGTACCTCGCGCTATTCGATTCCGTTTTTTATGCACCCTATTAGTAGCATGAAATTAAATGTTCTGGAAAGTTGTATTGACGATGAAAATCCAAAATTATACGAAGATATTACAGCTGGCGAATTTTTAAATGAGCGTTTAATTGAGCTTGGGTTGATCAAAAAATAAAATTTATGGATTTAAAAGATCAACTGAAAAATCTTTTTCCAGACCACGTTGAACCTGAATCTGAGGACAAGGAAGCACTAGTACCCAATATCTGGATTCAGGACGATCCTATTATTTGCAAATACGAAAAACGAAAAGGAAAACCAATCACCATACTGGAAGGTTACAACGGTGCACAGGAAGATTTTAAAATACTTTCTAAAGAAATTAAAACGACCTTGGGTGTTGGTGGAAGTTTTAAAAACGAAAAAATTATAATTCAAGGCGATTACCGAGACAAAATCATGTCGCTTTTAAAAGATAAAGGCTTTAACGTTAAACGCGTTGGAGGATAAAAGAATGTCGAAAAAACCTCTTCACATTACCAATGGTAGTGTTTTAACAACGCAACTTAAGGATCTTCGATTCACCGGAGAAATCCTTACCTGGCAGGAAATGTTGTGTGAAGGACCAACCATCGAAAAGATCGATACGCCTGAATTCTTGGAGCTTAGGCAGAATTTTTTTAGTTCTTATTATGATATTGAGTTAAATCTCGATGAGATAAAAATAGCCTTCGAGAAACTTGAAACTCCTGAAGCTTATTCAGAAATTAACCTGTGGTTTGAATACGATTTATTCTGCCATATGAATTTAATTGGGGTTATTGTTCTTTTACAACAAAAAAAATTCAAAGCACCCATATACGTTATAACCAGTGGTAGAATCCGTGGAAGCAAAAACTTAAAAGCTTTAACCGAACTGACAGACAATCAACTTTTTAGTCATTTTGATAAAAAATTGAAGCTCACACCTAAGGATATTGATATGGTGTTAACCATATGGGCCATCTATTGTGGAAAAGACCATAACTTACTCAAGCCTTACATCGTTACCAATTCCACCTTCAAATATCTCAGTAATTGTTTAAAAGCTCATTTGGAAAGGTTTCCAAGTACCTTTACAGGTTTGAATCGTATGGAGAGTAATATTTTAAGTATCGTTAGGGATAACCCCATTAAATCGAGAAACCATTTATTGGGTTATGCCTTGAACTATCAGGGTTATTATGGGTATGGCGATCTACAGATTAACAGAATCGTTGAAAAACTTAGTATTTTCTTCAATGAAACTAAGGACGAAATTACCCTAAATAGAAAAGGCTACGAAGCTTTACTAGGACAGCATAATTTTTCGGCAGAAATTAATAATAATTTACCCTTTGGAGGATTGTTTAAACTGGATTTTCAGTTTAATCCTCAAGAAAACAAACTAATTAAAACAGTATCCTAATGACCGTACAAGCCTCAGAGCTCATTTTAAATCCTGACGGAAGTGTATATCATCTCAATCTTAAACCAGAAAATATTGCGCATAACATTATTTTTGTCGGGGATCAGTATCGTGTTTCTAAAATTTCAAAGCATTTTGACGTTATACGTTTTAAAACTGAAAAGCGTGAGTTTGTAACACACACCGGAACTTACAACAATAAAGAAATTAGTGTGATCTCCACAGGTATTGGCCCTGATAATATTGATATTGTTATAAATGAGCTTGATGCCCTTGTAAATATTGATCTTGAATCACGATTGCCAAAAAAAGATCTCACAAGTTTAAATATAGTACGCGTGGGAACTTCAGGAGCGCTTCATGAAGATATCCCTTTAGATTCCTTTGTTTTAAGTGCTTTCGGCCTTGATATCAATGGTATGCTCCACGCCTATCAAACAAAAACTATTCAACATCAGGATATTGAAGACGCTTTTATGAAACATACGAATTGGGATCCCCAGAAAGCCAGACCATTGATAGTAAAGAACAGTGCCTTTTTAGAAAATAAATTTCAAAGTTCAAAAACACACCTTGGCCTTACGGTAACAGCAGGTGGATTTTATGGGGCTCAAGGACGTGTATTACGATTACCACTTCGCGATTCCGGTTTAATCGATGCTATTGCATCATTTAATTTTAAAGGAATACGTGCCACGAACTTTGAAATGGAAACATCTGCAATTTATGGCTTATCAAAACTTTTAGGGCATCATGCCTTATCACTAAATGCGATCATTGCCAACCGAGCTAATGGAACCTTTAGTTCAGATCCGGGCCAGACCATTGAAAATCTAATAACCTATGCTTTGGAAAGGTTTTAAAATCGAATACAAATGACTCAACTAAAAATAGGTGGTGTACCTGAGCATTTTAATCTGCCCTGGCACTTGGCTCAAAAGGACAAAGCCTTTAAAAAACAAAATATTGACCTTCAATGGCGTGATTTTCCGGGAGGAACCGGAGCTATGTGTCATGCACTTCGAAATGATGACATTGACGTTGCCATAATCCTAACTGAAGGTATCATTAAAGATATTATTGATGGTAATGCCAGTAAAATTATTCAAACTTATGTTGAATCCCCTCTAGTTTGGGGTATTCATGTCGATAAAGATTCGACCTACAGAACAGTAAATGATCTTAAAGGCACTACAGCCGCTATTAGCCGTTCGGGATCCGGATCGCATTTAATGGCTTACATTAATGCAGAGCAGAATCAATGGGATATTGAAAAAGATCTGAAATTCAATATCATTCAAGATATTGAAGGCGCTTTAACCGGTTTTAAAAACAAAGCTGTAGACTATCTCCTTTGGGAAAAATTCATGACAAAGCCTCTTGTTGATAATGGAACCTTGCGTCGTATAGGAAACTGCCTTTCTCCCTGGCCTTGTTTTGTTATTGCTGCTCGGGATGAAATCATTGAAAATAAACCGGAAATATTAAAAAGTCTTCTTGAAATTATAAATACTTACACTCGAGATTTTAAAGACACAGAGCAAATCGAAATTAGAATTTCAGAAATGTATAATATTCAAATTGAAGATGTACGGTCATGGTTAGAAATTACCGAATGGTCTCAATGTATCATGGACGAAGAAACAATATCAAACGTGCAAAGGCACTTGTTACAGGTAAAAATAATCCCAAATACTATTGAATACCAATCACTTATTAAAAAAATAATTTAAAAAGTGTAAGAAAAAAATTAACAAAGCCTTAAAATATTTATAAGTCTAAAAACATATATTTGTTCAAATCACAAAACCAAAACAATGAAAAACCTTTTAATAGCTATTTCTATTCTTTTAGTTATATCCTGCAAGCAAGACGCTAATGTAGATTATGTTGTTATTTCCGGGAAGGTCGCAAACCTTGGAGATAGCGAACTTACCATAAATACTAATGATAGATCTTTTACAGAAACTTTAGAATTATCAAGTGACGGTTCCTTTACGGATACGCTTTATGTAAAATCCCCTTCTTACGTACTTTATGACAGTCAACATCCCGTGTTTCTTCATTTAGAACCTGGATACAATCTGAATATAAGTTATGACAACAATGATTTTGAAAACTCGCTTAGTATCACTGGAAAAGGTGCTGAAGCCAATAATTACCTGATAGAAAAAAAATCACTTACCAAGGAGAAATTTGGAAATAGTAAGGATACCTATTCTTTGAATGAAGAGGAGTTTAAGGAAAAAATGCTGGCACTAAAGACAACTCAGGATTCCTTGTTGAACGCCACAGCAAATCTAGCCGAAAATTTCAAAGCTAAAGAATCCCGAAACATTAATTATGCCTATTTAAACAGGCTAATGAATTATGAAGAAGCGCATCAATACTATTCAAGTAACCCTGAGTTTGAAGTTTCAGAAGATTTTTTAGACGAAACGGAAACTCTTGATTACAATAATGAAGATGATTATTTGTATTCGAACGATTATCAAAGTATGGTAAAATCTTACTATATGACTAAAAGTAAAACCTTAGCTAAAAAGGATAGCTTACAAAATGATTTGGCATTTATGAAAACGGTAGGCGATATTCAAAGTGATACCATAAAGAACACATTGCTATTTGATTTTGCCAATTTTAATATTAATTACGCCAAAGATCTAGATACTTTTTATGATACTTTCATGACCCACACTACAAATGAAGACCATAAAAAGGTTATCAGTGATAAATACAAAGAGCTTCAAGCTTTAAATCCCGGCAATCCTTCACCGAAATTTGTGGATTACGAAAATTATGCAGGAGGAACCATGTCGTTGGATGACCTCAAAGGAAAATATGTTTATGTAGATGTTTGGGCTACCTGGTGCGGACCATGCAAACGTGAGATACCCTTTTTAAAAGAGGTTGAAAATCAATATCATGACAAAAACATTGCTTTTGTAAGTGTATCCATCGATAGACGTCAAGATCATGAAGCCTGGAAAGCTATGGTAGAAGATAAAGAGCTAGGTGGCATTCAATTATTTGCCGATAACGACTGGAAATCTCAATTTGTAACGGATTATAAAATTCAAGGTATTCCAAGGTTTATTTTGATTGATCCAGAAGGAAATATTGTTGATGCATCTGCGCCAAGACCTTCTAATCCTGATCTTATCAACTTGTTTGAAGAATTGAATATTTAATATATCTTAACGGAACACAAAGCTCACAAAAATGTGGGCTTTTTTGTTTTTAATCGTCCTGGTCATTTTCTTCTTCCGGGGGCAACTGCGGTTGTTCAAACAAACTCAAATATGCCTTTCCCAAATAATCAATAACATGGCTGGCTGTTAAACTTTGGTAACCAAAATTTTCTACAGCGATATCAGCAGCTTTCCCATGCAAATAAACCCCAAAAATAGCAGCGGCAAGTGCGCTGTAACCCTGAGCCAATAAACCAGTTATAATACCGGTTAATACGTCGCCACTTCCTGCCGTAGCAAGACCCGGATTTCCTGTAGTATTGATATACAATTTATCTTGAAACACGGTTATAGTATGAGCACCTTTTAAAACTATAACAGCGCGATATTTCTTTGAAAAGGCCTTTACTTTTTTCAACTTTTCAAAATCATCAGACCACGTCCCTATCAGTCGTTCCAATTCTTTAGGATGTGGCGTAAAAATAGAATGAAGCGGCAATAATTTTAAAAGAGCCTTCCTCTTAGCCAAAATATTCAAAGCATCAGCATCAATAACAAGTGGAGTCTTATTGTTTTGCAAAAACGCTTCAAAGGCATCCATGGTATTTGGAGAAGTTCCTAATCCCATACCTATGCCAATAACAGTAGGTTCCATGTCAAAAGAAATATCCGTAATTTCATTATCGTCTATATCAGTAAGCACCATAGCTTCAGGAAAGGCCGACTGCAAGGGGATATAGCCGCATTTCGGAACATAGGCAGACACTAATCCCGAACCGGCACACAAAGCTGCCCTACTCGATAAGATTACGGCCCCTATTTTACCATAACTACCTCCAATAATTAGGGAGTGACCGAAAGTACCTTTATGAGAAAATTTTTCTCTTGGGATATATAATGGCAACACTTCATGTTTACCTATTAGATCCGCTTCTGTCTCTACAGACATCAAATAGTCCTGATCTAAACCGATATCCAAAACTTCCCATTGTTGTGTAAATTTAGCGGTCGCCGGTAAAAAGAACACCAATTTCGGCGAAGCAAAACTCAAGGTATAACCAGCCCAAACGACGGCGTCGTCATCTTTTACAGGCTGCTCTAAAAATAACCCTGATGGTACATCAATAGATAAGGTAAAGGCTTTTGATTTTCTAAAATGCATAAACAGACCTTTCACCCAACCAATTACCGGTCGGTTAAGTCCTATACCAAAAACAGCATCAACTATGATGTCGTCTTGATTCATTTCAGGAAAGGATGATTTATCTTCCAGTACAATGGGCCAGGACTTGGTCATTGATTTCACCTTATCATAATTAACCAAAAAATCCTTGGACCGCTTGTGACTGTAGTTTACAATATAGGTCGTTACGTTATATCCGTGGGAGATTAAATGCTGTGTTAAAACCAGCCCGTCGCCCCCGTTATTCCCAATGCCACAAAATACATGAATGGGAACCTGAGCACCTTGCATGCGGAGATGTATCCAATTAAAAATTTGGCTTCCCGCCCGGTCCATGAGCTCTGTCGAGCTAATTCCCTGGTTTTTCAGGGTTTGTTGATCAGCTTCGTAAATTTGTTCTTTAGAGAAAATTTTCATGAAACACCGATTATTGATTTATCAATTCTTCGCGCTTAAAGCGGAATTTTTTTTATAAAAATTGAGACTATATAAGAATCCCGCAAAAAAATTAAACAAGTTTTTTTATTAGGTTAAAAGTAATACTTTTGAAGGGTAATAAATAGTAATAATGTATCAATCAAACGCTAATAACGCATTTTCATTTTCTTTTTTCTCAGAGAAAACTGCTTCTTTGTTTGTTACAACCACCACGATTACAACCCCTTGGGGTTATTAATTACATTTCCTTCAGGTCTTTGCTGTGATTTCAAAAATCACCTCTTTATCAATTATTTTTTCAATTTACAACGTATTAAAACATGAAAGTTTTAAAATTTGGAGGAACCTCTGTTGGGTCTTCAAAAAACATCAATAAGGTTATAGCCATTCTCGAAACTTATTCGAAGGATGAAGATGTAATATGTATCGTTTCAGCTGTCGGCGGCATTACAGATAAATTACTTTTTGCAGGACAGCAAGCTCAAAACAAAGATGCCGGTTATATCGAAACATTCAAAACTGTTGAAGCCATCCATACCGACATTATCAATGCTTTAAATGAAACACCAACAAAATCCTTAATAGATCATATTAGTATTACTTTAAAGGATCTAAGAAGTCTTTTGGACGGTATTTTTCTAATTAATGAGTTATCTCCTAAAACATCAGATAAACTGGTTGGTTTCGGAGAAAAACTATCTTCGTTAATTATAGCTGAAACCCTTATAAATAGAGGGCTTTCTGCTGCGCGGAAGAATACACAGGAACTCATTATTACAAATTCAAATTTTACAAAAGCTGAAGTTGATTATAGCATCAGTAACCAATTGATAAGAGAATATTTTAAATCATCTGATAAATCAATTACTATCCTTCCCGGATTTATTGCCAAATCCAGAAATGGCGAGGATACTACACTAGGTCGCGGTGGCTCTGATTTTACAGCAGCTATCATTGCTGCGGCATTACATGCAGATACTTTAGAGATCTGGACAGATGTAAGCGGAATGTATACAACGAATCCAAAACTGGTAAAACAAGCTTACCCGATAAAAAATATATCCTATCAGGAAGCTATGGAACTCTCCCATTTTGGTGCCAAGGTTTTGTATCCACCAACAGTGCAACCTGTTTTGGATCTTAATATCCCAATTCACATTAAAAATACGATGGAACCCGAAGCCGACGGTACTATAATTTCAAATAGTCCGAGTAATGGGTCTAAACCGGTAAAAGGTATCAGTAATATCAACGATATTGCACTTTTAACCCTTCAAGGGAGTGGCATGATCGGTATTCCAGGATTCTCAAAACGCTTATTCGAGACCTTGTCACAGGAAAAAATCAATGTGATCCTTATTACTCAGGCGTCATCAGAACATTCTATTTGTTTGGGGATTGAAACCAATGAGGCTGATCGCGCTAAAACAGCTATTGATCAAACTTTTGAATATGAAATAACCTGCCATAAAATTGAACCGCTTACAGTGGAAAAAGATCTTTCTATTGTAGCTCTTGTAGGTGATAATATGAAAAATCATCAGGGTTTAAGCGGTAAAATGTTTAGTGCCTTAGGTAGAAATAATGTGAATATTCGGGCGATCGCTCAGGGCGCCTCAGAGAAAAATATCTCGGTAGTAATTGCCGAAAAAGATGTAAAAAAAGCCTTGAACACCTTACACGAGCAATTCTTTGAAATAAAAACCAAACAACTTAATGTCTTTATTACAGGCGTTGGTAATGTAGGTGAACGCCTGGTAGAACAAATTAAAGCACAGAAAAAGTATTTAAAGGACAACTTAAAAATCAATATTCGTGTTGCTGGTTTGTCAAACTCCAGAACCATGACCTTTAATGAAGATGGTATTGATTTAAAAGATTGGAAATCTGTGTTAGCTGCTGGTGAAAAAGCTTCTTTAAATGTTTTTTTTGAAACTGTAAAAAGTATGAATCTCCGCAATAGTATTTTTGTTGATATTACTGCTAATGCTGATGTTGCAAGTCTTTATGAAGATTATTTACGCGAAAGTATCGGTGTGGTAGCTTGTAATAAAATTGCCTGTTCCAGCGATCTGGATCATTATAATTTATTAAAGCGACTATCCTTGAAATACAATGCGCCATTTTTATTTGAAACCAATGTAGGTGCCGGTTTACCAGTAATAGATACTTTAAATAATTTAATTGCATCAGGCGATAAAGTTACATCGATACAAGCGGTGCTTTCAGGAAGTTTGAACTTTGTATTTAATAACTTTAACAAGGATACCAAATTCTATGATGTGGTGAAACAGGCTGCAGCTGAAGGTTACACCGAACCTGACCCTAGAATTGACCTCAGTGGCGTTGATGTTGCGCGAAAAATATTAATTTTAGCGCGGGAATCCGGCGTTGAAATGAATTTGGAAGACATTGAAAATAAAACCTTTTTATCTGAATCCGGATTACAAAGCGACACCGTTGAAGATTTTTATCAAACCCTGATCAAGGATGAGGCGCATTATCAAAAGCTATACGCTTCAGCAGCTTCAAAAGGGAGTCAGTTAAAGTATGTTGCTAAATTTAATAAAGGCAAAGCCAGCGTAGGATTAGAGGAAATTCCGCAAGGACATCCGTTTTATAATTTAGAAGGAAAAGATAATATTGTGATGTTTTACACCACGCGTTATCCAGAACAACCTATGATCATTAAAGGTGCGGGAGCTGGTGCCGATGTAACAGCTTCAGGATTATTTGCAGATATCATTAGAATCGGAAACAATTAAAAATGGATAGCATAAAAATAATATCGCCTGCCACAGTAGCTAACGTTTCATGTGGTTATGACGTACTAGGATTTTGTTTAGATCACGCCGGTGATGAAATGATTATAAGGAAGGTTGAAAAGAAAGGCATTTTTATTTCCAAGATCGAAGGCTACGACCTACCATATGATTCCAGGGAAAATGTTGCCGGGGTTTCTGCTTTAGAAATGTATGATAACATTGATGTCGATTTTGGTTTTGAAATTGAGATCTTCAAAAACATAAAACCTGGAAGTGGCATTGGAAGCTCTGCGGCTAGTGCCGTTGGAAGTGTTTTCGGTATGAATGAGTTGTTGGGTAGGCCCTTCAATAAAACGCAGCTTACGGCTTTTGCTATTAAAGGAGAAGCGATCGCCAGTAAATGTGAGCATGCCGATAATCTTGCTCCAGCCATATTTGGAGGTTTTACTTTGGTAAAGAGTATTTCTCCTGTAAAGGTTTTAGAAATACCCACGCCGCCGAACTTATTTGCCACTATGGTTCATCCTCAGATAGAAATTAAAACAGCTGAAGCTCGTGCTATTTTACCGAAACAAATTTCCATGGATAAAGCCATTACGCAATGGGCCAATGTAGGTAGTCTTATTCATGCCCTGCACACTAATGATTATCAATTAATAAAAGAGTCGCTTGTAGATGTGGTTGTAGAACCGCATCGCAGTGCATTGATTCCCCATTTTGACGTGGTTAAAAAAGCCGTTCTGGAAACGGGGGCATTAGGTTGTGGGATTTCGGGTTCGGGCCCCTCGATCTATACCTTGAGTGAAGGGCCTGAAATGGCTGAGAAAGTTGCTGAAACCATAAAAAATATATTTTCAAAAACAGACATTGCCTTTGATGTATTTGTAAGTAAAATAAATACAGAGGGAATTAAAATATTAAAAGACTAATGACCTATTATTCGTTACATCATGAAGCGCCTAATGCGACGTTTAGAGAAGCTGTAATAAAGGGATTGGCGCCAGACAAAGGCTTGTATTTTCCTGAAAGCATTACGCCTTTACCAAAATCCTTTTGGAATGATATTGCAAATTTATCTCATGAAGTCATTGCATATGAAGCCATTAGACAATTTGTTAGTCCGGATATCCCTGAAGCAGAATTAAAACGGATCATTCAAGAAACACTATCTTTTGACTTTCCTGTCGTTGATTTAAATGAACAGATTTCTACTTTAGAATTATTTCACGGGCCTACAATGGCTTTTAAAGATGTCGGTGCGCGTTTTATGGCACGTTGTCTAGGGTATTTCAACAGAAATAACAATAATGAAGTTACTGTATTAGTAGCCACTTCCGGAGATACTGGTGGCGCCGTTGCTAATGGATTTTTGGGTGTAAAAGGTGTTAATGTAGTGATCCTTTACCCGAGCGGAAAAGTGAGTGATATTCAGGAAAAACAGCTAACCACCTTAGGTCAAAATATTAAAGCTTTGGAAGTCGATGGCACTTTTGATGATTGTCAAACCATGGTAAAGCAAGCCTTTCTCGATGAAAACTTAACAAGTAAGATGGCCTTAACCTCTGCCAACTCTATAAATGTGGCACGTTGGTTACCGCAGATGTTTTATTTTATGTTTGCCTACAAGGCGTTACATGAAAAACATGAAAACCTCGTATTTTCTGTGCCCAGCGGGAATTTTGGTAATATTTGTGCCGGTATGATGGCCCAACAACTTGGAATGCCAGTGGAACAATTTGTTGCTTCTAACAATGTGAATAATGTCGTTACAAGATATTTATTGTCACAATTATACGAACCAAAACCAGCCATCCAAACCATCAGTAATGCCATGGACGTTGGAGCGCCCAGTAATTTTATACGCATTCAGGAAATCTATAAAAATAACTTTGAAGCCCTAAAAAAGTATCTTAGCTCTTATAGCTTTACTGATGAGGAAACCAAATCTGCGATGTTAGAAATATATCAGAAATACAATTACGTCGCCGATCCGCATGGAGCTGTGGGTTATTTAGGCTGCAAAGCTTATTTAAAAAAACACCCAAAAGCACACACTGTGTTTTTAGAAACGGCACATCCAACAAAATTCTTGGACGTCGTTGAAGATGTTATATCGGATAAGCAGGAACTTCCAGAACAAATCAAAGCGGTAATAGACAAAAAAAAGAAAGCTACTTCAATTGCCTCGTATGAAGATTTAAAAACTTTTTTGTTGACCTGATTTTTAACAAACCTTTTCCAATTTCCGCGAAAGCGGTATTATAAATTTTCAATACATTTGCGCAACTTTGTAACACATTAAATAAGCGTAAATGAAAAACACGGCTTTAACAAAAACTCATGAAGCTCTTGGGGCCAAAATGGTGCCCTTTGCGGGCTATAATATGCCTGTGCAATATGAAGGCGTAAATATAGAACATGAAACGGTTAGAAACGCCGTTGGTGTGTTTGATGTATCTCATATGGGTGAGTTTTTGATTGAAGGTGAACACGCTTTGGACTTGATACAGCGTGTATCCAGTAATGATGCTTCAAAACTGCAAATTGGTCAGGCGCAATATTCATGTTTGCCAAATGACGAAGGCGGTATTGTTGACGATTTGATCATCTATAAAATTAAAGAGGAACAATACTTATTGGTTGTAAATGCCAGCAATATTGAAAAGGACTGGAAGTGGCTGGAGTCTAAAAATGCCATTGGTGCTACGATGCGAAATATTAGTGAAGATTATTCGCTATTAGCCATACAAGGCCCTAGGGCTGTTGAAGCCATGCAAGGTCTGAGCAGCCGTGATCTATCAGCGATCAAGTTTTATAACTTTATTGTTGGTGATTTTGCAGGAATCGAACACGTTATCATCTCTGCTACGGGATATACCGGAAGCGGCGGATTTGAAATTTATTGCAAAAACAGTGAGGTTAAGCAAGTATGGGATAAGGTTTTAGAGGCCGGATCTGATTATGGTATTAAACCAATTGGTTTAGCGGCACGCGACACCTTACGTTTAGAAATGGGGTATTGTTTATATGGAAATGATATTAATGATACCACCTCGCCTATTGAAGCAGGGTTAGGCTGGATCACAAAATTCACGAAAGAATTTACAAACTCTGAGGCTTTAAAAGCCGAGAAAGAAGCAGGTCCGAAACGCAAATTGATTGCTTTTGAAATGGATGAACGCGGAATTCCCAGACAGGGATACCCTATTGTTAATGACAATGATGAACCTATTGGAGAAGTGACTTCCGGAACTATGAGCCCGTCTCTGGGTAAAGGTATTGGTTTAGGTTATGTTACCACGGAGAATAGTGGTGTTGGAAATATCATCCATATTCAAATCAGAAAAAAAACTATTCCGGCTACTATCGTAAAACTTCCATTTTATAAAAAATAAATCAAAGTTTGATTCATGTCAAAAAAGGCGAACGACCGTAAGCATAACATTTTAATTCTTGGAGCTAGCGGATTTTTAGGTTCTGCTATTTACAAAGAGCTTTGCGCCTATTTTAAAACCTTTGGGACTTATAATCGTTCGAATACGGTCTTGGAAAAGAATCATCACTTTTTTCAATTCAATCTGGAAGAAGACGATATATATGAGATCTTAGATATTACGAAACCTACTATTATTATATCTGCCCTTCGCGGCGATTTTTCAAAACAGGTTTTATTACATCAACATCTTGCAGAGTATGTGTTTTCCAATAAAATAAAATTACTGTTTTTATCTTCCGCAAATGTTTTTGATGCCTATAGCAAATACCCAAGTTATGAGGACGATAAAACCTATAGCAATAGTATATACGGTCATTTTAAGATTAAAATCGAAAATATGCTCATGCGATTGCCCAAACGACAGATCGCTATTTTAAGGTTGCCTATGGTATTTGGAGCACATTCTCCGCGAATCACTGAAATCATTGAACAAATTAAAAGTAAGGACCCTATTGAAGTGTTTCCAAACCTGATTATAAATGTCACAACAGACTCTAAAGTAACCCAGCAAATACATTACATTATTAACCGAAAAAAATCCGGAATTTTTCATTTAGGCAGTACTGATCTTGTACATCATGACGATTTTATAAAGGAAATCACAGAATCTCTGCATTTGGAACAACAGGCTATATATAAGCGTGTTTACACCACGAATGATGATCGTTACTTGGCAGTACTCCCAAAATTCAACAAACTACCAAAACATCTGCAATTAAATAGCCAGGATATTTTATCAGAACTAAAAATATAAGTAATTTTAAAAAACACATTTTCTTATGGATAAATTATCAAATAACGATATCGAAAAAAAATTACTACGCTACCCGGATTGGGATTATTTTGATGAAGCGTTGCACGCTGAATTTGAATTTGAAAATTTCAAAGATTGTTTCAGTGCCATGAGTCGCATTGCATTTGAATGCGAGGCTCAAAACCATCATCCAAACTGGTCCAATGTTTATAATGTTCTAACCATTTCCTTATCTACACATGATGCCGGTGGGGTTACTGAAAAAGATTTTAAACTTATTGAAGCTATAGAATCTATTGTAGAACCTGAAGAATAATTTTATTTTTGTGCTCTAAAAAGGCATTTATTTATTCCGCTTCCGCGGAAAGATTTAAAAAAATATACTATGGGAAGAGCTTTTGAATTCCGGAAAGCACGAAAAATGAAACGCTGGTCAGCCATGAGCAAGGCCTTTACGCGTATTGGAAAAGATATTGTCATGGCTGTGAAGGAAGGTGGTCCAGACCCGGATACAAATTCCAGACTGCGCGCTGTTATTCAGAATGCCAAGGCCGTAAACATGCCTAAAGATAATATAGAGCGAGCCATTAAGCGCGCCAGCGACAAAAGTTTAGGCGATTTTAAAGAAGTTATTTTTGAAGGATATGCACCGCATGGAATAGCTATTTTAGTTGAAACCGCAACTGATAATAATACCAGAACCGTAGCCAACGTTCGTAGTTATTTTAATAAATGTGATGGTAGTTTAGGCACTTCTGGTTCTGTGGTTTTTATGTTTGATCATACTTGTAATTTTAGAATTCCTGCTGAAGGCCTAGATCCTGAAGAGCTAGAATTAGAATTAATTGATTTCGGTGCTGAAGAAGTTTTTGTGGATGACGATGGTATTCTAATCTATGCTCCTTTTGAAAGTTTTGGAGCCATTCAGTCGGAATTGGAATCCAGAGGTGTCGAGATCCTATCATCAGGTTTTGAACGTATTCCACAAGTCACAAAAAAATTAACACCAGAAGAAGCTGAGGATGTTGAAAAATTACTAGAAAAGCTGGAAGAAGATGATGACGTTCAAAACGTATATCACACCATGGAAGAAACTACAGACTAATAAAAAAGCGCACAAGGCGCTTTTTCTATTCTTTATTTCTAACGTAAATTAATTTGAATCGACCACCTGAGTGCTGGTCACGTTGTTCAAGCTCAAATTGCTGATCTAACGATTTAAACAGGGGTGTAAGTTTAGCAAATCCAAAATTTCGAGAATCGAAGTTAGGTTGCGTTTTCAAAATCAATGAGCCAACATCTCCCAAAAATGCCCAACCGTCATCATCTGCAGCCCCATTAACAGAGCTTTTTAACAGCTTAATCGTTTTGGGCGTAATATTGTATAGGTTTTGCTTTTTAGAACTATCTCCCTTTTCATGCTTACCTTCGTTGTCAGACTTTAAAATCTCTAGGTAAATAAATTTATCACAAGCCACAATGAAGGGATCTGGAGTTTTCTTTTCTCCCATTCCGTATACAACTAAACCCGCTTCACGAAGACGTGTGGCTAGCTTCGTGAAATCGCTATCGGAGGACACCAAAACAAATCCGTTTACCTTTTGAGAATAAAGGATATCCATGGCATCAATGATCATCGCCGAATCAGTAGCATTTTTCCCTGTTGTATACCCATATTGTTGGATGGGTGTAATAGCATGCTCCAGTAATATCTTTTTCCATTTGGATAAGTGTGGTTTTGTCCAATCACCGTAAATACGTTTTATGGTTGGTGTACCATATTTGGTTATTTCTTCCAGCATTTCGGAAATATATCTGGAAGGAATATTATCACCGTCAATTAATACGGCTAATTTAATATCTTTTATCATGTGTGTAAAGATATGGATTAAAAATCGAAGGGTAAATGTCCTAACTTTAATTAAGACAATCAATTATATCTTTTTTAACTTTTTTTTACAATCTTTTGAATTATACATTTATTATTTTAGCTCCGACTAACTTTTAATTATTCAATAATTCTTAAAATCCAATTGCAAAATGACACCAAAATCCCTAAAGGCGTTTAACATTTTTGTTTTAGCCTTGTCGCTTTTATTTGTCTTGACTCCATCCGATATGCAGGCCCAGCGAAAGCGAAAAGACAAGAAAAAAGATGATGTTGAAGCCAAAGCTCCCACCCCTAAAAAAGAAAAAACTATTGAGAGTTTAACCAAGTCCAGCAAGAAAATTGAAGGTCTTTTTTCAATCTATCAAGACACTCTAACAGGCTCTCTTCAAATGGTAGTTTCGAAAGACCAATTAGATAAAGAGTATATTTATTTCAGCCAAATTGCTGATGGCGTTATGGATGCTGGGAGAATCATTAGGGGTTCCTATAGAGATTCCAAAGTTTTTAAGGTTGAAAAATATTTCAACAAAATAGAATTTGTAACCCAAAACACCTCATTTTATTTTGATCCTGAGAATCCTTTATCAAAGTCGAAAGACGCCAACATGAGTGAAGGCAATATGGCCAGCGTAGAAATTGAGGCCTACGACAAAGATAAAGGCCTTTATTTAATTAAGGCAGATGATCTGTTTTTAACAGAAACATTTTCACAGATTAAACGTCCTTCTACCCCCGGAAGCTCTCCTATGTCTTTCAAATTAGGAAGTTTAAGTAAATCTAAATCAAAAATATTAGAAATAAATAATTATCCTGAGAACACCAATTTGGAGGTCGAATACGTATACTCTTCGCCTTCTGTTCTAAATGGCGGATCGAATGCTGTTGCTGATGGTAGAAATGTGAGTATAAAAGTTTTCCACAGTTTAATGGAAATGCCCGATAATGATTATGAAGTGCGTTTGGATGATCAACGTGTTGGTTATTTTACAGAACAGGTAGACGATCAAACGGGTACCGGAACTACAGCCTACAGAGATTTAATTCATCGTTGGAATTTAAAAAAGAAAGATCCGAATGCTGAAATTTCAGAACCAGTAGAACCAATTACCTGGTGGATCGAGAATACCACACCTTTCGAATGGCGTGAAACCATAAAGGAAGCCGTTTTACAATGGAATAAAGCCTTTGAAAAAGCCGGCTTTAAAAATGCTATGGCGGTAAAGGTTCAGCCTGATGATGCCGATTGGGACGCAGGTGATATTCGTTACAACGTATTGCGTTGGGTATCTTCTCCAAGCCCTGCTTATGGAGGTTACGGACCTAGTTTCGTGAATCCGAGAACAGGTGAAATTCTAGGTGCTGATATTATGCTCGAATTTGTTCATTTTACTAATCGCGTTCTTTACGATAAATTATTTAACGATGTGGGCATGGAAGCTGAAGCAGAACCATTTAGCAACGATCCTAAATTTTGTTCATTAGGAAGTGAACTACACCAGGAACTTATGTTTGCCAATGCTGTAGTAAGTGCTACCGGTGCGTCGGATTTTGAAATGGAAAAAATTAGAAAGCAATCCATGACAGCATTGATCATGCATGAAGTTGGACACACTTTAGGGCTTTATCATAACATGAAAGCTAGTCAGTTATTTTCACCAGAGCAATTGGAGGATCCTGAATTTATCGAAGGAAAATGTTTAACGGCTTCTGTTATGGATTACGCCGCTCTAAATATTACAAGAGATAGAAGTAAGCAAGGACAATATGATGATGTTGCCGTTGGACCATACGATATATGGGCTATTCAATGTGGTTATAAACCCTTTAAATCAGAGGAAGAACGCGAAGCTTTATTAGCTCAATCTACGAGACCGGAACATATTTTTGGTAATGATGCCGACGATATGCGTTCACCCGGTAAAGCCATTGACCCGAGAGTTAACACCGGAGATCAATCAAATGACCAAATAACATGGGCTATAAGTAGAATGGGGCTTGCAGATGACCTCATGAAAAATATTAAAACCAAGTTTTCGACAGAAGGAGAGTTTTATGATGAGCTAAGACGTGTTTTCAATATTTTGAATAGTCAAAAAGCAGGTGCGGCTAATACCATATCTAGATTTATTGGTGGTGTTTATGTTAACAGAGCGTTTGTTGGCCAGGAAAATGCTACGCAGCCTTATACTCCAGTAAGTCTAAAAGACCAGAAACGGGCTATGAAAGCTTTGAGTGATCATGTTTTTGCACCAAATGCTTTTGAAGCACCAAATGACCTCTATAATTATCTAGCACAAAAACGTCGTGGATTTAATTTCTTTAGTGGACCGGAAGATCCTAAAATTCACAGCACAGTCTTAAGATATCAAGAACGTGTTTTAGATCATTTACTCCACCCAAACACCTTACAGCGTATTACGGACTCTGAATTGTATGGGAACGAATATAGATTAGCAAGTTTTATGACCGATTTGAATGATGCTATTTTCAAGAAAGATATTTCTGGTAATGTAAACGATTTTAGACAAAATTTACAATTGGCTTATACCAACATGCTTATTGAAATGCTTACAGGAAAAAATGCCGACAGATATACATATAATGCAAAATCAATGGCCTTATATAACCTGAAAGCGATTAGAAATATGTCAGGTTCTACCGGAGATATTGCTTCGAAAGCTCATAAGCAACATTTACGAACTCTAATTGATAATGCAATTAAAGAAATAAAGTAAAAGCCTTATTTATTATAAAATAAAAAAGCTACTTCAATTGAAGTAGCTTTTTCTTTTTCATAGCATGTTTCTTTTTAGGGACAAGCAATTGTTTACTTTATGTTTCATACTCATATACATATACGTCAAAATGCATGCCATGGTTTTATGAGTATTCGGGAATTTTACCTTTAACACCTTTAAAATAATCATACATAAACTTAAAATCAGCTTCTTTGTTTTCTGTAGGATAAAAAGGTTTTGATATTTTATTTTGTTTATGTTCGAAATCAAAAGTGATCATTATAATTGGAACATTAGCTTTCTTAGCAATATAATAGAATCCGGTGCGCCATTCTTTAACTTTTTTTCTGGTTCCTTCTGGCGCCATAGCCATGCGAAATTCTTCTTTTTCCTTGAATAATTTAGCAATT
This sequence comes from Gaetbulibacter sp. M240, assembly GCF_043876815.1. Taxonomy (NCBI): domain Bacteria; kingdom Pseudomonadati; phylum Bacteroidota; class Flavobacteriia; order Flavobacteriales; family Flavobacteriaceae; genus Gaetbulibacter; species Gaetbulibacter sp. M240. The sequence continues at coordinate 404,389 of NZ_JBAWKA010000004.1, forward strand.
GCATCCACCTTATTTTCATTTGCATGCCGATCAATAGGCGCACCTCCTAAACTCCGAAAGAACCAACCCAAAGGAAAAACAAAGAGTTCTTTTTTGCCTACAAAATTGGCTTTTAAGCCCACAATTTTACGAACCAGAACGCCAATATAAAAATCATGCCAACTTGTATGTGGAACAGCAATAATAACAGCCTTCTTAATAGATTCTTGGGATAGATTCTCTTGGCCAACAATACGCCAACCTAAAATTTTGTAGTAAATAAACTTGGCTAACCATTTCATCTGTTAATATTTAATTGTTAAACCTTATCAGATGTAACCCCTTTAAACAGCTTTGTCAAAACAATTAACCCTACTTTATTGGTATTACATCTTTTGATATAAAGATTTTATTTTTTGGGGCGTCATTATTTTTTTCCAATCTGGGCCTAATGCATTTTCCCATAATTGATCTAAACTTAAAGCTATCTTTATCATAACATCGAAGTCGCGATCACTAAGATCCGCACAAATACCTTGTGGAAGTTCGATTTGATGCTTTTCTTTCATGGCCTTAAAAACACGAACTCCCTCGGGGTAGAACTCTTCTAAATGATCGAATACGATACAATTTCCAATCCCATGCTTTGTACCCAATAAATAGGACAGGCCATAGCTTAAGGCATGGGCCACCCCTACCTGAGAATATACGATACTCATACCACCATGCCAGGAAGCCATCATCAGTTTTTCCTGTGCTTCTTCCTCTCTAAGATTTCCCTCCAGAAATACCTCTTTGCATAATTTTAAGGCCATTTCCCCAAAAGTTTCACTGAAAGTATTGATATAGGTGCCTTCCAAGGACTCCACGCAATGAATATAGCAATCCATACCTGTATAAAACCATTGGTCCTTTGGTACATCTTTGGTCAATTCTGAATCCAGTATAACCTGATCAAATGGTGTAAAATCTGAATTGATCCCTAGTTTTTTATGCGGACCGGTTAATACCGCTGTTCTAGAAACTTCAGAACCAGTACCAGAAATAGTAGGAATACCAACGTGATAAACTGCATTATTCTTCACCAGATCCCAACCTTGATAATCCTGAGAACCACCTTTATTAGTAAGCATAATAGAAATTGCCTTAGCAATATCCATCACGGTTCCACCACCAATACCAATGATACCTGATGGGCGTTCCTTTGTCATTAAAATTATATCCTCAACCAATGTGTCGACCTGATCCGTTTTAGGCTCTTCCTTAGCAGAAATGAAAATAATCTTATCATCATAAGCTAAAGGAATTCGGGACGTTAACCACGCATTAGATTTGAAAACATCGTCAACCAAAAATATAAAAGGGGCCTGAGTATTTATTCGCTTGGGGGCTAATATATCTTCTAATTGATTAAAACTACCTCTGCCAAAAATAACATTTGACACCATTGGAAAGTTCTTATGACTCATTTAATAGGTTTTTTTTTACAAAACGTAAAAATAGTACTTAAATTTATTTTTACAGACTGAAATGAGATGGAATTTTGTTAAATATCATCAATCTTCAAACCAATCTATTCTTTAAATAACGGTAACACATCAAGCAAGCTTGATACCGTTATATATTGTTTGCCATTCGTTTCAGAGGCCTTTACTTCTTCATGGGCCCAAGTGGTATGAAAAGGCACGTGAATAGCATGAGCTTCTAGGTTAACTAAGGGTAAAATATCTGATTTTAATGAATTTCCGATCATTAAAAAAGCCTTGGGTTCAATATCCAAATGATTTAATAATTTAGCATAATTAGCTTCTTTTTTATCACTTAAAACTTCGATATGATGAAAATATTTTGTTAACCCCGATTTTTCAAGTTTGCGCTCCTGATCAAGCAGGTCGCCTTTTGTAGCAAGAATCAAGCGATACTTTTGGGACAATGTCTTTAAAACCGTTTCTACACCATCTAATAATTCTACCGGCTTATCTAACATCTCTTTACCGATGTCTAAAATTTTTTGAATAGCTTCATTCGAAATAGAATTATTGGATAATTCCAAAGCTGTTTCAACCATCGATAAAACAAAAGCTTTTATACCATATCCATACAGCGGTAGATTATCGATTTCATTTTTAAAAAGCTCCTGATCTATTTTATTTGCTGTTTCATAAGCTGATAATAGCTCACAAAACATGGCCTCAGCTTCGCGAAAATACGTTTCATTTACCCAAAGGGTATCATCCGCATCGAAGCCAATAACCTTTATATTTTGGAAATTTATTTCCATATTTTTCGAGCGTGTTCCAAATCTTCAGGGGTATCAATTTCTACTCCCAGAACATCAGTTTCAACCATTTTAATTCGTTTTCCATATTCTAAATATCGGATACATTCAATTTTTTCGGAGGCCTCCAAAGGTAACATTGGTAAATGATAGAAATCCAAAATAGCCTGTTTTCTAAAGGCATAAACACCTTTATGTTTAAAATACTTGACATTCACATTTTTATCCCGAGGGTAAGGAATCGGGCTTCTAGAAAAATAAAGTGCAAATTGAGAATTGTTCACAATGACCTTTACCGTATTTGGATTATTAATCTCGTCTTCCTCGGTAATGTGCACCATCAATGAGGCAAGGTCGATCTCCTTATCCGGATCATTATGAAATACTTCGATTAATTTTGAAAGTGATTTTTTATCGGTAAAAGGTTCATCGCCCTGTACATTAATAACAATATCAATATCCATATCCTCTACGGCTTCAGCAATACGATCGCTCCCACAATCGTGTTCCTTTTTACTCATAATCGCCTGTCCTCCATGTTTTTCAATTTGCTCGTAAATGATAGTACTATCAGTGACCACATATACCGCATCAAATAAATTGGTAGCTACCGTGGCTTCATAAGTTCTAACAATTACAGGTTTACCGGCTAAATCCTGCATCAATTTGGCTGGAAACCTAGAAGCTCCGTAACGTGCCGGTATCATGGCGATTATTTTCATGAGTTTGCTTGTACTATTCTTTCAAAAATTAAAACAAATATAAATGTTTTGCCTCGGATTAAGGTTAAACTTAATAAAATGAATTTTTATTTTAAGCTTCATTAAAGATTGAAAAAATCATCCTTAAAACCAATCAAATATAGTTTTTCTTTAGCACGTGTTACTGCGGTATATAACCATCGTAAATACTCCTTATCAATGCCATTTGGAAGATAGGGTTGCTCAACAAAAACAGTATGCCATTGGCCTCCCTGCGATTTGTGACAGGTTATTGCATAAGAGAATTTTACCTGGAGGGCATTAAAGAATTTATTGTTTTTAACGCTTAGGAATTTGCGGTAGTTACTACTTTCATTTTGGTAGTCCTTCATAACCTCCTGGTAAAGTTTATTTGAGTCTTCATAAGATAAGGATGGTGTTTCAGCTTCAATAGTATCTAGCATCAAAACGGTTTCAAATGGCCGCATTTTGGGATAATCCACCATACGGACTTTCACTTCCGCGAAGCGAAATCCATAAAGGTCTTTAATGTCAAAAATTTCGAGGACTTCAATAATATCTCCATTAGCTATAAATCCGGCTTCCGTGGTTGGTTTTATCCAGAAGTAATTGTTTTTAACCACCATTAAATAATCTCCGGGGGTAATTTCATTTTCATTAAAAAGAATCCGACTTCGGATCTGCTGATTATACATATTTGCACGCTTATTACTTCGAACAATAATAGCCGTTTCTTCGTTTCCTAAACTGCTGTAGGCATCATTTATGGCATCCATGATCTCATAACCATCTATAAGCCTAACGATATCATCATATCCATTTAAGTTAAACTTAAAATCTTCAAAAATAGCATCATTCAAAACATCGCGTAGCTCTGTTGCGTTGGCTAGTATCCCGGAATCCTGTTCTTGCCGAACCACCTCGTCTAGCTCCATTTTTGTAACCTCTTTGTTATAATTAAGTGCTAAAGTATTTTCGTTCAGAGCAGGACTTAAATCGAGTTTTACCGGCGGTAACTGCGCGGTATCGCCAATAAGCAATAATTTACACTGATGCCCAGAATACACAAATTGCATAAGATCGTCTAAAAGCGACCCGTTCTCAAATAACTTTGATTCACCGGGTGTATCCGGGATCATAGAGGCCTCATCAACAATAAATAATGTGTTTTTATGTTTGTTGGGCTGCAAAACAAATTTTACGCCTCCTCCCTTTTCTTTTTTTGGAAAATAGATCTTTTTGTGAATCGTAAAAGCTTCTTTATTGGAATAATTTGAAATCACTTTTGCAGCTCTACCCGTTGGTGCCATTAGGACAGCGCTCTTTTTAGCTTTCCAAAGATGCGTCACAATAGTGCCAATAATCGTTGTTTTCCCTGTTCCGGCATAACCTTTCAAAACATAAAGTGCATTATTGTCCTTTTTAAAAATAAATTCTGAAAGTTGCTGAAGTACAATATTTTGTTTGATAGTGGGTTCAAAAGGAAATTGCTGTTTTATAAGGGAATAAAATTCTGATGCCGTCATTTAGTCTCTGCAAATTAGATTATATTCAAATATAGAAATGATTTTTAGTCTCTTTTGATTTTTACGATTAAAAAAAAATTGTAGATTTGCTAAATACCAATAATAAAAATTAAAAACTATTATGCTAAATATTATTCTTATTGCAGTTGCGGTAATTTTAGTTACAGTTGGCTTGGTAAAGCTGGTTGATAAATTTATCCCTACGAAATTCAAGCCTGTTTTAAATATTCTGCTTTGGATCATTATTATTTTCCTAGGATATCAAACCTACAATTCTATTTACGATCCTATTCAGTTTAACAAAGTAAAGCAAAAGCGCTATGCTCAGGTTATTGAAAATTTGAAGGATATAAGAGATGCAGAATTAGCGCACAAGCAAGTTACAGGAAAATTTACCGATAGTTTTGATAATTTAATAAAGTTTATTGATACTGCTCAATACACAATAACACAGCGCCGTGATTCTACTATTATTGATGCCGAGTTAACAAGATTATACGGCGTGGACACTACCAAAGATATTATAATTATTGATACCTTAGGATTTGTTGCAGTTAGGGATTCTTTATTTAAAAATTCGGATCGCTACAAGTCAATGATGAATGTTCCTGTAGGTAAGCCTGGTGCAAAATTTGAACTTAAGGCAGGTTTATTGAATCAAAACGACATCAAGATTCCTGTTTTTGAAGCTTCTGTTAAAAAGAATGTCATTTTATTTGATCAAGATAAAGATCTTTTAGTTCAAGAAAATCAGGTAGTTTCGGTTGATGGTGTTAACGGAGACGCCTTGAAAGTAGGGTCTATGACTGAAGTGAAAACGGGAGGAAACTGGCCGATAACTTATGGCGCTAACGAATAAGAATATTACTAGAAACAATAACTTAACTAACAAAGAACTGTCCATTCAACTAAGTTTGAATGGACTTTCTTTTTGCGTCTTAAACAGAAAAGACCAAACCATAATCGCACTAGAAGAGATTCCATTTGAAAAAAAATTGAATCCCCTGGAATTACTGGAGAAACTCAAACACATTGTTAATACTAATGAAGTTCTACAGGATACTTTTGATAAGGTTTTGGTTATTCATGATAACGAATTAGCCAGCCTGGTTCCTAAAGCCTTATTTAAAGAAGAGTTTAAGGCGGATTACCTCAAGTTCAATACCAAGATTCTAAAATCCGATTTTATAGCTCACGACAGTATTAAAATGAATGATAGTGTCTGTGTTTATGTACCTTACGTAAATATAAATAATTACTTGTACGACCTGTTTGGGGCCTTTACCTATAAACATGTCTCTACGGTGTTGATCGAATCTATTTTAAAGTTAGAAAAAAATCAGGATAAGCTAAATTTCTATGTTCATGTTCACCCGGCGCACTTTGAAATTGTGGTGGTTGATAAGGCAAAACTTGTGCTTTATAACCGGTTTGACTACAAAACAAAGGAAGACTTTGTGTATTACATTTTATTTACGGCTGAGCAATTAGCACTCAATCCGGAAACCTTGAACTTAATATTATTGGGTCGTATTGAGAAGGATGACCCACTTTTTAATATCATATTTAAATACGTACGCTTTGTCTTTTTCGGCCGGAGAGAAGATCAGTTTAAATATAGTCTAGACGCTCAGCCAGAGAACTATCACACGAATTTCACACTGATTAAAAGTTTGTAATGCGCATCATATCCGGAATTTATAAAAGCAGAAAAATTCAGGCTCCCAAAAACCTACCAGTCCGTCCTACCACAGATATGGCCAAAGAGTCCTTATTTAATATCCTTAATAATCTTTATTATTTTGATGCAGTAAAGGTGTTGGATCTTTTCTCGGGTACCGGAAACATTAGTTACGAATTTGCCTCAAGAGGCACAGAAAATATAACTTGTGTAGACGATCATTACGGTTGTGTTAAATTTATCAATGAAACGGCTGAAAAATTTGAAATGCCTATTAACACTGTGAAAAGTGATGTGTACTCCTTTCTGGAAAAGACCAATCAGAAGCACGATATTATTTTTGCTGATCCACCTTATGATTTCCCACAGGAACAATTTGTGAAAATTTCAACATTGGTTTTTCAAAATGATCTTTTGGAAACAGATGGCGTTTTGATCATAGAACACTCCAAGCATACCGATCTTTCTAAAGAAGCACATTTCAGTTACTCAAAGGGTTATGGTCATTCTGTGTTTAGCTTCTTTGAATGAAAAAACAAAGCTCTTTTTTCAAAGAGCTTGTTTGTTTGAGTAAATCTATAAGCCGAATTCTGTACTTTTTCTTTTTTGAGATTTATATCAAACAAGAAAAAGCCCTTATCATTTATCTGCGTGATTTGTTACCAAAACACTTTAGCTGCCTACCCTCCGGCATCAGGCGTGCTACCCTCAAACGCCGGTTTACATGGCATTGCACCGCACAGAGTTTACCTGGTTTCACTACAGCCTTACCTGTACATACTTTCTGTTGCACTTTTCCTAACCTCACGGCCGGTGGCTATTAACCACTGTGCTGCACTATGGTGTTCGGACTTTCCTCCATTCGAAAAACGAACAGCGATAAGGCGAATTACTACGTTGCAAAAATACGTAAATTGTTAATAACTCCTATTAAATATTAATTCTGTTATTCTGAAATATAAATTGAATTTTTAACTTTGTTACAAAGACGATTTTTAAGTTTTTTTAAATGATTTTTATAAAAATTTAGTCGTTTTAATCCCTTGGCGCTACCGCATAATATGGAACATTTTATAGTATCTGCTAGAAAGTATAGACCACAAACCTTTAAAGATGTTGTGGGCCAACAGGCTATAACCAATACCCTGCTCAACGCCATTGAAAATAATCATTTAGCCCAGGCTTTATTGTTTACAGGTCCTAGAGGTGTTGGAAAAACAACTTGTGCCCGTATTTTAGCTAAAATGATTAATAGTGAAGGACGTGATTCGGGTGATGAAGACTACGCATTTAATATTTTCGAACTAGATGCTGCTTCTAATAATTCGGTTGATGACATAAGAAATTTAACCGATCAGGTACGTATACCACCTCAAGTAGGAAAATATAAAGTATACATTATTGATGAGGTTCATATGTTATCACAATCGGCATTTAACGCCTTTTTGAAAACATTGGAAGAGCCTCCAAAACACTGTGTTTTTATTTTAGCCACAACCGAGAAACATAAGATTATTCCAACTATTTTATCTCGATGTCAAATATTTGATTTTAAGCGTATTACAGTAAAAGATGCGAAAAAATACTTGAAGTATATTGCTGAAGAACAAGGGGTTACTGCCGATGATGATGCTCTACATATAATTGCACAGAAAGCAGATGGAGCCATGCGTGATGCCCTATCAATATTTGATCGGGTGGTTAGTTTTTCAGGAAAGAATTTAACAAGACAAGCCGTAACAGAAAATTTGAACGTACTGGATTATGAAACGTATTTTACCAGTACAGACCTCATTTTAAATAATAATATTCCTGAATTATTACTTCATTTTAATAATACCCTTTCCAAAGGCTTTGACGGTCATCATTATATAGCGGGTCTAGCCTCGCACTTTAGAGATCTATTAGTCAGTAAAACACCTGAAACAGTGGAATTACTCGAAGTTGGCGAAGAAACAAAAAAGACCTATCTGGAACAGGCTAAAAAGGCCCCCGAAAGCTTCCTGCTTAAAGGCATTGAACTTGCCAACGACTGCGATCTAAAATATAAAAGCAGTAAAAATCAGCGCTTACTGGTTGAATTATGCCTTATGCAACTTGCCTCTATCACTTATGATGGAGAAAAAAAAAATAGCGATCACTACATAATTCCTGCTTCCTATTTCAAAAACAAAGGCATTACGCCTATTCCTATAAATATTCCTGAAAAGCAAAAGGTTGAAAAGTCAACGGATGAGACCCGTACCAAACCTTTGGAAGAAAGTACTACAAAAAATAATCCTGTCGTAGAACAATTTAAAGTTAAGGAACCTCCAAAAATTGTATTGGACAAAACACATAAAAAACCTTCCGGTCTTTCTATAAGCAGCATTCGCAAAAAAAAGGAACACCAAATAAGGCAAATGGAGGTGGTTGTAGACGAGGAAAACCTTCCAAAAGAATCCTTTACCAACAAAGCGCTTTTAGAAGTCTGGAATGAGTATGTAGAAAAGATCCGTAGAAAAGGTCAATTTAATATGGCATCCATTTTAACCATTGATACTCCAATACTGGATGGCACTACTATTAAACTGGAATTTCCAACGGAAACTAATAAATATGAACTGGAACGAGAGCAGTATCATCTTTTAGCCTTTTTAAGAAAAAAACTGAATAACTTCGATATAGGCTTAGATATTACCGTAAATGAAACGAAAGAAAAGCAGTTTGTTTACACACCTCATGAAAAGTTTGAAAAGCTGAAAGAAAAAAATCCAAATATTGATGTTTTGAAAAAAACCTTCGATCTAGACCTTTAAATAGCGATTAAAATGAAAAACATTGTGCTCTTTTTTAGCATTATATGCCTGACTATTTTTGGTTGTGACGGCCGGTATCATCGGCATAATAGTAATGTCGAGGTTTTGAAAACAAATCATTTGTATGAAGCCTTTTCAAAACAATTGGAATTTCTTCCTGAAGGACCTGTTGAAATTAAAACAGATACCATCCTCAGCAATGGTTTTGAATTACATTTGAAGTACACTACTTTGGATAAAGAATATCAGAAGATGGTCCTGAAATCAAAAGCAACCAAAGAATTACACTTCAAAAATTTTGGATCTGAACTCATTTGCAAAAAATCAGGAAAAGTAATTTTCGAACAGCGTATAGAAAAATCTTTATTTAGCGCATTTGAAACCCCTGAATTTTGGGATAAAGCCATTATGCAATTTGTTTGGATCGACTATGAGGCCTCGCTAAACGAAAAAGTTTCTTTGAACACCTCATTCTATTTACCAGAAAGTAATTCTTATAAGGATTTTACCATTGAAATACATTCGGATGGTCGCTGGTATATAAAACCAAATTCATTTGTTTCAAAATTAATTTAAATTATGCTTGGATTGAAATTGCCTACCGACCCAAGATGGGTGAATATTGTAGAAAAAAATATTGAAGATATCCTAACGGATCATGCGTTTTGTGAACAAAAGGCTGCCAGTACAGCCATTTCGCTTATTGTAAGTTTTCCGGAATATACCGAATTGGTTCAGGAAATGACTGCCTTGGTCAAGGAAGAGATCAGTCATTTTAAAATGGTTCATGATAAGATCATTGATCGTGGCTGGACGCTTGGTCGTGATCGTAAGGATGAATATGTTATTCAATTGGTGAATTTTTTTCCTAAAGGAGGCAGTAGAACAACACAACTTGTTCATCGTTTACTTTATGCAGCTTTAATTGAAGCCAGAAGCTGTGAGCGTTTTCGGCTACTTTCAGAGGCATTAGAAGATCAAGAACTGGCTGCATTCTATAAAAACCTCATGGTAAGTGAAGCAAATCATTATACAATGTTCTTAGGCTTTGCCAGAAAATATGGCGAGCGCAAAGAGGTCGATAAAAAATGGCATGATTTATTAGATTATGAAGCCAAAATCATGGCTGACCTTGGAAAATCTCAAACCATACATGGTTAGAATTTATAGCCAATACCTATTTGAACCGTCCTGTTGTTTGCAGTAAACCCATATTTAGTATCAAAAATATTGGTAAAACCATAATTATAGCGGAGATCGGCAAAAAACACATAGTTTATTTTATATTCTAATCCCGCCACACCCGAAAAGGCGATATCGGTTAAATTATCGTCTACTTTAGGAATATTTAAACCCACTTGAGGTCCAAGACCAAATTTTATTTTTTCGCTTATCCGAAACTGAAGCATTATTGGTAATTGAATATAATCTAAATGAAGTTTCTCATCGTTGGCTCCTTCAGCAGAAAATTGTAGTTCGGGAATTATAGCCATGGATCGTGATAATCCTAAGGATACCAAAAAGCCAATAAAAATACTATTACGATGTTTATTTATGGAAGGAGGCGTTTCCTCAAAATCTAAATTTGAAATGTTGAAACCACCTCTAACACCAAATTTTATGCCTTGTAGACCACCTAGTTCCGTTGTTTGTTCTAAGTCATCGCCATTCGTATTGGTATCTGTTTGAGGAGCTTCTTCTTGAGAAAAACTAAAAAAAGAAAATACCAAAAGGAAAACTAAAAGTAATACGTGTTTCATAAGTTTTAATTTTACAGTTAAGTTTAATAGTGCATTTTTTAATTAATTCCTTCAATAAATCACACTACTTGTAAACGTTTGGGTTCGTATGACTTAGTCACACAATTCGAAAACGAATATATAAGAAAAGTGCCAAAAAAAACTATTTTAAAAGTTGAATTGCAAAATTTTACTGTGTATTGCTCGAAACCGTATCGTAGTAGATACTTTTTATAACACCATCTGCCAGTCCAATTTTCGGAACAATAATGTTTTTGGCGCCACTCCATTTCATGGAAGATAAGTAAATTCGCATCGCTGGAATAATAACGTCCGCACGATCCTGATTGAGATCCAGTTCCGTAATTCGCTCTTCGTAAGAATAGGTTTGAAGGGTGTTATAATAAGAGGTCATATAAAAGTAAGACAGTGGTTTACCTAGTTTTTTACCAGACACCTTAAAGATTTTATTGATGTTTCCACCAGAACCAATCACTGTAATTTTTTCATACTTTTTTGAGTACTCTGAAATCCATCGCTGCAATTCATCCCACGCTTCTTTGCTAACCATATCATTCAAGAGTCGCACAGTTCCAATTTTAAAAGATCGAGAAACCACTTTCTCACCCTGATCAATAATAGAAAATTCCGTACTTCCACCACCCACATCAACATACAGGTAGGTTTTTGAATCATCAATAAATTTATTCAGGTCTGTGGCTGCTATAATTGCGGCTTCTTCTTCCCCATCAATAATATCAATACTAATATCGGCATGCTTTTTAATTAATTCGGCCACTTCTCTGCCGTTACTCGATTCTCGCATTGCAGACGTAGCGCAAGCCTTGTATTTTACCACCTTATGAGAATTCATTAAAAGCTTAAAAGCCAACATAGTATCCAGCATTCGCTTAGTATTTTCCTTAGATATTTTTTGTTTCACAAAAACATCAGCGCCCAACCGGATTGGAACACGCACCAAGGAATTCTTTTTGAATTGAACCGGTTTCCCCTTTTGTTCTATAATATTTGAAATTAATAAGCGGACAGCATTAGAGCCTATATCAATTGCTGCGTATTTTTTTATTGATAGCATATTAGCTGTTTAGTTTCTTAAGATAATAATCATAGGTTAAAAATTGAGATCTTATCGCTTTTTTATCGTCTTTTCGATACATGTTTTCTTCTGTTTGATTGATCAATCTAGCCTTAACATTATCACTCCAACTAATATTGAATACATCAATTATTTCCTGTTTAATGTCTTTCTGATAAATAGGACATGACACCTCTACCCTGTTCTCAATATTACGGGTCATCCAATCAGCTGAAGAAATAAATACCTTCGGATCGTTATCCCCAAATATATAAACTCTGGGATGTTCTAAAAATTTATCTACAATACTTATCACCTCTATATTCTCGCTCATTCCTTCCACACCGGGTATAAGGCAGCAAATACCTCTGATTATTAGTTGTATTTTAACACCAGCATTACTGGCTTCATACAACTTATCAACCATGGTGTAACTGGATAAACTATTAAGTTTTAATCGGATTAAGCCCTGACCACCTTTTTTAGCAATTTTTATTTCATGATCAATGAGCTTAAAAAAAGTTTTTTGGCTGTAATGCGGAGAAACAATAAGGTGTTTATAGCTATATATTTTATAATTTATCTCGAAGAAATTAAATATTTTATCTACGTCTCTCAAAATAGCCTTATTGGCTGTAAATAGGGTGTAATCAGTATAGATTTTTGCGGTAGATTCATTGAAATTTCCAGTACTTATAAATCCATAGCGTTTAATTTTTTCGTTTTCTTCCCGCTCAATAACACACATTTTACTGTGCACTTTTAGTCCGGGAACACCAAATATCAAATTAATGCCCTCCTCCTGCATTTGTTGTGCATAGTCAATATTAGCCTGTTCATCAAAACGAGCCCGGAGTTCTATGGAAACCGTAACACTTTTACCATTTAAAGCGGCATTGATTAGTGAGCTTGCTATATGTGAAATTTCAGCTAGGCGGTAAATGGTGATTTTGATCTTCTTTACCTTTGGGTCTAGTGCTGCTTCGCGCAAAAACTTAACAACATAAGAGAACGTTTGATACGGTGTATAGAGTAAATAATCTTTTTTCTTTATAGCGGAAAAAATACTGTCTTGTAAACTTAACCCTTTAATGGGTAGGGGTTCAATTTTTTCATATAACAGATCGTTTCGGCCTAAGTCAGGAAAATTCATATAATCCCGACGATTATGATATCGTCCTCCGGGAATGATACTATCTGTATTATCAATCCCCATTTTCGACATAAGGTATTGAAGCGTTTCTTTGTTTAAATTCTTGTCGTATACAAAGCGTACAGGTTCACTGATTTGGCGATGCTTTACACTATCAGAAATTTTCTCTATAAAACTCTTACTCAAATCACTATCAAAATCCAATTCACCGTCACGGGTAATTTTAATCATATGAGCAGAAATATCCTTGTAATCGAAAATATTAAAGATTTCTTTTAAGCAATAGCGCAACAAATCATCAATCATGATAATGAAATCCTTATTTCCCTCCTTAGGAAGTTCAATGAACCGGTTTATAGATTTTGGAATTTCAATAAGTGCAAACTGCTTTTCATTGTTGCTCAGCACCATACGAACAGCTAAATAGGCCGCGCTGTCCTTTAAATTAGGTAAGGTGGCTAAGTCATTAAGAATAATTGTTACTAATGCCGGGCTAACCTTTTGTAAAAAATATTTATTGATGTATTCTTCCTGATTCTCTTTAATTTGAGTTTCATCAATAATATAGATGTTTTCCTTTTCAAGTTTATCCTGTATATTACTTAAAACATCCAAACTTTCACTTTGCTGGTCAATCACAATTTTTGTTATAATTTCCAGTAATTCTTTAGCGCGAATTCCGCCTAGTTCACTTTTACCGCCTCGACCCGCTTCAACAATACGTTTAACCGTTGCATATCTTACTTTAAAAAATTCATCAAGATTATTCGAAAAAATTCCTAAAAAACGTAGCCGTTCAATTAAGGGCACCTGCTCATCCGAGGCTTCTTGAAGCACTCTGGCATTAAATTGAAGCCAACTTATTTCTCTATTAATGTAACTATTTTCGTGCTGAAATTTGTTTGGAGTCATGAATTATAAAATACTTTGAAACAAATATATTCTATTTCATCGTAATAAAAGCCTGTTTTTAAGGTTAGAAATCTAAGTTTTATAGTGATATATTATTTGATATCTCTGGGTAAAATAGTTAAAATCGTTTTTCCTTGTTTTAAATTCTGCCAATGATCAATGTCGAGATCTAAGGCTACCAAACCGGAAGTAGGCACATTTTCAATATAAAGGTCGCCAAAGGCATTAGCAATTGAAGTAAAGGCATGATTATGTCCAAAAATCATCAAGGTATTTACAGAATCAGAACACGACTTGATAATTTTTACAACCGATTCTCCTGAAAAGTCATACAAACCATGGTTAAAATCGACAATTTTATTATTGATTTCCAATGATTTAACAAAAATATTACAGGTGGTACTGGCTCGTTTGGCATCACTGGATAATATAAGATCTACAACTATATTTTCCCGCTTAAAAGTTTCTGCAACCCTAGTAGCATCTAGTATTCCTCGATTGTTAAGAGGTCTTTCATGATCAATAACATCGTGTTCCCAAGATGACTTTCCATGTCTTACTAAAATTATTTTTTTCATTTTTTTCGATAAAACGCTTGTTTTTCCCGATAAATTACTATTTTTACCGATGAAAATTATTTTAAGCTATTAACAACTAATTATAAAAGTATATAAAAAAACACGAAACAATTGACCGAATTTTAAATTTCCAAACACGTTTTAAAGGGTAATTCTACTTTATCGATAAATGTTAATTTTTTAACGATTAAGTCATTGAACAACTCTCTTAAACGAATATTTAGGCGATTTAACATATTTTTTTGAACAAATTATGTCTTATAACGTCCTTTGTTTTACCTATTTAGCCCAAAAACCCCAAATTAATATGACCCCAAAATTGAATAATCCAGTTTATAAAGCGCACAACGCGCAACAATTCCCTCGCAAATTTTTTGTTAAACCGCAAAGCGAAATTCAAACTGTTTAGAGTCATTTTTATGTCTTCTAAATAAATTTTTAGTACGCTATTACTAACATTTTGTGATATGGGAAAGCATTACATAAGTAACGTTTTACACTCCTTTAGTCTATCAAAGCTTTTTATCCTATTCTTTTTTCTAGGAATATTAAAAGCTAATGCCGATTGTACTATCGGAACGGCCGAAACCGGAGGTGATAATGTAATGACAGGTCAAGAATTACTGACTTACATTAACAACAATTCATGTTCTGGAACTTTAACTATTGAGTCTCCGGTAGATATTATTTTAAATCAATCTTTAGAAATTCCTAATTCAATAGACCGAATAATAATAAAGGACGGTGGGCAAATTCTTTGGGCTGCAAATAGTGTTGACTTGATTCTTGCACCCAGTTCAGCAATTGTTATCGAAAATACTTCCAGTATAGGTTCTCAAACAGGTGCATTAGGTTCAACTACTACTACTTGTAGCAATAACAGACGATTATTAATAGGTACAATAGAATACTCTGCATGCTCCGGAGGCGGTAATGTTTGTATAACTTTTGCTGATTTAATTAAAGCAGGTGGAACACCTTCACTTGATCCTAATTTTGCAGTCGTTTCTGGGTCTGATAATTCTGTGTGTTTTGGACCAACATTTATTGATATTGCTTTAGATGGTCTGGTTAGTGGTGGTGTGAGCTATCAATGGAGTGAATCTCCATTTAATACGGGAACTGGCACTATAACTTTCTCACCTGACAATACTCAAGACACAACTATAGAAGTTAGTGAACCAGGATTATATACTGTTAGAATTACGGTGACCATTAGTCTCGGAATTGATGGATCGACTTGTGGCGAAGAGACTGTGGATGTTTTTACAGATATTGAAATAAATTTTCTAGATTCAATTTCCGTAAACACATTTTTTTTAACTCCAAGCACATCAGGAAATGGTACTTGTGGCTTAAGTGTTGATTTCACTGGGTCTGCAGACAATGCCGGTGGTTCTCCTTCCTATCTTTGGGATTTTGGAGATGGAAATAATAGTACGGAAATGAATCCGACCCATACTTATTCTCAATCAGGTACTTATACTGTTACCTTAACGGTTACTAATAATGATCCTGATGCCCTTGCAGAGTGTAGTTCGGCAAGTAACTCCCAAGATATTACTTTAACTGATGAACCTCCGACGATTACCTGTCCTGATGATATAACTGTTAATGTTGACCCTGGTTTGTGTTCTGCTTCGAATTTAGATTTAGGCAATTTATTGCTTTCTGATGATTGTGATATTATTAATGCGAATATTTCTAATAATGCACCATCTATATTTCCTGTAGGATCAACAACGGTGACGTGGTCATATACAGATGCATCAAATAATACAGTAACCTGTGATCAATTGGTTACTGTTAATGATGATGAACATCCTGAGTTCACGGCACCTGCAAATATAACCTTAGAGTGTGATCAGGATCCAACTGATTTAAGTATTACAGGAAATCCCAATATAATTGGTGATAATTGTGATCCCAATCCAGTAGCAACCTATACCGATGCTACCACACCTGGAATTTGTGCAAATTCTTATACGATAACAAGAACCTGGAGAGTTACTGATGCTACAGGAAATTTTCATGAGCATGATCAAATAATATTTGTTGAGGATACAACATTACCTACAGCAACAGCTCCTGCTGATGTAACGGTTGAGTGTATTGAAGATGTATCGGCTGTTGATATACTGGCCATCACGGATGAAGCTGATAACTGTACGGCTAATCCAATAGTAACGCACATATCAGAT
>NZ_JBAWKA010000005.1:0-299804 GCF_043876815.1 Gaetbulibacter sp. M240
GGATTCATGGCATCACTTCCTATTTTAACAGCCGTTTTTGCATTTAAATTGTTAGCC
The DNA here is from genome assembly GCF_043876815.1 of Gaetbulibacter sp. M240. NCBI lineage: Bacteria > Pseudomonadati > Bacteroidota > Flavobacteriia > Flavobacteriales > Flavobacteriaceae > Gaetbulibacter > Gaetbulibacter sp. M240. The sequence continues at coordinate 58 of NZ_JBAWKA010000005.1, forward strand.
GTGTAATCTGTAGTTTCGTCTAATGTTACTGCTGGTAATCCGGTAATTTTACTGGCCGGAATAGCAGCTGGCAAACGATCTACAGAAAGTGTCCCTGTGGTAACACCTGAAATATCAAAATCTAACCCGGTTACCGTAGCACCGGTAAAATCAACCGTGGTTCCTGAAGCAAAATCCGCTCCAGTACTGGAAAGCGTTATATTCGGATTCATGGCATCACTTCCTATTTTAACAGCCGTTTTTGCATTTAAATTGTTAGCCGTGTAATCTGTAGTTTCGTCCAATGTTACCACTGGTAATCCGGTAATTTTACTGGCCGGAATAGCAGCTGGCAAACGATCTACTGAAAGTGTCCCTGTGGTAACACCTGAAATATCAAAATCTAACCCGGTTACCGTAGCACCGGTAAAATCAACCGTGGTTCCTGAAGCAAAATCCGCTCCAGTACTGGAAAGCGTTATATTCGGATTCATGGCATCACTTCCTATTTTAACAGCCGTTTTTGCATTTAAATTGTTAGCCGTGTAATCTGTAGTTTCGTCTAATGTTACTGCTGGTAATCCCGTTACGTTAGCACCTGTAAAGTCAACTGTTGTGCCAGATGCAAAGTTTGCGCCGGCTTTAAAGGAAGCCAAACCAGCACTACTAAAATCTACATTTTTATTAGCAAAATAAGCTGAGCCATCAGTATCCAAAACAGATAGTTTACTATTGTTTAAAGTTATTTTACCATCTGTTATTTTAATTTCAGCTTTAGTACCGTTATTTAAAAGGACAATTTTTGAATTTGCAAAAGTACCAGAACCATATTGGTTAATACTCCAACTATAATTAGTCCCTCTAACTTCATTGTTAAATAATATTTTTTTATTAAAAATTGAAGTCCCTGGTCCTGTGAGGATTATATCGGGATTGTTTGGATCATTCCCTATGATTTTTAGAGAATCATTTACTTTTACTTTGTCGTAGGTAACCTGTTGAGCGTTAAGATTAACGCCCACAAATAGAGCAAATACTAGCCCCAGAAACAGGTTTTTTTTAAACTGTGTTGTTCTTAGCCGTGCGCCATGACACAGCATTAAATTAATTTTTTTCATGATTTGTTGTTTAGGTTATTTTTAGTTAGATTTTCGAGCTCCGGTTTTAACTCTTTTTTTGGTTTAAACAGGGTCTCATTTAATTAATTAAAAATGACGAGCAGAATAAAAAGGAATCCATATAATAAAAAGATTGTGAAACTATTTGGGTTTGTTTTTTTACGATCTCTTTAAGTAAGTAGGTCTTATTTTTTCGTTATATCATTTTATATCGATTACAACAAGGAATACTCAAATCCCTTTAATAATTCACTATTTTAAGTTTTGGAGGTTTTGAAAACACTTACTATGATTGCAAAAATCATAGTGTGTAAACATGGAGGTTAATAATTCAAAAGATTTGTTTTTTTCCGGCTTACTTCTTTAACAATTAAAACTTTTACATTTTGAAAGAAACAAGTCAGTTTGATTAAAAATAATTTCAATCATTAGATTATTCTTTTGAATGGAGTAAAACTATATCAGATTGCTTTATAAAAAAATTAAGATGTACTTTAAATTAGATATTTATTTTTTAATAAACTGATAATCAATATTTTAATTTGAAGAAAAATTGTTAATTTTTAAAAATGATGTAGTAATGATGTGGTAAAAAAAAGGTAATTTACTAACAAAATGGGTTAAAATAGCATAAGAAAGTTGTGTAATTTCACCTCGGTTTCGAGGTTTAACTTTTTTCTTAATCGATATCGATGTATCTCTACACCACGCGTTGTAATATTCATAAGTTGCGCTATTTCCTTAGAACATAATCCTGTTTTAATAAAGGCACATAGTTTTAAATCTTTTTTGGTAAGACATGGGTATGAAGCCAGTAGCTTGGAAAAGAATTCTTCATGCAACTCATTAAAGTTTCGTTCAAATATTAGCCAGTCCATTTCAGCAGCTTTTTTATTATTCGAAAAATCGATAAGCTTATTAGTTCTACTTTTATTTGGTGACACCTTTAGCAAACGTTTCAACTCGTTGCGCAATAGAATTATGGTTTCATTTTTTTTAATAAGTGTCGTAGCTGTTTGGTTTAATTCTTTTTTTCTGTATTCTATTTCCTTTTTTAAATTGTTCTTTTCCATGTGCTCAAGTTTGTTCATATTTTCTATTATTAAACTCTTTTTCTCCCTCAGTCGTTGCCTCCTCATTTTTAGTTTTAACATTCTATGATATACCTTAATGACAAAAACAATAAAAAATAAATAAAAAACAAGCATCAAGTTTGACAGATACCACGGCGGCAATACTCTTATTTTCAGTTTTTTATGATTACCCCTCGATGTTTTGGCAAAAGGATACAGAGTTAACTCGTAAGTTCCAGCATTTAAGTTATTAAGTTTTAAATTTCCATTTTCCAATTGACCCTTACGTTTCAGCTTGTTTTCGATGCTGTAAAAGATTTGTTCATTATATCCGAAAGGCAAATAAGCTTCAATAGATAAATGCCTAGATTCTTCAAAATGTAATTCAAGATTCATTTCCCCGGATATTGCGTAAGAACGTTTTGTTGTTTTGACTTTTACGATCTCAGGTTTTGGTGATTCGTCCTTTTTTGTTTTTGATTGGCGACGATTATAAAATGCAAAACCATCCTTAATCATAATTAAAAAGGTAGAATCCGAGACAGCCCTTACTTTTTTAAAATCAATTAAAGCTGTATTTTCAATACCAGGATCGGTTAAAGTATAGTCGTTAATTAAATTATGCTTCTTTCTATGAAAAATATTATCATGCCTTTCATCTAAAAACCATAGACCGTCGTTATCATTACCAACAATCATCTGTTTACCAAAATCCTTAAATGGCTGAAAAGCGCCTATGCTATCTTTATCATTATAATAAGTAAGCCATTCCCCCGAATTATATATTAGAATATTTTTATCCAAAGCATGTATGTAACTACGATACTCTGTCAGGTTTTTAATCCAGCTAAATGAAATTATTTTATTCACTTTATTTAGATGCTTATCGAAAAATATGCGATAAACTCCTTTATAAGGATTTGTAGCCCAGCAAACCGAATCTGATTCAAAAATGATATTATTAATTATGAGCGGGACATTTTTAATAGGTTTAGAGTTCCAAATGCCATCTTTAAACTGAAGCTTATTAATACCATAATAAGTCCCTTGGACATATAAATTATTTTTACCCGGTACTCTAACCGTTTTAAAAACGCCGTTATTCGATGTTTTTATTAAGACTCTTTCGCCTTCTATTATAAAGCAGCCATTGTTATGGCCAACGATTACTTGATTATTCATAACTTTTAAATCCCAGGCCTGTCCCTCTGTACCTTCAATTAAGGTTAACTCTTTTTTAGTACCAAGCACATAAACCCCTGTATTACTAGCTAAATAGTATTTAGACTTAAAATATAATATGTCATAAACAGTTCCCAACTTTCCTGTAATATCTCTGTAAAAACTTAAGGGCGAATCAATATTTATTTTGGTAATTCCGGTATCTAAAGCAGCCCAAAGATTTCCATGATTGAAATTAAGATCGTGAACAACGTTATTTTCTAAACCATAGGTTTTTATTATTTTTTTGAATGAATTATCCTTTAGATTATAGAGCACCACACCTTCTTTTAAGGTGCCAAAAGCCAAGCAGTTTTGATCTATAAATACTACCTTGTTCAATACCGCTGTCTTTAAGAGAGTATTTAAATCATCGCCAAGATTTCGTAGTGCTCCATCGGAATATATATAACCTCCAAATTGAGGTGAATAAAAAAACAAATTATTCTTTTTTGTGGCAACCAATTCGGCTTTGGTTGTTACTTTGGAAGTGTTGGATAACTCAAAATTAATAAGGTTTCCATCTTTTAGTTCTTGTAATCCTTCAAGTCTGTTTCCGAATATCAGCTTGTTTTTATATGTCGCTATTGAAGTTACACCAAAACTATTTTTTATATATTCAATAGGCTTACCCTCAGTGTATTTATAGACCCCCCTCGCAAAAGACATAAAATAAATTGCGCTGTTAAAACTTGTTATTTCCCAGAATTGCTCGTTTTGGAATTTTTGGATTTTTTCCTTAGGCCCGGATAAAGACGTATAATATAGTGCTCCAGTTGTATTTTTTTTCCAAACCCCAAACTCCTCATAAGAACCAGTAAATATCATGTTATTATAGCATAGAACAGACCGGACAATAGTTTTATCGGGTAGCTCATAAAGTTGCCAGGATTGCCCATTATATACTAATAATCCTTTATTATTTGCAATATAAACCACTCCCTTATTATCAATATCTATACCCCAATTTTGCCTATTCGCATTGTAGTCTTGCGGCGTAAAATTCTCCATCTTGGGCAAAATAGGTTGTGCTATTGCCGCCTTATTTAAGATTAAAAAAGCAACTGTAAAAACGATATTTAGAATGAAAAACTTCGCCGTTTGGGTTTCGCTATTTTGAATCACTTTTTAATTGGTTTTAGTTTCTCAAAGGTTTTTAAACCTTTAATCTTTCTTAATAACTATTTAAACCAAATGGATAGCTTCCTTTAATTCTACACTATAATAAAATGTTCATATATCATTTTAGCCTCGGAAAAGGGGTCTTTCCAAGGAGATTAGGTGAAACTTCCTAATATAAACCTCAACGGTCTTTAATGCACTTTTTGATTATGTTGATATAACTAAGAATTTAAAGCCACGGAAGATCCAACGCTAAGCCCCCTTTTTATGTCCTGTTGTGTGGTCCATAAAAATTGAGGGGTCTATAAACTGAAGCGCAACCAAATAAACACCATCCGTAAAACTTTCTGCGGTAAGAAGTATGCGTCTACCTTATATTATTAAAGCATAAAATACTTTAAATGACGTGTACATCAGTAAATGAGATTGCTTCCGAATAAAAAAGAACCTTACAATTAAAGTAGATCCTTGATGAGGGAAATTCTTAAGCTTTTTTCCATAATCAAATAGTAGGTCAATGAAATGTTTTTAGAACAATTTACAATTAATTAATTTTTAGTAGAACCAGGGCTATTAATACATTTTCGGAATAATTCATCCAAAAAAGATTAAAATGGTTTTTTAAATATAATAAAAATAAATTAAACCAAAATGCGCCAGAATTGAGCAACAAGAAAGGTTACAACAAAACCTAATATCACAGGCATTATGGAGGCGACTAGGGTCCACTTCACACTTTTGGTTTCCTTGTAAATTGTATAGATTGTTGTACTACAGGGATTATGGAGTAAGCTAAACAACATCAAATTGATTGCTGTTAATAAAGTCCAGCCTCCCGCGCGTAACAGATCGCCGGTCGCATTCATAGAATCCAGTTCAAACATTACTCCTGCACCATTTCCTACAGAGATTCCGGTAACTAAAACAGTAAGCATCATTATTGTTGGAATGACAATTTCATTAGCAGGAATGGCTACAATATAGGCTAATAAAATAACCCCATTCAAACCCAACAAATAACCAAACGGATTAAAAGAATCTATAAGAATAGCTGCAATGCTTTCACCTCCCAAATGGATGTTTGAGATCAACCAGATTACAGCACCTGCAGGGGCGGCAAATACTATGGCTCTCCAAAGCACGATTATAGTTCTATCGATCAAAGACGTATAAAGTGTCTTCCAAAATCGTGGCGGGCGATAGGGGGGTAATTCCAAATGAAATGTTGAAACTTCACCTTTTAAAACCGTTCGAGACAGAGTCCAGGATGTTCCAAACATAAAGGCCAAGCCTAAAACAGCAATACCAATCACCGCTAATAAAGAAACCAAACTTGACATCCCTTCAGGCGCCACAGCACCAATAAAAATAGTAGCAATCAGGATTTGGGTAGGCCATCGCCCATTACACAGGGAAAAGTTATTGGTGATAATAGCAATTAATCGTTCTCTGGGGCTATCAATAATTCGCGTTGCCACGACTCCGGCCGCATTACAACCAAAACCCATACTCATAGTTAAGGCTTGTTTGCCATGGGCTCCTGAACGTTTAAACAGACTATCTAAATTGAAAGCAACGCGAGGTAAGTATCCAAAATCTTCCAGTAAGGTGAACAAGGGAAAAAATATTGCCATAGGTGGAAGCATAACAGCAATAACCCAGGCCACTGCCAGATACACCCCATCAATTAAAAAACCATCTAGCCACCAGGGCATGTTAATACTCGCTGCTCCACTTTTAAGTATAGGGTGCAGCTTATCTAAAAGTAATTCCGCCAAAAGCGACGATGGATAATTAGCCCCAATGATAGTGATCCACAGCACTACGCCAAGGATCAGAAACATGATTGGGAATCCGAAGATTTTACTGGTTACAATTTTATCGATCTCGGCATCAAGCCGAAATCGTTTTTTAGATTGCTGATTGCTTACTGTGCCTTTTACAATATCGGCTGCATCTGCATAAATACTTTCGGTGAGCGTATCGTGAAAATCGTCACCAATTTGCCAGCGCAGTTCGTTGGACAGTTCAATTATATGATCTACGTTTTTATCACTCATTTTTTAGTTTTAAACAAATTCGCCTTTTTTCAAAGCATTAATAATTTGGGTGTCTCCTTCCAGTAATCGAAAGGCAATCCAACGACTGTTAGGAATATTCGGAAAGGATTCCTTTACCTTTTCAGCAAGTTTATTCACGGCCGACTCCACATTAGCTGGTACGTTTTTAATTCGGTGTGGCTTGCATTCGATCGTTCCATTGGCGATACCACTAATCGTTTGAATTAACTCAGAAATTCCCTTATTGTACCTCGCACTTGTTGGCACCACAGGGATCCCAAGATCACGGGCCAACGTACGTATATCAATTGAGATGTCATTACGCTCAGCTTCATCCATAAGATTAAGGCATAGTACCGCTTTATCTGTAATCTCGAGTATTTGTAGTACCAAATTAAGGTTACGCTCCAATCGGTTGGCATCCGCAACAATTACCGTAACATTTGGTTTTCCAAAAAGGATAAAATCACGTGCTGCCTGCTCATCTTCAGAGGTCGATAACAAGGAATAAGTTCCCGGGAGATCAACCAATTTATATTTCATGTTATTATATTGAAAACCACCTTCAGCCCGAGTCACTGTTTTACCGGGCCAGTTACCTGTATGTTGTCGCAGGCCGGTTAAGGCATTAAAAACGGTGCTTTTTCCGGTATTCGGATTACCGGCCAGTGCCACGACAAAATCGACATGGTCTGTTTGAACACCCATGCGTTTTAAGCCATTAGCATTAAAATGCTCACAGGTATCGCAAGCACTTTTTATTTTTGGGTCCATAATTAATACTTTTTAATTAAAATTTTTGCAGCCTGATCTTTCCGTAAAGCAATTGATGTCCCTTTAATCAGATAGGCATTCGGCTCACTAAGTGGATTCAAAAGATCTATCTTGATATCAGCACCCTTTACAAAGCCAAGATCAAGTAATCGACGACGCGCTTCTCCTCTGCTTTCCTTCGAAATACCAATAATTTTAGCCGTTTCATTTTCTTTTAAACTTGACAATCTAACAAGATTATCTTCAACTTCAAGAACCTTTTCTAAAGGTGCTACTGTAAGGTTAGCTGCTACTATGGGCGCCAACTTAAAAATCTCACCCTCTGATTCAAAAGAAATTCGCGTAGCGTTATTTTCGATCACTTTTAAAATAGAGCCGATATGAATATTTTCCGCTAGGATTTGTTTATAAATCACATCAGGTTCATCTTCAATATGCGTGATCCTACCTATGGTATTCACAGATAAAAGTGGTAATTCCTCACCCTTTATTTCAGCCATTCTTCCAGTTTGTGTGGGAATAGGGTCGCCATGTGGATCGAATTTTGGATGTCCCAAATGCGCTGCTAAAATATTAGTTTCATCATAACTTAACTGATGCTCCATGGCCTCAGCGCGATCATGCCATTCGGATTTACTGAAACCCGTTTTATCGGCTAAATATCTTTCCCACAAACGGTGCACTCTTACAATTCTTAAAGCATATTCCCTACCTTTTTCTGAGAGTTTCAAAATATCCTTTTCAAAAAAGATCAGATCACTTACTGTCATTTTTTTTATAACCTCTACCACGCGATGATGGTTATAATTTATCATTTGAACCAGAGTTTTCATATCCACTTTGTTTCCTGAATTCTCAAAATGATACAATTGTTTAAGGATGTCTTCAATAATAATCTTTTCGTTATTTTTAAAATTCTTTTTCAAGACCCAAAACCAACCATGGACCGGACGGAATAGCACAAACAACACCACCACGATGGCGAAAAACAATAAAAGCGCTGTAAGAGGATTGTAGTTTTCCATCACATTTGTTTTAAGTATAAATTTTGAGCGACTTCTTTTGAGATCACCATTTTTTGCGAATTGGTCTCGATTGTAAGTGAATTGTCAAATGGTTCATAATCCAATACCGTTATTTTATCGCCTAAAGCCAGATCATTCTTGTTTAAATATTTTAAAAAGGCATCCGCAGAATCTTTTACAAAGCATAAAACGCCTGTCTTTCCGGTTTCAATATCAAAAATGTTAACACTCTTCATAGGCGCATAATTTCCATCCTTGTCTGGAATCGGATCCCCGTGAGGATCATGCGTTGGAAAGCCTAAAAAGGCATCCAGTTCATTCACCAGCTTTAAAGATTTTACATGTTCTAATTGCTCAGCTACATCATGAACCTCATCCCATGAAAAGTGCAATTTATCCACAAGAAAAACTTCCCAAAGACGATGTTTTCGGATTACTAAAGCTGCAGCTAAACGGCCTTTTTCTGTTAAACTAACCCCCTGATATCTCACATGATTTACAAGCTCTTTTTCTGCCAGTTTTTTAACCATATCCGTAACCGAAGACGCTTTCGAATCTACTTTATTCGCAATGGCGTTGGTGCTCACAGAAATAGTACCCTGTTTCCCTAACTGGTAAATGGCCTTTAAATAATTTTCCTCCGATAAGGTCGTCATAATACTTCTTTGTCGTACAAATGTACAAAGGTTTACAACTGTATAAAAATATTTTTAGGATAATCTAAAATTAATTTTTTGTTTATAGAATAAAGATAATGTTCAAAATAAAGTTGTACTTTAACACCTGATTAATACCACCTTAAAAAAACTCCATTAATTGCATTAAGAACAAGCATGCGTGAAAATAAACGCTGTTAATTTTAGTAATTTGGTATTGACTTTTAAGCCGTTATAAAAATAAAACCGTTTTGGCCCAACATAACCTACTTGGCAAAAAAGGCGAAGATCTCGCTGTAGACTTCCTTATTAATAAAGGCTATATTATTCTGGATCGCAATTATCGCTACGAAAGAGCGGAAGTAGATATTATAGCAAAAAAAGATCAAACACTGGCTGTGATCGAGGTAAAAACCCGTTCAACAACTGATTTTGGCAATCCACAAGATTTTGTAAAACCCAAGCAAATTGAACGTTTGGTGAATGCGGTAGACGCCTATATTACCTCTAACCTTTTAGATTTTGAGGTCCGTTTTGATATTATTGCTATCATAAGGTCCGGTGATCAATATGATATTGAGCATCTTGAGAACGCTTTTTATCATTTTTAAAAAACCCTTTTTGAAATCTATTCTGAGGGCATTCCTTGTAAATCAAAAAATTCTTCTAAATCTTCAAGTGTATTAGGCTTACTAATGATGTGCTTTCCCTTATCAAGTATAAAATAGGTTGGTGTTGCTCTAACGCCATAAATATTTCCAATTTCATTATCCCAATGGCCCGCACCGTATACATGAATAAAATCAGGGAATCGTTGTTTTACCTTTTCCCAATTCCCGGGCCCATCTTCCAGTCCGATAGCTATCACCTTTACATCAGGTCTGTTTTTGATATATCTGGCAAAATTAGGCAGCTCATTTAAACAGTGAGCACAAGTACTACTCCAAAAGACCACGACGTACTGTTTAGCCAAATTTAGGTCACTTAAATTCTTAGTTACTTTTTTGCCATTTTGAGTCATCTCAATAGAAAAATCAGGAGCTTTTTCACCAATACCAGTATTGATCAACACCATGAGATCACGGATTAATTGCTGATCATTAAGCTCTACAGCAATATCCATCAGGTAGGTTTCAGCAATGTAATTGGCTACCTTATCCTGACCTAAGTCCTTAAATTGCTCCCACAAATCCACCAATAAAATACGTTTAGCCTTAATAGGTAAATCGGTTTTCATGGCCGCATAAAATCTATCAATATTCTTTTTGTAATTAGCGACTTCATCAATGCCATCAGGACGCATACCGAAAACGTAATTCAACATACGCTCTTGCAGAAAACTAGAGCTCTGTAAAATAGGATTTTTGAAGTTTACGTGATCAAAATAATGGGTTTTCAAATTACTCACGTAGGTTGAAATATTCTCGTACTTTTTAGGGATATAAGGTTTATTGGCTTTTATAAAATGCGATACGATCATACCATTCGCTTTTTTTTCATAGGCCTCTTGCATCTCGCGCTGATTTTTAAAAATAGCTCTGATTGCCATAGTATCTTTTCGTTGTTCACGGTAATAATTACTAATACTTTGTGTTACGGAATACAGGCTATTCGTGTATGCGCTAAGAAGTTTATTTTCTTCAGATTTAATAAATTTTAACCCCGTTTCGGAATTGAAGGTAAGTTCGATATCTTCTTTGCCGTTGTAGATCACATCAAAATTGTAATCTTCTTGCGGTACGGCATAAACAATTCGGTAAATTCCTGCTGTGGCAGTCGAATCCAAAGCAAATTGGAAAACACCATTTTTATCTACTTTAGTATTATTGAGGTAATTCGATAAGGTTGGTGTCACTTTGTAAAGTAACACGACCTTATAATCCTGAGGCGGGGAAAAGGTGCCTTTAATGGTATGCTGGGCAAATAACATACCGGGTAATAAAAGGAGGTTGATAATAAATTTATGTAACATAAGTATGAGGGTTTTATACATTAGGTCATTATGGGGTTTAAGACCTTAAGCACTTGTTTTACAGAGTTTATAGATTCAAAAGTAAGCAATAATCGCAAACCTTTACGTGTTTGTTTCTCTTTCATTTTACAAACCGACGGATTTGTTTGCACGTATTGCAATACTCTGGTGAAATTACTACTTTGATAAAACCTACTTTGTTGATCATGAATAAAATACCCCACCAATTTCCGGTGCTTCATTACGACTTTTTCAAAGCCTATTTTTGTGGCCAGCCACTTGATTTTAACACTATCAAGTAAATCTTCCACCTGAGTTGGTAACGGGCCAAAACGGTCTATGAGTTCCTTTTCAAAGGCTTCCAGCTCCTGTTCGGTTTTCACATTATTCAGCTGCGTATATAAATTCAAACGCTCTGCAATGTTGTTCACATAATCATCTGGGAACAACAATTCGAAGTCGCTATCAATAGTAACGTCTTTTACATACACTTTATTAGTTTCATCCTCATTATAAAGATCTTTGAATTCATTTTCTTTAAGCTCTTCAATAGCCTCATTAAGAATCTTTTGATAGGTATCGAACCCAATTTCGTTAATGAATCCACTTTGCTCTCCACCCAGCAAATCACCGGCTCCACGAATTTCTAAATCTTTCATGGCGATGTTAAAACCACTGCCTAAAGCGGTAAATTGTTCCAATGCGGTGATGCGTTTTCGGGCATCGTCCGTCATGGCTGAATATTCCGGAGTAATAAAATAGCAAAAGGCTTTTTTATTGCTTCGCCCTACACGACCGCGCATTTGATGCAGATCGCTCAAGCCAAAATTATTAGCATTATTTATAAAAATGGTGTTGGCGTTGGGTACATCCAAACCACTTTCTACAATGGTTGTACTCACTAATACGTCAAACTCTCCATTGATAAAGGCCAACATAAGTTGCTCCAGCTTTTTCCCCTCCATTTGACCATGACCAATACCAATTTTGGCATCGGGCACCAAACGCTGTAACATCCCGGCAACTTCTTTGATATTTTCAATCCGGTTATGGATGAAGAAAATTTGACCGCCACGCTGGATCTCATAACTAATGGCATCACGAATGGTAGCTTCGTTAAACCGGATCACATGACTTTCAATAGGATATCGGTTCGGTGGTGGCGTGGTGATAACCGAAAGATCCCGAGCCGCCATTAAACTGAATTGCAGGGTACGCGGAATAGGGGTTGCGGTTAAGGTCAACACATCCACATTTTCTTTTATGGTCTTTAATTTTTCTTTCACGGCCACACCAAACTTTTGTTCTTCATCAACAATAAGTAGGCCTAAGTCTTTAAATTTTACATTTTTATTCACCAATTGATGCGTCCCGATAATTATATCTACAGAACCCTGCTCTAAACCTTCCAGGGTTTCTCGTTTTTCTTTAGCCGTTCGAAAGCGATTCACATACTCTACCGTTACGGGAAACTCTTTAAGACGCTCTTTGAAGGTTCGGGAATGTTGGTACGCTAAAATGGTCGTTGGTACTAAAACAGCTACTTGTTTTCCATTGTCTACAGCTTTAAACGCAGCGCGAATAGCTACCTCAGTCTTTCCAAACCCAACATCACCACACACCAGGCGATCCATAGGACGTTCACTTTCCATATCGGCTTTAATATCGGCTGTGGCCGTACTTTGGTCCGGCGTATCTTCATAAATAAAGGAGGCTTCCAACTCGTGTTGCATATAGCTGTCGGGGTTATACTGGTAGCCTTTTTTAGTTTTTCGTTTGGCGTACAATTTAATCAGGTTGAAGGCCACATTTTTTACCCGCGCTTTAGTTTTTTGTTTCAGCGTTTTCCATGCGTTGCTACCTAGTTTGTAAATTTTAGGTGGCTTGCCATCTTTGCCATTGAACTTGGTGATCTTATGCAGCGAGTGAATACTGAGATACAACACATCCCGTTCGCCATAAATGAGTTTTATAGCTTCTTGCTTCTTGCCTTCAACATCAATTTTTTTAAGTCCGCCAAATCGACCAATACCATGATCGATATGCGTTACATAATCGCCAATATCCAGATTGGTAAGTTCTTTAAGGGTAATGGCCTGTTTTTTTGCATAGCCATTCTTGATATGGAACTTATGGTAGCGTTCAAAGATTTGATGATCGGTGTAGCAGACCATTTTGTTATCATGGTCCACAAAACCCTGATGCAAGGATAAAATAACGGTCTTATATTCTTTGACATCCAGATGGGCATCGTCAAAAATATCATGAAACCGTTTGGCCTGCTGTTCGCTTATACAGGCAATATAATTGGTATAACCTTTTTCGTGGTTGGCGTTCAAATCTTCAATAAGTAAATTGAACTGTTTATTGAAAGCCGGTTGTGGCGTGGTATTAAACGCGATCTTTTTTGTTATATCGCCTATGGCGGAATTATTTTTTGAGGATCCAAAATTAACAAGCGTGAACCCTTCAAGTTGTTCCCTTAACAATTCAGAATTACAGAAAAGCGCTGAAGGTTTTGAATGTTTGATGTCGCCGGAAAGGTTTTTATAGGCCTCTTCGGCTTTGGTATAAAATTCATCGATACGTGCAAAAAGAAGATTGGGATTCTTCAAACAGACCACCGTTTTTTGAGCAATGTATTTTAAAAAACTTTGCCGACTTTCCTGAACCATTTTATTGGCCACATTGGGGATGATATTGATCTTTTTGATCTGGTCTATCGATAGCTGCGTTTCCACATCGAAGGTTCGAATACTATCAACCTCATCACCAAAAAACTCAATACGGTAAGGCTCATCGTGTGAAAATGAGAACACATCTACAATACCACCACGCACGGAAAACTCGCCAGGCTCGGTAACGAAATCGACACGTTTGAATTTATATTCGAAAAGCACCTCATTCACAAAATCGATAGATAACTGATCGTTCACCGAAATTTTCAGGGTGTTACGCTCCAATTCCTTACGCGTCACCACCTGCTCGAACAAGGCATCGGGATAGGTAACAATTATTGCCGGTTTTCTTTGCGAATTGATACGGTTAAGGACCTCGGCGCGAAGTAGCACATTGGCATTATCGGTTTCCTCGATCTCATAAGGGCGGCGGTAACTGCCCGGATAGAACAGGACATTGTTTTCGTTACATAGCTGTTCAAGATCGTTCAGGTAAAAGGCGGCTTCTTCCTTATCATCAAACACCATCAAAAAAGGCTTGTCTGTTTGTTTAAAAACGTTGGAGATAACAAAGGATAATGCAGAGCCTGTTAGACCGGTAAGCGCTAATTTTGGTGTGGTTTTTTGGGATTGGGCAATAGCCATCTGCAGATTTTGCAATTGCAAAGCCTGTTGATAGGTTTGAGAGATCAGGGTTTTACTCACCTATGCTTTTTTTAGTGCTGCAAATATACGGTTTGCTTACTGGGTTTTAAAAGGTTTTATAAGAGTTTTTTTGAGATTCTTCGCTGCATTTCATTTCGCTCTGAATGACAAATGAAATTTCGTCATTACAAGGAAGAATAAAGACGTAATCTCTTCATTTGAAATCCTGTTTGAAAGATTGCTTCATTTCACTCGCAATGACGAATGGTATGTCATTCAGAAGGTACGCAGTGACTGAAGAATCTCTATGTACGTCATTTCGAGGAGCAAGGCGACGTGGTAATCTCTTGAAACAAATTCCTATTAGCAGATTGCTTCGCTTTGCTCGCAATGACGGTATCACATTAGGATTATGGCCTCGGCAAGATTGATTTCCGTTTTGAAATAACCCGAAACTAGCAAAAAAGCTCGCGTTAGGGATAGTAGCGGAAAGCCCGCAGCGAGGCACGAGCGAGGACTTGCAGCGAATAGCGCGACCCGAAGGGAAACGCCAAAAAAACTGAATTATATCAGTTTAAAATTTTAAAAATTTATGTAGGTTTGTAGCAAATTAAAACAAGTTTATGTCGTTTTCAGATTTATTTGATGGTGGGTTTAAAGAGCGTAATAAGGATCATTTTGCAGCGATCGTTCGTGTTGCTATGGATGATGGCATTATTACTCCTGATGAGCAGGCTTTTTTGGACCGTTTGGCTCGTAATTTAGAAATTAACGAGTCTGAGTATAAGGAAATTTTAAAGGATTATAATTCGCACCCAATTAATCCACCGGTGTCTTACGATAACCGTTTAGAGCGCTTATACGATTTGGTGCGTATGGTACATGTTGACCAAATTAATGGTGATCCGGAACACCGGCTTTTAAATAAAATTGGGGTTGGCTTAGGGTTTCATGCGGTTAATGTGAAATACATTATGGATAAAGCTTTAACCTTGGTTGGCAATGGTGCTGATCTGGATACCTTTATGCAGCAAATTAAGAATATGAACAGGTAATAGCTCTGTTGCGAATACATATTGAAGGCGCCTTTTTTGGCGCTTTTTTTATTTAAAAGAAGAGGTTTTGAGCCAGTCGAAAAGTATTGGCGTGAGCTTCGATAATGACTTTGATATCTTTGGAATATCCACCACCCATGGAGCACATTACCGGAATATTTTTGGTTTTGCAAGTTTGAAGCACATAACGGTCGCGCTCTTTACATCCTTCGGGCGTGAGAGCGAGTTTGCCCAGTTTATCGGATGCTAAAACATCGACACCGGAAAGGTAATAGATGAAATCGGGTTGTTGGGTTTCGATCAATTCGGGTAAGGTGCTTTTTAGGATTTGCAGATAGGTATGGTCATCTGTTTCGTTTTCCAACGGAATATCAAGATCGCTTTGTTCTTTTTTAAACGGATAGTTCCCTTTTCCATGCATGGAAAAGGTAAATACGCGCGGCTCGTTTTGAAAGATCTCAGCCGTGCCGTTGCCCTGATGCACATCCAGATCAACAATAAGGATTTTTTTGGCTTTTCCGGTATCGAGTAGATATCGGGCGCCAATGGCCTGATCGTTGAGTAGACAAAACGCTTCACCCCTATCAGAATAAGCATGATGTGTGCCTCCCGCGATATTCATGGCAATACCATATTGAAGCGCATAATCACTGGCTTTTATGGTGCCATCGGCAATGATGATCTCGCGTTTTACTAGTGCTTCGCTTAAGGGGAACCCGATTTTTCGAGCAGCCCTTTTGTTTAAACTTAGGTCTTGTAAATGGCGGTAATAATCCTCGGTATGAACCTTTAATATGTGTTGGTCTTCAGGAATTTCGGGAGTGAAAAAATGGTCTTTATTACAAGTGCCTTCATGTAAAAGCTGCTGTGGCAAAAGTTCATATTTTACCATAGGAAAACGATGCCCTTCCGGAAGTGGATGTTTATAAATAGGATGATAAGCAATTTTTAGCATGGAAAATACCAACCAATTTTGGATAACACTTTTTTTGCGAAATTACTAAAAAGAAAAAGGGTCGCATCAAAAAGATGCAACCCCAAGTAAATTTATTTAAAAAAATCAGTTTCTATTACTCGCCAGCTTCTTGCTTGGCTTCTTCAATCATTTTTTCGTTTGGTAAAATAGCGATATTCACCCGACGGTTTTTTGCACGACCTTCAACAGTATTATTGTCGTGCATTGGTTGCGTTTCTCCAAACCAGTTAGTAGTAAATCGTCCCGAACTTAAGCCTGTACCAATCAAATAATTCGTTACAGCATAGGCCCTGTTTTTAGAAAGCTCCATATTATATGCAGCATCACCGGTACTATCCGTATGTCCTACCACAAGAATATTCGTGTCCGGATATTCTTTGAATACGCCAACTAATTTATTTAAGGTTGTTTGTGAAGCTGTATTAATATTGTATCTATTAGTTGCGAAATACACACCACTGCCCTCATCGAAAGTAACTACAATACCATTATCAACGCGTTCTACCTCGGCACCGGGAATCTCCTCTTCGATTTTTTGGGCTTGCTTGTCCATTTTATTACCAATGAGCACCCCGGCTGTTCCACCAACAACGCCGCCAATTACAGCACCGAGTTCACCGTTTCCACCTTTACCGACATTGTTTCCAATGATAGCTCCAATAACAGCGCCACCAGCAGCACCGATAACACCGCCTTTTTGTTTATTATTAGCATTTTGAATGGCTTTACATTGCGTAAGACTGAGCACCAAAATAAGGCTCAATGCCAGAATACTTCCTTTTTTTATATACTTTATCATGATTTGAATTTTTGAATTAATAACTTAAAATTATTTGAATTTAACTTTTAATAAAATTCATGCTTATGGTAAACGGACTTCCGTCAACCATAACGGTTTGTTGCCATTGCATGCTGGTTTCCGTCAGGGAACTCAATTTAATACGGAAGCCTTCATTGGTTTCAGACCTTCCTTTAGCATTGGTAGGCTTTAACAAGAAATCATAAAGTCCGGTTTGTGCATCCACTTCATCAATAGTGAAGATAAAATAGCGTTCACCAGACGTACAACTTGAATCGCTTATGGTATAGATTCCTGTATTATTATTAGGAATAAACTGCCAATCACTGCCTTCGAAACAGGTTTTAGAGGCGTCATCCAATAGTTTAATATTATAGGTTCCGGCGCGGTCGTAGGTAATATTACTCAAGTTCCAGGTGCCTTTTATTGTTTTCTTTGCTGTTCTTACCGTTTTTGAGGCGCCACAAGCCACTAGGCTAAGCGTCAATAGGATCATCATTAGTTTTTTCATATGTATTGTTTTTTTAAAGTTTTATTAATTTATAACGTTGAATACAAACACAAGGTAAGTACTCGCTTTTAATAAGATACGATAATTTTGTAAGGTTTAGACTATAACTCCCTTTGATTCATTAAAAACTGAAGATTGGTTATTTCTAATGAAGGTTTTTCTACTCTGCGGTTAAAGGTAATCAATTGATTTGATAAAATGCTATACTAAATTAACTGATTTGCAATCCGTTTGGTGTTACATCATCATCAGGGTTTACAAATACCAACTGACCTTCAGCCGTTTCCGTCATGAGAATCATCCCCTGACTTTCCACACCGCGAAGAGCACGAGGAGCCAAATTTACCAAAACAGTAACGCGTTTACCTATAACTTCTTCTACAGAAAAACTTTCTGCAATTCCTGAAACTATGGTGCGCACATCCAAACCGGTATCTACTTTAAGCTTTAAAAGCTTTTTAGTTTTTGGCATTTTTTCGGCTTCCAGAATAGTCCCTACACGAAGATCTAATTTGCTGAAATCTTCAAATGAGATCGTATCTTTTTGGGGCGTTCCTTGCTTATTAGCTGCCTCATTGGCTTTTTTGTTAGCTTCCAGTTTATCGAGTTGCTCCTGAATAGATTTATCTTCTATTTTAGAAAATAGTAAAGTGGCTTTTCCGATGGTATGCCCTGTCGGCAATAAAATGTCTTCTTTAGAAATTGCCTCCCAGTCCAATGCCGATGGTAAAGATTCAAAATTTAATATGTCTTTAAGCTTCGCTGAAGTAAAAGGTAAAAATGGTTCGCTCAAAGTTCCTAAAGCCGCGGCAATTTGAAGGGCGACATACATAATAGTCTGGGTGCGAACCTCATCCTCTTTGATGATTTTCCAAGGTTCCGCATCAGCCAGATATTTATTTCCCAATCGGGCCAAATTCATAAGTTCTTGTTGCGCTTCGCGGAAACGATAACGTTCAATAGAACTGGCTATCACATCCGGATAGGCCTTTATAGCCGCCAAGGTTTGTTCATCGACTTCTGTAAATTCTGAAGCTTCCGGAATAACACCATTATAATACTTGTGCGTTAATACCGCGACACGGTTAATGAAGTTCCCGAAAATAGCCACCAATTCACTGTTATTTCGTGCCTGAAAATCCTTCCAGGTGAAATCGTTATCTTTAGTTTCCGGCGCATTTGCCGTAAGTGCATACCGCAGCACATCCTGTTGATCGGGGAATTCTTCCAGATATTCGTGAAGCCAAACCGCCCAGTTCTTCGAGGTGGATAATTTGTTGCCCTCAAGGTTCAAAAACTCATTGGCCGGCACATTATCCGGTAAAATAAAAGAGCCCTCTGCGCGCAACATCGCCGGAAAAATGATACAGTGAAAAACAATATTATCTTTTCCTATAAAATGAACCAGTTTCGTGTCTTCCGATTTCCAATATGGCTCCCAGTCTTTCCCGGTTTTTTCGGCCCACTCTTTCGTAGACGAAATATAACCAATAGGGGCATCGAACCAAACATAAAGAACTTTGCCTTCACCACCTTCTACCGGTACCGGAATTCCCCAATCTAAATCACGGGTTACTGCTCGTGGTCTTAAACCATCGTCGATCCAGGATTTACATTGGCCATATACGTTGGGTTTCCAATCTTTTTTATGACCTTTTAAGATCCATTCTTTTAAAAATCCTTCATGCTGATCTAAAGGCAGGAACCAATGTTTGGTTTCCTTTAGGGTTGGGACATTACCGGTTAAAGCTGATTTCGGATTGATAAGATCGGTAGCATTTAAACTGGTACCGCAATTTTCACACTGATCGCCATAAGCTTCTTCATTACCACATTTTGGGCAAGTGCCCACCACAAAACGATCGGCCAAAAACTGATGCACTTTTTCATCGTAAAGTTGTTCGGTAGTTTCTTCAATAAAAGCATCCTTTTGATAAAGGGTTTTAAAAAATTCAGAGGCCGTTTCGTGATGAATTTTAGCCGTGGTTCGCGAATAATTATCAAACGAGATCCCAAAGTCCTCAAAAGATTTTTTTATGATACTATGATATTTATCCACGATGTCCTTTGGCGTTACCCCTTCATTCTTAGCTTTAATGGTTATCGGCACTCCGTGTTCATCACTACCACCAATTAAAACAACATCTTTCCCAATAAGTCGCAGGTATCTGGCATAGATATCGGCAGGCACATAAACACCGGCTAAATGACCAATATGAATGGGTCCATTGGTATATGGTAAAGCGGTAGTAATGGTGTATCGTTTAGGATTATTCATCAGTATTTTTTAATTTCATCATAATGCACTGTGGTTTTTGCTTAAAAAAGCGATAATCTCACACTGCATTTATTTTTGTAACAAGCCGTAAAAGTACGCAATTTGCAAGCGAATTAGAAAAAAAATGTACATTTACCATATGTCTAAAACCCCACAAATATTTTGGCTCATTTTTGCGCTTTTTTTAATGGGAAATACATTGAGTTTTGCACAATACAATGACCCACAAAATACAGATACCTTAATGCAACCACCTTACTTAAAACAAGGCGATAGTGTGGCTATTGTAGCCCCTTCAGGAATTTTAAAGAACAAGGAACATGATATTGATCTGGCCGAGCGCCTTCTTCGAAGCTGGGGCTTGCACCCTGTTTTAGGAGCTCATTTGTTTAGTAAAGACAATCATTTTGCAGGAACGGATGAAGAACGTATTGCCGATTTTCAAAAAGCTTTGGACGATCCTTCTATTAAAGCTATTTGGTGTGCCCGAGGTGGTTATGGTAGTGTTAGAATTCTAGATAAGCTAGATTGGACCAATTTTAAAAAACACCCCAAGTGGGTTATTGGTTACTCTGATATTACGGCAATTCATAGTCAAATACACATTGAAGGATTTGAAAGTATTCACGCCCTAATGTGTTCCAGTTTACAGGACGACAAGACTCCGATAGCGATGTCGATCGAGACTTTTAAAGATGCGATTTCAGGACAACCTTTAAACTATGAGCTAAAAGCCTCAAAATACAACAAACCGGGTAGCGCAACCGGATTGCTTGTAGGAGGTAATCTTACCTTATTACACACCTTGTTAGGTTCGAAAACCAGTATTGATGTTGCAGGGAAAATTCTTTTTATTGAAGAAATAGGTGAATACAAATACCATATTGACCGAATGCTGCAAAGTTTGAAACGCGCAGGCTATTTTGAGCATTGTAAAGGATTGATCGTGGGTGATATGACCAAGTTGAGAAAGAATACGACCAAATGGGGTGTTTCTTTTGAACAACTGATCTTAGACGCTTTAAAGGATTACGATTTCCCAATTGCTTTTAAAATGCCGGCCGGCCATGAAGATGATAATCGTGCTATGATCCTAGGACGCACCATAGACCTTACGGTAACTAAACAAGGTTCAAGCATCCATTTTCATAAATAATAAAGTTCGCCTTAAAACCCTCGCTCCTTTTGGATGTGCTCGTAGGCTTCCTGAACTTGCCGGAATTTTTCTTCGGCACCCTTTTTATGCGCATCCCCTAAATGAATCACTTTATCAGGATGGTATTTTTTAGCCATTTTTCGGTAGGCCGTTTTAATCTCATCCACAGAAGCCGATGGTTCAATTTCGAGTATCTTATAGGCGTTATCACTACTCTTATAAAACATGGCTTTAATGCTTTCGTAATCCATGGAACTTATCCCCAGATATCCTGCCATCAAGCTGATTTGTTGTTCTTCATCAGAAGTAACCAAACCATCCGCCTGAGCAATGCCAAATAAGAAATGAATGAGCTGTAAGCGCGACGGGTGATCCATCATTTGCCGGATCTGTAAACATACCTGTCGGGTTGAAATATTTTTTTGCTTCGCGATATTTTTAAATAATCGAAACGCCTGATTAGCACGTTCTTTTCCATACATGCTCACAAACTGCTTCCGAACAAAATCCAATTCACGTTGATCTTGCTTTCCATCCGCTTTAATAACGATCGAAGCCAATACAAGTAAGCTCACCTCAAAATCGCCGGGTCGTGTATTGTAAACCGACTGTCCATACGGTTTTTGTCGTTTATGCTGCCCTGAAAACGTATCAACTTGACCGTTCGACATAGAATCGATCATACTACCTATAGCCACGCCAATAATAGCACCAATAGGACCACCAAACGACCATCCTAAGGCACCTCCTATCCATTTTGAATAACCCATGTAAGTATTAATTAAAAGTTACGTCAAACCTACACATAAAATCTCGCTATTAAAAGGAGAACTCGTCTTAGAATAGGCGACATAAAAAAAATATTATAAAATCGTAAATGTTAGTTGATTACTTAATGGAATTGTTACACAATTGGTATCTTTGCAAACATTTACATCTTAATTATTAAAAATTTAAAATATGTATCCAGCAGAATTAGTAAAACCAATGCGCGAAGACCTTACAAAGGTAGGTTTTGAAGAATTACATACACCGGAAGACGTTGATGCCGCAATCGCTAAAGAAGGGACTACCCTTGTGGTTGTTAATTCGGTTTGTGGTTGTGCCGCTGCCAATGCACGTCCAGGAGCTCGCATGAGCTTACAAAATGCCAAACGCCCTGACCATATTGTTACCGTTTTTGCAGGTGTTGATAAAGAGGCTGTAGACCGTGCTCGTGGTTATATGGTACCCTTTCCTCCAAGCTCTCCGAGTATGGCCTTATTCAAGGACGGCGAATTGGTTCATATGTTAGAGCGTCATCATATTGAAGGACGTCCTGCCGAGTTGATCGCAGACAACCTTGTTGATGCCTACAATACCCATTGCTAAAAAAGTTTAGCACTCCTGTTTAGTAAAAGAGTTGCTAATTATTAATATAAGAGGACCACGATTTATTCGTGGTTTTTTTATGCATTTATTTGGCTTTAAGTTACCTTTGTTTCATGGTTAAAATGCTAGCTTATCCCTTAACGGTTGTTTATTACATCTGTTTCTATATTACCCTTTTGGTGTTTCATCCGATACAGTGGGTTAGTTTCAATGTATTTGGTTATCAAACACATAAAATTAGTGTGGATTGGTTGCAGTTTTTTATCATGCGGAGTCTAAATATTTTAGGTACACGTTTCAGCTTTAGTAATGATTACAATATACCACACGGTCAGCCCGTTATCGTTGTAGCAAACCATCAAAGCATGTACGATATTCCGCCCTTGATGTGGTACCTGCGAAAACACCACCCCAAGTTTATAAGTAAAATTGAATTGGGTAAAGGTATTCCTAGTGTATCCTATAATTTACGCCATGGCGGTTCGGTATTAATTGATAGAAAAAACCCCAGACAATCGTTACCTGCCATTTTAAATTTTGGAGAATACATTGAACGCACCAAACGCTGCGCTATTATTTTCCCAGAAGGAACCCGAAGTAAAAACGGAGCACCAAAACCCTTTCAAACTAAAGGGCTACAGTTATTGTTTAAAAAAATACCATCGGCTGTTATCGTACCTTTGACGATAAATAATTCGTGGAAAATGTTTCGCTATGGCAAATTTCCGATGGGAATTGGAAATCATATAACCTTTAAAGTTCAGAAACCTCTGTATTTGAGTGACTTTGAAGATACAACCGAATTAATACAGCAAATTGAAAAAGTAATAAAAAAAGATATTCAACCTTAAAAAAATAAATTATGTCTAATAAGAATGTTCGTTTAGAAGTCATGCAGTTTTTGGAAAAAGACGTAGAGTCCTTAATAGAAAAGTACCTCATACCAATAGATTCCATTTGGCAACCCAGCGATTTTTTACCCAATTCAGAAGCAGATAGTTTCTTTGATGAGGTTACTGAGATCCGTGAACTTTCCAAAGAACTTCCCTATGATTTTTGGGTTGTTTTGGTGGGCGATATGATCACAGAAGAAGCCCTTCCCACTTATGAATCCTGGTTGATGGATGTTGAAGGTGTAGACCAAGTAGAAAACGGTGGAAACGCCTGGTCGAAATGGGTTAAACATTGGACAGGTGAAGAAAACCGTCATGGTGATGTTTTAAATAAATACCTTTATTTATCGGGCAGAGTTAATATGCGCGAAATTGAAAGAACCACCCAGCATCTCATTGCAGATGGTTTTGATATAGGTACCGACCGCGATCCCTACAAGAACTTTGTGTATACGAGCTTTCAGGAATTAGCTACTTATATTTCTCACAACCGTGTTGCAAAGATCGCCAAGAAAAATAATAACAAACAATTGGGTAAAATGTGCCAGATCATTTCCGGTGATGAAATGCGCCATCATAATGCTTATTCGGAGTTTGTTGAACGCATATTTAAAGTCGACCCGAGCCAGATGATGCTTGCTTTTTACGATATGATGAAACAAAAAATTACCATGCCGGCCCACTTTTTGCGTGAATCGGGTGGAAAAATCGGTACCGCATTTGAAGAATTCTCAAATACAGCCCAACGTATTGGAGTATATACTTCCAAGGATTACGTTGATATTTTGGCTAAACTATTGAGCCGCTGGGAGATCGACAAAATATCAAACCTAACAGACGAAGCTGAAAAAGCTCGTGATTACCTGATGCGTCTTCCTGATAGAATGTATCGTTTGTCAGATCGTATAAAAATACCTGAAAACTCCTATGAATTCAAGTGGGTTGAACCCCCTGTTGTGAAATAAAAGATGATCACAACTATGACACAACAAGAGATTATAAATAAAACTATCGTATTTGTAAAACAATCTTTGGCTAATGCCGAAGGTGGGCATGACTGGTTTCATATTGAACGTGTTTATAATAACAGCTTGCTGATTGCGAGATCCGAACCTGTGGATATTTTTGTGGTTTCACTCGGTGCGCTGCTCCACGACATTGCCGATAGTAAGTTTCACAACGGAGATGAATCTGTTGGTCCTCAAATGGCTCGTGAGTTCTTATTTAAACATGATGTAGATTCTGCAGTAATTGAACACGTTGTGAATATCATCAAACACATCTCCTTTAAAGGCGGTAATGAAGAGCAAAAATTTAGCTCTCCGGAATTAGAGGTCGTTCAGGACGCCGATCGCCTGGATGCTTTGGGTGCTATTGGTATTGCCCGTTGTTTTAATTATGGTGGTTTTAAAAACCGCCCTTTATTCGATCCGGCGGTTAAACCAAACTTGAATATGACGAAAGAGGAATATAAAGCCTCGAAAGCACCTACGATCAATCATTTTTATGAAAAATTGTTATTGTTGAAGGATCGCATGAATACACCTACCGGCAAAAGGATAGCCCAAAAACGTCATGCCTTTATGGAACTCTATCTGGATCAATTTTATGCGGAATGGGATGGAAAAAAGTAAATTCTAGTTTTCTTTAGCAACTTCCAAAGCAGTTAGTTTGCTTTCCAAAACGGCAAGTTCTTCCCCCTTTTGGATAATATCTTCAGCCGATAAACCAGAACTACCATTTATAAAACTTAAAATTTCTTCACGCTTCACAGTATAATACCTTATGGCTTCTGCAATTTTATCAGAATCGGACATGTTAAAATTTATTTATTGAATAATATGTTTGATCTCCTTACGATATTGGGAGGCACTTTTCCCAGTGACTTCATTAAACTGTTTGTTAAAATGCGAGAAATTATTAAACCCACATTCAAAACAAATATCGGCAATACTCATCTGACTTTCATTGAGCAGCTTGGTGGCGTGAACCACTCGATATTCATTAACTAACTGGGTGAACGTTTTCCCTGTGGTTTTCTTAAAGTATCTACAAAAGGCAGGAACCGTCATGCTCACCACATCGGCAATTTCATCTAACGGGATCTGGTCCTGAAAATTCTTATTAACATATTTGTAGATCATACTGATCTTATCACTATCCTGCGGGTTGGTTTCCAGTGCTATACCATCAGCGTTTAATAAGGTATAGCCATCTGTGGTGGCAAGGTAATTCAAAATCTCTAAAAACTTTAAAACACGTTCCAAACCACCAAACTCCATCAAATTATTGATCTTAGGTCCAACAACCTTTTTGGTTTCTATATTAAATCGAATTCCCTTTTTCGCGCGATCGAACAAGGCTGCCACACTTTGCATTTCAGGGATTTTTATAAAGTCGTTTCCTAGAAAATCCTGTTTAAACTGTACCGTAGTCTCACTTCCGTTGGCTGTTAGCCTATCGGCAAAACCATTATGAGGTAAATTGGCTCCAATTAAAATCAACTGACTATTATTAAAATAGGAAAGGTGGTTACCTATGTGAGTTTTCCCCTGGCCCTTATCAACATAAACCAACTCCAATTCCGGATGAAAATGCCAATAAGCATTATTCTTGTCCAGTTGATCCACATGTTGTTTTACTAATATGGAACTACCAAAACTCGGGGAAAGTTTTTCTAAAGTAGGTTTCTTGGTTATCATAACTCAATTTTAAACAAAAATACGACATATTAGATATACATTATATATATTTTTACCTTAAATGTGTGTTATTTTAACTTAACATTGTGTTAACATTGAATTAACAGATAAAATAGCATATAAATTCATCAAATTTGATGTTTTCTACGGCGTATTCCTCTCATATCTTTGTACCGTTGAACGTTATTAAATCCAAATCATGAAAAATCTATTAACCAAAAGTATTTTGATAGCAACATTGTTTGCTACGATACACAGTAATGCAGCCACCGAGCCTAACTATGGAGTTATACCATATGATACAGGAAAAATGGCGCTGACTTTAGAAAATGTAAGCTCAGGAAACTCCTTAACGATAAAAGATAGTAATGGCATCATTTTATATAAAGAATTAATTAAAACGTCCGGTACGTACAAAAAAGGATTCGATCTGACAGCCTTACCTGATGGAAACTATGTTTTCGAATTGAATAAAGATCTTGAAATTAAACTTATTCCATTCACAGTAGCAGCTCAAAAGGTAGAATTTAACAAAGCTGAGGCGAAATCTATTTTCAAGCCTTACATAAGACAAAAAGATAATAAGGTTTTAATTTCAAAATTAGCATTGAATGGCGAACCTGTAACGATAAATATTTACGCGAATTCTGATGACACCTATAAACTTTCATATTCTGAAACAATTAAAGGTATTAAAGCCATTGGAAAAGTATACGAATTAAAACGAGGTGCGAGTTACAGAATAACTCTAACATCGAATAACAAGGAATTTACAACATTCATTAATAATTAGTTTAATGTCTTATTTAGTTTAGTTGGTAAGAGTGGGCTGTGGTGGCCCACTTTTTTTTGTCCAATTTTAAAACAATTTTAACTGGCCATCCTTGTGAACATCGTGTAACTCTTTGTTCAGGGTTGGTTTTTCGTTTTCCCTAAAGTATTTGTGCTTCGCTAAACGCATCAAATCATTAATTTGCTGAGCTATTTTACCACTGCCGCGCATTCGTCTTCCAAATTCGCTGTCATTTAAATGTCCTTCATGGCAAGCTTCAATTTGATGCAAAACTTTTTCCGCACGTTCGGGCATAGTCTTTTCGATCCAATCTTTGAACAACAAGCCAACCGCACCATTTAATCGTACCACAATATGTCCGATAGATGATGCGCCGTGTTCAGAAGCAGCCTTCGCTAACGGCAGAATTTCATGACTGTTTATGGAAGGAATGATTGGAGCCAACATCACATTCACAGGGATTCCGTTTTCACTCAAGACTTTAACGGTCTCCAAGCGCTTTTTTATGCTTACCGTTCGGGGTTCTAGAATTCTACGGGTATCTTCCGATAACGAGGTAATTGAAATACTAACGGTAACCAGTTTATCTTTAGCCAGGGCTTCCAACAGGTCGAGATCACGAAGAATAAGCGCATTTTTAGTAATAATTCCCACAGGATGTTTGTATTTTAAAAATACCTCGAGGCATTGTCGGGTTATTTCAAATTGTTGTTCTGCAGGTTGATAGCAATCGGTGTTCCCGGACATCACTATGGTTTCGGCTTTCCAGCTTTTCTTTTTCAGAACATCCTCTAAAAGTTTTGGTGCATTCTTTTTGATCAAAATACGGCGTTCAAAATCCAATCCCGAACCAAAACCCCAATATTCATGGGAGTTTCTGGCATAACAATAAATACAGCCGTGCTCACATCCCTGATAGGGATTCATGGAATACATCATCCCGACATCCGGACTAGTAACTTTGTTTACAATCGTTTTTGGAAATACCTCAGAATAAATTGTTTTATTCGAATCACTCGCTTCACCCTCGAGTCGGCAATATTCTAAAAAATCATCACGAAGTTCATGCGACAACTCAAAAAACCGGTTGTTCAATTGGCGTTGTGCACCACGACCTTTTATGGGTGATTTGAAACTCATGCCGTTTATTCCCCTTTGAAATCTGCCTTGCGCTTTTCAAGGAAAGCACTTGTTCCCTCTTCAAAATCATCGGTACCGAAACAATATCCAAAGGCATTGATCTCAACCTCAAAACCATCAACACCATCCTGGTAATTCGCATTAATCGCTTGTATCGCCTGAGCGATAGCGACCATGGAATTCCTGGATATTTTAAGAGCTAAATTTTTACAGAATGGTAATAGTTCTTCCTGTGAGGTCACATGATTCACCAAGCCATAATTAAGCGCCTGATTTGCGTCGATCATACCGGCAGTCATAATGAGTTCCATGGCCCGCCCTTTGCCTATCAATTGTGGTAAACGTTGGGTTCCGCCATAGCCCGGGATAACACCCAGGGACACTTCCGGCAGCCCCATTTTGGCATTATTACTGGCCACCCTGAAATGACAGGCCATTGCCAACTCCAAACCACCACCGAGCGCAAAGCCATTTACTGCGGCAATAACGGGGGTTTCTAAATTTTGCACAAAATCGAACAGTAATTCCTGTCCTTTAGCTGCAAGATCCCGACCCTCTTCAACACTAAAATCTGCAAATTCGCTGATATCTGCCCCGGCAACAAAGGCTTTTTCACCGCTTCCGGTTATCAGGATTACCTTAGTTTCTTTGGCTTCATTGGCGGCTTTAAAGGCCTTGTGTAATTCTTTTATCGTTTCCTGGTTTAAGGCATTCAGTTTTTTAGGCCGGTTAATAGTAATTGTGGTAATGCCGTTTTCAGTTTCTGATAAAATGTTGTTAAATGTCATGATCTATTCTTTTGGAAATGTAACTTTAAATGTAGTGCCTATATCTTTTTCCGACACGAATGAAATATCCCCTTTATAGGTTTCAACAATATTCTTAACCATAGCTAAACCTAAGCCCATACCACTTGTTTTTGTCGTGAATTTTGGTTCGAATACTTTATTTTTATTTTCTTCTTCTACTCCGGAGCCATTATCGGAAACAGTAATTACAACCTTATCCCCTTCTGTACCAACATGGATCACAATTTTAGGCTCCGGTTGATCCACAAGTGCCTGAATACCGTTTTTAACCAAATTGGTTACTACTCTAATAAGCTGCGTACGGTCGAACTTCGCAATTATTTCATCCTGTTCCGCTTTAAAAAAGATGTAATCTTCACTAAAGATATCCATAGCAAGCCGAACAATATTTACCACATTCAGGGTTTCATTCTGCTGAGCGGGCATTTCCGCAAAATTTGAAAATGCAGAGGCTATCGAGCTCATGGTATCTATTTGCTGAATCAGTGTTTTACTATACTCGTCTAATTTTGAGTGAATATTTTCATCATTTGGATCGAATTTGCGTTGAAAATTCTGAACTGTTAAACGCATCGGCGTTAAGGGATTTTTTATTTCGTGGGCGACCTGCTTGGCCATTTCACGCCAGGCTTGTTCCCGCTCACTACGTGCCAACTTTACAGCACTTTCCCGAAGTTCATCGATCATGCTATTATATGAGTTTACCAAAGTTGAAATTTCCTCACTGGTATCCTTAACCTCGATCTTTTCATTCGTTCTTTCTAATCGTGTGGTATTAATTTTATCGCTTATCTTTTTGAGGGATTTGGTGATGTACTTCGATAATAAAAACGCCATAGCAATGGCCATCGCCAATACAAACAAATAAGCATAACTGATACGCTCTAAGAATGCGTTAAGTTCTTTGGCTAAAAAATCATCATTCTCTAAATAAGGAATATTGAGAATCGCTAAATCTTTTGATTTATTATCGGTAATGTAGGTGAACGAGGATTGAAAGGTTTCTCCATTCAACTTGAGCTTATCCACATACCGGTGTTGCGGTGTATTGGAAAGTTGGTTCAAAATTTTGGCATCTAAACAATTGTCCAGAGTATCATTTTTTATCCCTGTTTTAGATGAAATAAGCAAGCCACCATCCATATCATACAAGTTAATCTGGAGCTTATGAATATTGGCAATGTTATAGATCTCTTCTTTAAAAATTAAAGGAATATTTTCCGTTTTCACCTCCCAGGTATTTTGCCGACTGTTTAAAACACTTTTTATATGACTATGAATATTGAGTTCTTTTGTCGCTAATCGATCTTTATGATAGTCTCTGGTTTCTTGTTTATACTGAAAAACCACCACAAAGGTTATGGTAATAGAGGCCATCAGAACCAAAATGATCATTGCTATAAAGATGCGATTCCTTAAAGAGAGTTTTTTAATTTTCATCTGAAAAATTATTGCTATAAATATAGCAATAATCACACCAAAGCGATGCCCAATCGAATGACAATACCTTAAAAATTATCCAATTTATGAACTAAACCTTTTATGCTTCAGGGTTTTTTTCGCGAACGCGCTTGTATAATCTAAAGCCTAGCATGATAAGCACGCCCAGAATAATAAGCCCGATCAAGCCCCAGATCCAGTTGATGGCACTTTTCAAGATTACTAAAAAAACAACGACAAAAAGAATAAATGTCGCGCCTTCATTCCAAATACGCATAAAATTAGATGACTTCTTAACCACGTTATTTTGTAGTTGTATAAAGTATTGATGGGTTTTAAGATGGTATAAAATAAGCAAAACCACAAATACCAGTTTCAGTTGCATCCAGACCTGTATCAACCAAAAAGGCTGTAAAATGAGTAACCAAATCGCAAAAAAAGTAGCTAAAATAGCCGACGGCCAGGTGATAATATACCAAAGCCGTTTGGCCATAAGCTTGAGTTGTTTTCCTAAAATTTCACGATCTGGAGAAGGCTTGTAATGGGCTTCAATTTGATACACGAATAAACGCGGAATATAAAAAAGCCCCGCAAACCAGGTAATCACGAAAATGAGGTGAAATGCTTTAATGTACGGATAGTAATCCATGATTTGTAGTTTACAGCTAAGTTAAAACTTCCTCCTTTAAATTCTTAACAATTTCTCTATAAAGAAACCATCCGGTAACAAGAGTTGATAAAACATCCGATATTGGAAAAGCAACCCAGACCCCAAGTTCTCCCATGAATATGGGCAAAATAAAAATCAGCGGAATAAAGAAAAATCCCTGTCGGGAGAGTGTCAACCACAATGCTTGACGTGCCTTTCCAATAGCTTGAAAAAAGGCAGCACCAATCAACTGTATCCCAATAATTGGGGTGGCAGCAAATACCCAACGCATGTTCGATGGTGTTTGGGCCAATACCTCAGCATCCGTAGTAAACAGTCTTGTAATAGCCTCAGGAAACAGCATGAGCAAAATGAATACCAGAGTAGCTAATCCGGCAGCGTATTTTATAGCCGTGTAAATACTTTCTTTAACCCGATCGTATTTATGTGCGCCGTAATTAAAGCCTGCAATGGGCAAAAACCCTTGGGTGATACCAAAAATGGGGAAAAGGGCAAACATTAACATTCGGGCCACAATGGCATATGATGTTACCGAGGTTTCACCCCCAAAATGGTATAAAATATTATTCATAAAAAGATAGGTTACACTAACCACTGCCTGGCGCGAAAGCGTTACAAAACCTAGAGAGGCTATTTCAGACACAATGGGCTTATCCAATCGGAAGTGTGAACCCGTAATTTTGATTTCAGAATTTTTCGAAAGAAAAAACCAAAAAATAAATATAAAACACAGGATATAAGAGCCTGAAGTTGCCCAAGCAGCACCTGCCATACCCCAATCTAAAACATTTATGAATAGATAGTCAAGAATTAGGTTTCCCACAGAGGGGATCATCATGGCGTACATGGCAAATTTAGGTTTGCCTTCTGCACGGATTACCGTATTACCCATCATACAGAGCGCCAGAAAGGGAACTCCATAAAGAACGATAATATAATAAGTTTTAGCAGGTTCGAAAATAGCGCCCTTTCCTCCAAAAGTTGGTATAATGGAATCCACGAAAATAAGCCCGAGGATCGCCATAGAAACGCTCAACAGCAAGGTAAGGGTTAACTGATTCCCAAAGGTTTTCAGGGCTTTTTTAGTATCGTCTGCACCCAAAGCCCGCGAGATTATCGATGAACCTCCGATACCAATAGACATCCCAAGCGCTGCTATAAAGAATGATACCGGCAACACCACATTAATAGCGGCAATTGCCGTTGGCCCGATCCAGTTCCCCACAAAAATAGTATCAACCAGGATGTTAAGCGACATCACCAAAATACCTATAGATGCCGGAACGGCCTGCTTTACCAGAAGTTTACTAATGGGTAATTTTCCTAAATCTTCAGAAGATACTTTTGCCATTATGCGGTAACCATTTCAGAACTTACCCATTCATTTATCCAATTAGAAAGTAAGCTTACAAAGGCCTTATCATCATTCAAACAAGGTACGGTTGTAAAGTTTTCACCTCCTACCTCATGGAAAATCTCTTCGCCTTCCATGGCAATTTCTTCAAGGGTTTCCAGACAGTCGCTCACAAAAGCTGGTGTTACTATGGCCATGTTCTTAATGCCTTGTTTTCCTAAACGCTCAATGGTTCTATCCGTATACGGTTGCAACCACGGATCAAACCCTAAGCGAGATTGGAATGATGTAGAAAAAGTCCCGGGCTCCAGACCTAATTTTTCACCCACTAAACGCGTTACTTCGTAACATTGATGGCGATAACAAAATTCGTGGGCAGCACTTTGCGTTCTACAACAGCTGCCATCAATTTGACAATGCGATTTGGTAATATCGCTTTTTCGGATATGACGTTCCGGTACACCATGGTAAGAGAACAATAAATGTTCATAGGTTTTTCCCTCTAAATGGTTTTTTATAGAATTCGCCAATACCTCAATATAATCCGGTTTATTGTAGAAAGCTGGAACGGATTCCATTTTTAATTGTGGGAAAAATTCCTGACGCAGTTCTTCGGCCAAAACCGTAATAGTTTCTGTTGTGGCCATGGCAAACTGAGGATATAAAGGAAATAATAAAACCTCTTCAACACCTTTATCAACCAATTCCTGCAGACCTTTTTTGATGCTCATACTACCATAACGCATCGCTAAAGCTACCGGTTGCTCAACTTGTTCCTGTATTTTTTGTTGAAGTCTTTCAGATATAACGATTAATGGCGAACCTTCATCCCACCAGATCTTTTGATAGGCTTTGGCCGAAGCTTTCGGTCGCGTGTTTAAAATAATACCTTTTACCAATAAGATTCTCGCCCATTTTGGTACATCTATAACCCTTTCATCCATTAAAAATTCGCCTAAATACCTTTTAACGTCTTTGGGTTTTGGCGTGTCGGGTGAACCCAAATTCACTAATAATATTCCTTTTTTCATTTTTTAATTTTAACTGTTTTTTTAGTGGTAATATGTCATACCCATTATCTTTTTAGGTGGTTAAAAAAGGTACCTTAATGGGTAATACATTCTCTTTTTTTTTATGATTTAGCTATTTTTTTTGATTTTAGTTGTTGATACAACTCAGGACGCTCTTCGTTGTAATCGAGATCCTGAAAAATACCGCAAGACACATTAGGTCGCACCAACGATTTTGAATGATGGTGTTTTAACAAAGCTTCAATTTCGGGGGTTAAATACTTCATGATACAATCAATTTAAGGACATCACATATTTTTTTGGCGTGGTGCCGTATTTCTTTTTAAAGGCCGCAATAAAATGGCTTGAGGTACTGTAACCTACCTTCAACCCTACTTCATTAACATTATTATCGCCGGATTCTAACAGTTTTCTGGCAAATTCCATTTTATAATCAAATAAAAAACTAAAAACAGAATCGCCGTAGATCTGTTTAAAACCTTCTTTTAATTTTTTAATATTCAGCCCTATTTCTTCAGCTAACTCCTGAAGCGTTGGCGGTTCTGCCATTCGAGATATAATGATATCTTTAGCTTCTCTAATTTTGATCACATTGGCCTCATCCACCAAAAACGGGCATTGTTCTACATCGGCTTCCTCGCTTCGATTAAAATACAAACTCAGCAACTCATAAGCTTTCGCACGATAATACAAGCCTTTAATAGACGCATTCAAGTTGAAATTTATCAATTGATTAAGCACTATGGCCATAGACGGCGAGATCAAACCATCTTTATAATATTTTTTATCGCGATTTTCTTCACTTAAAAACGTAATATAACCCGCTTCCGTAGAAAACAAACCATGGAATTCTTTAATGGAAATTAAAATTGAAACCATCCATGAATTTGGCTCCAATGTAAGATCTATAGGAAGTTGACGCTGCGGATTATATAACAATAATGAATTTTCTTCATGAATATCCAATATATAGTTACCCTGATTAAAGCTGAATTTACCAGTTCCTTTCACGCAAAAATGAAATTGAATATAATCGCTATGAATCTCTTTTACAACATTTTGCGCTTCCGACGCATCATTTTTGTAGGTTAAAATTAAAAACCCGGTATCAATCGGTGTTTCTTCAAAAGAACTTTGAGCGTTATTTTTTTTCGACATATCGACGCTTTGCATATTCCTTTTATTTAGATTCGTTCTAAATTATTACAGCCAAAACGGCTGTTATTCCTGCAAAAATAAGACTTTTATAAATCATTTTATAAAAATCACTTTAAAAAACGTGAAACGACATTAATAGTTCCTTAAGCGTTATTTTTTTACATACCATCCCTATAATTTTGCTAGACGTTTTTAAAAACACCATGCAAAGTTACAACATGTCGCGTACTCAATCTTTTTACGCCATCGGCTTAAGTTATAAAAAAGCCGATGCGGACATTCGTGGGCACTTCAGTTTAGATGAAGCTTCTAAGCTGGCTTTACTCCAGCAAGCCAAGGAAAATGGTGTGGAAAGTTTGGTTGTTACATCAACCTGTAATCGTACCGAAATTTATGGTTTTGCCCAGCATCCTTTTCAGCTCATCCAGTTACTTTGCGATAATACCCGAGGCACCGTTGAAGAATTTCAGGACGTTGCTTACATCTATAAAAACAAAGAGGCTATTACCCATATGTTCCGCGTAGGTTCCGGGTTGGATAGTCAGATCCTTGGGGATTTTGAAATTATAAGTCAGTTAAAGGCCAGTGCCCGGCTTTCCAAAAAACATGGATTGCTGAACCCGTTTTCAGAACGCTTGGTAAATGCCGTGATCCAGGCCAGTAAGCGCATCAAAAATGAAACGGAGATTTCAACAGGCGCTACTTCCGTCTCGTTTGCCTCTGTACAATATATTTTCGATACCGTTGAAAACGTATCCGATAAAAATATTCTGCTTTTCGGAACCGGAAAAATTGGTAGAAATACCTGTGAAAATCTGGTAAAACATACCGAGAACAAACACATCACTTTAATAAATCGAACCAAAGATAAAGCCGAACAAATTGCTGGAAAATTCAATTTGGTGGTTAAGGATTATGCGAATTTGCAAGAAGAAATAACGCGTGCCGATATTTTGATCGTAGCTACGGGAGCTCAACGCCCAACGATCGATAAGCAAATAATTCAATCAAAAAAACCGCTTCTTATCCTAGATTTATCGATCCCGAAAAATGTCAATGAGAATGTTGAAGAATTAGACCGGGTGACTTTGGTGCATTTAGACTTTTTATCTCAGATCACAGATGAAACACTCGAAGCGCGTAAAAAACATATCCCTGCAGCCGAGGCCATTATTGAGGAGGTAAAAGCCGATTTCAATAGCTGGTTGGAAACCCGAAAGTTTGCTCCAACTATTAAAGCCTTAAAAATAAAATTGAATGAGTTTGCGTCAGCCGAAGTTGATACACAACGAAAAAAGCTAAGCGATTTTAATGAGTCGCAGGCCGAGCTCATCAGCAAGAAGATCATTCAAAAAATTACAAATCACTTTGCACATCACCTTAAGGATGATGGTGTTTCCACAGATGAAAGTTTGGAACTTATTAAAAAAGTATTTCAGTTGGATCAAACCTCAACCAATGCTTAGAATAAGTTCATTCATTTATACTCACAGCCTTAGCTCTGTTTTTATTCCAAAATCAGCAACATTTTCCAAATCGATTTAACCCTAACAATTAAAAATGTCTAAAACCATCCGTATAGGAACCCGTGATAGTGAACTAGCCCTTTGGCAAGCCCATATTGTGCAAAGCCAATTAGAAGGCCTGGGCCATAAAACCACTTTAGTTCCTGTAAAATCGACGGGCGACATTGTTCTAGACAAGCCCCTTTATGAATTAGGTATCACTGGAATTTTTACGCGTACCTTGGATATCGCTATGTTGAATGATGATATCGACATCGCAGTGCATTCTTTAAAAGATGTTCCTACTGTTTTACCCAAAGGTATCGTACAGGCTGCTGTTATTAAACGAGGAAATGTTAATGACACCTTGGTTTACAAGAACAACGAAGAATTTTTAAGTGCCAAAAATGCTTTGGTGGCTACCGGAAGTTTACGCCGACGGGCACAATGGCTTAACCGCTATCCCACACATACGATGGTGGATCTGCGTGGTAATGTGAATTCCCGACTACAAAAACTACAGGACAACAAAGATTGGAATGGCGCCATTTTCGCTGCTGCCGGTATTGGGCGTATAGGTCTAAGACCCGAAAACGCAATAAATTTAGATTGGATGATCCCGGCACCAGCACAAGGAGCCATCATGATAACAGCTTTGGAGGAAGACGATTTTGTTCGCGAAGCCTGTGCCCAACTCAACCATGAAGAAACAGAAATTTGTACTACGATAGAACGTGAATTTCTAAATAGACTAGAAGGTGGTTGTACCGCACCTATTGGGGCTTTGGCCTACATCAAGGATGAAGAAGTTCATTTTAAAGGGGTATTACTAAGTGAGGACGGCACTAAACGCATCGAAGTTTCTAAGGTTAAAAAACTCGGACAGCATGATGATATTGCCGAGTTCGCTTCTACATATATTATCGAACGTGGTGGCAATCGCCTCATGGATGCCCTTAAAAGATCGAACAAAAAAACTACGGTGTATTCCACCAAAGGTTTAACCGAGGATCAGCGTTTATTATTTCATGATAATATTGTTGCGGATAGTAGCGATTTTATCAAAATAAGTCTCAATCGCATACCGCCTAGAATCCTCAGGAACCCTATAAAAAATGTCATTCTAACAAGTAAAAATGCCGTGGAGGCCTTAACCACAAACTTTGCAGCTACAGAATTACAATTTGAAAATATTTACTGCGTTGGTCGTCGCACCAAACGCCTCATTGAGAAAAAAATAGGACCGGTAAAACACGCCGAAAAAAATGCCAAAAGCCTGGCTAATTATTTAATTGAATATCTTGAAGGTACCGAAGTCACTTATTTTTGTAGTGATCTGCGCTTAGACACCCTGCCGGAGGTCCTGAAAAAAAATCACATTAAAGTGAACGAGGTTGAAGCGTACCAAACCAAATACGACGGGGTTAAGCTAGACACAACCGTGGAAGGCGTTATGTTTTACAGTCCGTCTACCGTAGAGAGTTTTGTACAAAGCAATAAGAAGGATATCATTGCCTTTTGTATTGGAGAAACTACTGCCAAAGAAGCCAAAAAACATTTCAGTGATGTACGCATTGCCAAAGTTCCCACCGTGGAAAGTGTGATCGAACTGGTGAACGCCCATTACGTATAAAAACGAAAAAAATAACTATGAGCATAAAGAACGATTTATTTTTAAGAGCACTAAAAGGTGAAACCGTAGAGCGCCCGCCAGTATGGATGATGCGTCAGGCAGGCCGCTACTTACCGGAATTTATGGCCATTCGCGAGAAATACGATTTTTTCACACGATGTCGCACCCCGGAGCTCGCTAGTGAGATCACCGTTCAGCCCATCCGTCGCTACGGTATGGACGCTGCCATCCTATTTTGCGATATTTTGGTGATCCCTCAGGCCATGAACATAGAAGTGCAAATGAAACCCAATTTCGGTCCGTACCTACCCAATCCGGTAAGAACGCAAAAGGATGTCGACAAAGTTATTGTTCCTGATGTTACAGTAGAATTAGATTACGTTTACGACGCCATAAAAGCTACAAAAGAATTACTGAACGACGAGATCCCGCTTATCGGATTTGCCGGGTCACCCTGGACCATTCTCTGCTATTGCGTGCAGGGTCAGGGCAGCAAAAACTTCGATAAGGCCAAGGCTTTTTGCTTCACCAATCCAGTGGCAGCACACGAATTATTGCAAAAAATAACCGATACGACCATCGAATATCTCAAGCAAAAAATAGAGGCCGGCGTTAATGCCGTTCAGATTTTCGATTCTTGGGGAGGCATGTTATCGCCCACCGATTATCAGGAATTTTCTTGGCAGTACATCAACCAGATCATCGAAGCCCTTAAAGATTACGCTCCGGTGATCGCCTTCGGAAAAGGCTGTTGGTTCGCCCTCGATACCATGGCAAAAAGTAATGCTTCGGCCCTTGGTGTCGACTGGACCTGCGCTCCTAAAGTGGCGCGCCAGCTTACGGGAGGCAACATCACCCTGCAAGGTAATTTCGATCCCGTACGCCTCTTATCGCCCCCATCCGATATTAAAAAAATGGTTCATAACATGATCAGCGAATTCGGTAAAGACAAATACATTGTTAACCTCGGGCACGGTATTTTACCCAACATACCGGTCGAAAATGCCAAAGCCTTTATCGATGCCGTAAAAGAGTATAAGTCTTAGTATTTGGGCGTTACCACAAGGGTCGCGCTTTCGGCAGTCGCGCTTTGCAAGGCGCTCCAACAAAGCCTCAATCGCTAACGCGGCGACCGAACAATTTTGAATCTGTAAGCATGAAAGATACATTTTATCAATACATACAAGATTTACAAGATCGCATCACAACAACCCTCGAAACCATCGACGGTAAAGCCAAATTTCAGGAAGACCTTTGGGAACGTCCGGAAGGCGGTGGTGGTCGTACTCGGGTTATCGAAAATGGAACCGTTTTCGAAAAAGGCGGTGTTAATATTTCAGCCGTTCACGGGCCCCTCCCTGAAACCATGCAAAATTATTTCAAGGTATCCGACTGCGATTTTTTTGCCTGTGGCCTCAGCTTAGTGCTTCACCCAAAAAACCCCATGGTCCCAACCGTGCATGCCAACTGGCGTTATTTCGAAATGTACGATAAGAAAGGAAACATTATCGATAGTTGGTTTGGTGGTGGACTAGACCTAACACCCTATTATCTTTTTGAAGAAGATGCCAAGCATTTTCATAAGGTATGCAAGGCAGCCTGCGATAAACACAACCCTGAATTTTATCCCGAGTATAAAGCGCGTTGCGACGACTATTTTTATAACAGTCACCGTAGTGAAGGCCGTGGTATAGGCGGTTTATTTTTCGATTATTGCAAAGAAACTGAGTCCATGAGTATGTCCCAATGGTACGATTTCGTAACCGAGGTAGGGAATAGTTTTTTGGAGGCTTATGTTCCTATCGTTGAAAAACGTAAGGATCTGAAGTACACTGAAGCCGAGCGGAATTGGCAGGAGATCCGCCGTGGCCGTTATGTGGAATTCAATCTCGTTCACGACAAAGGCACGCTGTTCGGTTTAAAAACCAATGGGCGTATCGAAAGTATATTAATGAGTTTACCACCAAAAGTACAGTGGGTTTACGACCATCATGCTGAACATGGAAGCCGCGAGGCGAAACTTGTAGCCGTATTAAAAAACCCGGTCGATTGGGTAAATAAAGAAATAAAATAACATTAAACCGCTTTATCATGTATCCATTACAACGAAACAGACGTTTAAGAGCAAGCGAAGCAATCCGTGCATTAGTGCGGGAAACAACCATTTCCCCGGACGATTTTTTAGTACCCCTATTTGTGGTGGAAGGAAAAGGCGTTAAAGACGAAATTGCCTCCATGCCCAATTACTATCGTTACAGTTTAGATCTTTTGGAAAAAGAGGTTAAAACCCTTTGGAGCCTCGGCCTGAAAGGCGTCTTACTATTTGTAAAAGTGCCTGACGATTTAAAGGATAACATCGGAAAAGAAGCTTTAAACCCCGACGGCTTAATGCAACGTGCAGTCAAAACAGTAAAAAACGCCTGTCCTGACATGCTCGTTATGACCGATGTGGCCTTAGACCCCTACTCCGTTTATGGCCATGATGGTATCGTGAGAGACGGGGTTATATTAAATGATGAGACCGCCAAAGTTCTAGGACAAATGAGTTTGTCACATGCCCAAGCCGGTGCCGATTTTGTGGCACCAAGTGATATGATGGATGGTCGGATTCTTACTATTCGAGAAGCATTGGATCATCAGGGATTTATAAATACCGGAATCATGAGCTATTCCGCAAAATATGCTTCGGCCTTTTACGGGCCCTTCCGTGATGCTTTGGACTCTGCTCCTGTAGATGTTAAAGACATTCCCAAAGACAAGAAAACATATCAAATGGATTTTGCCAACCGTTCAGAAGCTCTTAAAGAAACGAAAATGGACATCGAAGAAGGTGCTGATATTGTGATGGTAAAACCCGGATTGTGTTATCTTGATATTGTACGCGATATTAAAAACGCGGTAAACGTGCCTGTTGCTGTCTATCAGGTATCAGGAGAATATGCCATGATCAAGGCCGCCTCAGAAAAAGGTTGGCTGGATCACGATGCTGTCATCATGGAACAAACCATGGCCATCAAGCGTGCTGGAGCCGATATTATAGCTTCATACTTCGCTAAAGATATTGTTAAAATCCTAAATGCTTAAGGAAGTAAAAATCTCTTGTCGGCGTTCAATAAAAATCTTGTATATTAGGTTTCATAAATTAGCAATCTACAAACCCTGACCACATGAGCGCTTTACTATTTTGGGCCTTTATTTCCATATTCTTCTCTTTTCTATGCTCTATTTTAGAAGCGGTGCTGTTGAGTGTGACCCCAACATTCATTAACATTAAAAAAGAAGAAGGACATGCGTATGCATCAAAACTGGAAACCTTAAAAAAGGATGTAGATAAACCGCTCATTGCGATTCTCACCTTAAATACCATCGCGCATACAGTAGGAGCTATGATGGTAGGAATCCAAGCTGAGGAACTACCCTATAAGATTGAGCTTTTTGGAATTAATACCGTTGGTGTTGTTTCAGCCCTCATGACGCTTCTGATCCTAGTTGCTTCCGAGATCATACCAAAAACCATTGGGGCCAAGTACTGGAAGAGCCTAGCCAATTTTGCATCCGTAGCTATTAGTGCCCTTATTTTTCCTTTACGATGGACAGGAATTCTTTGGGTATTACAACTCACCACAAAATTAATTGGTGGTAAAGGTCATGGCAGCATATTGAGTAGAGAAAGTTTTATGGCCATGACAGATGCTGCTCATAAAGAAGGGGTTTTTAAGGATAATGAAAGTACCATCATTAAAAATCTACTCACCTTCAAAAAAGTATTCGCCAAGGATATCATGACTCCCAGACCCGTAATGAAAATTGAAGATGAACAAGCCACTGTAGCCGATTTTTTTGATAAAAATAGCGACTTAAGATTTTCGAGAATCCCTATTTATGCCGAAAATGAAGATGACATCTCCGGTTTGGTTTTAAAAGATGAGATTTTTAAAGAAATGGCTCTGGACCATGGCGATAAAATCCTAGCTGAGCTAAAACGACCCATCATTATTGTGGTGCGTGATTTGCCCATTCCAAAACTATTCGACAAACTGGTTGAAAGCAGAAATCACATGGCTCTGGTGGTTGATGAATATGGTTCGGTAAGCGGCCTTGTAACGATGGAGGATGTTATTGAAACCCTTCTTGGATTAGAGATCATGGATGAAAGCGACAATGTTTCCGACCTTCAACACCTGGCACGAAAAAGCTGGGAAAGCCGGGCTAAGAAGCTAGGTATTTACGACGATACCAATACTTAAAAGGTATGAGTTCCTGCATTATCAAAACGCCCTTGGGCTTCACAAAAATTGAAGGCGTTCAGGAAGGTATAACGTCCATAACCGTCCTAAATTCCGAGGAAAAAATTACAGACATTATCCCAGAGGAGCTTGAGGATTGCGCCATACAACTTCAAGAATATTTTGAAGGTAGCCGAACGGTATTCGATCTAAAACTAAATCCATCAGGAACCGATTTTCAAAAACGCGTTTGGGATAAATTATTAGAAATTCCCTTCGGAAAAACGATGTCCTATTTAGACCTTTCCAAGCAATTAGGCGATGTAAAAGCCATTCGCGCCGTAGCTTCCGCTAACGGAAAAAACCCGCTTTGGATTGTCGTGCCTTGCCATAGGGTTATTGGTAGCGATGGAAGTTTAACCGGATATGCGGGCGGCCTTCATCGTAAGAAATGGTTGTTGGAGCATGAGAGTCCGCACAAACAACAAAGCTTATTTTAAAATTTCGGATAATTAAGCGATTAAAACCATTCCTGAAAAAGGCAGGATTTTAAGGGATTATTTTCCTATATTTAGTTTCACAAAACGAAACATCCCTAATGAAATATTTCAAACTTATAGTAGCCCTGATTATCGCTTTCGGGGTTTTTTATGCTTTAAATACGCCTCTGGGTTCTGCCCCCAGTTTAGGCGCTTTTTTTAACCCGAATCAAGGGTTCTGGCAAAACGATAGAACCACAAAAGTCTCAGGAGATTTAGCATTAGATGGTTTGAAGGAACCCGTTACCGTATTTTACGACAATCATTTGATTCCTCATGTTTTTGCTCAGAATGATACCGATCTTTATAGATCACAAGGTTACATTACAGCACAGCATCGTTTGTGGCAAATGGAATTTCAAACCTTCGCTGCAGCAGGGCGAATGTCTGAAATTGTAGGTGAAAAAGCCCTGTCTTACGACCGTGAACAACGCCGTAAAGGTTTGGGTTATGGTGCGGAAAAAGCCCTTGAAAAAATTAAAAAGGACCCTGAAATATTGGGATATTTGGAAGCTTATCGAGATGGCGTGAACAGTTACATTAATTCATTACATCCCAAAGATTATCCTATTGAATACAAATTATTGGGCTATGCCCCGGAGCCATGGACACTCATAAAAACAACCTTGCTGTTCATGTACATGACAGACGATCTTTGTGGTTACAGCAATGACTTTGCGTACTCTCATTTGTTTAAAAAATTTGGTGAAGACCGATTCAATCTGATGTTTCCCGATTTCTTTGATATGAACGATCCAATAATTCCGGTAGGCACAGATTGGAGTTTTATTGACACCCCAATAACGGAAACTCCGCAATCTGAAATTCCAACGGATTCAATTTCAGAAACGATGGAAGATCCTAACCCTGCTAATGGAAGTAATAATTGGGCGGTTTCAGGTTCAAAATCGTATTCAGGTCATCCTATTTTAGCCAACGATCCGCATCTTAAACTTAACTTTCCCTCTATTTGGTTTGTGATGCAATTGGCAACCCCTGAACATAATGCCTTCGGGGCTACCTTACCGGGAGCAATGGGTGTGGTTTCCGGGTTTAATACACATATCGCCTGGGGAGAAACTAATGCCACTCGAGACGTTAAAGACTGGTATAAAACTATATTTAAAGATCCTTCAAGACAAGAATATAAATACGATAATGCTTGGCGGAAAACAGAAGTGCGCTTGGAGAACATTAAAATTAAAGGTAAAGAAACCTATGTTGATTCTGTGTTGTATACCCACCAAGGTCCGGTTAGTTATGATTATAATTACAAAGGAAAACAAAAAACAGTGGGCTACGCTATGAAATGGACGGGCCTTATGGGTGG
Organism: Gaetbulibacter sp. M240; assembly: GCF_043876815.1. Lineage (NCBI taxonomy): Bacteria > Pseudomonadati > Bacteroidota > Flavobacteriia > Flavobacteriales > Flavobacteriaceae > Gaetbulibacter > Gaetbulibacter sp. M240. The sequence continues at coordinate 43,750 of NZ_JBAWKA010000005.1, forward strand.
CAATGAACAGCGCACTATTTTAGAGCTAAATAAGGCTAAGAACTATAACGATTATGTTAACGCCATAAAACATTGGGTCGCTCCAGCACAAAATTTTGTTTTCGCTTCTACTAAAGGTGATATCGCGCTTTGGATACAAGGATTATTTCCTAATAAATGGCCTGGACAAGGTAAGTTCTTGATGGATGCGAGTAATCCAGATATGGAATGGCAAAGCTTTATTCCACAGCCATACAACGCTAAAACTAAAAACCCGGAACGGGGCTTTGTGAGCTCGGCCAATCAGCACCCGGTGGATCAGCAGTATCCGTATTACGTATTTAACGATCATTACGAAACCTATCGAAATCGTGTGATCAATGATTTTTTTAGGTCAAAAGAAAAGTTCAATATCCAGGATATTAAAGATCTGCAGAATAACGTATTCAATTTAAAGGCTTCAGAGCTCTTACCTTACGCTTTTCAAAATTTGGATACATCGACATTGACGCCTGAAGAGATCGGGTATTACAACCAAATCAGAGACTGGGACTTTAATACAACGATTGATTCCAACGCCCCAACTATTTGGGCGGTTTGGTGGCCCATCTTATTCGACCTCACCTGGGATGATATCGATTGGGAAAATGCCTTGAAGAAAAAGTTAGAATCCAATGATAGGGACACCTTTAAGCGTACATTACATTATCAAACCATTTACCTGCTTAAAAATAACCCCGACAGCCCAATAATGGATCTTGTTGATACACCGGAAAAAGAAACCTCCAGCGATTTATTCTTAATGTCGTTCAAGGAGGCAGCAAGAAAACTTCAGGATTGGAAAAAGGAACATGGCGATATTAATTGGAGGAATTATAAAGGTGCTTATGTGGGCCATTTGTTGCAAGCCTTACCGGCCTTTTCCCGTTTCGATATCCCGATTGGAGGTGATAGAAATACCGTTAATGCTTCCGATACAAATCACGGACCTTCTTGGCGAATGATCGTTGAAATGACCTCGCCACCAACCGGATTAGGAATTTATCCCGGTGGCCAATCCGGGAATCCGGGAAGCCCCTACTACGATAATTTTATTGACGACTGGGCTGCAGGTAACTATTTGAACCTTGATTTTATGCAAAACCCAACGGTAAATGATAACACCATGAGCACACAAACCTTAAATCCGACACCATGAAAAGAAACCTAATACATTTTATATTGGTCATTATTACAGCGCTGATCCTTGCCCAGTTCTTCCCATGGTGGTCTGTTATGGTTGCAGGCTTTTTATTGGGTTTTCTCCAGCCTTTAAAAAAAGGTGCTGTATTCTTTATCCCGTTTTTAGCCATCATGCTCTTATGGATTGCTCAAGCTTTAGTGATAAGTAGTAAAAATGATTTTACCTTGGCCAGGAAAATTGCGGTGTTGTTTCCATTAGGTGGTAATCCTTATCTCTTAATTTTAGTTACCGGTATTGTTGGAGGTCTTGCCGCAGGTGTTGCCGGTATATTAGGTAAACAATTCCGAACGGTCATGACATCTAAAAAATAGTCCCATCTATGATAGCCAAACTTAACATTGAAAATATTTTATTTCTAGATATTGAAACCGTTCCGGAAACGGAACATTTCTCTGATCTGGACCACATAAAACAAATGCTTTGGGAGCATAAATCTCAGTACCAACGTAAAGACGATTTTACTGCGGAGGAGTTTTACGATCGTGCCGGCATTTGGGCGGAATTTGGAAAGATCATTTGTATCTCTGTAGGTTATTTCAATATCCTTAATGATAAAAAAACGTTTCGGGTTACCACGCTTCATGGCACCGAGGATAAGATTTTAAAAGAATTTAAGAACCTCTTGGATACGCATTTCTTTCAAGCGAAACATTTGCTCTGTGCCCATAATGGTAAGGAATTCGATTTTCCATATATTGCCCGGCGGATGATCATTCATAATATAGAATTACCGGACAAACTGAATTTATTTGGTAAAAAACCCTGGGAAGTACCGCATTTGGATACCTTGGAATTATGGAAATTTGGCGACTATAAAAACTATACGTCTTTAAAATTACTAACCCATATTTTAGGTGTGCCGTCCCCAAAAGATGATATTGACGGCAGTGAGGTTTACCGGGTGTATTACGAGGAAAAAGACATCGATCGCATTATAAATTATTGTGAAAAAGATACCATTGCTGTGGCACAGATATTTCTGAGACTACGCGGTGACGAACTTTTAAACGACGAAGACATCATTCATAAATAAATGGCAAAAAACCCCCTTTTACAGGTCAAGAATTTATCGGTGGCGTTCGGTAATAATACCGTGGTGACCAATATTTCCTTTGATTTGCATCAAAATGAGATATTAGGGATTGTAGGGGAATCCGGTTCGGGAAAATCAGTATCCTCCTTGGCCATTCTCAAATTATTACCCAAACGTATCTCAAAAATTACCTCGGGAAGTATTCTGTTCGATGAAGACGACCTCATCCTGATTCCGGAAAAAAACTTTCAACCCATTCGTGGCAAAAAGATCGCTATGATCTTTCAGGAACCCATGAGTTCTCTGAATCCTTCCATGACCTGTGGTAAACAGGTACAGGAAATGTTATTACAGCATACCGATTATACGAAGAAGGAAGCTGAAACGGAAACCTTGTCCTTGTTTGAAAAAGTGAAACTTCCTGACGTAAAGAACACATACAATAAATATCCTCACGAGATCTCAGGGGGCCAAAAACAACGGGTTATGATCGCTATGGCCATTGCCTGTAAACCGGATATTTTGATCGCTGATGAACCTACAACCGCTTTGGATGTTACGGTTCAAAATGAGATCATCCATTTACTGAAAAAGCTTCAGAGCGAAACCAAAATGAGTATCATTTTTATTACGCATGATCTGGCATTAATTTCAGAGATCGCACAACGTGTATTGGTAATGTACAAAGGAGCCATTGTAGAAGCCGGCTCTGTAGAAACAATTTTTAAATCGCCACAACATAATTATACAAAAGCCCTTATCAACTCGAGACCAGCTTTGGATGTTCGGTTAAAAACACTACCAACCATTCAGGACTATTTGAACGGTACGACTTCCAAGGCTGTTGTAACAAAAAAGGAACGCGAAAAGAACCATAAAGCGTTATATGGTAAGCCCCCTTTATTGGAACTTATTAATGTTGAGAAAACCTATTTTTCTAAATCCGGATGGTTTTCCAAACCTCACACATTCAAAGCTGTTGATCAGGTGAGTTTTAAATTATATGAAGGAGAGACCTTAGGATTGGTAGGTGAATCCGGTTGTGGAAAATCAACGCTTGGAAATGCCATTTTACAATTGGATAAAGCCACAAAAGGAGAGATCATCTATAAGGGTCAGGACATTACGAAACTAGGGAAAAAGGCCATCAGAGCTTTAAGAAAAGACATTCAAATTATATTTCAGGATCCTTATTCTTCTTTAAATCCGCGAATTCCTATTGGGAAAGCCATTATGGAACCTATGCAGGTTCATAAATTATTTGGTTCGGATACGGAGCGAAAAGAAAAAACCATTGAAATTCTCGAACGTGTAGGTCTTTCGGAGGCTTATTTTGATCGGTATCCGCATGAATTTTCGGGAGGTCAGCGTCAACGTATTGGCATCGCACGAACCATTGCCTTACAACCAAAGTTGATCGTTTGTGATGAATCCGTTTCTGCTTTAGATATATCCGTGCAAGCACAAGTACTTAACTTGCTGAATGAGTTAAAGGAAACCTTTGGTTTTACGTATATTTTTATTTCTCACGACCTGGCCGTTGTAAAATATATGAGCGACCAATTACTGGTTATGAATCAAGGGAAAATTGAAGAATTAGGTGATGCCGATGATATATATGCGGCACCCAAAAAGGACTATACCAAAAAATTAATTCATGCTATACCCAAAGGGCTATAGCATGAATATTTTCTTGGTCAAATAAATTAAACTTTTAAAAAACTGTATATTTTCATTTACAGTTTCTTTGAATTTACTCTCTTCTTTAGTAGGTCGTTCAGGTAGATTTGTGGCAAAATTCATAAGTTCAAAATTTATGGTAGATTTGAAACAATCTATATATTACTTGGTTAATTTGGGCACTGCTAATATCAAACATTTTTTCAATATATCAGATAAAAAACAAATAAAATCGATAAAATGCATTATTTTTTAACATTTTACCGATTTTACCCCTATGTAACTATACCGTTTATAGGATCATTTCAGGAATGTCGCCTTCCACAATCAAGGTTCCTTCGGTAGCTTTTACAATGGCTTCAACCGAAACACCAGGTGCACGTTCTAATAATTTAAAGCCCTTATCGGTGACTTCAAGAACCGCCATGTTAGTCACTACCTTTTTAACGCAGTGCACACCGGTTAACGGAAGGGTACACGATTTTAATAATTTAGAGTCGCCATATTTATTGGTATGCATCATGGCCACGATAATATTTTCTGCACTAGCTACGAGGTCCATGGCGCCACCCATACCTTTTACCATTTTACCGGGAATTTTCCAATTGGCGATATCTCCATTTTCGGCAACTTCCATAGCTCCTAGAATCGTAAGATCTACATGTTGCCCACGTATCATGGAAAAACTCATGGCGGAATCAAAAAAGCTAGCGCCGGGTAAGGTGGTAATAGTTTGTTTACCAGCATTAATAACATCGGCATCCTCCTCGCCTTCAAAAGGAAAAGGTCCCATACCTAATACACCATTTTCACTTTGGAATTCCACCTCAATATCGTCGCGCACATAATTGGCTACTAAGGTGGGAATGCCGATCCCTAAATTCACGTAAAAGCCATCTTGTACTTCACGGGCAATACGTTTTGCTATTCCGTTTTTATCTAACATGTTGTTTATTTTATTAGTTTTTCTGCTGCCCTAGCCCGGATTGAGGCTTTGTTGGAGCTCCTCGCAGAGAGCGACTGCCGAAAGCCGGAAACAGCTTCAAAAAATGATTATTCTCTAGGTCTGGTTGTGCGTTGTTCGATGCGTTTTTCGTAGGTTTCTCCTTTAAAGATACGCTGTACGAAAATGCCGGGAATGTGAATTTGATTCGGGTCTAAGGTACCGAGCGGTACCAACTCCTCCACCTCAGCGACCGTAATGGTGGCGGCACCACACATATTAGGGTTGAAATTTCTGGCGGTTCCTTTGAAAATTAAATTTCCGGCCTTATCTCCTTTCCAGGCTTTTACGAACGCAAAATCCGCTTTAAAGGCGTGTTCGAGAACATGCATTTTGCCATTGAACTCGCGGGTTTCTTTCCCTTCGGCAACTTCGGTTCCAAAACCTGCGGGGGTGTAAAAAGCAGGTATACCGGCCTGTGCCGCCCGACAGCGTTCTGCCAAGGTGCCTTGAGGAATGAGCTCAACATCCAATTCGCCGGATAGCATTTGGCGTTCAAACTCATCGTTTTCACCCACATATGAAGACACCATTTTGTTGATCTGCTTCTTTTTAAGCAGCAAACCCAAGCCAAAATCGTCTACTCCGGCATTATTTGAAATACAGGTTAGACCTTTTACGCCGAGTTTCACTAAGTGGGCGATAGCATTTTCGGGAATACCGCTGAGACCAAAACCACCAAGCATAAAGGTCATGTTATCCTTGACGCCTTTTAAGGCTTCTTCAACAGAAGCTACTTTTTTGTTTATCATTATTATTCAATTTTTCACTATAAAATTACGAATAATTGAAAGAAAAGTGGAATTAATTGAATATTAAAAAATGAAGATTTTTAATGCTAGGAGTTGTAACTGTAATTATAGTTTATAGGATAATTTAAACATGATGATTCGGAGCCTAATGAAAGTCTTGCTGTCGCTAATTACGAAACTATTGAAGGCGTTTTGTTGTTTTGAAGAAATTGTTGGGTCTACTTTAAATTTTGGTATGTGTTTTTGTCATATTTTTAATTCGGTTTATAAAATAATCTTTTTCATCACTGCTATAACCAGTAAAGTAATCTAACAATTTACCTTCTTTATTGAATAATAAAAATACGGGATAGGAATTCATTCTAGACGATTTGAAAAAAGATTGATTAAAGTCTATGATAATTTTATCTTTTTGCTTTATGTGTTTAAAATCAATAACCTCTCTAAAATTGTTCTTTTCCTGATAGTGGATTGACTCATATAAGTAATAATGTTCTAACTTGTTTTTTAAAGAATCAAAAGTGCTCTTTAAATCCTTAATTGATTCTATACAGGGAGGGCAGTTTTCATTCCAGGTTTCTATTAAAACAAGTTTTTGGCTTTTTATTTTAAGAGTGTCATTTTTATAATTTATAAATCTGTAGTCTTGTAAATTTATGTTCTCATTTATATATTTTTCTTCGACACTACTTTGGAATGTATCGCTGATTAATGTTGTATCCTCCCAATATTTGAAAAGAATAAAAGCATATATGTAAGCAAAAAATATGTAAAAAAAATAAACTTCTTTTAAGTTCAATTTTTTAAAAATAAAGATGGAACTGTATAAGAAAATATTCGCAATTAAGATTGGGTTTAAAAGAAAGTAAATATCAATCTCTTTTATAAAAGCTACCAATATTAAATATAAAGTGGGAAATAAGACAATTAAGGATTTCGTAAATCTTAAATTTTTGAACTTATATAAAACAAAATGGGCTGAGGTAAAGGTATAGACTAAACAAATGAAAATTGAAATATTACTTTTTGTAGAATTATCCAACATTAATAACCCATATATGGGTATAAATATTATAGAATAAATAGTTATTAAAAAGTACTTTTTGAAATTCATTTGTTTAAAGTGGAGGGTTTGTGTTCTCAAAAACCCTCCTTGATTTTATTAAATATTTTTTACGTTAATTGAAATAAATATATTTCAGTCTATAGCTTAAGAAACTAAGCTTTTAATTTTGGTGGAGACAAATAATTATAAGTGCTGATTCGTTGTAACATTTTGCCAAAAAACCGCTTTTTACATTGATTGAAATGAAAGTCAGTTATTTGACCTTTAAGGGTAGAAATTAAAACAATAAATAAAAAGTATTTCCAATAAAAAGATGTGATTTGCAAAAAACACTTAAAAATTTTATCGATAAACGGTGTTATTTATCTCAGATAAAAATATAATTAGAGAGTTTTCAATTGCTCGAAAAGTAACTGTAATTATAGTTTATACGATAATTTAAACATGATGATTCGGGGCATAATGAAAGTCTTGCTATCGCTTATCAAGAAACTGTTAAAGGCGTTTTGTTGTTTTTAAAGAAAGGTATTTACTTACCTTCATTAATTAGTTTCTTATAATTCTCTCTCAGCATCTCGAGATATTCTTGTTTTGATTTTTTAATACCGTCTTTTGGTCGAACGATATTGACTTCTTGATTAAATTGAATTTTAGAAGCGATAAAGTAAAAACTGCCAAGACTTTTTTCTAATACCAGACCAGGCAACCCATCAAAACCAGCAGGACCAAAAGGAAAATTAATTTCAGGTGTAAACCATACAATAATCTTGATTTGGTACGTTTTCATTTTTCCAGTTTGGTCAGGTGCCTTATACGAATCCTCATGATATGCTTTATAGCAAAGGTATCCGCCAATTGTTTTACTCTCCTCGGTGATAACCCAATTGTATTCTTTAAAAGAAGGCTTGACAAGGTATAGTTTACCATCAACAAAGGTTTCAAACTGATGCAATTTTAATTCCTCTTTAATGTTTTTATAAAAAACACCATTTCCCCCTCCCTTGGAATTAATGCGTTTATCTGATCCATCATGATCTAATTCCAAAAAAGGAATAAGTTCAAATCTGGATTCATTTCTATTACAAATCAGTTTATATTCTAAATTTTTCATTGGAATGGGAGCAGTATCTGAGGAGTCTTTATAATTTTTATATGCCTTAACATAGGTAACTTCTAAATTTTGAATCTCCCTCTGGGACCAGCAACTAATTGCTATGAACATGAATAAATAAAAATTAATAATACTTTTCATCAAAATGAGTTTTTGGGATTCTGCAATTTGTAATTTAAACAATACTTAGCAAATAATTCTTACAAAAGATGTTTTATTTATGTCTGAAACAAAAGTTAATCGACGAACGGTAAATCACTTAAACTCAACAAAAAAGCCATTCTAAAAAAGAATGGCTTTCAAATCATTTTAAAATAATGTTTTTATTCGTGTCTGAATTTAAAAATCAAGATCGTCGGGTAAGGCCTCTTCTATTTCAGTAGGACCTTCCGTAACTATAGAGCAATCCACATTAATAGAAAGTTGTTCCGGGGCTTCAAATTCTTCTTTAGAAACATTTAATTCTTCGTCGGCATAACAACTTTGCATATACAAGGCCCAGATGGGTAATGCCATGGAAGCTCCCTGACCATAGGTAATACTTTGAAAATGTACCGAGCGGTCTTCACCACCAACCCATACACCGGTTACTAAATTAGGTACCATCCCCATAAACCAACCGTCACTTTGATTTTGAGTGGTTCCGGTTTTACCGGCAATAGGGTTTTCAAATTTGTAAGGATATCCGGTAATAATTTCTTTGTACACCGCCTGATCTGCTGCTCCTGAATGACGCAATCGGGTACCTGAACCGCCTTCCGTTACACCTTCTAAAAGTTTCACCGTAACGTACGCCGTTTCTGCACCTAAGACGTCACGGGTTTCGGGTTTGAACTGGTATAAAATAGTACCATTCTTATCTTCAATACTGGTAACCATAACCGGCTTGGTATACACGCCTTTATTGGCAAAAGTGGAATACGCACCAACCATTTCATAAACACTCAGGTCAGCTGTACCTAAAGCGATGGACGGCACCGGAGGAATTTCCGATTCCACGCCCATTTTATGAGCCAGATCTACCACGGGTTGCGGACCTACCTTATCGATCAACCTGGCTGTAATGGTGTTTACTGAATTCGCTAACGCATTTTTTAAAGTACGTTTTCCGCCATAATCGTCATCACCACCAGAGTTCTTTGGGCACCATTGTTCCGGATTTCCAAATTTATTTTTCTCAATACAGAATGGGGTATCCGGGAATTGATCACAAGGTGATAAATGCAATTGGTCTATGGCCGTAGCATACACAAAGGGCTTAAAGGTGGAACCTACCTGGCGTCGTCCTTTTTCTACCATGTCGTATTGATAATGGCGATAATTGATACCGCCAACCCAAGCCTTGACATGGCCCGTTTGTGGATCCATGGACATCATTCCTGCTCGTAAAAAAGACTTATAGTAACGCATGGAGTCGATAGGCTTCATGATCGTATCGATCTCCGTGGCAACGCCATCCTTCCATGCGAATATGCCCATTTGAGTTGGCTTGTGAAACGATTCTTCAATTTCTTTGTTTTCCTTTTTAAGATCGTATTTCATTTTTCGCCAGCGTTCTGATTGGCGCATAGAGCGATTTAAAAGATCCTTAATTTCGGATTGATCCAATTCTGAAAATGGCGCTGTGGGATTACGTTGTGGTGTATTCTGATGATCGAACTCTTTCTGTAAACGCGGCATGTGCTTATGAACAGCATCTTCCGCATATTTTTGCATCCTTGAATCGATGGTGGTGTAGATTTTTAATCCATCGTTATACAAACTCCAGCGCGTACCATCAGGTTTTGGATTGTTCTTGATCCAGTCTTTCATAAAACCGTCCAGATAAGCTCTGAAATAGGTTGCGATCCCATCACGGTGTGATTGCGGCGTATATTTTAAGTCTAATGGTGTGGCTTGGAGCGAGTCTTTAACTTTTTCACTGAGGTAGCCATATTTGTACATCTGGCCTAAAACGACATTGCGACGATTTTTTACCCCTTCCGGATTCCTTCTTGGGTTATATAAAGCAGAATTTTTGAACATACCCACCAACATCGCCGACTCTTTGATGTTCAATTCCATAGGTTCTTTATCAAAATAAATACTGGCTGCACTTCGGATACCATCGGCATTATTTAAAAAATCGTAGATATTAAAATATTGCGAAATAATCTCATTTTTGGTGTACTGCCGTTCCAGTTTAGCAGCGATGATCCACTCCTTTACTTTTTGGAAAGCTCGTTGTAATTTACTATCTGATACCTGGATCGTGAACAATTGTTTAGCCAATTGTTGCGAAATAGTACTGGCTCCGCCACCGCTACCCAATTTAAAAATAGCGCGTAGTGTGCCTCGTGCATCAACCCCGGAATGACTTCTATAGCGGGCATCTTCAGTGGCAATTAAGGCGTCTACTAAATGCTGTGGTAATTCATTATAGGATACCGGTGTTCGGTTATCGTTCAAATAAAACTTCCCTAGGGTTTTTCCATCAGAGGAAATAATTTCGGTAGCTAAATTAGTCTTTGGATTTTCCAATACCGTGTAATCCGGCAATTCACCAAACCCCCCCCAGGAGGCTAATAAAAAAATGAGTATAATTGATAGGATTCCTCCGGAGAAAAGGATCCAAAACCAACGCACATAAATTGAGAAATCATCGGTTTTTTTGTTGCTTTTTTTTGTTTTTGCCATTGTTAAAGTCGCTTACATCTGGAGCAGCTTGCTATTTAAACAGGTTACTTTTTATTCTTTCTTTGCGGTTTCAATTCGGAATCCAACATCAGTAATACCTTCAAGGGTTTCAATACCTTCGACCATCCCAATCTCGCGCATGGCGTGTTGGATTTTAACGGTATAATCTCCGGATTCGGAGAACAAAACACCTTCTTTATACCATAACTTATTTTCTTTAACACTCGTCATACCCTCGCCCAATAATTTCCCTGAAGGATCGGCCATCCGGTATTCCAAGGTGTCTTTTATTATTTTTCCATGCGGAAAATCCATTTCCACGATCAAATACAAATTGCTGTATTTGTAATCTTGAGTATTCCGAAGGTTTATAAACAGGTTATACGGATTTATAGAATCCGGGGGCGTTATATTAAAACTCACAATGGAGTCTTTATGCCATTCGTTTGGAACCGATTTATAAACGTCGTAAACCCGTTTGGAATCACAAGAAACAATTAGCAAACCAAAAGCTAATAGCCATAACAAAATCCTATTTTGATGCATTTTTACTCTTTTGAGGTTTTCTATTACTGGATTTATTTCTGGTTTTGTTTCTGCCTCTATTCTTTTTACGTTTTTTATGACCCTTTGGACTATCGAAACGTGTTAAACTGTCTTGTCCAACAACGTTTTCAAAGTCGCTTTTAGTATTTTGAGCGAGGTCTAAAGCAAATTCTTCTAAACTCGTAATGGGTTTATTATTTTTGTTGGCGTCAATAATTTTATTGGCCTGATGAGCAGTAATTTTGTGCCAATTAGACCATTCACCCTCATAAGCATACCACATGAAACCACTAAAAATATCTGTTTTCTGACACACGGCGATGCCTTTTTCAGTTTTCAGCTTGATATCGGTTTTTGGAAAATCCTTTAAAGCATCCAGATACGCGTCTAACTCATAATTCAGACAGCATTTTAATTTACCGCATTGACCTGCCAATTTTTGAGGATTCAATGATAATTGTTGGTAGCGGGCTGCCGACGTACTTACCGAACGAAAATCAGTTAACCAGGTAGAACAACATAGCTCACGCCCACAAGAACCGATACCGCCAAGTCGCGCGGCTTCCTGACGAAACCCTACTTGTTTCATTTCAATTCGGGTTCTGAATTCGCGTGCAAAAACTTTAATAAGTTCCCTAAAATCTACACGGTCTTCAGCCGTATAATAAAAAGTCGCCTTACTGGCATCACCCTGAAATTCTATGTCTGAAATTTTCATTTCCAGTCTTAGGTCAATAGCAAACTGTCGTGCCTTCACCTTCATCGGTTCTTCGCGTTCGCGTGCTTGGGTCCAAATATCAATATCCTTTTGGGTGGCCTTTCGATATATTTTTAGGGTGTCTTCGGGTTTGGAAGAAATATTTTTACGCTTCATTTGAACGCGTACCAATTCCCCCGTAAGGGTAACCATACCAATATCATGCCCGGCAGGGGCTTGAGTTGCTACAACATCGCCTATGGATAAGGTGAGCTTCTCGATATTTTTATAATAGTGTTTTCTTCCGTTTTTATACCGTACTTCTACCCAATCAAAAGGCTGTTCTCCATTTGGCAGCGACATATTCGCCAGCCAGTCAAACACCGTTAGTTTATTACAACTATCTGTTCCGCAAGTGCCATTGTTCTTGCAGCCTTTTGGTTGGCCATTTTTTCCAGTTGAACAACTGTTACAAGCCATAAAGTGATTTATATTGAATTCGTTAATAATTACTTATCACGAATGAAAATTAAATTAATGAAGTAAAGATAAAAAGATAAGATTACTAAAGCGCCCTAAAATCTAAGTTTTTTAGGGCGCCATGATTCTAGGCTTGCGACTTGTTTTTTAAGACCTCAAAAATATTCCGTAAATCCTTTTTGTAAGGAAGATGATCGGCACGGCCTTTTTTGAAAATATCATTGCTATTCCCCTGACCTTTGCGTAATGCTTTTTGTTCCTCGTATGGTAAGGCATGGATCTCTTTACAGGTTTCGGAGCAGCAGTTATCCATAGCCTCTTTACAGGCATCGCATTGGATGAACAATAAATGACAGGCATCGTTAGCACAATTGGTATGGATATCGCAGGGCGCACCGCATTGATGACAATGCGCAATAATATCATCACTTATTTTTTCAGACCGGCGTTCATCAAACACAAAATTTTTCCCGATATATTTATTTTCCAGACCCTGTGCACTCACTTGTCGGGCGTATTCAATAATACCACCTTCCAACTGATATACCCTTTTAAAGCCTTTATGTTTAAAATAAGCACTGGCCTTTTCGCAGCGAATTCCGCCGGTGCAATACATTACCAGGTTTTTATCTTCCTTGTGCTCTTTAAGATCTTCCTCAATGATGTCCAACGATTCTCTAAACGTATCCACATCGGGAGTGACTGCATTTTTAAAATGACCGATCTCACTTTCATAATGGTTGCGCATATCCACCAAAACGGTGTTTTCATCATCGATAAGCTCGTTAAATTTTTGGGCGTCTACATGAACCCCTTTGTTAGTCACATCGAAAGTATCATCATTTAAACCATCAGCAACAATTTTCGGGCGCACTTTTATTTTCAATTTCAAGAACGACATGTTATCCTGTTCGATGGCGATGTTCAAACGCACACCGTTTAGAAAATCGATTGAATCCAGATGTTCTTTAAACGCTTCGAAATTATCAGCTGGTAGTGATAATTGGGCATTGATTCCTTCATAAGCCACATAGATACGACCTAGGACCTCAAGTTGGTCCCAAACAATGAAAATCTGGTCTCTAAATTCACGAGGATTTTGAATTTTCGCGTATTTGTAGAAAGACAGCGTTAATCGGTCCTTACCGGCTTCTTCAATTAATGCTGCTCTTTCTTTAGCGCTTAAGGTGTTGTACAGTTGCATGCTATACTAATTTTAAGGTTAAAGCTATTATTTTGAGAGGCAAAAATACGATTAATAAGCAAAAAAGTACTTAAAAATTTAAGTGCTTTGGTAGTCTGTGGCAAGGTAAATGAATTGACGACTAAATAAAAAGCACTGAACCACAGAAAAAATACGGGTTTTCATAACTATTTTCTTCCCATTATTAACAAGATGCAAATTGTTTATAAAGGTTGCGTTGTAGAGTTGTGTGCTGCAAAAAGTTGTAGTATTTTAGCTGAACAAATCTTAGAAAATTATTAGAATAATGAGCAGTGAAAAAGAAGCAAAATTAAAAGCGTTAAAACTTACTTTAGATAAATTAGATAAGGCTTACGGAAAGGGAACTGTAATGAGAATGAGTGATTCCGCGGTGGTGGATGTTGATGCTATTCCATCCGGTTCCCTCGGATTAGATATAGCTCTTGGTGTTGGTGGTTATCCGCGCGGACGTGTGATAGAAATTTATGGTCCGGAATCTTCGGGTAAAACAACCTTAACCTTACATGCTATTGCAGAAGCCCAAAAAGCAGGTGGTATTGCCGCTTTTATAGATGCTGAACATGCCTTCGATCGGTTTTATGCTAAAAAACTAGGTTTAGATATTGATAATTTAATTATCTCACAACCTGACAACGGTGAGCAGGCTCTGGAAATTGCAGATAACCTCATCCGTTCGGGAGCTATTGATATTGTGGTTGTCGATTCTGTAGCTGCTTTAACACCTAAAAGTGAGATTGAAGGTGAAATGGGTGATTCAAAAATGGGATTACATGCCCGTTTGATGTCGCAAGCTCTAAGAAAATTAACCGCGTCTATAAGTAAAACCAACTGCACGGTAATTTTCATTAACCAGTTACGTGAAAAAATTGGAGTGATGTTTGGGAATCCGGAAACTACTACCGGTGGTAACGCTTTGAAATTCTATGCTTCAGTACGTTTAGATATTCGTCGTTCTACGCAAATAAAAGATAGCAACGGTAATGTTTTAGGTAATAAAACGCGTGTAAAAGTTGTTAAAAACAAGGTAGCACCACCTTTCAGACTGGCTGAATTCGATATTATGTACGGCACAGGTGTAAGCAAGGAAGGTGAAATTCTGGATATTGCTGTTGAAAATGATATTGTGAAGAAAAGCGGTTCTTGGTTTAGTTATGGTGACACCAAACTTGGTCAGGGTCGTGATGCTGTAAAAGATCTGATAAAAGATAATCCCGAATTGATGGATGAACTGGAACAAAAGGTTCGAGAGGTCATGAAGGAAGCAACTACATAAAATTTAAAAGCCCGATAACGGGCTTTTTTTTATAACTCACGCAACCTTTTTATCTTTTTAGCATCTAATCGATGAAAGTCGAAATTATTAATTTGTTATGAAAAGGTTTATTTTATTTTCTGTTCTTATCCTGTTTTTTGCTTCATGTAGCACGGATGATCAACCCTATTATTACAGAGAATTCATGCCGGTAGAAAGCGTTGACATCCCGGAGGAATTTATCATGGGTGAAATATATCCTATTACCGTGCGCTATTACAGACCTACAACCTGTTATTGGTTCGAGACATTCTATTACCGCAAAGACAATAACATCCGTGTCGTTGCCCCGATCAATGTTGTTGGAAATGAAAACTGTGAACCATTAGATAATGTATTAACAGAAGATTCTTTTAACTTTTTGGTTACTAGCAATGGATCGTATGTTTTTAAATTCTGGCAAGGTGAAGACAGCAATGGTGATGATATTTATTTAACTATTGAAGTGCCGGTAGTAGAATAATTTAATTGTAACAAATACAAGGCTAATTTGAGTTTAAAACAACTCATAGAAAAGTGTAAATCGGAAGATACTAAAGCACAGGGAGAGTTATATACGATTTTCTCTGCCAAACTATTTTCGGTTTGTTTGAAGTATTCCAGGAATTACACTGAAGCAGAAGATAATTTGCAGGATGCCTTTATAACCATCTTCAACAAGATCCATCAATATAAAAACAAGGGATCATTTGAGGGCTGGTTAAAACGAATTGTTATCAATACGGTGTTGCAACGTTACCGCAAAGAAAAGGTCTTTGATATTATTAATGAAAATACTGTTGAGGCAGAAGAACAGGAGGTAGAAGATACACCGGTATCTTTGGAATATTTGCTCCGAAGTATTCAAAAATTACCAGACCGCTACAGACTGGTTTTCAACCTGTATGTTTTAGATGGCTATTCTCATAAAGACATCGCCGACATGCTGGAAATTAGTGAAGGTACCTCAAAATCAAACCTGTCGCGAGCGCGACAGATATTGAAAAAAGAAATTGAAAATTATACGAATTCGGTAAGAATTAATTCATTGTAATGAGTGATAAAAAGAATATAGACCGGTTATTTCAGGAAGGCTTTAAAGATTTTGAAGTCCAGCCCAATGATGCCGTTTGGAAACATATTGAAGCCAAACTGGGGAAAAAGAAAAAACGACGCGCTATTCCTTTTTGGTGGCCATATGCAGGTGTAGCTGCGCTTTTAGCATTGCTATTAGGTTTGGGCTACTCATATTTTAATGATGCAGAAGTTGTTCCGGAACGCAACCGCATTGTTAATGAGAACCCAAATACTTCTCCACATGAAATACTTGAAGAACAAGATCAGAATAAAACATTAGTTCCTGACCCTACAAACAACCTGCTTCCTGAAAACACCTTCTCCAACGAGCAACAATTAGCTTCAGAAAAAACTTCTGAAAGTAAAAATGCTTTGATCTCCGAGGTTCAAAAATCGAATGCAAATAAATCCATTACACAAGGCTCTAATACTAAAACAACTCCTAATAATCCTTCGGCGGTAGCCGGAAATGAAAGTGCAACATATCCATCTGATAGTTCAGATGATAGGGTTAAGAATCTCAATTTAAGTAAAGACTCAAACGCTGTTACAAACAACAATCCTTCAAATAACCCTTCAGCCATAGCTGAAAATTCATCCGATGTAAATTCGAAACAACGAAATGATCCGACTTCGGCTTTAGCCGAAAATAAACCTCGAAAAAATAATATAACGAACCAGGATTCACTTTCGGGACTAGCCCAAAACACAACTAAGAGCAAACAAAGCATTGAAGAGGTGCTTAACGATAATAAGATCCTTGAAAAGGAAGACGACGACGATTTAAGCAGGTGGAGTGTTGCTGCTAATGCTGCACCTGTTTATTTCAATTCCTTAGGGCAAGGCTCTGCAATTGACCCGCAATTCAACGGAAATTCCAAAACAGGAGAAGTAAATATGAGTTATGGGATTTCGGCCCGTTACGCCTTGAATAAAAAACTTCGGATTCGATCCGGAATCAATAAAGTAGCCTTAGGCTACAGAACAAATGATGTTTTGGTGTTTCAATCACTGAGCCAAAATTACACCTCTGGTACCTTAGATTTTATCTCTAAACCCGGAGATGTTAATTTACTTGGATTGGGAGCCAACGATAATACCACGCTTACCAGTGCTTCATCCATAAATTCTGCAAAACCGGAATCGGTAGTCTCCAACGCTGCGATCGATCAAACGTTCGGCTATATAGAAATTCCTGTAGAGCTTGAATATGCCCTGATCAACAAGCGTATTGGATTTCGGGTTATTGGAGGTTTTAGCACCTTGTTTTTAAGTAACAATGCGGTGTATACCGAATCAGAATCTGGCAGGACCTATTTAGGAGAAGCCAACAATATGAATGGTACAAGTTACTCAGGTAATTTTGGTTTGGGCTTGAGTTATGGTGTCACTAAAAAACTGGATCTAAATATTGAACCATTATTAAAATATCAATTCAATTCTTTTAACAGAACAGCTGGTGATTTTCAACCCTTTTTTATAGGTGTGTACACCGGCTTGTCGATAAAATTTTAAACGCTTGGTTAGATGCGGACTTTGGTTTTTTTGATCCTTCCAAGATCAAGTCCGGGAAACTGCTCTCCTTGAGAGCAGTTTTTTTATGTTTCATCCTGAAGTAAGCTCTCCATGATAATTCCATGTGCTTGTGCACTCAGCGTTTTGGTATCATTAACAGTTAATCCCTCCGTTTGAATAAATTTGTGGATCTTAGCTCTTAATGCACCTGGGCCACCACTGAAAAACGTATAGGAAAATCGCTTTTTATTATCAAAGAAAGTAATTGGCACTATCGGTATTTGATGATTTATCGCAAGTCGGAAAGCCCCATCTTTAAAAGTATCCAAAATAATCCTTTCATCAGGCACACCACCTTCAGGAAAAATACAAATACTCAAGCCTGATCGCAGGCGTTTTTGAGCTCGCAAAAAAACGGCTTGCCTGCTTTTTGGCGAACTCCTATCCACCAGAATACAAGTCCGTTTATAAAAAAATCCGAATAAAGGTAATTTGGCTAACTCCTTTTTTCCCACAAATACAAAAGGATTTTTAATTAATACCAGCATTAGCATGATATCGATCATGGAGGTGTGATTTGCAATGAACATATAGCTTTTGTTCTTTTCCGGCACTTGTTCTTTTATGAATATACAGCGAAAGCCCATCCCTACCAGTATGAATCGAGCCCAAAAACGTGCCAGTTTAAAAAAGAAAGGGTACCAAGACTCTTTTGAAATGGAAATCAGTAATATAGGAAATAATAAAACAATGGGTAGCCCTACCAGAATGTAAAACCAAATCCGATATAATATCCAAAAGATGTATTTAATGATACCCATGAGTATCAAAAGTAATATTATAAATTGACTATCTTTAGATACACAAACTATAAAATTTTATAATTATGAGTTTACTTTATGCCCTACTTATTGGAGCCATAGCCGGATGGCTGGCAGGAAAATTAATGAAAGGTGGTGGTTTTGGCCTCCTAGCAAATATCATTATTGGTATTATTGGTGGCCTTGTAGGAAACTGGATCTTTGGCAAACTAGGCGTAGCTATTGGAACTGGTTTAATCAGTGATATTATAACCGGTGCCATTGGTGCTTGTGTTATTTTATTTATTGCAGGACTGTTTAAAAAATAGCTTCCAGTCCATTTTTTTTGAAAAGTGGCTCAGGCCACTTTTTTTATTGGCTAACTTATCTTTAAATTTGCGCTTTAAACTCAGACATGGCAAGAATACTTACAGGCATTCAAAGTACAGGAACACCGCATTTAGGTAATATTTTAGGTGCTATTATGCCGGCCATCGATATGGCTAATGATCCTAAGAATGATTCTTATCTGTTTATTGCGAACTTACATACCCTTACGCAAATAAAGGACGCCGAACTCCTAAGAACCAACACCTATTCAACAGCAGCTACCTGGCTCGCCTTTGGTCTGAACACCGCCAAAACGGTATTTTACCGCCAAAGTGATGTGCCTCAGGTTACCGAACTTACCTGGTACCTTAGCTGTTTCTTTCCATACCAGCGCCTAACACTGGCACACAGTTTTAAAGACAAAGCCGACCGATTAGAAGATGTGAATTCAGGCTTATTCACCTACCCTATGTTGATGGCTGCCGATATTTTATTGTACGATGCCAATATTATTCCGGTAGGAAAAGACCAGTTACAACACATTGAAATGACCCGTGACGTGGCTACACGTTTTCATGCAAAAATGGGTGAAACCTTTGTGATGCCCGAAGGTAAAATTCAGGAAAACACCATGCTGATTCCCGGTACCGATGGTGAAAAAATGAGTAAAAGTCGTGATAATACCATCAACATCTTTCTTCCCGACAAAAAACTTCGCAAGCAGATCATGGGTATCCAAACGGACAGTACCCCTCTTGAAGAACCCAAAGATTGGAAAACATGTAATTGTTTTGCCTTATATAATCTTCTGGCTTCAGAGGATCAAATTACCGAAATGAAACAAAATTATGAGGCCGGTGGTTATGGTTACGGGCATGCCAAACAAGCATTATTCGAATTAATCATTACTAAGTTTGCACAGGAACGCGAGCGTTATAATTATTACATGGAGAACCTTGAGGAGATCGATAAGGTTTTGGCGCATGGTGCAGAAAAGGCCAAAGTCGTTGCCGACGCTGTTTTAAATCGGGTGCGCAAAAAAGTTGGTTATTGAGACCGGTTAATTCCCTTAAATAATTTCAAATAATTTTCCCGGTAATGGACGAATAAGTCCTTTCAGTTCCATATTCAAAAGGATACTGGCGACCTTGTAAATTGGCATCTCACAATGAATGGCAATGGTATCTAACTGCTGTTTATCGTGGTCTTTCAAATAATTATAAATTATTTTTTCTTCAGGATCAAGTTCCACAAACAACTGCTTTTGAATGGCCGGTTTTTGTTTATTTTCTAATTCCCAACCTAAAATATAAGGCACATCCAAAGGCGTGGTGAGCATATGTGCACGTTGGTGCTTAATTAAATTATTACAACCCTCGCTCAAGCTATCCGTAGTTCTTCCCGGCACAGCAAATACCTCCCGATTGTATGAATTTGCAATATCGGCGGTTACTAAACTACCTCCTCTCCTGGCCGATTCAATAACAATAGTCGCTTGGCTTATCCCAGCGATCACCCGGTTCCGTTTTAAAAAATTCTTTTTATCAAAAGAATCCGTGCTAGAAAACTCAGATAAAAAACCGCCGTGTGCTTCCATTTGGGCCATATACTTTTTATGTACTTTCGGATAAATCGTATGAAAGCCGTGTGCCAGACAACCAATCGTTTGCAGCTTATGTTGCAAAGCCGCTTTGTGTGCCGTAATATCGGTACCATAAGCAAAACCGGAAACGATTAGGGGATTATAAACCGCTAAAGTTTCAATAAGATTTTCACAAAAAGCTACACCGCTATTGGTAATTTTACGCGTACCTACGATACTGATAATATGCCTTTGCTTTAGATCGATTTTACCTGACTGGAATAATAGAATAGGGCCGTCAATACAATGCTTTAGTTTTTCAGGATAGTCGTCATCTTCGAAATAAAAAACCTGTAATCCTTCTTTTTCTATGAAATTCATTTCCGCCTCAGCTTCCTTCAAATAGTTTTTTTTGGATATCGCCTGAACAATCACCGAGCCAATCCCATTTATTTTTTGGAGCTTATGGGATGATTCTTTTAAAACAGCTTCAGCTGATCCGCAATGATTTATGAGTCTTTTGGCCGTAATATCGCCAATGTTAGGTATGTGCTGGAGGGCCAGCGTGTAAAGTAGGTCTGTTCTCGTCATGTTTGGGACATGGATTAATGTTTACAAGTAACGGAATTTTGCTGTGTTAATAAATAGTTCCCTGTAAATTTTATTAGATAGCAAATTTTTCTAAATTTGTTTTCATGCAACTGGAAACCTACATAAGCGATCTACTGTACCGTTACGAATGTGTTACTATTCCTGAATTCGGGGCTTTTATAACACAACCTGTATCGGCTACGATTTCTGAAGAAACACAAGCCTTTTATCCACCAAAAAAAGTTTTGTCGTTTAACGAACAATTACAAAATAACGATGGTTTACTGGCGCATTATATCGCTGATGTAGAAAAAATTCCATTTGAAGTAGCGCGCAACAAAGTAGCGAAACGCGTTAAGATCTTAAAAAGTTATCTCACACAGGGAGAAATACTCACCTTCAAGAATATTGGAGAGATGACCTTGAACAACGCCGGAAAAATTCAGTTTGAACCAACTTATCAATTGAATTATTTAACAGATGCTTTCGGATTATCTGAATTTGTTTCTCCGGAGATTCAACGTGAAAGCTATGCCGAAACGGTTCAATCTATTGAGGAAACCACACCGATCACTATTTCAACTAAAAAACGCGAGGCTACACCATTTTTAAAATATGCAGCTATCGCCGTGATCGCGCTTACTTTAGGTGGTATTGGAGGTTCTCGCTACTACATCAATCAAATTGAGACCCATAACCAGATCGCTCAGCAAGAAGCCGATCAACAATTGGAATCCCAGATCCAGCAAGCCACTTTCGATCTCAATACGCTGCCTTCTATTACTCTGAATGTAACCAAACAATCGGGAAAATACCATATTGTTGCCGGAGCATTCCGCATTGAAGCCAATAGCGATAAAAAAGTAAAACAACTTAAGTCCAAAGGCTATAGTGCCTACAAAATAGGCGTTAATAAGTATGGTTTACACGAAGTGGTTTATGCCAGTTACGAAAATCGTTTAGAAGCCTTGGAAGCTTTGCGAAGCATCAAACGTGAAGACAACGCTGCCGCCTGGTTGAAAGTGCAAGAATTGGATTAGGTTCTCTTATTCAATTAACTATTATAACATTTTAGGATTGAGTTAAACCTCCTCAAACGTGGTCGTTTTATAGAAATATATCACGCCGATAAGATATGATAAAACTCCAATAGAAAACCCAATACCTAAGGCCGATAATAGTCCCCTTTTTAAAACAAAAATAACATAATTACCAGGTAATATTACAGATAAGAAACCTACCAACCAGGCCTTGGATGATAGGTCTTTTGGTTTTATTAAAGTGTTACAATGCGGGCATGTCCACTTTGACAAATTCGACATCAAAAAAATCTTTTTGAAGGGTTGTTTCTTTTTACAAACCGGGCAAATGAAAGTATTCTTCATTAGGAGAATAATATATCAACTAATTAATTCTTTTACTTCCTAAATTCCTTCCAAAGTACCCGCATAATTAAAATTATAAAATATACCACCACAATTTCAATTAAAAACCCTAGAATGCCGTGATGCCTCAAGTAATCATCTTCCCGTGAAAAAAAATACATTCCTATGAGGTAGTCTATTATATTATAAATCATAACACCAACAGCCACCCAAATAAAATTAATAACATGCTTTTTCATTCAATTAATATTTAATTTTTAAATAGGTAAATAAAATCCTATCAAAATCTGTAGAGATTGTAATCAGGCCATATTTACTCAATAAAATAAAAGGTGGTTTTTTTTATTACTTTGAAAATATAAAGGTGGATATTTTGTAGGTAATATCTTAGTAATTTTTACGACTTTTCGTGATTTTTATAAAACACAATTTAAAATCATCGACAAACGAAAGACTCATCGGGGCTTATTTAGGAAATAATATTAAAAGTGCAAAAAGCGAATTACTGTCTTGTCCTAAAATATGGCTAAAGGTTAATATCAACTGTTTTCAGATTAGAAAAAAAATAGCAGAGAAGGACTAAACTTTAAGTGCAGTCCAGTCCTCAACTCCTATTTATTATTGACCGTGATATGCCTCGTTGCTATTTTAGATAAAGCTGTTTGAAATAATTTATAGAATACCATAAGGGAATTAATCTTTTCCAAATATCTTTTTTATCTATTATGTTTTTGTAGTATAATCTATAACCATCAATGAATGTTCTATAAATTGTAGAATAAAATAGAATACCTAAAACAAACCAAACACTTTCGAATTGATAATATTTAAAAGAAAGAATTAAAATTATCAATGGTAAAAGAATTAATAAATAATATATCCAAATGTTTTTTAAAATTTTCATAGCTAGTATATTAAGAACATTCATCACTCTCATAAGCACATATCACGGCTACACCTACCGCAACCTCTGGGAAAAAGGCCGTTCCAATCGACAAGAATACAGAATCCCACCCATTTTTGGTATATTTATCACTCATACAATCAACAATTGCTTGACCACATCCTTTTTGTAATAATATTTTCTTTGATCTATCGTTAGGTTCTAAAAATAGAAACTCAATGTTATTGTTTTTTGCATCAATTGAATAGTAATTAACTAGTTCTCCATTTTCATTCAAATACTTTACTTCTATTTCTGTCTCACTAATAAAATTTATTTCAGTTATTATAAATTTTGCTATTTCTCCATTCTTATCAATAATAAAACTCTTCTCCCTCTTCAAATTAGGGTTTGAATTATTAATTTCAGGGATAGAAATAGCACGTAAATCACTATTCTCAATAGAAATTAAAGAAGGATCGTCCAAATCATAATTCAATCTTTGTGTTTTCAAAATCAAGCGTTGCTATGATTCCATTTTGATTAATGCTTTTTCATTCCATTAATTGTTAGTTTTTTTAACGTACCGATACAATCCGATCGAAATATGAAAAGATCGCGGTCTGCACATGAGTTAAACAATAAAATAAAAAGGTGGTTGTACTACTTTGAATACTTAAAGGTGAATATTAAATCTCAATTATCAGAAAAAACAATATACTTTTTTGCTATTTCTTACAAAAAAATAAAATAACCATCGATAAACGGTATATCAAGCCTTTGGTTTTGTTTGGGCAACAAACCTTCAAATCCCCCAAAATCCCGTACCTTTGCAGCCTAATTACAAGGCTATGAAAGCAAAAACACCTGAAGAATCTAGAACCATAATGACCGATATGGTCCTGCCCAGTGAGACCAATCCCTTAAACAATCTTTTTGGAGGCGAGCTCCTTGCCCGTATGGATCGCGCTGCCAGTATTGCCGCCCGTCGTCATTCGCGCCGCATTGTGGTAACGGCCTCTGTGAATCATGTGGCTTTCAACCGTGCCGTGCCCCTGGGAAGTGTGGTAACCGTGGAGGCCAAGGTGTCGCGAGCTTTCAAAACGTCTATGGAAATTTTTATCGATGTCTGGATCGAGGATCGTGAATCCGGTGCCCGCACCAAGGCTAACGAGGCCATTTACACCTTTGTAGCCGTTGATGAAACAGGACTACCCGTAAAAGTGCCGGAAGTTATTCCCCAAACCGATATCGAAAAAGAGCGCCACGCCGCTGCTCTACGTCGCAAACAACTCAGTCTGGTTCTGGCCGGAAAGTTAAAACCCCAAGAGGCTACCGAACTCAAAGCGCTTTTCTTTAATTAAAAAAATATTTTGGACAATCCTCCTGCTTTAGGCAGGAGTCGGGCTTTCCGCTACTATCTTTTTCCGCTCAACGCGCAAAAAGGATAACCGCTGCAATCCCTATTGCGGGCTGCAGCAATGATTTAACACAATGTATTACATTTGATTGACCCAACTCGCCGGATCCTGAGTATTGGAATCCTTATACACAATAAAACTTAATAATGTTTCACCCGTAGCCGGGTTTGTAGCCACATCGCCAAGCACCTCTTTTGTACCAACACGATCACCCTCTTTTACCCGTATATTGATCACATTCCTGTAGGCTGTCATGTAATTACCATGCCGAATAACGATCACAGGATAAGCATTCTTGATCATGATGATCTTACTCACAACACCATCAAATACCGTACGAACCTCAGCTCCTTTTTCTGTGGCAATCAATACCCCGTTACGTTTCACTATAAGCGATTTATTAATTAACGAAGGCTGCCGACCATAACCCAAACGCACAAAACCCTTTTCAACAGGCCAGGGTAGTTTTCCTTTGTTGGCTTCAAAGTTCGAGGCCA
The DNA here is from genome assembly GCF_043876815.1 of Gaetbulibacter sp. M240. Classification (NCBI taxonomy): domain Bacteria; kingdom Pseudomonadati; phylum Bacteroidota; class Flavobacteriia; order Flavobacteriales; family Flavobacteriaceae; genus Gaetbulibacter; species Gaetbulibacter sp. M240. The sequence goes on from NZ_JBAWKA010000005.1 coordinate 68,613, forward strand.
ATACCTTTTCTTCAGGGGTTAAAGCAAAACTTGTGCTTGAGGTCGATTTTCCGGCTTTGGCATTCGATTTGGCTATCTCGGCACGAATAATCGCATTGATCTGCTTTTCTATCCGATCGGCCTCGCGTTGCTTTTCCCGAATTTGTGCTGTATACCTGCTTAAATTCTTATTAATGGCTGCCATTAAACTTTGGTGCTGAGCCCGTTGGGCTTCCAGGTCTTTTTGGCTTTTTCTGTTTTCTTCGATCAAGGCATTCTTAGCCTCTTTTTGCTTCAGCAAATCCTTATTAATATCCTGTAATTCCTGGGTTTTTAACTTGATGATCTCACCCTGCTTTTTTTGATGCGCAGCATATTGTTTAATGTATTGCAAGCGTTTATAAGCCTGTTTAAAATTATCCGATGACAACAAAAACATCAAACGGCTTTGCTGATTTTTACTTTTATAAGACTTCACGATCATGGCCGCATAATCCGCTTTAAGCTGTTTCAATTCAGCTCTTAGGTCCGTTACTTTTTTCTGATTGTTGTTGATCTCTCGAGTAAGATAATTCGCTTGCTGATTGGTAACCTTGATCAAATTATTCAGCACATTGATCTTATAATTAAAATCCTCGATCTTCGATAATTCCGACTGCTTTTTCGAGCGGTTCTCTAACTGTAGGGCATTGATCTTTTCAATCTCTCGACGTAACTCCAAACGCCGATTCTCCAGTGCTTGTTGTTTATTATTTTGCGAAAAACCCAAAAAACAACACAACAACAGGCCAATAAATAAAATTCGTTTATGTGCTCGTTTTATATGCATCGCTACAGTTCGATTTTTTGGTATCCCGATGGAATTTTAAACGGAAAACGTAAACTTTCATTGAGGGAAGTGTTCTTAAAATCCAACTCAATAATCGCTTCCTGGTTGCCTTCAACTGCTAAAATCCGAATCGTTTCCGGAATAATCTGTTTTTGTACCTCCTGATATTTTTGGTAATCTATTTGCAACAGCCGACGCAAAGACGCCTGGGCCATTTGCTGTGAATTTACCTTGAACATGGCAGGGTCGATCAGGAAAAATAATTCAAACAATTCGTTCTGGTTTTTAGGCTGAACCACATAATTATTATCCAACACTTCTGAAGTGAACCCCTGAGTTTTCACAGGGTATAACAATTCTCCTAATATAAGGTTTTGCGCTTTGGTAAAATCCAATGGTATGCCCAACAGTTCGCTTAAATAGCTAAAATCCCCTTCAAAATAGGTTTTATCCAATTTGTTATAATAGCTTACACCGTCGGGAGTTATCATAGCTTTAACTACCGAAAACGCCGAACTCATCCAGATCTTTTGATCTTTTTCAATGCGTAAACTAATGCTGTAAGATTGTGAACGGCCGTCGGCATCATAACTCAACTTCACTTTCGAATCCAAAGTTCGGAATTTAGCTGCTTGCCTACTATTCTCTCTGATGACCTGTTTGGTTGAAAGGTTATAATTAGCTTCCGCTGAGGTAAGTGTTTTTGTTGACCGGCAACTAAACAACGTACTCATAAACAAGACTGCGATAAGGGCTGTATATTTACTCATTAATTCGATTCGGGTATTTGTTTGGCTTTATCACTAAACGTTTTTGCTTTAGCCATATTATTCAACAAGGTATAGGATTTGCTCATCTCTGAATAGAAATCACGGGTCATTTTCGGATTATCAACCACAAAATCAACACCCATATCCAAGGCTTCCAAAGCCTCTTTAGGTTTATTTAAAGCGTTTGAAGACACACCGTTTATTAAATAAAAGAGCGGTTGCGCCGGGTATTTCTCCATAGCCATTTGACTCTTTTCCTTAGCACTTTCAAACTTTTTAAAATCCAAATACAATAAAAGTGTGTTTTTCAACACCCTTAAATTATCCGGAGCCAAAGCCAAAGCTGCTTCAAAATTTTTCATGGCATTCACCTTGTCATTTTCTTTTAAATAATACTGACCCAACTCTAACAAGGTGTTCACATTATTTGTACTTCCAACAGCCACGGTAGCTTCTACCAGATCAGGTTCATACTCCGGAAAGGCTTTAACAAAATTCACAAAATCTGTTAGTACTTTCAATTTGGCATCCGGTTCAATCTGCGAACTCTTAACCACAATTTTCATAGATTCTATGGCCTTTTCAGGCTCATTGGCCTTCAAATAAAATTTATACAATGCCAGGTGAACCAATTGCGACTTCGGATTTACTCTTAAGAGTTCCTTAGCCGTTTCAAAGGCTTTGTCCTCTTGATTATTGGCGCTGTACCGGTAGATCAGTTTTAGGTAATTCGCTTCTTTATCAGGATCATTCTCAACACGTTCTTCCAAATTCTCTATTTGCTCATCTTTTCGGCCGGTAGCCTTGTAAATAGCATTACGCATGTAATCTCTACTTTCGGTAATGCCGTATTTAGCATCCAATTCATCCAGAATTTCTAAAGCTTTATCAAACTTCTCAATCTTCATATACAAACCAGCCAGATCTTCTTTATAATCCGGATGATATTCAACAAGGTCCTTTAGGGTTTTTATGGCCTTATCATAATCCTTTTGATCCAGATAATACCCATACAGGGCATCGTTATACCATTCATTTTCTGGCTCCAAACGCACCGCTTTTTTAAAGGCATCTTCGGCTTCGCCGAAATTTTGAAGCTGACTATAATTCAGGCCGAGTTCATAATAAACCACGGCAGAGCGCCTATCGATTTCTTCACATTTCAAAAGAGCTTCTACGGCACGATCGTAATTTTCAATAGCACGTTGTTTTAAGGCCTCAAAAAATGATTCCTGAAAAGCATCCTCAACATTACCTAGATCATCTGTGGGCTTTTTGTTAAAATCCACCTGAGCAAAGGCCATCTGAAACCCAACACTAAGGCTGAGAACAAAAATTAATATGACGTTCCTTTTTTTCATGAATTGTTAAATCCTAATCCGCAAAATGCCGTTCAAATTCTATTCCAAAACGGAATAATCGCCTAAACTTACCTTTGTGAATTTACCGTTGTAAATGACGTGATTCCCAATCATGGCTTCTTCTAAATGGGCATTCTTAATATGCGTTTCGTTTTGAATTAAGCTGTTAGCAATACTGGAATTTTCAATAACGGTGGATTCACCAACCGATACAAAAGGTCCAATCGTACTATTTTTTAAAACAACATGTTCCCCAATAAAACAGGGTTCTATAATAGTGGCGTTTTCAAGTGTCACGGAGGATGCTACAAGTTGTTCTTCACCATCTGATTCTAAAAATCCCAGCATGCGTTTATTCGTTTCAATAGTGATCGCCTTATTTCCACAATCCATCCATTCATCAACCGTTCCGGTTTTAAATACCTTACCCTCGGCCATCATACGTTTGATACCATCGTTAATTTGATATTCCCCACCATTGGTAATATTTTCATCTAGGATCTCCTGTAATTTATCTTTTAAAACGGCCACGTCCTTAAAATAGTAAATGCCTATAACGGCCTGATCGCTCACAAATTGTTTTGGTTTTTCAACCAATTCTACGATCTCCTCTTTCGCATTTAATTTGACCACCCCATAGGCTTCGGGATTGGCTACTTTTTTGGTCCAGATCACGCTATCAGCTTCAGCATCCAGATCGAAATCCGCACGAATTAACGTGTCGGCATAGGCAATAACAGCTGGCCCTGACAGCGATGGTTTAGCACACATAATGGCATGACCCGTACCCAAAGGCTGGTCCTGTCGATAAATACTAGCCTTAGCTCCCAGACTTTTTGCCAAGGCTTCAAGACTGGTCACGACCTCGTCGCCAAACCATGCCGGATCACCAAGAACAAAGGCAATTTCCTCTACAGGTTGTTTTAAAACTTTGGCTATATCCTTTACCAGACGGTGCACAATAGGTTGACCCGCTACTGGAATTAAAGGTTTTGGTACGGTTAAACTATGCGGACGTAATCGTGATCCACGACCCGCCATGGGAACTATTATTTTCATATTTTTTATTTTTTAGAATAGAGAAAATAGAGCAGAGAATAGAGATTTATATAATGCTCTAAATTCTCTTGTCTCTTGTCTCTTTTCTTACTTCTCTTCTCTCTTTTCTTTAAATCTACTTCACCCCGGTACTTCCAAAACCTCCGCTTCCACGCTTGGTTTCCGAAAGCTGATTCACTAAATCCCATTCGGCACGTTCATGTTTGGAAATAACCAATTGCGCAATACGCTCTCCATTTTGGATTACAAATTCATGATGTGATAAATTGACTAAGATCACACCGATCTCACCACGATAATCAGCGTCAATGGTTCCCGGAGCATTTAAAACAGTGATGCCCTTCTTAGCTGCCAAACCACTTCTTGGTCGTACCTGAGCTTCATATCCAATGGGTAACTCAATAAATAAGCCTGTCCCCACCACGCTCCGTTCCAAAGGTTTCAATGTCCGTGGCTCAGATAAGGCTGCGCGTAGATCCAACCCTGCTGAAGCTTCCGTTTCATACTGTGGTAAATCGTGATTTGATTTATTAATGATCTTAATTTTCATAATTTCAATACCTGTTTTATCTTGTCTTGCTCAAATTTATATACGATTCCCAAAAATACAATTAACAGCGTTATTCCAACAACATAATTTCCTCTAAATTCATAAAAGGACAACCAGGAAAACACCGTTGAGCCACCCAAGTAAAATCCTATTTTTTTGAGGTTATAAGGAATTGGATAATATTTTCTTCCAAAGAAAAATGATAAAAACATCATGACCGCATAAGCTACTAAAGTGGCTACAGCAGAAGCTTTATAACTGAATTCCTTGATAAATAAAAAGTTAATTGTTAAGGTGATTATCGCTCCAACTACCGATATGTACGCCCCAAATTTGGTGCGATCAGTGATTTTATACCATACCGACAGGTTGTGATAGATCCCCAGACAAAAATTAGCGAGTAGGATTATAGGAACGACCCACATGGCCTGCCAATAAGCTTCGCTACGCACAATAAATAGTTTCAAAACATCGGCAAAAACAACAACCGATAAAAATATGATCGCGCCCAAGGCGACAAAAAATTCGAGGATCCGAGCATAATTCTTTTGTGGGTTTTCCGCTTTAGCGTGACTGAAGAAAAAGGGTTCGATGCCCAACCTGTAAGCAGTGGCGAATAAGGTCATAAAAACAGCGATCTTGTAACAAGCCGAGTACATTCCAATTTGGGTCTCGGCAATGTCAGGCGGTAACATTTCAGCAAGAAGTATACGGTCAAAAGTTTCATTAACCGAAAACGCAACACCTGCAATAAGTACCGGATAGGCATATTTCAGCATTTTTTTCCAAAGTACCTTATTGAAAACATATTGAAGCTGCAGGTAGAATGGTGACATAAAAAGCAGGGTAACCGCACTTGCAATTAAGTTGGCAATAAATATATAACTGATCTCAAAATCCGGTCGATAAATAACATCAAAAAAGGTATTTTCTCTTGCCAGGTCTTTCAAGGCCAATAAGAAAAACACATTCAAACCCAGATTAATGGCCACATTTAAAATCTTTACCACAGCGTAGCGCATAGGCCTTGCCTTGGCTCGTAACCATGCAAAGGGAATAATGACCAAAGCATCCAGAAGTAAGATCCAAACAACAAGTTTGATATATTTAACATCGATACTTATGAGTTCAGCTATTTGATCTTGAAACAGAAGTGCTAAGGCAAAAAACAGGAATGATGAGAATATCAGTGAAATTGCAGACGTTCCCGTGACTGTCCTTTTATCGTCGTGTTTATTAAAAAAGCGAAAAAAAGCAGTTTCCATTCCGTAGGCCAAAACCACATTGAGCAAAACGAAATATGAAAATATTATTGAAACCTGACCGTATTCAGCAACGGAAGACAACACACCCTCGGTCGTGTAAAGAGGCACCAGTAAAAAGCTAAGCATGCGGGGTAGCACCGTAGCTAACCCATAGATTGCTGTTTGTTTGAATAATGACTTTAATCCACTCAAGAAAAGACAGTTTAAATGCTAAAAATACGCTTTTTAAGCCACGTATACCAAAGATACGGTATTGGAGATGTAATTAGATATCGAAGGGCTATAAAACTAAAAAAACCCCACCGTTTAGTGGGGTTTGTGTTTTTTAAGATTCCTACCCAAGGCAGGCAAGCTTCCGTCGCTTTCGCTCCTTTTGAATGACAAATGAAACGTCATTGCGAACATTCCGAATATAATTGGAGTTGAAGCAATCTTTCAACAAGGATTTCAATTATTGGATTACCACGTCGCTGCGCTCCTCGTAATGACAGAATCAATCTTAGTTGTTTAATGCTTCGGCACCACCTACGATCTCAAGGATCTCGTTGGTAATAGCTGCCTGACGCGCTTTGTTGTATGTTAATTTCAACTGATCGCGTAATTCTTTAGCGTTATCTGTTGCTTTATGCATCGCCGTCATACGTGCGCCGTGCTCTGCTGCAAAAGAATCGCGAATACCTTTATACAATTGTGTTTTTAAAGATTTTGGAATTAACTGCTCAACAATCTCTGCCTTTGAAGGCTCAAAAATATAATCGGCTTGTGCATTGTCATCCTGTGCCATCGGAACAATTGGTAAAAATTGTTCGTTCTTAACAATTTGCGTTGCGGCATTTTTAAATTGGTTGTACACGATCTCGATTTTATCAAACTCGCCATCTACAAACTTAGCCATTAAAAGTTCAGCTATTTTAGCAACATTATCAAAAGTTAGATCGTCAAAAACAGCACTCTCATTCGCAATAATCTTTCCAGTTTTCTTAAAGGCATCATTGGCTTTTTTACCAATGGCGACATAAGACACGTTCTGGTCTTTATACGTTTGAGCGGTCAAACGGTTAACCTCCTTAATAATATTTGAGTTGAACGCACCTGCCAAACCTCTGTTAGAAGTGATGGCCACAATAAGCACGCGTTTTACCTCACGTTGTGCTGAAAATTTACTTCCAGAATCATCATCCAAAGTTGCACTTAGGTTCTGTAAAAGCTCGGTTAGCTTATCAGCATATGGCCGCATAGCCGTTATCGCATCTTGAGCCTTCTTCAACTTGGCAGCCGATACCATTTTCATGGCACTGGTAATCTGCATCGTTGAAGATACCGATGTTATTCTGTTACGTATTTCTTTAAGATTCGCCATAATCTCCTTTTGTCATTCCGTACTTGTTACGGAATCTTTTTTAATTGAAATTCAAATAATGAGATTCCTGCTTTCGCAGAAATGACAATTAATATTTACTTGATAGATCTTTTGCTACCGCTATTAAGGTATCTGTTACTTCATCCGTTAATTTACCGGCTTTTAAGGTACTTAATACATCTGCGTGCTTTGCTCTTAGGAATTCTAAGTAGTCGCGCTCAAATTCTTTTACCTTTTCAACAGGTACGTTACGCAATAAGTTCTTAGATCCAGCATAAATAATAGCAATCTGATCTTCTACAGTATACGGATCGTTTTGAGCTTGTTTCAAGATCTCTACGTTACGTTTTCCTTTTTCAATAACATTCAAAGTAGAGGCATCCAAATCAGAACCAAACTTCGCGAAAGCTTCTAACTCACGGTACTGGGCCTGGTCTAATTTCAAAGTACCTGCCACTTTCTTCATGGATTTGATCTGTGCGTTACCACCAACACGAGATACCGAAATACCTACGTTAATAGCCGGACGAACACCAGAGTTGAATAAATCACCATCCAAGAAGATCTGACCATCTGTAATCGAAATTACGTTGGTTGGAATATATGCTGATACGTCACCTGCTTGAGTTTCAATGATTGGTAAAGCTGTTAATGAACCACCACCTTTAACCATAGGTTTTAAAGAATCTGGAAGATCATTCATTTCCTTAGCGATATTATCATCGTTAATTACTTTCGCAGAACGCTCTAATAAACGCGAGTGTAGGTAGAAAACGTCTCCAGGATACGCCTCACGTCCCGGTGGACGACGCAATAAAAGAGACACCTCACGATACGCAACCGCTTGCTTAGATAAATCATCATAGATGATTAAAGCTGGGCGACCAGTATCTCTAAAATACTCACCAATCGCAGCACCGGCCATTGGCGCGTATACTTGCATCGGCGCAGGATCTGAAGCATTTGCAGCCACTATCGTGGTATAGGCTAAAGCGCCTTTGTCTTCAAGAGTTTTTGCAATGTTAGCTACGGTAGAAGCTTTCTGACCAATAGCAACATAAATACAATATACAGGATTACCTGCATCGTAAAATTCTTTTTGATTTAAGATGGTATCTACACAAACTGTAGTTTTACCCGTCTGACGGTCACCAATTACCAACTCACGCTGACCACGACCCACAGGAATCATGGCATCAATAGATTTAATACCCGTTTGTAATGGCTCAGTTACAGGCTCACGATAAATAACCCCCGGTGCTTTACGCTCCAAAGGCATTAAATATGTTTCTCCTGAAATAGCACCTTTCCCGTCAATAGGATTTCCTAAGGTATCTACAACTCGACCTACAATACCTTCACCAACATTAATAGAAGCAATTTTAGAGGTGCGTTTTACTGTAGAGCCTTCTTTTACTCCAGAGGATCCACCTAATAATACGATACCAACGTTGTCTTCTTCCAGATTAAGTACAATACCTTCTAATCCGCCATCGAACTCTACTAACTCGCCATATTGCGCATTAGATAATCCGTAAGCACGTACAATACCATCACCTACCGTTAATACTGTTCCAACTTCATCTAATGAAGCGCTTGCTTCAAAACCTGATAATTGTTTCTTTAAGATTGCTGATATTTCAGCTGGTTTTACTTCTGCCATCTTTATTTAGTATTTACGCCCTTGGCTTGGCCCCGGGCGAGTCTTAATTTAATGTAAATTCTCGTTTTAAATTGTTCAGTTGATTTATAATACTGGCATTGTATTGTACATCGCCAATGCGTAAAATAAATCCTCCAATTATAGATTCGTCTATTTTATTTTTTAAATCCACGTCCTTGCCTGTCATGGCTTTAGCTTTAGCTAAAAGCTGTTTTTCCAATTCAGGAGTAATTGCCACAGCCGTAGTTACTGTACCATGTGCAATCCCTTTTGATTGGTCGTATAACTCCGAATATTTTGAAGCTACCTGATGCAAAAGCGCGATCCGGTTATTTTCGATAAGGGTATCTATTAAACTAATGGTTAGCTCATTGGTTTTTATGAACACCTCATCAAGAATTGCCTTTTTTGCAGCTGCATTGATCACAGGACTTTGAATTACACTACTGAACTCGCGATTTCCTGCAATGGTATTTGCAATGAGTTTCATATCCTCATTTACGGCCTGGGCTTCTTTATCATTTGAAACCGAAGCCAAAACGGCTTTTGCATATCGTATTGCTGCTCTTGCTCCTGCCATGGGTTATTAGTTTATTTTAGCGTCGTCCAACATGGTTGCCACTAACGCGTTTTGTTTTTCTTTATTGGCTAATTCCTGACGCACTACCTTTTCTGCGATTTCAATTGAAAGATCAGCTACTTGCTTTTTCAATTCAGACATAGCCGCTTTCTTTTCTGTTTCAATAGCATCCTGTGCTTGTTGAAGCATTTTATTAGCTTGCGCCTGAGCTTCACCTTTCGCGTCTTCGATCATTTTATTCTTTATCTCACGCGCCTCTTTCAACATCGATTCACGCTCCGCTCGAGCTTCTTTTAAAAGTTTTTGGTTGTCGGCCTGAAGGTTTTCCATATCACGCTTTGCTTTTTCAGCAGAATCCAAAGCATTCTTAATACCTTCTTCTCTATCGTTTACAGAGTCTAAAATGGGTTTCCAGGCAAACTTCTTCAATAATAAAATCAAAGCAATGAACAAGATAGCTTGCCAAACAAATAATCCTAACGAAAAGTCCTCGAATAATTTTTCCATAGTAACGTATATAAAATATCTTCTGTTTAATTAAAAAGAACAGCTATAACCAACCGTTATAGCTGTTTCTTAGTTGTTTTTAGCTTACAGCAAATAATGCTGCGAAACCAATACCTTCAATTAAAGCTGCTGCAATAAGCATAGCTGTTTGAATTTTTCCTGTAGCTTCAGGCTGACGCGCAATTGCTTCCATGGCAGAACCACCGATTCTTCCGATTCCGATTCCGGCTCCAATTACTACTAAACCTGCACCTACCATAACTGGTATTTCCATAAATATATGTATTAAATTAATTAAACATTCAACTCATTAATGTGCCTCGTCGTGGTGTTCTTCCACGGCCATACCAAAGTACAACGCTGAAAGCACGGTAAAAATATAGGCTTGTAATGCTGCTACCAACAATTCAAGGATAGCCAATACAAACGCTAATAAAAAGGATAATGAACTTCCGATCCAGTTCTCGAACAGGAATATCAATCCGATGATACTCATTAAAACGATGTGACCTGCAGTGATGTTCGCGTATAAACGAATCATCAGGGCAAATGGTTTAATGATGGTTCCAAGTAATTCAATTGGGGCTAAAATAATTTTCATTGGCCATGGCACGCCTGGCATCCAGAAAATGTGTTTCCAATAGTTTTTATTACCTGAAAATGTCGTGATCAAAAAGGTTATAAGCGCTAAACACATGGTTACCGCTATGTTATTTGTTAAATTCATTCCTATAGGTGTTAATCCAAAAAGGTTAACAATCCAGATAAAGAAGAATACGGTTAGCAAATAACTCATATATCTTTTATAATGTTTTTCTCCAATGTTTGGGATGGCAATTTCATCACGAACGTACAATACAATAGGCTCAAGAAGACGACCAAACCCTTTTGGTATACCGCCATTACTGCGATAGGTTCGTGCCATGCGATAGAAAATAATAAATACAATCGCGAAGATCATGAAGATCATCAAAACGTTCTTGGTTATAGAAAAATCTAAAGGTTTTTCATTCAACGCATGACCGTGTTCATCTTCAACAATATGGCCATCAGGACCATCTACTTTGTATATTTTGGAATGAAATATCTTGTAGTAATCACCACCAACTTCGGCCACGGTTTCTCCATGATGAAATTTAGAAGAAGAAAACACTTTTAAGCCATCGTCCCATAGAATCACGGGTAATGGAAATCCAGCATGAATTTCTTCACCATCTTTGGTATATGAAAACAAGTTAAAATCGTATGAATCCTTTAAGTGATGTTGAATGTAGGCTTGTACCTCTGTCTTGGTATCTTTCCCGTCAGAATACGACATCTCATGTTCACCCTCTTCTCCATAGGATAGAAAGGTTACTAAAAGCAGTAAAAATGTTATTGGTTTTAAGGCTATTTTCTTATGCATATCACTTTAAATCATAGTGGCTTAAAAATCGCTGCAAAGGTAGCTTTTTATATCAAAAACAAAAACAATTTTTTCTTTTATTTGAAATAAGCGCCAGGGCGCTATCATTGTTCAGCTTTATCTAAGGAATTCAGCCATTTACCAAGGCTTAAAGTTTCGAAAATCAAACCCACCACATAAGGCGTGAAAAAGCTTGCAAATTCAACTCTGGAAATATCGCCGTCCGATTTATAAACCGGGTAGAAAAAAATGAAGAAAACGGCAAATTTTAACAAACTCCCGGCCAGGAACAAAAAGCCTAACTGCTCTTTGTATTTACGGCGCAAATAATAAAGTATGCCGAAAATGATAATAACCAAACTTAGGTTTATGGTATAGGCTAGTATAATGTGGTCCGCAAATAGCGCCATATCCAAACCTTTAAGGATACCCAAATGGATTCCGAAAGTTAAAAGGAATAATAAGATCGCCTTTATGGAGAATTTAACAAAGGTATTTTGTGTCATTCAACTATTAAGTCGGTTTAATTGTTTGACTAAAGCGTATAAAGAAATGGCAACGCCTAAAAGTGTCATGGCGACAAGGAACAATTTTCCACCGGCATTGTAGGTTTGATCAAGCCATTTGCCCAAACGAACAAACAAATATATGGTAACCCCCATTTGAAGCCCTGCACCTGTTAGGATGGCAAAGTTCTTAAGCGGTTTTTTCGGATTTTGATCCTGCTTCTCGTTGTTGCTCACCGTTATTCATTTCTTTAACTGTGCCTTTCATGACACAGGTTACATTGAATGTTGCGCCAGGTTCTACGGCCAATTTACCGGAAATTACCTCGCCCTCAATATGTGCTGAGCTTTTTAAAGTTAAGGTGCCAGAAAGCGCTAATTTGCCGGAAAACTTTCCTTCAAAATACGCATCGGTACCTTGGAGCGATCCCTTGATCAATCCAGATTTACCAACAACTATTTTGCCCGTGGTTTTTACATTACCTTCAATGGTGCCATCAATTCTAAAATCACCTTTACTTGTGAGATCACCAACTATTTTAGTGCCTTCAGAAATAATGTTTTGTCCAGATGTATTTTCCATTTTTTTCTTATCTTTTTTGTTATCAGAGAACATTTTCGCTATTAATTTAATTTTAGGGTTAGATATTGATCTATGTTTTTATGAATCTGCACAATCTGATAATTGTCTGCAGAAATATAAAAGTACGGCCTTTTTATTTTTTTCTCGTTGTATTCGGCTAATAATTGATCGAAGGTTTGTGCGACCTGCTTATTTTTAAAGCCGTGAACTACCAAAAATGTGGTGTTCGTTGTATATACGTCAACTGAAGTACTTAAGTCGTAATATTTTCGCAGATTTTCCAAAATTTCATCCAGATTTTTTTTGAATTCAGGTATCGCTTCCCTCTCGATTGTATCAAATTGAAACACCACATAATAACTACCGTCTTCGGTATCCGGGCTAAATTCAGTTGATTCTAAATTAGGTAGAACACTTGTCAGCATATATTGTGCTTGTTTGCCTTCCTCCGTGTTCGCGTAATTAACGGCTACTTGGCTCAAGGCAGTTTTATAGGCCTCAAAACCTTTAAGGCGTCCCAGTGCTGTTGCCTTTAACAATTCGAATTTTGGAACCATAGGGTCGCCATTGAACGTATTGATGTTTTTTTCAGATTCCGATATAACCTCAGCATAATTCTGTTGCTCGTGCTTTTCATACAAAGTTTCATAAATACGCTCGGGACTGTTCTCCTCCCTGCCAGCCACGAGATCCGGGTTCAATAAGATATTGGCATAACGCGAAGCAGGATAATTTGTTATGATATCCGCTTTGGCGACATCAGCTTCACCTTGCTCGCCCAAAGCCTCATAAATTTTATACAGGTTGTATTTTGAAGGCAATATTAAGGGTTTGGCAGGATCGCTGCTCAATAGGTCGAGGAACTTTGTTTTGGCGCGTTCCAGTTCATTGAATTTTTCACGATAGATCAATCCTAATTGGTAGTATGCATAGTTTCTGTCCGTCTTTATACTATCTAATTCTTTTGGTTCTGAAGGCACCCTCGCCAAATAAAATTGCGGGTCGAACTTTTCTTCGGCCGTTGCCTGAGCTACAATATTCTGAGTTGGAGCAACCTCTGAAACCTGAGCGGTAACCGTTCTTTTCGACCAGCGCCAGTTATCTTCCAAAGGGCGATTTCCCCAAACTTTAATAAATTCATTTTTGCCATAGGCCACTAAAGTCGGATTGTAAAAGTAAAAACCTGCCGACTGCTGTGCGCTGCGATTACTCACAGGATTATTTGCTCCAATAATCCCGGTATTGGCATTGGCATTAGCTGATTTTTCAGATTCAGCAGCTTCTGTTTTGGCTTTGAGGTCGGCCACAAAGGCTTCAAAATAAGCAAGCCTTTCGGCATCCGGCATTTTTACTAATTTCAGAATACTATCATTAGTTTGTGCAATACCTTCATACAAAATAACATCCTCCAGATTATCACGCTTACGTTTTATAAGACGGAAAGCTTTAGAATTATCCTTCAGATTCAGCATGGTACTGTCGTAATATGCGCCAGCTATCTCATAGACCGAAGCATCAAAATTCATATCACCGAGTGTCTCATAGTTTTTAGCCTTTAGCAGTCTGTCATTAGAATCCGTGCGCAAGGATTTATTAAAATATACTATGGCTGTTGAATCCTGTTCATTCCGTAAACGATAATTGGCAATACCGTGATAGATCTTATCCAGGAATGGCCGGTTCTCCCGGTTTTCTTCCAGTTCGTCCAAGAGTTCTTCTAAAGTCAATTTATTACCGTTTTCGAGATCGAAATTCTTGATTTTTTCCAAATAAGCACTGATCATGTAAATCCGAGGTGTTCTTCGATTTAATTCAATCACCTTATCGAATGCGATATTAGCACTGTCCTTGTAGCCTAACTGATTATATAACTGGCCTTGAATAAAACGAAACCGCCCGCGTTCGTCATTACTTTTAGTGGCTTTAGCAGCAACTCCTAATTGGGTTATGGCTGTGTCGATCACCTTGGTATTAATATAGGCCTGAGCCAGTATGGAAGTGGCATCGGCTAGGTCCTGACCGTCCAGAGATTCTACACGCAATAAGCGCTTTAGATTTTCGATTGCAAGTTCGTTATTGTCCAAGCGGATATTCGCTTTTTCCCGCCAAATTTTGGCTTGATTGATCTTGTCACTAGCAGGATATTTGTATAGAATATAGTTAAAGGCTTCCAACGATGGAATAAAGCGCTGATCAAAATAACGGGCTTTTCCTAAAAGGAGGTAGGCCTCATCCATCTGAGGGTTCTTCTCCTTTCCATCGATGTTCATCCCGTGTTTTTGTATGGCTTTAGTTGCTTTTTCTTCTGCCCTTGTAAAATTCTCGTTTCTGGCCTGCCCGGGAAGTAAAATATCCTCGTCGATCTGCATACGCTCTATGGGAAGAAGACCCCAGTAATTATCAGCATAGGAGCTATTAAGTTGCATTCGGCCCTCTTCCAAGGCATTGTAACCATTAAAAAGGGCATTGTATTCTGCAGTAACGGCATGGAAATTCCTGCTCAAAAACTTGTCCTTTTTACGGGAACAGCTTATGAGTAAAACCACACTGCAAATAGTGAGAATAATTCGGTTTCGCGATGCTTTCAATACTGCCGGCCTTTTGTTGCTTAAATAACTACAAAGAGTTGTTATTATTATGCTAAAGGGTAAAAATAAACATCTTTTTCAATTCAACCATAAATTAAATAGGTGAATAAAAATAAGTTTAATTTGAAAAATGAGCTTCGAGCTCTTTCAGAGTCGCCGCACTGGTCACCAGATCCTTAACGATCTTTCCCTTATCCAAGACCACAATGCGTTGGCAAACATCGGTTACATGAAGAAGGTCGTGACTGGAAATAAGCATGGTAACCCCTTTCGTTTCCGCGAGGTTCTTTATAATGCCTTTTAACCTGATCTGCGTTGTCGGGTCCAGATTGGCAAAGGGTTCATCAAGAACGATCACTTCCGGGTTCCCGATCAAGGCGGCTACAATACCAGCCTTTTTCTGGTTTCCTTTACTCAGATCGCGCAAGTATTTTTTCTGACCAATAATTTCCCCGTGAAAAAAGTCTTCATATTGAGCAACCAAAGCATCTACGTCGGCTTTGTTCTGACCACGCAATTCGCCAATGAAATAAAAATATTCTTCGGGTGTCAGGTAGCCTATCAAAAAGGTTTCATCAATAAAAGCCGACGTAAAAGGCTTCCAGTCTTCGCTTTCATCCACCCTGATGTTATGGTTATCAATATAACCTGTTGTGGGTTTAATAAGGTCGAGTACCAAACTGAAATAGGTTGTTTTACCCGCGCCGTTATTTCCCACCAGACCAAAACTCTGGCCCTTGGGAATATCTAAAGAAGTGATATTCAAAACCTCTTTGTTGTTGTATTTTTTTGAAATGTTATTGGTTGTTATCATAACACTTATTTTTTAATTATCTTGGTTAAAGGCTGAGATCATTTTGTACTTAGAACGCAGGTATTTATTGGTAATCCCCTTCATCAGAGGTTTATGAAAAAAGATCCCGGAGAGTCCTAAAATTATAAGAACCGCACAAGCCCATTCAAAACCGATCAAAAAATACAATCCAGCAAATAGTCCCATTGGAATCAGTAATAATGGAATTCCTATTAAGAACTGAACCAAGCCTGTACCTTGGTAATTGAAGGCAGCTTTCTGACTCAGATCAATTTTTTTTCTATTAAAAGAGCCACCCCACAAGATGACATGCGAGTTCACCCCAATATTATAAATGGCCGCAGCAAAATGCGCCAATAAGATCTTCCATCCAAAATAAACGTAAGGTATACCGAGCACAAATAACATGCCGACACTAATGGTCATTAAAAGGAATTTCGATCTTAAATAATCCCGGTATTTGATATTCTGACTCATCAACAGTTTGTAATAGCCGCTATCCCAGGCCGGGATGAACTGTCCAAAATTGATCAGGAATATCCCTGTCGAGAAAAGCCCGATAAACATAAAAAACCAAGGCATGTTATTATAGGTAGGTTGTGGATAGAAAAACAAGCCATACAGCAAGCCAATTCCCAAAATCCAGACTGAAGATTTGGTGCGTTTGTTCCGCCAGATCAGGCGCAAGTCCATTTGCAAAAAGGGCGCAATACTTCCAAAGGTTCTGGTCCATTCCAGATTAGAGGCCTTAACCTCCTTTATTTTTGTTTTTAAACCACTGTCTAAAAATAGTTTGGCGCTTAAGAATTTAAAATTATAGTAATACAAAGTTCCAAGAAGCAGCACAAGTACCAAAACATAAACCGGTTGCTCTAAAACTGCATTCATACCGTTGGCGACCAAGGTGTCTAATTGAATAATATTAAAATAATTCAAAGCAAATAAGCCACCCAAACCTATAACAATAGGCAAAAATGAAACAGAAATTTCTGCGGAAACACTTTCAATAATAAAATTGAGAAAGTTGTTGCAAAGGCTGATCAGGAAAAGTGTGAATATCCATAGGATAATAGTAAAACCATCAACTCCGGTGAAAAAGAGTTTAACGCCAAATGGAATGAGGGCAAATAAAGGTAAAAAATTATAGAGCGATAAAGCCGATTTCCCTAAAACGTAATGTACTATGGTTTTTCGCTTTAAGTTTAAAATCAAAAATGGTTTCACGTGCATCGCCGGAAGCTTCTGAAAGAAAAAGCGTATCAGCAATTCCGTCATGATCCAATAAAATATGCCTGCATTTATAAGCTTTATAGGGTCTTTGTCCGGAGCTACTTTCTGAATAATATCCAGAAGGAAAAAACCCATTACCAAGAACACCGCCATAAAATACAAGGCCATAAATCCCATTAAGAATTTTATAACCAAGCTTTTCCCCAAGCTGGCCGACCTAAAAAAAGACCGCCACTCCAGATATAAAAATCGTTTAATCACAAGCGTTGAATTGTGGTTTTTCTATTGGTATTTCTGAGCTATCGCCTGAACTTGCATACCCCATGATTGTCCAAGTCCCATCGCCTTTTGCATTAAATCCATTTGTTTACTCGCAAGTTTTTTACCGAGGTCAGATTTGTAAAACTCAACTAACTGTTCAATTTCATTTCTCGTAAATTCAGCCATATAAATGTCGGCCATTTTACCATACAAATCAACAAGTGTAGCTTCAGCCTCAATAACATATGTAGCCTTCTTATCCTCCGGAACCATTTGACCTATCTGTTCAATAGCATTTTGAAACGCCGTGGTAGCGCCCGTAAGTTTAATAAATTCTATAGTATCATTTTTAAACGATTCATCCGATTGTGCATTCAGGTTAAAGGTCATTCCCAGGGTAAGTAGGCCCACTAGTACAAATGTTTTCATGTCAGTTGTTTTTTGAATTTTAAATAATTAATAGCTAAAGTCAACTCATAGGTATGAAGCCAACCTAATTTGTTACAAGATAGTTTGAATATTTTTGTTGAATAAAATTATCCCTCAGGTTTTAAACCAAAAAACAATTTGTTCTCTCGAAACGATCGATAAAGTGAATATCCTCTATTGATTATTTATTTTTTGGGCGTTACCACTCCTACGTCGCGGTCGGGCTTTACGTTATATCTTTTTTTCATGCTTCAAAAAAGGATGCCACTTCAATCCCTAACGCAAACATCGTCATTACGAACGAAGTGAAGTTATACTATTATTATGAATTCCATTCATAAGATTACTACATCCATCTACTCCTCACAATGACCAATTGGTTTGTCATTCAGAGCGAAATTCAATGGAGCGAAGAATCTCAAATGTCATTACGAACAAAGTGAAGTCATCAGTATGTTTGAAATTCCATTAAAAAGATTGCCGCGTCGCTATGCTCCTCGCAATGACGCAAAGCTATCGTCATTAAGAGCGAAGTGAAGTAATCTGTTTGTTGTAATTCACATTGCTATGCTTATCGTAATAAGCTCCGAAAAATTATTCCGCTTCTCGGTGTTTCGGATGAATCAAGGCTCGCATATTTTGAATATAGCCTTCCAGTTCCGCAAGTTTTTGTACCGTTTCCTGTGTGCCCTTTTCTGTTAATCTGTAATATTTCCGAGTGCGTTTTCCAACAAAAGCGTACTCAACATCCACACATCCATCAGCCTCCAATTTGTGTAAACAGGGATACAAAGCACCTTCAGTAATTTGAAAACCGCCATTGGTAATTTCCTTCACACGCTTTACAATTTGATACCCATACATTCTATCGTGCTCATTCAATAGTTTCATCACGATAACCGTTAAGCTTCCTGTATACAAATGTGGTGTTTTCATAGATTTCAAATATACCTAAATAATTTATGCATAAAAAACTTAGGTATAATTTTTATGGCAAAAAACTGGCGTAAAACGGATGCGCTTCACTATTTTTGTTGCAAAAAGAAATATGTCATCATTTCATACCCTTTCAGTAGCCAATATAACCCGGGAAACAGCGGAATCAGTCAGCATCCGATTTAACATCCCAGAAAACTTAAAAGACACTTTTCAGTTTAAGGCTGGTCAATACATCACTTTAAAAACCACCCTTGATGGTAAAGAAATTCGCCGCGATTATTCCTTGTGCGTCGCTCCAAATTCCAAAGAATTAAAAGTGGCTGTTAAGGAAGTGGAAGATGGTACTTTTTCTGCCTACGCCAATCGCACTTTAAAAGTGGGAGACTCACTGGAGGTGGCCTCACCAAAAGGACGTTTTATATTCACGCCTAACGATTCCAAAACAAAGAATATCGTTTTGTTTGCAGCCGGTAGCGGTATTACACCGGTGATGAGTATATTAAAATGTGCTCTGGAAGAAGAAAAAGAAAGTAAGGTTGTGTTGGTGTATGGGAACAAAACCCCAGAAGACACGATGTTCTTAAACGAACTGTTGGAACTTCAACACCAATACCGAGACCGCTTTTCTATTCAATTTATATTCAGTCGCTCGAAAGAAAAAGATGCCCTCTTCGGACGCATTGAAAAAAGCACGGTAAATTTAGTTGTAAAAAACAAATACAAACATATTGATGTGGATGCCTTTTATATCTGTGGTCCGGAACCTATGATCCATACGGTTAAGGGCGTTTTGGAAGAAAATGGTATTTCTAAAGATCATATCCATTTTGAATTGTTCAAGGCTTCTAAGCAAGATGAGGTGGAAGATACCAGTGCTCCTTCCGGTAAAACTTCAATAACCATTACCTTGGACGACGAAACTACAACCTTCGAAATGTCGCCAAAACAGAGTATTTTAGAAGCCGCTTTAGATGAAGATCTGGACGCGCCTTACTCCTGTCAGGGTGGGATTTGCAGCACCTGCTTAGCTCGTTTAAAGGAAGGACAAGCCGAAATGCGTCAGAATAATATTTTAACAGATAAAGAGGTGGAAGATGGTTTAATTTTAACTTGTCAGGCGCACCCAACCAGTTCGAAAGTTGTTATCGATTACGACGACGTATAACCTTAAATTACCGTTTTAATTTTTTCAATAATCGCCTGCGGTGGAATACTCCCTGCAGCATTCTCATAGCCTTTTGGATGCTTTTTCCCATAAATCGAAGTTGGGATCTTTGGAAATTTTTCTCGGTCTGCGACCAGCATATAATCTTCTGGTTGATGGAAAGGCGCAAAGCCGGCATACGGATGCGTAACGCCCCAAACAGTGATCACCTTAACACCATACATCGCTGCTAAATGACCATTGCCGGAATCCATTGAAAGCATGAGGTCCAGATTGGAAATGACATCCAGTTGATCGGCAAATGAAAGTTTTTCAGCGACATTATAAGTGTTCTCAAAAGTGCTTTCCCATGCGTTTAGTAATTCAAATTCCGATTGGCCTCCACCAAATAACAGAATTTTATATGCTTTAGATAGCTCAGCGATAACAGTTTTCATGTGCTCCTCAGGATACATTTTACCCTCATGCGCTGCAAATGGTGCCACACCAATCCAACGGCCTTCCTTATCCCCTATAATTGCTTTGATATTCGCCTGAAGTGGTCTGGGTTTTGGAAACACAGGTTCTTTTAAGTCTACAGGAAACCCCATGGCCTCAAACACAGCGGCATAGCGCTGATGTGTTGTTTTTAAAGGCTCAAAATTGCGGCCTTTTACTAAAGCCTTTTTTTCTTTTCGTCCTTTATTGATCGTCACCACACGCCTGCAACGTATAAGCGGTTTTAAGATCTTCGTTCTTAAAACACTATGCAGGTCGGCAATAGCATAAAATGAATACGATTTATTAAGTTGTCTTGCCAGGCGATTTAAGCCAAAAATGCCTTTGTGTGTGGTATCCACCTCAGCTTCTACAACGTCAAGGCGTTCGATGTCCCGAAATAAGGGTTTAAAAAAAGGTCGTGTAAGGATCGTGATCTGAAGCTCAGCGTGTTGTTGTAAAAGTGCACGAACTACAGGTACTACCATGGCAACATCTCCCATGGCTGAAAGCCTTATCACTAAAAGATGTCTAGGTGTTGTTGCCATGGCTAAAATGGTAAAAACCCACCTAAGTCACTTTCAGGTGGCAGTATATATCAGGTTATCACTATTTCTGAGAACGCAAAACAGGATTCAACTCTTCATCGTTGTACATTTTCATTTGTTTGTACACCTTCATGTATTTATCGCCGTTCTCAATATCTTTTAAAAGCGTATCAATGGCCGTCGAAAGATCGACACGTTGTTCCAATAAAACGTCTAATTTCACCTTACAGGCTTTGCGGTGGGTTTCAGAAGCATCCTCACGCGTAGCCTCTTCATTCATATGATAGATTTTTAAAGCTAAAATAGACAGGCGGTCCACGCCCCAGGCCGGACTTTCAGTATTGATGGTCGCGTCTGATTTAGGTATTACATCCTTATACTTTTCAAGAAAATAACTGTCTATATATTCTACCATATCAGTGCGATCCTGATTGGAAGCATCGATCTGGCGCTTCAATTTTAAGGCCGCCACCGGATCTATTTGCGGATCGCGAATAATGTCTTCATAATGCCACTGCACCGTATCGATCCAACATTTTCTGTATAACAAATGCTCTATAAGATCGCTTTTTTCATACGGATTTTCAAAAGGTTGATCCACAGTATTGATGATGTGGTATTTTTCAATAACGTCTTGAAATATCTTATTTGCTTTATCTGTAAACATGCGTTTAAAATTTTAGGGTGTAAATATACTTCATATTTAGTTAACTTTACTACTGTAAAACCCGCAGTATGCATATTCATAACTTATCACAGGAAAATTCCGTTTTAAATACCTTCATATCAGAAATCCGAAGTAAAACGATCCAGACAGACCGGATGCGTTTTCGCAGAAATATTGAACGTATCGGGGAAATACTTTCCTATGAAATGAGTAAAATGGAACCTTATAAAACCACTTCCGTGGAAACGCCTTTAGGCACCTCTGAAATTTCGATTTTACATGACGATATTGTTTTGTGCTCGGTGCTTCGTGCCGGGATACCGCTTCATTATGGGATCCTGAATTATTTTGATAAAGCCGAAAATGCCTTTATTTCAGCTTACCGACACCATGAAGGTCATTCCGATGATTTTGAGATCATTGTGGAATATCTAGCTTGTCCGGATTTGAACAACAAAACCTTAATTCTGGCGGATCCTATGTTGGCAACCGGTCAATCCATGGTGTCAACCTTTGCCGCTTTACAACCATACGGCAAACCGAAAGCAATCCATCTTATGAGTGTTATTGGCGCTCAGGAAGGCATTGATTTTGTGGCTAAATCGTTTCCGGAGAAAACCCATTTGTGGATCGCTACAGTAGACGAAACCCTGAATAGTAAAGGATATATTGTGCCGGGGCTAGGTGATGCCGGCGATCTGTCTTTTGGAGAAAAACTACAAAAATAGGAGTGCAATTGGCATCAAAATTAAAATACCTACAAACACCTCACGAAACCATTTGTCTCTTATCGTCTCAACATATCCTGAAATAATAATGGCCAGCGGAGCCATAACAAATAAAAACTCGCTGCCATTTTTAAAAGGCGAAAAAAACAAGATCACTATCGCCACAAATAAGGTAAATAAGATGATGTAAAACGAGGGGCGTACATCGCGCTTTTTGTCTTTTACCGCATTTAAGTAGAAGATAATAGACCAAATGGTATATGAGAGCAATAGGGTGATCCCCACGAAAAACCGAGGCGTATTATAATTGCTGAAATCTTCACTGATCTTAGGGAGGTTTTCAAAATAATACAGGTATTCATCGTGCATCACAATAGAAAAACATACCGTAATAATGAACACCGAAGCTACCCCGGTAAAGGGAATGATCCAATGGCGCAGGTTATTATCCCGATAAAATAATAATGTGGCAAAGACCACCACAAAAAATAAGATCGACCAAAAATAAAATAAGGCGGCAATAGCAAACCAAAATCCGGCATCAAAAAGTTTTGATTTTTCATTCAAATGGGAACGTAAACTGATTAGCCGTCTTAAACCAAACAGTATAAACAAATTGGATAAAAGCACATCATTATTGGTGGTGGTTTGCGGAATAAGGAGCAGAAACAAACTAAACAGAAAGATCTGGTAGTTATTACTTTTAGATAATCGGTTTTTGGTGACAATAAAGTTTAAGACTAAAATAGAAAAATAACTCAAGGTCAGTTTAACAACAATATTCCCGAATAGAGCAGCCGAAAATGGTTGTTTTATAGTTAAGATAAACGCCAGGGTCACCGCTAAAAGGGTAATAAAAAAAACAATAATATAATTTATTGGTTTAGATTTACTAAAAACACTTGTTATCATTAGCGGTTTTTGTATTTTTGTCTCGTAAATATACTAACTAAAAGTAGTTAGAAAAATAAACAAAACTCATGAAAGATTTCTTTTACGGCATACAAGATTTATTTGTGGACTATCTTTTTGCACCTTATGATATGCTGCGTGAATTACAACTGGATTCCTGGTTTGGAGCAAACGTTGTATCCTGGTTGTTCATTGCCATCTTTGCAGTTTTATTCGCATATTGGATGAAGCAACTAAGTCTGTTTGACCCAGAGCATTAAAAATTTAGGATCGGCTTTTGATCCTTTTACAGATCGAAACCGATATCACTTCGATAATACATCTTATCAAAATGTAGTTTTTCTATACTTTGGTAAGATTTTTTTATGGCCTCATTATAAGTGTCGCCATATGAGGTTATCGCTAAAACACGTCCGCCGGACGATACGATCTTACCATCCTTCAATTGGGCACCGGCATGAAAAGGAATAGAATCCGTAACCTGATCCAGACCTGTGATCTCATACCCCTTATTATAAGTCTCCGGATATCCGCCAGATACCAAAACAATGGTTGTTGCCGCCCGGGAATCTATGTCTAATTCAATAGTATTTAAGGTACCGTTCGCCATAGCTTGAAGGATCTCTACAAGGTCATTTTTAAGTCGCGGGAAAACCACTTCGGTTTCAGGATCACCCATCCGCACATTATATTCGATCACTTTAGGATCATCACCAACCTTGATCAAGCCAATAAACACAAAACCGACATACGGTAAGTTATCTTTCTTAAACCCTTCAATAGTAGGTTTTACAATGCGATCCTCGATTTTTGCTAAGAATTCTTTTGTTGCAAAAGGCACCGGAGAAACCGCTCCCATACCACCGGTATTTAAACCTGTATCGCCTTCGCCAATACGTTTATAATCTTTTGCTGTTGGTAGAATTTTATAATGTTCGCCATCGCTTAAAACGAAACAACTCAATTCGATCCCATCTAAAAACTCCTCGATCACCACTTTAGTGCTGGCCTGTCCGAATTTGGAATCCACCAACATGCTTTTCAATTCCGCTTTAGCGGCCTCCAGATCGTTTAAGATCACAACACCTTTACCTGCTGCCAGGCCATCGGCTTTAAGGACATACGGTGGCTGCAAACGCTCTAAAAACGAATAGCCATCGGTAAGGGTCTCTTTGGTAAAGCTTTCATAAGCAGCTGTCGGAATGTTATGCCGCATCATGAACTCCTTTGCGAATTCTTTGCTGCCTTCTAAAGTAGCGGCTGCTTTTTGCGGACCAATAACGCCGATGTGTTTCGTCTCGGGATCATTTAAAATAAAATCATGAACACCATTTACCAAAGGATCTTCCGGGCCCACCACGATCATGTCAATCGCCTCTTTTAGCGCCAGTTGTTTGATAGCCTCAAAATCATTACCGTTGATAGCCACATTTTCAGCGATGGCTGCTGTACCAGAATTTCCGGGGGCTACAAAAAGTTTATCGCAATGTTTACTCTGCGCTATCTTCCAGGCAAAGGTATGCTCGCGTCCGCCGGACCCTAGAATTAAAATGTTCATTTTTAGGAATTTTAATATTGGCAAAAATAAAATTAATCAAAACAAATCGGACTATTTCTTTTCACGTTTTTTCGGAAACTTTGAAGGCTTGGTGTTAATAGGCCTTTTCTTCCCCTTTAAGGGCATTCAAAAAGGTTTGGACAATGATCTTTAAATCAAGAAGGATAGACCAGTTCTCGATGTAGAAAATATCGTATTTCACCCGGTTGATAATGTCTTTGTCTTTTTCAATTTCCCCTCGAAAACCACTTATTTGGGCTAAGCCCGTTATTCCCGGTTTTACAAAATGGCGCACCATAAATTTATCTATCCGCCTGGCGTACAAATTCGTATGACTAACCATATGCGGCCTTGGGCCTACCACAGACATATCACCAAACAATACATTATAAAATTGAGGTAACTCGTCAATACTTGTTTTGCGAATAAAGCGTCCCACTTTGGTGATCCGTTGGTCTTCTTTCGTTGCTTGCTGCAAATGAGCATCTTTATTCGGCGTCATGGAGCGGAATTTATAACAATAGAATTCTTTATAATTAAAGCCATTTCTGGACTGCTTGAAAAACACCGGACCCTTAGACTCCAAACGTATTAAGATAGCCAAAATAGGTGTTAACCATGAAAGTACAAAAATGAGCACTAATAACGAGAAAACAATATCGAACAAGCGTTTTAAGAACTGGTTTACGGAAGCCTGTAAAGGGATGACGCGCAGTGATACGATCGGAATGTAATCGTAATATTCGTATTTTAATTTTCTGGAATAAATATCTTTATTATCCGGAATGAACTTTAGCTCCCTAAGGTTATTGTCTGCAAAATCAATGAGCTTGTTAATTTGCTTATTAGAGAGGGTGGCAACCGAACCATAAATCTCATTGATATCATTCTCAATCACATAGTCCAGACAATCCTTTAAGGAGTCCTCGCCTTCTTTGATCTTGAATTGTTTTTCAAATTTATACCCGAATTCCTGGCGTGTATTGAATATAGAAATGAGCTGTTGTGTTTTTAGATTATCACCAATAACCACTACTTTTCTCAGGTTTCCTCCAAATACGGCTCGGTATCTGTTCAAAAGGAAAAAAAACACAAGCTTAAAAATCGTCAATTGTGCAAAGATCAAGATCACATAATAGGCCAGAGCCAAACGGCTAATCTCAGGCTGTTTGAATAGCCCGATATAAGCATAAAGGGCAAAAGCAAAGTAACTGAACTGTCTAATAAGCAAGGCCAGGATTTGGATAATTTTAGTATGTCGCTTAACGCTGTAGAATTGGTTCCGGAATGCCAATATTAACCAAACCAAACTCAGGTATAACATAAAGATATTAGGGCTGTTTAAATTGATTTCAAAAACATACACAGCTCCGTTGATCAATAACAAATCAATGATCACAGAAATGGGCTTTAATAAACCCGAATAACGTGTTGGTTTAAAGGTCTCCAAACTATTTTTTTATATGCTTTTTAAAATCTTTGTGCTCCCGTTTATTTAATTCTTCCGAAGAGAGACTTTTGAAATATTCGAAGGTTTTTCGCATCCCCTCCTTACGATCCACTTTAGGCTCCCAACCCAGTATTTTTTTAGCCAGACTAATATCAGGTTGGCGTTGCAGGGGGTCGTTTTGTGGTAGTGGTTTATATACTACTTTTTGATCTGTTCCTGTAAGTGCAATGATCTCATCGGCGAAATCTTTAATGGAGATCTCATGAGGGTTTCCGATGTTCACCGGATACACATAATCACTCATCAGTAATCTGTAAATACCATCTACCTGATCATCAACATAACAGAATGATCGGGTTTGCGAACCATCACCAAAAATAGTGAGGTCTTCCCCACGAAGTGCCTGACCCATAAAAGCGGGAATTACACGCCCATCATTTAAACGCATTCG
This sequence comes from Gaetbulibacter sp. M240, assembly GCF_043876815.1. Taxonomy (NCBI): domain Bacteria; kingdom Pseudomonadati; phylum Bacteroidota; class Flavobacteriia; order Flavobacteriales; family Flavobacteriaceae; genus Gaetbulibacter; species Gaetbulibacter sp. M240. Next base: position 95,247 of record NZ_JBAWKA010000005.1, read on the forward strand.
AGGACCATAAGTATTAAAAATACGGACGATACGCGTATCTAAGCCGTGAAACCGATGATAGGCCATGGTAATGGATTCCTGGAAACGTTTGGCCTCATCGTATACACCACGCGGCCCAATCGTGTTGACGTTGCCATAGTAATCTTCCGTTTGTGGATGCACCAAGGGGTCACCATACACCTCAGAAGTGGAGGCAATAAGAATCCGTGCATCTTTAGCTTTAGCCAAACCTAATAAATTATGGGTTCCAAGCGATCCCACTTTAAGGGTTTGAATGGGGATTTTTAGATAATCTATCGGACTGGCCGGTGATGCGAAATGCAAAATATAATCCAAGGAGCCTTCGATAGCGATAAACTCAGTAACGTCATGCTCTATAAACTCAAAGTTGGGCTCCGATTCCAGATGTGCCAGGTTCTTTTTATCCCCGGTAATGAAGTTGTCCATACCAATCACATAAAACCCCTCTTTAATAAACTTATCACAAAGATGTGACCCTAAAAATCCTGCTGCACCTGTTATTAAAACTCTTTTCAATGTCTTGTTTTTGAATTTGACGTCGTTGCCACGGACAAATTTAATGGAATAAGTTTAATATAAAAGATTCGGTATGTAAAAGTTTAATTTAGCGGTATTGTCATGGCGAGGTGTCTGGTGAGGTGGCAATCTCATCAATTAACCGTCATTGCGAGGAGCGCAGTGACGTGGCAATCTTTCTAAAAGGATTTGCACACATACAGATTGCTTCACTATGTTCGCAATGACGTTCCCCCTTTCGTCATTGCGAGAAGCAACGCGACGTGGCAATCTCTTTATGGGAATTACAAACGAACAGATTGCTTCAACTCCGAATATATTCGGAATGTTCGCAATGACGGTACAATTTCGTCATTGCGAGGAGCGCAGAGACGTGGCAATCTGTTTGGTTAATGTTAAAAGATTCTTCGCTTTACTCTGAATGACAATAATTGTGTAATGACATTCAATATTGTCATTCAGACGGAGCGTAGAGGTGGAAGAATCTAAATTGTTATAATCGGGATTCCTAGTTTCACTTGAAATGATACTTTGAAAACAAAAGATGTATGAACGGTCAGTGCGAGGAGCTTGTGACGTAGCAATCTTTCCAAGAGGAATTCCAAACGAACAGATTGCTTCAACTTCGAATATATTCGGAATGTTCGCAATGACGGTACAATTTCGTCATTGCGAGGAGCGCAACGACGTGGCAATCTGTTTGGTTAATGTTAAAAGATTCTTCGCTTTGCTCTGAATGACAATAATTGTGTAATGACATTCAATATTGTCATTCAGACGGAGCGCAGCGGAGGAAGAATCTAAATTTTGGTAGAGAGATTCTTCGTTCCATTACATGTCACTCTGAATGACAATAGTTTTACCCCTTCCCAATAGTATAACACTCAAAACCGATCGCCTTCAAATGCGCCATATCTAAAATACCCCGCCCATCAAAAACAAAAGCTGGTTTATGCATGCCGTCATAAATTTTTTGCCAATCGTAAGTCTTGAACTCATCCCACTCGGTCAACACGGCAATGGCATGGGAATCTTTGCTGGCTTCATAGGGGTCTTGAGCTACCGTAAGCAGACTTCTATTCTCTTCCTCTGATCTGGTATTCAAATAATCCAGATCGGCGTAGATACGCTCGGCAACCACCTTGGGGTCGTAAACGGAAAGCTTTGCTTGCTCATTCAGTAAATTATCTGCCACTTTGATCGCTGCCGATTCCCGGGTATCATTGGTATCCTTTTTGAACGCCCAACCTAAGAAGGTAATTTTCTTTCCGGAAACCGTATTAAAAAGGGTGCTCACGATGTTATCTGAAAAGCGTTGCTTCTGATGATCGTTCATAATGATCACCTGTTCCCAGTAATTAGCAACTTTTGTTAAACCATAGGTTTTTGCTATATACACTAGGTTTAAAATATCTTTTTGAAAACAAGACCCTCCAAAACCAACAGAAGCCTTTAAGAATTTTGACCCGATGCGGCTATCCATACCAATGGCTTTTGATACCTCGTTCACATCGGCTCCTGATTTTTCGCAGAGTTCCGACATGGCATTGATAGACGACACACGCTGCGCCAAAAAAGCATTGGCTGTTAACTTTGATAATTCAGACGACCACACGTTTGTTGTTAAAATACGTTCTTTGGGTACCCAATGGGCATAAATATCTACTAAAGCTTGAATGGCTTTTTTTCCGGCTTCGGTGGTATCGCCACCAATAAGTACACGATCCGGGTTTAGCAGATCCTGAACAGCAGTACCCTCAGCCAAAAACTCAGGATTAGAAAGAATTTGGAAATTCACCCCATTACCCGTGTTCTCTAAAATATTTTTAATAGCAGAAGCTGTTCTAACCGGTAGGGTGGATTTCTCAACTACAATTTTATCAGACTTGGCCACCTGAGCAATTTGGCGCGCACAAAGTTCAATGTATTTAAGATCGGCTGCCATCCCTTTCCCTTTACCATAGGTTTTGGTTGGTGTATTTACCGAAATAAAGATCATATCAGCTTCGTCTATGGCTTTATCTATATCGGTAGAGAAAAACAGATTTCTGCCACGGGCTTCTTTAACTACCTCATCGAGACCAGGCTCAAAAATCGGTAATTTATTAAGATCTGCATCGTTCCAGGCCGCTATTCTGGCCGCATTGATGTCTACAATAGTAACATTAATATGCGGACACTTTTGCGCGACCACTGCCATGGTTGGGCCTCCTACGTAGCCTGCGCCGATGCAGCAGATGTTTTTTATTTTCATGGTATTAATTTCACTTAACCAATTCTTTAACAAACTTATTTAAAACTTTTTGCTGAGAAAACTTTTCCTCAACATACTTTTTAGCATTATTACCTAAAGACTCCTTTAGGGCTTTATTTTCTTTTAGGTCTTTAACACTTCTAACGATATCACTTATTGAAGTTCCGTCAAAATAAAAACCTCCTCCGGAATCTTTTAGAACAGTCGCAACTTCACTTTTTTCATTACCGGTAACGATGGAAGGCTTGCCGCTTGCCATCATACCAAGTAATTTAGAAGGCATCACAGTATCTACCACATCCCTTTTTTGAAATAATACGTGTAGGTCGGCACTAGCTAACAAAATTGGCAGGTCTTCAAAAGGAACTAGATTATAATGTTTTACAAATTTAAATTTTTTTAAACTTGCTACGACATTCTCTTTTTCAGCTCCTTCTCCCACTAAAACCACCTCAAGATTCGAAAGGGTTTTAATTTCTTCGATAAATTCAACAAAAAGTTTCCAATCCTGCTTCGCTCCAACATTCCCAGAATACAATATTTTAAACTTATCAGAATTTAAATACGAGTGGACATTTTTATCCTGATTGTTAAATAAGGTAACATCAATCCAATTAGTTAAATAGTATGACTTTACATTGGTTTTCTCATTTAACTTTTTAATCATACCGTGGCTTATGGTAGAAACTGTATCTGCTTTATTTAATACTTTTTTCTCCACCCACATTAAGGCTCTAAAAATAAATTTTTTATTTCCTTTTAATAGGCCTGATTCCATGGCTGCATCAAACTCAAAATCTTGAATATGAACCCACAATTTTGATTTATACCTTAATTTTAATAACCAGCCTAAAAAAGCTGAAGTTGTAAAAGGAATTATGGATATAATAATATCTGGCTTTGAAACCTTAAAAAGGTTTATAAAATTTCCAAAAGTAAAACTTATCAAGTGTACTAGACGTTTAGAAAATGTTGGATTTATGGGAACATACTGCTTGCTTCTAATAACACGTACCCCATTAATCATTTCTGTAAAAAAAGAAGGCTTTTCCCTATACGCATCCCATATTTTCCATTGCGGATAATAAGGAAACCCAGTTATTACCGTAACCTCAAATCCGTGTTTGACCAAATACTCTGCCTTTTGAGTCGTGTAAAGGCCTATTGCACTATCTTCAGGGTAATAGTTAATGCCAATAATTGTTATTTTTTTACTCAATAGTTCGTTTCTTTATAAATTTAGCAGGCGATCCCGCGTAAATTGAAAATGAGTCTAGGTCTTTAAAAACAGAGCTTCTAGCTCCGACTACGGTTCCTTCTTTAATAGTTATACCGGGACCTACAAAAACATCAGTAGCAATCCAACACCCATTATCTATTACTATTTTTTTTGAATAGATAGGGAAGTTGCTTTTGGTATAATCATGAGTACCTGTGCAAATATAACTTCTTTGTGATATAACTGAATTTGCTCCAATTTGAATTTCCCCTAAAGAATATAAAACTACGTCGTCTCCAACCCAACTATAATCACCTATAGATACTTTCCAGGGGTAAGTAATTTGTACAGAAGGCCTAATTATTACACCTTTGCCGATTTTTGAACCAAAACATCGCAATAAAAAGCGTCGCCATCCATAAAACACCTGAGGTGAAGTTCTGAAAAAAAGTGCATAGATTACCCACCAAAACTGAACTGTAAATTTCGATTTTCCCCGAAAATCATTTGGAGTTCTGTAGAGGTTTAAATTTTGAAAATTAGTTCCGTTGTTTCTTCTCATTTAGCTTTCGACAATTTGTATAAATGAGCCAATAAAATGATCCTGTTTATATTTTTTATTAGCAATAGAGCCGTTATATTCTCTAATCGACTGACTTATTATTGGGTCAGAGCTTAATTTTATTTTATCTACAATACTTTTTGGGCTTTTTTTGTCCACATAATAACCATTAACTCGGTCTTTAAATATATCAGGGATTCCAGCATGCTCTGTGGTCAATATTAAATTTTCAGTTGCCATGGCCTCCAAAATCGATATAGGTTGACCCTCCATTTCATAGTAAGTTGGTAGCACAAAAATATTTCCCCAGAATAGCAAATCTTTTTTAGCTTTCCCTGATACCACCCCACAATATTCGGTGTTTTTTAACTTATCAAAATAATTGCTAAGCTTTTCTGAATGCTTAGAATCTATATTTCCCGCAATTTTTGCTTTAAAATCAAAACCTTCTTCTTCGAGATTTGTTAAAGCCTCTAACAGATCGAATATCCCTTTTTCTTCCATTAAATTACTTAGGAAAATAATTTTCACCTTACCACTTCCCCCATTTAAAGGAACCTGGTTTTCATCTTTTAAAAACAAATAATCTTCAACAAAATTATACAAAACAAAAATTTGATCATTCCCAACAAAAGGAGCCATATTTCCTTTTAACGACTCCGACAAAACAATTCCTTTGGATGTCATTTTTAAAAAATACCTTAAGATTCTTTTCTTAAGACCTTTTACTTGGGCAAACTCTTTCCCTAAATAGTTACCGTGAACATGAATGATAAGTTCTTTTCCAAATAATCGCGATAAAACTATAAACAACCCGTATTTTAAAACCCCGAAAAAAGTTTGGCCCGGCGTGATATAAACCTTATCAACATTTAAAATTTTAAATGCATAAAAATTAATCTTTAAATAAAAAAAAGCCTTTGAAAAAGAGAAGACCCCTAGGTTTTCGTCGAATTTGTTATAGGATGTATTTATGACATCAACACTAAAATTATCCATTCGAGTTAAACCCTCAAAAACCACCTTATTGGCTAGAGAAACTCCTGTAGTCGGTTCTGGTAGTGGACCCACAATTAATATATTATACATTTACAGAATTATTTTTTGAATGTTTTAAAAGCGAAAAAGTTAATAAAAAACGAAAAAATTAAAATCCCGTCCTGTCTTTCCAATATGTTTTCAGTAAACATAATGGTTATAAATAAGGTTAATATAGAAAATGCTGTAAAATTTTTTTGAATAATCGATTTTCTTAAATTATAAAAAAGCATGAAAACCAAACTTAAAATTCCAGGCAATCCTGCAGCCAACCAAGCGCTCAGATACTGATTGTGTGTGTTATAATAATTACCTTTGAAAATATTTTCATTATTTGATATACATTCGCTTAAAACTTCTTTAGAACCACCTATCCCAAAACCGAAAAACGCTCTTTCTTTTATATTAGAAATAGAACAATCTATTAATCGAAACCTAATTGAGGTAGAGCCTAATTGATTATAGTTATTAAATACAGAATCCCAAAATTCAAGGAACCGAACTTTCAAAGGAATGGTGTTATAAAAAATCGAAAATACGGTTGTAAAACCAAAAATTAAAATTATTAAGGCCTCTATTTTTTTTGGCCTTGAAAGAAAATAAATCAATAAAATTGAAAAAGTAACAATTATAGGCCCCTTTCTGGCTAGCATTAATAAAATTATGGATAAAAACAATAGACTGCTTAAAACCAAGGCCACTTGAAAATAACTTTTAGCCTTTTCAGCTATTGGAATTAACAAAATCATAGCCACACTAACATATAGAGACATATAAATAGGATGCATTGAATAATCTTGATATCCAACATTCATCCTTTGAGGATAGTGTAAAAAAATAGACTTATTTAGATAACCATTTAAATAATTATGAAAAAATATAGTTAGATGAAAAATAACTAATGAAACAATAAAGATCCCAACAATATTTTTTGAATGTTTTTCAATAATTCCCTTAGATTTACTTTCGACCAAACTAAAACAAAGCGGAATTATAATCAGTGGAATTATTACTGATAGTCTATTAAACCCCAAATTCTTGTTGTCAGAATAGCTTAAGCTGACCAAAACAATCACAAAAAAAAGTAGATTTATTATTAACAGTTTTGGATTCGAAAATTTTAAATTGTTGTTTTGAACAATTAAAAAAAAAATAGAGAGTGCAAAGGAGATAGTTGAAATATTTCTCAAGTTAAATGGTAAAAGCAAAGAAACTGCGAAAACAAATATTCCAATCAGAAAACATTTAATCCCTAAACTCTTATAATAGAACCCCTTCATATCCTTAATAATTTGTAAATGATTTTAGGGAGAATATAAACTGCTATGAGCGGTCCAATAAAATATGCTATGCCGTTTGATAGATCACCTCTCAACAAAAAAATTAAATGTACCGAAAAATAGAAAGCTATAAACTCTTTCAAGGAATCGCCAGACCTTAACCACCCAAGAAATTTTACGCAAATTAATGCAAAAGTCAAAGCTGTTATTAAAATTCCGAAAATTCCAAAATTAATATAGGCTTCTGAGACTAGAGGATTCGATAAGTTATTAAACGTTCCATCTCCAAAATTAAATTTATCTATTAGATAGTTGCCAATTACTTTGCCAGTAGAAATAGGTTTTGACACCCAAAATGCTCTAGGAATAAAAAAAAATATAACCCCTAAAAGCTGATATCCAAATGAAAGCCCATACGATTTTGTATATTCAACCGTAGCTAAAATATTAGCATACGCATCATAATTGAGAGAGTTAAATACTTTAATAAAATGTCCTGAGTCGATAAAAGTGTTAGTAAATATTTCTGGATTTCTAATGATTTCAGAAAGACTTGCATTTAGATGAGTAATTGAAGAAATTAGTGGAAATGCAACTATCATTGCTACAAATAAAAACAAAAAAAACTTTACATTGGTATTTAATAATTTAGGGTAAAAGAGGTAAATTAAAGTGATATATATTGGTCCAAGCGCATTTCTTTTTTCAGTTAAAGGGTTTTTTAAAACCATCAACAAGGCTACTAAAATGAAAAATATGAATAATACAATAAAAGAGTTTGCGGTTAGTTTATTTTTACTTTTCAAATACTTATAAGTAATTGCTATTGCCCCTAAAGGAACGAAAAACAAAACCTTCTTTTTTATCAAAAGATCTGCTATCGAGCCTTCCGCATTAAAATAAACTGATTTCACTAACTCATTAATTAAATAGTTAAAATTTGATAAAACTATAATTATAGAAAAACAACACAAAACTAATATTACCAAGGGCGTAAAATAGTTCTCTACTTTTCTATCTATAGTTAATTGGTTGATTTTTTTAACTATCCTTTTTTTAAACAAAACATAACAGTAAAAGAAAACCAAATTAAAAAGAAGAATTAAGAAGTTGATTGACACGATGCTCCAGGGTTCATAAGGAAAAAGGTTTGGAAAATGCATTTTGGTTTCATCCATAGAATCAATTTGAATCATCGGTGATATCAAAAAAAACAAGTAATTAAAAACAATATAGGAAGTTAAAAACGGAGAAAATTGATTCTCAGAATTTAGGTGGTAGTTTGTGATATATGTTAAAAAAAGAAAGTTTATGAAAAACGACGCCCATATTAAAGGCTCTAATTTTAAGAACAAAAAAAGCGGTAAACTAAGAACTAAATATAAAAATGTTATGATGTGTTTTAGTTTCATGCTTTAACTTTAAAATAGAATTTATCGATTTAAATAGAACTTTTCTGCATATGCGAAGGCTAAAACACTTTTAATAAAATGAATTAGAAGTAAGAAAAAAATAAAATTTTTATATCCAAAATACATCGAAATTACAACAATCAAAACCCAAATTGAAAATGACAAAATATTAATGATATTATAGGTTTTAAATTTATTGTTAATTAAATAAAATGGTTGGATTACCCAGTTTAAAGCATTAAATATCATTAATAAAATAACGTAGGGTATAGTAGAAATAATTGAATTAGTTTTATCGTTAAAATTAAAATCTATTTTAATCAGAACCAAATAAAAAAGATAAACTGTAAATGCTATTATTAAATAAATGAACAGAGTTTTTAATTTTATTTTTTTTGAAATCTTATAATTTTTAATTGATAATTCCTTTTTTATCAAGGGCGCATATATTGAATTTATCCCAATACTCAAAAGTAAAAATACATTGAAAAGGTTTAAAATATATCCCACTTTTAAAAGCTCGTCTTGGGGTGAATATAGTTTAGAAAAATTCAATATTCCCCAACCAGATAACCATCCAAGAGCACTTACCGAAAACAAATTGAAAACTGCTTTCAAATCATTTTTACTTAGAAATTTGATTCCAAAATTAAACCCTAAAAGATTAAGTCTTCTTAAAATAAGAATAATTATTACTAATCCTATTGCTTTTCCTAGAAAAAACGCAAGCACTATATCTTTTAAAAAAATTGTAAATAATATAATAGTTAGAAAGGAAATTAAAAAAAAAGCTTGAACCTTAAGAGCATTTTCATGCTGTTCAATCATTTTATAATAATTAGTTAAAAAAAACAAATAAGAATTTATTAACATGCTCGAAAACAGACTAAAAAAAACAATAAGGTTTTGAGTTTGAAAATAATTTGAAATCTGCTCTTCAAAAATAAAGGAAATAAAAAAGAAAAAAAGAACAACTAATATTGAATTTGTTGTCATTTTATTTGCCATCAATTTATAGTCAGTTATTTCTTTCGAATAAATTAAAGTGGAGTGATTTAAAGGTAATAATAAACTTAAAATTTGCTCAAGGGAAAGTAAAAGTAATATTGTAATATATCGGTCGGAATAGGCACTAATAGCAAAATATAAAAGCAGTAAATAATTTAACCCTTTTGATGCTCCTGAAACCAAGATGTACTTTATCGAAATTAAAACATTTCTGTTAACTCTTAACATTTTTTAAGATTTCATTAATAATTCTATCAACACTATTCCCATCAACTACTCCAATAGAATTATAAAGATAATTTTTAACCAAATCCTTATTCACTTCAATATTAAAAATACTAGTTTCAAAGTACTCTTTATGTGAAAAGTACTCTACTACATCTTCTGGATATTGCCTTACCAATCCCTTTGATAATCCCCATCTTGGAGATTTTACTTTTTTATTAAGGATTAAAGCGTAAACAATAACGGAAGAGAAATGGCTTAAGACAAACAAAGAGTGAAAAAGATAATTTTTGAAGTCAATGTCTTTAAAATATTTAATATTTTGCTCCTCAAAAAAAGATTCATAACCACTAATGTTTCTTCTTGGGTGTAATTTAACCACGAGTTCTAAAGAGTTCTTCTTTATTATTTCATTAATTTCCATCATGAAAGTCATCCACTTTTCCATATCCCAGTTATGGGTAAATGAAAGCCCATCATCTATATAAGCCACATAATTACTGGCTTTAATCTTTAAATCTTCTAAAAATAATTTTCTATTTATTATGGGAGTATTAGAAAAAACATCCAACTCAGGGTTCCCTACAACAACAACTTTATCTCTAGGAAAACCAAACTCTTCGGTCATCAATTCATAGTCAGACTGATAATAAACAAATGATTTGGTTACATCAAGATCTGGACAATATTTAGGCAATGTTGTAAACTCAAGTGGATGTTTGATAATATTTTTTAAAAAAGTAACTATTGATATTGGATTTTTTCTTCCTAAAATATAGTTGTAAATCGAAAAAAGATTTTTCTTGTTAATTTTTGATAATAATTTTTTTTCTCCCAAAACAGATTTAACTTTGTTCACACTTTCTAAGGCTATTAATTTTCCATGAGCCAAATAAAAAATACTAATATTTAAATCTTTACAAATTTTAACGATTGCCCTGTCCAAAATGAATGATAAATTTAAAATTATAATAACTGAAGGCTTTTCTATCGAAATGATCTTTTTTAACCTAAATGTTTTGTAATACATTATATCTCGAACTTTTAGACCACAAACTTCAATTTCTGGTTGGATATCTCTGTTTGTTAAGGAAGAGGTATGAAGCATTAAGGTAGAAAACCCATTTTTTTTAAACTCTGAATCTAATCTTAAAAAATTGCGATAGCCCTTGTCCCAATTATCAAAATAAAGTACTTTACCCATGTTTTTTAGCTTTTTGTTTTGAAGGAAAAATTTAACTAACAATAAAATGAATGTGACAAAAAATATTCTTTTTTTAAGATAATTTCAGCTCTCTAATCCAAATAAGTTTATTTTTTTGATAAACTCCAATGAGTTGGAGTTAGTAATAAAAAGAAAATTGTGAATTTAAATATTTATTCGGTTTGATTCTGTAATAAGGAAAAAAGATAAGAATCCCAATATTTGCCTTTTTCAAAACAGTTTTGACGTAAAACCCCATCCTTTTTAAAGTTAAATTTTTCAGTGAAAAATTTAATTTTTTGATTATCAAACTCATAGAGTTCCATCCATACTTTATTCAAATTCAAGTTATTAAAACCATAATCTATTAATAATTTTGTAGCCTCCTCGGCTTTGCCGTCATTACCAATATAAAGTTGATCTTTACCGATATAAAAGGAAAAATCAGCAGAGCGAATTATCCAGTTAATATATAATAATCCTGCTGCCCCAATGGGCTCATTGTTCTTTAAGTCCACAATTGTAAACATAAAGTTAATATGTTTAGTTTGCTGTAGACTCTCAAACCATTTCTCTTGGTCTGCTAAAGATAACTCCCTTACCTCTCTAAAGTTTTTTCTGAATTCTTCTATATTTCTCCAATCCCTGAATAATATTAGATCTTCTTTTTCAACGGCTCTTAGCCCAATGTTATTTCCTTTAATCATAATTACACCTTTATTTAAATTTATCTGGAGTTAAATGGTCTCCAGATTCAACATCAGTTTTTAATGAGTTCCCGACAACTTTATTTATTTCATAGGGTTTAAAACCTCCTTCAGAAATAGGTCTTAGCACAATAATATCTTCTTTTTTGACTATGTCCCCTTTTTTAAGATCTTTGTTGACTCTTAAACACCTTTGTTGAACCACTTTTGACAATTCTTCATTTGGTTCTACTCGTTTTATACCGTCTCCTAAAGCAGCAATTAACTCATAAGACCTATCCACCATTTCTCTCCAACTTTGAGGATTCATAGCAAAGGCATGGTCTGGCCCCTCCTGATCGTTGTTGTCTGTAAAATGCTTTTCGATAACTCTTGCCCCCAAAGCTATACTTCCAAGTGTTGTAGCATGTCCGGATGTGTGATCAGAAAGGCCTAAAACAACATTAGGATATTTGTTTTTATATGCCTTCAAAACATTCAAATTACAGTATTTGAAATTCTCTTGACTCCCGGTATAATTTGTATTGCACTGCATCAAAACAATGTCATTTGATTTACTCAAAGCTAGATCCATCACCCTTTCTACGTCTGACATTTCCGAGGCTCCAGTTGCTATTAAAGTTGGCTTTTTCTTATCCAAAATGTATTCAATAATTTCAAGCCAAGTAATATCCCCTGATCCAATTTTGTATAAATCAACATAAGGATCTACCAAATCAACCGACTCAAAATCGTATGGACTTGTAAAGTAATCAATCCCTACTTTATCACATTCTTTTTTTAGTATTTCGGTCCATTTTTTATTAATACTAGCATCCTCATAAACTTCAAACACACTTTTTTTCCATTTTGATTGATGTGAAAGTTTCCCCTGCATAGCATCAAATCCTTTTTTACTAACAATTTTATTAGCCTGAAAGTTTTGAAATTTGGCAGCATCTGCACCCGAAGCCTTAGCTAAGTGTATTAATTCAATTGCTTTATCTATGGAACCATTGTGGTTTGCTCCTATATCAGCTATAAAGTAAAGAGAATTCTCATTAATAGTTTTTCTTCCTAGTTTAATACTTTTCATTGTAGTGTAGTTTAATTTCTTGAATTGTTTTCTTTAGGTCTGGGAGTTTTTTGCCCGCTATTTTTTCATACAGGCTGCAATTCAACGTTTGGTCTGTACTACGCTTAGCCCTACCCAAAAATTCTAAGATTTTTCCTTTTTTTACGCTTTCTGTAGGCAGATCTAGTTCGTTCAATAATTTCATTCCAAAATCATATTTTGTACAAAATTCGCTGCCAGAAACATGAAATGTTTTTCTATTAAATAAGCCTTGGTTTTTAGCAATATATTCTAATTGTTCCGCAAAATTCCATATGGAAATAGGGTTAAAAAGAACGTCTTCAAATAGTGTAATTTCATTTTTCGCTTTTGAGGAATTAATTATCCACTCAGCGAAGCCTTGTTTATTTTTATTTCGATTTAAACCAACGATTGTCGTTCTAACAATCGTGTAATTAATATCAGAATAATTTAAAAAGAACTCCCCTAGTTCTTTAGATTTACCATATACACTTTCTGGTTTAACCGTATTGTCTTCAGTTGCTTTATGCATGCTATTTGAGAAAACAGCATCAGTAGATATGTAAATAACATGTGTCCTTTTGGAAACTGTCTCAGCGATTTTTTTTAACGACAATCCATTTATTTTTAAAGCCTCCTCTGGGTTTTTATCACAATAATTTCCATTAGTTAATGCAGCACAGTGAATAACAATGTCTGGTTTTGCCCAATCAATAAGTTCGAAAAAGTTTGAGTTACCTAAATCAAATTTAAAGTAGTTTTTTATATGTTCGAGAGAGTTTGAACTTGATCCGGTTGCAAAAACTTCATAATTATTTTGAAAAGTTTCTACTAAGGTGGCTCCTAACATTCCCGTAGCCCCAGTTATCAGTACTCTCTTTTTCATTTTAAATTGCGTTTTTTTCAAGTAGTAATTTATACTTAAATTCTGCTATTTCCCAATCTTCAATATTATCAATATCCTGAACTTCCATTTCTTTAATCTCGAAAGCCCCCGTATTTTCAGTCCATAAACTTTTAGCCTCCAACAATTTATCAATTTTAAAACAATAAAACTGACCTGCATCATGATAAGAATTACTTAAATCTTGTGATCTTGCAACTATGTTTTCAGGCGAGACCATACTCATTTTATTCGATTCATCGAGTTTTAAAGCTCTTTGGATCGGATAACTGTATTTTACAACAGGGAAAACACAGTCAAAATTTGAGACGTCTAGATAGTTGAAAAACTTTATTAATTTAGCCGGCGTTGTGAATGGGGCTGTAGGATAAATGCAACATCCCTGGTTAAAACAAATATTTTGCTTAGAATAACTACTAAGTACCTCCTCCAGAACATCAAAAGTAGTAGCATAATCATTTGAGCTTTTGACACTTCTTAAAAAAGGCACTTTTGCTCCAAGGTTTTTTGCTACATCTGCTATTTCTGGATCATCAGTTGAAACCATTACCTCATTAAATAAGTTAGATTTTAAAGCCGCCTCGATAGAATAGGCAAGAATAGGTTTTCCACAAAAGGACTTAATATTCTTTCGAGGAATACGTTTACTTCCTCCTCTTGCTGGAATTATGGCAACTCTTCTCATCACAATTCAAAAGTAGAATCAACGTGTTTTTTTATTAGTAACCGAAGGTTTTCTACTGTCTCCCATTCTTCATTTTGTCCCGAATTATAACTAAAGCCCTGGTCTACTTTTTTAGCATTGAATGTATCTATGAATTCCTCCAAACTCCAACGATGTGTCGCCGGAATAATCGTATAGTATTTCCCCAAATCATAGGTGTAAAAGGAGTCCGATGCAGTTATCATTTCTTCATGTACTTTTTCACCCGGACGAATACCAACTATGGGTTTTTCACAATCTGGACCTATAGCTTCGGCTACGTCAGTAATTCTATAGGACGGGATTTTAGGAACGAATAATTCACCTCCCCATGCATTTTCAAGGGCATGCATGACCATATCAACGCCACCTTGAAGCGATATATTGAATCGCGTCATGTTAGGATCTGTTATAGGCAGAATTTTATCCTGTTTCTTCTTCTTGATAAAGAAGGGTATCACAGAGCCATTTGACCCCATAACATTTCCATAGCGAACAACTGAAAATCGGATGGGGTTATTACCTTTTATATTGTTAGCAGCAATAAATAATTTGTCCGAAGTAAGCTTTGTTGCTCCGTAAAGATTTATTGGTGCACAAGCTTTATCTGTAGATAGAGCTACCACTCTTTCTACATTTGTTTTTAAACAGGCATCTACTACATTTTCCGCTCCTCCTATATTTGTTTTAATACACTCATCAGGGTTGTATTCAGCAATGGGAACATGTTTCATTGCTGCCGCATGAATAATATAGTCAACTCCCTGAAAGGCTCGAATTAGTCTTTCTTTATCTCTTACATCACCTATGAAATATCTAATTTGAGGATATTTATCAATAGAGAACTCCTGAGCCATTTGAAATTGCTTTTGCTCATCTCTTGAAAAAATAATTAATCGCCTCAATTCAGGCGATTTTGTTAGTATATGTTTTGTTAAGGCCTTTCCTAAAGAACCTGTACCCCCAGTAATTAATATTGATTTTCCGCTTAAATTGAACATTTTTTCCTCTTTTAATTAAAATAATTTATTTATTTGAATTTATTTACCGATGTAAAGTTTATAGAGCTCTTTTATTCCAGAGTCTAACTCAGTTTTGAATTTCCAACCCAATCCATTAAGCTTCGATACATCAGTTAATTTACGCATAGTCCCATCCGGTTTATTCGTATTAAATACCAAATCACCTTTATACTCTACAGTATTTTTAATAATTTCAGCCAATTCCTTAATTGAAATATCAACACCGGTTCCTATGTTAATGTGTGTATTGCGGATTTCTGCTCCTTTGGAAAAAGATCCTGAAACTAGTTCAGAATGACATGAAAGTTCAGGGTGACAATCACTAAAATCTCTGTTTTCCATAATAAACACAGAGGCATCTGCCATATCCTCACTCCATAAGAATTCCCGTTTCGGTTTTCCAGAACCCCAGATCTCTACGCTATCCTCTGAAACGCCAAATTTTGATAAATAGTCCCGGGCTTCTTCGATTAAATTAACACCTAAATCTTTAATAACCTCATCGTATTTTGTCTCCGAAAGTAGTTTTGCTAAATGCATTTTTCTTATTAAGGCTGGTAAAACATGCGATTTTTCGAGATCAAAATTATCATTTGGCCCGTATAAATTGGTTGGCATCACCGACAAAAAATTAGTACCATATTGCAAATTATAACTCTCGCACATTTTAATGCCCGCAATCTTGGCAATGGCATAGGGCTCATTGGTGTATTCTAAAACATCTGTTAGCAAATACTCCTCCTTCATAGGTTGCGGGGCGTTCTTAGGGTAAATACAGGTGCTTCCCAGAAACAATAGCTTTTTAACCTTATGAACGTAGCTTTGATGAATCACATTATTTTGGATCATCATATTCTCATAAATAAAATCTGCACGGTATATATGGTTCGCCACAATACCACCCACTTTTGCAGCGGCTAAGAACACGTATTCTGGTTTTTCATTAGAAAAAAATTCGGCGACCGCTTCTTGATTCGTTAGATCAAGATCTTTGTGCGTGCGCGTAACAATGTTCTTATACCCTTTTTGATTTAGGTTTTTTAAAATGGCACTTCCTACTAAACCACGGTGCCCGGCTATATAGATCTTGGAGTCTTTTTGCATAATTTTTTAGAGATTGCTTCAGTTATTCTCACTTTGCAATAAAGCCTGTATTATTCAAAATAATTTTTAATTTGGTAACCACCATCTTTAAGATAATTTTGCTGCTCCATCAACTTAATATCACTCGTCATCATATCCTCAACTAAAGCTTGTAGATCATACTTGGGAATCCAGCCTAATTTCTCCTTAGCTTTCGTAGCGTCTCCTATGAGCAAATCGACTTCAGTCGGTCTGAAATATTTAGGATCAACTGCGATAACTTCTTTACCTATTTCTAATTGATATTTAGGATTCGAACAGGATTTAATAAATCCTTTTTCTTCGGCTCCTGTTCCTTTAAATTCTAATTCCATCCCTACATGTGCAAAACACATCTTTACAAAATCCCTAACCGGTGTTGTTTTCCCTGTTGCAATCACCCAGTCTTCAGGTTCATCAGCCTGTAAGATCATCCACATCATGCGAATATAGTCTTTAGCATGGCCCCAATCGCGTTGCGCATCTAAGTTGCCCAAGAAAATTTTATCCTGTAAGCCCAAAGCTATTTTTGACGTCGCCCTCGTAATTTTTCTGGTAACAAAGGTCTCCCCACGTATAGGAGATTCATGGTTGAATAAAATCCCATTACAGGCATAAATCCCATAGGCTTCCCGATAATTAACCGTGATCCAATAGGCATACATCTTGGCAACCGCATAAGGACTTCGCGGATAAAATGGTGTTGTTTCCGTTTGCGGCACTTCCTGAACTTTCCCATAAAGTTCGGAGGTAGACGCTTGATAAATTCTTATTTTTTTCTCCAGGCCTAACAAACGAATCGCTTCTAAAAGTCTTAATGTGCCTATACCATCAGCATTAGCTGTGTATTCGGGCATTTCAAACGACACATGGACGTGGCTCATCGCCGCTAGGTTGTAAATTTCATTCGGCTGCACTTCCTGAATAATACGGGTTAAGTTCGTGCTATCCGTTAGATCACCATAATGCAAAAAGAAATTTTGGTCTTCTACATGGGGGTCCTGATATAAATGATCTATTCGATCCGTATTGAACAAGGAGGACCGTCTTTTAATACCATGTACCTCATAACCTTTTTTTAAAAGAAACTCACTTAAATAGGCGCCGTCCTGCCCGGTAACTCCTGTGATCAGTGCAACTTTTTTATTCATTTCTGTTTGTGTTTGTTATTAGAATACCGTGTTAAGGTCACTTTGCAAAAGTAATATAATTGCTAAGTTCAACAAGGTTTGTGTTACTTTTATTACTTCATTGCCTTATTTATGTGCTTTCGCCAAAATGGCACTTCAATTTTTAAAATATTCTTAATTTTTGAAGTGTCTAATACACTAAATTTTGGTCTTTTAGCTGCAGTTGGATAGGATTCTGTTTTTATGGGCTTCACCTCAATCTCTTTTTTACCTTGCTCAAAAATAGCTGTAGCAAAATCATACCAGCTTATTTCGCCTTCATTAGAAAAATGGTAAACACCATAATCATTGGAGCCTCTGAGTATGATTCTGATAATTACCTCAGCCAGATCACCAGCATAGGTGGGAGAACCTATTTGGTCGGAAACTACGCTAATTTCATCTTTGGTTTTAGCTAATCGCAGCATGGTTTTTACAAAGTTATTTCCGTGTTCTGAATATAACCAGGAGGTTCGAATAATAAAATGTTCTTTTAAATTGTTTTGAATCGCTAGTTCCCCTTCTAGTTTTGTTTTTCCATAAACACTCAAGGGGTTTGGGGCATCTGTTTCTTTATATGGCCTGTTACTCGTGCCATCAAAAACAAAGTCTGTCGAAATGTGGACTAAAACAACAAGATTGGCTTCACAAGCCATAGCGAGATTTTTGGCTCCGGTTACATTTATGTTGAAGGCTGCTTCTTTTTCCGTTTCAGCCTTATCTACTGCTGTATAGGCCGCGCAATTGACACAATAATCCAAATTGTTTGTTTTGAAAAATTGTTGAACCTGACCAAGATCCGTAATATCTAAATCCAAGTAATCCGAGAAAATAAACCTTAAATCAGGGTATTTTTCCTGAAGGTCTTTGATGCACAGCCCTAATTGGCCATTAGCTCCGGTGACCAGGATGTTTTTGGTTTTAATTGAAGGGTTTTGAGGCATTTTGTTTTTTTTAATTAATCGTTTTTTAAAAAGATTCTTCCTCCGCTGCGCTCCGTCTGAATGACATGTGGTTTCAATTTAAAAGATTACTTCGTCGTTCCTCCTCGTAATGACGGTATGGGGAGATTCTTCTGGCGGGCAAGGCCCTCCGTCTGAATGACATAGGTTTTCAAATCAAGAGATTACCACCTCGTTTCACTCCTCGTAATGACGGTATGGGGAGATTCTTCCTCCGCTACGCTCCGTCTGAATGACAGTATTCTTTGAACGTTGGTAATTGCATATCTTTTTCAGAGATGATTATGTCTTCTTCGAGTAATTTCCAGTCGATATTAAGATCCTTATCATTATAAATAATGCCGCTTTCAGAGGCCTTATTATAGTAATTATCACATTTATAGGAAAAAATAGCCGTGTCACTTAACACGATGAAACCATGGGCAAAGCCACGTGGGACAAACAACTGTTTTTTATTCGTTTCAGAGAGTTCTACAGTAACATTTTGGCCAAAAGTTGCTGAGTTTTTCCTTAGGTCTAGGGCAATATCCAAAACGCGGCCTTTAATGACACGCAGTAATTTTGCCTGAGCATATTTTCCTTTTTGAAAGTGTAAGCCCCGTAACACGCCTTTAGTAGAATATGACTCGTTATCCTGCACAAAATCAACCTCAAGGCCTGTTGCATCATTAAAGTCCTGTTGATTGTAACTTTCAAAAAAATAACCGCGTTTATCCTCAAAAATTTGCGGTTCAATTATGAAACAGCCTTTTAATTTGGTTTCTTTTACAATCATTTATTTTGCTTTAATACACCCAAAAGATTTTTCCCGTAACCACTTTTCATCAAAGGTTTCGCTAGAGCTTTAAATTGTTTTTCGTTTATATAGCCCATCTCATAAGCAGCCACCTCAATAGCGCCTATTTTGAGCCCTTGTCGCTCTTCAATAACTTCAACGAACTGCGCTGCTTGCATCAAGGACTGGAAGGTTCCCGTATCTAACCAGGCTGTGCCACGATCTAAAACACTCACATTCAATTTCCCTTGGTCCAAATATACCTTATTGATATCCGTGATTTCCAACTCGCCACGCGGGCTTGGTTTAATGTTTTCTGCAATTTCCACCACGCTATTATCATAAAAATAAATACCTGGAACGGCATAATTAGACTTCGGTTTTTTAGGCTTTTCCTCAATGGAAATTGCTTGTCCTGCGGTGTTAAATTCAACCACACCATAACGTTCCGGATCATGGACCCGATACGCGTAAATAATGCCGCCATCAGGATTATTGTTTGCTTGCAGAAGTTTCGCCAAACCAGATCCATAAAAGATATTATCTCCAAGGATCAAAGCTACTTTATCAGCTCCAATAAATTCTTTGCCAATTATAAAAGCTTCTGCCAAACCATTGGGAGCCTCTTGCACTGCATATTCAAAACGACAGCCATATTTCTTTCCATCACCTAACAAAGCTTTAAACAACGGCAGATCCTTAGGCGTGGAAATAATCAGGATTTCGTTGATCCCGGCATACATCAAAGTCGATAAGGGATA
Source organism: Gaetbulibacter sp. M240 (assembly GCF_043876815.1). Taxonomy (NCBI): domain Bacteria; kingdom Pseudomonadati; phylum Bacteroidota; class Flavobacteriia; order Flavobacteriales; family Flavobacteriaceae; genus Gaetbulibacter; species Gaetbulibacter sp. M240. The sequence continues at coordinate 115,186 of NZ_JBAWKA010000005.1, forward strand.
ATAGATCATCGGCTTATCATAAATGGGCATGAGTTGTTTGCTTACCGTTAGGGTAAGTGGGTGTAGTCTTGTTCCTGAGCCACCGGCTAATATGATTCCTTTCATTTCTTAATTGTTATACGGTTATATGGTTATAACGACTTAAAAGTTGATGTCAATTACCACGATATAACCTCTTAACTTTATAACCTTTTAAACTTCGTTATTGGTACACGGTTATAAAGTTATATGGTTTCTATTTAATTTTAAATTCATAACCTTGGAACTTTACAACCTTTTTCAAATCAACTTATACTTTTTATCAATTTTGAAAGCATATTTCTTATGAAATAAATACTCTGATTTATCATTTCTGTATCCTTGATGTATCCAAGTCGTAAAGAAATTTCTAATTGTGTTTCCAGTTCTGAAAGCGAACCGAAGGCTATAAATAGAAACCTTGAAAACTCTTTATTTCCATTCCGACCAGCACCTTCTGCTATATTACTCGATATGGATACTGCTGATCTTCTAATTTGTGAAGTCAATCCGTATAGTTCGTCTTTAGGAAAATCTTGAGTCAACTCATAAACTTTAGTAACCAAATCCATAGCCTCCTGCCAAACTCTCAAATCTTGATGTGACTTTACTTTTTCCATTTTTATAGTTATAAAGTTATATGGTTAAACGGTTATATGGTTATAGCGTTTCATTTCAATTCTAACTTTATCATCTAGTAACTGTGTAACCTTGTAACTCTTTAACTCTGTAACTCTGTAACTGTGTAACTGTATCACCTTGTAACTTCATAACTCCATAACCTCTTAACCTCGTAACCTTACAAATACTGCTTCTTATAATACTCCTGATACGCACCACTAGTCACATGCTCCAGCCATTCTGTATTCTCCAAATACCAGTCGATGGTTTTAGACAAACCTTCTTCAAAGGTCACCGAAGGCTCCCAACCTAATTCCTTTTTAATTTTTGAGGCATCGATAGCGTAGCGGAGATCATGGCCAGGACGGTCTTTCACATACGTGATTAACTTTTCCGAACTTCCTTTGGGTCTGGCTAATTTCTCATCCATTTGTTGGCACAATAAGGTCACCAGATCGATATTTTTCCATTCATTGAAACCTCCAATATTATAAGTGTCTTTGGTTTTTCCTTTATGAAACACTAGATCGATAGCTCTGGCATGATCGATTACATAGAGCCAATCCCGGGTATAATTACCATCACCATAAACAGGCAATGGTTTGTTATTAATGATGTTATTAATAAATAAGGGGATCAATTTTTCAGGAAACTGATTAGGTCCGTAATTGTTAGAACAATTAGAGATCACATAGGGCAAACCATAAGTTTCACCATAAGCGCGGACAAAATGGTCGGAACTGGCCTTTGAGGCCGAATAGGGTGAGTTTGGATCGTAAGCTGTAGTTTCAGTAAACAGACCTGTTTCACCCAGAGTCCCATACACCTCATCAGTACTCACATGGTAGAACAATTTATCCTTAAGATCATCGTTCCAGAATTCCCTAGCCGCATTCAATAAGTTCAGAGTGCCCAAAATATTGGTTCTGGCGAAGGCCAAGGGATCTTTTATAGACCGGTCTACATGCGATTCGGCAGCCAAATGAATCACGGCATCAAACTGATGTTTTTTAAACAGAGCGTTTATAAAACCCTGATCAATAATGTCCCCAAGAATAAAGCTGTAGTTCAGTTCTCCTTCAACATCCTTTAGGTTTTCCAGATTACCGGCATAGGTTAAGGCATCCAAATTAAAAATTTGGTGTTGTTGATATTTGCTAACAAACAGGCTTATCAGATGTGAACCGATAAACCCCGCGCCGCCTGTTATCAAAATTTTCATGCATTACAGCTTTTGTTGTTTACTTTCTTTTTCCAGGTAATTTCCGATGCCAAAAAACAGGAATAATAAAAACGTTAATGAAAATAAAGCAATAGGGAGCGTAAACTTCATTTTCTCATGCCATTTACTTATGTCATATCCTGTTTTAGGGAAACCTGCGAGCACATTCACAACGCTTTGTTGTTCAACTTTTTCAAGATTCACTTGAAGTCTTTGATTTTCTAGATTCAGACGTTTTTCTATAATTTTAGATTCATCGACCACTAAATTACCGGATTCGGCATCACCCATGTACAAATTAGTCCCCGAACCGGGTATGGGTTCTTTATTCGATTCATTTATTCTAATAGTAAGGTAGGCATCAACCAAAGAGTCTGTTTTTCGGACCTGCTCTAACAACGTCTTATCCCTGCGCTCCAAATTTTGTGTATTCACCTCTAAAAGATCTTCTAAATAACTATTATTAGCCAATTCCTCGGTAAAATATTTTTCAATTTTTTTATAAATGGTTTTATCCGTGGACGCCACTCCTATTCTATGAACTTTAAAATTGAATGAGTTCAATGACGCTTTATAAATATCAAAGGTCATGGTAGCACGCGATAAGGAATCTAACCTCAAATAAAATTCGGAATACATCTCGGCTATTTTATTCTCATCCAAATCAGGCTCAATATAAAACCCTTTGAGTTTAGCGGCTTCCGTTGGACTGATATTAAACCGTTTTGCCAGTTCAACTGTGTCCTTATCGACCTCCGCTAATTGATGGAACTGCTTGACATTCTCATACACCTGCCGAGCAGAATTAAAATTTGTTTCTATAAACATGTTGGCACCGTACATTTTATCAGAGTTCATGTCGATAATAAAACCTGCTATCGTCCCAATAAGGATCGCCCCGGCGTACCAGACAAAACGTTTATAAATATGGATGAGAAATAGTAATACAACTTTGTAAAGCCCAATAAAAATACTGGCTATAAATTTGAAAAAGCGGTCGAAAGCATTTCCTATCAACTTGAATAACTGCCCTAAGTCGACTTCCTCTGAAGCTTGTGGTTGTTGGTTTTCCTTGCTCATTATATTATGTTAAGATTTGTTCTAAAATGGTTCGTGTTATTAAATAGGTGGGTTTTACCCCTGAGGTTCCCAGACCACCGGAGGCTAGAGTTGCCCCCGTTTCTAATGGGTTATCACTGGCGTAGTAGGCGTAGCGTACTTTTACATCTGGACTGATACTACTGCGTACTTTGGCTGCTGCCTGGATCGCCTTTTGATAATGCGCCCCTTCCATTTCTAGGCCAATAACCTGCCAGGTTGAGTTATAAAAGAACTTCAATATGTCCTTATTCTGTAACGAGGTCCCTAATACCGTGACCATCGTACCTTCATAAACCGCCACACCTTTTCCTTCCAGATCCGCTTTTTTCAACTCGTTCTTAAAGGGGTAGTTATCTGCCGTGCCTTCAAAAATATGTGCCGAAGGGATCATAATATCGCCTTTGCCACCTTCTAAGATCCCGGCTTTTCCCATAATGGAAACGGAGTCCACATTCAGATGGTGTTTTTTCTTTTTTAATCCGTAGGGCTTCAATAGCTCATCAATAGTCTCATAAGCCTGCTCTCCGAAGGCATAATCCATCACCAGGATGACCGGTTTTTTCTCATGAACTACCTCTGCATTCACGGTAATATCCAGTCCTGACAGATCGATCTTCGTTGTATCAAATATTTGAACATCGATATTCGTTCCTGAAGTATCTTCAATATAGATCATTCCTTTTTCTTCTCCTTCTTTATACACACGATTTCTCAAGACCTGATTTCCTTTTTTGCTTAAGGATTCATAGACCTTAAATACATCTTTTTTCTCTGCCTCTGTTTTTAAGGCTTTAGGTGTGAACAAGGTATTCATCACACTATGCATGTTGGCACTTATAATATGTAACGGTCGATCAATCAAATTGTTTTTGAACAACACGTCTTTAATATTATCAGCCCAGATCTCTCCGTGTATATGATGCCCAATGCGCTCTCGCAACACCGGACTGAAAGTCACCGTACGTTTGTTATCATTCACCTGTTCGTCAATGGCTAATTTACCTAACCAATAGATCAAATGCAAGAGACGCTCAGGTTGTGAAGGTGTCGCAAAATCTTTATAAACCGCCGTAATTTCTTTAAAGGTATGCCCCAGAATATTTGCCATGTGGGTAATGGCTACCTCACGGTCTTCACGGGTAAGTTTCTTTTTTAATACCGCATTTTCCAACTTTACCCAATCACGGGTCGTCGCGCCATCTTCATTAATAACAACTTTATTACTGATCTTATGTGATTCGATGAATAAAAATGTAAGGTGTGTCAGGATATCGTAGATCTCAGAACGGCCACGTGTAATTTCAATATTCATTTGCTCCGCATCAATACGGTAACAGTTCCGACGTCGTTTTTCAGGGATAATGGGTTTAAAATGCGATGAGGCGTAGCCTTCATCACTGGTCAGGTTTATAAAGCGACATTCTTCAATCCCTTGCGGTAAGCGGTCTACCACATAATGCAAGCCCGCCAGTTCTGCTTTTTCTTCACCTATAGAACCATAAATTTCAGGCCGTAATAAGAGCAAAGACTGTCTCAAGGTTTCCCCCGAAACACCCATAGGTTTGTAAAACCCACGGTTAAACAAATGACGCATCGTGATGTACATCCGTTCAATGGCATTCGAACTTTCCTGCGCCCGTGTTCTCCCTTGTAATTTCTTTTTAGCCATCTTAAAATATTCTTGCCAAAGATAGTATTATTTCGAACTTTTGTAAGTAAATGTTTCTACAATTTTCCGGTCATTCGATAAGCGTGGAAGCTTGTTTTGACCGCCTAATTTCCCAACAGATTTCATATACTTTTTAAACCCATTCTTTTCAACCGATTGTATTTTAAGAGGTTGTAATACTTTCCCCTGTATTAAGTCGTAGTAGTAGCTATTTTGTTTTTGAAGGGCTTCGTCTATTTTTTTCGCTAAAGCGGAAAGGTCTTCCGGTTTTTTATCAAACTCGATGAACCATTCATGGTAAGGCAATTCGCCTTCAGTATTGATCTGTGGTGCTACCGTGAACTCTGAAACGCTGGCTTCCGAATCGGTTAAAGCTTCCTGCAAGGCCTGTTCCACTTCTTTTCCAATAACGTGTTCCCCAAACGCTGAAATAAAATGTTTGATACGCCCGGAAACGATCACGCGATAGGGTTTCAAGGACGTAAATTGTATGGTATCTCCAATATTATAAGCCCATAAACCGGCAGTACTGGAAATGATCATCACATAATTAACACCCAATTCAACATCCTTAATGGTAAGTCGCTTTGGGTTGTCATTAAAGAATTCATCCGCTTTTATAAATTCATAAAAAATACCTGAATCCAGCTGAAGCAACATGCCTTTTTCATTTTGCTTATCCTGAAAGGCAAAAAATCCTTCACTGGCCGGGTATAACTCGATACTGTCGACCTTCCGACCGATCAATTTTTCGAATTTGGCACGATAGGGTTCATAATTCACGCCGCCGAAAATAAACAGGTTGAAGTTCTCAAACAGTTTACCCACCGGCTTTCCGGTTTTTTCATTAAGTCTTTCAAAATACATTTGAACCCAGGAGGGAATGCCCGAGATCACCGTCATATTTTCGTTTTTGGTCTCTTCAACGATCGCATCTACTTTTGTTTCCCAATCTTCAATACAGTTGGTTTCCCAAGAGGGCATGCGGTTTTTTTGCAGATATTTGGGCACATAGTGCGCCACAATACCCGAAAGTCGACCTAATTTTATGCCGTTCTGCTCCTTTAAAACCGGACTACCTTGTAAAAAGATCATCTTTCCATTCACAATGTCACTCTTTCCTGTATCATGGATATACATGAGAATGGCATTTTTTGCCGCATCAATATGTGTTGGCATACTTTCCTTTGTGATTGGAATGTATTTTGCTCCTGAAGTGGTTCCTGAAGTCTTCGCGAAATACGTGGGTTTACCGAGCCATAGAATGTCTTCCTCACCGGCTACCACCCGCTCTACATAAGGTTTTAAGTCTTCATAGTCTCGGATGGGAACCTTTTTCGCAAAATCCTCATAGGTGTTTATGGACTCAAACCCATGATCTTTTCCAAATGCCGTGTTTTTAGCCTGACTGATGAGGCTTTTAAAAACCTTTTGTTGCGTTTCAACAGGGTTTTCAGACCATTTTAAGATCTGTTTATGGACTCGTTTTGCCAGAAGTTTTGCTAGGTATGCTTTAAAGATCATGCGCTAAAATCGATAAAATTCATGGGGTTAATGGGATAACCATCATTCCAAAGTTCAAAATGAAGATGTGGGCCTGTAGATAGTTCTCCGGCATCACCTGCCGTGGCGATCACTTCTCCCGATTTCACCAGGTCGCCCTGGGCTTTCGACAGCGCGGTATTATGTTTATACACCGAAATTAAACCATAACTATGCTCCAGAATAATGACGTATCCTGTGCTGGCAGTCCAACCGGCAAAAACAACAACGCCATCAGCCACTGCTTTTACAGGCGTATCTTTGGCTACCGCAATATCAACAGCGTAATGTTTCGTTTTTACATCATATACTGAAGTGACCTCACCACTTACCGGTGGAAACAAAACAAAATTTGTAGCTGTTGTAGCAGATTCGAAAAGGTTGTACTTATCTTCCTTGTCCACCCTTTCTCGCAACAGTGAATCTTCCGCCGAAGGCGCAAAATCCACTTTACTTGCTTCCACTTTGGTGGCTTCTATAATAGAATCTTTATTGAAATCCTCAGGGCTAACATCACCTTTTAACACTTTTCTGATAGATTCAAAATAGCGTTCATTCATAAGGATAACCTGAGTTAATGAATCGGTCTTGTAGCTTAGTTCCGTGGCCTTTTGTTTCAAGGCTGTAGACGAATAGCCCGGAATATATTCCCGTAAAGGGGTGTAGGCAATAGCGGCAAAAACGCTTACAGATAACACTATAGTGACCAAACAAGCAATAACAAAAACATTGAGGCGCGTGAGTTTAAGGGATAGTCGTTCTTCGAAAGTATCTTCGTTAAGAATGACTAGCTTGTATTTGTCAAGGAGCTTTCGTCCTATTTTTTTCTTCTTGTTCATTTTCGCCATAAAAAACAAAATTAAATAAAATTACGCCACAACCTATTTTTTTAAACCTATTAAAGTTTATGCCAAGAACGCTTTTATTTCACTTTAATTATTAACTTTGTAACCTAAATTAGAAATTATGAGTTTATACATGATTCCATTAGCTATAGGGCCTTGGCAAATAGCTTTAATTGTTGTGGTAGTATTGTTATTATTTGGAGGAAAGAAAATACCAGAACTCATGCGTGGGTTAGGCAGTGGTATCAAAGAGTTTAAAGATGCCAGTAAAGAAGAAGATACCGCCGACAAAAAGAAAGAATAACAACATATAACCATAAAAAAAAGACCAATTTTTGAAAAATTGGTCTTTTTTTTGTTCTTGATTTTCCGGGTTTATTGGAGCTTTATAGATCTTAAAATAGCTTCAACCTCCAGCATATAATTGCGTTTATCAACCGAAGGGGCAAATACAAAACCTTCGGCTACAACCCAGCGATTGTTCTTTTTATCTTCAATGGTGTAATTTAAGAATGGCCCGGCCATAAAGGCGTTTTTCAAGTCCCACAATCCTTTCGTTTCATAAGTAAATTTTCCATCTACAGTGGTTTCCCCATGAAACGGTGCATAGGCATCCTCCGTACCCATGTAGGATCCTTCCAAACGTCCTGGAACCTCTGTTTTTCCCACAGAGTCTCTGATCTTTATGATCTGATGTATTGTACTGTCATTCTTCTTAATGGCATCTAGCGGAAGTTCATAGAACATTAAATGCATTGATCCGGTATTGATATCTTTAGAGTACCAGAAAAAAGGACCATCTTTTTTAATGAGTTCATAGATCGAAGGAAATTCAAGAGTTATCCCTAAGCTATCCTGTAAATTTTTTGTGCTGTGCAGCGATAAGTTCATTTGACGCAGGCGCTCAGCCATTTCTTCATTTCTGAATAATTTGATGATCTCGTCCTTATTCATTTCCAGTCCCTTGATAATAGCCTCCTGAGATTTCCCTGATACAGTGATCACTTTTTGTGGCTGCGCATATACGTTATCTTTAATGGTTACGGCTGCATCTTTTCCGGGCTCGATCATTAAAATGGTTCTGTTCTTTGTTACAAAACCTGAAAAAACAGACGGCGGAATATGTGCAATGGTGAACATGGGTTCGTCTTGAGGCAGGCCATAAATAGGCGTTGCCAAAACATTGCGAACGGCATCACCCACCGGACCATTCCAAAGCTCATTTGAGATCACAACCGACACATGATTTAAGTTTCCTGTTGAATTGAGCAGGACGGTTTCTTGTGATCCTTTTTTGTCATTGCACGATACAATGACCATACAAATTAAGGCTATGCCTAGAACATTTTTTATTGTCATAATGAAATTCATTTTAAAGGACTTAGCTCTTCGAAATTTTCAAAGTCATCCCCGGTTTCAATTTAGTGCCACTAATACCGTTCCAATCTTTAATATTTTGGACAGAAACTCCAGGAAATTTTTGAGAAATGCTCCAAAGTGAGTCGCCACTTTTCACAACATAGCTTGTTATGTCGCCTGATAATGGCTTCGAAGGTGTTGTATTTACTGTCTTTTTCGGCGGTGGCGCCACATAAGGTTTACGTGGGTAAATGGTGAGTCGCTGTCCCACACTTAAATTGTTAGATCTAAGACCATTCCAGCTTTTTATATCACTGACACGAACTCCATAGCGTCTTGAAATCAGTCCTAGATAATCACCGGAAACCACACGATAACGAATACGATCATTAGCATTAAAGAACTGCGGTAGTGGTTTTTCGCGTTTTTCAAATTCCGCTTTAGCGTAAGCATAGATACTATCCTCGTTAGAAACAAATTTCCCAACAACCTCGTTTGGCAAACGCAAACTGTAATTTTCATCTTTTATAAACGGAATGATATCAAGCTTGTAAGATGGATTTAAAAATTCCAATTGTTCGATAGGCGTTCCCGTGACTTCTGAAACCTGATCGAGACTGATCATTTGTTTTACCCGAACTGTATCGGTCTCAAAATAGGTTAATTCCGGTTTGTAGCGTTTGAATCCATGCTCATTGGCATATTCAAAAATATACATGGTGGCTAAAAAGGCAGGTAGATATCCTGCGGTTTCCCGAGGTAAATAATGTCGTAGATTCCAATAATTCTGATAGCCTCCCGAACGCCGAATGGCTTTGGTAACATTTCCTGGACCCGAATTATAGGCCGCCAGGGCCAGATCCCAATCACCAAAAATCTCGTAGAGCTTGGCTAAATATTTTGACGCTGCCACCGTAGATTTTATCGGGTCGCTGCGTTCATCTACATAACTGCTTACATCTAAGCCATACATTTTTCCTGTGGCAAACATAAACTGCCACAAACCCGTTGCGCCAACACGCGATTTCGCGCGTGGTTTCAAAGCCGACTCTACAATAGCCAAATACTTGATTTCGAGAGGAATGTTTTGGTTGTCCAATTCCTGTTCGAACAGGGGAAAGTAAAAGGCGCTCAGCATCATAAGGTGTTGCAAATGCTCATGACGGTTTTTTAAATACGACTTGATAACGCTTTCTAACGAAGGGTTATATGCCACATTAAATGGCGTTTTCGCATTCAATGCTTCCAGCCTGGCCTTTAAGGTATCTGTTGGTAATTCAGGATAGTCAACAGGTTCGAAATCCACATCGGCCAGATCGCCGTTAATGCTATCGAAACTATTTTCTTTGTAAAGTTCCTGATACCATTTTTTGTCAATTTTAGCCAATAATGGATCGTCTTCAAGAGGTTTCTCAGGCATACTGTCAACCGCGATCATTGGTTTGATCGTCGTTGGGGTGCCATCAATAATGGTGGTTTTTGGGGTTTGGCCTTCTTGTGTCCCACCTCCATTGGTTTGGGAAAACCCAATCAATCCGCTTAAAAAAACTAAAATAAAAATTCTCATAACCATATAACTAATCTGCTTTCACTTGTGAACGCTATCATGGCTAAATTCGTATTTTTTAAGCGCAATTAAAAGCTAATTTTTAATTTATTCTAAAATAGCAGCGATACCCGGGAGTGTTTTTCCTTCTAAACTTTCAAGCATAGCCCCACCGCCGGTGCTTACATAACTCACCTTTTCTTCAAAACCAAACTGTTTTACAGCAGCTACAGAATCACCGCCACCAACAAGTGAGAATGCGCCTTTTTTGGTTGCTTCTGCGATAGAATTTCCTAAAGCGATCGTTCCTTTTGAAAATGCTTCCATTTCAAAAACACCTAAAGGTCCGTTCCAAAGTATCGTTTTAGATTGTAATACAACATCATGAAATTGTGCTATAGATTTTGGTCCGGCGTCAACACCTTCCCATCCATCTCGAATGGCGTTAATAGGCACGATCTGCGTATTGGCATCATTGCTAAACGCATCAGCTGCCACCGTATCTACCGGTAAATGAACCTCAACATTTTTCGCTTTAGCTTGTTTTAATATATCGAGTGCTAGATCCATTTTATCATCTTCGCAAATAGAATTTCCAATACTCCCACCCTGTGCTTTAATAAAAGTGAAAGCCATACCGCCACCAACAATAAGGTGATCGACCTTATCTAAAATGTTTTCGATAATAGTAATTTTTGAAGATACTTTCGCGCCACCTAAAATGGCTAATACCGGTTTTTCTCCCGTTTTCATTACCTTATCAATGCTTGCGATCTCTTGTTCTAATAATTTCCCAAAACATTTAGAGCCTTCAAAAAATTTGGCAACAATTGTTGTTGAAGCATGCGCACGATGCGCTGTTCCGAAGGCATCATTCACATAAATATCACCTAATTTAGAAAGTTTTTCGGCGAAAGCCTCGTCACCTGCAGTTTCCTCTTTATAAAAACGTAGGTTTTCCAATAATAAGATCTGACCGGGTTCTAAAGAGGCTACGGCTTTTTCGGCTTTTTCTCCAACACAGTCGTCCACAAAAATGACTTCAACACCTAAAATCTCTTCAACTTTAGAGGCAATATGACGTAATGAAAATTCGTCCTGAACGCCTTTTGGGCGGCCCAAATGTGACATCAGCACACAGCTGCCGCCATCTTCTAATATCTTTATAATCGTTGGTTTTGCTGATACAATTCTGGTGGCATCGGTAACCTCAAATTTATCATTTAACGGCACATTGAAATCCACGCGGATTAAAGCCTTTTTATTTTCAAAATTAAAATCCTCTAAAGTCTTCATCTATATATAATGTTTTTGTTTTTAAGCTATTGAATCACAAATGTAACTAAATAAACAAGCAATTAAAATGGGTTTTTTTACGAAAACGTTTGAAGTGTCAAAGATTTTTAAAAATTGGCTAATTCATTTTCTTCGAATGACCTATTTCATTAGAAAAGTTTTAAAAAATTATGTAGGTTTGTTTTATGCTATTCTCAGAGATCTTAGGCCAGGACCACATCAAAAAACACCTTACGCAATCCGCGGATAACGGGCGTATTCCTCATGCGCAATTGTTCGTTGGACCCGAGGGTTGTGGCACCTTACCTATGGCTATTGCCTATGCGCAATATATCCTCTGTGGCAATATTAATGGTGAAAATAATAGCGGGAATGAAACCTGCAATTTGAAGTTCAACCATTTATCGCATCCCGATCTGCATTTTGTCTTTCCGGTTACCACGAGCGATAAGGTGAAAAAACACCCTGTTTCAGCACATTATATGGAAGAATGGCGGCAATTACTAAAGGAACAGCCTTACGGCAATCTGTTTGACTGGTACCGTTTGCTGGGTGTTGATAACAAGCAAGGACTGATTAGTGTTGATGAGGCTCAGGATATTATAAAAGCCTTGTCTTTAAAAGCCTATGAAGGCGGTTATAAGATAATGATCATTTGGATGGCAGAGAAAATGAATGCTGCCAGCGCCAATAAATTATTGAAACTTATTGAGGAGCCTCCAAATAAAACCATTTTTATATTAATTGCTGAAGACGAAGAGCAAATCATCAATACCATCCGATCGCGATGCCAGGTCTTACATTTTCCGCCCTTGGCGGAAGCCATCATTAAAAAAGCTTTGATGGAAAAACAAAACGTTCCGGAAGCTGTAGCCACGAAAATAGCACATCAAGCACATGGTAATTATAATAAGGCCTTTGACCTGATAAACAAAAGTTCTGAGGACCTGCAATTTGAAACCTGGTTTATTTTCTGGATCAGAAGTGCCTTTAAAGCCAAGGGGAATAAAGCAGCTATCCGTGATCTGATCTCTTGGAGTGAGGACATTGCAAAATCCGGTCGCGAAACTCAAAAACAATTTTTACATTTTTGTTTGGATTTCTTCCGGCAGGCCATGTTACTTAATTATAAAGCCCACGATCTGGTGTATTATGAACCTGAAACTGATTCATTCGACCTTAAAAAATTTGCCCCTTTTGTTCATGGCGGAAACATTATAGAAATAAACAACGAGCTTCAAGACGCCATGTATCATATAGAGCGTAACGGTAACGCTAAGATCATTCTCACCGATCTCTCTATAAAGCTCACTCGATTACTCCATAAAAAGGAAACTCCCGCCCAATAAAAAACCCTGAAAAAAGTTGTTATTCAGGGTTAATTATTTGATAATCAGTATTTTAATTTGTTTTGTACGCAGCATTAAGGGAATCCAAAATGGTCTGGGTAAGGTCGTATTGTTCGTCACCATAAAGAACCGAAGAGGTTGCATCGGTAGTTCCAAGAACGAACGAATACCCATGACGTTCGCCATAAGCTTTTTCATAGTTACGAACTTTCTGGATGATCGAATCAAGTTCTGCCTGAAAGGACTCTCTAAAGTTTTGAGCTTCCATCTGCTTTCGCTGATCTTGCATTTGCTTTTTCTGACCTAATTCCTGGTACTTTTTCTGAGCGCTGTTCTGAGACATTTTACCAGCGTTATTCTGAAAGTCCTGAACCTCGGTTTGAAAGGAAGCATCAATACTATCGAATTTTTTTCGGAAGGCATCTTCCTTTTTTTGGAACTCTTTTTCAAGATCCAATTTTTCTTCATACTTATTAATTATAACACCGTTGTCTACAAATCCGATTTTAGTTTGTTTCTGACACGACGTAAAAGCCAAAAGGGCCAAAGCTATAACAGCGAAATTTTTCATGGTTTGTTCATTTAACTGAAACAAATGTAATAAAGTAAAACTTAAGAATTCCCTAAATATATATTGTGGTTTTGTTAAATAGCTAAAAACTATTTAAAACAAGAATCTCGATAGTTTTTTGTTATTCAATTTGAATTGAAATAAAGCGATTTAAGCTCGTTTCAATTTTTGGAAGGGTAATGTCATCTCCTTTAACCAAAAAAACAAATTAAACCAGTCTCAAGCTTTTTTTACTCCTTTTTTAGAATATAAATCAAGGAAGAGGCTTCTTTTGTGAAAAGCGCCTTAATGTTTGAGCGTAAGCCTGTCCAAAAACCTTTCACCGGATTCATTTTTCCGGTTTTGTATTTTTCTGAAAGCATGCTTACATAAAATGCATCAAACCACATGGGTTTTATTTTTATAAGTTTTAATTGAAAATGATCGGCCAATTTCTTTATCGCGTTTTTATTAAAATGCCACAAATGTCTGGGCACATCATAAGCGGCCCAAAATTTATGGTAGTAGCCCGCATCAAAACTATTGTGATTGGGTACAGCGATCACTAAAACACCGCCAGGTTTTAAAAGTGATTTAAAATGTTGCAGCTGTTTTTCAAGATTGGGTAAATGTTCTAATACATGCCACAAACAAATAATATCAAATTGCCCCTTTTCAAATTGAGATAAATGGTCGGTATCAAAAACAGTATTACCTGTTTTCTGGTTAGCAATAGTCCGCGCTTTTTCATTTGGTTCAATACCATAAACAGCCCATTCATTTTTTTGAGCAGCTTGTAAAAAATCTCCAGTGCCACAGCCAACATCTAAAAGTTGTTTTCCGTTTGAAGCGTACTTCGAGATTAATTTTATTTTTTGCTTTACAGAATATGCCCGAACAGCATGATATACTTTTTCAAAAAGATTTCTTTTGGAATCGGTGTGTGAAATATAATCTTCACTTTCATAGTAGTCTGAAAGCTTATCCGGTTCCGGAGCGGGAACGGTCTCTAAATAGCCGAAGGTTTCGTTTTGTTTTAAACGAAATAATTCTCCAGAAACCGAGTAATCTTTAATATGTAAATCTGTTGGTTTGTAAATCATGAATTAAAAAACAGCTATTTTTAAGCCTTAAATTTTTTTGAATAATGAAATTGTTCCACGTGGAACGATGCTTATTCAGAAAATATCAGCGACCCATATAAACCAAAAGTACCGAAATATCATTTGGGGAAACACCGCTAATTCTTGAGGCTTGTGACACCGTTGTAGGTTGGATTTTCTTTAACTTTTCTCGAGCCTCAAAACTCATTGATTTGATTTTAGAATAATCAAAACCCTCGGGTATTTTTACATATTCTAAACGGGATAATTTATCCGCGTTATTTTTTTCCTTGGCAATGTAGCCGGAATATTTTACCTGAATTTCTGTTTGTTCAATCACTTCATTATCCAAATTATTGGACACAATATATGCATCTACAGCATCTACTTTTCGAATATCAGACATAGAAATATTTGGACGTGCAAAGATCTTAAAAAGTTTTCCGGATTGATTTACCGGAGACGATTCATTGGCTTCCAAAATGGGATTTATCTTCTCAGGACTAACACTCGTTTCTTTAAAAAAGCTAACAAAATTTTTAGCAGCTTCATGCTTCTCCTCCATCCGTCTTAACCGTTTTTCTGAAGCCAGACCCAATTCGTAACCTTTGGGCGTTAAACGTAAATCAGCATTATCCTGTCGCAACAAGGTTCTATATTCTGCTCTGGATGTAAACATTCGGTACGGCTCTTCCGTACCTTTTGTGATCAGATCATCAATCAAAACCCCTATATAAGCTTCATCCCTTTTTAGAATAAACGGTTCTTTTTCCTGGACCTTTAAACTGGCATTAATACCTGCCATTAACCCTTGCGAACCCGCTTCTTCATAACCCGTAGTTCCGTTAATCTGACCGGCAAAATATAACCCGGAAACTAATTTGGTTTCTAGTGTATGGCGTAATTGGGTTGGTGGAAAATAATCATATTCTATGGCATATCCAGGTCTAAAAAATTTCACATTTTCAAAACCGTCCACAGACTTCAAAGCACGATATTGCACATCCTCAGGTAAGGACGTCGAGAATCCATTGACGTAAACCTCAACCGTATTCCAACCCTCGGGTTCAATAAATAATTGATGTCGATCCTTATCCGCAAAGCGATTAATCTTATCCTCAATAGAAGGACAATAACGTGGCCCTAGGCTCTTAATTCGTCCATTGAACATTGGCGAACGATCAAAGCCTTCACGAAGTAAATCATGTACTTCCGGACTGGTATAAGACATATGACAAGACCGTTGTTTCGTTAACGGTTTAGTAATATCCAAGTAAGAGAATTTCTCAGGATTTTCATCACCAGGTTGTTCTACCATTTTAGAAAAATCCAAACTTCTTCCATCTACTCTTGGTGGCGTCCCCGTTTTCATTCTGCCTGAATCAAATCCCAGACTCACCAATTGCTCGGTAATACCTGTGGCAGCTTTTTCACCTGCACGACCACCACCAAAATTTTTATCTCCAATATGGATCAATCCATTCAAAAAGGTCCCATTCGTAAGCACCACAGTTTTCGATCGAATTTCAATCCCTAATGACGTTTTCACCCCAACAACTTTATCTCCTTCCAATAAAATTCCAGACACCATTTCCTGGTAAAAATCTAAATTAGGAGTACGCTCCAAAAGAAGTCTCCAGTCTTCTGCAAAACGCATTCGGTCAGATTGAACACGGGGACTCCACATAGCAGGGCCTTTGGATTTATTAAGCATCTTAAATTGAATAGCAGATGTATCTGACACGATACCACTATAACCACCCAATGCATCTATTTCCCGAACAATTTGCCCTTTAGCTATACCACCCATAGCAGGGTTGCAAGACATTTGGGCTATGTTCTGTAAATTCATAGTAACAAGCAATGTTTTGCTCCCCATATTAGCAGCGGCAGCAGCAGCCTCGCTACCAGCATGTCCGGCACCAACAACTATTACATCATAAACATCATGAAACATAGGCTTGTGAATTTTTTAGATGTTCCACGTGGAACATTGTATAATTTTAAGTGTGCAAATATAAGACGTTTAGAACAAACTAACCTAACAATTTCAAGTAGTGATTTTCCTTTTCGCGCATCAGTTTAGCATCTTGTTTGGTTTTATCTTTATACCCGCAGTAGTGTAATATACCGTGAACCATAACACGATGTAATTCCTCCTCGAACGACACATTATATTCTTCAGCATTTTCTTGTACCCGTTCCACTGAAATATAAATATCCCCGTGAAGGGTTTTTCCTAAACTATAATCGAAACTGATAATGTCGGTAAGGGTGTCATGATCCAAAAATTCCACGTTAATTTTATGAAGATATTCGTCGTCACAAAACACATAATTAAGGTCACCTAAAACACAAGATTCTTCGGAAACAACCTTGTGTATCCAATCAGATAATTTATCCTGATCCTTCAATTCAAAATCGCTCTCAAAATTATATTGAATCATTTCTTTCCTTAAAATAATCTTGAACTTTTTTCTTATAATTCTCCTGCAAAGGTAAGGCTTGTTTATTCAAAATTTCTAGAGAATTAAAAAAACGCTTGGATTTTGGCGTCATATCATCAACCGTATTTTCAAACTGTAATCCATTGGTTTTGGATTCCCTTGAATTATCCTCGCCTTGCAAAAATGTGGCGCTATCTAATTTTAATAATTCATGTTTTAAATCCAGCATCTTTTGAAGTGTCTCATTATTGAAACCATTATTCAGTAAATCAGATTCCACTTCTTCCATCTGATCCAATACATTAGATTCATCTTTACCTAGACCTTGTTTGCTCATTTTGTCTTGCAACGCCTGGCGCAGTTCTTGTTGCCTTTGATAAATTTCATACAACAATCCATTCATCATTTCATCACCACCTTCATTAGTTCCCGACGATCCTTTATTATCACCCTCCGAGCCTTCACTTGGTTCATTGCCCTCCTTTTCTCCTCCTTTATTTTGGGGCTTACCATCATCGCTGTTCTTCATGCCTTCCTGCATCATTTTATTAAGCTCTTCCTGACTCATAATAATATCCGGTAATTGCATATCCCCTTCACCAGACTGACCCGAGCTCATACTCAAATTCTCCTCCATATTATCTAAAACATCACTTAAGAAATCGGATAAATTATTTGCCGCAGTAACCGCAAATTGTTGCCTTGACACACCTTGATAAACATCGGCTTCAGAAAACAGATCTAAGGCCTTATCGATGTTATAATAAACATCCGTAATATTCTTATTTACCGTTTCAGACAACTTTGGTTGCCGTAAAGACAATGCAAACAAACTATCATCAACATGTTCAAAATAAGTTTTTAAATCATTTTGTTTAAGCAAAAAAGAAGCGAACTTATTATCGTTTTGTGAACTATTCTCGAAACTCTTCATTAGCTCCTCCTGATCGAATGAAAAAACAACAACATTATCCAAAATTTGCCGTAACATTTCCGTGTCTTCCTGAAGTTGTTCCTGACTCATAGACATTGCCCTACTCTCCATTTTATTCTTTAATTCTTTCATCTTTGCAGCGGCACGCTTTTGTTGTTCCCTAGCTTTATTCAATTCTGCATTATTATTGGGGTCAACCTCTCCTGATTCCTTTTTCTCTTCCTCTGAATCTGATAAAGATTCCAAGGCCTCCTTTTGATCATTTTGTATCGCATTTTCATCCAAAACATCTCTGGGAATGGATATAGGTTTGCGCAGGTCTTTACTATCCTTTTCAAGATCTTCAAGTGCCTCTTTAAACTCATCAAACCTTTCGTTTAAAGCCTTTTGCTTTTCACTTGAATTGTCAGTTTTTTCTTCCGAAAGTTTTTCTTGGTCTTCAGCCAGCTTCTCTAAATCGGAAGTTAACTGATCTAGTTTCTTTTGCACATAAAACCGCTTTGTTAACTCTAAAAGTTGTTCAAGACTACGTTTTTTATTTTTGTTCCGTTTAGCTAGTTCATCCAGCTTTTCGGTCAAGTCCTCTTTAGCTATTTTATCCTTAATTTTATTTAATTCGTCAAGAAGTTTTTCATCTCGTTCCAACTGCGCTTCATTCTCTTTAAGCCGGTTTTCCAGATCCTCTTTGAAGATATTATCATCTTCCCTATCTAGGTTATTTACATTTTCCTGAAAATTTTTATTAAAGCGTTTCATTAAAGCGTCCTGTTGTTTCTGCCGTTCTAAAAAACGTTCTAATTTTTTCTTGTCATTAAAATTTAAAGACCGCTTTTCCTTTTGTGTTTTAGAAAATTCTTCAAGGGCTTTTTCTTGCTTTTCAAATCCGTCAAGGGACTTATCGATACTTTTTATTGTATTACGTTGTTGTTCTAATTGCTGGTTCTCTAATTCTTCAACGGTATTTTTTCGAAAAACAAACGTATTGCTTCGCGATGTTTTGGACCCGTTAACTTGATCATTATCGGTAACTTGAAAATAAATTTCATAGGTTGTACCAGGTAAAACATCCTGACTTTCCGGAAAGGCGCTAAAAAACTCCCCTATTGTTCCCGGGCTAATCATTATAGGAACTTCCCGTTTAACTTCTGTTTTACCTAAAGGATAATACACCATTTTTAAAGCAGATAAGCCATAATCATCTCTAACCTGTCCATAAAAATACATGGCATCATTATTCAAACTATCTACTTCAGAACGCATTGAAATTTCAGGAAAGGCATCTTTCACAACCACAATATTAAAGTTCAAAGATTCATAGTCTTTCAAATTCTTATTACTTGCAGCAATCATATAATCAAAGCTGGTTCTCACGTCCTTTTCAAAACTAAAAACATCATTTTCTACGACCTTGAACGCCACAGTATCCTTAGCGTAAAAATGTACCGTTTCGGTATTATTAGTTCCAATAGTCCAATTGATTTTTGTTCCTTCTGGAACCGTGGCATTTCCTGAACCCTTCAGGGTAGCATCCGGCTTTTTGGTGTAAGAAGGATAATCTAGGGTCATATCAAAACCTAACAAAGTAGGCGCCTCAATCACTTTTAAGGTATACGTTTTGGATACGACTTTATTAGCCGATAGAACAAAATCCAATGACCTAAACGGTCTTCTAAAAGCATATTCGAATGCCCCTGGCCCTGTTTGTTTTAAAGAATAGGTTTGGTTGTTGAATTCTATTTCCACCCGCTCAGGAACCACTGTACCGGCTGTATTGACCCTAAGCGTGAATGTCTTGTTTTGAACTGTTTCCAAGGCATCATTCAACACAAAGAACTGAAAGGGTGCAGGCGGCTCATAGGCTGTTTTGTAATGAACAACCCGTGTATAAGAATCACTAAACCAACTCAAGTTCCCCGAGATCCATACCAATAGAACAATAACCAGCGGAATAACAGTATATTTTAAGTATTTAATATTCCCTTTAAGGTTTATGGCATTTCGAAACGGAATAGGTTCCAGGGCGATGGCTTTTTGATCGATACTAGCTAATACCAGTTCAGATTGCGCTGCGCTTTCATGAAGTTGAAGCACATTAAGCAACTTATCATTAACTTCGGGAAACTGGTTTCCTATAATGACTGCGGCGTCCTTATAATTTATCCCCTTTTGAAGCTTCACGAGTTTGGCTAAAGGTATCAGAATGAAATACGCCAAAAGCACAAAAGACACCACAACGCAGGTCCAAAAAAGAATTGTCCTGGCCGTCGTACCTAACCACAGTACGTTCTCAATAAAAAGTATTGTTAGCACATAGATCGTCCAAATAGAAAAAAACAGAATAAGTCCCTTTAGCAGCACATTAATATAGTACCGCGTAATAAAAGCCTCAAGCTTGTGCTCAATATTTTTAAAATGACTATTCATAATTCTTTTTCAGTATCAAATACTAGACTTTTCCACGAAACAAACCTAAGGTTTCGATTGGCTTTTCTATAACCCTCTAAACTACAATTTTATTTTTTTTCCGCCCCACTAAATTAGGTGTTAATTGTATCTTTGTAACAAATTTAAGAAAGATGAGTGATACTGTTCGTGTTCGATTTGCACCCAGCCCTACAGGGCCTTTACATATTGGCGGCGTTCGTACCGCACTTTTTAACTATCTATTTGCGAAAAAACACAACGGAACTTTTGTTCTTAGAATCGAAGATACAGACCAAAATCGCTATGTAGAAGGTGCAGAAAAATACATTATTGATGCATTGAACTGGTGTGGTATACCTTGTGATGAAGGCGTTGGTAAAAACGAAAAACTTGGACCCTATCGCCAGAGTGAACGCAAACACTTATACAAAGAATACGCTGATAAATTAATCGCCTCAGGACACGCTTATTACGCTTTTGATACCGCCGAAACACTAGACGCCCACCGTCAAGATCATGAGGCTAAGGGTAAAACATTTATTTACAATTGGCACAACCGCATGAAGCTAAATAATTCATTAGCCCTTAGCGCGGAAGAAACCAAGGCCAAATTAGACTCCGGCGAGGATTATGTGATCCGTTTTAAAAGCCCCCAGGACGAAACCCTTCACTTAACCGACCGGATTCGTGGTGCTATGACCATCGACACTAATATTCTCGATGATAAGGTTTTATTTAAAAGTGATGGTATGCCCACTTATCATCTAGCCAATATTGTTGATGATCACCTTATGGAAATCACACACGTTATTCGTGGTGAAGAATGGCTACCTTCTTTGGCTTTACACCAACAACTATATGATGCATTTGGCTGGAAAGCTCCAGAATTTGCACATTTACCATTGATATTAAAACCTACAGGAAAAGGGAAATTAAGTAAGCGTGATGGCGATAAGCTAGGCTTTCCGGTATTTCCTTTGGAGTGGAAAGATCCAAAAACCGGCGATATCGCGATAGGATATAGAGAGGCAGGTTATTTCCCGGAAGCCGTAACCAACTTTTTAGCTTTTTTAGGCTGGAACCCGGGAACGGAACAAGAACTATTTAGCTTAGAAGAACTGGTTGAGGCCTTCGATCTGGATCGTGTTCACAAATCCGGTGCCCGTTTCGATCCGGATAAAACCAAATGGTATAACCACCATTACATGCAAACCAAAACAGATGATGAATTAGCCGAAAGTTTTAAACTTTTTTTGGATGAAAAACTCCCGTCTAATGACATTGACCTAAATTATATTACGTTGGTTGTCGGCCTTATAAAAGAGCGCGCCACTTTTGTTTCAGACTTTTGGGCGTTAAGTGATTTCTTTTTTACGGCTCCTAAGACCTATGACGAGAAAGCTTTCAAAAAAGCCATTAAAGAAGACACTCCGGAAATTTTAGAAAAGGTTAAATCCCTAATTCTTCATATCGACAGTTTTACGGTTGGATCATTACAAACGGATATTAAGGGTTGGATCACAGAGAACAATATTGGCTTTGGAAAAGTTATGATGCCTTTGCGCCTGGCTCTTGTTGGGGCTCTTCAAGGTCCGGACGTTTTTGAAATTATTTTTATGATCGGGAAATACGAATCTGCTAACAGAATCGATGCTCTCCTTGATAAAATCTAGACGAACGGGAAAATCTAAGAATCTCTTAAAATGTTTTGTAACAAATTATACGCTTAAAGCTACCAATACAGTAGATTATCCTTTTTTCATTGTATCTTTAAGGATAGTATGTAAATCTTAATTTAACCGTAAATATTTCGTTATGAATTTCTATCTTATTCCCTTTTTAATCATAGGATTATTTGTATTAATATCTTCCTTTTTTATTGTAAAACAACAAACCGCCGCTATTATAGAGCGCTTTGGGCGCTTTGAAAGCATACGCCACTCAGGGCTTCGATTAAAAATTCCAATTATAGATCGTGTTGCCGGTCGTTTAAGTTTAAAGATCCAACAACTTGATGTTTTGGTTGAAACCAAGACTTTAGATGATGTATTTGTGAAACTAAAAGTATCTGTCCAGTATCGCGTTCTCAGCGAAAAAGTATATGATGCTTTTTATAAACTCGATTATCCGCATGAACAGATCACCAGTTATGTTTTTGATGTGGTGCGTGCCGAAGTGCCTAAAATGAAGTTGGATGATGTATTTGTTAAAAAAGATGATATTGCATTGGCGGTAAAAGCCGAATTAAATGATGCCATGCTAGAATATGGTTTCGATATTATTAAAACCCTGGTAACCGATATTGACCCCGATGCCCAGGTTAAGGCGGCTATGAACCGAATTAATGCCGCAGATAGAGAAAAAACTGCTGCGCAATATGAAGGAGACGCTGCGCGTATTTTAATTGTTGAAAAAGCCAAAGCAGAAGCTGAAAGCAAGCGTTTACAAGGCCAGGGTATTGCTGATCAGCGTCGTGAAATTGCACGTGGCCTCGAGGAATCTGTTGATGTTTTAAATCGTGTAGGTATTAATTCCCAAGAAGCTTCAGCATTGATCGTAGTGACACAACACTATGATACACTTCAGGCTATTGGTAGTGAAACCAATAGCAACCTTATATTGTTACCTAATTCGCCTCAGGCAGGAAGTAATATGCTCAATGACATGGTAGCTAGTTTTACGGCAAGCAACCAAATAGGAGAAGCCATGAAAAAGGCGCGTAAAGACGAGGGGGGTAAAAAGTAACTTCCGTACAACAACCTCTATAAAAAAACCTCTTGAAATGGAATTCAAGAGGTTTTTTTATTAATCTTTATTGTCGTATTTCGTTATGAGATCACGCAAGGTGTTTCGATAATCCTTGAGATCTTCC
The DNA here is from genome assembly GCF_043876815.1 of Gaetbulibacter sp. M240. Classification (NCBI taxonomy): domain Bacteria; kingdom Pseudomonadati; phylum Bacteroidota; class Flavobacteriia; order Flavobacteriales; family Flavobacteriaceae; genus Gaetbulibacter; species Gaetbulibacter sp. M240. The sequence continues at coordinate 138,084 of NZ_JBAWKA010000005.1, forward strand.
AGATTAATATTTTCTTTAGAATTACCCACAGGAATTGTACTTCGAGATTCCTTGAGATATTTTTGAAGTTCCGGATAATCGGTTTCAATTGTTCTCATTAAACTTGAAATTTCACTTAATATATCTTGATTCTTTTGTTCCATAATTCTCTTCATCTGTATCTATAAAATATAGAAAAAACCTGAAAAAGTCTCTTAAAGAAGTATTAAATTATGATCTTGGCTGATATATGATAATAATTTGAATAGCAATAGCTAAGAAAATCAAGAAATATATTTCAATTTGAGTAAAGAGTTGGACAATGCCTAAAGCGTGCTGACTTATAGACATTTGCCGTCTACCCTCTGTAATTTGAACTTTAAACAGCGCATCAAGATTCTTATTCATTAATCCTAGTTGCTTTTCAAACATGTCGTTATCGAAATCATTATTTTGTTTAATTCTCAATTCAACATCTTTAAGTTCTTCAAAATTCAACTTAAATGTTTTTAAAATAACCTCTTCCTCTTCGGTTAATTTAGTCAACTCAAACCTTACAATGAGATCAGCTATAGCGTAATTAATAATGTTATTTTTTGATTTAAATAAAGTGCTGTCTGTTACTTTTAGGGTCCGTTCTTTATTCTGGATAGCTTTGTGCATCTCAAACACCAAATCACTTGCAATTAACCTGTCCTCGTAGATGGTTACAACCGAATCTCTTACGCGTTTAAAATTATTTCTATCTACCAGATTGGTGATTAATATAATTGTAAAAACCATAAGAATTCCTAGTATCCACTTGATCTTGTTATAAAGCTCCATAAGGTTTGTTTTAAAATTAAAAAGCCGCTAGACTTTTACGACTAGCAGCTTTAGCTATTTATTAATCTCAATTTGAATTAACTAATCATTTTTTCGCCAGGGTTTGTAGTTCTTGTAGGCTGGACCGGTTAATTTTGAACGTTCAGAACCGAAGGTTATAAGGGTCTTTTTGGTTTCTGTATCTCTATTCCAATGTTTTTTATTCTTAAACGCCGGGCCAGTTAACTTTGCTTCCGGGTTAATTGAATAAACTTTAACGGGTTCGCTTTTGTGCATCCAGGGCTTATAATTCTTGTAAGCTGGTCCTTTAAGGTCGTTTCGGTTTTGAGAAAACCCAGCAAAAGAAACCAATAATACCGCCAGTGTTAATATAAGTTTTTTCATAGTATTTGTTTTTAATTATTAACAAAATTAACTATGAATACACTGGTTTAGAATTACAGAGATTTACGTATTTGGTATCCGTATAAATACGGATAAAAATTATATCAATTTAAGTTCTGTGGCTTTTTTAATAAGTTCAGCTGTGTTTTTTACCTCAAGTTTCCTTAGGATATTTCCTCGATGTGTTTCAATGGTTCTGGTGCTAACAAATAATTTTGCTGATATGTCCTTTGTAGTAAACCCTTGAGAAATAAGCTCCAGAACTTCTTTTTCTTTTTGAGAAAGAATGTTTTCACTTATAACATTCTCAGACATATAGTTGATCATTTTTTCTGAAATATTCGGGCTAAAGTATTTTTTACCCTGACTCACAATTCTAACGACCTTAATCAGTTCTTCTTGATCTGTGTTTTTAAGCAAATAGCTATACGCTCCCTTTTTGGCACATTTTGCAATATAATTACCTTCATCATGCATGGATATGATAATGGGTTTGATGGCCGCGTTCAAGTTTTTTATTTTGTCTAGAACTCCAAAACCATCCAGCTGTGGCATGGTAATATCCAGAAGAACAATATCAATATCTTGATGATCCATAATAAAATCTATAAACGATTTACCGTCACCAATTGCCGCTACAACGTCAATATCATTGTACTTCATCAATAGCTCTTTCAAGCCATTTCTAAAAAGCTCATGGTCATCTACTATAATTATCTTAATTGGTTTCATACTCCTTTTCAATAGGTAATTCAATTTCAAACGTGGAATTATTCGGTAAAGATGAAATTTTAATTTTCCCTTGACATATTTCTACACGTTCCTTGATGTTAATTAATCCTGAGCCCAGTTTAATGGTGTTAATATTAAATCCAATACCGTCGTCGAAGTAAAACAAGGAAATGAAATCGTCAAATTCTGATAATGTTATTTTAATGTTTTTAGCCTTAGCGTGTTTTAAACTGTTATTTATTAATTCTTGAGAAATTCTAAAGATATGTATTTCCTGAGTTTTGGTGATTTTACTCTCGTCTTGTTTAGTAAGGTCTTCAAAATCAATATTTATAGTTGTAGAGTTGTTAATGTTTTCAACGAAGTTTTCTAAAGCAGCACCTACTCCAAAATCTTCAATTATTGAAGGCATCAAAGCGTTGGACATCGACCGAATTTCCGATATGGTGTCATCAACAATAGTTTTCATTTGTTTCCGTTCCTTGTCGTTTTCGATTTTATTCTCAATATAAAACTTTAATGACGTTAAAAGTGGGCCTATGCCATCATGAAGTTCCCTAGCCAATCGTTGTCTTTCTTTTTCCAAACCATCAACCAACTGGCGTTTCGTATTAATTCTGTTTTTACTTTCTTTATTTCTAAATTCAATTAATTTATCCCTCATTTTTATTAAACTCTTCCCTAATAAATCATTTTGACTCTTCGGAAAGTATTGCGTATTCAAGTTCATCTTACCGATCTCATTTGAAAAATTTACAGCGCCCTGAAGAGACTTCTTTAAATTATCAAGCGCTTGGAACATCTCTTTTATTTCATTTGAGTTCTTGCCAAAATCATTGCGCTGTTCATAATCTCCTTCAGCCATTATTTTTAAGCTTTTCTTCATATTGATGATGGGATTAGCTATGATCCTTGTAAGAAATAAGGACAAAACAACGGCCAGAAAAGTAATTACAGCAATTAAAGTTAAAAGCCTTGTTCTAAGCTCTATAAGCGGTGCCATAACCTCAGACTCATCTATTTCTGAAAGGATAACCAAATTTAGTTTCGAGATTTTTATAAGGCTGAATACCCCATAAACATCTACATCCCTGTAATCTTTATAAAGTCCACTACCAGACTTACCTTCCAAAGCTTGTTGTACCCCCTTAGTTTTAACCAAAATGGTATTAGGAACTTTATCCGGTAAAAAACGCGATTGAGATCGCATGCGGTAATCTTCCCCAACCAAATATGATTCTCCTGTTTGGCCCATCCCTGTTCGTTCAAGTAAAATATTCTTGATTTTACTATAGGGTATTATTTTTACTTTTGATTGATATCCTTCTTTTAAAACTAATCCTATTGAGGTTTTGTTTTGATTATGGTAGGGTGTTAAATCATATATTCCTGAAGCCGGAAATTTAGTATTAGGGAAGGTAAATTCTAAACTATCTATTAATCCCTCAGGATTAGAGTCTTCAAAAAATTGATTCCATTCGTTTTGAATTAATCGCTCTAATTGAACCATTTTAAGGGTTTTAATAGAATTTAATTGCTTAAGGATCCGATCGTCTAAAACCTTGGAAAATTGATTGTAGAACGTAACCGATAACGCTATAGTTACCAGAAAAACAAGGCTATTTAAAATGATAAGTATTAAAAACCTTAAGCTCATTATTGGAATCTGTTATTGCGGGTAAACCTGAAGTATAAAAATACGACTTTAATTATTTAAAAGGGTGGCGTTCCCTCCATTCTTGTTTTGGGTTAACCAAACTGAAGACTATTTTAAAAATCATATTCAGAACAGGGTTGGTATGTTTCATAAACACCCACATGTCTTCCGCTTTAGCGCCTACAGAACTTTTAATAGCCATGGCGGTACGAGCGTAAACCACGGTTTTAAATGAATTTTGAATGCCAAAATCCAACATATCGTAAAGCATATTCAAATACAATTGATTCGGGTATTGATGTGCTTCATCATAACCTAAAAAATACGTTTCCAGATCAGTCTGGTTTAGAAGCAAACTATAAAAGCCAACAAGCTTTCCCTGGTCGTAATAGCCAAACAATCTAAATTGACCCTTTAAATGTTTCTTCAGGCTATAGAAGTGATTTTCAGGTAAAATAAAGGTATTGAACTTCGCATTGTCAGAAACATTCAAATACAATTGATGTAACGTAGCACTGTTTTCTTTAATTGTCTCCAGATCCAATTCGACGGGTTTAAGAGCTCCTCTTTTCTTTCTGGCGCGTTTGTACCTGTCCCTATATTTCTTTGTTAGAACAGCCGTATAATCGTCTATACTGACCCAATTCTTCGGTATTTCCAGAAGCATATTGGGTTGCAGATTTAAGCGATGAAATTTGTGGGTTAGAAAATACTCGGTGTTTCCGTGAAAGGTGTCATGAGAAAAGTAATCCTTAAAAGCTATAATTTGGATCCTTCTTTGATATTGCTTTTTAATTAAAGGCTGGAGCTCAACCAATGCTTTCTGGGTTGCCGTTAAGAATTGGGGATAGTTTAATTCTTTTTCATCAAAATAAATACCGTGTTGCCCGGTGTGCATAATGTTTCCCACAACAAGCGCACACCCCTTGATTAGCGATGATATCGAATGCCGTAATACTTCTTTAAGACTCCCAGACTGATGTTGCCGGAACATATCATTTAAATCCAATTTCACCAATTGTACAACAGCGACACCAACCAGCTTTTGATCTTTATAAAATCCAATAAAAAACAGGTGGATGTTTTTGGGTGAAGCCTCCTCTACAGAACGTAAATAATTTGTTTGCAGGAACAGGTCATGATTCACCAAAGTATCCCAGTCCCGGGATAATTCTTGCGTTGTATTAAATATTTTATGTTGTATCACTTAAAAATGAAAAGACTGAAAATATTAATTTCAGTCTTCTTATGGATTAAAAATTAAAAACACCCGAATTGTTCATTGGGTTTTAAAGGGCTTGTGCTTCAGTTACCAGAACCTGATTATTATCCACCAAAGCCTTATTGATAAAGTCGAGGATAGCTTCGTTCTTGTCCTGACCTTTTTTTAACATAACCCCCAAAACCAGAGTTACGGCAATACGGGTTCCAGCCTTTTTTACAGCGGTGTTGAATAAAGGTTCAAGCTCATCATAACTTACTTCTTCAGCTAGCTTCTGAATTTCTGCCTTTACCTTAGCTTGTTTATCCTCTGGATAATTAGTGTATTTTTTTCCAAGTTGTTTGATGACATCAATTGCTTTACGCTTAGATTGTGGTTGGTTTTGGTTTTTATTAGCCTGTTGGGGTTGTGGTTTTTGCTTAGCCCACGAATCTCTTAAACCAACCGTTTTATTGAAAATCAGATGATCTTCAGTCGAATCTTTATCGACACAAAAATAGCCTAAACGTTGAAATTGATAGCGATCGCCGACCTCCGCATCTTTCAAGCCTGGCTCTAAATAAGCTTTAATGGTTTTTAAAGAATTAGGGTTTAAAAATTCCATAAAATCCTTATCTTCATAACTATCAGGCGCTTCATCCATAAATAATCGGTCATACTCTCTAACCTCAGCTTCTAAAGCATGTTGAATGGAAACCCAGTGCAGTGTTCCCTTAACCTTTTTCTCTGTGTCTTCGGAATAGGTACAATGAATTTCCTGAATGGTACCATCCTCTGATTTTACCACAGATTCACCTTTGATAATGTAAGCGTTCTTAAGGCGCACTTCACCGTCAAGCGTTAAACGGAAAAATTTCTTACCTGCAGCCTCTTTAAAGTCGGCTCTCTCAATATAAATTTCTCTTGAAAACGGTACTTTTCGATAACCAGCACTCTCGTCTTCCTGATTATTTTCCGCATCCAGCCACTCTATCTTATCTTCAGGATAATTCGTGATCACAATTTTTACCGGATCCAATACCGCCATCACACGAGGTGCAGTTTTATTGAGATCTTCCCGAATGCAAAATTCCAATAAAGAGACATCGATAACGTTGTCTCGTTTGGCAACGCCAACAGTTTCTACAAATTTGCGCAGTGCTGCCGGTGTATATCCGCGACGTCGTAAACCTGAAATAGTAGGCATCCTTGGGTCATCCCAACCATTTACAATATTATCGTTTACTAATTGGAGCAACTTACGTTTGCTCATAATCGTATAACTTAAGTTCAACCGGGCAAACTCACGTTGTTTAGGACGTAATTTATCCGGTTCAACCAATTGATCCAAGAACCAGTCATACAATTCACGATGCGGTTTAAACTCTAAAGAACATAAGGAGTGTGATATCTGTTCTATATAATCAGACTGGCCATGCGTCCAATCGTACATAGGATACACACACCAATCGTTACCGGTACGATGATGACTCTTTTTTATCACGCGATACATAATGGGGTCACGCATCAACATATTGGGGTGCTGCATATCTATTTTAGCACGTAAAATATGTTCCCCTTCAGCAAATTCACCATTTTTCATGCGTATGAAAAGATCTAGGTTTTCTTCAACAGACCGATTTCTGTAGGGTCCATCAACACCAGGTTGTGTTGGGGTTCCTTTTTGTTCGGCCATCACTTCACTAGACTGAGAGTCTACATAAGCCTTGCCTTCTTTGATAAGTTCGATAGCCCAGTCATATAACTGCTGAAAATAATCTGAAGAAAACAAAACCTGATCCCATGTATATCCCAACCACGCGACATCGCGCTTAATGGCATCCACATACTCCTGCTCTTCCTTAGCCGGATTCGTATCGTCGAATCGCAGGTTTACAGGGGCGTTGTAATACTCGCCCAACCCAAAACTAATACCAATTGCCTTGGTATGGCCAATGTGTAAATAGCCGTTGGGCTCCGGTGGAAATCGAAAACGCAAAGCCTTTTTGGATAAACCTTGTGCCAGATCTTCTTCTATAATTTGCTCAATAAAATTGAGTGATTTTCTTTCTTCAGACATTCTTGAAATTTATTTCATCGCAATAGGCCTCAAAATTAAGGAAATTCAGGTTATTTTTGCTGAATAAGTTAGAGAAGCGTAACAAATTTTTGAATTGGTGCATAAACCATGACACGCTTTTCTTAAATACACTTTCTAAAATGGAAAATTTAAATTATAGGTGCCCGAAGTGTGGTCACACAGATTGTTCGGTTGATGAGATGCGAGCTACCGGTGGAACATTGTCAAAAATTTTCGATGTTCAAAATAAAAAATTTACCTCGGTAACCTGTTCGAATTGCACGTACACCGAGTTCTATAAAGCTAAAACGTCTGCGCTTAGCAATATTTTTGATTTATTTACAACGTAATGGGAATAATTAAAGTAGAAAACATTCGGATTTATGCTTATCACGGATGCTTAAAAGAGGAGAAAAAAATAGGTAGTGATTACCGTGTCGATCTTCAGGTAGAAGCAGATCTAAGAACGTCGTCAGAATCTGATAAATTAAGCGATACGGTTGACTATGTATTTCTGAATAAGGTGATTAAAGAAGAAATGCTTAAGCCCTCGCACTTGCTAGAAACTGTTGGAAAGCGTATCTTAGATCGGATCTTTAACGAAGATCCACGTATAGAAAAGGCAACTGTTTGGGTGAGTAAACTAAACCCTCCTATAGGTGGTGATGTTGCACGTGTTACGATAAAAATGTCGGATAAGCGAAAAAATCATTTAAACTAAAGAAAAGTCTTAATTTTTTTTACATTTGCACTCAGAATGGCGTCGTGGCCGAGTGGCTAGGCAGAGGTCTGCAAAACCTTCTACAGCGGTTCGAATCCGCTCGACGCCTCAAAAAAGCTTTCAAGATTTTGGAAGCTTTTATTTTTTTATAGGGTTAATTTGTTCCAATTTCTCCTCTATTATTTTTTTCTCCTTAGGAAAAAACCCTTGAACCAAAAGAAGGATCCCAAAACCGAGAATGACCAGTGAAATTATTTTTTTGGCTTTAAAGATTAGTCGTGGCGTTAAACGATTCTTTAATTGCTTGGCAACGACAATCTTAATTAAATCCATAAGAAAATAGGTTCCTAAAATACTGCCAAGAAAAACAACTACACCGTTATTTGAGCTCGTTAAACTATTTGCTAGTACAATAAATGCCACCCAACCTAAAAGGACGCCAATATTGATGAAGTTTAGTAAAAAGCCTTTTAAAAATAATTTACCATACCCCTTTTTGATCTCTACCCGGTGATAATCCCGAAGAATGTCCCGAAAGGACTTAGAGGTTTTTATAAAAGAAATAAAACCATAAACAGAGAGCAAAACACCACCAAATATTAGAAAATTAGGATCGTCCTTTATTTTATCGAGTAGTTTGTTCGTGCTGAAAAAAGCCACTATTATAAAAACAATATCCGCTAGGATCACACCTAGATCAAAAATCAAAGCGCTTTTAAATCCTTTTGTGGCACTTGTTTCAAGAAGCACAAAGAAAACAGGCCCAATGGTGAAGGCTAAAATAATACCAAACGGAATGGCTGTTAAAACATCATCCAACATAAACATTCTGGGTTTTAACAAAAGTAATTAAATCTGAAAACAAATGTAAGTCGTTGATTATAATGATACCATAGTCTCTAAACTTGTGTTGGAGCTTCCACCTACAAAAACTTTAAAATCGCCAGGCTCTACAAGAAAATTTCCTTGATTGTCGTAAAACCCAAGTTCCTTATCAGTAAGTGTTAAGGTAATGGTTTTTATTTCTCCCGATTTTAGAGGCACCTGTTCAAATCCTTTAAGTTCCTTAACGGGTCTTGTAACACTTGCAACCATATCACGAATGTAGAGTTGCGCGGTTTCTTTTCCATCCCGTTCCCCTGTATTTTCAATATCCACAGAAACTTCAAATGTCGTTTCACCTGTTTTAGAAACCTTTAGATTTGAATAAGAAAACGTCGTGTAGCTCAAGCCGTACCCAAATGGATAAAGCGGGGTGTTTTCAACATCAATATAATGTGACCAAAAGACATCACCGGGATTCTTTGGTTTTGGTCGTCCGGTATTTTTATAATTATAAAACAAAGGTACCTGACCAACGCGTCTTGGAAAGGTTACAGGTAATTTTCCACTAGGGTTATAATCACCATAAAGCACTTGAGCAATAGCATTACCACTTTGGGTGCCCAGTTGCCAGGCTTCTACGATAGCAGGAATATGTTCCGCAGCCCAAGGAATAGCGACAGGACGACCGTTATGTAACACTAAAACAATGTTTTTGTTCACGGCATAGACCGCTTCCAATAAGTCTTGCTGCACACCTGGTAATCCTAATTCGGAACGGCTTCTCGCCTCCCCGCTTTCAAAAGCTTGTTCACCCAGAACCATCACAACAACATCGGCGTTCTTGGCTGTTTTAATAGCTTCAGGAAAACCACTTTTATCTGTAGTATTGATCTCTATTTCTTTAGTAAATTCTGTGTTACCCACAACAACATCAGCGCCTTTTACATAATTTAAAGTGTTATCAGGATAGGCTTTCATGCCTTCTAAAAAAGACACTGCTGTTCCATTATCCGCGGCTATACGCCAGTTCCCTAACGGACTCGTTTTATCATCAGCTAAGGCTCCTATAACTGCAATAGTTTGACCTTTCTTTTTTAAAGGCAAAAGTTCGTTTTCATTTTTTAGAAGAACAATAGATTTTTTAGCCATATCTAAAACAGCATCTTGAATTTCCTGACTTCCCGTAACTGTTTTTTCGCGTTCTTCATCACAATACCTGTAAGGATCATCAAATAATCCTAATTCATATTTAACCTTTAAAATTCTTGAAACAGCATCATCAATAAGGGCTTCAGAAACCTTACCGGATTTTACTAAACCAGCTAATTTTGTAACATAAGCATCCGATTCCATATCCATATCACAACCTGCAATAGCTGCTAATTCAGCAGCATGCTCTAAGTCTTTCGCGTAACCGTGATTTTGCATTTCTTCTATAGAACCCCAATCCGAAACCATAAAACCTTTAAAGTCCCATTTTCCTTTTAAAACTTCCCTTTGTAGATATACATTTCCTGTGGCCGGAATACCATTAAGTACATTAAAAGCGTTCATAAATGTTTTCACATCAGCATCCAGCGCTGCTTTAAAAGGCGGAAAAATGATGTTATTCAAGGTTGAAGTTCCTACATCAACAGTATTATAATCACGACCACCTTCTACAAAACCATAACCGGCAAAATGTTTGGCACAGGCTGCAACTGTATTAGGTTTGGAAAGATCATCTCCTTGAAAACCATTTACACGCGCTTTAGCGATCAAAGACCCTAAAAAAGGATCTTCTCCGGCACCTTCCATAACACGACCCCAACGAGCATCTCTGGAAATATCAACCATGGGCGCGAACGTCCAATTTATCCCGGCAGCAGAACATTCTAAAGCAGCCATTTGCGCAGAGGTTTTTATGGCTTCAAGATCCCAGCTCGCCGCTTCCGCTAACGGAATAGGACTGATCGTTTTATATCCATGGATCACATCAAAACCAATAATCAAAGGAATTCCCAATCGCGTTTCTTCAACGGCAATTTTTTGTACCGCTCTTACATCTTTAACACCTCTCACGTTCAGCATTGAACCTACATAACCTTTTCGTAGATCATCATATTTTTTAGCAGCATCACCCGTTGATGGTGTTGGCCCTGTAACCTCCCAAAATCCATTATACTGGTTCATCTGACCTATTTTTTCCTCTAAGGTCATTTTTGAAAGTAAGGACTCTATTTTTGAATCTATAGATTCTGGTTCCTGTTGTGCTTCTTGTTTGCAAGATGATAATATCGTCATACCAATAAAAATAAAAGGATATAAAATGTACTGTATTTTGGTCATGATCTGTGTTTTAGTTGGAAAAAAGCAAAGATATAAATTTAAGGTCTGATTCATAATTATAAAAAATCCCTACTTAGTAAAGTAGGGATCATAAAATTTAATTCCATTTCATATTACGAATCGACACGTTTAACACGTCCGCCTAAAGCTTTGGATTCATTTATTGTTTCCGGTTGGCCGTAAATATAAACATCACCCCCGGCTCTGATGTTAATATCTAATACCTTTGAAGCTCTAACATGGCCTTCTCCACCGGCTTTAATGGATATATCAGTATTTTCGGTATCTACTTTACTTCCCTTATAAATACCACCTGTTGATATGGTAATATTTTGGGTTTTCGCTTGACCTGTAGCATTAATAATACCACCTGTTACTGATTTTATATTAGCATATTTTACAGCTATAGGAACTGAAATACTGGCGCCTTCCTGAGCTTTGAGGTCGATCTCGAACTGTTCAATAGTGTCTTCCGATTTTACGATAGCGCCTTCATTTACATCAATCATATCAACATTGGTGTAATGTAATTTAACATGGGTTTTATCGCCATCAAAAATCTTACCTATATTCATTTTAATTTTTAAAACACCATTCGTGTTTTTTAGAATAACGTCTTCGGTATTATTACCAGTGATAATAACTTTATTTTGGTCTGATTTAATGAGCTCCACATGGATTAAATCATAAACCTTAAGTACTGTAAATTCACCTATTTCACGTTCTATCGAATTTTGTGCAAATACTGATGTAGATATCAGCAGCACAACAAGTTTCACTAAAGTTTTCATTTGTTGATTTGTATTTTGATTTCTACAAAATTATCAAGAATTATTCCGTTGTTGCTATCCTTTAATAAAAATTTAATTTGTTTGTGCTTCTACTTTTTCCATTAGTGTAAAATCGAGGTGTTTTTTAACAAGGTCGGTATTCTTAACCTTTACCACAACCTCATCACCCAACTGGTAAACTTTTTTAGATTTACGACCAACTAAAGCAAATAAATCCTGATCAAAAGCATAATGATCATCCGTCATATCACGAACACTTACCATACCTTCACATTTATTTGAAATGATCTCTATATAAATACCCCAATCTGTTACACCGGAGATGACACCAGTAAAGATTTCATCCTGATGGTCCTGCATAAATTTAATTTGCATATACTTTATAGAATCGCGTTCCGCTTTTGTAGCCAGATATTCCATATTACTGGAGTGTTGACATTTTTCTTCATAAGCCTCTTCACTGGCTGATTTACCTTTATCTAAATATCGTTGTAATAAACGGTGTACCATAACATCAGGATAACGACGAATCGGTGACGTAAAATGACTATAATAATCAAATGCCAAACCATAATGGCCTATATTGTGTGTGGTATATTCCGCTTTACTCATACTACGGATCGCTAAAGTATCTACCAGGTTTTGTTCTTTTTTACCAACCACATCTTGTAATAAAAAGTTTAATGATTTTGTGGTGGATTTTCGGTCCTTAAAATTTAATTTATATCCAAAACGAGCCACAATACCCTGGAGATTTGCTAATTTACTTTCATCAGGTTCATCATGAACACGATAAATAAAGGTCTTTTTAGGGGATTGTTTACCAATAAACTCCGCTACTTTTCTATTGGCTAATAACATGAATTCTTCAATTAACTTATTAGCATCTTTACTGGTTTTAAAAAAGACTCCTAAAGGATTACTTGACTCATCCAATTCGAACTTTACTTCAACTTTATCAAAAGAAATAGCTCCGTGTTTCATTCGGTTACGGCGCATGATCTTAGCAAGTTCATCCAATTTTAAAACAGCATCTGCAATATTTTGTGAGGTTTGATAACGGTTTCCGGTTAAGGAAACGTCTTCAGGAATATTATTAGATTTACTTTCAATGATAGCTTGCGCTTCCTCGTAAGCGAAACGAGCATCACTATAAGTTACGGTTCTGCCAAACCACTGATCTTTAACTTCTGCCTTATCATTCAATTTAAAAACTGCAGAAAAAGTATATTTTTCTTCATTCGGTCGTAATGAACAAGCATTATTAGATAACACTTCCGGGAGCATCGGTACAACACGATCTACTAAATAAACAGAGGTTGCACGCTCATAAGCTTCATCGTCAAGCACAGTACCTTCCTGAAGATAATGCGACACATCCGCAATATGAATACCAATTTCATATAAACCACTCCCTAGATCTTTAAAGGATAAAGCATCGTCAAAATCCTTAGCGTCTTTCGGATCGATGGTAAACGTTAGATCTTTACGCATGTCCCGACGTTTTGCTATTTCTTCTTTAGTAATTGACGTATCTAATTTATTTGCAAAATCTTCAACTTCATAAGGAAATTCATATGGTAAACCATACTCGGCTAAAATAGCGTGAATCTCGGTGTTGTGTTCTCCTGGTTTTCCTAAAACCTGAATCACTTTTCCATTAGGAGAACTGGCATTTTCAGGCCAATCATCTAAGCGTACTAAAACTTTATCGCCATCTTCCGCTTTAAGCGTTTTATTTATAGGAACAAAAATATCGGTATACATTTTTCCACTATCCGGTATCACAAAAGCGAAATTGCTATTCTTTTGAATTTGAATAACACCTACATATTCACTTTTGGCACGTTGAAGAACCTGGGTGATTTCACCTTCCAGTTTTCCGTTTTTTCGGCGTTTGTAAACGTAGAATTCTACTTCATCATTATGAAGTGCTTTATTTATATTGTTTGAAGCAATAAATATATCGTCATCAAAATCATCGCTGATCACATACCCGTTACCTTTGGCTGCTAAATCTAATTTACCGGTGAAATATTCCGCGGTAACCACCGCTTTAAATTTACCTCGATCAACTTCCTCTATTTCATTTTTTCCTTGAAGGTCGCGTAAGCTTTTAATGATCTGGTTACGGCTATTCGCATCATTTACATCAAGCTTTGCCGCTATTTGTTTATAATTGAACGTTTTATTACGTTCCTTTTTTAAAATACTTAATATTTTATTTGTTAGGTTTGGAATTCCTTTTTTCCCGGATTTCCTTTTTTTATTTTTACTCATGTAATGGTTGTGATCATTATAATTTCCTAAGATACAGGAAATTGTGTTATTTATAGCAGCTGTAAAAGGTGAAGACCGTGCTATTTTTTTACAAAGCTACGCTTTTTAATGTTAATCTAATGTTTACTGAGGTTTAAATATTGATTCTTGTTTTTTTTAAGTTGTTAACACTATATATTAAATACATAATTCTTTTTTAAAATTTTAAAAATAAAATGATGATTATGATAGCTTGTTAATAGCGGTATAACTTTTTACTAAAAAATTTTGAAAGGTGTTTTATTTCTTTTTATTGATAAGTAATTAACATATATAATAACTATTAAACACTTATAAATGAATCGATTTTGTTTTATTATTAACAGTTGTTTACAACTGGATTTAACGCTGTTTTTTTAATAAATTTTTTAAAATGATTATCTGATAACTCCCATTTAAAAGCTGAAAACTTATCTAAAAAAAGAGTCTTATTTTTTAGGTTTATTTGAATAGTATCTGGTTGGAAAAATTTAATAAATTTTCCAAATTTTTATTTCAGAAAAGAATCAACACTTATTAACAAGTAATGAATACATTAATCCACATCGCTTAATAATTATTACCTTTGTATTCGGATTTAATACAATTCATATGATGACCATTTCAATAGGTAACGACCATGCCGGAACCGACTATAAAAAAGCGATCGTAAAACACTTAAAAAGTGAAGGATACACGATTATTAATCACGGCACCGATAGTAGTGATAGTGTGGATTATGCAGATTTTGTGCATCCTGTTGCCGACGATGTGGAAAACGGAAATTCTACTTATGGTATTTTAATTTGTGGTAGTGCTAATGGTGTGGCGATGACAGCGAACAAACATCAAGGTATTCGTGCCGGTTTATGTTGGAATAAGGAAATTGTTGAACTTATCCGCGGTCATAATAACGCTAATGTTTTATGTATACCCGCGCGATTTACTGCCATTGAACAAGCTGTTGATATGGTAGATGTTTTTTTAAAAACAGAATTTGAAGGTGGTCGGCATTTAAGACGTATCAATAAAATACCATTATCTTGTTAAATGGGTCATAATCACAATAACACCCATAATCATTCACACATCCATACAGATCTAAAGGGAAAAAACCTTTTGATCTCCATTATATTAAATATTCTTATCACAGTATCTCAGGTTATTGGTGGTTTGATCTCTGGAAGTTTATCTTTATTAAGTGATGCTCTTCATAATTTTAGCGATGTTATTTCGCTTATAGTAAGTTACATTGCTAATCGTTTATCCAGGAAAGAAGCTTCAATACATCGTACCTTTGGTTACAAACGCGCAGAGATCCTGGCAGCTTTTGTAAATGCTTCAGCATTAATCGTCGTAGCTATTTTATTAATAAATGCGGCTATCGAACGTTTTTCACATCCTAAAAATATCGCCACAGAACTGGTAATTTGGTTATCTCTTTTTGGAATTATTATGAATGGTTTAAGCGTATTATTACTTAAAAAAGATGCGCAATCAAATTTAAACATGAAAAGTGCGTATCTCCATTTATTTACAGATATGATGGCTAGTGTGGCAGTGCTAATTGGGGGTATTTTTATGAAAATATATGGGGTGTTTTGGGTAGATAGTGTACTAACCTTGGCTATTGCTGTTTATTTAATTTACATGGGTTATGACCTACTGAAAGATTCTACTAAAATGCTTATGTTATTTACACCTGATAACATTCCTGTTAATAATATTGTAACGGAGTTGAATGGTTTTGAATCTATTGAAAATGTACATCATGTGCATGTTTGGCAACTTAATGAACGTGAATTACATTTTGAAGCCCATATCGATTTTAATGAAGATATTTCCCTTTCAAAATTTGATGATATTCTTCAAAAAATAGAAGCCTTTCTTTTAGAAAAATACGAAATTAATCACGTGAATATTCAACCTGAATTTCGTAAAGATGATCCTAAAGATATGATCGTACAAGATTAAATTATGATGACAATAGTAGTTAAAACCTTTGATGAACTTACCAACCAGGAATTGTATGATTTATTACAATTACGAAGCGCCGTTTTTGTTGTGGAGCAGGATTGTGTGTATCAGGACCTCGATGGAAAAGATTCAAAAGCATTACATGTGTTAGGGTTAAAAAATGATAAGCTGGTGGCTTATACCCGAATTTTTGGTCCGGGGATATATTTTGAGGAGGCTAGTATTGGTCGGGTTATTGTTGCAAAGGATGAACGACGTCACGACTATGGCAATCAAATAATGAAAGCTTCTATTAAAGCGGTAAAAGATCACTTTAACGAAACAAGCATCAGGATCTCAGCCCAGTGTTATTTGGAAAAGTTTTATACCAATCTAGGGTTTAAAGCATTTGGTGATACCTATCTTGAAGACGGAATTCCACATGTTTCCATGATGAAGGAATAAAATCTAATTAACGAAATCGCTTAAATAATCTTCTTACAGATAGTGATGACGTGTACCATAATAGAAAACCACTAAGCACCGTAATGAGCCCTAACAAAGAAAAAGCTCTTAAAATTATATTATTAAAATCATCTCTGGTTTCGTAATCCATGGTGTGGGTCATCCATAAAAAATCAAACCAACGCCAACTGCGATGTCTTACGGTTTGAAATTTTCCATCTTTTAAAGAAATATATGCTTTTAATGCTTCATTATTTTTATACGAAATAACATAGGCCGGCAGGAGTCTTTCTCTGTATTCATGATGTTCATCAACCGTATTTATTCTATAAATAGAGTCTACTTTTAAATCAGAATTCATATAATTTCCAGCAACATACAGAGCCTCATCTTCTGTGATATTTTGTTTTAGGCTACCATCAAGAGCGCTGTATAATTGTTTATTATTAACCCAGTAGTAGGGCGTGTTATTTAAATCTCTTATTTCAATGGAATGAACAGCCTCAGGAGTTTCAAGCTGAGAAGGGCTAATTAAATTTTTAAATGACTTCGGTTGATATGAAAGATTTTTATATTGATCACCATGAATATCATCAATATCAGTCCAACTGAAATAGAGGCCACTAATTGTCCAAAAGAGGAATTGAATTCCAATAAAAAGACCCAAATACCTGTGGGTTTTTCTAATTTTTAAAGCTGTTTGTCTGTTTACCATGCTGATATTAAGAAATTTTTCAATTATCGTTTAAGTGTAAAATGGCCCTTTAGAATTTGCCCTGACTTTAAATTTATAACATACCAGTAATCACTGGTTGGCAAGGCGTAACCGTTGTACGTGCCATTCCAGCCCAGATCGTTAGGGTATAAATACTTTATGAATTTTCCATACCGGTCATAGATTAGAATATTGAATACCTGGTCAGCATTATCGGTTACCGTCCAGTGATCATGACTTCCATCATTGTTAGGGGTAAAAAAAGAAGGAATATAAAGTTCGTCGTCTATAATTAAAATATTGAATTGTGACTCGTTACCTCCACATGGTAATTCATTATAAATATAAATAGTTTGAGATGTGGTAATAATAGCACCAGCATTTAATAGCGTGCCCGTACCACCCGATCCTGTGAAATAGTTTCCAATGGTGAGGCTTGGTAAAGTATAGGATCTAATACTAACAACATCGCTAAAAGTATCAACTGGGATTGCGTTATTACAATCCTCAACAGACGATACAAATCCCGCGTAATTAGACGGTGTCCAGCTGTCGTGGGTGGCTAGAATATTATCGATAATTACACAAACCAGAGAAATATTAAAACCAAAATCGACAACCATGTTAGTGTTATTTCCATTCTTTAAATTTAAGGTACAGAGTAAATTATTACTGCAATTTAGCGTTGTAAGCGCTAGGTTATTGGACAGGTCTAAATTCACCAACAAGTTAAATCCACAGGAAAGGTTGTTTAATTGATTATTATTACTCGTATTTAAAACAGTTAATTGGTTATCGTCGCACAATAGTGTTGAGAGTTTGGGCGCATTAGAAAAATCTAAATTTGTTAAGTTATTTCTGCGACAATCAAGTCTGATTAGGTTTATGTTCTTACTAAGATCTATGGAAGCGATATCATTGAACCCGAAGTCCAAAACCCTAAGATCAACCAGAGGCTCGACATTAAGATCTGTCAGAAGATTATAACCACAGATCAAGGATATTAAACCTAGATTTTGGGATACATCCAAGGCACTTAATTGATTGTAGCTACACCAGAATATTTTTAAATTCTGAAGCATTGAAACATCCAAAGAACTAAGCAGATTATTGGAGCAGTAAAGTTCAGAAATTAAGATATTACCACTAATATCAAGATTTGTAAGGACATTATGTTCACATCTAAGATTCGTAAGAGCTGTAAAATCTTTTATACCCGTAAGGTCTGAAATATTACTTCCGGAAACATTTAAATCAGTAATCGAAGCAATATTTACCGTAGGAACGAAACCATCTATTGGTGCTGAATCGTAACCCAAATTGATCAACGCTTGTTCAAAATTAGGATCAGGGATGGCGGTGTTTTGACCCAGACCAACATAGTGTGCTAGTCCCACAAAAAACACATATAGATATCGTTTTATGTGCAATGGCCTTGGAGTATTGGTGGTTAGTTAATAAACGTTGTTCTATTCTTCTTTGCCGGCATAAGTAATTACAATTTCTACACGACGGTCGTATTTAGGATCACCACCTAGCGGAAATTTTCTGCGCATTCCAAGATGTCGCATGCGTCGGGTGCTGATCCCTTTTTTAGCAAAATAATCATAAACATATTTGGCTCGAGCTTCGGATAGATTGCGTTGCATGGTTTTCCGATCTACCGCATCACGACTGTAGCGCGTACAACAAACGTGGCCCTCAATGGTGAAATAAATATCGTCTCGTTTTAAAAGAGTTTCAGCAATTTCATCTAAAAGAGGTTTCGATTCCGGAATCACATTGCTGTAACCGGTTTTGAATAAAATGTTTTGAAACACAAATTTATCACCGGCTTTCAGCGGTCCTTTAAGTTTTTCCTGTGGTGGAATTTCTTCCTTTACTACCGCAGTAGTATCCTGAACAACTTCTTTGGGTTTAGGTGGTTTAGGTGAAACTATAATTTCTACTTTACGGTTAAGACTGCGTATTTTTGGAATATTCTTCTCATTTATAATTTTAAGTAAAACCTCACCTCTACCATCGACATTAGAAATAAGGTTTTCACTTATTTCCTGATTTGCAAAAAATGCTTTAATCGCATTTGCGCGCTCTTTTGAAAGCTTCAAATTATAGGTGGAAGCTCCTACATCATCACAAAAACCATAAATAGCTATAGAAGCAATATCGATGTTATTCATCTTTGCAATAAAATCGTAAAGCCTGCTTTCTTCCGTGGGTGTAACTTCATATTTATCTGTTTCAAAATACACTTGATGTATCATTTTTTCTTGTGAAAAACAGACGCTTACGTAAAATATAAAAAATATGTTAATTAATAGTTTGTTCATCATTTAGGGAAAAAAGAAGTGAATAAATATACCAAAAATTGAGAATTAAAGGTTTTTTCACCTTAATTTTTGGTGAATTACCCACTAAAAGGGATGAACAACAGTAGTTTATCTTAAATAATCATAATAAACCGAGATATCACTTACTATGTCATTGGCCTTTTTTACAGCTGGATCGTGACGTTTATAATAATCGTATAAACCCTCACTATAACCATAGCGCTTCACAATTTCTTGGGTAAGGGCCTTAACTAAAAATTCTTTATCATCGTCAATATTAGAAATCTTAACTTGTTTCAGTTTTTCAACCAAAGCGTTATAATCTTTAAGAATGGCGTCACTTAAATTTTCTTCTTGGGCTGTTTTATAGACTTCATCCAGTTCTTTTTCGGTATCGGTTTCAAATGAAAAATTAGCAGCTTTTAAATAATTTTTGAAGTCTTTAAAGTCAGCATCGGTAAATTGGAACGCATTTAAGTCGTCAATCTCATGGCTATAATAATATTTGGTGGCAAAATTGAACACAAAATCATTGTTTATTAGCGCTGTGGTTATTGGTGATTTTTTATTTGGGCCAACAATAACTTCTGGTAGAACACCACCACCATCATAAACCTTTCTACCATTTTTAGTTTTAAACTCGTTATAACTCTCTTGCTTAACACGCACAGCTTCACCATTTTCATTGCGATGCCAATAATCAAGAGCCTGTATGCAGCGCCCTGAAGGCGTATAATAGCGCGAAATAGTTATTTTTAACTGTGTTCCGTAAGGTAATGATTTCGGGCGTTGAACCAAACCTTTACCAAAACTTCTGGACCCAATGATCACGGCGCGATCCAAATCTTGTAAGGCTCCGGAAACAATTTCACTAGCCGAAGCACTGTTACCATTTATTAAAATCGCCAGAGGAATTTCAATATCAATAGGTTCGTTTTGAGTGTAATATGTACGGTTGTATTTTTGTACTTTCGATTTTGTGGTCACAATTAGTTGCCCTTTAGGAACAAATAGGTTCACAATTCTAATAGCCTCGTTAAGCAAGCCGCCCGGGTTACCGCGGAGATCTAGAATTATACGTTTGGCACCTTGAGCTTTCAGATCGCGTAAAGCATAATTAGTCTGTGAGTAGGCTTTATCTGTAAACTGGCTTAATACAATATAGCCCGTTTTTGAATCGAGCATCGAAAAATAAGGAACAGCATTAATTTCTACCTCGGCGCGTTTTATGGTTGCTGTTTGCTCTTTTCCTTGGCGTATAAACGTTACTTCAACCTCCGTGCCTGTAGAGCCTTTCAATAGATTTCCCGCATCCTCTTTGTAACTACTTACAGCAATGGAACCCACTTTGATAATTTCGTCACCAGCCTTTAAACCCGCCTGATCGGCCGGGTAATCCTTATAGGGCTCTACAATAAGTAACTTGTCTTCCATGGTTTTCACCCTGGCGCCAATGCCGGTATAATCGCCGGTGTTGTTAATCCGAGCCTCTTCAACATCCTGCTCGTTCATAAAATTAGTGTAAGGATCCAATTCCACCAGCATGTTTTTAATAGCCGTATCCATAAGTGCCCCCGGGTTGGTGTCATCAACATAATTCATGTTGATTTCCTTGTAAAGGGTTGTAAATATTTCGAGCTGTTTCGCTATTTCAAAAAAATCGTTTTTGAATGCGGTAGTTGTTAAGAAAACCACAGCAGCCAATGCTGGGATTATTATAAATTTTTTAAAAATAAGCTTTTTCATAGGATCTTATTTATCAGATATTTTTTTGGAAAATGCAAGAAATAATTGTGCCATTTTAGCTTCTACTTCTGAATACGTTGGTATTTCCTTCCCATTATATAAAATCATAAACGCATAGGGCTCAGAAATGTTGTTCAAATATTCAGTCTTATTCAAGCGGTAAGCTTCACGCATCAAACGTTTTATGCGGTTCCTGTCTACCGCTCGTTTAAAGGATTTTTTACTTACAGAAACACCGGTTTTTACTTTTGCACCATCTTTAAAATGGGTAGTTATATAAACCAGCCTTAAAGGAAAAGAAGAAACGGATCGACCTTCTTCAAACAACTGTTCGATAAGTTTTTTGCCTTTTAATTTTTCAATGGAATTCAAAGTAAATATCAAGTCTAAACGATTAAAATCCAAAGGTAATAAAATTAATAAGCGCGGTACTATCAATTTGAAGTTGCTGGGTATAAAATACCAAGACTGTTTTTAGACCAATTGAATCAAGTTCCGGTTTTAGGGTCATATGATAAAAATCATATTTAAAATGGGCTGGCAGCTGTATATTGAATTCTGAAAATTTGAAGCGTATGGGACAAACGCATGTTACCAGACTAAAATCAAAGAAGGACCGAGCGAATTATATCCATCATCTGTTGAACGATCTTAAAGCCCTGGATCAGATGATTGAAAATGATATGATCGAATCAGGTCCAATGCGTATTGGTGCCGAGCAGGAACTATGCATAGTAAATAACCAGTTTTTTCCGGATGGAAGCGCCGAGGCCTTATTAGAGGCTATTAATGATGATCATTTTACCACCGAAATAAGCAATTTCAATTTAGAGCTTAATTTAGACCCTTTGATTTTAGAAAAGGACTGTTTTTCCAAACTTCATAAGCAGTTAACCGGCTTTTTGGAAAAGGCTAAAAACGCCGCAACTAAAAAACAAGTCCATCTTATTTTGACAGGGATATTACCATCACTTTCTGTCGATAAGATCTCTATTAATAATCTAACCAATAGGCCCCGTTATCAATTGCTTAATCAGGCCCTAAGAAAACATCGCAGCCAGGATTTTGATGTCCATATTAAAGGGGTTGATGAGGTGAACTTAAAATCTGATTCTGTGATACTCGAAGGCTGTAATACAAGTTTTCAAATGCATTTACAGTTACCTCCGAAAACATTTGTAGACGACTATAATTGGGCTCAGGCTATTGCAGGACCTGTATTGAGTATTTGTGTAAATGCGCCTATTTTATTTGGGAAGGAATTGTGGAAAGAAACCCGAATTGCCTTGTTTGCACAAAGTGTTGATACTCGGTTCAATTCATTTTTACTGAATGAAAAACAATCCCGGGTTAACTTTGGTAATGCTTGGCAAACAGGATCTATCAGCGATATTTTTAAGGATAATATTTCGCGTTTTCGAAGTTTCTTGAATACCAATTTTAGTACTGACAGTACAGTAATGTTGGAGGAAGGCAAGATTCCTAAACTAAAAGCTTTGGCCATACAAAACAGTACCGTTTATCCCTGGAACAGGGTGTGTTATGGAGTCCTTAACGAACGGCCCAATCTGCGTATTGAAAACAGATATATTCCGTCCGGACCAACGCCTGCTGATGAAATAGCTAATATGGTGTTTTGGGTAGGTTTGATGCTGGGCCGATCGAAAGTGTACAACCAAATTCATAATAAATGGGATTTTAAAGATGTAAAAACTAACTTTTTTAACGCAGCACGGTATGGCATGGCTTCTCAATTTTATTGGAATGGGGAATATATTCCTAGTGCCAAACTTATCCTTCAGGAGTTATTACCTATGGCGCATAAAGGGCTAAAAAAAGCAGGTATCAATATTGTTGATATAGATTATTATTTAAATATTATAAAGCATCGCGTAGAAGGGCATACGGGATCGGAATGGCTTATTCGAAATTACAGAAGCTTGTTAAAAACACACAAACGCTATGATGCTATGCAAATATTAACCGCCAAAATGTACGAGAAACAAGAAAAAGGATATCCTGTTTCAGTATGGGGCAAAATACCATATCCTGAGGAGTCCCTATTTAAGGATGAGCGAGTTGTTAAGCATATTATGAGTTTCGATATTTTTTCAGTATCAAAAAAAGATAGTATCAAACTTGTATTACATATTATGCTTTGGAAGAACATTCATCACATGCCTGTTATTGGAAATAACCGCACCTTGGAAGGTTTGTTAACCTGGTCTGATTTAAAAACCTACAGCGAGAATCCTTACAGGCAAGATGAAAGCGTTAGTAGTTTAATGAAAACAAACTTGATCACCACAAAAGAACATATGCCAATAAATGAGGCAAAAGCTCTTATGGATAAGTACGAGATTGGTTGTTTACCGGTGCTGAGAAACCAAAAATTAATAGGATTGATAACCCGAAACGATTTGAATTAAATGACAAACATTTTCAGTAATGCTACATTTGAACGAGTTAAGGTAAATCGGTTGGTGGGCCGTGTTAATGGTTCTCGACCCGGGCCGTCAATTATTTTCTTTGGAGGTATTCATGGGAACGAAAACTCCGGGGTATTGGCCTTACAGAAAGTGTTTAGCAATCTGCGGCCTGAAGATGTTTGTGGTTCTATTTACGGTATTTTAGGGAACTTAAAGGCTCTTGAAAGCCATAAACGCTATATTACAGAGGATCTAAACCGCTTGTGGACACTAGAGAATATCAAAAAAATTAAAAACAAAAAACAACGGAATAGTGAAGAAAAGGAGCTCTTAAAAATTTTAAATATTATTGAGTTTATTATTTCCTATAATACCCCCCCTTTTTATTTTATCGACTTACACAGTACCTCAAGTAGAACACTGCCGTTCATCACCATAAACGATGCCTTAATTAATCGTAAATTTTCTAAACAATTCCCAGTGCCTATAGTTCTTGGTATTGAAGAGTATTTAAACGGTCCTTTATTAAGCTATATAAATCAATTAGGATATGTGTCACTTGGTTTTGAGTCTGGACAACACGATGATATAGCAGCCATTAATAACAGCGTTGCCTTTATTAATTTAGCTTTGAAGTATGCGGGGATCATAAACACAGAAAACTCTAAAATGAGGGCGTATTACAATGAACTAAAAACCCAAACATCCCACTTAAATAACATATTTGAAATAGTATATTTATATCGGATTCAATCGAAGAACTCATTCAAAATGATTCCTAGTTTTAGGAGTTTTCAGGCCATCATAAGAGGTCAGGCTTTAGCTAAGAACAGCTCTAAAACCATCAAATCACCATACTCGGGTCGTATTTTTATGCCGCTATATCAAGAAGAAGGGCAAGAAGGATTTTTTATCATTAAGGCTATTCCGCGGTTTATTTTAAACCTATCTAAATGGTTCCGTCGGTTCAGGTTAGATCAATTACTAGTTATTTTTCCCGGCGTTTCTTGGGCGGACAAAAAGAACGGAGTCCTTCAGGTGAATCTGGGAATAGCCCGGTTTTTTGCAAAATCATTATTTCATTTATTAGGATATCGCCATAAACAAGTAACGCGAAACCATATGCTTTTATTTAACCGTGAACGTGTAGCAAAAACAGGGATGTATAAAAAAGAACCGTGGTATTAATAACGGATGTTACCAATACCACGGATGTATATTTTATTATAATCTTCCTAGTTTTTTTCTAAGGATTCTGCCATTGAATTCGGCATCGTAACCGTTCCGGTATTATTACTTCTATCAACATCTGCCATTTTATTTTTGGGATCTATAGTTACAGATCGAACGGCTTTTTCGGTTTGGAAGGCATAGAATGGATATGCCCAAGCCCAGTCTGCAATAACAGTTGCCGTTGTAGGCTTTTCACCCCGCATGATGCGTAGAGGGATATAAAACTGCTCCATGGTACTATCATCGTAGGTTACGGTTAGATCTATAGGCATGGGCATAAGGCCTATACGCTCTAAAACTACAGTGTTGTCTTTTATTATCTTCACGGCATAATCGATGGTATTAGTAGTCTGACCAAAATCAGTTAAATACCAGTCCAATTCCAAGCCTGAAACTTTTTCTGCGGTACGAATGAAATCTAATGGAGTAGGATGCTTAAAAGCAAATTCATTGAAATACCTTTTAATGGTTTTTTTCAAATTTTCTTCCCCAATAACATATTCTAATTGCGCTATAAAAACTTCACCTTTGTTGTAAGCGGAATCGCTATATGCGCTGTTGTGTGCGTAGCGATCCGCGTGTGTGGTAAGTGGTTGCTCGATGCCGGAATTAGCATATGAGATGTACGAATCATACGCAGGGGCCACGGGATTATCAGCTTTCTTATTCATAACCTCGTCGTTTGCTAAATCACTTATATAGCTCGTGAAGCCTTCATCCATCCAGGGATGTGCGGATTCATTCGACGCCAACAAGAACTGGAACCAATTATGAGCCAACTCATGAGCAGTAACACCTACTAGACTGCCAAAACTACGATCGCCGGTGATTAGGGTACACATGCCATATTCCATACCACCATCCCCACCTTGGATCACTGAATACTGCATATAAGGGTAGGTTCCGATGTTAGTGCTGAAGTAGTTCATTAACTCAGCAGTTTTTGGTTGCAGTTTCTTCCAACTTTCTAAACGATCTTTTGGGAGTGTACTTTTGTAATAGAAATGTAAAACTGGCCCGTTAGGCATTTCAAGGGTATCATGGATGTAATCAGGATCGGCTGCCCATGTAAAATCATGCACTCGAGGCGCTACAAAATGCAATTGCTTTTTATTGTTTTTAAGTATTTTTTCGTCTTTTAGATAACCTGTACCGCCCACTACGTAATCTTTATCAATGGTCAGTGTTAATTCAAAATCACCCCACACCCCCAAAAACTCACGCGCAATATAGGGGTCGGCATGCCACCCTTCAAAATCATACTCCGCTAATTTCGGGTACCATTGGGTCATGGATAGAGCCACACCCTCCTTATTATTTCTTCCAGAACGACGAATTTGTACCGGTACCTGACCTTCAAAATTTAAGGTAAAGGTAGTTTTCTCACCGGGCATAATTGGTTTAGCAAGCTTTACCTCCAATACAGTTCCAACGGTCTCAGACACTAAAGCAAGTCCATCCTGTTTAAGATTGGTTACTTTTAAATAGCCAATTTCATCAGGTTGTAATTTACTAATTCGGTCCATTACCCGAGAATCTGGATCGGCAATTGTACGTGAATGAACATCCATTTCACTGCCGGGTTGAAAGGCATTAAAAAACAAGTGATAGTAAACATTGTTCAATGTATCAGGAGAGTTATTCGTGTAAACCAGAGTTTGTTCTCCGGTATACTTATAGGTCTCAACATCCATATCAACATTCATATCGTAATCGACATGTTGCTGCCAATAACCAGAACTCGATGTAGGTTCTACATTGGAAGCGTTCGCTATAGTCTTTGAGCCAGAGCACGCCGTTAAAAGCATGGCGGCACTCATTAGGGAGATAATATATTTCATAACAATATTCTAAACGTTGTTTATTGTTTTTATTTTGCTTTTGAGGCAAAGATCAGTGCATTGTAAGCATTCACGATCTTACCTGAACGCGATAATTCAGCATACGGTTTAACGTTACCCGAATCACCACCAATCATTACTTTCGTTTTTATGGGAAGTCCGGAATCAATAATCACTTTTTTAACCTGAGCGGCACTTAATTTTGGAAAGTACGAGCGGATTAAGGCCGCTACTCCAGCCGTTGAGGGAGCCGCCATGGAGGTTCCGCTTAAAAACTCATACTCGCTAAACGGAACAGTTGAGTAAATTTTTCCTCCCGGAGCGAAAATATCAACATTTACTTTCCCGAAATTTGAAAAGGTAGACACCATTTTTGAGCCATAACTTGATTCGATAGACCCAACACTTAGAAAAGTGTTTGACACTTCCGGACCCACACCTATAGCGTCGTTAGGGTATACTTCTTTATTGTCCAGATCCTCTGTTTCGTTACCTGCAGCATTAACAATGAGAACATCGTTTTTCCCGGCATAAGCAATAGCATCGCGAACCCAGTCGCTGTGTGGCGAATAGTATTTACCGAAACTGGTATTTATTATTGAAGCGCCGTTATCTACAGCATAGCGTATGGCTAGCGCAATATCCTTATCGTACTCGTCGCCATTAGGAACTGTTCTTACCGACATGATTTTAACGTTGTTGGCCACACCATTAGCGCCCAATCCATTGTTGCGAACTGCCGCAATAATACCGGCTACATGAGTCCCGTGTTTTTCGCCTTTTTCGCTTGGGCGAACATTATTATTGCCATAGATTTTTTTCGAATAATCATCGGGGTCATCACCATTTTTACGTCCTTTGAAATCTTTGTTCAAATTGTAGTCTAGGCGATCATTTATTTGTACCAGGTCATTATTGATCTCATCTTTAAAAGCCTGAGCGGACTCCATATCCAGACTGTAAACATATTTCATAATGTTCACGGCTCTACTCAATTCCTGGTCTTCAGATTTAATGGTATCAACATCAGCCTTAGTGTATTCTTTACCTTCCAAATAAGCAGAAATAATACCGTCAGCTTTCGTTACCTGTTCCAGTATTTGGGTATAATTAGCCCTGTAGTTGGCATATTTTTCATATTCTTCTTGATATTCCTTCTCAGCTTTTTTATAATCAGGATTGGATGTATCGCCTTTCACAAGGATTCTAACGAATTCTAATTGCTCATCATAGCCATCTCCAAGAAAATTCCAACCATAGACATCATCAATAAAACCATTTTTATCGTCGTCGATACCATTGTTTGGGATTTCATCTTCATTTACCCAAATTTGGCCTTTAAGGTCTTCGTGATCGATATCAATACCTGAATCTAATACCGCTACAATAACATCGTTGCCTTTTCTATTTTTAAGAATTTCGTTGTACGCTTTATCAACGCTCATCCCAGGAACAGTGTCCTGAATTAAATCCAAATGACCCCAATTTTCTTTTTCTGCCTCTGTTAAAGGCTGAACTTTTAATGGAATATTGTCAACCGCTGCAATAGGCGTTGAGATAATAGGCGCTGTACTACCACAACTGTAAACTAGCGCGGCCAATAAGCCAATAATGGCGTATGATTTTATTGTTTTCATATATAACTTAATTAAAAAAATCTTTTGTTTTAAAGGTTTCGTGGAGACGCACCCCTTTTTCGGTGTGTCTCAAGGTAATAATTTCATTATGGGCATCATGTTCTAAAAACAGATACAAGTTTTTATCGACAGCCATATTCAAAAAGGCTTCTTTTTCATCTAAAGTTAATAAAGGCCTGGTGTCGTATCCCATTACAAAAGGCAATGGCAAATGTCCAACAGTAGGTAACAGGTCGGCCATAAACGCAAGGGTTTTACCTTTATAATCAATTAAAGGGATCATTTGCTTATCAGTATGCCCATCAGCAAAAAAGATATCAAAGCCTAAAGCTGAATTTTTTAATATTGCGTCTTCCGGTATCGCCGTTTGTTTTAGTTGGCCGCTTTCTTCAATAGGTAAAATGTTTTCCTTCAGAAATGACGCCTTTTCTCGCCGGTTAGGCTCTGTAGCCCAAAGCCAATGGTCTTCATTGCTCCAAAAACGAGCATTTTTAAAAACAGGCTCATAGCCACTTCGGTCCTTATTCCACTTTATGGCGCCACCACAATGATCGAAGTGTAGATGGGTTAAAAAGACATCCGTAATATCATCGGGATGAAATCCATGTTTTTTTAAGGAAGATTCCAATGTAAAATCACCCCAGGGATAATAATAACCAAAGAATTTATCAGATTGTTTGTCGCCCATACCAGTATCGATCAAAATGAGACGGTCACCTTCTTCAATAAGCAAACAACGTGCCGCTATATCAATCATATTGTTGGCATCTGCAGGGTTAGTACGTTGCCACAATGATTTTGGCACAACGCCAAACATAGCGCCTCCATCTAGTTTAAAATTTCCAGCATTAATTGGGTACAGGTTCATAGGGATGCAAAACTAAGAAATCTACAGCAAATCACTGGAAATGTTAAGAATATATTAAGAAAATACCCTTTAATTTTTACCAGATACGAATTCCTTTCGTTAAAAAGCTGTTTTTACGAGGATTATTGTTTGGATATAACAGAATTTAAGCGTTTACCATAATCGAATAAAGCCTTGAGTTCTTTCATGCCGGCAACCCGCTCTTTACTGAATAATAATAAGGCGTTTCCGTTCGACTCCACATGGTAATATGGGTTGCTTTCAAAAAAATGAATGAGATCAGCATTAAATAAAGCTACAACCTCTTTTTTATTGCTTCCATACAAATGAAAACGCTCTGAGAAATCTTCATGATGTTCCACATCAATATCCTGATGATACCCAGAAAATGCAGCTATTCTTTCTAAAAACCCCTCTTTGTTTAAAGTAAATTCAGGGATTGGTCGCCCTAGTTCAATATAAAACATTGTAATACGCCCCATTCCTTTTGCAATGAATTCACCTTCAGAAAATTCAATATCAAATAATTTCAAAGGCAGCTCCCGGTGAGAAATCACATTATAAATATGATTAATTTCTTTCGTTTTAAAGAACTGAAAATCCATTAAGAAATCAAACGACTTGATTTTTTTGGACTTGTAAATTAAGTCATATCTATTGGCAAAATTCTGAATGTTTTTTTGGCGTTTTGTAGGGCTCTTTTTGATAATATGAGGAACGGGCAACAGACGCCGTAAGGCAAATGGATGGAATGAATTTGCGTCATGAAGGTCGAGGCCCACAACTTCAAAGTGGCCGCCGCGTTTCACAAAGAGTTCCTGGAAATCATTCATATTTTCCATAACCGTGTGATCAACAAAGGCACAGAGTGAAAAATCAACGATCACATCCTGATTTTCAGGTACAGCATCCAACTGTTTTTTTAATCTGTAATAGTTTAAAAAGCTGCAAAAATGCTTCACACTCACATAATAAGTCAGCTCATTATCTGGCTCTCTATACATTAGAACATTTGGTTTCAGAACATTTCTTAAGAAAAGCCCCATGCTTCTATTTACAAAAAAATGAATGATAAGTGTTGTTAGAACTCCGGCAAAGATTCCTGTAATTAAGCCAATAATAAGCGTCGTAAAAAGAGTAACAAAAAAGATGATCACCTGTTCTTTTCCTATTGAAAATATTTTTCCGACCACCTTTGGTGAGGCGAGTTTATACCCTGTATAGACCAAAATTGCCATTAATGCAGGTAGAGAAATGTGTTTTAATTGCGTGCTAAAAAGAACAATAAACAACACTAAAAACACAGCGTGAAAAAAGTTAGACGAACGATTTGTGGCACCATTATTAACATTTACAGAACTACGCGCAATTACGGCCACGACGTTTAAACCGCCCAGTAAACCACTTCCTACTGAAGCTAGGCCTAAAGCTTTCAAGTCTTTGTTGGCATTGGAACGGCGTTTTTCAGGATCTAATTTATCTACCGCTTTGATGCTTAAAAGCGATTCGATACTTGCAATTAAGGTGAGTGCCAATACGGAGCTCCAAAAGTCCAGGCGTCCAAGGGCATCAAATTTTGGTGTGTGAATGTCTGAAATAATATTTTTTACAGGAGGGATTCCTGTAAGCATATATTCAGGAGAAATGGGGTTAGGTTGTTTTAAAACGAGCTCAAAATAATAACTGAACAGTATGGACAATAAAACAATCCACATGGGAGCCGGAACAAGCTGTAAATATTTGTTCCTAATCTTTGCGTAAAACACCATTATAGCTAAACTGATCAGGCCGACTACCGCGGCATAAACCAGACCTTCAGTTTCATGATTTATAGCCTTTTGAAGGGTTGACGGGATCGCTAATAAATACTCCAGAGCTGTATCACGTTGAATTTTATTGCCAAACATAATATGAAACTGCTTTCCTAAAATGATAAGGCCTATGGCCGCCAACATACCTTGAATGGCTGAAGATGGAAAAAAGTCGCTAAGAGTACCCATGCGTAAGAACCCTAAACACATGACTAAAACACCGGAACACACAACGGCCATGTAAGTGTTTTGTAGGCCCAAAGTGGCAACAGCCACGAGTAAAACACCAACCAGGCCATTTCCTAGCCCAGCAATAGTTACGTGGCTTCCGCCTAAAACCGACACTATGAGTCCTCCCATAACCGCGGAAATAATACCGGCAATAGGTGGTGCCTCACTGGCCATAGCAAGCCCCAGACCCAACGGCAATGCAATGAGGCTTACCACAAATCCAGAGAAGATGTTTTGTGGTAAGGTTTTAAAAAATTGCCTAGTATGTTTTTTTCTACGATTCATTGTAATATTAGAACATCAGTGGGTAATTCGGTTAATATGTACTCGATATCGTGGGGAAAGAGCCGATCCCAAAAAGTCATTTTTGACGGGCCGTTCATAACTAGTAAATCAGCCCGCGATACCTGTGCATAGTGGCCTATTGAATAACCTCTTTTTCCAAAAATGGGCTGTAACTTTACCGTCATATTTTTAGTGTACTCTTCGGGAATATGACTGATCACCTCTTTTATTCTGGAATCTTCGCGCATACGTAAACGCTCTTTTTTAATTCTAAAGCGCCGCAAGGATTTGTGGTCTTCCACGGTAACGCCTACCTGAGAGGTATTAATTTCTTCAACAATAGTAATCTTTTTGGCCTGTAATTTATTGGCCACATAGAAAGCAGCTGTTATAGTTTGTTCCGTTTTTGGATCTTTTAAACCATTCACCACAATATGCTCACTTGGAACGCGTTGCACCGATGGTTTTATCAGTAGTAAAATGGAGCATTTCGCCTTACGGGTTATTTTCCGGGCGATAGACCCAACATAATATTTAAAAATCCCCTCGCGTTTTAAAGCGCCTAAAATAAGCAAATCGATGTTATTGCTCTTGGTAGCTGATAGAATGACATCGACCGGATTTCCATCTTTAAAAACTAT
Organism: Gaetbulibacter sp. M240; assembly: GCF_043876815.1. NCBI lineage: Bacteria > Pseudomonadati > Bacteroidota > Flavobacteriia > Flavobacteriales > Flavobacteriaceae > Gaetbulibacter > Gaetbulibacter sp. M240. The sequence continues at coordinate 170,093 of NZ_JBAWKA010000005.1, forward strand.
TTCATAATCCAAACCATCCTTTAAAAAGGACTTCAAAATATCCTGAATTATGGTGTGCTTTTCCTCTTCATATTTACCAACATGAATCAGGTATAGCCTGGCATTAAAAAAAAGAGATAATCGCGCAGCTTCATAAAGATTGGCTTTCATGTTTGGTGAAAAAGCAACACCAATACCAATACTTTTAAATGGTTTAAAAACGGCCATAGGAAGGATAAAAATAGATCGGAAAGGTAGGGTTTTTTAAAGGGAAAAGGCAAACATTCATCAGGTGTTTTGTCGAAACCTTTTTGATGTTATTTTATTGAAAATTGAAAACAAATACTTTAAATGTGTTGAACTGGGTAGTTTTATTTAAATTAGTGACCTTAATCGTACACTTATGATAGAACTTGCAGGAATTATTATATTAGGAATCTTGGCCCAATGGGTAGCTTGGAAATTTAAAATACCAGCAATTCTGCCACTGATTCTAATAGGTCTGCTCGTAGGGCCCATATCGGCCACCTATATTTCGGAGGATGGCACCAAATGGATAGAGCCTATCTGGAATGGTAAAACAGGCTTGTTCCCCGGTGATGGTTTGTTTTACTTTGTTTCTCTTGCTATAAGTATTATTTTATTTGAAGGCGGGCTCACCTTGAAGCGATCAGAAATCAGGAATGTTGGTTCTGTAATCACAAAACTCATTACGCTGGGCTCAGCCGTTACCTTTTTTGGTGCAGGGATCATTGCCCAAATGATCTTTGGATTAGGCTGGCGATTATCCTTTTTATTTGCGGGTCTGGTGATAGTAACGGGTCCAACGGTAATAACACCCATATTGAGAAATATTCCTTTAAAAAAGGACCTCTCTGCCGTTTTAAAATGGGAGGGTATTTTAATCGACCCTATTGGCGCCTTGGTTGCCGTATTGGTTTTTGAATTTATTAGTGTTGAGGGCGACAGTGGTTTCACAAAAACAGCTTTAATCGAGTTTGGAAAAATTCTTTTATTCGGGATCACCTTCGGATTTACTTTTGCTCATGCCCTGGCCTTTTCAATCAACAGAAAATTCATTCCTCATTATCTTTTAAATGTTGTTTCATTATCTGCTGTTTTGCTCGTGTTTGTGGCCTCCGAAATGTTCGCTCATGAATCCGGATTACTTTCGGTTGTGGTTATGGGTATGGTTCTGGGTAATGGTAAATTAAAAAACATCAAGGAGCTTCTCTACTTTAAAGAATCTTTAAGCGTATTGCTTATTTCCATACTTTTTATTCTTCTGGCAGCCAACATTAATATGGAGGACCTGATGTTGCTATACACATGGAAGACGCTTACATTGTTCGCTTGTATTGTTTTTCTTTTACGACCGTTAGCCGTATTCCTGAGTACCTTGGGTTCTAAAATGAAATTAAACGAAAAACTATTTATCAGTTGGGTAGGGCCACGTGGTATTGTAGCTGCGGGGATCGCATCGCTGTTTGGCAGCAAGCTAATGCGCCAGGGTGTTGACGGCGCTGAATATATTACGCCTCTAGTTTTCATGGTCGTGTTGGGAACCGTACTGCTTAATGCTACAACAGCGCGGATGTTTGCTAAAATCGTGGGTGTTTTCCTCACGAAGTCGGAAGGTATTTTAATCGTTGGGGCGGCTAAATTTTCAAGATTAATAGCCCATTACTTAGAACAAAACGGACGTCATGTGGTCTTGATTGACAGTAATGAAAAAAATATTGAGAAAGCGAGGGAATTAGGCTTAGAGGCTTTAACCACTAATATTTATTCAGACACATTACTGGATAATATTGAGTTGAACGATATGGGTTATTTAATGGCGTTGACAGGAAATACAGATATTAACAAATACGCCATTGATAAGTTTGGAGAACATTTTGGTGAAAACGGTTCTTTCAGACTGGTAACTACCCAAGAGATGTTGGATAAATCGAACTCTCCTAAAGAAGGGTTGTTTTCTCATAATGATGATTTTAATAGCCTAACGGAAGTAACCAGAAAGAATCCTTCTATCCAGGAGATCGATCTGGAAGATAAAGCCCATTATAAACAACTCATTGAAGCCACCAACAAGGATAATGATATTATTCCTTTGTTCATTAAAGACAAAGAAGGTGTATTGCATATTATTTCATCCTATAATTTGAAAACGATGGAGGGTATTGGTGAAGGCTTTCAGTTGGTGTATTTAGGAAAGCCGCTGGATGTAGAAAAGGCTGCACCAGATAATTAAAAATTAAAAAAGCTCAGGAATTATCCTGAGCTTTTTATTTTATTAAGGCTACTTGATTGAATTACATAATATGGATATCATTAAAATCCTTATGTACTTCCAGTACATTATCACCGTTTAGTTTCAAATCTTTAAAGGAGTATTCCACCTTGTCAATTTGAACTTTTTTAATTTTGAAAGGCAGGCCATGAAGTTTTAGCTTGAACGTTTCATAAGGAGCTGTATATTTTCCAGATTTATGCTGATGGATAATAAGCTCATTCTTTTTTCCTTGTAAAGAAAAGTTCCTTAAACTATAACGTCCTTTGATGTAATCATAACCATCATGAGCATCTTCATAAACTTGCGACGCTTCTTTACCTTCTTTAAAATAAACATCAATTGTTAATTCCTCGATCTCCTTTTCACCCACATATTGTTGTACAGGGTATTTTGGGATCATGGCACCGGCTTTTACAAAAACAGGCATACTGTCTAGGTCGGCATCAACCCATAATTCCTGACCACCGGTAACAAGTTCATCGGTCCACCAATTATACCAGTCTCCCATAGGGAAATACATGCGTCGCCCTTTAGCGTTAGGTTCGTTAATTGGACAAGCTAATATTTTTTCACCAAAAATAAATTCATCATTACGATAATGCGTATGCGAATCATGCTGATCGTACAATACTAAAGATTTTAATATTGGAATACCCTCTTCAGCGTAGCGCCAAAAAGCAGTATACAAATAGGGTAGAAGCTGATAACGTAATTCGATGAACTTTCGAACCACATTTGTAATATTTTCCCCAAAGGCCCAAGGCTCCTGATCACCGTGATCTCCGGAAGAATGGGTTCTACAAAAAGGATGGAATACACCTAATTGAATCCAACGGGCATAAAGTTCGCCATTAGGTTGTTCGGCAAAGCCACCAATATCAGACCCTATAAATGAAAACCCAGACATACACATGCGTTGTGCTTGCAGGTTGGCAATACTAAGGTGTTCCCAAGTTGCCACATTATCGCCAGTCCAGCTGGAGGTATAGCGTTGAGTTCCAGAATAAGCAGCGCGCGTAATAACGAAAGGTCGTTTTGGATATGAGAACTTTTTTAAGCCCTGATAAGTAGCGCGGGCCATTTGCATCCCGTAAATGTTATGGGCCTTTCGGTGACTACATGGGTTACCTTCATAATCGTGACGAACATCATTAGGAAAGGTCTTTCCGGGCACTTCCATTACGGCAGGCTCGTTCATGTCGTTCCAAACACCTTTAACACCAATTTCTTCCACTAATTCTCTGAAAAGATCGGACCACCAATCACGCACTTCCGGATTTGTAAAATCCGGGAAATAACATTCTCCGGGCCAAACTTTACCTTTCATGTAAGGGCCGTCAGCACGTTTGCAGAAATAATCGTTTTCTAAAGCCTCTTTGAACACCTCGTAATCGTGATCAATTTTGATTCCGGGATCAATAATAACAATGGTTTTAAAGCCATCTTCTCTAAGCTCTTTTACCATGCGTTTAGGATCCGGAAAGTATTCCTTGTTCCAGGTAAAACAACGGAACCCTTCCATATAATCAATATCCAGATAAATAGCGTCACACGGGATTTTTAAGTCCCTAAATTTTTTGGCAATATCTTTAACCTTGGATTCTGGATAGTAACTCCATTTACACTGGTGGTATCCTAGCGTCCAAAGGGCCGGTAACTCATGTGGTTTTCCAGTTAAATCGGTATAATTTGCAACCACTTCAGACATTTCTGGACCGTAAATAAAATAGTAGTTCATTTCACCACCTTGCGCCCAAAAACTTGTGATATTCCGACGTTCCTGACAAAAGTCGAAAAAGCTTCTAAAAGTATTATCGAAAAATATACCGTAAGCTTTTTTGTGATGCAGCGCCGTGTAGAATGGGATGGCTTTATAGATCGGGTCGGTATCTTTTCCGTAGGCATAGGAATCTGTTACCCAGTTTTCAAAACGTTTGCCCTTAAGGTTGTTATCAACGGGTTTATCGCCAAGGCCATAATAACTTTCGCCCTCCTGAGCAACCTTAGACATTTTCACAATATCGCCACCAAACTCATAACTTTCTTCCCAGTGAAAACCTAATTCATCTTGGCAAATAAGTGAATTGTCTTTAGCATCGTATATGGCGTTTCGAAGATCAGCCTTAAAAACGTGACAAATTAATTTTGAGGTGGTAATAACATATTTATCTTCTTCTTCGGCTACTTCAAGGTGGTTATAACCTCTACTCGCATATTTTGTAATGGCATAGGAAAAATCATTTTCAAAAATCCCTGTAGTTGTATATCTAAAACGTAGTACGCTGTCTCGGATAATGGTAATGTGAAGAATCACACCATTTTCTGTGGTAAAGGAAAGAACATCCAAATCTTTTTGATAAGAGGAGACTTGGGATGGAAACATGTTTCCTTTGTATTCTAACTCCGTGTTTATAATCATAATTCTAGCAATTAAATAATTTACGAAAGTACTAAAACAATTAAATTTTAAACGTAGTTATTTTACAAAAAAAGCATGATTTCGTTACATAAAATCAAAATATTAAGGGGGTTAGTTAAATTTAATGCAAGGGTGTTATTTATTGTACTTAAAAATTGTAACCGAAAGAGGCGGAATGGTTATTTTTGCCGAAAATGGTTTTCCATTCCAATCTTTTTTTGATGCCGAGATCATTTTTTTGTTGGAAACACCGCTACCACCGTATTTTTTAAGATCACTATTAAAGATCTCTTTGAGTTTTCCGTCTTGCGGAAGTCCTATAGCGTATTTCTCGTGCATAGAAGGCGTAAAGTTACAAACCACAACCACGTCATTTTCGGGGTCATTTCCTTTACGGATGTAGGCCATCACTGAATTTTCCTGATCGCCAAAGCTGATCCACTCAAAACCTTCATTAGTAAAGCCTTTTTCAAACAAGGCAGGGTGTGAGGTATAGAATTTGTTGAGGTCTTTAAAAAAGGTTTGCAGGTCTTTATGTGGCTTAAAGTCGAGGAGGTTCCAATCTAAACTACCCTGAAAGTTCCATTCATTATATTGCCCGATTTCACCACCCATGAATAGTAATTTTGTTCCGGGATGGGTAAACATATAGGCGTATAGTGCTCTGGCGTTGGCAAAGCGTTGCCAATCGTCGCCTGGCATTCGTCCTAAAATAGAATTTTTCCCGTATACGACTTCGTCATGAGACAGTGGCAGCATAAAGTTTTCTGAGAAGGCATAGGCCAAACTAAACGTAATATCGTTTTGATGGTATTTGCGGTATACAGGATCTTTCTGAAAATATTCCAATGTATCGTGCATCCAACCCATCATCCATTTCATTCCAAAACCTAAACCACCTAAAAACACGGGCTTAGAAACACCTGGAAAAGCTGTAGATTCTTCAGCAATGGTTTGCACATCTGGATATTCTCCGTAAACCGCTTCGTTCATTTCTTTTAAAAAGGCAATGGCATCCAGATTTTCGCGACCCCCATATTCATTAGGCTCCCATTGGCCGTCTTCGCGGGAATAATCAAGGAATAGCATGGAGGCTACGGCATCTACCCGAAGTCCGTCAGCATGATATTGATCCAACCAGAACAAAGCGTTACTAATGAGAAAAGATTTTACTTCATTTCTACCGTAATTAAAGATCAAACTTTTCCAATCTTGATGATACCCTTTTCTTGGGTCGGGGTGCTCGTATAAATTCGATCCGTCAAAAAACCCTAAACCATGGGCATCTTCAGGAAAATGGGAGGGAACCCAATCTAAAATAATCCCAATATCATTTTGGTGTAATTTATCAACAAGTTCTTTAAATTCTTCCGGATAACCGAAGCGTGAGGTTGGTGCAAAATAGCCCGTTATTTGATAACCCCATGAAGGATCATATGGAAACTCCATAATGGGCATTAATTCCACGTGAGTGAAATTCATTTCTTTAAGATAACTCACCAATTCATCAGCTAATTCATGATAGGATAGAAAGCGGTTTTCCTCTACCTGTTTCTTCCAGGATCCTAAATGTACTTCGTAAACGGAATAAGGTGCATCCAGTGCATTATGTTTTTTTCGTTTTTTCATCCAAGCACTATCTTCCCATTTATAAGTATCATCCCAAACAATAGAAGCTGTACTTGGTGGGTGTTCACAACGACGCGCATAAGGATCGGCCTTTTCGGTTTTGATATCATTATTATGACTCTGGATCTTATACTTATAGAGGTTTCCTTTCCCAACACCCGGAATAAAACCTTCCCAGATCCCGCTGGCATCCCAACGCACCATGAGCTGATGTTCTCCTTCAATCCAGTAATTGAAATCCCCAACAACAGAAACCGACTTCGCACTAGGCGCCCAAACGGCAAAATAGGTGCCTTTTTCCCCGTCTAGGGTCGTAATATGCGACCCAAACTTTTCGTAAAGCCGGTAATGTTTACCACTTTTGAAAAGGTTGATATCGAAATCTGTGAATAAGCTATGAGGTTTAACTTGTGCCATACTAATGATTTAAAATGTTAGAAATTCCTTTTAAAGGAATAATAGCCCATTTCGGGCGTGAATTAAGCTCGTAACCTAATTCGTAAACTGCTTTTTCAAGCAAACAATATTTTAATAAAAACAATCGCTCCTGGTTATAACCAATATTTAAATTGGCATTCTGTGTCTCGGTAACATAGGTTCCTAAAAATAGACCTGTAATATAGCTATATAAAATTTCACCGGCATCAAATAACTCATCTAATGGATAAGGATAAGAATCTTGGTTATTGAAAATAGTGGCGTAAATAGCATAATGAAATGAGCGAAACAAACCGGCAACATCCTTTAGTGGAGGTTGTTTTACCTTACGATCTCTAATGGTGCTTTCGGGCTCCCCTTCAAAATCTAAAATAAAGAAATCGTTGTCCTTCACCAGAATTTGGCCTAAGTGATAATCGCCGTGAATACGAAGGCGCTCGCCCTTCAATTTGGTCCAGTCAAAATCCACAAAGCGCTCACGAATGGTATTCTTCTTATTCAAAAACTCCTTGGCTAGATCTAAGGCCATGCCCTCCAGTTTGTGCAAATTATTCTCGATTAAGTTGAGTCGGTTTTGAAACTGATAAAGCATTTTATTTTTTAACCATACTGTATAATCACCATTGTAATGTGTTGGGGTGAACGCGGTTTCCTCAAATTCTGAGCCTAAAGCGATATGCATCTCTGCCGTGCGTTTTGCCAGGGTTTGAACTTGTAGAAATAAATGCAGCCCTACCCAATCAATGATCTGCGGCGGGATATCAGCAATATTAAGCTGCTGGTATAGCGCTGTGCGCGGCAATTGGGCAACATTTAAATTCTTGTATTCTAAATTACTGAACACCTTGTGTAATTCTTTGAGCATGTAATCCCAGGCGTCACCTTCATTTGGGATCATTTCCTGCATTAAAGCAATGGTAATGGTCACTTGTTTAGCATCCACAAGGTTGATACTTCCCAAATACGATGGGGTATTTTTAAACTCCTTTTTCTCGGACAAAAACCGGCTCATTTCATAGTCGGGATTCTTATCGGCAAAAATGCGTCTAAAGAATTTCAGAACGTATTTATCATTATAAATGATAGACGTATTACTTTGTTCCAGACCCATAAAACGCGAACTTTCATAGGCTTTTGCTTTTAAGGCTAAACTTTTATGATAGCGCACCTTGGTTGTATCTTTTGGTAAAGCGGTTAAAATACGCTCAAAGACGAGCTGACGGAACGCTTCTAAATTGATAGCGTCAATGATAAAGCCATCTTGGTTCTTTATACTTATGGGTAAAATCCGATCCTTTTGAGCAAAATCTTCGTCGGTTACAAATGCAATAGGTAAAAAATAATGCTGGTAAAAGGCTTCTTCAAAATTTACCTCCAGGATCAAACCAAAATACACTTCTCCGTTCTGTTGAATTTTAAAATATTCAGCTAGCTCGATGTATTTTAATTTGCTGGCTTTTCCGCCATACCAGCGTTGTTTGGTAATATAATCGCTAAGGACATCCGACAAGAAACTTTTAACAAACCCTGTATTTTCCAACAAGAGTTCCCAATCATCATCAAAATGAAGATCGGTTTTAAGTGTTATTTTCTCATCGCTTTTCGACATCTTATTTAATTATTTTAAAGATATGAAATGGCAGTGTAGGATGTAATTCTACGAAATTCCATTCGCCCCTCCAACTGTAGCGATTATTTGTTATAAGGTCTTGTACCTCAAAGGTCTGGTCGTGCTTGATGCCCATTTGATTTAGAGGTACTTGAACAGTTCCCTGTTGCATACTGAAATCATCTAAACTAATCACAATTAAAAGCTGATTGCTTTTACTGTCATTCCACTTGTAAAAGGCTAAGAGGTTGTTATTTTCAACATAACAAAAGTTGATATTATTGGTTTGCTGTAGGGCTTCATTGTCCCTGCGGATGTGATTGACCTTAGTGATCACAGTGCTCACTTTATTTTCTTTGGACCAGTCGTATTTGGTGAATTGAAATTTTTCTGAATTCATATATTCTTCACGACCCAATAAGGCCTCCGAGATCATGTATTCGTATACCGGACCATAGATACCGATCGAAGAACTGAGCGTTGCTGCTAGAACGTAACGCTGAATATGTTTAGCCTCATTAGCGCCTTGCAAATGAAACGGATTAATATCGGGCGTATTGGGCCAGAAATTAGGTTGCATATATTCGCGTAATTCTGTTTTGGTCAGTTCCTCAACATATTCTGTAAGCTCATGTTTATTATTTCGCCAGGTAAAATAGGTGTACGATTGGGTATAACCCTGTTTAGCGAGTTGCTGCATCACTTTTGGTGCTGTAAATGCTTCCGCGAGAAAGATCACATCGGGATGTTTTGCTTTTACTTGTGTTATGATCCAATTCCAAAAATAGAAGGGTTTGGTGTGTGGATTATCGACGCGGAATATTTTAATACCACAATCGATCCAGAACATAAGAATGTCTAGACATTCCTTCCATAGATTTTCGTAATCGGTACTTTCCCAGTAAATGGGTAAAATATCCTGGTATTTTTTCGGTGGGTTTTCGGCGTATTGTACTGTACCATCGGGGCGCCATTTAAACCAAGCCGGATGGTCTTTTACCCACGGATGATCGGGCGCGGCCTGTAAGGCATAATCCATAGCGATCTCCATACCGTGTTCCTTGGTTTTTTCTATGAGGTTTTTGAAATCTTCCAATGACCCCAATTGCGGGTGTATGGCCTTATGACCACCGTATTGTGAACCAATGCCCCAGGGCGAACCTACATCGCCTTCTTTGGCCTCAGTAGTATTATTTTTACCTTTCCGATTAACTTCTCCGATAGGGTGAACTGGGGGCAAATATACCGTATCAAATCCCATTTTTTGTATCCGTGGCAATAAGCGTTCACAATCTTTAAAGGTGCCATGCACGCCTTCTTGTTCTCCCGCTGAACGCGGAAAAAACTCATACCAGGTACTAAACCTTGCTTTCTTTCGATCTACATAAACCTGGTATTCGATAGAGTTGTTGGCCAGGTCCTTCTCAGGAAACTCAAAGAACAAATGATGTAAACGAGTGCTCATAGCTTCTTTAACAGCCTCATCGTAATGCTGTTCATCCTGAAAAATATTGATCAAATGGTCGAGATAGAACCCGTCGTTTTCCTGACACTGTGTTTTTATAGCCTGTAAAAAGGCAACCCCTTCCAAAAGCTCTGATTTAACATACTGACCGTCTTCAATTTTACGTTCTATACCATGCTGCCAATTCAGGGCATGGTCTACCCAGGCTTCTACTTTATAGTTATAATAACCTTGCTTTTCCACGGTAAAGGCAGCGATCCATTCGTCATTAACATCCAGTGTCATTCGCGTTTCTCGCCATTTTTTTTCTTTTTCGTGTTTGAATAATACCGACGCGCCCAGAACATCATGGCCATCGGCCAAAATAAAAGCACGAACATTAACGATTTCATTAACAACACGCTTAATAAAGAATAAGCCATTGTTAACACTGGGAGATACGTAATCTATAACAACCCTTTTTTGATTCATTTTTGGTTTAGTTAGTAAGAGGTAATAAAATGAGTTTAATCGTTTGCAGTTTCCTTATTCAATAACAAATCCTTTAGGGATCACCGCATCCTTTTTGATCACGACGATACCATCCTTAACAAAATAAGTATCTGTTTCGGTGTTTTCCAAATGCGGACCGCCATTAATGCGCACATCGTCGCCAATGCGAACATTCTTATCAATGATCGCATTTTTAATAAAGCAGCGTTCGCCAATACCAATAAGAATTTCGATGTGGTTACTATTAATTTCCTCTAAAGACTCGTAATAATCGCTACCCATCACATAGGTGTTTATAATGGTGCTTTCCGCTCCAATACGTGAGCGTATACCAATAACGGAACGTTCAATTTTAGCAGCACTGATGATACAACCTTCAGCAATTACGGCATGATCCAGATTGGTGCCCGCCATCTTTGTGGTTGGCAGGATACGCGCTCTGGTATAGATGCGTTTCTTTTTATCGTAGAGATCAAAACGCGGCATGTTTTCAGTAAGCTCTATATTGGCCTCAAAGAAAGAATCAATATTTCCGATATCGGTCCAGTAGCCTTCGTACTGGTAGCTTAAGGTTTTGTGTTTTGAAATACTTTGTGGTATAATTTCCTTACCAAAATCATTGGTATCCTTATTCTCCATAAGACTAATTAGCAGGTCGCGGTTGAAGATATAAATTCCCATCGATGCCAGATAATGACGTTCCTGACTTTTCATTTCGTCACTCACCTCTGAGGTCCAGTCTGGCAATAAACTTGCGTCCGGTTTTTCAATAAAAGAGGTCACAACATTATTCTCATCCGATTTCATAATTCCAAACTCTGTAGCTTCTTTAGCACTCACAGGAATGGTAGCGATGGAAATCTCAGCATTACTCGCTTCGTGAGCCTTGATCATTTCTTCATAATCCATCTGATACAATTGATCTCCTGATAGAATCAAGGCGTATTTAAATTCATGGCGTAAAAAGTGATGCATGCTCTGACGCACCGCATCAGCAGTTCCCTGAAACCAGGTTTTATTTTCCGGGGTTTGTTCAGCAGCTAATACATCAACAAAAGCAGAACTAAAGAAACTAAAATGATAGGTGTTTTTGATATGTCGGTTCAGTGATGCTGAATTAAACTGGGTTAATACATACATCCTTTTTATATCGGAATTAATACAATTTGAAATAGGAATATCCACCAAGCGGTATTTCCCCGCAATAGGAACAGCGGGTTTTGAACGGTCTTTAGTTAGGGGATATAATCTGGAACCTTGTCCACCACCAAGTATGATGGCTAAAACGTTATCATTTATCATTTGTAGTTAGTTTTAGTTATTTTATATTGTTCTTAGGGTTAAATAATCGATTTGTAAAGATCGGCAGTTTGTTTGGCAATCGCAACCCAATCAAAGTAGTCTTCAACGCGTTTTCGACTGTTCTCCGCCATAGTGTCACGGAGGTCTTTATCACGAATGATGCGATTTATTCCGGCAGCCAGATCTTGCGAAAAATTATCCGGATTAATTGGTTCAAAAGGTGCTTCCTTTTGCTGTTCTAAGGGGACCAGAATCCCGGTTTCGTTGGGTACAACCACTTCCTTGATGCCACCAACAGCACTGGCCACTACAGGTGTTTTGCAGGCCATGGCTTCAATATTTATAATACCAAAAGGTTCATAAATAGACGGGCAGCAAAACACATCGGCGTGTGAATAAAGCTGGATCACCTGTTCTTTTTCAAGCATTTTATCTATCCAGATCACATTGTTACGGGTTTTCTTTACTTCGTTTACGCTATCCTCCATTTCCTTAGCGATCTCTTTGGTGTCCGGAGCTCCCGCACAAAGTACAATTTGAGTGTCCGGATCGATATATTTTATAGCGTTTACCAGATGAATGATTCCTTTTTGCCGCGTAATCCGTCCAACAAACAATACATAAGGTTTGTTTTTATCAATACCATAGGCGTCTAGAGTATCTGTTTTATCCGTAATATTATATTGTTGAAGATTGATCCCATTATAAATCACGCTCACTTTATTTGGGTCAACATTGAAATGCTTAAGGACATCTTCTTTGGTTTCTTCAGAAACTGCGATCACGGCATCCGCCATTTCAATAGCTGTTTTTTCTACCCAGGAAGAAGCATCATAACCACGCCCCAGCTGTTCACGTTTCCATGGGCGTAAGGGTTCTAGTGAATGGGTTGTGATCACTAATGGCGTACCATAGCACAATTTTGTGAGAATCCCGGCAAACTGCGCATACCAGGTGTGGCAATGTACCACATCGGCATCCACCGGGTCAGCATTCATTTGTATGCAGGTACTCAAGGTTTGAAAAACCGATTTAAGTTTGTCATCAGCATGGTTCAGCGCCGGATTTTCGAATGGAAATCCTTTAACGGTCAGGTTACCATCTTTAAGATCCTGATCGCCAAAACTCCTCACGTCAACATCCATAAGCTTTGCCAGTTCATCAGCAAGGTATTCAACATGAACTCCGGCTCCACCATAAACATAGGGTGGAAATTCTCTTGTATAAAACAATGTTTTCATCTACTGTAAGTTAGTTTTATTTCAATTGTTAGATCAGCCTCTCGGCAGTTATCTGTCACACCCAATATCATCTTCGGCTGGCATAATCCAAACTGAATTGATGGGAATTTCATAAATAACAATTGCTTTAAAAGCGCATCAAAATTGGAAAAAGCAGAACTTTAAAAAGGATGATCTTGCGCTGCGAAATGTTAATAACCCTAGAGGGGTGCAGCAAAACCTTTGGCCTGTGCCTTTTTAATCAAAACGGCGTATTCATCAGTGTTTTGTTGCGGTTTTAAATATTTTAGTACTTCGTTGTTATAAACATACGAAATATTTATAAACATTTTAGGGCCTATGACATTTTTCCATAAAATGTGGTAAATAAGGACAAAACCCTTTAATTTTCTAATAAAAGTGATGAAATTAAGGAAGGCGTTTAAAACCTTTTAATCATTTAGCTTTAAAACAGCCATGAAGGCTTGCTGTGGGATTTCAACATTACCCACTTGACGCATGCGTTTTTTACCTTTTTTCTGTTTTTCGAGAAGTTTACGCTTACGCGAAATATCGCCGCCATAACATTTGGCCGTAACATCTTTACGAAGTGCTTTGATGGTTTCTCTTGAAATGATCTTGGCTCCAACAGCTGCCTGAATAGGAATATCGAACTGTTGGCGCGGGATTAATTCTTTGAGTTTTTCGCACATTTTGCGTCCTATGGACTGCGCATTATCAGCATGGATCAAGGCAGACAAGGCGTCTACCGGTTGCGCATTCAATAAAATATCCAAGCGAACCAATTTTGAAGGTTTCAAACCAATAGGGTGGTAGTCAAAGGAGGCATAGCCTTTCGATACCGTTTTTAATCGATCGTAAAAATCGAAAACAATTTCCGCCAAAGGCATTTCAAAAGTAAGTTCCACACGCTCGGTGGTTAAATAGGTTTGATTTTTAATGATCCCACGTTTTTCAATACACAAGGACATCACGTTCCCTACAAAATCCGCTTTGGTAATAATCGTAGCTTTGATATAAGGTTCCTCAACGCGATTTAAAGTCGATGGATCGGGTAGGTCTGAAGGGTTATTTACGATTACAGGAACATCCACGTCTTTATTGGTGTAGGCCAGATACGATACGTTAGGCACGGTGGTAATTACCGTCATATCAAATTCGCGCTCCAAACGCTCCTGGATGATCTCCATATGCAGCATGCCTAGAAAACCACAACGGAAACCAAAGCCTAAAGCAGCAGAACTTTCCGGTTGAAACACTAAGGAGGCGTCATTCAATTGTAATTTTTCCATGGAGGCACGAAGGTCTTCGTAGTCTTCTGTGTCTACAGGATAGATTCCGGCGAAAACCATAGGTTTCACATCTTCAAAACCTTCTACAATATTCGTGGTTGGTTTTTCAAAATCGGTAATCGTATCACCTACCTTAACTTCCTTGGCGGTTTTAATACCGGTGATCAAATAACCAACATCTCCAGCCTTTACTGATTGTTTGGCCATTTGGCGAAGTTTTAAAGTACCCACTTCATCGGCATAATAATCTTTGCCTGTCGCAACAAACTTAATGTGTTGTCCTTTTTTGATCTCCCCGTTAATCACACGGAAATAGGTTTCTATTCCACGAAAAGTATTGTAAACCGAATCAAAGATGAGAGCTTGTAACGGGGCATTCGGGTCGCCTTTAGGTGCCGGAACACGCTCGATAATAGCCTTTAGAATATTATCAACACCAAAGCCCGTTTTCCCTGAGGCATGAATCACTTCTTCAGGATCACAGCCTAAAAGGTCTACAATATCATCGGTCACTTCCTCGGGATTCGCGCTAGGCAGATCCACTTTGTTCAGTACAGGAATAATTTCCAGATCATTTTCCAGAGCGAGGTATAAATTTGAAATGGTTTGCGCCTGAATACTTTGTGCTGCATCTACGATCAATAATGCACCTTCACAGGCGGCGATGGAACGGGATACTTCATAAGAAAAGTCAACGTGACCCGGTGTGTCGATGAGGTTAAGCACATAGGGCTGGCCTTCATAGACATAATCCATTTGAATGGCGTGCGATTTAATGGTAATACCACGCTCGCGCTCCAAATCCATATTATCCAATAGCTGGTCCTGCTTTTCGCGGTCGGTTACCGAACCGGTAAAATCCAACAGGCGATCGGCCAGGGTACTCTTACCGTGGTCAATATGCGCAATAATACAAAAGTTTCTTATGTACTTCATAAAGTAATCACAACCTCAAATTAGTTTGCAAATATAGCTGTTTTTATCTGGAATAATTTATTGATTTTATCTTAGCTTTCATGAATATTTTTGAATAATAATGTTGTAATCTTATCTGCGTCGAAATTGTAGTACTTTTAAGAGGAATCAAGAATCATTGCCATGCTAAAATCGAAAGAAGATATTCGTACCAAAATTCACCTGCTTATCTCTGTTTTTGTGGTCATTCCCGTGTCAATGGTTTATGGTTTTTTCCCAGAGGTGATGTTTCAGATTCCGGTAACGGAAATTAACGAGTTGAATAGCCTGAAAGCTTTAATGGGCGTGTATCTCGGTTTTTCATATTTATGGTTGTTAGGTGTTTTTAGGCCCCGGTTTTTAAAAGCGGCCTTAATTAGCAATGTGGCGTTTATGTTGGGTTTGGGAAGTGGTCGTTTACTGAGTCTTTTTCTTGATGGTTTCCCATCACCTCTGTTCACGGTTGGGACGGCTGGAGAGCTTATTTTAGGATTTTACGGACTTTCAGTGCTTTACAACGAAAAAAAGTAAGTGAATTTCAAAAATGCAGTACTTTTAAATGGCTATTAACCCTTTAACCACCTTTATGAGAACAACTTTACTTACTCTTCTTCTGTTTTTTAGCTTTTATTTCGGTCAGGCTCAAGTAACTACTGCGGTTGCAAAATATCTCTTAGATACTTCGGTATCTGAATCTTCTGGCCTGATCTATTATAATGGTAAGATCATAACGCATAACGATTCCGATGGAGCTGCTGCCTTGTACGAAATGGACCCCTCCGACCCAACCATTACCAGAACGGTAACTATAAATGGCGCTAATAATGTAGACTGGGAAGACATCACCCATGACGCCGATTATATTTATATTGGCGACATGGGTAATAACAGCGGTGATCGTGTCGATCTAAAAATATATAAGATCAGCAAGACCGATTACAATGCCTCGGATAGTGTCACCGCCGAAATCATTAATTTTAGCTATGCGAATCAATCGGATTTTACGTCTAACCCACAGGCGACACCTTGGGATGCTGAAACACTGATGGCTATAGATGCTAATAATTTACTAATCATCAGCAAGAACTGGGAAACGTTTGTGGCGCAAGCTTATCTAGTTTCCAAAACACCCGGAACCTATAGCGTATCGCCTTTAGCTTCCACCTTGTATGACACTAGTTTTCCAAACGATATCATTACGGGAGGTACGTATAATCCATTTACCAATAAGGTCTTTTTAATCGGTTACACCTGGAACACAAGTTCGTTAAATGTCTTACAGCCGTTTATTTATGACTGTAGCGGTTTTTCTGGAACAGATGTCTTTTCAGGAACCAATACCCGTTATGATATTTCGGGTTCTTCTTTAGGAAATTTTAGTTACGAACAAACAGAAGGTATTACTTATGTTGATGCTGATACCTATTTTGTAACTTCGGAATATTTTAGTGAATCGTATAGTATCTATACGCTTGAAGACACGGGGAAACTTATAGAAGTAACTACCAATGATGTTGCACTTTCGGTGGAGGATGTTAATTCCGAAATCTTTGAAATGTATCCTAATCCAACCAGAGGTATGGTGCTGATTAATACATCAAATGCCATGCAGGTAGAGGTATACAATATGCAAGCGCAACGCCTCATGAAAACTTATAGTAATACGGTTGATCTCAGTGCATTTCGCTCCGGGATGTATCTTTTCAAGATCACAGTAAATGACGGTCAGCCCGTTCTTAAAAAAGTATTAAAATACTAGGGCGCAAGCATCTGCTGCAATTTTAAATTAAAAAGCTTAATTTTGCGGCAAATTACAAACGCTTGGTAAAAATAGATCACATAGAACTGCCTGACTTCCCGTTGCTACTTGCACCGATGGAAGATGTGAGCGATCCACCGTTTCGCGCACTTTGTAAAGAGCAGGGTGCCGATGTGGTGTATACCGAGTTCGTGTCCAGTGAGGGCCTGATCCGCAATGCGGCCAAGAGCGTCATGAAGCTGGATATTTATGAAAAAGAACGTCCGGTAGGCATCCAGATCTTTGGAGCTAATTTGGAAAGTATGTTGCAAACCATTGATATCGTAGAGAAATCAAACCCTGATATTATCGATATTAATTTTGGATGCCCCGTTAAAAAAGTAGTGAGCAAAGGTGCCGGTGCCGGAATCTTAAAGGACGTCTGCCTGATGGAAAAACTCACGGCAGAAATGGTAAAGCGTACCAACCTGCCCATTACCGTAAAAACACGTTTGGGCTGGGATCATAATTCCATAAAAATTGTAGAAGTCGCCGAACGTTTGCAGGATGTAGGCTGTAAGGCCATATCCATTCACGGGCGCACTCGCGCGCAGATGTACAAAGGTGAGGCCGATTGGAAACCCATTGCTGCGGTAAAAAATAATCCACGCATGCATATTCCGGTATTTGGAAATGGCGATGTGGACAGCCCAGAAAAAGCGGCAGAGATGCGCGACAGTTACGGACTTGATGGCGCCATGATCGGGCGCGCCAGTATAGGTAATCCCTGGTTTTTTAAGCAGGTAAAACACTATTTTGAAACTGGCGAACATCTTCCGCCTATCCCTATGTATGAACGGGTGGAAGCCGCGCGCCGCCACCTACAAATGGCGATCGATTGGAAGGGTGAGATTCTAGGTGTGTTTGAAACCCGCCGCCACTATACCAACTATTTTAAAGGCATCCCGCACTTCAAGGAATACCGCACCAAAATGGTCACCAGCGACCACTCCGAAGACGTTTTTGCGGCCTTCGATGAGGTGCTTGAGAAGTTTGGGGATTATCAGTTTTCGGAATAATTTTTTGGGATCATTTTTGAGTTGTGATTCAGAGTGAAATTAAGAATCTTAGAGGTTGTGTTTCTTTAGATTCTTCCTTCGCTGATCTCCGTCTGAATGACAATAGTGGTTGTTTTGTAGTACTGTCATTCAGAGCGAAATACAATGAAGCGAAGAATCTCGCAGGAAATGTTTTTTAGATTCTTCCCTCGCTGCGCTTCGTCTGAATGACAGTGGTGGATTTTTTATTGTAGTGTCATTCAGAGCGTAATGCAATGAAGCGAAGAATCTCTAGTATTAAATTTCATCATTCAAAAACTTCCAAGATGGATTGAAACTAGTAATAAGATTATTCTTTTTTTCACGACTCCAGCCTTTTATTTCCTTTTCTCTTTTGATAGCATCTTCAATATCAAAATGGAGTTCATAGTAAACTAAATAATATACCTTGTACTTAGCCGAAAAAGCCTTGGAATCCGCTGTTGGATTTTGGTGAAAATAAAGGCGCTCTTTTAGGTTGTTTGTCACTCCGGTGTAAAGAACCGTTTTTGTTTTATTCGTAAGTAGGTAAACGTAATAGTTATGGGTTCCTTTAGGTTTCATTTTTTGAAGATAGTGAAAAAGAGAGATTCTTCCCTCGCTGCGCTCCGTCTGAATGACAAAGGTGCTCTGGTTTTTGTATTGTCATTCAGAGTGAAATGCAATGAAATGAAGAATCTTTCTGCTTCTATTTTTTAGATTCTTCAGTCGCGTTGCTCCTTCTGAATGACAATAATGGTTGTTTTGTAGTGCTGTCATTCAGAGTGAAATGCAATGAAGCGAATAATCTAAACCTTACAATTCCCTCTGATACAAATTGTAACTGGAAATCGTTAATTCTTTTTGCCCCACGTGTTCGAATCCAAGGGCTTCATAATACCGGCAAAGCCTCGGATTTCGGGCGTCCGCATCCAGTCGTAAATACCGACAGCCCTGAGCTTTGGCCTGTGTGGCAATAGCCTCAAGAATTTTAGCACCTAAACCTTGTCCGTTATAGGCGTCTTCCACAACCAGGGAATGCACATATTTTGCTTTTTCAGATTGTTGGCCCCAATACAACAGGTCCTCATCCAAAATACGAACCATCCCTATTCTGGTACCGGTTTCATTTTCAATAAAAAAATATTCCTTATTGCGAAGGCCCTCTTCAAGCCAGTCCAATTTTTCTTGTGGTGGGTTATGCCAGTACTGCCAATGATCTACATTTTTTTTGTGGATCTTTACGGCGGCGCGTTTGAAGACAGCCATAACTTCGGGTTGGTCTTTAGGGAATATTTGCCGGAAGGTGAATTGCATCTGGACTTGTTTTTTACGGATTTGTTGGATGGCAATATAGTTTAATTTTGAGATTTCTTAGTTCCTTTATTCATTCTGAATGACAAGAAGAGATTCTTCAGTCGCGATGTTCCTTCTGAATGACAGTGGTGGATTTTTTGTTGTAGTGTCATTCAGAGCGGAATGCAATGGAGCGAAGAATCTCAATGGGATTGTTTTATAGATTCTTCAGTCGCGATGCTCCCTCTGAATGACAGTAGTGGATTGTTTTTTAGATTCTTCCTGCGCTGCGCTTCGTCTGAATGACAGTGGTGGATTTTTTGTTGTATTGTCATTCAGAGTGAAATGTAATGGAGCGAAGAATCTTTCTACTTTTATTTTCTAGATTCTTCAGTCGCGATGCTCCTTCTGAATGACAGTAGTGGATTGTGTTTTTAAATTCTATTTCGCATTGATCCTCCCAATGACGGGGTTAAGCACGATGCCCGCAAGAGGGATTGCAGCGGCAGCTTTTGTAAAATTTCAACTTATGATTTTACAAAACTATAGCGGAAAGCCTGGTGACGGCTCGAGCGGGCACTTGCCCAAAACCTTATTGTCCGGAACTTACCAACCTTTTGGAAATACGTGCTGATGCGATCTTGGAGGCTATGATACCGAGCGCGACGATGGTGCCGAATACGATTAAAATATTTTCGGGTTTGATATTGACCGGGTAGGGCAGGCTGGGGGTGATCATGACAAGGCTGAAACGTTGCTGCAGCAGGATGAGGGTAAGGGCCAGAAGGAGGCCGAGGGCGCCACCAATGATGCTCATGAGGCTGCCTTGTAAAAAGAATATACGCCTGATGCTTTTTACGGTGGCGCCCAGATTGAATAGGGTGTTGAGGCTTTTCTTTTTGTCGAGCATCATCATGATAAGCGACCCGATGATATTGAAAAATGCAATGATTAGCACGAGCGTAAAAATGAGATATACGGCCAGGTTTTCGGTGTTGAGCATTTTGTACAGGGCATCGTTGAGCTGAGCGCGATTCTTTATAACAACCTGATTTCCGAGAATGGTTTGCAGTTCTTGCTTTACCAGATCTTCATCGGCTTCCGGGGTGAGTTGGAATTCAATGCCACTGATCTGATCGGGCTTATAGTTGAGTAATTTTTGGGTAAGCGACAGTGAGGCGAATACGTGGGAGTCGTCGAACTTATCATTAATAGTAAAGATACCTACGTTAAGGGTACGCACGGTATTAAAAGCATTTCGGGTGGAGGTGATTTGCCCCGTGCCGGGTTTTGGCACGTAAATATCGACAGGTTTGGCATAGTCGAGCACGCCGATGGACATATTGTTGGAGATGCCCCAGCCTACCATAATTTCGTTGCTTTCTGGTTCGATCCAATTGCCGTATTCAATAACGGAATCGATGGCTACCACATTTTGGAAATTCGCATCGACACCTTTTATTTGAGCCAAATAGTTTTTTTGATCGTAGTTTAATACAACGCGCTCTTCGATGATCTTGCTGTATTGGGCCACATCTTTCAGGCTATCCAGTTGTTGCAGTTGCTGGTTGGTAATAAAAAAAGATTTACCCGTTGCGGTTTCGGCTTTCAGATCGGGGTCGATGATACTGGTGAATTTTAGAGTGAAATCCTTGAGTCCGGCGAATCCGGAAAGAACGATAAACAGCGAGGCAGCACCCAGAATAATACCTGTAATGGCAATGTAGGTCATGACATTAATAGCATTATTACTGCTTTTGGAGCGCAGGTAGCGTTTGGCAATGTAATAGGATACATTCATGGGATAAAGATAACAAAAGCGCACCTATTGTTGGTGGGTGTTTTGGCTATTTTACCGCCTTAGGATTTTTTGCGTTTGTCGAGCAGGTTGGGATCTTTTAAAGGATCTTCTTTTCCTTTTAGGGATTGATCGATACGATCGATATACTCAAGGGAATCATCGATAAAAAATTCGAGTTGTGGCATACGGCGCAACTGATGTTTGGTGCGCTGTGCTAATTCATGGCGAATAAGCGGCGCGTTGGAGCGGATGCCTTTAAGGAGCTCTTTGGCTTTATCGTTGGGGAAGATGCTTACGTAAACTTTGGCAATAGACAGGTCGACGGTAACATGTACTTTGCTTACCGAAATAAGAACGCCGCGCATCCCGCCTTGTGTGGCGGCATTTTGAAGGACCTCAGCGAGATCCTGCTGCAGGACGCCTGCTATCTTTTTTTGTCTTTGACTTTCTTCCACGGGTGTGTTTGGTTTTTATGGTGGGGTTTATCACCGCTGCAAAAGTACGGATATTTAAAGATTATCTTACTTTTGAGCTACAAATTTTATATCTTTCTTGAAACGGAAACCAATGAAAAAAATTGAACATATCGGGATCGCCGTAAAAAACATGGATACCTCCAACAGCTTGTTTACCACATTGTTTGGAGCACCGGAATACAAAACCGAAACGGTGGAAAGCGAAGGTGTGAAAACGGCATTTTTTAAATGTGGGCCAAACAAAATTGAACTTTTGGAAGCCACAGATCCGGATAGCCCGATTGCGAAATTTATTGAAAAGAAAGGCGAAGGCATTCACCATATTGCTTTTGATGTTGAGGATATAAACATGGAGATCGCGCGACTAAAAGCTGAAGGTTTTGTGGTGTTGAACGACACGCCCAAGCCCGGTGCCGATAATAAACTAGTAGCTTTTTTACATCCGAAAAGCACCAATGGTGTTTTGATTGAACTATGCCAGGAGCGACCAGCCTAGAGCGGGGTAGCAATAAGCATAAAAAGGTTTGCAGTATTTTAAAAATAGTAGTAATATTGCAGTCCAATTTCGGGTCCTATAACTCAGTTGGTTAGAGTATCTGACTCATAATCAGAAAGTCCCTGGTTCGAGCCCAGGTGGGACCACCTGAAAAATCCGTAATTCATTAATAATAAAATGATTACGGATTTTTGCTTTAATTATTTGTACGATTTATGTACGACACGATAAGTTTTTACTTGAAAACACCATATATCAAACTTTATGTACAACCATATTTAAAATGTTGCTAAATAAGTCCTCTTATAAAGGTAAAGGACTAAAACAAGAGTTTAGCTATGTTCAGATTCTAACATTGAATGATCTTAATGGCTATATCAACTATTTCGAACCTATATTTGACGATACTGAACTCAGTCAAATAAAGGATTATCTTTGTACTAAGAGTAGAAGTTTTTATTAAAGTTTATTTACAGTAACAAATTCAAACCCTTGCTCTTTTCCATAGCTAATCATTTTTTTTAGAGATTTCAATTGAGCCTCTGCATTTCCAAAATCAAAATCATGCATAAGCACTATAGCACCATTAAATAAATACCATTTGAACCGCTCAAATATTTCCTCCACACTATTTTTGGTATTATCCCAATCCAAAGTAGTGATCGACCAGAGCACTGTAATAACACCTTTATTTTTAAGAAAATCTATTTGATCTTCGGTAATACCTCCGAAAGGGGGTCTATAATAGGGCGTGTCAATACCCAAAACATGTAATGCATTAAAAGTGTTTGAAACCTCTGTATCCCATAATGTTTCATTACTAAACTCGGTTCCGTTAGCATGATCCCAACCATGATTAGCAATTAAATGGCCTTGATTTCGTGCTTTTTCTACCAGAATTGGATTTTCAATAATATTCGGTCCTTGCCAGAAAAAAGTAGCTTTAATATCTTGATTATGGAGTATGTCTAAAATTCTGTTCGTCAAAGGTGTTGGGCCATCATCGAAGGTGAGGGCTACCAATTTTTTCTCGGCGTTTCCCCGCACTAAACAGTATCCTGAACCGGAATTTTCTAATTCTAAAAAACGTTTAGGGATTAATGGGAGGCTGTCAACCAGATTTATACCATTTTGTACTTGCCCCCTTTTTTTTATGTGTCCGGGAGGTTTATTCGTATGGTTCACAAAGCCTTTTATATAATTAGTCCATAGTTCATAACCAGCTTCAGAGGGGTGTACACCATCAATAGCGTATTCTTCTATCATTAAATCATTTTGGTCAGCAAAAATGGAATAAAGGTCTATTAGGGTACAAAATCCCGGGAGCGATGCTTTTAAAATAGCATTCGTCTCTTTGATTTTATTCACCAAATATTGATTTATGGTAGGTAAAATGGTTTGAACGTAAATTTGTGTTTCGGGAGATTTTGCATGAACTGTATTTACTATTTCAAAAATGTTATCTGATATGTTTTTTGGAGATAAATCCGCGCGAAACATATCATTTATGCCAATCAACAAAAACAACTTCTCAGGTTTATAATAATAGATTTCTGCTAATCTATTTATAACACCCTCGGTAACGTCGCCCGCTATTCCTCTATTTCTAACTTTTGAATTATTAAATCTTTTACTCCAATCATTTCCTTTTTCCGTAATGCTATTTCCTAAGAAAACGATGTCACCAAAATTGAGCGGATTTGCCTTGAATTCACTAATCTTTTCATTATAATGCAACCTATCCCATTCCAGATGATGCTGAATAACGATGTCAGGTGATGGATAGAGGTAGTCTAAATTTTCAATGTCTTCATTAACCCTGTTCTGGCCAGAGCAAGAGTTGAAAGAAAGAACTCCAAAGAATAAAAAAATCAATTTATACATTTCTCGATGACATTTTCATTTTCCAAATTTAATGTAGCTGAAGTTAATCCATTGCTAGTAGCAAAAACACGTATTGGTTTATCAAAATTATTAGTTCTAACAATGATAGTAGCTATTCCTGCTTCAGCTAAAACAGAAGTGTTTCCTATTAATTGCGCATTTTCTCCTTCCATTGAAAAATGAATTTCGGCTTTGGATGAAGGAACCAAAGTGCCATCCTGATCAGTAATTTTTGCGTAAACAAAAACCATATCTGGAAAATCAGGGTTTATGTTCTTTGAAGACTGGTCATAACTCAAAAGGATCTTCGTTGCAGTTTGGGGTGTTTTAATCAAGTCTTCCGCTACTTTTTCGTTATTTATATACGCTACGGCTCGCAAGGTCCCCGGGAGAAAATTATTTAAATGAAAAACATATGGTGGATGCTTTAAGGCATCATTATAAATGGTTTTTTCAGGACGTTTTCGAGCAATCAATGAATCATTCAAAAACAAGGCAACTTCTTCACAATTACTATAAACGCGGAGGTCTAATGGTGAGTTTTCGGTCCAGTAACTGGCAATCTTAACCATAGGTCCTGAGGATAGTTTAGGATCTAATTTCATATCTGCATCGCGCTGGCTTTGATATAAGTAGTAGGAAAATTTAGGAATTCTAAATATATCACTGATGCCTGAGCTTTCAATATCATCACTATACCCGCGATTATAATCGAACATCAACCAGTTCGCATCACCTATAATATTTTGCCCTTTTCGATTTGAATTTGCTGCTTCCTGAAAATTAAATGCCTGTTGTAACAAACGTTCCTCTCCATGTGCCCGCAATTGCCGGGAAGATCGTTCTTCTTTTTTTAAATTTGAAAATTGCGTTTGATTGAATCCTGCATTCTGGGCATAATATTCCCAATCACCATATTCAGCAACAAATATTTTTTTACCCTCATTTCGGTAGTTATTCCAGTAATCGGGTGATTTAGCATGTTGCCTTGCAGGTATAAACAGATCATAATTCGGGTCATCAATCCAGCATGCACTATAAAAATTCCCGAACTTAAGTTCTTCCTTTAAGGCCGCTGCCGCTTTACTCATGAAAGCTTTACTCATGCCGGTTTCATTTAATGAGGCCTCCCAAAAAATCACAGATGGATGGTTTCTGTCTCTCCTTGCCATATCGCGAATATCCTTAATAGCATTTCCTTGGAATTTTTCATCACCAAAGAATTGCCATCCTGTAAGGCTGTTCATAACCAATAAGCCAAGTTCATCACAGGCCTTCATAAATGCTTCAGCATGTGGATAATGCGACATGCGAACAAAATCAAATCCTGCGTTTTTAATTTTAACAGCATCCCTGTATTGGGCTTCATCTGAAATCGCATAGCCCAAATAAGGATATTCCTGATGTTGGTTTGTGCCTCGAATAAATAATTTTTTATTATTCAAATAATAGCCGTCTGCACGTATTTCTGATTTCCGAATGCCTATAGCCTCAGAATAGGAATCAACAACTTGATTATCTGAAATGATTTGAACATCCAATTGGTACAGATTAGGTTCGGAAATAGACCATAGCTTCGGGTTTTTAACTTGAATTTTTTGAGTTATTTCTTTATCCGAATTTGAACCTATGGTAAAGGGTTTGGAATTAAATACAATTTTTTTGCCTTCACTGTCCGTTAAAATATATTTTAAAGCGGCAGATTTATTTCTGGAATAATCATTTTGAATATGTGTTTGGATTATACCCGAAGCACTATTGTTAGAAATAGTTTCAAAATTAACATATAACCCGCCACTCCCTACTTTATTAGCTTCAAGGGGATTTGTGATGTGTAATTTATCCGTAGTAATAAGGTAGGCATTTCTATATATGCCCCCATAATAATTGAAATCCAGTTCTTTTAATGGTTTTCCCGGCGGGAAATCCGGGTTATCTTCATTATTTCCTTTAACCCTAATCAGGTTTTGACCTTCGTTTTTAAGAAAAGGAGTGATGTCAACATTAAAGGGCAAATAACCTCCATGATGGATAGCGACTTTTTGGTTGTTTATCCAAATTTCAGCAACCGCCATAATACCTTCGAAATACAAGAAGATTTTTTGATTTTTTGAAATTGATGTATCAAATGTTTTTTGATACCAAAATGTACCTTGGAACTGATCATTAACCACCAGAGGTTCAATTTTAGCGGTATGCGGAAGCGTTACCTTCTCCCAATCAATTGGCAAACTTTCAGAAATTTTAAACTCCCAATCGGCACCAAAATTCATTTTGGTTCGGTTTTGAGCTGGAATATAAAGAATTGAAAAGCAAATTATCCAAACCGGTAAGTAACTAAGAAATGATTTCATCAAAAACGATTAATTTTTAAAAGCATCTAAGGCTGGTGAAGGTTTTCCGTTATCTTGCCAGGCATTTAGTTGGTAACCACTCCAACTTTTGGCTCCCTCAGGCTCCCAGTACACCACGCCTAAGCCTTTATTGTCAGGTACACTTTTAACCGCTTTTATAACAGCCTTTAGCATATCGAATGTGGTTTGTTCCTGTCTATAATCTTCCCCGACTTCAACGACCATAACCTCTTTACCATATCGGGATACCATATCTTTCAGGTTATACTCTAGATCAGCAATATTCTGCGTATAATGTGTTTGTAACCAATAGGGATAGTAGGATAAGCCTATCACGTCGTATTTCACATAATTAGCAGTTGCCAAATCAAAAAACCATCTAAACCTTGGGTTATTATTACCCTGGTCTATGTGTACAATAACTTTGATATTATTATCTATGGCTTTGGTAGCGTCATAGCCTTTATTAAGTAATTGGGCTAACTGACCAAAATTATCAGTACTTCCGTCGGGCCAGAGCATACCTCCGGGGATTTCATTTCCAACTTGAACCCATTCAGGAGTTACACCAGCATTTTTTAAGGCAGACAACACGTCAAAAGTGTGATCGTAAACATCTTGCTTTAATTCCTCAAAGGAATGATCTACCCAGGCTGCAGGTTTATATTGTTTACCGGGGTCAGCCCAGGAATCGCTGTAATGAAAATCTATCATGATCCGCATGCCAAGATTTTGTGCTCGTACAGCCATAGCTACAGTTTCTTCCTTACTGCAGTGCCCCGTTAATTTATCATCAGAGGGATTTACAAATACTCTAAGGCGAATTGTATTGATGCCTCGATCCTTTAAAAGTTGTAAACAATCTTTTGGCGTACCGTCGGTATCGTAAAAAATATATCCTGTAGCTTCCATCTGAGAAAGCCATCCCACATCAGCCCCTTTCGCAAAGTTGTTATTTACTGGTTGAGATTCTTCAGGTAATCTTTGGCTTTCCTCTTGAGCACTACATGAAATCGAAAGAACTAGAACTAAAATATATCTTATAAAAAGTTGTAAACTCATTTGATTAATCATTTATGGTTTGTAATTCTGACTTATAAAGAAAGTACATATGTTCCAGATTTAAAGTTAACTGTGATGGTGTAAGTTCCAGGCGCCGGTGCAGTGATATCGGAACCACCCCAGGCTGGAACCGTATTAGAACCTGATTCTATAAAGTTACCACCCATCAAGGGTTCAGACCCTGTTTTTGCTTTATAAGCCGGATCACTCCAAGTTAATGCTGAAATGAAATCGTATTTTCCTTCTGTTAATGCAATGGTTATCGCAAAGGTAAAATCATCAACCTTTGTGAATTTTTGAGATGGCCCAGTAGACCAACCAAGCGGCGTGGCATCACCAATGATATAGAGCTCATCAGGAACCGCCATAATCGATGGTTCTGGTTCAACAGAATAGGTGCCTTCCACAAAATCAATTATAATTTTGTAGGTACCAGAATCTGCAGGAGATCGCATCGGGGTACCTCCCCATGCTGGGGTTGTATTGGAGCCGGATGGAATGAATTCTCCACCTTCGGCTGGCACTGTGCTGTCAGGAGCTACATAGGCCGGGTCTGACCAACCTGATGAACTGGTTATAAAAGCGAAGTTTTTACCTCCTACAAGGTTCAATATTAATCCAAATCTATGATCATCAATTTGAACCATTGTTTGTTCGTCCGGTATAGGGTAACTCCAGTTTGTTGCAACAGCATCACCCTGAATATACAATGCGCCTGGCATGGCGTATTTGAGGTTTAATGTACTAAAGGGTGTAACTGAAATAACCTTAGTGTCGGAATACACTGGCATAACACCATATTTAAGATTTGCCTTTAAGCGGACTTTTAATTGCCCTTCTACATCAGGATCGAGTTCAAATTTCAATGCGATATAATTTAGTTCAGCATGTGTGTATGATTTCTCATTGTCAATAAGTTCTGAAACTACTGGTTCTGAAAAGTCGCCCCCAATAGAATCAATTTGAACAGTAAAATTCGTTGGTGTATCAATGCCGTACCAGGATTTATCCCAATGAAATGTAATGGCTGTTTGACTATCTGCATTTTCCTTCTCTAAAGTAACATTGTCTGCACTTGACATGAGTTTAAAAACGCCATCTTCAGGCTTAGTAACAGTTGCCATTTCTAAGTCGTTACTGCAAGAATGTAGTCCAAGCAGAGAAACTATGATTGCTATTATTTTAAGAAACTTCTTCATAATTATGTGTTTAATATTTTCATGCCTCTTTTAGAAGCCATCGATTTGCACTAAGTTTGGATTTGCCAGTAAATCGGCTGTTGGGATAGGGAATAGATTATATTTGTCATCAACCGATCGCCCTTCTTTAACTCCGCCTTTCCAGGCCCATAGGTAGTTACCTGAAGTCAGTTTGTCGAAGCGAATAAGGTCTGTCCGGCGCTGTGCTTCCCAATAGAATTCTCGGGCTTTCTCATCTAAAATAAAATCAAGTGTTAGGTCAGATGTAGTAATATTTCCCTCGGAACTACTTGGATCATCCGCATAAGCACGGCCTCTAATTTCATTAATAAAATTTAACGCAGTGGAAGTATCTCCGCCGGTTCCACCTCTTAAAACAGCCTCTGCATAGGTGAGGTAAATTTCTGCAAGACGGAATACAGGAAAATCAATGTCGGCTATATTACCATAATTATTGTTTTGAGTAATTGGGGTACCCTCACGAGTAACATTTCTGTATTTGTAAGCAGAATAACCATCTGTGCTGGTCGAAATATTATCGACTTCCAGATTTTGTCCATTAGTATAAAACTGAGCTCTTTTATCTACAGAAGTATCCGAAGTTGGAAAAAGTGCCGGAATTTGTTGTGTAAACCGGAAAGCATTCCAACTACCGGACATCCCATTTATAGATGCGGGAACTCCAGCAGCACCAAGAGATAAAAAGTTAGTGCCATACCAAGTAATATTAGTATTATTGAAATTAATCGTCCAAATAAACTCGTTAGTATTTAAATAGTTATCACCAAGCATTAACCATGAATAATTGGTTTCTAGTTGATAACCTGCATCAATTATTTTTTTACTGTAGGTTATAGCATCCGTATAGTGTTCTTGCCCAGTGTAAACTTTCGCGTTTAAGTACATTCTGGATAACAAAGCCCAATCGGCAGCTTTATCCGGTCTACCACGTTCATTAGTTCTGGGATCAGCAAGCATGGGTTCAATGGCCTTTAATTCACTTTCGATAAAAGCAAATAAATCGGCACGTTGGATTTGCTCAGGTGATGAGGTTCCTAAATTATTCTCCGTTGGAAAGGGTGGGTTTCCATAAGCATCCATTAGAATCCAAAAACAATAGGCTCTTAAATATCTTATTTCTGCTTGATATTGCTTTATTTTATCAATATCACTACCGCTAAAGCCTCGATCTGAAAGTGCTTGATCCGAAGATTCGTTAATAAAATTGTTGCATAGTGTTATAATGGAAAGGGAGGCATTATAAACGTTGGTAATCGCTGGTGAATCTGCACTCCAGGCTAATTCATGATAGATGCCATCACCGCCGTCATTCCAAGTGCTCACCGCCATATCTGTGGAATACTCTTGCATACTCCAGTAAAATCGAAGAAAAGTGTTGTAAACCAGGTTGGAATACACTGAAGCCAAGCCTTGTTTATAACCATCTACACTGTTAAACTGCTTATCGTTAGTTAAAGTGTTTAGTGGTTCTTTATTTAGGTCGTCTGTACATGAGTTAAAATTGACTGCAATAACTAAAAGTATTACTGTAAAAACCCATTTATTAAATATTTTGTTCGAAGTTTTCATGTTTTATTAGTTATTTAGGTTAAAAGTTAATGTTTAATCCCAGGGCGTAAACTCGGGGCACAGGATAGGAGTTCTCGTAACCTCCCAATGACTCCGGATCTAATCCATCGTAGTTGGTAATTATAAAAACGTTTTGCACAGAAGCATTTATACTTAGTCCAACCTTGGAATTAACTAAGGTTTGACCAAAATTATACCCTAATGTGATATTGTCCATTTTAAGAAATGAAGCATTTTGCAAATAAAAATCACTAAACCCTTGTGCCGGATCATTATTGCTAAAAAGGGTATCATAGTAAAGTGTATTGAGATTTTGTGATACTTGATAATTCGTAATTGCTATAGTATTATCATAGGGGCGGAAAAACATATAGTGATCCAAATTAGCATGCAGTGAGGTACTTAAACTCCACTTATTCCAAGCGAAATTAGTGCTAAAGCCCAAGAGGTATCTAGGAGCGGTAGACTTATTGGTAATGTAACGGTCATCAGCATTTAAAATACCATCATTGTTCAAATCACGCATCTGACCTTCTATTGGCATACCATCTTCATTATATACCTGGTGATACAGATAAAATGTATTACGTTGGTAACCCACTGTATTTACCAAGGTACTGCTACTAAATAAGCCAACCCCGCTATCATCTGTGTTACTCAGTTTTGTTATTTTACCTTCATTATAAGTAACATTGAAATTGATGTCCCAACTCATATTTTCTTTTTGAATTGGAATGGTATTTAGTGAGAATTCTACGCCTTCATTTTCCATATTACCAATATTCAGCAATAAGGAATTTCCGAAATTAACCCCAAGTGGTATTATCGTATTGTTTAATAAATCTTTCGTCCTTTTTTTGTAAAAATCAATACTTCCATTAATTCTATTATTCAAAAACCCAAAGTCCAATCCAATATTAGCGGATTCAGTTTGTTCCCATCTAAGATCTGGGTTATAAGTTCCCGGGGAAACCGTTGTATATGGTGTATTACCAAAAGTATATTGATTGTTAAAATTTCCAACCGAGTAACCAGGTATGTAAACATAATTTCCAATACCGTCCTGCTGACCGGTTATCCCGTAACTTAAACGCAGTTTTAAATTTGAGACAACGTCACTGTTTTTAAGGAAATTTTCTTGATTTATTTTCCAGGCCAGAGCTACAGAAGGAAATAATCCCCATCTGTTTTTTTCCGGAAACCTAGAGGATCCATCATCACGTAAAGAAGCCGTAAGTAAATATTTATCATTCAAAGTATAATTAAGTCTTCCATAGAACGAAATTATGGAATGACTTGGCTTATCGAATGGGAATGTAGGATCGCTATTCGGTTGCTTTGTCCCATCGGCTCTATAGGTTGGATAAAAATAATTTGTTGTTAAAAAATCATTATAAGAGTACCCAACGGTGATATCAAATTTACTTTTGATTGATTCAAGATCCTTACTATAAAATAAATAGGACTCCAGTAATGTGTTTTTAACCTCTGTAGAAGGGTTTGCGTCATAGATATAGCCTCCTGAAATATTTGAAGGAAAATAATTCGCTGGTGCTGAAGACCTATAGGTTCCGCGAGAGATATCATAACCAGCATTAACGTTTATATGAAGGTCCGGTAAAAAATGTAATGAATAATCGAGTTGTATGTTTCCAACACTTCGTTTGTTTTCACTTTTATTAGTAACCTGATAAAGCATACTAACAGGGTTAATTAGAGCTAATGCCGGATTTGAAGCGAATTGGGTATACTGAAAATAGCCTCCATACGTTTGATCGTCAACATAAACTGGTTGGGTTGGATCAAACGCAGTGGATGTCCATAAGGCGCTCTCATTGGCAATACGTTGATCCTCCAAAGAACCTTTTAAATTTAAATTAACCTTTAGATGGTTGTCAAAAAACTTGGGATTTAAGTTAACCAAAGCGGTTAACCTTTTGTAATTTCCTGTTTTTAAAATCCCGTCTTGGTCTAGATAGCCTACCGATGCACGGTACGGCAAAGATTTGATAGATCCAGAAACACTAATATTATTTTCTGTGGCTAATGCAATTTGATAAACTTCATCTTGCCAATCTGTGTTCGCGTTACCTGGTGGTGTGTTGCTAAAACCAATGTCATTTACCAAGTTTCTATACTGATCCGCTGACAGTACCGAGGCTTTATTTATAATTTTTGAAACACGCGTAGTAGAGGAAATATTGACTTTGGTTTCGCCACTTAAATTTCCTTTTTTAGTAGTTATTATAATGACCCCGTTTGATGCACGTGATCCGTAAATAGCAGAGGCAGATGCATCCTTAAGTACGGTAAAACTTTCAATGTCATTAGGATTCAATTGGCTTAATATTCCAGGGCCACCATTCCAACCTTCCAAAGGAACACCGTCTACCACAAATAATGGGTCATTACTCGCATTTAAAGATGAGCCTCCTCGAATCAATATGTTGCTACCTGCTCCAGGTTTACCACTAAATGGTGTTATTTGAATCCCTGGTAATTTATTGGCGATCAGTCCTTCGACATTAGTAACTGGAGCTTTTTGAAAATCCTCTGTACTTATTGACGCTACAGAGCCCGTTAAATCCTTCTTTTTCTGTGTTCCATAACCAATAATGACCACTTGATCAAGCGCCTCGGTATCCTCTTCTAAAGTTATAGTCAGTGTATTTTGATCACCTATATTAACTTCTTGCGTAACGTATCCGAGATACGACACAATTAACGTACTTACATTATCATTAATAGTTAGAGAGAATTGACCGTCAAAATCCGTAACTGTTCCAGTATTGGTTCCTTTGGCTAATACTGAAGCTCCAATCAATGGATTATATGAATTGTCGAAGACCTTTCCAGAAATTGTTTTGGTTTGGCCCATGGCCAAAGCACAAAATAAAAATAAAAGGATTGAGAAAAAGGTTTTTGGCTGCAAAACCTTTAATGGTACATTTTGTTCCATACAAAATTAGTTTAGTTAGTAATTGGTATTCAAATTTAATTACTACTGTAGTTTAGCAGGGGTAAAGATTCATTGAATTGAGGGGTAAAAACTAGTTTAAATTGTATTATAGACTTAAATACTAAATTGATGACTTCTAAAATCAATTTTTTATAAATTCCGATGGGTTCTTGCCAAAATGTTGTTTGAAAATTTTGCTAAAATATTTTCGATCAGAATACCCTACATGGTAACAAGCATCCTTTACTGAAAAATTTTGCTCTGAAATCAAACGTTTTGCTGTCTTTAATTTAAAATCTTTAACAAATTCAATATAACTCATGTTAGTCAGAGCCTTGATTTTTTTATAAATGACAGAGTGACTCATCCCCATTTCATCGCAAATAACATTGATATTTAATTCGGGATCAGAAATATTGTCCTCAATGATTTTAATTAGTTTACTCATGAATTTTTCATCAATTTTGGAAAGGTTTAATTCACTAATTGGGATCAATTCGTTTTTCCAAAATTTGTCATGTAAAAGCGACCTGGTTTTTAATAGATTTCTAATTCTGCTTTTTAAAAGTTTTTCATGGAAAGGTTTAGTCACATAATCATCAGCTCCAACATCAAAACCTTCTATTTTATGTGTAAAGGAAGCTCTTGCTGTTAAAAGTATTACAGGAATGTGGGAGGTTCGAGAATTTGTTTTTAGCTTTTTGGTAAGTGTTACCCCATCCATTATAGGCATCATAATATCACTTATAATAATATCCGGCAATGTTTCCTTAGCTACCTCAAAGGCTTCTTTGCCATTTTTCGCCTCTAGAACCGTATAGTCCTGCGATAACAATTGAACAACGTATTCGCGTATTTCGTCATTATCTTCAACAATGAGCAGGTTTGCAGCGTCTTGAATTTTGTCTTTGGATTCTTTTTCTTCGCTTAGTTCATCATATAAATGAGACTCCTCAGCATCCAAAAAATAATTTTCCAATAACTTTTCCTCATATTCGCCTGAAATATGCTCTTCTTTGAAATGTTCTTTCCCTTTCCTTAAAATAATTTTAAATGTACTGCCAAGGCCTTTTTCACTTTCCACAATAATATCACCTTGATGTAATTCAATGATGTATTTTGAAATGGACAGACCTAAACCAAAACCACCTTCTTCAGAAGTCGTGTTGACCTCTGTTTGATAAAATCGGTTAAAAATTTTGGCTAATTGGCCTTTGGTTAATCCAACACCTTTATCTTCAATTTCAATGATCACCTGATCTGATTTTTCTAAAACTGAAATTTGAATCGATCCTTTTTGTTGGGTGAATTTAAAAGCATTGGAAAGAATATTATAAAACACTTTTTCCAATTGATTTTTATCAATCCAAACGGCAATATTAGGCGTTGATGATTTAAATGTGAAGTCTATATTTTTTTGAATCGCCATTTCCTTAAATGACAAATAAATTTCCTCACAATAATCAACAATATTTGTTTTTGAAACTTTTAATTGAATTTCTTTTTGCTCTAATTTTCTGAAATCAAGGAGCTCATTTATAAGCTTTAATAATTTATTTCCATTCTTTTTAATGGTATTTACTGGATTTGAAAGATCTTCATTCAATGTCTCACTTTTGGATATGAGTCGATTAATTGAAGCTAAAATCAAAGTGAT
This sequence comes from Gaetbulibacter sp. M240, assembly GCF_043876815.1. Classification (NCBI taxonomy): domain Bacteria; kingdom Pseudomonadati; phylum Bacteroidota; class Flavobacteriia; order Flavobacteriales; family Flavobacteriaceae; genus Gaetbulibacter; species Gaetbulibacter sp. M240. The sequence continues at coordinate 204,797 of NZ_JBAWKA010000005.1, forward strand.
AGGCGTTCGAATATCATGCGAAATATTAGTGAAAAATTGTTGTTTCAAGTTGTACAGCTCAATATCTTTTTCATGGGTCAATTTTTCTAATTTCAGATTAGTTTTCATTTGTTCCCAAGCCAAAATATATTTTCTGAATAAATAAAAGCTTAAAACGACTAAAAAGGCATAAAAAACATAAGCGTACCATTCCAACCAAAATGGTTTTAGAATAGTGATGTTGACAGAGGCATAATCATCTCCCCAATCACTTCCTGTTTCCCTGCTCTTTACCTTAAACGTGTAATCTCCAGGAGAAAGGTTAGTGTAGGTCACAGTGCGATCGTTTCCTATTTCTCGCCATGTCTTGTCAAAGCCTTCCATTTGAATGGTATATTCACATTTCGAGGAAAATGGAATTTTTAAAGCTGCAAACTCAAAAGTTAGAACATTTAAATTGTGCTTTAGTGTGATGTGGTTGGTAAGCGTGATGTTCTTTTCCAAAATTCCATCGTCGCCAATTGCTACTTTCTTATTAAAAAGCTTGAAATCCGTGATTTTAACTGGAGGATGACTATTTTCTTTTTTAATATTATCCGGATTAAATCGCACGGCACCATCAGATCGCCCAAAGTATAGAAGTCCTTCGGAATCCTTAAAAACCGAGTTAATATGATATTCCCCTGCCAGATCGGAGTAATCGGTAAAGCTGTTTGATTGATAATCATATTTGTAAATTCCTTTTTTTGTGCTGAACCAAATATTCCCAAGTTTATCTTCAACAAGGGCTACTTCTGATTGATTATTCAATTCTTTATCACTGTCGAAATGTGCGAAGTTTTTTGTCTTAGAATTGAATCGATTTATGCCTCCCTCGGAAGTTCCTATCCAAACATTATTTTTTGAATCTTTAAGAAGACTTAAGATGTTATCCGACGTCATAACCTCGGATAAATCACCTTTGAGTTTTATCCGCGTATTTTTAAGTGTTTTGGTATTGAAAATATTGAGGCCACCGCCAAAAGTTCCCAGCCAGAGACTATCTCCTGTTTTTTCCATCGCAACAATATTATCATTACTAAGAGATGTGCTGTCTTTTTTATTTTCGCGATAAGCTGTAAAGGTTTCATTTTTAGTATCAAAATAATTGAGTCCGCCTCCCCAGGACGCTATCCATAAATTATGTTTTTCATCTTCAATTATAGCTCTAATATCATTAAAACTCAAAGATTCCTGGTTGTTAGCCTCATGTTTAAACTGTTGCGAGATCTTAGTTTTTAGGTTAAATTTAATGAGTCCGTTGGCATAGGTTCCTATCCAAAGAATTTGGTCTTTACTTTTGTGAAAACATTGGATGTAATCACCTCCCAAAGAATTTCCGTTGTCCTTATTGTATTCCTTAATACTTTTTTGTTTGGAATTGAAAATGGTTAATCCTCTACCATCCGTTCCCAAAAACAGATTTTCTTTGTCTTTGTAAATTGATAAAACAGTGATAGGATTTAATCCCCTAATATCACTTGGGATGAGGTCAAAATCATCCTTTTGAGTCAAAATATTGATACCATTCCAAGCTGTTCCAATCCAAATGTTAGACAAATCATCCTCAGCAATGGCATATATAGCATTTCCAGATAGAGAGGAATTGATTTGCGGGTTATGATTGAAATTATGAAAAACAGGTGAAGGGCTTTCAGGGTTTTTAACTTGAATAATCCCATTTCCATCGGTCCCAACCCAAAGATTACCCATTTCATCTTTGAATAGAACACGAACTATGGCATTTTCTTTTTCTTGGTTTGAATTCGAAAAATAATTAGAAAACCTTTGCTGTTCTATGTCGTATTTTAAAAGGCCGCCACCACTGGTTCCAATCAAAATGATATGATCACTTAGAGGTAAAACCGTATGTATGAAATCACTGAAAACCGATTCGTCTGCAGTTATATGGGTAAACTCTTTAAGCTCTGTAGAAAATTTATTTAATCCGCCACCAAATGTTCCAATCCACAAATTTCCATTAATATCCTCGCAGATACTTGAAACATTGTTTTCAAAAACAAGGTTGAAGTCTTTGTTTTGGTTATTGTAAGTTTCAAATGAATTTGTTCGTTCGTTAAAAAAACACAGGCCATTTTCAGTTCCTATCCAAATATGATGATTTGAGTCCTCGTACAAACAATAAATTTGATTTGAAGAAATCGATTCGGGATTATTGGCATCATACTTATAGACTTTAAAATTATCATGTAATTTATCGTATAAATTTAATCCTCCACCTAAAGTAGCAACCCAAATTCTTCCTTTACTATCCAAAAGAATATTGCTTATGTTGTTTGAGCCAATGTTGCTGCTTTGATTATCGTAAACCTTAAATTCTTTACCATCGTAGCGGTTTAGGCCTGTTTCAGTACCAACCCAAACAAAACCATTTTTCTCTTTTATGATTCCCGTAATTCTATTGCTAGATAAGCCGTTAGATTGGTTAATTTTTTGAAAGTTAACAGGTGTTTGTGAAAACGAAGAAAAAATTGATACAACAGAAAAACCTAACAAAAGCTTGTATCTGAGTATTTCAATGACATTATGTTGCAAAAGCCTCATATAAATACTATATATTTTTTCCGTTTGCTTTCCTTTTTACAGTTAAATATAAAAGTAATCAAATTTAAAACAGTGGTTTTTAGCAAATCTCTTGATTCAAATGAAAATTCAATTTACAAAGTTAAATTTGTAAAAAAGGGCACAAATTTCAATTGCACCCTTATTAACTAAGTAAACTCAAATAAAAACAAACATTTTAATTATGTAATTTTCTTTCTCGTAAATATTCTAATAGCATTTCTGGCCTATCGGTTTGAATCATGTTAACGCCATTATTTACAAACCAACCATAAATACTGTCTTTGTTTTTAACCGCCTCATTGTCATCATGACCTGCGTTTAACGAAGCCCAAAGGGAATTCACCCAAACACGGCTCCCATTATCTTTAATTTTTGAAAATTGTGTTAGGACCCCAGAAGAGTCATTGGAAAATACGATTTCGAAAGCTTTCACCTGTAGTTGAGATTGGTAATCGCTAATTGTTTGTATGGGGTCGTTGTCTGTGTCTAAATTTATGATAGGCATGAAAATGATGGTGTCTAATTTTTCACCAAAATCAGAAAGAACTTCACTTGCTTTTTTATTATAGCCCTTTAATACAATTTGATTGGTGGTCCCTGATATTTTTGCTATTTCGAACGCCTCATTAAAATAATCATAAGCGCCATCCAAATTGACAAGAATTTTTCCTTTACAAGTGTTCAAAGCTTCCTCTAATGTTGGAATCCTATATTTTGTGTAAATACCGGCACCATTTTTAAGGTAAAGTTTTTTAATAGAATCTAAAGTCCATTCGGAAACCAAACCTTTCCCTGTAGTTGTTCTGTCCAGGGTTGCATCATGCATAATAATAAGGTGGTTGTCCTTGGTCTTTTTTACATCCAATTCCACCATGTCCACACCCATGTTTATAGCACTCTCAATAGCTTCTACGGAGTTTTCAGGAAAATTACGCCAATCACCACGATGAGCGATAACTAAGACATCCTTGCCCTGAGAATCATTTAATTTTTTTAATAATGAATCTGTATTATTTGAAAATTCATTTTCAGATTCTTTGTTTTGTTTGCATGAATGTACAGACAAAATCAAGATAAGACTGAATAATAATAATTTAAAAAAATTGAAATTCATCTATAGTTTATTGATCGTATAAAAGTTTAGTGCATTCAATATTAGAGAGAATTAAATAATTTACAGGGGTGGAAATTCATCAAAAAGCGGGTGGTTTTTTAATAAGGATCTTGACTTTATTAGATTTTCCAGATTTTTTTTATGGGAAATGCTCCAATGCTTACCCCCCCCTCTAAAAATTCTCTCGAGTAAAATTTAGACTAAACAGCGATGTAGGACAAAAAATATTTCTAATTATTTTACCACATATGCCTGAATAACTTAAAAGTCAATTTTAAAATCGTCAAAAGGTTGTATACAATGTATTTTTTCTTTTTATCATTTACAAACTCATTGGTTATATATATTCTTGGTGAATTTACTTACAAAGGAAGCATGCATTTATTTAGAGTGAAACTAACCTACATGAATATCAATTAGAACAAAAACTAGGATTAAGAAATTGACAAATTGGAGTGTTTTTTTAAAGATATTCAATTGAAAAAAGCCTAACCTTTTTTAGTTAAATAACTTTTTTAATTATACGGTTAGGCTTAATATTCAAAGGTTATCTAGAATAAAAATTTCCTTAGTGGCTTAATTATTATAGAGCCAAAAGATATAGTATAACGCCCTCTTTAACTTATTTTGTTAAAATGTCAAAATGATGTGTGAAGTAGTTTTGGCCATCTATACAGAATACAATTCTGCCCTCGTTAGTGATTTTTAATTCTTCACAGTAAAGAATTTGATGTTTCCTTAAAAAACCTATTTTCTGTATAACCTTTAACTTAAAGGGTGTCTGCAGTTTTATAATTCTATTTTGATCATTAACCACATAAATGATGTGTGGTGAGCAATATTTCAAAAGCTCAATCAGTTCTTTATTGCTCATTTTTAATAAAATAAATTATGTTTAATGCACTACATCGTTATTCTGCAGAAAGTAGTTATCCTCGTTGTTTTTGATTGCTCCACCTAAATGGTTTACAAACTCATACGTGTTACAGTTCCGGCTCAGAAAGTTATCTATGTAATTGCTTTTAGAGCTTTCGGTAAATAGGTTGTACAAATTCCAGAGAGTGATATAACCGTTATGGTCTGCACTAAAATGAGGGTCATCAACATAGTTTTTAATAATATTATTGATTTGCGAATCTGTTGTTTTAAGTTCAAATAAGCCCTGCTTTTGGTTGTTATCTAAGCAATTGTGGAGTTTCATTTTACCTACCAAATGGGCAAACTGCTCTTGGTTTATGGTATAATCTTGCAATTGCCTCATGACATCCACCTGCTGTTCTTGATTATAGGTCAGAAATAAATCATGTGTCTTAGCTTTAAGCTCATCAACACTACTCACTCTTAAATCATCCTTTAATCCATCTGTGGCGATACATAGATTGCAACACACCATATTTTTGAAACCAATAAAGATTTTAAACTTTTCGATGCTTTTCTTCGAAAATAGATTTTGTTCGGAATAGCTACGTACACCACCAACGGTGAGATTTAACTTTTGATTATTGATATACGCGTGCACATGAGGTATCTCTACCATAAAAGCCATGCGCTCATAATATATCGTCTTTTCATGTTCCAACAGTTCTTTGGCCGGTTTACCTATTGCAGAAGGAATACGCCCTTTAATAACATGGCTGGTTCTAATATTAGGCATCATTACCGTTCCTTCTGGAAATAGATGTTGAGCTGTTTCTCTCACCGCACTAATAAACTCAAAATGTGGTATTGTGGTTTCGTTATCTTTAGCGAAAACAGGAATGACACAATCCTGTTTTAGGTGTGAAAGTGTTACTTCTTGTGTATTGGCTTCTATAAATTTATTGTTATTTGAAATAGATGATGAAACTACTTCGTGGCTATTTACCACTTGTTGGGTTGCTGTTGTTAATTCCATTTTGTTGTATAGATTTTGTGTTAATGATTTGTTTGTTGTCCGCTATCTGAGCTGTTTTCTCTATTTCAGATTTTCTCTCCAGAATAAGTGGTAATATTTGCTGTTTTAAAGCACCGTGTTTATGAAACAAATGCCTCAAGCCTTCTACTGTTGTGGTGGCTTTTATTTCTTGCTTCACATCCTCCAGTGAAATACCTTGATGGCACCAAGCCTTTAATTGTTTACCTATATCAGCATTTATTATAAATTCAGGGTTTCCCTGGAATAAATTGGTCCGGTCTTTACTCACCTTACACAAATGATTCTCGTTTATGAGCTCAAAGTTTACTGATAGCTCATATTCAAAACCTTCAGAAGTAATTTCTTTAGTACCGTGCTTAACCACTTTAGATTTACCATTAGAACCAACATCTAATGAATAATCTGTTTTACGTCTGGAGGTAGTAATAATGTGGCATTTAGATCTTAGTATGGCGTCTATGAATTTCTGGTGCCTTGGTTTAACCCTAGCCCAATCCTGAAATCTACCGCCAAGTTGCTCATGGATTTGTAAACAGCCACCATCACCCTGCCACTCATGGCTTACGGAATCGATTATTATCACTTCCATATTGGATTTTTCACATATGCTTATGGCTTCTATATACCGTTCTGGGCTATAAGATGGGTTTAGGTTCAATACGTTAAAGTTGCCTAAATCTGAATATAGACTGGCTGATGCATTCTCTGTATCTATCACAGCGATTTTTGACCAATCACTAGTCATACCATAGGCTAATTGTAGGGCTGAGTAGGTTTTACCAAAGCCACTAGCTCCAGATATCCCTAAACGTAGTTTTACGTTGTGCCGTTTTGTTTGTTGTAATTGCATAATGTATTTTCTTTGTTTAAACATATATTTTGTTGTTTTTAGGAATAAAAAAAGAGCTTACCACGAATTAGCGGTAAACTCTTTCAAAGTGTTGAAAATGTCGAAAGTGCAGTTAATAGACACTGATTTCTTCTACCACCTGTTCCTCCATGTCCAAGGCTGGATCCACATATTCATACCGATGAGAAAGCGTTATAATCTCCCCGGTTTCCTCGATAGTGTATTCATAAGGATCTGTCTCCACTTTTCTAATGGTGCCTTCAAATTCACTACCTATGAGTGATGATGCTGTTTCTTCATCAAAGGTGGTGGCAACAAAGGCCGTTTTGGCTGTGATGTAAACTCTACCTGATCGTTTACTCTTAACAGGAACAGCACCCGATTGAACGATTAAGCCATAAAATTCTTCACCTTTTGAATTTTCAGCCTTCTTAATTTCTTTTACAGTTACCATAATTTAAATGATTTTAGTTACTGCAGTTTTATTAAAGGGGGGACAACCCCCACCTGCTAAAAATTGGGTGGGGTTGTTGTTGGAAGGCGACTCCTATTTTTAATATAACAAGTTAGAAAAAAATCAAAAAATAATTTTTTTTGATTAGTCCCGGTAACTTCTTAATTCAGATGCCAAGGATTAATTAAATCTGGCATATATCTTAAGAACCGGAATACAGATAAGAGGGTCTAAAGTTCCTGTTATCCGGAGAATAAGTCCCAAAAAGGTGTATATTTACCTACATATAACGAGTTGCCTGTAATGCGAAAATGAACAAATCAATAGCATATATATTAATTATTTTGACTTTTGGTTGCGGAACCAAAAATCTTCATCAGAATCGGATTTACATTCAAGACGACAAACTTTATGGCGAACTTGAAAATGGACTTCCAGACAAGGATACTCTAATTGAACTTAAAAACAAAAACGGAACTGTAAGCGGAATTGGAAAAATGGCAGTTTCAAAAGACTATGTTAGTGATATAAAATGCGGACTTTGGAAAGAATATGACTCGGATGGAATTTTATCATCAGAAGGAAATTATAAAATAAGCTCTTTTATCGACTGTGGAATGGGCGGAGCTTTCCGAGCTTTCTATTATTACAGAATTGGAGAATGGAAATACTTTAAGAAAAACGGAGAATTGGATTTTGCACTCGATTTTGTTCCCAAAATGCACCACGTAAATACAAGATGTGAAGGCGGGGACAATATGATTTTCGGAATTATAGATATCATTCCATTAAACTATTACGACAAAGTAGATGCAAACAAAATTTTTGAATTACAAAAAATATCTTTTACAGATTCATATGCAACAACGACAATAATTCCCCTGAATGGGAAAATATATTACGAAACAGAAATTGACTTATAAAAAATAAAGCACTACAGGCAACAACGGCTATAGTTCATTACGGCTGAAATTCATAATCGGAATTTCGAGCCTTTTTGCTAAATTTATGGTTACGGCGGAATGATACTCGCGTACCATTCCGTAACGAAACCATAGCCAAAACCGTTACAAACCATACCTCCTTTTCCAATCTAAACGCAAAGCATTACGGCAGTTCGCAAGGTTTATGCAATCGTTATGGCTGTCTGGAAAACTCGGGCGGTTGGGTAGCATAGCTTTACGGCGTTTCGTAAGCGTTCGGAGTGGTACGGCGAAACGGAGTAAAACGTGTTTACTCAAACGTGTCGGTACAGTGTGTAACAACGCGTATCGTTCATTGCTTTGGTTCTCGCTTATCGGAAAATCCTGCGGATTTTCCTACGGTTCGTTTTTATTTGCTAAATTGGTTACCTAAAATCGCAACAAACCATACACGAGACCGTTAGGTACAATTACAGAAATGAAAGGAAAATTAATAGAATTCATACGAACAAAAGATTATAAGTTCATAGACGAAATTGGTCAAGGAGGAACTGGCAGAACTGTTTTATTAGAAGATGAAATCATTAATGAACGTTTTGTATGTAAAAAGTACTCTCCATTCCACGAAGAACACCAACTTCAATTTTTCAAGAATTTCAAAGAAGAAATCAAGCTTCTTCACTTAGTTTATCATAAAAATATTGTCCGAGTATTTAACTATTATTTATATCCTGAGAAACACACAGGATTTATTTTAATGGAATACATAAAAGGCAGTACCATATACGATTTTATTAAAAGTAACCCTGATCGCCTAAATGATGTATTTACTCAAACAATAGAGGGGTTTATAAACTTGGAAGAAGTTAAAATTCTTCATAGAGATATAAGACCAGAAAACATTTTAGTTTCGGAACAAGGGGTTGTTAAAATTATTGATTTTGGATTCGGAAAGAAAGTAGACTTTGACGAGAATTACGATAAAAGCATATCGCTGAATTGGCGTTATACTCCTCCGGTTGATTTTGAAAATAAAATTTATAACTTTAAAACAGAGATATATTTTTTAGGAAAACTCTTTGAAGAAATAATCACTGAAAACAATCTTCAAAACTTTTCATATAAGAGTTTATTAAAAAGAATGACCGATAATGATTACAACAAAAGGATTGACTCTTTTTTTGATATTCAAAGGGAAATAACAACTGACGAATCACTTGGGGTCGACTTTTCTGAAAACGACAAGAATACATATTTACGGTTTGCTTCTTGCTTATCAGATATTTATTCAAAAATCAACATTGAATCAAAGTACATTTCAGATATAAGTAAAATAATAATTGACCTAGAGAATGTATATAGAAACTCTATGCTTGAAACCTATGTTCAAAATCATAATTCTATCGCAAAATGTTTTGTAAAAGGAGACTATCGTTATTATCGCAATAGGGAAATTGAAGTAGAATTGATTAAGGACTTTTTGACTTTCATTAAATCAGTTACTGTAGACAAACAGAAAATAATACTAAATAATTTATGGCAAAGATTGGATAATGTTGAACGTGAAATACCAATTGAAGAAAATGATTTGCCATTTTAAAAACAAGATAAATGACTCTTTGTATTGCAAGAAAAATTAACGGTGTTCCGCACTTCGCTTCAGATTCAAGATTTTCTTTCGGAGATGACGAGTATATCGATTTTGGAATAAAAGTATTTTCTGTGCCTGTCAAAATATATGCTCCATCACTTGAATCAGGAATCACAGAACTTTATAAAAGTTTTACTATCGGGATGTGTGTTGCTGGAAGCACAACAAATGCATATTTAGTCAAGGAAGCTATCAATGAAATTTTGCAGTATCTGCAATTCGCCCCAGGATACACTGATTGTTCAATGATAGGTATCTGTGAGGTTATTAAAAAAGTATTTCAAAAAACATCTCGAGATATCTGCGCGATTTTAAGAAATCACGGAATTTCAGGAATAATGATTACTGGTAATTGTCCTGAAACAAACACCTTTAGGACATTTAAATTTACCCTTGACACAACTGACTATCCTATTCAAGCGGAATATGAAGAAATTCTAATTGTAGATGGGATTGAATTTATGGGTAGTGGAGAAGACATTGCACAAGAATTACATGAAGCAAATCCAAGTTGGAACTCTCTCAAAATAATTAAAGAGGCAATTAATTCAAACAGAGACTCCAGTATTGGTGGTGGATTACAGTACGGAGAATATAACGTCAATAGGGATTTTATTATCCGTGGTGTTCAGGACTATGAACTTGATGAAAATGGTTATCCTCAATATAAAATGATGTTAAGAGGAGTAGAATTATACAAGGATGAATTTGAAGCTGGAGATTCCGATTTCCATATTGCTTATTCGTTCTTAACACCGTTTCAATCTGAAATAGATGAGATTTGGAAACAAAAAGGAATAGAATAAAAAAAGCACCTAACAAAACCTATAAGCAATAGCGCCCTGCGGGACGCTACTGCTCATATCCAAACCGTTGTGGTGCATTTAGTGGAGGAACATAAATCGAAAAAACTAACTAAAAATTGAACTAAAATTTTAATGAATTTAGCGAGACATTGTGATTTATGTGAAAACGAAATGAATAGCCTTGAAAAAGGTTTGACCTGCAAATTGACCAATAGAAAACCTGATTTTAATAATACGTGTACTAAAATTAAACTTGATAGTAAATTTCAAGAAAAATTAGAAATTGCTAATCTCGAATTGGAAATCATACGCAGAAATAAAAAATCAACATATTTTACTTTTTACACTACCATGATTATTGGTTTTTCAATAATAATTGGTGGATTTTTATTTTCTAGTTGGACTATATACAGCCTTTTTCTTTGGTCTGTGAAAATTGGAATAATTGTAACTGGATTTACATTTCTCGGAATTGCATACTCAAGACTGAATAGATTTAGGAAAAAGGATCAAAAAGCACAATTGAACAAAATAAAAATAGATGAAGTACTAAATAAATACGGAATTCAATACTTACCAACTTTTGATTTTAAAGAAAAAATTCACGGAATTCAAGAAGTGATTGTGAATATTGAATTCAAAAATTGGACAAAAAGACAAACAACAAATGCTTATAAATTTGATTATTAATAAAATAAAAACGACATCACAACAACGCGTATTATTCAATGCTTGTTCTCGCCAACTTCTGAAAACCCAATGGGTTTTCTTACGGTTCGAATTTATTTACTAATCATGCTTTACGCCTTTTTCCATTTTACCAAAACTATCCTCTGGATGTAACCACTTATTTTTTGTTTTTATTTCCGTTTGGTTTAGTTTCTGAGTGGGTATATCTTTTTTGCAAAAAAAATAACCTACCATTATTATAATAACACCGGCAACTATAAAACACAAAATAATCATACTGAGAAAATAACATTTAAAGTTAATGGGTTTAATTGTGAATTAATTACACAATCCGGTTAAATTTACTCCAGAGAAGAAGTTAATGCTATATTATTATAATGTTTATGAAAATTTAAATGCTGTAAAAATGTCGAAAATGGTGCTATTTGCACACCCCTCGTTTATCACTTATAAAGTGAATTTTAGATTATAATTTCAAATATTATGTTTCGCACCTAAGATTGGTTCCATAATTTATCTGGTATCCCTGCAGAATACTATAAAAATTAAAAAAGGCATCATTAAGACACCTTTTTTAAAATCATATTTAAATAACATGCTATGCCATGGCCATATGTTTATCGTAATAAACTGCCGGGAAATCACGCACCTGAAATCCTTCTGGAAATTCTTCCAAATTGCCACCATGTCTATCTTTAAGATTTAATTGCTTATACTGATATGTCCCAAGTTGCTTCACAAAACAGGGTACACCACTGGATTTAGCACCATCAACAAGATGGAGTGCCCAATCCAATTCCATTTTGCGGTATTGGTATTTGCCTGTATCATTGCCACTCTCACCTCCAATGATGCACCACTTTAAACCGTCCATCCTGGTGTCCCAATTAATAGGGCCTATCAGGGGTTCAAAACTGGCAAAGGTAATACATGGGAGGTCTTTAAGGTGCTCAAGCCGACCCATTTGTTCTTCACTTTCAATAGAAACCCCTAGCCAAACATTGTTTAATGAGTCGAAATATTTTGGTAATTGCTCCTTAATCCGTTCAGGACGCTTTGTTAATATTTGGTATGTGTGCTGGGGTGTCTGCCTGATGATATCCCAAGCTTCTTCGCGCCAAACATCTGCTTCATCAATAAACCAATCCGACCAGGAGCATGTGAATATCAACTCACCTTTTTTCAATTTTAAAGGTGCATAAAACATCGACTTGCTCCTCAAAACCGTTGTTGGGCTTTGCCCATATCGTTCTTTGTCACGATACATATAACAGTATTTACAACCTGGGGACACTTTCTTACACCCATGCCATGGGTTCCATGTGGACTTTGTCCACTGGATTTTAGATTTTTTCATAATTATTAATTTTAAAATTCAAATATTTTTCATTTTTATTGGTTTAAAGGTTTAAACTAGTTTAGTAAACCCATATTACCGGTTTATTAGTTTATGCGTGTATATATACACGCTAAACTAAACCGATAAACTAACCTAACTACGGAGGTTCCAGAGAAGATGTTAAAGTGTATTTGCCTTTGGGTTTTTTCTGAGCTAACCAATTTCTGGATTTACATTCAGTGATAAAATCCTTCGCTTGATTGTCACCTACCTGTTCTTTGAATAATCTGCTATAAGAGCTTTTTATTTGATTTTTAAGCCCACCATACATAAACCCCTTATCATCGCTAAAAACGTCCTTTAACAGCTTTAGTTTATCTTCATCCGTAAGGTCTTTCAGTTTTTTTTGACGATGGGTGTTTGCTGTATTTTCCACAAAATCATCTACAGCCGTTGGTAGTCCGTCAATTATTGTAAAAGCAAAGGATTCTGGCTGTATGTCCCTGGAGTATTCCGGCTTAACAACTGATATTTCCTCATTGCTATTTTCCTTTGTTACGGATAATACGAGTTCAGCTTTGTTGATTAATTCTGTGCCTAAATGTCCTCTAGCGAAAGCATTACCCTTGTTTTGATGCAACACGACAATAATATGTATGTTTCGCTCCTCCGACCATTTCAAAAGCTCATTACAAATTATTGTGGCCTGTTGTTCGTCATTTATGGATGTGACCAGGTCCCTAATCCCATCTATGATGACAAATCCAATTTTTGCATTCGCATAAATGACTGCTTCGATAACTTTTAAACGATCGTCAGGCTTTAATGCTCGTAAATGGTACAGGTAAAGATCATCAAGCTTTTCTCTCTGGGTAAGTCTCCCAATACGTTTTTGGACTAATTGCACATGATACTTGCCTTGTTCTGTATCAAAATACACTACATCCGATTGCTCTTCGGGTAATAGGCCTTCATATTTACCAAGTATTAAATCATTACTTAATACAGCTGATGCAATCGCACCTACATAAAAAGATTTTCGACTTTTAGCTTTACCAATTACTACACTGAAGTTACCTAGGGTTCCTAAGGTTGTATAGGCATCAGATTTTAAGCTCTTTTGCTTTAAGGCAACTTGAGGCTCGTTGAACTCCTGATCTTTGGTAATTCGATGCTTTTCCGCTATTTGCAGATATTTTTTATTGCCAGATGTGTCCATAACCCTATTTTTTTAATAAGGTTAAACACTCTAACAATTCACTACGCTTGTAGTACCGACGAGCTCCAATCCCATAGGCTTTTAATTTCCCCTTCACAGTGTACGACCAAAGTGTGCTAGAATTAATTTTTAAAAAATCGCAGGTTTGTTCTCTCGTGAGTAACTCCTCGGTAAATTTTTTGGATTCAAGTTCCTTTTGAAGTTCGGCAACGCTTTTTTTAACAGTTGTGCCTATCAGTTCTTGTAGTTCTTCTACCGATAGGTCTTGAAGTATTATACTATTTTTCATGATTTATGATTTTTAAATTCATAAACCAAAATTCTAAATAAAGCTTCGGTACGCCCTGCAGTACTGGTACTACTTCAGTACTATTTTTTGGATGGGTTCTATTCGGGTGGTAAACGATCTGTAAAATGGGATATTACAGGAATTCCCTTTTCTTTACAATAATCTATTATTTTTATCATTTTATCACGTGAATTGAAAATGTTTTTATTCGCATTTGAGCTTTCTGGGCCATAATTTTTCAAAGTTGCTAATACATCCTTTTCCCATTTCTTATCTCCTAATTCCTCAGCAACTCTTGGTGCGGTATAGCTATACTTTAAGTGCATTATACCTTTAGAATCAACAGTATAGTATTTTGCCATCTGACCAGATGCTAACTTAACCCCAACTTTAAACCACAATTCATCTTTGAACGTTTTAGTTGGTTGTTTGAACTTATACTCGTTTAGCTTTTCCAGATGCCTCATTACTTTTTCGCGCTCCAGATTTAATAAGTAACGATAATATTTGCGGTGAAGATTTCTGAATTTAGCTAAATCCTTGGGTAGTGTTATTTCTTTAAAACTGAGATTAAGTGCATCATGAAGTTCTTTATTATGTTCAATATTTAATGAATCAATACTTACGTTAATTGTTTTGAGCAAATCTTTCAATTCCTCATCGTCTTGAAGCATAGTTTCATTTTCAATTCTATTTTTAAGGTATTCAAGATACAAATCACGATTTTCTGGAGGTAGGGATAGTAGGTTCTCAGATATTTCCACTTTTAAAGGACTGTGCCAACCGATAACTAATTTGCTGTAATCTGTAAAGGGTTTGTCGAGAGAACTGTAGTTATTGACCAAGGCATCTTCATAATTCGTAAATGGAATATTTTCGGCTTTGCTCCATAAAAACAAAAATTCCTCTAAAACATCTTTTTTAAACATCATGTGCCGGTTAAAAGTATTTAGTTAATTCTAATGCAATGTCCTTGTTGCTTTTGCCGATATAGTTTAGGAACATTTGCTCAGTTTTATGGCCTGTTACGTAGATTAGGAACGACGTGGGTATCTGCCCGTAGAAATTAGTGGCAAATGAGCGACGCCCGATATGGGAACTGATTAATTCGTGCTTTTTAAATTTTTTTGTGACTTTTCGGTATATGCCGCTTCCAGGCTCTGTTTCTAATTTTTTGCTTCCAAGTACTTTTTCGTTCAATTTTGCAATAGCTCCTACCTCCTTTATATATAAATTATATTTTTGATCTGAAATGCGTGGAGGAAAATCCCCTCCTCTTTTATCCAGTATATCAAGTACATCTTGTTTTAATGGAATAGTCATCTCCTTACCTGTCTTTTGCTGCGCAAATTCAATAAACGTTACTAATTTTCCGTCTTTGTTAGTTTCTTGGCGTAGCATTTTTTTATTAAAACGCATAAAGTCAGAGACACGTTGGCCCGTAAAGCAGCTTATGACAAGCCAATCTCTAGCATTCTCCAATTGGTCTGCCAGCTTTTCTTTTTGGATGTTTTTTAATTTCTCAATGTCTTCTAAGGTTAAATAGATGTTTTCTGTTTTAGTGTACTTAGTTTTCAATTTTTCTAATTGATAACTAGTTTCAATGCCATTGTATCGAGCGTGGTTACAAGCGGTTTTGATAGCTCGTATTGCTCTTGTTATCGTGTTTGGAGCATAACCTTTACTAAAGCAGTAATCTTCAAATGATTTTTTAAAACTTAGGTCAACATCCTTCAGAAGCAGTTTCTTTTTAGCGCTTGTTTCATAACGTTCTAATAAGCTGTAGACAACGTTATATTTTTTAACTGTGGATTTGGCTAAGTCGTTTGTTTTTTCTTTAATGAAATACTTAAAATATTTTAGTAATTCGTTAGGCAGGGTAGGAGTTTCTTTTGGCGGATTATGAAAGGCATCTATTTGAGTTTTTAGCCAATCTTTATCGATATCTTCTGGATTAGTCTCTTTAAACTTAGTAAGAATATAAGATTTTAGTTTATTTAAAACGCCGTTAACCTCGGCTTGTCTATCTAATATATCTATGTCTCTAGGATTCTTTTTCTTGTGTTCCTTTGTCCAATAGTACTTTGAGACCTCTATGCCAGATTTTGCACCAACAACATAATCTATGTCATTGCTTCTGAAGAGAAGCCTTAAAATAAGTTCGGCACTATCCTTTGTGGAGCGATATAAGAAGTTGACTGAAGCCATAGAATTTAGTTACAGTACAAAATTAAAAAAATTGTACGGTAGTTGTACGGCTGTATTCAATATTATCGAAAATTATCCAAACTTAAACAATACTGGAACCCTCTTGAGCTCCCGGTTATATTTGGTTTTAAAGGTATTTATCTAAGTTTTTTAGTAAACAGGCTAATGTGTAATTTTGGATAAAAGTGGTTCAGGTGGGACCACTTTTAGAGATTGTAAAGCCTTGTAAATGTTAAGTTTGCGAGGCTTTTTTCGTTTCAAGGCATGAATTAGAGGGCGAATAAAAAGGTTTTAATTCAAAACAGGAACCTTAAACCCTATACCTGTTTGAAAATCCGGAGCATTATTTACAAGGAAATCTTGTTTAGCATATAACTGCAATTGAAGTTTGGGCGTGCCATAAGTATAAATAAACGACCAATTTGAAAGGGCTTTGTAAAGTGTCTCCACCCCGTGTTGCCAACCGCCGTTAATTTCACGCCACTTGCCTAAAAGTTTGTAATAATCGGCTTCTTCTTTATTATTGTACCGGGATTGAATTTGATAATTAACCCCAAAAGCGTTGTAGTTTTTTCGTTTCGTGTATTTTACAATTTCAAGATTCCCTTCTAGAGTCGCTAAAAAAGGATTATTTCCTAAATCGATAACCTCTTTAAAATTGATGAAGTTTTTACGCAAAACATTAGCACCAACCGCAACATTAAATTCAAAGTTGTTTTTCAAGGGTATTGTTTTAACGGCATTGGCCGAAACGCCGATATCCATAGACGGATTAAATTTTGAAGTATTCAAACCCAGGTGCGTACCGAAATTCAAAAATAAACAGTCGCTTTTATTCATATTCAGGGTAGGATAATAGAAATGATTAAGCTCAACCCCACCTATAAAAAAATCATTATTGTTGAGCTTTAGGGTATTGCCATGTCTATCAAAATATTCAAAATTAACTTGATTCAATCCGTAATATCGTCTACCGTAAGGGTCTTCGCCTCCTGCAATATTACTATGAACCCACTCAATCGATTCATCACTGGTAAAAAACGAAAACGGGTGTTTTCCTTTGGTTATTAAATAAGATCTTAAATGAATGCCAAGCTCATGCTTCTTTGAAAGCGGCATGTTTACGCCTATTCGAAATTCTTTAATAACAGCATCAATGACGATGTTCATATAATCTGCCGGCGTCGTTTCTTGATCTATGAAATTAAACGGGCGATCATGCCAAATAATATGACTCAATTCTGCTCTTACGTCAGGGTCTTTAGGGAAATACGCTTCAACGTAAGGGTGAAAGTTATTACCACTAGCATGATTGAAGGTTAACCTTGTTTTTTGTGGCGCTTGAATTTTAAAGTTTGTATTTATTCTAGAACTAAAAATACCAAAATGATGCGTGCTTAACAGGCTCGGGTTATCAATACCGTTTTTAAACGCTATACTATCTTTTACTTGAGGGAAGCAAACCAGGCTTGTGAGAACCATAGGAATGCAAAGTAATTTTTTACGCATAACGTAAAAATAGCTAATGTTTAAATTAAAAAAAACACTTTTTTTTTATGTTATAACACACTGGTTTTAAAATTTTTTCGCGTTTTTGGAAATTTTGAATTTTTGAAAGGAAGACATGAAAAAAGCTCGAATCATTATCAGATCCGAGCGTTATGATTAAAATTTTGCGTAATGAATTAAGCGGTTTTGTTATTTAGCTTACCAAGGATGTTTAGAATTAAAATAATAAGCCCAAGAATAAGTTCAACGATAAAAACCCATGAAATCGTGTCTTTTTCCATTAGATTAACCACCCCGCTCAGTATCAAAACAATACCATAAAAGTACCAAAAGACGGTTTGGTATTTTGCTTTTTTGGCTTGCGGTATTTTCATTAGTTTCATGGAAACCACATGAATTACTCCCAACGGAAATGAAGGAATTTTCAGTAAATTACGATTTAAAGGTGTTGACTAGACTATCTTTTATTATATTTATTTTTTCTAAGAATATTATTAGCAAATTTATTTAGATCAATTAATTTATGCCTTATAGGGTATTGAAAAATTATGTCCAAAACCAAATTAACTTTATCTCAACTAGAACAATATTTATCAAAAGCGGCTTGGATTTTAAAAGGGCCTGTGGATGCTTCTGATTTTAAAGTATATATATTTCCACTTTTGTTTTTTAAACGCCTTTCTGATGTTTACGACGAAGAATATAAATTAGCATTAGAGGAATCCGAAGGAGATGAGGAATATGCCTCGTTACCAGAGTTTCACCGTTTTGAAATACCAAAAGATTGTCATTGGAAAGATGTAAGAGAAAAAACTACTAATGTTGGGCAAGCGATTGAAAAAGCTTTACGTGGAATTGAACAAGCCAACCAAGAATTACTTTACGGTATTTTTGGTGATGCACAATGGAGCAACAAAAACAAATTATCAGACCGGTTATTAAATGACTTAATAGAGCACTTCTCACAATACAGTTTGTCAAATTCTTTAGTGGAACCAGATATTTTAGGAAATGCTTACGAATATTTAATCAAGCATTTTGCGGATCTAACTAACAAGAAAGCAGGTGAGTTTTACACACCTCGTTCTGTTGTGCATTTATTAGGTTTAATATTGGATCCCCATGAAGGCGAAACTATTTATGATCCGGCCTGCGGTACAGGAGGCATGTTATTAGAGTGTGTTGATCATTTAAAGCACAAACATGAAGATTACCGAACTCTAAAATTATTCGGACAAGAAAAAAATCTTACCTCCAGTTCTATTGCCAGAATGAATATGTTTTTACACGGTATTGAGGACTTTGAAATCGCTCGTGGTGACACCTTAAGACAACCTGCGTTTTTTGCTGCTGATGGCTTAAAAACCTTTGATTGCGTTATTGCAAACCCCCCGTTTTCATTAAAGGAATGGGGTGCAGAAAATTGGGCCAACGATCCTTATGGACGCAATATTGCAGGCGTGCCGCCAAAAGGCAATGGAGATATGGCTTGGGTGCAACACATGATTAAATCCATCAATAGTACTGGTCGAATGACTGTTGTATTACCGCATGGAGCATTATTCAGAAAAGGAGCAGAGGGTAAAATACGGAAGAAATTATTAGAAGAAGATTTGTTAGAAGCTGTTATCGGTTTAGGACCAAATATTTTCTATGGAACACAATTGGCAGCTTGTGTTATGGTGTTTAAACAAAATAAAGAAGCTTCAAAAAAGAATAAAGTTTTATTTATTGATGGCTCTGACCAAGTTCGTGTAGGACGAGCACAGAATTATTTAGAAACGGAACATATAAGTCAACTGTTTGCATGGTATAACAGTTATGAGGATGTTGAAAATTATGTAAAAGTAGCTTCTATTAACACTATTAAAGAAAACGATTTTAACCTTAATATTCCTTTATACGTTGAAAAAATTATTGAAGACAATTTACCAAGTGTTGAAGAGGCACTGTCAGATTTAAAGAAGGCTTGGGAAGAAAGTCAAAAAGTAGAAGAGAAGTTTAGAAGAATTTTAAATGAATTTATTAAATGACCCAACAAAACCTAGAAAAATACCTGTGGGGAGCAGCAACCGCATTACGTGGCACCATAGACGCAGGCGATTATAAACAATACATTTTCCCCTTATTGTTTTTTAAACGTATTTGCGATGTGTATGACGAAGAGTTTGAAAAAGCCTTAGAAGAAAGCGATGGCGATTTAGAATACGCAGCCTTTGCAGAAAACCATCATTTTATAGTACCAGAAGATGCCCATTGGAATAAAGTTCGTGAAACCACAACAAATGTTGGTATTGCCATACAAGATGCCATGCGTGCTATAGAAAAAGCAAATCCAGAAACCTTATACGGTATTTTTGGTGATGCTTCTTGGACCAATAAAAATAGGTTAAGCGATGAAACCTTAACCAACCTTATAGAGCATTACTCACAGCATAAATTAAATCTTGAAAACGTTCCAGATGACCAATTAGGAAACGCCTACGAATATCTCATAAAGGAGTTTGCAGACGATTCTGGACACACCGCAGCAGAGTTTTATACCAACCGTACCGTTGTAAAACTCATGACCATGATTATGGACCCACAACCAGGAGAATCTGTGTACGACCCCACCTGTGGCTCTGGTGGTTTACTATTAAATTGCGCTTTGCATTTACGTGATGAAGGTAAGGAATACAGAACCCTAAAATTATACGGCCAGGAAATAAACCTTATTACCTCGGCCATAGCACGGATGAACATGTTTATGCACGGCATTGAGGAGTTTAGTATAGTACGTGGCGATACCCTGGCGCAACCTGCCTTTTTAGAAAACGACACCCTAAAAACCTTTAATGTGATTCTGGCAAACCCACCTTACTCTATTAAGGCTTGGGACCAAAAGGCATTTACAAACGACCCCTTTGGACGAAATATTTGGGGAACACCGCCGCAAGGTTGTGCTGATTATGCTTTTGAGCAACATATTCATAAAAGTTTGGATGCCAAAAATGGAAGATGTGTTCAATTATGGCCACATGGTATACTTTTTAGAGATAATGAAAAGAAGATGAGAAAGAAAATGATTGAAACGGATACTATTGATTGTGTTATTGCTCTTGGAAAAAACCTGTTTTACAATTCTTCGATGGAATCTGCTCTGTTAATTAGAAGAACAAATAAAGAACAAAATAAGAAAGGGAAAATCTTATTCATAAATGCTTTTGAAGAAGTAAAAGGGGAGAAAACAATTTCTTACTTATTAGATAGCCATATAAACAAAATCTTCAAAGCATATTCTGATTACAAAGATATTGACGGATTTGCACGAGTTATTGATATTGAGAAAATAATAAAGAATGATGCGTCATTATTAGTTACTAATTATGTTAAATCTTCTAGAATTATAAAAAATAACACTTTACCATTAGAAGAATCTTATAAAAACTGGGATAAAAGCTCTAAAGAATTAAGTGAAAGTATGGAGAATCTATTTAAAACTTTGGCTGAATGGAAATGAAGATTAACAAATCTAATTGGACAAAAGTCAAGCTGATTGATTTAGTCACTAAAAAGGAGGAAAATGATAAAGAAAATGCGGCAAATAGATTTGATAAATTTCTGAAAGTTGAACATTTAGACGCTGAATCACTCCATATTAAAAGGTGGGCAAGTCAAAAAAATGGAGACGAGTTAAATCCAACTTTTTATAAAGTATTTAGAAAAGGGCAGATTTTGTTTCCAACTCGAAATCCACATTTAAGAAGGTCAGCATTGGCTTCTTTCGATGGTATTTGTGGTGAAAAAACATTGACTTTAGAACCAAATGAAGAATTATTAATTTCAGAGTTTATTCCCTTCTTATTTCATAGTGAATCTTTTTATGCCCATACTGCCGCTGCCATCGTAGGTTCTACTAATCCACATGTACGATGGAGGGACGTAGCCAACTACGAATTTCTACTACCGCCAAAAGACCAACAGGCCAAACTTGCTGAATTACTTTGGGCTATGGATGAGGTGATTGAAAGTGATGTTAGTGTATTAGAAAAACTAAAAACGGCATACCAAGTAAAAATTGAAGAATCTGTTCCTAGAGAATTTGAGGAATATTGGATGTTTGGTGATGTTATTAAAACTAGAAAAGGTATCACATATAAAAGTTCAGATTATTCTGATGAAGAAAATGGAACACCTCTATTGAATTTAAAATCGATAGAGAGAGGCGGAGGATTCAATACAGAGGGTATAAAGTATTATAATGGAGCCTTTAAAGAAGAACATTTTGCGAAAAATGAAGATTTAATTGTTGCTTGCACAGATATAACCAGAGAAGGAAGAGTTGTTGGTTATCCATTGCATCCATCAGTTTATCAGGATAAAAGAATGTTGTTTACAATGGATTTAATTGCTATAAGTATTATAGAAGATATGCTATTACGTAATTATTTGTATTATGTTTTAAAAGCAGGTTGGGTACATTGGTTTTTATTTGCTTATTCTCCAGGAACTACTGTTTTACATCTTGATTTATCGGGAATGAAAAAATTAAAAATACCAAAATATGACATTTCTATTCAAAAAGAAATTGTTTCTAAGTTAAGGCAATTTGAAAATTCAATATTTGAATTAGAATCCAAAATCTCAAGCTCCAAGGCCTTACAAAAGAGTTTAATTAATCAGGTGTTTTAAACCGTTAGGTCATGAAAACAAAAAAAGAAATAATAGATTATATAAATGCCACAAAAGGTGCTTATTTAAATAATGCTAATACCAGTTATTCCAAAATTAATAAATCTAAAGCCGTGTGGTGGTTTAATGTGCCTACAGACAAATTTAATGCCGATGTACATTTATTATTAAATACAGAAAGTAAAGTCATTTGGATTAAATTACCTAAAGGCTTTGTAAATAACCTTCAAGCAAATTTTAAAATAAGGGAAGACAAAGATGCGGTAGATTTAGAAATTTCATCTGATAAAAATCATAGGTATTTACATGATGTGAAATCTGGTGGTACTGGGTTTGATTTTAAGCCTTTTATAAAGGAAAAGATTAGTTTTTAAATAATATTCTATATTCGAATAAGGAATATATAATTGCAATAACTTGATAATTAGGTAATAAAATTGTAATATCGCATATTCGAATATGGAATATTAGGTATTATGAAAACAAAACAGCAAGTCATGAGCCCACAAGATATTGTGGTTTTATTAAAAATTATAACCTATGCTAACCAGCCTTGGTATCAAGACCAATTGGCACAAGCATTGCAAATAAGTCAGTCAGAGATCAGTAAATCTTTGGCACGTTCAAAATTCGCAGGTTTAATTGATAATTCTGGGAAAAAAGTATTTAAAATGGCATTGTTTGAGTTTTTACAATATGGTATTAGGTACGTGTTTCCAGAACAACCAGGTGCCCTTGTTAGAGGTGTTCCAACGGCACATTCGGCATTGCCTTTATCTCAAAGAATCGTTAGCGAAGAGCATTACGTGTGGCCCTATGGGAAAGGTAAAATAAGAGGACAGGCTATAACACCGTTGTACCCTTCGGTGGTCGATGCAGTACAGAATGATGAAAAATTACACGAGTTATTGGCACTTGTTGATGCCCTAAGAGTAGGTAAGGCAAGAGAAAAAGAAATAGCCGTGCAAGCCTTAAAGGATAGAATATTAGATGAGGATTTAAAATAGCTGAAAAACTTTTGATAGAGAATACAATGAAATGAATAACAAGCTTATAAATATTGCAACCGTAGCAGAAATTGCAAAAGCCTTAAAGGAATTTAAGGATCAAATGATTTTTGTAGGTGGCGCTGTTGTAAGTTTATATTTTGATGATGGCCCTATAGAAGAGACAAGGCAAACCGATGATATAGATGTTACTATAAACCTGGTAAATTATGCGTCATGGGTAAAAATGCAGGAAAGACTTTTGGATCTTGGGTTTAGTCCAAATCCAGAGGGACATGCTATATGTAGTTATTTATATAACGGCATCTCTGTGGATGTTATGCCATCAGAAGATGGGCCCATAGGTCCGGCAAACAAATGGTATAAAGAGGGGTTTGGCAATTTATGGGATGTAGAAGTTGAAGGGCAGCGGATAAAGATACTTTCAGCACCATGTTTTCTGGCTACAAAGTTTGAAGCTTTTAATGATAGAGGAAAAGATTATAGAACTAGCCACGATTTTGAAGATATTATTAATGTTCTGGACAATAGAACAACTATAGCAGAAGAAATAAAAAAGGAGCCAGAAATAATACAGCATTTTTTAAAAGAAGAATTTATAAAGGTTTTTAATAAATCAAATTTTGAAGAAATTATGTCTTGCCATCTTCATCCAATGATTTACGATGACAGACTACCTATTATATTAGAAAAGATTAAAAAAATAATCATGGATTAATATGGGATTTAACGAACTAAATAGTGTAGAAAACTACATTATAAAACAACTTACAGGTGTTAATTTAAACAGTTATGGAGTCTCTGAAGATGCTGCTAAGTATAACGGTTTATGGGAATTTAAATCACCAAAAGATTTATCACGAAGTGTTAATGAAGTTCTTTTGGAGGCCGAATTAAAGGCGGCTCTAATCAAATTAAATCCTGAGATCAACAATAATCCAGATCTAGCAGATGAAGTTATTTATAGACTAAGAGCTATTTTAATTTCTGTACATCAGGTGGGCTTGGTTCGTGCCAATGAAGAGTTTTTTAAATGGCTACAAGGAGATAAAACCATGCCTTTTGGAGAAAATAACAGACACGTTCCAGTCCGTTTACTCGATTTTGAAAACTTAGAGAATAACAGCTATGTGGCTACAACGCAACTTCGGATTCACCATCGTGAAACGAAAATTCCAGATGTAGTGTTATTTATTAATGGTATTCCAGTAGTTGTAGGCGAAGCTAAAACACCTATTAGGCCATCGGTAAGTTGGTTAGACGGTGCTCATGAAATACATGATATTTATGAAAATGCTGTATCACAATTATTTGTGCCAAATATTTTATCCTTTGCAACAGAAGGCAAAGAACTTTATTATGGAGGTGTAAGAACACCATTAGAGTTTTGGGCGCCTTGGCGATTAGAAAATGATGAAGATGCCATTGCAAGGCGTTTAGGGTTGGGTGAAGTAGGCAAAGAGCTATCAGATTTATTACATCCCAAAAGGTTATTAGATATTCTGCAAAACTTCTCATTATTTACTACTAATAAAAAGAAGCAACGCATAAAAGTGATACCTCGTTTTCAGCAATATGAAGGCGCAAATAAAATCGTTGAACGTGTAAAAGAAGGTCGTATTAAAAAAGGCTTGATTTGGCATTTTCAAGGTTCAGGAAAATCTTTGTTAATGGTTTTTGCAGCTCAAAAATTAAGGCGAGAAAAAGATTTAAAAAGTCCAACAGTTATTGTTCTGGTAGACAGAACTGATTTAGATACACAAATCACAGGAACCTTTAATGCAGCAGACATTTCTAATGTAGAAACTACAGATAGTATAAATGAGTTACAATCCCTTTTAGAGAGAGATACTAGAAAAATAATCATTTCTACCATTTTTAAGTTTAGAGATGCCAAAGCTAATATGAACGCTAGAGACAATATAATTGTATTAGTGGATGAGGCCCATAGAACTCAAGAGGGAGATTTAGGTAGACAAATGAGAGCGGCTTTACCTAATGCATTTTTATTTGGTCTGACAGGGACACCAGTTAATAAAGCCGATAAAAATACCTTTTGGGCTTTTGGTTCAGAAGAGGATGAAGGTGGGTACATGTCACGTTATACATTTCATGATTCTATTCGAGATAATGCTACGCTTCCCCTACACTTTGAACCCCGATTGGTAGATGTTCATGTGGATAAAGAGACTATAGACAAAGCTTTCGCTGAATTTAAAGAAAGTGCTGCGCTTACAGACGAGGAAGCTGATGCTTTGAATAAGAAGTCAGCTAAAATGTCTGCCTTTTTAAAGTCACCTGAACGTGTTGCGAAAATAGTCGAAGATATTGCTACTCATTTCAAAGAAAAAGTAAGGCCTCATGGTTTTAAAGCTATGATTGTTACACCAGACAGATATGCTTGCGTGCTATACAAAGAAGAGTTGGATAAATATTTTCCAGAAGAGGCAAGTAGCGTGGTGATTTCTACTTCTGCAAATGACCCCTTAGAGTTTAAACAAAAATGGGGAGTGGATAAAAGTCAGCAGGAAAAAATTGTTGATGAATTTAATGATGGACTTTCTGACCTACAGTTTATAATAGTGACCGCTAAATTACTAACGGGGTTTGACGCACCGATTTTGCAAACCATGTACTTGGATAAATCTATAAAGGATCATACCCTTTTACAAGCTATATGTAGAACCAATAGATTGTTTCCTAACAAGTCATTTGGTCGTATTGTAGATTACTTCGGGGTATTTGATGATGCGGCAAAAGCATTACAGTTTGATGAAGAAAGTATACGAACAGTAATTTCTAACTTATCGGAATTAAGAGAAAAACTACCTAAAGCAATGAAAGATGCATTATCGCATTTTGATGGTGTTGATAGAGCCATTGATGGCTTTGAAGGCCTAGAAGTAGCTCAAAATGCTATTGGTGATAACGACAAAAAGGATGCATTTGCCAAAGATTATAAGTATTTATCTAAAATATGGGAATCACTATCACCGGATACCATATTAAATTTTTATCAAGAGGATTATAAATGGTTGTCGCAAGTTTTTGAATCAGTTAAACCAGCAGCAGATAATGTTGGAAAACTACTTTGGTTCTCTTTAGGAGCACAAACCACAAAATTAATTTATGAAAATATTCATGTTGGTGAAGTACATTCATTAGATGAATTTATTCTAGACGCTGATGTCATTGAGGATATATTTAATAATCCTGATCCTAAGAATGCTAAAAAACTTGAAAAGTTATTGATAAAACGCTTTAAAAAACATGCAGGTGATCCAAAGTTCAAATCATTAAGTGAGAGACTTGAAGCGTTAAGAGATAAAGCTGAGCAGGGCTTAATTACATCTATTGAATTTGTAAAAGAACTATGTAAGTTAGCGAAAGAAACAGTAGAAGCTGAAAAGGAGTTAGAAGAACTACTCATTGAAAAAACACCCAAGGCTGCTTTAACTGAATTGTTTATTGAGTTAAAAACTGATCAAACTCCAGCAGTGGTTGAGCGTATTGTCGAAGATATAGATGCTATTGTTAGAGTAGTCCGTTTTCCTGATTGGCAGAAAACAAGTTCTGGAGAACGAGAAGTTCAAAAGTCTCTAAGAAAAGCGCTTCTTAAATATAAGTTGCATAAGGATCAGGTTCTATTTGAAAGAGCTTATGCTTATATAAAGGAGTATTACTAAAGTTAGTATTATTTCAATTTAGTCAAAAAATCTACTTTTATGGATTGCCAATGCTTCCTGCATTTTTTTCATGAAATCATTTGCGGGTTGTATAGAGAAATTAAAATGATTTAAATTAGTCATGATGACTTCAGAAAAACAAATTAATTAAAGAATAGGGCTGTTCATTGAAGTTTTTCCGTTGGATGGCCTTCCTGTTTTATGACAATATTTTTCTGGGAAATCAGTATTACCGTATTCATTCCATATCTTCCAAGCTTCCCTGCTCATGGGTTGTTTTGGATTAAATTTTATTTGTTTCCCGGTTCGTATACAAAACCCATATTGTTGTTCTTCTTCATCTACTCTTTCAGGTCTTTTACTGGGTCCTGAACCTAACTTTAATGTTTTAGGAAAATCAGAGAGACGTTTTTCTTCACTATTCTTTTTTCGGGAATATTCATAAAACATCTCAGTGGAATCATATAGGACATCTGATTTTACATAACTTTTCCCTAAGTTGATCAAGATTTTTTTATATTCATAAACAGGGCGCTTTATAAATACAACTTCATTATTCATAGCGATTTCCATACATTCATTCCAAGCATCGTTATCGGCTGATTGCGTGAAATTAGTTAGCAAACTTTGTTCGTGAAATACACCAAATTCTATATTATTTTTAAAAGAGTAGTCGTAAAGGTTGATTGAAGAAATCATTCCTTTTTTTTCATTACCATAATATTTTGCATGTAAATTGGGAACATAAACAATACTTACATTCAAAAATTTTTTGAAATAGTCGAAATCTTCCTTACTCATACTTTTTTTAACTGACTTTTCGTTCTTACCAAAGACAATTAATAAATGTATTTTCGGATTGTTCTCATGTTTGTCAAATAATTTTTTAAAATACTCTCCTAGCTTAATAAAAGGAGATACAATCATTAACATTTCTTCAGTTTCCCAAATTATATCGTAAATAGCACCTTCAAGATCAGTACCTGTCAAAAACTTACTCATTTTTAATAATTATTTTATGATTTGTTAAAGCCAAAATAAGAAATGAAGTTAAAAATTCCTACAATAGGAATGCTTAAAAACCACTTTTTGTTTAAAGGCAGTTTTTTCCGGCAACAGGTTATTGTAACTAACAGGTTATCGATTTCTTTCCATTATCCGAAACCACCAAACTCCCCAAAACCACTCCCAAACATCCTGTGACGTTACCTTACGCAAGGAACAATTCGGATTTGCATATTAAAACCTTACACCAAAAGAGCAACACCCAGACAAACGAGTATTAAGGAGATGATGAGTAATACGTAAATGGTTTTGGTTTTCCCGCGTTTTGAAAGTAAAATACCGAACATATTGTTTGGTTTTTAGAGTTGTTGCCGATATTAAAGATCGGGAAAATTAAGCACAGATTAAACAAGCTCATAACTGCTTACGAACCAACAGTATTTAATTTTGGAAAATAAACCAATTGCTTGAACCAGGCTTTGATATTTCGGATTTTTCGCATGGGGTGACTTTTAATAATGTAGCGACTTAATTGCGGAGAAATTCTTTTTATAGTTAATAAGAACACCTCAAATTTACCCACCACAATGCGTTTGCTTTTTCGCTCCAAACCTTTAATGATATCTGTGGCACAATGCTCGGCGGTCATCCCTAGGCGATGCGAGGTTTCTACCTTACCGTGGGCTTGTCCGTTTCCAAGTAGCCCTTTGGCTGTGATCTCAGTATTTATAAATCCGGGAATAACAAAACTAACATCAAGCTTACAAGGGATATGCTCGGCTTGTAAGGATTCGAAAAACCCATGAAGCGCATGTTTGGAAGCGGCGTAAGCCGATCGTCCGGGAATACCCATAACGCCAGCGAAACTCGACATAACCGCGAACCAACCATAGCCTCGTTTTAAAAACAACGGCATTATGGCCTTGGTTAGAGCCACCGTTCCAAAGTAGTTGGTTTCCATAATTTGCCGGTCAATAGCCATGGTGTTTTCCGTAACCAAGCCTTTTTGAGCAATACCGGCATTATGCACTACCAGATCCAGACCCGGTAATTGCGACACTTTTTTAATCGCTTCGTCTATCGTATCCGCCTTAGTAATATCCAGGGGGAGCGCGATCAGATTTTGCGGGTGTCTGGCCTGTGTTTTTAAAGCCTTCAGTTTTTTTTCATTTCGTGCTGAAGCGATAATCGTTGCTCCTGCGGCATTTAATTGTAAGGCTAATGAGGCACCGATGCCTGAGGACGCTCCTGTGATCCAAATCGTTTTGTTATTGAAGTCTGATGTTTTCATGAGTCTTGTTTTAAATGGTACAATGGTTTTAATCATTGCTGTAAAACTACTACCTTGAAACCAAGACATAGTCCGAAATTGACGACCATGGATAAATTCGGACGCATAGACGCCCTAAGGAAACCCTAAAAGAGATCAGATTTTATTTTTTTATTGTAACCCGTAGTTATGGGCAATGGTAAGTAGCTTTTCTCGTAAAATATTTCGATGTTCATAGGTCAAACCCTTTGTTGGTATCGGGTCTAAAAAACACATTTTTATTGTCGACGGCTTGATGTAAAGTGCTCCATAAGGTAAGGCCTCGAAACTACCTTGAATAATAATCGGGACAATATCGGACTGCGTGTTGATCGCCATCACGAGCGGGCCTTTTTTATAGTCGTTAAGGGCGCCGTCTTTTGATCGCTTTCCCTCAATGGAAATATAGATATTGCCTCCGGTCTTTAAAAAATTATTGGTTTTATTTATGGCATTTTTGGCTTGCCTCGGTATTTGTCTGATAATAACAAAATTAGTAATGCCCATAAACCACCCTACTACAGGATATAGAGCAAATTCGATATTAATAATCCCTCTTATTTTCTCTACGGGCGGAGGGAGTAAAGAGTCTAAAAAACTACTTTGATTCAGTAATACAAAAACAGTGTTTTTGGCGTTTTGAGTTTGCTCTTTTGAAAATTCATACTGAATGTTTAAATGAAAGGCCTTTAGAAATAATCTTAAATAATTCCAGAATACCTTTTGTGCTAACCATAAATCAAAAAAGCGAAGTACAGCTGCTACTAAAAAATACAGAAGACCGATCACCCAGAAAGTAAAAAGTTTTATAACATACCATAGAATACGAATGGTCTTCATGATTTAGAATTTTTATAATTCTTCGGTTCTATATAGACTTTAAAAAATAGTAATTGGTTTTTAAATCGATTTGGCTACGGGCTTTAGTTGTGCTACATCCGCCTGCTTTTTGATATCCGATAATTTTCTTGAATATTTCTTGCCGTTCAAAAACTTCCCAATAAAGGTACTTCGCACAAAATAATTGTAGGTTACAAAGCAAACAACAGAGGTTAAGAAAACCACAATCAAGAATTTAACAAACCCGGATACAGGCCAGGGGCCAATGAGTCCCGGAAGTGCTGCCGTAAGCGGTAAATGCAATAAATACACCCAATAGGCCGAATCGGAAACATAACGCATCAGTGGGGAATGTTTACTGAGATAGCGCATAAAGAGTCCCATAAAGCTGAAAATAAACAACCAAACCGTAAATGATTTTAGTAAGGCTATAACCTGAAAAGACATGGCATCATAGGTAAAATAATACACGGTGTAAATACCGGTGGCCGCAGCTAGAAACACCCAGTCGTATTGTAGGAATATGGGCAACAGGTGTTTCGATTTGAATAAAATCCATCCAATCATATAGAATGAAAAATAGAAAATAAACGTCCCAAAATCAGGTATAAAACTGGTTGAAGTATTCACCCATCCCGATTGCATGATCATCAAAATGCCGAAGGTGAAAAGCGGAAATACAATAATTCGAAGAACGGGTTTTACAAGGATCATATTAAAGATCTGACTAATTTTTCGAGTCAGTGTTTTCTGTTTTTTAAAAAGCATGCCGAGAGCAAATGAGGCTATCGAAAACAAAATAAGATAATATAAGAACCACAAATGCATGGTGGTTTCAGGAATAAAACTGCCGAGGGTTGAAAAGCTATCCCATGTGGAATTCACAAATCGGGTTCCGATCACGGATTCAAAAGGTTCATTATAAGAGAACACGGCATTTGAATATGAAAAGCCAATCACTACCAGAGGCCATAAGATGACAAGGAAAACAGCAAAAGGATATAAGATGCGCTTCGCCCTGTTGATGATCATTTTCTTTGGAGTGCGGTCATAAAATAGAAGCGCGGCAAAAAATCCGGCGATCAACATGAAAATGGGCATTCTAAAATTATGAATGGTAGATAAGATCCATTCTAAAAAACTGCTTTCTGTACCGGGGTCTCTAAGGGGCCACCCAAAAGAGGGTTTACCGCCAATATAGGTTATAGATGTATGTAAAACGATGCCGAGCATCATCATTATGGCGCGGAGAGAATCCAAAGAATGAAGCCGTTCTGTTTTGTGTTCTTTTACTTTCATGAGGGTGGTTGGTTGGTTAAAAAACTACTAAGAATTTGATTCCCAATTTAGTAAAATCTTTTTAAAGGCAAATTAACATTTGTTGGGCTGCAAAAAAAGTGGCGTATGACGCTTTTAACCGGAATATTTTTGGCGCTTAAGTTCTAAAGATTTCTTTACCTCGGGCCACTCGTGATTGGTTATGGAAAAGACTACGGAATCTCGATAAGTACCATCAGTATTTATCCTGTGATGACGCAAGATACCATCCTGTTTTGCTCCGATCCGAGCGATGGCAGCACGGGAACGTTCGTTGTGCGAATCGGTCATGAATTGTACAGCAATACATTTTAAGGTTTCAAAGGCAAACTGTAATAACAACAGTTTGCATTCGGTATTTACGCCTGTGCGCTGATGCTTTTTGGCATACCAGGTATAACCAATTTCCAAACGCTTATGTTCCGGCTGAAGATTATAAAATCTGGTAGACCCTATGATGGTACCGGAAGATTTTTCAATAACCACAAAAGGATATTCCAGGCCTTTTTGTTTTTGAGCCAGGGCAGTATGAATATAAGTGTCTATGGTAGTTTCTGAGGGCACCGAAGTAAACCATAATTCCCATAACTTACCATCGGATGCGGCTTTTAGAAGGCCTTCTTTGTGATCTTCTTCTAAAGGAATTAATGCGACAAGTTCTCCTTCTAAATGTACGGTTTCAAACCATTTTTCCATAGGCATATTAGAGCGCCGAAAGGGGCGATTCATTTAATTTCAAGTTTTTGTTTATATTATGAGGACAAGCTATCGATCACATTTTTTAGTTTCTGCTGAATATCCTGAGCGACATTGGTTAAGGCATCATTTTCTACGGCGATCATGGATGCCACCGGATCCACGGCTGCCACTTCAATATGGCCTTTATCATTTTCATGAACGACAACATTACAAGGTAAGAACAAACCAATCTTTTCTTCTTTCTGTAAAGCCTCATAAGCTGAAGGCGGGTTGCAGGCGCCTAGAATTTGGTATTTTTTAAAATCAACATCTAGTTTATTTTTTAAGGTTTGGGTGATGTCGATTTCAGTAAGCACGCCAAAACCTTCCTTTTTTAAGGCTTGGGTTACCTCATCTATAGCGTCCTTAAAGGGCTTGTCTTTTAATACGGTTTTAAAATAATAACTCATCGAACAAATTTTTAAGTTTCAATTGATTTTATAACACTGAAAAAGATACTGTTTTTTTAAAAGATCATCAATGATTTTGATTGGTTTTCTATTTCGCTTTTACCAGAGTTTTAATTAACGATAGTGTTCAAAAAAAAATAGCACCAAACCCTTGATTTGATGCTATTTCTATGAAAAACAAATTAATTTTTATGAGCTTACTCAAGGCCCATCTAACTTAAATCAATATTTTGTGGTAAACCTTGGCTTACCGGATTTATACTTTTTTTACTTTGGCGCAGTTTGGATTCATCTAAAGGATAAATAAATAGAAGTGCGCTTATAATAACAATATTCTTTAAAATATACTGTCCTACTAGGGTGAGTACAAATGGCCCACCCGAAAAGGACACATCGGGAAAAAAGAGAGGCACAAAGGTGAACAATAAATGTAAAAGCGCGGCCGTAATAGCAATGCGCAATTTTATATCTAAAACGAGCATCAGTCCAATAAGTACTTCAAAGGTTGCTAAACATAAAAAGCTAAACTGCGCAGGAATAAACCCCAGGGTTAAAAAGTTTATAGTTTGTTTAGCCAGAGCATCAGCCGGACTTAGTTCCGGGAAAAATTTTAACATACCAAACCACAAATAAATAATGCCAATACTTATGGCAATTAAGCGGTATTTATTGATATGAATGATAATCCGGCTCATGATGGCTTTATTTTTAATGCTAAACTACAAGGTTTAAACCTGGGTTTAAGCTATCGAAAAGTAAAAAAGATTAATAAAAGATTAATTAGATTAATAAAAAGTTAATTCGTGGTTGCGACCGGTTTTTTTAGTAATATAGTGGCTGTTTTGAGTAAGCGCAGTATATATATCGCCATTTTCGTACTAAGTATCATCACTTTATTTGTGGTGCAATACCAGTATTTAAAAATCGGACTCAACGTGGCCAAGGTTAAATTCAATCGGGATATCGGCACGTCGAGTCAGCAGATCAAACAGGAATTAGGGGCAGAAACCCAGCTCACTTTTTTAATCGGACGTGCTTTGGTGAAGGATGATCGGTATTTTGACCTGAGTCTGGACAGCATGGAAACCGCCTCGAAAACTTTTTTGGATGATTTCATTAAGTACCGTTTGTCGCTTAACGGCATCAAAACCGATTTTTCGTATCGTTTGTTTACGCGCGATAGTACGTATTATTTAAAATCGGCACACAGTTTTGCTCCGGAAACCAAACTGGAAACCTATCCGATCCTATTAACAGGATATTTACCAAACCTGGTAGACAAACAGGTGATTCTGGAACTTCAGTTTAAAGACCTGAATACCTATTTTCTTTCCCAGCTAAACGGCTTAACCATTCCAAGTATTTTGTGTTTACTGGTGATTATCGTGATATTTATTTGGGTATTGCGCTCGGTATATTGGCAGCATAAAGTGATCACCACAACGAATACCTTTATTAACAATTTAACACACGAATTAAAAACGCCTGTGTTCTCCATTGGGTTAGCCACTAAAATATTAGAACCTGAAGTTCCTGAAAACAAAAAGCAATTCATTAGCATCATAAAACAGCAAACCGAACGCCTCAATAAACATATAGATAAGGTTTTAGAGCTTGGCAAATTGGAGTTTCAAAAGAAGGTCTTTAAAACAGAGGCCGTTGACTTTTATCCTAATTTGAAAAAACTTTGTGAGGATTTTGAAGCCTTGTCACAGCTACAGAACATTCAGTTTAGTTATCATCTTGAAGGGGAAGCCTATCCTATAAAAGCTGAACCTACACATTTAGAGAATGCGCTAAGTAATATTTTGGATAATGCTCAAAAATACGCTGATGATCCTGTGATTAGATTGGAGTCAAAAACGACTAAAAACACCTTGGAGATTATGATTTCTGATAATGGGATCGGGATGAGCAAAAAGGAAAAATCGCTTATCTTTAAAAAGTATTACCGGGTGGATGAGGGGAATTTACACAAAGTGAAAGGCTACGGCCTCGGACTCAGTTATGTGAAGGATATTATCAAAAAACATAAAGGCAAAATTAAAATTGAAAGTACACCGGGAAGCGGTACCAGTATGACCATAATAATACCATTAAATCATGGCCAGTGAGAAAGACAAAATAATGCTACTTGAAGATGATGAAACTCTGGGCTACTTGCTGCAGGAGTATCTCAATATGAACGATTTTGAGGTTTATTGGGCAAAGACCGGAGACGAAGGCTGGAAAATGCTGGAGCAGAACAGTTACGACCTTGCTATTCTTGATGTGATGTTACCGGATATCGACGGCTTTAGTTTCGCTAAAAAAATAAATGCTGTTAATCCTCATTTACCTTTTTTATTTCTCACGGCACGCTCTCTGAAAATAGATATTCTAAAAGGATTTTCATTGGGTGCGGTCGATTATTTAAAAAAACCCATTGATGAAGAGGTTTTGGTGGTGCGTATCAAAGCCTTGTTGTCACGATTAAAAAGCACTGTTGATACTCAGGACGATGGCAACACTTTTACCCTGGGTAATTATACCTTTGATGCGGCCAACCAGCAATTACATTTTAAAGATGAGGTAACCACTTTAACCAAACGTGAGAGCGAACTACTACACTTTCTGGTAACCAATAAGAACCGTATTTGTACCCATAAGGAGATCTTAAATCATTTATGGGGTAAGAATGATTATTTCAATCGTAAAAGCCTGAATGTCTTTATCACGCATTTGCGGAAATACTTAAGTAAAGATTGGACGATTAAGATCGAAAATATTCACAACCGCGGTTTTATTTTAAAAACAGAATAAAGC
This sequence comes from Gaetbulibacter sp. M240, assembly GCF_043876815.1. Taxonomy (NCBI): domain Bacteria; kingdom Pseudomonadati; phylum Bacteroidota; class Flavobacteriia; order Flavobacteriales; family Flavobacteriaceae; genus Gaetbulibacter; species Gaetbulibacter sp. M240. Next base: position 240,159 of record NZ_JBAWKA010000005.1, read on the forward strand.
ATCTACTCATAATTCGGTTAAATTAATTTGTAGGAAAACCTCAGGTTTTTTGAGTAAATTGGAATACAATTTTAAGTCACTTTTTTTGAACCATTTAACACCACCGCAATGAACAAAAAAATTCTTTTTTTTATTATCGGCTTAGGATTGAGCCTGTTTTCTTTAGATGGCCATACTCAGGATGCTGCCTTCGATTTTTCAAAAATTGATGTTTACAGAGAGGCCAAAAGTAAAGCCTTACCGGTCCAGGATTTGGATAGTGTTTTTTCTGAAAAAGAACGAAAAACACTTTCAAAAATGCTTATCAAATACCACAATAAATCTACCAATGTTATTGTGGTGGTTACAGTCGATAGTATTGCACCATTTCAAGATGCACGTCAAATGGCAACAGCTTTGGGGCGTTATTGGGGCGTGGGTCATAAAGAAAAAAATAACGGACTCATAATGCTGCTTTGTAAACCCTGTAGAAGTTTTGGAATTGCGACTGGTGACGGGACGAGAAAAACTTTGACCGACAGTATTTGTATGAAAACAATGGAGGAGGTTATTTTTCCACAGTTAAAAAAAGAGGAATACTTTAAAGGTATCAAAGAAGGTGCAGAAACCTTAATGCAACACTGGGATGTTGGTAATTAATTCCTAATCGCGTAATTCCAACAAGCGACTTACATATTTACCCAAAACATCAAATTCTAGGTTCACTACAGTACCTTTTTTAAAGGTATTGAAATTGGTATGCTTGTAGGTGTAAGGGATGATGGCCACACTAAAGTGGTCTTTCTGCGAGTTCACTACCGTAAGACTGGTGCCATTTACAGTTATCGAACCTTTTTCGATGGTTACATTATTTAAATTACTGTCGTAACTAAAGGTAAATAACCAACTGCCTTGGGTTTCTTCAACTGCTTCACAAACCGCCGTTTGATCAACATGGCCCTGTACAATATGGCCGTCTAATCGGTCACCGAGCTTCATGGCGCGCTCCAGATTTACCACATCGCCTGTCTTTAAAGTGTTTAGATTAGTTTTATTTAGGGTTTCTTGGATAGCCGTAACCACATATTCATGATCTTTTATGCTTACAACAGTTAGACAAACACCATTATGGGCGACACTTTGATCTATTTTTAGCTCAGGCGTTATAGCACTTTTTATGGTGACATGAAGATTGTCCTGCTCCGTTTTTAAATTGGTAACCACTCCTAAATCTTCAATAATTCCTGTAAACATAATTTTCTCTGTTTATTTGGTTAAATTTGCACATCAAAATTACAAACAAAAGTTGTCATTTTAATGAGTAAAACTGAAAATATAATCGTGGGGATCTCCGTTGGAGACCTTAATGGCATTGGTGGTGAAATTATTTTAAAGACCTTTGAAGATGCCAGAGTATTCGATTTTTGTACGCCCGTTGTTTTTGCCTCTATAAAAGTGATGAACTTTTTGCAATCGCATTTTAACTCGGAGATCACGCTAAACAGCATAAACAATGTCAATCAAATAAAGGACAATCAACTTAATGTGTTCAATGTTTGGAATGAACCGGTTACGATCAACTTTGGACAAGAAGATCTCAATATTGGGGCTTATGCCATAAAATCGCTTGAGGCAGCTACTCAGGCTTTGAAAAATGAAGATATCGACGTGCTTTTAACGGCACCTATCAGCAAAAAAACCATTCAGTCCGACACTTTTAAATTCCCTGGGCATACCGATTATTTAGCGCAAGAACTGGGCGGAAACAGTTTGATGTTTATGATCACAGACACCCTGCGTGTTGGTTTGTTAACCGATCACGTTGCTGTTAAAGATGTGTCGAAAGCCATTACGCCGGAGTTGATACAAAATAAAATTGACACGGTGTATACCTCATTACAAAAGGATTTTGGTATTCGCAAACCTAAAATAGCGGTGTTAGGTATTAATCCGCATACAGGGGATAGTGGTGTTATTGGAACGGAAGATGACGATACCTTGCGACCAACCCTTCAAAAAATAAAAGAATCCGGAAAACTGGTGTTTGGTCCTTATGCGGCAGATAGTTTTTTCGGCTCGAATAACTATAAGAACTTTGATGCGATCATCGCTTCGTTTCACGACCAGGGTTTGATCCCATTTAAAACCTTGTCCTTTGGTCAGGGTGTAAATTACACAGCAGGATTATCCCGCGTAAGAACATCGCCTGATCACGGAACCGCCTTTGAGATTGCCGGAAAAGGACAGGCGGATAACAACTCCTTTAAGGAGGCCTTATTTGCAGGAATTCAGATTTTTAAAAATCGAAATGAATACGCTGAGTTAACGGCAAACCCTTTAAAAAAACAGTCAAAAAAAGGATAAACAAAAAAATGTTTATTCCTAAGGCAGCGTAAATAAAAATTTATATATTTGCAGGCTCAAAATAGATGCGAGAATGAAGCCACTGAAAATGTACACCATTCCGTTTGTGGGATTAAAAATTGGAAAGCATCACTTTGAATATGAGATAGACAATACGTTCTTTGAGTATTTTGAATTTGATGATTTTAATAACGCCCAATTAAAAGTAGCGCTAACACTTGATAAAAAAAGTGCCCATTTAGAGTTGCATTTTGATATTTCGGGAGTGGTAAACGTAAATTGTGACAGTACCAATGAACCTTACGATCAGCCCATTTCAAACACATTTGATCTGGTAGTGAAGTTTGGTGATGAGTACAACGATGATTATGTTGATATTTTAATGGTGCCACACGGTACTTTTGAAGTCAACGTTCAACAATATATTTATGAAACTGCTGTTTTAGGGGTTCCTGCCAAGCGCATGCATCCCGGTATTGAAGATGGTACATTAGATTCAGAAATATTAAAAAAACTCGAAGAGTTAAGTCCAAAAGAAAAGGACGATAAAGACAAAGATTCGGAGGATATTGATCCCCGATGGAATACTTTAAAGAAATTATTAACGGATAAATAATATAACATGGCACATCCTAAAAGAAAAATCTCTAAAACAAGAAGAGATAAAAGAAGAACACACTACAAAGCAACTGCGCCACAGATTGCGACATGTCCAACTACAGGAGAAGCACATTTGTATCACAGAGCGCACTGGCACGAAGGAAAGTTATACTACAGAGGTCAAGTATTGATTGACAACTCTGAAGAGATTGAAAACGTGGCCTAAAAGCTACACGCATAAAATAAAGCGCTCACTTTTGTTGGGCGTTTTTTTTATGAACTAATTTTAAATCGCTATAAAAACATTAAATTTGTATAATTTTAGGCGAAAAATTAGTAGTTTTCCGCAGAATTTGATCGTTTTTGGTCAAATTCTAATGATTTTTAGTCTATTTAACTATAAATTATGAGTAAAATCTCAGCAGCCATTACAGCTGTAGGTGCCTATGTGCCGGAATACGTGTTAACCAATCAGATTCTAGAGACTTTGGTTGATACGAACGACGAGTGGATTACCACCCGAACCGGTATCAAAGAGCGCCGCATTCTTAAAGATGAAGGCAAAGGAAGTTCTTACTTAGCCATCAAAGCCGCCCAAGACCTTATCGATAAAAAAGGAATCGACCCTAAAACCATAGAGTTGGTTATTGTTGCTACAGCTACACCAGATATGAAAGCCGCTTCAACGGCCGCTTACACCGCATTTCATATAGGAGCAAGCAATGCCTTTTCATTTGATCTCGATGCCGCCTGTTCCAGTTTTTTATACGGCATGTCCGTTGCCGCTAAATATATTGAATCGGGCCGCTACAAAAACGTATTACTTATTGGTGCCGATAAAATGTCGTCAATGATCAATTATAAAGATCGGGCAACCTGTATCATTTTTGGTGATGGCGCCGGTGCTGTATTATTTGAGCCCAATGAAAAAGGTTTTGGCTTACAAGACGAATACTTGCGCAGCGACGGCTCAGGGCGCGAATTTTTACAAGCCACTTATGGTGGATCTTCATACCCGATCACGGCTGAAGCCATGGAATCGGGAAAACAATATGCGTTCCAGGAAGGACGAACCGTATTCAAAAACGCCGTATTCAATATGGCTGATGCTACGGTAAAAGTATTAGAGCGTAATCATTTAACCAAGGATTCTGTCGATTGGTTGGTGGCTCATCAAGCGAATAAACGTATTATTGATGCCACGGCACAACGGATCGATCTGGAAGAGGAAAAAGTGATGATGAATATTCACAAGTATGGAAATACGACATCGGCCACTTTACCGTTATTATTAAACGATTACGAATCACAATTAAAAAAAGGAGACAATTTGATCTTTGCTGCTTTTGGCGGCGGATTTAATTGGGGAGCCATTTACCTAAAATGGGCATATAATTCAAATAGCTAACCAAGAAAACTAACGCGTATAATTATGGATATTAAGGAAATTCAAAATTTAATAAAATTTGTAGCCAAGTCGGGTGCAAGTGAGGTTAAATTAGAAATGGATGATATAAAGATCACCATAAAAACCGGTTCAGACTCTGAAACAACTATTGTTCATCAAGTACCAAGCGCCGCTCAGGTACCTCAAATGCCTCAAATGGCAGCACCACAACCGGCCGCAGCACCAGAGCCTGCAGCCGCGCCAGCCGCAGACGCAGCTAAGGGGGGTAAAGACGATGACTCAAAATACATTACCATAAAATCCCCAATTATTGGAACTTTCTATAGAAAACCTTCACCAGACAAACCGTTGTTTGTTGAGGTTGGCCAGACCATCGCCGAAGGTGATGTGCTTTGTATTATCGAAGCCATGAAATTATTTAACGAAATCGAATCTGAAGTATCAGGTAAGGTCGTTAAGATCCTTGTTGAAGATTCTTCACCGGTAGAATTTGATCAACCCTTATTTTTGGTTGACCCGTCATAACATTTAAAAATTCCAAAACACAAATCTCAGAATCCTATCGTGGAATTTGGAGCTTGGAATTTGAATTTTTAAAACACCAGTTATGTTTAAAAAAATATTAATAGCCAACAGAGGTGAAATAGCACTACGTGTTATCAGAACCTGTAAAGAAATGGGCATTAAAACCGTGGCGGTTTATTCTACTGTAGATGCTGAAAGTTTGCACGTAAAGTTTGCCGATGAAGCCGTTTGTATCGGCCCCGGACCAAGTAGCGAGTCTTACTTAAAGATGTCCAATATTATAGCCGCAGCCGAAATCACTAATGCAGATGCCATTCATCCCGGTTACGGATTTTTATCAGAAAACGCTAAGTTTTCAAAGATCTGTGGAGAACACGGGATAAAATTTATCGGAGCTTCACCAGAAATGATCGAACGCATGGGTGATAAGGCCAATGCAAAAGCCACTATGAAAGCCGCTGGCGTACCTTGTGTTCCCGGAAGTGACGGTGTTATCGAGACTTACGAACAATGTAAAAAAATCGCCAAGGAAACCGGATATCCGGTGATGTTAAAAGCCTCTGCCGGTGGTGGTGGTAAAGGAATGCGTGCCGTTTGGAAAGAAGAAAATCTGAAAGCCGCCTGGGAATCAGCACGACAAGAAAGTAAAGCAGCCTTTGGTAACGACGATATGTATATGGAAAAGCTCATCGAAGAGCCCCGTCATATCGAAATACAGATCGTAGGCGACTCCCGAGGGAAGGCCTGTCATTTATCAGAGCGTGACTGCTCCATCCAGCGTCGTCATCAAAAGTTAACCGAAGAAACGCCATCGCCGTTCATGACGGATAAATTGCGTAAAAAAATGGGTGATGCAGCCGTTAAAGCTGCAGAATATATTAATTACGAAGGTGCCGGAACCATAGAGTTTTTAGTAGATAAACATCGAAATTTCTACTTTATGGAAATGAACACCCGTATTCAGGTTGAGCACCCGATCACCGAACAGGTTATAGATTTCGATCTTATCCGTGAGCAAATATTGGTAGCGGCGGGTGTGCCTATTTCAGGTAAAAATTACATGCCTAAATTACACTCTATCGAATGCCGAATCAATGCCGAAGATCCATATAACGATTTCCGTCCATCACCGGGTAGAATCACCACGCTTCATGCGCCGGGTGGCCACGGTGTGCGTCTAGACACTCATGTATATGCCGGCTATACCATTCCGCCAAATTACGATTCAATGATCGCTAAGCTTATCACCACGGCACAAACCCGTGAGGAAGCCATAAATAAAATGAAACGTGCTCTGGACGAGTTTGTAATCGAAGGTATCAAAACCACGATCCCGTTCCATCGTCAGCTTATGGATCATCCAGATTATCTGGCGGGTAATTACACCACGAAGTTCATGGAAGACTTCAAAATGAAAAAAATAGAGGTCGACGAAGATTAATAAACTAGAAACTCCGGAAGTTAATTTCGGAGTTTTTTTTTGGCGTTACCCCTACTGCGTCAGGGTCGGGCTATCCGTTACAAGTCCTCGTTCGTACCTCGCTGTGGGCTTTCCACTACCATCCCTAACGCGGGCTTCTTTGCCATGTTTCTTTTATGTCATTCAGAGCGACATGAAATGAAGCGAAGAATCTCAAAGGATCAATTTAAATAAGATTCTTCCTCCGCTGAGCTCCGTCTGAATGATAGCAGGAATATTATTCATAAGATTACCACGTCGCTGCGCTCCTCGTAATGACGTTTCAACCCGTCCTTCCTGCAATGATAAGTCCTCCAAACAATCAAAAGAAAAGAGTATTTTAGTGCCATGAATTTATCCTATTGGGAAATACAAACCTGGCTGCAAAACATTGATGTTACCATTATTGGTAGTGGCATCGTTGGCTTAAATTGCGCACTGCAACTTAAACAAAAACAACCTAGGGCCAATATTCTGGTACTCGAAAAGGGGATGCTACCCCAAGGCGCGAGTACCAAAAATGCCGGCTTCGCCTGTTTTGGGAGTTTAAGTGAGATCATCGAAGACCTCAAAACCCACACCGAACAGGAAGTGATGCAGCTCGTTCAAAAGCGTTTAGACGGATTACAACTGTTGCGTAAAAATTTAGGCGATACAGTTATTGGATATCAACAACATGGCGGCTACGAATTATTTACCAAAGCAGACACCGAACTTTACGAAACTTGTTTAGCGCAGCGCGATACCATCAACAAGATACTTCATTCGGTCTTAAAGGATCAGGTATTTCATGTAAAACCGAATGGCTTTAACTTCAATCACATTCAGGAAAATCTTATTTATAATCCTTTTGAAGGTCAGATCCACACAGGAAATATGATGGAAGCCCTTTTGCGAAAAGCACAAAGCGCAGGCATTAAAATATTAAACAATTGTAAGGTTGAAGACTTTTCCGAAGATGCTACCGGTGTTCATATAAAAACAAATGAATTTAATTTTAAAACCTCAAAATTGTGTATTGCAACAAATGGTTTTGCATCGCAATTATTGAGTGAAAACGTGAAGCCTGCACGTGCTCAGGTACTCATCACGAAACCCATTAAAGACCTGCATATTAAAGGCACTTTTCATCTCGATAAAGGCTTTTATTATTTCAGAAATATTGATGATCGCATTTTGTTCGGAGGTGGTCGTAATCTTGATTTTAAAGGTGAGGAAACAACGGAGTTAGCACAAACAAAACGTATCCAAAACGAACTCGAACACCTTTTAAGAACAACCATTTTACCACAAACCGATTTTGAGATCGATCACCGTTGGAGCGGCATAATGGGTGTAGGGTCTAAGAAAGAAGCTATCGTGAAACCCTTGTCTGAACACGTATTTTGTGGCGTACGGCTTGGCGGAATGGGTGTGGCTATTGGTAGTTTAGTGGGAAAAGAACTTGCCGATCTGGTAACTCAAAACTAGTATCTGATGACTATTCGTGACACCTTATTTCAACACTGTGAAGCCTACATTGAGGAACGCCTTCAAACCATTCAAAAGCACATCGATGATATCCAGGAAGCTCTAAGCTCTGAAACCAAAAGTTCGGCGGGTGATAAACATGAAACCGGTCGTGCTATGTTGCAGTTGGAACGTGAAAAAGCCGGAAATCAACTGGCGGAAATTGAAAATATGCGCTCTCAACTGTCGAAATTAAAAGCCTATAAAAGCTTGGATAAAGTTGGTGTGGGGAGCGTGGTGTTTACATCGCAGGCCAATTATTTTATTGCGATCAGCGCAGGCGTTCTTAAAGTAGACCACACGGCTTTTTATGCTATTTCACCGGGAACACCTATTGCTCAGGTATTGCTTTCAAAAGAAGTGCATGACACGGTTCAGTTTCGAGAACAAAATTTTACGATTACGCGAATTCTTTAAATTCAAATCACTTTTTCCAGACATACTTCAGTGCCTTTTTCCAGAGCCCTTTTGTGCTCAAAAAAAACTTTATCCTGACCGGCAAGTCCTTCTATTAAATAAAACGGACCCTTATAATAACTTTTATTAACCGTCACTTTTAATTTAGATTTTGGAACAACCTGTAATTGATGTGCATATATCAGTTGTCCATCGATGAGATTAAATTCGTTGAAAAAGGCTGCGATAAGTTTGTTCTCAGGATTCTGGTAAAGTGCTTTTGGAGTGCCTTGAGCCATGATCTTATGGTCATGAATCACGATCATATCATCGGAGAAGGCCATAACATCTTCTTTATCATGGGTTGCCACAATGCAGGTGATGTTCTTTTCTTTGAGATACGCAAATAAGTTGCGCCTCAGACTCTGCTTTTTAAAGTTATCAATGTGGCTAAAGGGTTCATCCAGTAATAAAATTTCAGGTTGTTTTGCAATGGCGCGAGCAATGGCTACCCGCTGTTTCTGACCACCGCTAAGCAACTTTACTTTAGTATCGGCAAAGGCTTCCAACTCAACTACATTTAGTAATTCTTGGGTGCGCTCCTTTTTCTTTTCAGGAAAAAAGTTGGATAAATATTCACCAATATTTTCAGCCACAGAGGTGAAAGGCATCAGATCAAATTCCTGAGCTACATATTTCATAAATTCAGGTCCGATAATCAGGTTAAATTTAGGACCCAAAACCTCCTGATCCTTCCAAAATATCTGACCTTCATTGAGGTCGTAGGTGCCATAAAGGAGTTTTAATAAGGTACTTTTCCCCGAGCCACTTTCACCAATTATGGCAAAGTGGTTCCCTGCCGCTACGTCAAAACTCAGGTTTTTGAGTACCGGAGCTGTATCGTAAGAAAAGGTCAGATTTTTTACTTGTAGCATCCTGTTTTTATGTTGTGCTTAATATAAAAAAAATCTGCCCAAAAGGAGCAGATTTTTAGTATTCGAATTGAAATAACCTTATAAGGTCTCAGCATTATCAGGAAGTGTACTGTAACCCATGTTATATAAAGTAAAACTGAACATATCGGCGTACAACGCGATTCTTTTGTTTACTGGTGTTCCGGCACCATGACCGGCATCCGTTTCTATTCTAATCAACACCGGATTACTACCGGTTTGTTTGCTTTGTAATTCAGCGGCAAATTTAAAACTGTGTGCGGGAACTACACGATCATCGTGATCCCCCGTGGTCACTAAAGTTGCAGGATAGTCCACACCGGATTTTACATTATGTACCGGAGAGTATGCTTTTAAATATTCAAACATTTCTTTACTGTCCTCAGCAGTACCATAATCATAAGCCCAACCCGCGCCTGCTGTAAATTTGTTGTAACGCAACATATCCATAACACCCACAGCTGGTAAAGCCACCTGAGCCAGATCCGGACGTTGGTTCATTACGGCACCTACCAATAAGCCACCATTAGAGCCCCCGCGAAGCGCCAAATGTTGGGTATCTGTATAGTTATAAGTTTTTAAATATTCGCCGGCAGCGATAAAATCGTCGAATACATTTTGCTTCTGCATTTTAGTTCCGGCATCATGCCAGGCACGACCATATTCTCCGCCACCTCGTAGGTTTGGTACAGCGTACACGCCACCTAACTCCATCCAAACAGCATTTACAATGTTGAAAGAAGGTGTAAGGCTTACATTAAATCCGCCATAACCATACAATATGGTTGGGTTTTTACCATGAAGCTTTAAGCCTTTTTTGTAGGTGATGATCATAGGAACTTTGGTCCCGTCTTTTGAGTCATAAAATACCTGTTTACTTTCGTATTGGCTCGAATCAAAATCGATATTTGGCTTATTGTACAATTTTGTTTCTCCCGTTTCTACATTATAACTGTAAATACTACCAGGGGTATAATAATTGGTAAATGAGAAATAATCGAGTTTTTCTTCTTTCTTTCCTCCAAAACCAGAGGTCGAACCAAGACCGGGAAGTTCCACATCACGAATAAAATTCCCGTCGTAGTCGTATTGTTTAACGGTACTTAAAGCATCGATCATGTAACTCGCCATGATATAGCCTCCGCAAGTGCGCGCGTTCAAAACGTTTTCGGTTTCCGGAATAAGATCTACCCATTGATCGGGCGTTGGGTTACTAGCATCAACGGTTACCACGCGTTTGTTTGGTGCGTTTAAATTTGTTACCAGATATAATGTACTCCCTACGTTGTCGAGGACTGTTGTTGAGCTATTAGTATCATCTAAAATGGTTACAAACTCGCTATCAGGGACACTCAGATCTTTAATATAAAGTTTGTTACCGGAGGTCGATGTTCTTGGATTCAATATTAAATAGCGATCGTCCTCAGTAACTGTGCCGTAGATGTAACGGTGTTTTTCCTCTGGAGTACCACCATAGATTAATTGATCGTCTTTTTGTGATGTTCCTAATTTATGGTAATATACTTTGTGTTGATCGGTTTTTGCCGATAGCTCACTACCTTTAGGTTTATCGTAACTGGAATAATAAAACCCCTCATTCTTATACCAGGACAGGGTACTAAACTTAATGTCCTTTAGGGTGTCTCCAACAATGGATCTGCTTTCAACATCCATGATCATAACTTTGCGCCAATCGCTCCCACCTTCAGAAATGGAATACGCCAGAATTTTTCCGTTTTTTGAAAAACTTAGGTTACCCAGAGATATCGTCCCATCCTCGGAAAACGTGTTGGGATCTAAAAATACTTCGGCATCGCCATCTCCTTTTTTCCGATATAGCACACTTTGATTTTGTAAACCTGAGTTCTTGTAAAAATAGGTATAGTCACCTTCTATGAATGGTGCACTAATTTTTTCGTAGTTCCAGATTTCCGATAAACGGTTTTCCAGTTTACTTCTTATCGGAAGCTGGTTCAAGTAATCAAAAGTTACCTTGTTTTGTTTTTTAACCCAGGCTTCGGTTTCAGGGCTTCGGTCGTCTTCCAACCATCGGTAAGGGTCTTTTACCTGTTCGCCAAAATAGGTGTCAACGGTATCAACGGTCTTCGTCTTAGGGTAATTCAAAGTAATGGTATCTGTTTTGGAATAATTTGATTTACATGAAGCCAAAGCCGCTACTGCCAGTAGCAGAATTAGTTTTTTCATAGCTATTAATCTTTTTTTTGTAAAAATAAGCAAAAAAGCTCTTATTTAAAACATAAGAGCTTTTTGAAGTTAGCCTATCTTAAAAGGACTAAACTAGACTATTTTCAACTAAATATTCGGCAATTTGAATGGCATTAGTAGCGGCGCCTTTTCGTAAATTATCGGCAACGATCCACATGTTCAACGTGTTGGGTTGCGTTTCGTCTCGACGAATTCGACCTACAAATACATCATCTTTATCGTGCGCATAAATTGGCATCGGATAGGTATTGGTATCCGGGTTGTCCTGAACAACCACACCGGGAGTTTCGTGTAACATTTTTCGAACGGCATTCAACTCAAAATCATTTTCAAATTCTACATTTACAGATTCTGAGTGGCCACCTGCAGTTGGAATTCGAACCGCTGTTGCGGAAACCGAGAAAGAATTGTCGTTAAATATTTTTTGTGGTTCGCGGGCCAACTTCATTTCTTCTTTGGTATAGCCATTCGCTTCAAACACATCGCAATGCGGTAAAGCGTTTCGACCAATTGGGTAAGGATAAGCCATTTCACCTTCCACACCGGCAATTTCATTCTCTAACTGTTGTACTGCTTTCACACCAGTTCCTGAAACAGATTGATAGGTAGACACGATAACGCGTTTCATTTTAAAAGCCTTATGTAAAGGCGCTAAAGCCATGACCATTTGAATGGTGGAGCAGTTCGGGTTCGCTATTATTTTGTCCTCTTTCGTAAGTTCTCCGGCATTAATTTCCGGCACGACTAACTTTTTAGTGGGATCCATGCGCCAGGCAGATGAATTGTCTATCACTGTAGTTCCAGCTTCCGCAAATTTAGGAGCCCATTCTAAAGAGGTGCTTCCTCCGGCTGAAAAAATAGCAATGTCCGGTTTTGCAGCCACAGCATCAGCCAGACCGATCACGGTATGTGCTTTACCTTTAAAATTAAGGGCCTTGCCAACAGAACGTTCTGAAGCCACTAATAATAATTCCGTTACCGGAAAATTTCTTTCTTCTAAAACTTTTAGCATCACTTCGCCAACCATACCTGTGGCGCCAACAACAGCTACTTTCATATGTTTATGTTTATTGTTTTTAAATAGGATTTCTTGCGGCAAAACTAATTATTAATTCCAATTTAGACTGTAAAAAAAGACCTCAATTCCTGGAAATGAGGTCTTTTTAACAACAAATAACACGATGTTATTTATTTAACAATAAGTTATTTTTTAAGCAAGTCTCTAATTTCAGCCAAAAGCTCTTCTTGTGTTGGACCTGCCGGAGCTGCCGGAGCGGGCTCTTCTTTCTTCTTCATTCTATTGACTCCTTTTACCACCATAAACATGACGAATGCAACAATAATAAAATCGATTAAGTAGGTTGCAAACTCTCCGATTAGGATAGCAACTTCGCCTTCCATAACACCATCGGCATTAGCAACACCTTCTTGAATAACCCATTTGATATCCTTGAAATCGGCTTTAAACATTAATCCGATAAGTGGTGAAACAATACCACCGGTGAAGGAGGTTACTACTTGCTTGAAAGCAGCACCCATAACGAAACCAACTGCAATGTCGACAAGGTTGCCTTTCATTGCGAATTCTTTAAACTCTTTAAGCATAATTTTTGATTAATAGTTAGTGATGCTCTAAAAATACTAAAAAAGTTGGTAGGTTTTATCCTATCGTAAAAAAATGCGTTTCACACGCTGGGATATAGCGGTAATTATTTCGTATGAAATGGTTTTTGCTGTTCTGGCTAAGTCTTCAGCAGTATTACTGGCATTAAATACGATGACCTCATCACCTTCCTTGCAATCAATATCAGTAATATTTACCATGATCATATCCATACAAACATTGCCTACGATTGGGGCTCGCTTTCCGTTTATAATAACATAGCCTTTGCCTTGTCCATATTGACGACCAATACCATCGGCATGCCCAATGGGTAGCGTTGCGGTTCGCTGGTCTGAGTCACTCACAAAAGCACGATTGTACCCTACGGAATCGCCTTTTTTGATGGTGTGAATTTGAGAAATTACGGTTTTGAGCGATGCTACAGGTTTAAAATGCTTGTTTTCTTTTACGGAATTCCCAAATCCGTAAAGCCCGATACCACTACGAACCATATCAAAATGTGCTTCAGGATAGTTTAAAATTCCTGAGGTATTGCTCATATGAAGCATGGGTTGGTACCCTAATTCATCACTTAGCAGCTTTGCTAAATGCTTAAAGGATTCGATCTGTTGTAACGTAAACGCGCGTTCGTTCAGATCTTCACTAGCCGCTAAATGCGAAAAGAGCGATTTTATTTTTAAGACTTTTGATTTGATAATTTTTGATCCGATAGTAGGGATGTCCTTTTCAACGAAACCCAAACGATTTAAGCCGGTATTGAATTTAATATGCACGGGATAATCTATTTGCCTTTCGGTCGAAGCGACCTCCAAAAATGCATTTAAAATTTTGGTGTTATACAGGCTAGGCTCAAGGCAATAATCTATAAGTTTTTTTAAGTTCGCCACCTGTGGGTGAAGTACCAAAATAGGTTTTTTAACCCCGGCATCACGCAGTAAAACACCTTCGCTAACATAGGCTACTGCAAAATAATCGACACCAGCGTCTTGTAGTTCTAAGGCAATTGCTGTAGAATCACTGCCGTAGGCAAATGCCTTTACCACAGCTAAAAATTTAACTCCGGAATCTATTTGTGATTTTAAATAGTGAAAGTTTTCCCGTAGCGCCTTCAAATTAATTTCAAGCACTGTTTCTTGTGCTTCAGGCATTGGAATCTTTGGGTTTAGGCGTTGTTTCCTTTTTTGAGGTGATTTCTTCAGCATCGTTAACCTTGATCTGACGCACCTTATCACGGAGCATCGCCTTAAAGAAAGCTGCACGACTTAAAGGTTCGTATTCATCAACCTCACCAAGTAATACCAAATTGTCACTTTTCGCTTTGCGATAACTGTACTGAGCTAAATTTCCGGTACGGGTGCAAACAGCATGGACCTTGGTTACATATTCGGCAGTAGCCATAAGGCTAGGCATGGGCCCAAACGGATTGCCTTTAAAATCCATATCGAGTCCGGCCACGATTACCCGAACACCTTTATTGGCCAGATCATTACAAACGCGTACGATTTCATCATCAAAAAACTGTGCCTCGTCAATACCTACCACATCACAACCATCCGCTAAAATCGGAATGTTGGCAGCCGCAGGCACCGGTGTTGATCGAATTTCATTAGCATCATGAGACACCACCATATCCTCATCATACCGCACATCCAAAGTGGGCTTAAAAATCTCAACTTTTTGTCGGGCAAACTGCGCGCGTTTCAAGCGCCGGATTAATTCTTCGGTCTTACCAGAAAACATCGAGCCGCAAATGACCTCAATCCATCCAAATTGTTCTTTATGATTTACGGTATTTTCGAGAAACATTTCGTAATTTTAACACTAAGTTGTAGCAATTAATCGTTTGTATAAAGGAAGCGTAAATTTAGTAAAAAACAAAAGCCTATTGCGCATTAATTTCAAAATAATATACCATGAAGAAGAAGCTTGAATCGGATTTAATCAATATTGCCCACAGAATTTTGAAATTGGAAGGGAAGGAGGATGTTATTAAAATGCATGCTGAAGTTCAGGCACTTTATGAGATCCTTTCAGTACTTAAATTTGGGCATGAAAATTTTGAAGGAGACCTGTCTAAGATCGGAGGAGAATCCTCGTTTTTTAGCATGTTAGGAACAGCGTTCAATAATAAGGTGAGCGATAATATTGAAGTTGAAGATCGCATTTATGTGAATCTGGATGAGGTGACTGAAGATAACATAACCGAAACTAATATGGTGAAGATAAAAAACATGCTTAAACATATGCCAAGTGATGATGAGGGGCGCAGTCCGGTATTTCAGGAACCTATAAAAGAGAAGGAAAAAAAAGTACATCATTTGGATGATCTTACCTCTGGATTTGAAAAAATGCCCGAATTTGAACCGGCAGATCAGGAGAGTCGAAAGGGAAATGAAAAGAAATCGTTGAATGACAAGATCAATAAAGGACGTTTTAATATCGGCCTTAATGATAAAATTGCATTTATAAAACATTTATTTAATGGGAGTCAAACGGATTACGACCGTGTGATCTCCCAATTGAACACATCAGCGAATCGGGATGAAGCGATGACCTTTATTGAAGACATGGTTAAACCCGACTACAACAATTGGGATGGGCAGGAAGAACTGGAAGCCCGATTTATTGAAATTATTGAAAGTAAGTTTGAATAAATGAGCAAACTTTACCTAGTTCCCACACCCATTGGAAATTTGAAGGATATCACCCTAAGGGCTTTGGAGGTTTTAAAGGATGTTGATCTTATTCTTGCTGAAGATACGCGAACTTCAGGCAAACTTTTGAAACATTTTGAGATCAATACACCCATGCACTCGCATCATATGCATAATGAGCATAAAACGGTTGAGGGCATCGTTCAAAAATTAAAAAGAGGAGCAACTATAGCGCTTATTAGTGATGCGGGCACACCTGCCATTTCTGATCCCGGATTTTTGCTTTCCAGAGCTTGTATTGAAAATGATATAGAGATTGAATGTTTACCCGGAGCCACAGCCTTTGTTCCGGCTTTAGTGAATTCCGGTTTCCCCAACGATAAGTTTGTTTTTGAAGGTTTTCTACCTGTGAAAAAGGGACGCCAAACACGACTAAGCTTTTTAGCAGAGGAAACCCGGACGATGATCTTTTATGAAAGTCCCCATAAACTTGTAAAAAGCTTGGGTCATTTTTGTGAGTATTTTGGCGACGACCGACCAGTTTCGGTGTCACGGGAGTTAACAAAGCTCTATGAAGAAACCGTGCGAGGCACTGCGAAATCAGTTTTAGAACATTATACCCAAAAACCACCCAAGGGTGAAATCGTGATTGTGGTAGGTGGAAAAAAATAAAAATGACAATGAATTACAGAACTTTAGGAAAAACAGGACTGGAAATATCTGAGATCAGTTTAGGAACCTGGCAAGTTGGAGGAAAATGGGGTAGTCCGTTTGATGAGAAAAAGGCCGAACGGATTATTAATACTGCCATTGATAAGGGCGTGAATTTTATCGATACGGCTGATGTTTACAGCGAAGGCCTGAGTGAGCAAACCGTTGGAAAGGTCGTACGATCGCGTTCTGAAGAGGTTTATATTGCTACGAAATGTGGGCGTCAATTAAACCCTCATACCAATACGGCTTACACCAAAAAGGCACTACGGAAGTTTGTTGAAGACAGTTTGAAAAATTTAGGTGTAGATCGTATTGATTTAATTCAATTGCATTGTCCGCCAACAGAAGTGTATTATCGTCCGGAAATTTTCGAACTTTTTGATACGCTCAAGAATGAGGGCAAAATCAGAAATTATGGCGTGAGTGTCGAGTTGGTTGAGGAGGCTCTAAAGGCTATTCAATACCCCGGTGTGAGTACTGTGCAGATCATTTTTAATATGTTCCGTCAGCGTCCTTCGGAGTTGTTCTTTCAAGAAGCGAAAAAGAATAATGTGGGCGTTATTGCCAGAGTACCTCTGGCGAGCGGACTGCTTACCGGAAAGTTTACAAAATCGACCACATTTGACAAGGACGATCACCGTAATTTTAATCGGGATGGTGCCGCCTTCGATAAAGGAGAAACCTTCTCAGGGATCGATTATGATTTGGGCCTCGACGCTGTAGCTGCCCTAAAAGATATTTTTGGTCCGAATGAAAACCTTGTTCATAAAGCCTTACAATGGATCCTTAGCTTTAAGGAGGTTAGTTGTGTTATTCCCGGAGCGTCGAGCGAATCTCAGGTTATTTCAAATTTAAAAACCCTTGAAGCAAAACCGCTAACGATAGAAGAAATTAATAAGGTGAACGCGATCTATGATAATTTCATCAAAGAAAGCGTGCATCAGTTGTGGTGAATTAAATTTTGGGAGCTTCCAACTCGGCAAAGGTTTGTAAAGATTGCATAAATTTTTGGGCTTCCATGGGGTTGGCCTTCATATCGATGCGATTAATTTCGTTTTCGTTGTCATCTAATTCGATCAAATAAGAGGTTTCTCCATCCTCAAACATACGCACAAAAGCTTTTAAACTTCCATCTTCATTGTAAAATTTCACTGCCTCAAAGTTATCATAGGTTGACGAGATCAATTCCATATATACCTTGCCTGCTTTGACTTGTTGCGTGATTTTGCGTCCATTTTTTATGAACATTTGCGATTGAATTTCACCTATTGCATCATAAGTCAACGACTCTACAACTTCCTCATCTTTTACTTTAGATTCCGTTTGAACAGAACCATTTTCTGTATAGGTTATTTTCGTACCATAAAGTTTGCCGTAGGCATAGGAGGCTTCCGTTTTTAATGTGCCATTCAAGTAATATGTTTTCTTTTTTCCATGAAGTTTTCCATCCTTGTATTCTCCGATGGAAAAAATTTCTCCATTGGAATGAAAAACCAAATAATCACCGTTTAAGATGCCTTTTTTGACTTCAAATTCTTCCCATTTTTGAAACTTATCACCTACAACGTAGTATCCATCCATGAGTTCATGGGATTTGGAATCACGGTAAACCCCGATGCCATTAAAATTATCGGTATAATACGAATTACGAGGTATTAACTTAAAATCTTCATCAGAAGATTCCTCAGCTTTTTTACATGAAAAAACACTTAAAGTCAGCCATATGATAACTAGGAGATTTGAAATTTTTAAGGGCATGATATTTAAATTTTATTTATGTTTACCGGTGTTCCAACCGTGTTTACCTAAATATTTCTCACCACTTTCCACAGCTCCATTTTCAATGGAGGTCCCCATAGAATCGTTCCATCGGTTTAAATAACCAAACAAGGAAATTACCCCGAGCATTTCAACAATTTCTCCTTCATCCCAATAGTTATGTAGTCTTTTTTTTAGGTCTTCATCAACGGCATTCGGCACTTGTGAAGCAGCCAAACTAAAATCCAAAGCCGCACGTTCAGGCTCATTAAATGCAGGATGCGTCCGGTACTCCCAAATATTATCCAGTTGTTCTTGTTCGGCACCATACCGCTCTGCAGCACGAATGGCATGCGCCTGACAATAGCGACATCCGGTAGCATTACTGGAAACCCATGCAATCATACGTTTCAAGGCAGAAGTTACGCGTCCTTCATTGGCCATAACAGCTTTATTTAAGTTAATAAATGCTTTGCTAATAGCCGGTCGGCGCTGCATAGTAAGCACCGAATTAGGACAAAAACCTAGCGTCTCGTTGAAGAACGCCGCCAGTTCTTTAGTTTCTAAATCGTGATCAGCAGATAAAGGAGTAACTAAGGGCATAATTTGCGTATTTAATAGTATTTTTGGTACTACAAGAAACAAAAAATAATTGAACTCGCTATGACGAATCATATCACTACAACCTGGTTAGGGAACATGAAGTTTGAAAGTACAAACCCTTCCGGTCATAATGTTATTATTGATGCCGGTCCGGAAATGGGCGGAGAAAGCGCCGGGTATCGTCCCAAGGCTTTAATGTTATCCGGACTTGCGGGATGCTCAGGTTTAGATGTTGCTTCCTTAATAAAAAAAATGAAGCTACCGGTGGAAGATTTTAAGATCGACATTGAAGCTAACCTTACCGAAGAGCATCCGAAATATTACGATGCGGTAACGATGAGCTTCCACTTTTATGGCTCTGAACTCAATGAAAAGAAACTGCAAAAGACGGTCGATTTATCGGTTGAAAAATATTGTGGGGTTATGGAAATGTTTCGTCAGTTTGCTAAAATGACCATCGAAACTCATTTTCATCACAACGAATCATTGAAATGATATTTTTGAAAATACTATGCGTTGGACCCTCAAACCTAAACCTAAAACTGAACACATAAAAGCCTTGCAAAAGGAGCTGGATATCGATCCCGTACTAGCGTCTTTATTGTTGCAACGTGGTATTACAAATTATACTGATGCCAAGCGTTTTTTCAGACCTCAGCTCGAAGATCTGCATGATCCTTTTTTAATGCGCGATATGGATAACGCTGTAGCCCGAATTGAAAAAGCTATAGCCGCGAATGAAAATATTTTAGTTTATGGGGATTATGACGTCGATGGTACTACAGCCGTTTCGTTGCTCTCCCAATACTTAAGAACCCGAACGACTCAAGTATACACCTATATTCCAGACCGGTATGCAGAAGGTTATGGTGTTTCTTATCAGGGAATCGATTTTGCCTCAGAGAATGATTTTTCCTTGATAGTAGCTTTAGATTGTGGTGTAAAAGCCGTGGACAAAGTGAGTTATGCCAAGGGATTAGGAATCGATTTTATAATCTGTGATCATCACCGACCCGGATCAATCCTTCCCGAAGCTGTGGCTGTTTTAGATCCGAAACGTTCGGATTGTGACTATCCGTATAAGGAACTTTGTGGCTGTGGTATTGGCTTTAAATTGATTCAGGCCTTGGCTTCCAAAAAAGGTGAAACTATTGAAGATCTGGTGTCTTATCTGGATCTGGTGGCCACTGCAATTGGGGCTGATATTGTGCCTATTGATGGTGAAAATAGGACGCTGGCATATTTTGGATTGCAGGTGATCAATTCGCAACCACGGCCTGGTATTCAGGCGATCTTAAATCAGGTTGAAAAGGAAATTTTAACCATCACAGACGTGGTATTCATTATAGCACCCCGGATCAACGCGGCAGGGCGCATGAAGCATGGTGAAGATGCTGTTCGTTTATTGACTGAAACGGATATGGCAAAAGCTAATGCTTACGCGGAAGATATAAACAATCACAATCTGGATCGTCGGGATACGGATAAACAAATAACAGAAGAGGCTCTAGCACAGATCGAAGAATTTAAAGAACAAGATCGGTTAACCACTGTGGTCTATCGGGAAGATTGGCACAAAGGGGTTATTGGGATTGTGGCATCCCGGCTCACAGAAACCTATTACCGCCCCACATTGGTGTTTACTAAAAGTGGTGATAAATTAGCGGCTTCAGCCCGCTCGGTGCAGGGGTTTGATATTTATAATGCCCTAGAGGCTTGTAGTGCCCATATTGAGCAGTTTGGTGGTCATAAATATGCGGCAGGATTAACCTTGGATCCGAATAATTATGAAGCTTTCAAGCAGGCCTTTGAAGACGAGGTAAGTAAAACGATAGATCGTAAATTACTAACTCCGGAAATCAAGATCGATGCCGAAATAAAGTTGGATGTTATCACGCCAAAATTTTACCGAATTTTAAAACAATTCGCGCCCTTTGGTCCGGCAAATATGACGCCTGTTTTTATGAGTGAAGACTTGATTGATACTGGATATGGTCGTTGTGTGGGTTCTGATGAAAGTCATTTGAGAGTCACGTTGACTCAAGCAGGAAATCGTGCGCAATTGGTGGGCATTGGTTTTGGTCTGGGCAATAAATTAGAAGTTATTTCAAATAAAAAGCCATTTAAAGCGGTTTACACCGTTGATGAAAATACCTGGCAAGGTCAAACGAGTTTGCAACTTAAACTGAGAGATATAAAAGCATAAATATGGCGAAGACAGATCCGTATGCAGCCCTGAAATTTAAAGAATTTAGAATTTTTTTATTAGTACGTTTTGTGTTGGTTTTTGGTTGGACCATGCAATTTATTGTGATCGAATGGGAGGTGTATAGTCTAACAAAAGATCCTTTATCTCTGGGGTTTATAGGCCTTATGGAAATTATTCCAGCCCTTTCTATGGCTTTGTTTGCCGGCCATATAGTTGACCAAAGGGAAAAACGTAATTTACTGGCCATTTGTATCGCTCTCTTTTCTCTAATTAGCCTTGGATTATTTTTAATTACTTGGGAACCGATTGTAGGCGATTGGTCGACCAATCAAATTTTGTACTCAATTTACGGCCTGATCTTTTTTGGTGGATTTTTACGATCATTTTTTGGTCCCACCATTTTTTCGTTGTTGGCTTTAATTGTACCTAAAAAGATCTATCCTAATGCCGCAACCTGGAGCAGTTCGACTTGGCAGTTGTCTGCCGTTTTAGGTCCTGCTTTTGGCGGATTTGCTATTGGTTGGCTTGGAGTTCATTGGGCCCTTTGTATCGTGTTTGGGATGGTGTTTTTATCATTTATCATTTTGCTACAGATCAAACCTAAGCCTATTTTGAATCCAAAAATAGGAGAACCAGTTATGGAAAGTTTAAAAGAAGGCGTTCGTTTTGTATTTAAAACCAAAGCTATTTTAGGCGCCATTACTTTGGATATGATTGCCGTACTTTTTGGAGGCGCGATTGCCCTTTTACCCATATTCGCTCAAGACATTTTGAAGGTAGGTAGTGAGGGCTTTGGGGTTCTCAGGGCCGCTCCGGCAGTAGGCGCATTTATTACCATGCTTATTACGGCCTACATACCTATTAGCCGTAAGGCAGGAATGAAATTATTGGCTGCAGTGTTCGGGTTTGGTGTTTGTATTATTGTCTTTGGGTTGTCCACGATTTTCTGGGTTTCTCTTT
This sequence comes from Gaetbulibacter sp. M240, assembly GCF_043876815.1. Taxonomy (NCBI): domain Bacteria; kingdom Pseudomonadati; phylum Bacteroidota; class Flavobacteriia; order Flavobacteriales; family Flavobacteriaceae; genus Gaetbulibacter; species Gaetbulibacter sp. M240. The sequence continues at coordinate 262,100 of NZ_JBAWKA010000005.1, forward strand.
TAGCCTTGTTCTTTAGTGGTATGACAGATGGCGTTTCCATGGTGATCCGCCAAACCATCCTGCAAATAAAAACCCCTGATAATATGCGCGGCCGGGTGTCTTCTGTAAACTCGATGTTCGTGGGATCTTCGAATGAGTTAGGGGCTTTTGAAAGCGGCCTAACAGCCAAATTAATGGGCACGGTAACGGCTGTGGTTTTTGGCGGTACGATGACCCTGATCACGGTAGTAACCACAGGGTTGGTTTCACCAACATTCAGAAAGCTAGACCTCACCAAGGATCTGGAAGCCCATGAGAATGACGAAGTGTAATATGGTCATTCAGACGTAGCTTAGCGGAGGAAGATTCTTTTCAAAATGAAAAATTTTATTAAATGTTAATAGGACTTAAATGAAAGTATTAATCCCTTTTGCTTTACTTTTTTTGAGTTTAACCTCATATTCTCAAACAGAAGATGATTGTGTATTTAATTATGATGTGAAAGGTTTAACCATGGAATGGCTTCAGCAATTAAATCAAACTAATTTTGTTTGGGATAAAAATAAAAAATTGGCAGAAAAAATAAAGGATGGAGATACTTTGCGTGTTTCAAAGGTCGGATGTGTCCATTTCAGTTGGGTAGTTGAAGTCACCATGATTGAAAATCAAAATACTTTGGAAAACACAGATTTTTGGTTGAAAAAAGCTATGGGTATTACGGAGTTATTTGACTTAAAATATTATCATACGGCTTTAAAGCTCAAAAACTTTAAGCTCGAGAAACCCAATAAAAATCAAATTGTTTTTGATATTAAAGACGATGATATCACAGATAACTTATTTTACCTAGGTGTTATTGTTTTAGCGGAAAACAACATCAAGAAAATCATTATTTCTAAATATTTAAATTAAAAAAATAGATGTTTCGCTACCAATGACGATTCGATTTGTCATTCAGACGGAGCTTAGCGGAGGAAGAATCTTTGGAGGGAAATTGGGTGAGATTCTTTGCTTTATTTCATATCACTCTGAATGACATCTGCGAACGTCATTACGAGGAGGAGCGACGAAGTAATCTCATGATAACAACATTAGTTTAAAAGATGGCTTCACTTTGTTCGCAATGACCACCCATTTTATCATGGTGAAGAAGCGAATCGTACGAGTATTCTTTAGAAATTTTCCATTCATCGGCATTTTGTTGGTTAAAAATTAAAAATCCCTTAATATTTTTTAAAATTTTAGCAACTTTTCGCGGGATATTTCTAAATTTCCGCCCTAACCCTAAGATTAATAGCCACCTAATGAAGACTCTAATAGCTTTGCTATTGGCGATTTCCGTCAATGCATATTCCCAAAATGTGACCTTTCAACTATTCTCAAAAGACCCCTGTGCAAAGAACATTAAACCTAGTAAGTTATTTTATTTAAAAAAGGGAAACAAAACCTATAATCCTTCACATTCCTCAGGGCTAACAGTTCTAGACGCCCCGGGAAAATATAAGCTTATCGCTTTATTTAATAATGTATCAAAAGATATTTACTTAAAAGCCGGAACGAATAGTGACACTTTACACATTCAAAGCATTCAGGAATGCCATGACCCATACTCGAAACCAAGATTTATAGGCTATTGTAAATGTGGTGAACCTTGTAATGGTATCGAAGAAGATTTTTACGCTGATGGAACACTTAGAGAAAAAGGAGAATTTAAAAATGGCACGCCTATAGGTGCTGTAACTTTTTATTATCCTGATGGTAAAATTCAGGAAATTCGGGTTTACAATCAAGCCGGAATACTTGAAAGTCGTATGAGGTTCGATGAAAGCGGAAACGAGATTTTTTGAATGACCACTGCATCTGTATATGTAAAGAGAAGTTCCCAGAAATCCTTTCACTAGACAAACGCATCCAATTTTACCCTACGGAAGAATTTTAAACGTTCGGTTTTGTTTTTAATGTCATACGCATGGATCATCATCAGGCGTATCGTTTGTCTCACCAATCCTCTAGAATGGAAATTCAAAACCCTTAATGGCTTACCTCTAACGACTTAAGAATAAATAAATTCCGTAACTTACTACAAAGTCAAAATATGAAAGCATTACAAATTACAGGGTATGGTGATATCCAAAAAAATCTAAAATTCAGCGACGTTGAAAATCCGAAAATAAAATCCAATGAGGTGCTTATTGAGGTTTATGCAGCGGCTATTAATCCTGTAGATTATAAAATTGTTGAAGGCGCCTTAAAGCGTGTTCGAAAACTAGAATTTCCTGCCGGAACAGGTTTTGATGTTGCCGGTAAAATTGTTGAAAAAGGCCAAGGGGTAACTCAATTTAATATTGGGGATGCTGTATATTCACGGGTTCCTACCAATGCACCGGGAACCTTTGCCGAATTTGTTGCTGTAATAGCTGAGGTAGTAAGCTTAAAACCAACGAATCTAAGTTTCGAGGAAGCTGCCGGATTACCCCTGGTAGGTCTTACCTCTGTACAAGCCCTCAAAACAGCACAATTTAAAAAAGGGGATAAGGTTTTAATCCATGCCGGTTCCGGTGGTATTGGCACATTTGCAATTCAATATGCTAAAAGTCAGGGAGCCTATGTGTATACCACAACGAGTACTAAAAATGTAGATTGGGTAAAAGCTCTGGGTGTGGATGAGGTGATTGATTATAAAAAACAAAACTATCTTGATGTGGTCGAGGATGCAGATATTGTTTTCGACACCCTTGGAGATCCTTATACCAAGGACGCCTTTGATGTTATCAAAGAAGGTGGGCATGTGGTTAGTATTGCAGGTATTTTGGACAAGCAAACGGCCAAAGATTTCGGGTTGAATGCGATTATTCGGTTTATTTTAGCTTTGAAGCGCTTACCGGTAACGATGGCCATGAAACGGAAATCAGCCCATTACAATTTTATTTTTATGCATCCTGATAGCGAACAATTAGATGCCATAAGGGAACTCGTTGAAGCCGGAGAAATCAAACCTGTTGTTGATAAGGTTTACAATTTCTCTGATGCTTTAGAGGCCTATGATTATCAAAAAAATGGTCGTGCTCAAGGAAAAGTGATCCTTAAAATGAAGTAAATTCTATTGGTATGGTGGAAGACCCGGCTCCGACATTCTCTTTTGAAACCGATCGCTTGTTATTACAATCAACTTCGGTTAAAGATGCTCCTTTGATTTTAGAATTGTTAAACACTCCAAAGTGGTTGAAGTATATTGGGGATCGTCATGTTAAAACCCTCAGTGAGGCCCAAAATTATATTGAAGAGCGCATTATACCACAGCAAAAAAGTCTTGGTTTTGGATCCTTCACAATGATTCGGAAATGTGATCAGGAAAAGCTGGGGACCTGCGGACTTTTTGATCGCGAAGGCTTGGAGGGTATCGACATGGGTTATGGTTTATTACCACAATTTGAGAGCCAGGGATATGCTTTTGAAGCAACAAATATTTTAAAAAAAATGGCTTTCAGTCAGTTTGGTTTGGAAGAAATTCACGCCATCACCGTGGGGTATAATGAGGGGTCCAGAAATTTATTGGTAAAACTGGGTTTTTCCTTAAAAGGCACTGTTTCGCTTCCTGATGACGATGCCGTTTTATTACTTTATTCTTTAAGAAAGGGCAAGATGGATTCTCTGTAGTGGTCTCTATGCTATTGGCAGATGTCATTTCTTAGGAACGCAGAGACGTGGTCATCTTTTTAATTTTATTTTGAGATTCTTCACTGGCGCTCTGAATGATATTAGAAATTACTTTAGGCAGATTGCTTCGCTTTGCTCGCAATGACGGTTTGATTATTTAGCTAATCTTTAAATTCCTTTAGTTCTAAATTTTCACCATCGAAAACGGCATAGGTGAAATAGCTAATCCAATCTCCTAAATTGATGTATTTTGATGTTTCATTTAAGGCGATGTTAAGCGGCAAATGCCGATGACCAAAAATAAAATAATCACGATGTTTCTCGGCGAGTTTTTCTTTAGCATACTGTGCCAGCCATTCGTTTTCTTCCCCCAGAAATTTAGCATCGTCTTCCCCAGAAATAAGCTTGTTTTTTACGGAGAGGTACTGTGCAATACGCATCCCAAGATCGGGATGAACCCAACGAAATAACCATTTGAAAACAGGATTGGTAAGTACTTTTTTCATGCGTTTATAGCCTTTGTCGCCCGGACCTAAACCATCGCCATGACCTATAAAGAAGTGTTTGTTGTTAAATTCAAATTCCCGGGGTTCGTGGTAAACCGGGATATTGAGCTCGTCCTCAAAATAGCCATTCATCCAAAGGTCGTGATTGCCCATAAAGAAATGAATGGGAACACCGGAATCGCTAATTTCAGCAAGTTTCCCTAGGGTTCGGGTAAAGCCTTTAGGAATAACAGTTTGATATTCGAACCAAAAATCAAAAAGGTCGCCAACCAGGAAAATGGCCGCGGCATCGTCTTTTATGTGATCGAGCCAGGCGACAAACTTTTTTTCGCGCGGACGCGAGGCTTCAATACTGGGAGCGCCGAGGTGGTTATCGGAGGCGAAATATATTTTTTTCCCTTTTGGAATTTGCATGCTGCAAATATAACTAAATCCTGTTATTGGTTTTAGGTTTTTTGTTGTCGTTCTTTCTGCCCGCGTTAGTGATAGTAGTGGAAAGCCCACAGCGCACAGCGCGAGGACTTGTAACGGATAGCACGACCCCGACGCAGGAGGGGTAACGCCCTAATTATTATCATAAGCGAACCACTCGGCAAAAGAGCTGTCTGTTTCCTGTAGTTTCAGGGAGTGTAAAGCAATATTATTGGGGAGGCGCTTTTTTATTTTGTCTGCAAAATCGATGACCATCATTTCACTGGTTGGTTGATAATCGACGAGCAATACGTTATGACCGCGTTCTTCGAGGGCTTTGGCAAGTTCGACATGTGGGGTGTTCCCGTTAAATACTGTGGCGTGGTCGAAAACATCTACGATCTCTTCTTTAACGATTTTTTTAAGGTCGCTAAAATCGATCACCATGCCAAATTTAACATGATTTTTATCGGAAATGGGTTTGCCGATTACCGTGACATCGAGCTTGTAGCTGTGTCCGTGTACATTTTTACACTTACCGTCGTAGCCATACAAGGCATGACCGGTTTCGAAAGAAAATTGTTTGGTAATACGAATGTGTTTGCTCATTAGTAACGGCGTATTCGGTTAAAAAAAATATTTATAATTAGGACTAAGCCGATAAAATGACCTCGACCGCTAAGAATTGACATGGCGTTTATCAAGTTATGGGTTTTTGTATTAACAAAATTACATTTTTTGCGCTAGCGGTAAAAATTGTGACCTAAATTTTATGACCAGTGGAATGCCACGGGCAACAATCCAAAAGGTTAAGGCTATGAAAATTGCATAAAGTTTAAGGTTCTGCGCATCAAGCCAAAAAAGTATGGGGATGAACACTAAAAATGTGGCGCCTAAAAGAAGGTTTCGAAGGAACTTCATTTGTCCCATTCCTTTGAACATACCATCAAAAATGAAGGCAATGGCACATAAAGGTTGCATGATTAAAACCACCCAAAATATCTGATAGAACTTTTCAAGCACTTCAGGATCGTTGGTGAATAAGCGCCCCAGCGGGTGGTAAAAAATGGCGCCGAGAATACCTAAAGCAGTGCCACCAATCATGCCATAGATCAGCAGTTTGTTGCTTAGGGTTATGAGTAGATTATAGGCTTTTGCCCCCAGTAATTTACCGGATAGAATATTGCCGGCACTGGCGTAACCATCAATAAAAAAGGCGCCAAAAAACCAGAGATTTATAGCGATAGTATAGGCTGCAATATGGGCAGCTCCGTATGCTGTGGCGAAGCGAGTAGCGAAGTACAAGGTGGCATTTAGGGCCAAAGTACGCACAAACAAATTAAGGATCATGAAAATAAAATTTTTGATCTCCTTATTAAACGGGAACTTGGGGATAAGAGGAATATCGGTTTTTTTCCGTAAATAATAGACCGAGAGTAAAGCCATAAGGAACTGTGCAGCAACACTGGCATAAGCCGCTCCTTTTACATAGAGCGCGGGGATAAAGTCTTCAATCCCGTAGACTAAAATATAATCCAAAACGATATTAGTTAAAGCCCCTACAATAGCGATCACCATGGGATAATAGGTGTTTTGGAGTCCGCGAAAGGTGCCGAAAACAGCTATGGTAAATAATGTGAATGGGAAGCCAAATACGCGAATTCTGTAATATTCCACGCTGTAGTCGAGAATCATGTTTGAGGCATTATACAGTTTAAAAATGGGCCGTGCAAAGGGGAATGTGGTTACAATAATCAGGAGGCTTATGGCTGTAATAATAAATATGGCTTGCGCCGGAAGGTTTTTAATGGCGTGGATTTTATTGGCACCATAATATTGCGATACAATTGAGGAGATAGCACTTCGCGTTTGACCAAGAACCCAAATAAGCATGGACATAAAGGTGCCAACGATACCAACCGCTGCCAAGGATTCCGTAGCATTGAGGTCTACATTTCCGATAATGGCCGTATCCGTGATGGATAAGATGGGTTCTGAAATTCCGGCAATAAGAGCCGGAACAGCCAGTTTATTAATGTGTTTTAATTGAATAGATTCTATCAAGGTTCAGGATTCTTGGCTGACTTTTGAGTTTGTGAATTTAGATTTAACTAATTTTGTGTAAATTTAGCTCTAATACAGGCAATAATGAAAAATATTTTAGTTCCAATTGGTACCTCAAAAAACGTCTCAAAACATTTGCAATACGCTATAGATTTTGCGGAATCGTTTGGCGCAAAACTTTTTGTGATACAGGTATATAATGTCTATACCAGAGCAGGAACGATGATTAAGGTTGATAAAATCATAGAACGTGAAAGCCTTAAAAACCTCAAGCGTTTGGTGGCGCGCGTCGATACCAAAGGTGTTGAAATAAACATCAAGGTATTAAAAGGAGATTTGATCGATACGATTGAATTGGCTTGTAAAGCGGCCGATATTGACTTGATGTTGGTAGAGCCTCGAACAACCTCAGTTAAAGACGAGGTGTTTTTGGGAAAAACCTCTGGTAAAATAATTAAACAAACTCAAATTCCGGCCTTGATCGTACCTGAAAATACGGTTTTTAAACCTCTGACCAATATTTTATTTGGTGTGAAATCGGCTATTTTGAGAAAGCCCGAAGCTTTGAATCCCTTAAAAGAGATTAAGTCAAAATTCCAAGCCAAAGTAAATTTATTATTAGTAAAAACAACCTTCTATAAGCCCTCTGATTTTAACTTGAGTGAGGAAATGAAAGCCTTGGTAGACAGTGTTAAGAAAACAGAAAATCCAACAACGTATCATGGCGTTTTGCAACACCAGGAAAGTATAAACCCGGATCTATTATGTGTTGTACGTCGAAAGCGTGGATTCTTTACTAAGCACTGGGAGAAAAATGTTATTCTGAAAAAGGAATTCTCTAGTAAAATTCCTGTACTTGTCCTGAGCGGTTTAAAATAATTTCTTGGGGGAATTCGTCTTTTTTTAATTTATATAGGCGTTGGGCTAGTCTCGAGACAGCAGCGGCTGAAACCCTTTTTCGAAATAAAAATTTCGAGTTGTGAGGTTTTTTGCTAGGGCTAACATGAGCGTATATCTTTAAAACCCATATTATTTTCCTATTAAAAGCGTGATTTGAATTATAATTCGAACGATTAGAATGTTCAAAATGGTTTTAAATACAGTTACACCGATGAGGGAGATTAAAGTTCGGGTTATGAAACGAAACATATGGCGACAGTTTGTTTCTTAGAACTGTGGAAAACAACTTCAATTAAGATTATTTTGATTTCGACATCCCTTTAATTCGATTTGTTAGAATCTTGAAAGCCAAAACGGAAAAACAAATAAGAATAAGGGCGTTAACAAACCCTAAGACGATTAGGGCGATAGTTTGTGCATTGATATCATCCATGTTTAAGAGATTTTAAATATTTAATAATAATGATCATATGAGCCATTAAAAAAATATTAAGTTATTCTAATGGGTGCATTTCACATTCAGACCTATAATAGTTTTTATTTATTGATTTTTAGAGAGTTAAAAACAGTAAAAGGTCTTTGATAGTTAATTAATTATAAAAACTTAAGTCACAGTAGCCCCTAACGATTATGATAGATTCAGGGAACCTTGCATTTAAACAACCAAGCAGAACCATGTCTCTCTGAACAGGGAATACCTTTGGCACGTTTATTAGGAGCCACTGTTAACTTAAGGTGTTACTGCAAACCACCAAACGCAGTAACAAAAGACTGTAATTATTTCAGATAGGATTAAGAATTGTTTATAAAATTAGCTTTAGGTATAAAATGCTATAATCTTATCTGTCGTAATACGCAGTCAATCAAATATTAACCTAGACAATATTAAGTGTTATATCTGTTAAAATCGTATATTACACGAATATTATACGTATAATGTACGACTATGAATCACCCCAAATCTCTCAAACCCACAGCCTGTATGGCCTGCGGTAAAATTATAGAAGGTCGCTCAGATAAGAAGTTTTGCGACCAATACTGTAAAAGTTCTTATCATTATAAGGTTTCAAAAGAAGACGCTCCACGATTCTACAACAAAGTGGATAATCAATTGAAGCATAATCGGCGTATTTTAAAGAATTATAATAAGGCAGGGAAAGCTACAGTTCGTGCTTCAGTTCTTTTAGAACAGGGTTTCGACCCTAACTTTTTTACCCATTACTGGAAAAACCATAAAGGTGATGTGTATCTATTCGTTTATGAGTTCGGATTTTTAAAACGTCAGGAACACGGTTTAGCAAAATATGTACTCGTGCAGTGGCAACCTTACATGGAAACCTCGAGTTAAGATTTTTTAAACCGACTACTTCAGATAGCATAGCCACTAAATTTTCTTCAGTAAAGGCACAAAATTCAAAGGCTGTTTTATTCTTTTTTAAAGATCTTTTGGCATTCGTAATTTTATAACTAATGATGATAATACCGTGAGCACCCCAATACATAAAATAGCGTAATTTAACCCAAACAGATCCGCGGTGATCCCCGAAATAATAGCGCCAAAAGCATAACCCAGATCACGCCAAAGGCGAAAGGTGCCAATACTCTCGGCACGTTGTTCCGGAGAGGTGGCCTGAGCGATGGTGACTAAAAAGGTAGGATATACCAAAGCTGTTCCCAGACCTAAAACCGTTGCAATTCCTGCTAAACCGAAAAAGCTTGATGTATGGGGTAAGAAGAGAATCGCAATGCCCTGCAAAAGCATGCCCCAAAACAGCATCTTCTTTTTTGAATAATGATCGGACATTTTGCCGGTGAACAACTGACCGATACCCCAAACTGTAGGGTAAATGGCAGCAATGAGCCCGATATTTTCATTATTAAAATTCAGAGACACCAATAATATCGGAAGTAACCCCCAGATCATGCCATCGTTAAGATTGTTTACAAGTCCCGCCTGCGTTACGGAGCTCAGCGTTTTATTTTTAAAGGTGGTTTCGAGGAATACATGACCCAGCTTTTTGGTTTGATCCGTTTTACTTTCTAAATGAACATGATGTCTGGTATCTTTTATCCAAATTGCCGTTACTAAAAAACCAGTTACAGCAATAAAAATTCCGATGTAAAAGGGATAGGGTGTTATGCCATAGGTTTGTGCTACATAACCAGTTAAAAAAGCAACGACACCAACGGCCAGGTAGCCTGAAAACTCATTGAGTCCCATGGCCAAACCCCGGTCTTTTTCACCAACCAGATCGATTTTCATAACGACGGTACTGCTCCAGGTAAAGCCCTGACTTATACCTAGAAGCACGTTTGCCAGGATCACCCAACTCCAGTTTGGAGCGTAAATCAATATTAAAGGTATTGGTAGTGCTAAACACCAACCAAAAAGCAACAAGGTTTTACGACCAAACCTGTTGGCCAGTCGCCCTGTGTAATAATTGGCAAGAGCTTTGGTAATACCAAAGGCGGTTATGAACGATAATATGGCTGACTTTGACGCTAATCCAAATTCCAATTCAGCAAATTGCGGAATGATACTGCGCTCCAAACCTACCATACCACCCACAAAAGCATTGACTAAAACTAAAAGACTGAACTGTTTCCAGTTTTGTTTAAGTCCAAGTTGAATGTTCTTTTTCATGGAGCTTTAGTTTCCTTCTTTAAGAATTTTTGAGGATATTTCGAAAGAATTTGATCATGTATTATCGGGGTTGTTCTCATTTTCCGAACGCTTCGTTTTTTCACTTCGTATCTTCATGACCAGCCGATACACAATGCGCAGTATTAAAGCAAAGGCTACAAGGTATATAATTTCTTTTGTTTCCATTTTTTAAAGGTTTACTTCAGAATGCATTCTATCAATTAATTTTAATGCATCTTGTTTGTAGGATTTTAGAATAGTGATATATAATTTAAAAAAAACAAAATAGAATATAGATACTTCATTTTTGTACTCATAGGAGTTTAAAGCATAATCTATAAAAGTTTGATTAGGTTTTTTGAATAAATAATCAGAATACCAAGGGTGTTTTTTTGCCCAATAAGAATCTCGAGAATTGAAAACATCTGTTACGCTTTTTTGGTCAACCGCAATTTCAGTATTATAATAGGTATAGAATTCATTGATAGCTTTAATGGTTTCTTTCTGTTTTTCTTTTTCGTAACCATGGAATTCTGAGAGAAGGTTAAAAGCATTTTGCCTCATTGAAATATCAGGAAACCCTGCAAGTATATAGGCACATTTGGGATGAGACTCATATATTTCCTGCGTCATTTCACCATTTATAACTTGAAGGAAACAGGGTTCCTTTACCTGCATTTCTGATATGACTGAATTTATGTCTTTAATATCCATTCGCAAATCGTCTTCAATAGCCGAATAAATGGAATAAAGTTGTTGTTGATTTTTTCTTTCCTCGTTCCAGTTATTCACCTGTAAGGCGATGAGGATCCCGATAACCACGAGGATAATTTCACCAATAGCGTATTTTAAATAGCTGCCTATTTTGCCTTGATTTAGCATTTTTTGTCGGATTTTATGAAATACTTTAATCATCTTTATTATTCTTGTTTTTTTTCATTTGAATGAATTTTGAAACAAGTCTAACCCCTAATCTGGCAAAGAGAATAATTGCAATAACGATAACTATGTCGAATCCGTTCATGTTTTTGGTGTTGTTGTACTAAGCTGTTTTCAATTTAGGGCTTTTTTCTAGTTATAAAGCTGTAGCATCGTTTAAATGCAAAATTATCAATAGCGAGATCCCCTAATGCCATATTTTAGTTAGCTGGTTGTTTTTTCTTCTTTAAAAAGTTTTTGGTTGATTTTTTTAAAGAATTTAATCATCTTTTTGACAACATTTTTTTAGGCAACATCATTCTTTTAAAAACCTAATATTCCTGACATGTAAGGTCAGCCCTTTTGGATCTTGAACAACGAAACCGGCTAATTGATATAAGTACTTCAAATCGGCATTTGGGAAGTCTTTTTGTAAATCGAATGTATAAGTTTGCCAGTCTTTAGATAGGGTCAAGAGCACTCTGGATTCAGTGCCATCATCAGGATCGTATTTATCCTTTAAAGCTAATTCTACTTTTTCCCCTCCGTTTATTCCCTTCAATTCGACCTTTATTTTTTTGTAAGCAGTAAAATCTTTGGTAGGGCGATTATTAAATCCAAGTGAATCTACTACGAACATCGCCGCAGCCCAATTGAGATCAGGTTTTATGTTGAATTCAAGATAGTCCTCATTAACTTCAAATTTTAATTGGTCGAAACCTTTATTAGAATCTGTAAGGATATGGACGGATTTTGGAATAATACCATTTATAAGCACCTCTTCTTGACCAATATCAGAAAAATCAGTTTTGTAAAGTGCTACAGACCGCATTACCTGGTCTGAGGCCTGCAATTTATGTTGATTGATTAGGTCCAGAATACTTTTACCAATAAAGTGAAGTTTTAACTTGGAAGGTAAAAAATAATTGTACCCATGACTCACAACTGCGGCATCATAGGTTGGAGCTTTGATCATTTTTTGATAGTTGTCTTTGATATCAATAAAGCCTGTAGAATCCCTACCTAAATTAAATAATGCTTCATAAGAAAAGCCCCAATTTGTCTTGTTGTTTTCCATAAGCAAGTTGTCAATAAAGGTTCTCTTCTTATTTTGCCATTTATTTACCTGAGCCGCAAATTCGTAATAGGTGAGTAATAATGTTTCTATATCGGTGCCTTGAAGTTTTCCCAAATACCCTGTTGTTTTTAAGGTTTCAAAACCTGAGGTATTTGGTTCAAAGGATTCCAGGCTGAACAAGATATTCAAATAATCCTCAGTAACCTTAAAGTCAGTGAAAGTGAAATCTTTTTTTGATCGTAGTCTCCAGAAATTGGAAGTATTATTAGCTAATTGTTCATTTATGAAATTGAGATCTGAAGCCTGATTCAAATCATTTTCAATGTTTATCCTAATATTGTTCAAATACCCCCAGAGCATTTCATTTTCAATACGATTTTGATTCCAATTATTAATTTGAAGAGCGATCAAGATGCCAATAACAACAAGTATGATCTCCCCAAAAGCGTATTTTAGATAGTTATATATTTTACCTTCTTCTAGTAATTGTTTGCGAATGTTATGAAAGAGTTTGATCATAGATTAATCTGGGTTTTACACTTTCATAATATTTACACGTGCTTCCTGAATGGCAGGACCACGACCCATATCCGTAAGATCATCAGGCGTTAAAGCGTTGGCCGAAGAGCCGCCTTTAATAAGAGATGCCCAAAAACCTTGCGGCATACAAACAACGCCCGGGGTTACTTTTTTACTAACACGAGCAGGGATCAAAACACGACCACGCTGATTATAAACCTTCAGGTTATCGCCGGTTGCAATTTGAAGTGTTTCGGCATCTTCAGGATGTACTTCTAGAAAAAATTCAGCGTCCTTTAGATTGGATTCTATATTAGCATGGCTACTGTTCAGGAATTTTTTTGGTGTTTTAATACTTAATAATTTGAAAGGGTAGTTTTTAAGGTCGGCTTCGGAGTAGGTCGATGCAATATAATCCGGCAAGGGTTGTTCCAGTCCTACATCGTAAAAATGACATTTTCCGCTGCTAGTTCCAAAATTTCCTTCTGCATGTGGCATCCATTTTTCAGGAATCTTCAGCTTTTGACCACCATTTTTCCGTAAGGTTTCAAAGGTGATCCCCTCCATATAGGGATGTTCGCTTTCCAACATTTTCTTTACAATATCCAGATCAGTTTCATCAAAATATGATTCATCATAATTCATAGCTTTAGCTAATAAGCGGTAGAGATCGGTGTTGGGTTTCGCCTCGCCCCGGGGTTCTATGGCTGGTTCATTAATGTTGAGGTATGGTGTTCCCCAGGAATCAAGAAGGTCCCAGTTTTCCAAAACACTCGTTGCCGGGAACACATAGTCCGCATAACGGGCGGTGTCCGTTAAAAAATGTTCTGAAACTATTGTGAGTAGATCCTCACGCTCCAGACCTTTTCGAATCAAATTTTGGTTTGGGGTTGTTGTAGCAGGGTTTGAGTTTATAACAAATAAAGCATCGATGCTAGGCTCAAGTTCCGGATCGGTCAAGACTTTTCCTAACTGCACCATGTTTATAGTGCGGGTTTCTGGTTGAGGAAGTTCCTTGGGTAAATCGTAAGGCTCCCAATTAAGAGCAGAGCCAAAAACCTCGTAGCTCATATGCATGAGGCCACCACCAAAATGTCGCCAGGCACCGGTTAAAGTAGGTAACATGGCTACAGCTCGAAAGGCTCCTGCGCCATTAGCCTGATGTTCCATACCTATAAGCACCCGAATTAAAGATGGCGATTCTGAAGCCTTCGCATAATCTCTGGCGAATTTATATAGGATGTCTTCATCCAAACCTGTGATCTCTGAAACGGTTTTTGGATCGTATTTTTCCAGATGTGGCTCTAGTTCATTGATACCTACAGTATACTTGTTGATATAATCCTGGTCTTGTAAATTCTCTTTTAAAATGATATGCATGAGTCCGAGAGCCAGGGCTACATCGGTACCTGGTTTTGGTTGAATATGCCAGTCGGCATCCCGGGCTGTTTCTGATTGAAAGGGGTCGACCACAACAATGGTAGCGCCTTCAGTTCGTGCCTTTTCTACAAAGGGCCACAAATGCTGGTTTGACCGTTTTGGATTTGATCCCCAAAATACAATAAAACGACTGTGGATAATATCTTCAGGAAGTACTCCGGTGGTTTGCCCGTTAGTGGCTGTAACACCAGTTACAGCTGCACTACCACACATGGTGCCATCTAATTGGCTGGCGCCTATTCTAGCAAAGAATCGGTTGGCCATGGCGGCACCCTGAACCAAGCCCTGATTGCCAGCATACCGATAAGGTAAAATAGCCTCACCACCTTTTTGGTTAATGATGGTTTTGAGCTTCTCGGTAACTTCCCGAATACCTTGATCCCAAGTAATTTTCTCAAAGGAACCACTTCCTTTGGGGCCACTGCGTTTTAGTGGTGTTAATATCCGGTCTGGATGAAAGGTAACATCATTAGGAAAGTTTACCATTTTATCACACAATTTTCCAGCTGTAAAAAGGTTGGTCTTACTTGCTTGAAAATCGGTAAGTTTACCATTTACGGTAGTAACTGACCAACTGCAGCTGTCGGGACAATCATGATAACAAGCACCCTGCACTATTTTTGTGGTGTCCTTTGAGGCGCAGGCAGAAAGCATGGGCAAGGACGCAAGACCGACGCCAGCAGTTCCCATAGCACTTAACTCTATAAACGCACGGCGATTGAGATAATTATTTTTTTTAGAATCCATTTTTGGCTGTTTATGGCCACTAAGGATTTGGGATGGTTAGTGGGTTGTTTCGGTATCTAATTTAATAAATAGTTGGGAACCAAACCGATAATTGTAAAAAATGATTTTTATTTCCGAAAGTGCCAGTTGCTCTACATCAGGAATTTCCTGTCGCATCCTGTTACTCCAATGGCTCAGATGTTCCAGATTTTTGCAGTGAATTCCTGTGATCTTTTGGTGACCTGTGAGGCCTTCCGGACTCAAATAATGTTGCTTTTATATTTTGAAGAACGGATCCCAACGCCATTGAGAATCACCTTATTTCAGATCATCGGAAAAGTGGCCGCCGTGTTTCCCTTTGGAAAATTTTTTCTGATTGAAGCTTTTCGAAGCCCCTTTAGGAATGCTTAAACTGATCCAATGTTCATTTTTTATCATTCTCCCGATATATACAATTTGTCCAACGTGATAAGCGTAATGTGCCAGCTGGCGATTTATGGCGTCGGGTGTGGTGTGCTCCTGATTTCGGATGTAAATTTGGGTGTTGAAGTTGGTCTCGTTAATACTTTCTAAGGCTTCAAAGAGGCAACTCCAACCAGCCTCCCATTTTTCAAGGAGTTGTGCGCGTGTTTTAATACGATCTTCAAACTCCTCATCCCGTTCTCGCCAGGATTTTTCACCGTCGGTTGTTAGGAAATCTGTCCAACGCGATAGCATATTTCCCCAAAGGTGATTCACAATAATGGCGATAGAATTAGAGGCCGCGTTGTATTGCCAAAACAAGGCATTATCATCTAATTGAGCGAAAGTTTTTTCGCCTACCAATTTGTAGTATTCAAATTGCTTTTTAACGCTAGATAAGTAGTCTCTTTCCATCTTAAGTGTTTCATTGGAAAGGTACTAAATTTTTAAAATTGAAATGATCCTATACGGTTATTCTGTTATTCAGCCGCGAATTCTTCCTGATTTGCATGTCTTAAAGATTTATCGCAAACAGGAATCCCAACCCGGTCACATA
This sequence comes from Gaetbulibacter sp. M240, assembly GCF_043876815.1. NCBI lineage: Bacteria > Pseudomonadati > Bacteroidota > Flavobacteriia > Flavobacteriales > Flavobacteriaceae > Gaetbulibacter > Gaetbulibacter sp. M240. The sequence goes on from NZ_JBAWKA010000005.1 coordinate 277,960, forward strand.
AATGAATCAAATGCTGAAGATCGTTATAACTTTGAAGTGTTTTTAACTTGCGCTGTTTTCCATTCTTTAAAATAAAGACATAACGTTTTCTCCCTAAAAAAGATTTTACTTTTAAACGTTTAATGTTCTCAAGTTTAATTCTCTCGGCCGATGATTTTCTGGTTAGGAAGAGGGCTAAAAATAATACGGAAATAATACCTAAAACCGCCCAAATGGTTTGAACATAGCTTAGGGAATCTTCGGGTGCTTTGTAGATCCGAATAAAGGCATTCGTCAGGATTAAAATCAGTACACCCTTGTAAATAAGGTATTGGGTTCGCAGATCATCATAGATCTCCACAGCGTTGTCGGTTGGGTTGTAGGAAATGTTCATAAGTTAGTTATTGAGTTTGGGGTAATCCATGGAGCAGTTTTGGGGCGCTTCAGAGGGTTTTGTTAGGTTCTTTTATTGGATAAATTAATGTTCTAATACGTTAATAAAACGCTTTAAATCAATACAATGTACAAAATTTTATTTAACACAGCCTGTCTTTTAAAGTAGGAATCGCCATCATGTTGCCGTTCGTCGATTTAGTCAATAGAAACGAGTTATGCCATCCAGACTAATGTTTTCGTTCTGCAAGATCACAGATTGCTTTGCACCTCCTTATAACCAATTTTTGGGCGTTTCTCCCGCATATCTGCGGGAGTCGGGCTTTCCGCAGTCGCGCTTTGCAAGGCGCTCCAACAGATGCGTCAATCCCTAACGCAATCCCCGCCATGACAATCAGTTCTTATAGATCACACCGTCCTTCATCACGAAGGTTACGTCCTGCATCGTCGAAATATCCTGTAAAGGGTTTCCCTGAACTGCGATAATATCAGCCAGAAAATTCGATTTAATTTGACCAAGATTATCCAGATCAAATATTTTGGCATTTCCTGATGTGGCCGAAATAAGGACACCCAAAGGCCTCATTCCATAGGCAACCATCAATACCATTTCGCGGTAATTGTCACCATGTGGAAAGACACCAACATCGCCACCAAAAACAATTTGAACCCCCGATTCCAAAGCCGCTTTAAACGAAGCTTTTTTTCGCGCAATTCGATCCGGCTCCGGGTCGATGCCTTTGCGCCAACCTAGGTACTGACTTATAGCATCACCGGCAGCTAGAGTAGGACATAGCCCAACCTCTTTAGATTTCATAAGCTTGAAAATTTCCAAGGTTCCATCATCGCCATGTTCAATGGTTCTTACTCCCGCATTAGTAGCGCGCAAAATCCCTTCAGGCGTGCTGGCGTGAGCTACAATAGGTATTCCGGCGCTATGTGCCGTAGCCACCATAGCATCGATTTCAGATTGTAAAAAAGTAGCTTGTGAGGGGGCGCCTGACGACCAGCGGTAATCCGCATATATTTTAACCACATCAATACCATGACCCATTTGCCGGCGAACCGTTTCGATACAGTCAGGAACACCGCTGGCGGTTTCTGCGCCTAAAGGCACGGTAACACCATCGTGAAATCCTTTAGGACCATAAGCCCCTGTCGCCACAACAGCTGGTCCGGCAACCAACAACCGCGGCCCCGGAATGATTCCTGATTCAATAGATTTTTTTACATAAAGATCGGTATAACCAGCCCCTTCCGATCCCAGATCGCGCATGGTAGTTACGCCGGCCATAAGCGATTTTTTAGCGTGATTGGTAGCTCGGATAGCACGTTCAGCAGGCGATTCTTTTAACACCTGATCATTCCAGCTGGTTTCATTATAAGGATGTAATAAAATATGGGAGTGTCCTTCTATAATACCCGGAAGCAGAGTGGTGCCTTTGAGATCAATGGTCTTTGTAACTTTAAAATTGGATGCTCCGGATTGTGGTCCTGCATAGCTAATGTGATTATCGGTAACAACAACCACCCAATTCTCGTGCATGGTATTGCCATCGAAAACACGGTCCGGTTGCAATAGGGTTTGTGCGAAGCTGAGTTGAGCCAAAAGGGTTAAAAGGAGTGCTATATATTTCATTACGGCTGAGTATTAAATTATTTTATTTTCTATGTTAGAAAAGTTAGTTGATCTATTTATTCATCATCAGTTGATTTTGGACCTTTAACCGACTGATACATTCCTTCGGAAATTTCAATATTTGTATCCACGATATCATCAATGTGTTTCTGAAATTCTGGAAAGAACAATTCTCGTCTCAATTTCCAGAAAAGCCGAAATCCGGGTTGGTCTTTTACACCAATAGCTGCCTTGGTAATGGATTCTTGAATACGTGAATCGAGGGTTCCTTGCTCACTTAAATAAAAACTGTTTTGAAAGGTTAAAAACAGACCATGCAAACTTATTATAACCTGAAATCTTTCTTCCGAATTTAATCCATCAGGATTTGCCATAAAGTTCCAAAACAGACTGCTGGATTGTTGATTATTGCCCATTTCAGTATACCAAGACGAAATAGTTGCCACCGTACTCGCCGCAGTTGCCGACTGGGTTGCTTTCGTATTTTCTGTAAATTGAACGCCAACAAAAATAAGTGAAATAACAATGGCTACCGCACCCACTATATCTGTGATTAAGCTTATTTTTTGAATTCTTTTTTCCATGTTTTTATCATAATTTATAGGTTGGCCAAAATGAAAAAGAAAGGATTATTTAAACTTTTTGTTCCGTCTGTCTTGTGGCAAGCACGTATAAATAAACCTAATTTAACAAACCTGCCTGACTTCCGGCAGGTAAAACCAAAAACAGGGTTAGTAAAGTTGTTATTCACCTTGAGGTACAGAAGCATGGATCTGGACAATTTTCCAAAGATCGTCCCTTTTTTCAAGTACGCCGGTAATTCTAACATCACTTATTTGAATTGTGTCTGATTGCATCACTATTTCCCAATCACCAATATCTGCAAACCAAGAAACGTTGCCAGTCTGATTTAAATATACATTTAAATTTTTAGAGTTTATTTTGGCTGAATCAAATGCTTTAAATTGGTTTATGTGATTTTGCTTCCATTCCTCCCAATTCATATGAACATCAGAGATACTCGTCCCAAAACTGAGCATACTTTCATCGTGTGCCATCACTTCAGACATAAGATTTATGTCTTTTTGCTCAAAGGATTTATAAAGCTTTTTAATAGTTTTTTGGACATTTGATTGTTCCGCTTGATCGTCTATTTTATTCGTACACGAGGATGTTAAATAAAAAAGCGTCAAAATAGCGAGTAGCATCGTTTTAGTCTTCATTTTTTGGTTGGTTTTAATTAAGAATTCCATATTCAAGTTGACGCTTGTATTCTTCTGATGAAAAGGTTCCTTTTGAATCTTTAATCAGATTATTATCGCTCATGGTCCATAGCTCAAATCCACTAATTTTCACTTTATGCCCTTTCCCATTTGGGTCTGCATCAGTTCCGGTTAGTGTCCAATGAAACGCTATTCCATTTGGTTTGTGAACTAAACTGTCACAACGCACCTGCATATCTGGAAATTTGGTCATAAAACTTTGTGCAACATTGGAAATTTCATGTCTCCCTACAGCGGGTTCTCCGTCGTTTACCTGTAAGGTTCCGTCATCCTCAAAAAACATAGAAACAAACTCGGGTCGTTTACTACTCCAGACCTGCGCATAACCTCGAGCGAAAATATTTATGTCAAATTTTAATTTTTCTTTTGGTTGTTCGTGAACAGATCAGGCAATGCTAAAAAGTTTCCATTGCTCATCAGATTTAATGAGTGTTATATGGTTAATTTCTCGTTTCCCCGGTACTCCAAAACGATTGATGGTAGCATCAGCTTTTACCAATGCCATGCGGTCTGATAGAATAATATCATAATCATCAACAATTTCTAAATACGGTTTGGATTGGCTGTTTTGGTATATTTTATAGAACTCATCAATCGGCCACTGTTTAGTTATCCATAAACTATCTTTTAAGGATGTATTCCCAATCAATGCCTGGTCAAAGATCATTTCTTTCATGGATTCTACATTTTTGTTTCCAGCCGCAAATAGAAGCTTTTCAACGAATTCTTTTATGTCCTGATGCTGCTTATTTAAGGTTGAATCCTTTTCGTCTGATACTTTTTGCTTATTTAATTCTGGTTTGTCTTGATTGAATCGGCAACTTACTATCAGTATGGACAGTACAAAGAATGATAAAAGATATTTGATTGAATTATTAATCGTTATTCTTTATTATTGTTGGTAATGGCATCGTGATTACTTTCGTTATTTTTCTAATTCCGTTTTTAAAAGGTCTTTTAAAATATCGGCCTCTTCTATTAATTTTTGAAAACGTCTAATTGTGGCATTTTCTCCAAAAATTTTCCAAGAAAAGTAGGCTTCAAGTTTAAGAAATATTTCTGGTCTCTTTTTTTCAAGATCTAAAAAAGCTAATAATTCTGGTTGACCTTGAAGATTTGATTCTACAGATCCACCGCTCATCATTGCACTTTGTAAAATACTATTAGCATCATCATTATTGTTTTTAGATATATTTAATGCTTGCATCTTACTCGCATTAAATTGGGTTAATCTCTCACGTAGATTGGGTGCTAACAACTTTATATCACCTGTATTTATTAGTGATTGAATAGAGTTCGTTTTGAATTCCAACGATTTAGTATTGAAACTATTAATTCCAACAGTTTTATAAGTTGTTTCGAAGTTAACAAACGGTCTTTTAAAAGTTTCTCTGTAATCGTTATATTTTTTAATTGAAGAGTCCAAAACAATAATTATATTTTCTGCGTATTCCTTATCCGCTTCCATGTCTGCAATAAGTTGTTGATAATAATTTTGTTTAATGTCCTCTATCTTTCTGTCCTCATTCCAATTGTTAATTTGTAATGCAATCAAAATTCCAATAACAACAAGAATTATTTCTCCAATGGCGTATTTCAGATACTTGACGGTATTACCTTCTGATAGTAGGTTTTGTCGAAAATGTCTGAAGAATTTGATCATGATGAATGCTTTTTAATTTTTCCGCATGCGGCTATCTCAACAAAAAGTCTACAAGACCGTTGATTTTGCTTTGCAAAATTGGGTTTCGATAATCTAAAGAATTTTATCATTGTTAGTGGTTGGTTTAATATTATGTAACGGTCTCGTACAATAGTCAGTTATGCGATTAAAGTTAGTGTTTTTTTGTTTTAGTACCGGTGTTAGCAAATTGGAAGGAAATCATCAATTTTCTTAAAAGATGCTTTAATCTCTGTGTCATTGTTATAACTTTCTAACATTTCAATATTACAAAATGATAGTCTTTTTCATTTTAATAACGTTATCTTTCCCAGATCGTGCTTTCGTATTTTGCACTTGAAAAATCTTCACCATTGATTTCTGTATTCCCGGAAATGCCACCTAAAAATCCAAGACTATTACAGTTATAGTCTATAACCTCCGAAGTCATATCTGCCCCACATGTTCCAGGGTTAAATACATAAACAGTATTTCCTTGAAAAGTATATTTCTTTACGTTTACGCCATTATCACATTTCTGTTCTTTATCGAAAACTTTTCTTAAGTTTTCTATACAATCAGGTGTGTCTTTCTCAATGTCATATGTTTTACAACTATTAAAACTAATCATTGTAAAAACTAACACTAAAATAATTTGTCGGTTTATAGTCATTTTTTATGTGTGTTGCTGTGTTTGTGTAAAGATAGTTAGGAATATGAGCGAGTAACTTACTAAAAATGGAACGAACCATAGGAAAGTACTGGCCAAGTTGTTAGCATTTATTATTTATATTCATAAATTTTTTCCTATCATATTTTTCTTGTTAGAGATATCTCTTGTTAAGGTTTCGGGGTTTGTTTTAATGATTGCTAAGGGTCTTGTGTTTGAAAAGTAGCGGACTCCGAAGTTAGGAGACTTCCTAGGGCGGGGGAAGACCATAAGATGAAAACGTTGTTTCAAAATTAGCTTAATATCGCTTGTTTTTTAACTCAGTTCTTGGTTGGCCTTTCGTTATTTTTTATTTATATAATTCTCAATTTCATTACTTAACTCTTTTCCTTTTTCGATTATCTCATCATATTGTTTAATAACAAAAATCACAAAAAATTCATTTCGTAGCAGAATTCCTTTTACCTCTCCGTGTTTTTCAATTAATTTATAAAAATCAACTTTGTCTTTAGAATTATTATATTTTTTTGGATTTGAGAATATTCTAAATTCAGACCAAGCCTCATCATAAAAACCCTCACTCCATAGTTCACTTTCCAGTTTTTCAGTTTGTGAATTCTGTCTGAATTCCATAAAATTTGTTGCGTCAACAACTTTATTATATTCTAGTATTTTCTCCCTAATCACAGATAGTTCTTCGGAATCGAACATTGAAGTGGATTTAATTCTTTGGAATCCGCTTTGGTCTGAATCGAATTTTCGTTCACTTGCAATACTCATAAACGTTTCCATAAAATCTACTTGATCTTCAATAATTCCAGATTTATATTGATCAATTATCTTCGTACTCATTTCTGCCGATTTCATTCTAAATTTTCTCATCTCCAATAATTGAGATTCGTCATTTTTCAGATTTTCTTTTATGGTTTGTAAATGGCTCAATAGAATTCTTTTTTCCTTGTTTAAGGAACTCCAGTTATTAATACTTAACGCTATTAAAATTCCAATAACTACAAGTATAATTTCTCCAATGGCATATTTCAAATACTTTCCAGTTTTGTTTTTATCCATAAGGTCATAACGTATTTTTCTAAAGAATTTTATCATTTGGTTAGTAGTTGGTCATAATGAAGGCTAACGGTCTCGTGTATGAACCGGTTTAATGGTTAATACAAATTGTTATGCTTTGGTTATTATTCCATTTGTTCTAATTCTTTATTAATTTTTATAATAAGCTCAGCTGCCGTTTCCTTAACTTCTTTAAATATTTTTAGAAGTCTTGAATGACGGACGTAGTTATTTTTGAAGTGATTTCTTCCTCTTGTAGAATTCGCAAAATCAATCATCATTCTCACATGTTCCAAAGAATCTTGCCGTATTGAAAATGTTTTTTCAAGAGTTCCGGCACCATTCATATTCATGCGATACTCATCTATCTCTATATACTTTTCTAAGTCGAGCATATAGGATTGATTTTCAGACACTTCTTTTTCATCCCATGACGTTTTGTATTCAACCCTTCTTTTAGTTATGCCGTAATAATTGTTAATTTCATCTGTAATACTTTCAAAGCCTGTAAATTTTGAATCTCCCACATTCTGAACCCTTTGAAAGGTTCGGTCATTTATGGAAGTATCCCAATAAGTTCCATCAAAACTCATCCAAAGACTGTCTATAGGACTCGTATTATCGTGAATTCTATTGAGAGCCCATTCCCCTACATCAATACTTGCGGAAATACTTTTAATGGATCGATTGAATGCAATGGTATCCCCTACTAAATCCTTCCTAATTTCCGATAAATAGTTTTTGGATTTTGCAAAGTCCTTTCTGCTTTCATTCCAGTTATTGATTTGCAGTGCAATTAATATCCCAATAACAACCAGAATAATTTCACCAATCGCATATTTTAGGTATTTACCTGTTTTGTTATCCATAAGCAAGCTTTGTCTTATTTTTCTAAAGAATTTTATCATTGGGTTATTGGTTGGTTATAATAAAGCACAACGTTTATGTATAAGATTAGTTGCGTGGTTTAAGCACCTAATTTAGCAAATACAAACCGAATAGAAAATCCGTGAGGATTTTCGTAAGTAGGCTTGCACTAGCAATTAATTTTATACGGTGTTGGCAGTAGTTATTTCTATTCATTTGCTTTTAAAACTCTCAATATATTTCCTCCAAGTATTTTCGAAATATCTTTTTCGTTATATCCCTTTTCAATTAATGCTTTTGTGATTAAAGGATATTTCGTAACGTCGTTTAATTGTTTTGGTGGTAAAACCATTCCGTCAAAATCAGAACCTATTCCAACATAATCGACACCAACTAATTTAATGATGTATTCAATATGGTCAATTAAAAGATTAAAAGGTGCTTTCAATTCTTCTGACTCTTGACGATATTTTGGATACATTAATTCTTCTGCGAGATATTCGTTAACACCCGAAAGTTTGAGAGAATCAATTTCAGATTTATGTTTTTCAAGAAATTCATCTTCTTTTTTTCCGACTGTTGAATCTAAAAATCCAGAACTGAAATTAATCTGAATAACTCCATCATTTTTTGCAATTGCTTTTATTTGGTCATCTTTCAGATTTCGAGGATGAGGACAGATATTATAAACAGAACTGTGAGAAGCAATAATCGGTTTTTTTGTGTTAGCAATAACATCCCAAAAAGTTTGTTCTCCAACGTGAGAAACGTCTATAATAATTCCCAATTTGTTCATCCTGTTGACAATTTCTTTTCCAAATTGAGTAAGTCCTTTTTTTCTTTCTGAATTTAACGCTCCATCTTTTTTTGTTTCGTCAGATGCACTTGTTGCCCATTTGGTAGAATTATTCCAAGTAAGAGTTATATATCGTACTCCACGATTGTAAAGAGAATCTAATTTGTTTAAATCGTCTTCAATTTGATGTCCTCCTTCTATACCAATTAAGGCTGCTATTTTGTTTTGGCCAACTACTGATAGTAATTCTTCCGTATTTGAAACCTTGACAATCTTTTTTGGATTCCTTTTAATTACAGCATCTAAACTGTCTATTTGTATATTGGCAAATTTGTAAGGGTTTATTTGATTACCATCACTCCAAACAGAAAAAAATTGAACATCTAATCCACCTTTTTTCATTCTGTCTAAATCGCTGTGAGTTTTTCCCTTTAAGTCATCGTCAATTATATAACCTTTTTCCATTGTTTGTAACAGAATATCGTTATGAGAATCAACGAAAATCGCCTGATTATGAATATCTTCAAAAGTTTTGGATTCAGATTTATTATCATTAGAGTTTTTACAGGAAATTAAAACGAAAAATAGTATTATTAGATATCTCATATTCTTGAATTCAGGATTTTGGTTTTAATTACTGGCAACGGTTTGGCTAAAAAGCGTTGCTGTCTCGCAGAGCAGCTATGATTTTTTAGCCATTGTTAGCAGTAGTTTTTAAATATTTATTTACGAGTTCATAGGTTTCTATCATAAGTAGTTCTCGCTTATCAGTATTTGAATTCATAAATAGAACAATAGTTAGCGGTATATCCAATCTTCTTACAACCATTGTCCTGGTGCCATACCAACTCCCTCTATGTGATGATATGTTGTCAGTAACAATCCAAGCCATGGCATATCCTATTTCTTTGTTTTCAAAGAAAGGATAGAGGTCAATCATCTCATGACCTGTATTAGGCCATATTCCTTTAATAGTACTACTCGGCTTAAATATTAATTTATGAGACTTTTTCGAAAGTAAGTTCTTGTTTCGCAAAGCTTTATCATATTCCAAATAATCATGGACACTGGTGTAAACTGCACCATCTCCTAAAATTCCATTCATGAAAAAGCCATCCACTTTTTCCCAATTATCCAAGCTATCTCTTTCATAGCAATAGGCTCGTTCTGGAATTTCAATAGGGTGAGCCAAATTGTAAAAATTGGTTCGTTTCATTCCAGCTTTGTTAAAAATATTTTCTTTCGCAAAGGATGAAAATTCTTGTCCACTCACTTTTTCTACCAGAAGAGCTAAAACCAGATACGCAGTATTTGAATATTCCCAACCATCGCCAGGCTCAAACACCGGCTTTGGATTAGTCTCAAGCCATTTTAAGATATCTTGATTCTCGACAATCTTTGATTTATCCCATCTTTCTAAAAAATAAGGCTCTTCGTAATCTGCAAGTCCAGAGGTATGATTTAGTAAATTTTCAACAGTAATATTCTTGAAAACAGGGAAGTCCCAGAACTTACTTATCGTATCATTTAATGAAAGTAAATCTTTATCAACAAGACTTAAGATGCATAGAGCGGTAAATTGCTTACTAACTGAAGCCATTCTCATATTAGTATTGAGAGTAATAGGCTTTTTTGTTTCTATATCTCTTAATCCATAGCCTTTACCAAAAATCATTTCTTGTCCATATGAAATTGCAATTGCAGCTCCAGGTTCATATTGTCCGATTGTAGAGTTGAATAGGGAATCAACACTTGTTTGAAGTCTTTCCAGTCCAATTGCTTCCGGTTCAGTTTTTTTGTCACTCGGATTCTTACAAGAAATACAAACCGTAATCAACAATAGAGTCAAAAGGTTTTTCATGTGGTTGGTTTTAATTACTGCTTACGAACTTGTGTATGAAACGTAGCGTGCAAAAAGAGACTAACTTTTCGGATTAACACAGAGCCGAATTTTTATATTTTGTTTTTAATTTTTCTCTTTTTTAAAAGCCAAATTAAAAATTTGGCGGACTTTCTAAATATACACAAACCTTTGGGTTTAACACTTATTAGCTATGTTTTATACACCGTGTTAGTAACAGTTATTTCATTCTTTAATATGTTTAAAATATTTCATTCACATTTCAATATTATTTGCTTTTTAATAGGCTAGAGACTAATCATTTAATCTTAGTTTTTTAGCTAGAATATAATCACTTACAAAATATGATAAAGTACTTAGGGTTAAAGCCGCTACTAACTCAGGTAAAAGAAAACTCAAAAACTGTTTCCAAATGATGTATGAAATAAAGCCAACGAACATAGATATTAAAGCAGCTTGCCAATGAAAATTTTTCTTAAGAATTGAAAAAACAATTACTGGTATCATAACTGGAATGTAGAACTCGGTAATAATCATTATCACTTCAAGAATTGAAGACAGATAACTAGCTATAATTATGCAGATTATCCCCATTAACAGGGTATATAGTTTCGCAGCTTTAAGTTTTTGCTTTTCTTTCATCGGCTTCAACACGTCTATAATATCTTCGCTAAATATGATACTGCCTGCATTTAGTACAGTATCCTGAGACGACATGACTATACCTAACATGGCAATAATGAAAATGCCATAGAGTATGCCAGGAAAGTGTTCTGAAGCAATATAAAGTAATACTTGATCATTATTATCAAGTTCAGGATACAAGTAATACCCTGTACTTCCAATAAAAACCATCAAGGCAAGCCATATGGCCATAAATACACCTGCGGCAACAGTCGAATTTCGAGCCACTTTATTACTTTTTGAGGCAAGAAACCTCCCTAGCCCACCTGAATCAAGGCCTGTTGAACTCAGAAGCCATAATACTCCGAAACTGAAGATTACAATTATTGGATGCGAATCAAATGCGCTTGTTGTCTTGGAAGAAGTGGCCTCTATGTAATCTTTCCAAATAAACCGTTCCTCAGATAATATCAAAATAGCCAATATGGGTATCAGAATTATAAAATGAACAAATTGAATTGAATCTGTTTGAATGGTAGCCCTAATGCCACCAAAATAAGAATAGCATATTACAATGGTAGTTACTATTACTATAGACCATATTTTAGAAAAGCCAAAAACGTTATTCACTAATTCACCACCGGCATAACTCATAGCCACTGTGATAGACCCGAAAAAAAGAAGAGAGAAAACTCCAGTAGCCAGTCGAACAAATTTATGATTGTGACTTTTTATACCTCCAACTAAATCTCCAATAGAATATATATCATTAAATCTATTTCTAATTCTGGGAACTAAAAAGATACCAACCATTATCAATCCCAATCCGCAAAGCGGAAGAAGATAAGCCAAAAACATACCTCTTGAAAAACCTTCCCTCACTAACCCCATAGACCAACCTGGGCCTATAAAAGAAGCACAAAGCGAAGAAAAAATAAGAAAAAAGCCAAGGCCTCTTCCTGCTACTGAATACTCCTCAAAATTTCCTTTTTTTCGGGTAAAGAGGATGAAGCCAAAATACAATATTCCGAAAATTAGGATTACCCATTGGCTTGAGTTCATATGACCCTTATTGAGAGTTTGACTGAATTACAGCAGATTTAGCTGCTTTTAATATACTTTCCGTTTCTTCATCAAATATGTTCCAGCTATTAACCACTGCTATAGTTTCTAATTTCGGAAAAACCAGAAGATACTGGCCGCCAAAACCATGACAAGCCCAGATTTCTATACCGTCTTGATCGTCTCTCCACCATTGATATCCATAGCCCTTCTCATGATCGAATTCAACATGTTTCAAGGTACTTCTCTTAACCCAATCTGAGGAAATTACCTGCTGTCCATCCCATAGACCATTATTTAGCATTAAGAAGCCTATTTTGGCTAGATCTTGTGCTTTCAAGAACAGGCCACCCTCAGTATCTGTATATCCAGTCGGTGTTTTTTTCCAATGATAATTCTTAATTCCCAGAGGTGTAAATAGATGTTTCTCTGCATATTCATCAATGTATATTCCTGTTGCTTTTTTGATTATCCCTGACATTAGTTGACTCGCCCCACTATTATAAACCCATTTAGTTCCTGGAATAGTGTCCATAGGTTGATTCAACGTAAACTGAATCCAATCTTTGCTTTGTTCAAGTTGTCCGGTAGTATTGGTAGAATCTGGGGGTCTGTCCATTTCATGCCATTCCATCCCCAGCTGCATGGTCAGCAAATTTTCCAAAGTTGCAGTTTTGAGAGATTCGTCAGCCATTGATAAGTCGTAATCTTCAAAAAAATCAACTACTCTGACGTCTGTACTGCTAATATTCCCTTCTTTAATTGCAACGCCAATCATGATAGAAGCAATTGATTTGGTAACAGATTGTAGGGTATGAACCTGTTGATTTTGATAATACGGATGCCACTTGGGATGATAGTAATTATAGTCTCCAAAAATGGTAGAATCTTTACAGGTTGCAAATCCGCATCCAAGAGCACCAGACTTTCCTTTACTTATTTTTTCGTAGTCATTCTCAAATGATTGGTCAAATACCAATTTTCCATTTTTAATTAAGAGCAGTTGGTCAACATTACCGTAAACTCCATTTTCAATCTCGTTTAGTAAATCATCAAAAGGCGCGCTATTCAAGCCTTCATTTTCAAAACTTGATGTTTCCCATGCCTGAGTAGGAAATCTATTCGATTCCTTTTGCTCGTTGCATGATAACAATAAGAAAACAAGAATGGTGGTTATGATGTGGATTTTCACTGTATTAATTGTTGTTAACGGTTCGTGTAAGGTTTGTTGCGAGTTTAAGTAACTAATTTAGCAAATAAAACTGAACCGCAGGAAAATCCGCGGGATTTTTCAGGAAAGGCGAGAAACTTAGTAATGAATTATACGCGGTGTTGCCAGTAGTTATTTTTTAAATTACTTAATACGTAGACTTTTAAATAAATCTTTAAATTTTTGATCAGAGGGAAAGGGTGTACTGTAATCTACAATATTACTTTCTGGGTCGATTAAAATATATCTTGGTATGCCTTCTACGGCATATTCCTCAAAAAAAGAATAGTCATCTTTTGTTGCGAATAATTGTATTCCCGTTAAAGATTCTTTTTTTATTATTTCTCGCCATTTATCTTCATCATCTTTAAAGGCAATACTTACAATAATAAGATCCTCATATTCTTGTTCTAATTTCTTCAAATAGGGCATCTCTCTATAACAATTACCACACCATGTACCCCAAATATCAATAAGCACAAACTTTCCTTTAAAATCGTCTAATGAATATTCCCCTCCATTATAGTTTTTATAGTTAGTGAACTTTGGCGAAGGAGCCCCTTTTTTTAATTTTCCAAAGCGATAATATAAATCCAACATTTTAGCTTTTATAAGGGTGTCATTTCCAGTATAATATTTTTTAAAGTCACTGTAAGAAGATTCAATGTCCTCAGAGTTTAAAAGAAAATTTGGTGCAAAATGAGCAATTAAATCATTTTTTATAAAGTCATTTGAGATAATTGATGATGATTCTTTTATTGCATTCTGATAAAGTGAATATGAAAGGTTTAGCTTTTTGCTTTCCTTCGCTTTTTTTCCTAGCTGTTCAAAGTAGTAGTCAGTTACTAAACTTTTATAAGGTTCGTATTTTTTATAATCCTTTTCGTTAAAGTAATCAATATTCAATTCATTTTTAGACTCTATTGAAAAGTTGTTAATTTCATTTACAGTCAGGTATAGCGAAAGATATCTCAGATACTCATAGTTTATAAAAGTTTCTTCAAATGCTTTTAATGAACTAGGTAATTTTGAATTATGTAGTCTTTCAAGTTGTTTTTCTTTAACATTATTAAGGAAACTTCTAATTTCATTTTCGGACTTACCAGTTTCATTAAACTCATAAAATACGATACCTCTAGTTTTATCTGTATAATAATCATTGATGGCAATATTATCGCCCTTTAAGGTAATGCCCTCATTTTTAAAATTTTTTGTATCATAATCAAGGATATATTTACTAGAAGGTATAATATAAAACTGAAAAATATTGGTGTTATCCGAAATAGAATACAATTCCTCTTTATGAACATAAACAGTATCATGAAAAGTCCCATTCTGCTTTAGATGAATGATTTTTCTCTTAGTTTTATCTGTAACGTCATAATACGGCCTTAGTTCAATTGTATTGTTTCCATTTTTAATTTTCCCGCTTAAAATAACGTAATTAGATTTTTTCTGACAAGAGGAATAATTTAATAACATCACTAGAGTTAATAAACTACCAACCACTTTGTTTTTGTTCATTCTATTTTTATATGGATGTTTTAATTACTGGCAACATTTATGTTTATGATTAGTGGCGTGTTTAAGCACCTAATTTAGCAAATACAAACGGAATAGAAAATCCGGGAGGATTTTCGTAAGCAAGCTAAAACTAGCCATTAATTATACACGGTGTTGCCCACAGTTATTTTATGTGCAATCGTATGATGAAACTACAATTATTTCATTTTCTTTTGTTTCAATTTTTAAATCTTCTGTTGCACCTTCTCCCTCAAATTTTATAATACTTCCTTCTTTCCCTTGAAATATTGGAATCCAAGTTTCATTGTCTCCCATTAGTCCATAATAATCACTTACCATTTGGTGATAAACTTCATTTAAAGTCAGATTTTTATACTCCGTTACGTGGTCAAAACATCCGTCCCAACTCGTATAAGTATAAGTTCCATTTTCGTAATATTTGTATTCAAAATATTTTGGAAACTCACCATTTTCAGTTTGGATAAGTTTTTCTTCTTTTTTCTTGTCGGTCATTATTCCCAAAAGGTTTATAAAAGTCTGTCCGTATTCACTTTGACCGATTTCTACATTCTTGTCAGTCAGGTCAGAACTAAAAATAAATCCATTAATGTTTTTTGGCTTTATCCAATTTCCATTTAAAGAAAATCCTTTTCCGATTTCAAATTGTTCTTCGGTTTGGATTGTTTTTTCGATGATTATATTTTCTCCAACTTTTAATTCAGACAGAGTTTTTGACTCGAATGTTGGCTTTTCATAAACTTTAGCTCCCAACATATTTATTACACACAATTCAGCTTTATTTTCCAGATTTTGTCCGAAACTATAATGGACTAATAGTATTGTGAATATTAATGTTAAGCAGTTTTTCATAAATGACGCACAACGGTCTCGGCTATGAGTAGTTGCGGGGGTTAGCATTAAACTTTGCAAGTATACAAAAAGCTGAAAATTCCTGCGGAATTTTCAGGATAAGCGATAACTAGCAATTACTTATAGCCGATGTTGGCACACGTTAATTTTCAGCTATTGTTTTTGATAATGATTCATGAACCATGGTAATTTTCCACTGTTCCAATTTCTTTTCCCAAATAAGAGTCATTACACCTTTTAATTCATCATAATTATCATTTTTGAGTAAGAATGTTTCTTTAATTTTAAATGATATAATTCCGATATTCGAGCTAGCATAGTGGACTTTAGGTTCCATAATTTCAAAAGTTGAATCTGATAATTTTGGCATTAAATCCCTCACAATTCCTTCTAGAACTTTAAAATCAATATGATTTCCATCTATATAAAAATCTAAGTTTGTGCTAAAGTAGCTCAAGTATTTGTCAGCATTTAATTCTTCCCAAGATTTAGTTAAATCATTGGTTAGATCTATAACATACTTTTCATACTCATTGACTTTTGAAGTCTCTTGTTGAGCAACTAAATCTATAGTTTGTACAGTGAATAAAAATAGAATGAATATTTCTCGGAAATTTACTTTCATAAGTTTGTCAATGTGTGCCAACGGTTAGTATATGGAAAGTTGCGTGTTTTTGTGCAAGGATTTTCCGAAGGAAAATCAGAAGCAAGCAAACAAAGCAACTAACATTGGTTTAGGATAAAACTAGAAATTTTTTATGTACTTTGTTGTAAACAGTTATTATTCCAAAAACCATTCATTCAAGCAATTAATTCCGTCTAGATTATTTAAAATTTCAATTTTATTAGTACTAGTATTAGCTGTCCATACTTTTTTAATAGTCTGAATTTCTAAACTATCGGTTTTGTCAACAATTGCGATTAGATTTTCGTCGTTATCTTCATTTATTTGACAATATCCAATTGTGATTAATTCAGGCTTATTCAAATTTGGTATTATTAAAGTATCCAAAATTTTAAAAATTCTATTCTCATTTCTTGAGTCAAGAGTTATGCTTTTTAAAATAATCAGATTGTTTTTTTTGTCCCGTAAATGAAGAATTCCGTGTTTTGGTTCAGGGTTATTTCCGTAAACAGTAGTGTCACTTATTTTAGAATAGTTTGAAAGTCTTGCTATTTCGTTGAACTTTTGAAATTCCATTCCTATTATAGAATCATTCTTTTTGTTCGTTTTGTTACTACAACTTAATAAGATTAGAGAAGTCAAAATAAACAGTAAATTTTTCATAATGTCTTAATTTATAACCAATATTTTGTCATCAAGAACTGTTCCGTTTAATTGTTTACAACGGTTCTCGGCTATACTTTCGTGCCGACCTCTCGAATATAAGCTTTTCGGCATGAAGTATAGGGGATGTTATATCTCGTCATTCTATTTTTTTTGCAATACGTTCTCCATTAAGCACAAGTTTTAACTCTGATACATTTTGGTTTTCATCTAGATTAAAAATGATTCGTCCACCTACATCATAAACTTCAAAAGTACTCTGACTGATAGGGGTCATTTCCCATGTTCCCTGATTCGTAGCTTGGATATACAATTTTCCGTCTTCTTTGAAGATGGTTAGATAAAATTCTGGTCTAAGTTCATATTTACCGAGGTATTTTTCTATGATTTTATCTTCGACAGTAATTTCTTCAATAGATCGAAAACGATTGTGTCTTTTCAGAATTTCAACTGTGGCTTCATGAGGTAATCTATGAAATGTGTTTCCATTTATCCCTTCCATGGTTTCAGCAGCGACCATAGCATTTATTATTGCCTCTTCAACCGATTGAACAGTTGCCTCAAAAATTGGATCAATCTTATCATTAGAAACACTCGCGACGGATACATTTTCTGAGCGATTAAAGGCATTTTCATTGGCTGTTGAGAAAGCTAAAAAAATATCTCCAGAACCGTTGCTCCCTCTTCCTCCAACATTCCCAATGCCTAAAGGAATTCTCTGTGCTATTCTCTTTAACTGGTGCGGAAGCAATGGGGCATCTGTTGCTAAGATGACAATAATAGAACCATCTCCCTCTTTTCTTTTTGATTGTGGAGCTCCTTTTATATCAACACTTTTTAAATCCATTAACTCCATACCTATTGGAACACCAGCAATTGTTAGATTTTTTTTCGCTCCAAAGTTGGATTGCACAAGAACACCAACGGTATATGCAGAATCTCCAATGTGTATTATTCTAGAAGAGGTACCCGTTCCACCTTTGAATCCAAGGCAAGCCATTCCTGTTCCGCCACCAACATTTCCTTCAGCAATGGCTCCATTAGAAGAGTTTTCTATTGCCTCCAAAACATGCTCTTTTTTCACATGAAACCCATATATATCGTTTAATGCTCCATCGTATGTTTCAGCTACTACTGGGTAGGTATACCACCAGTCTTCGCCATTATACCAATCTGTTTCAACAAACCACTCAAGTACTGCTTGTCTAACGGTTCCGACACTGTTTGTGTTGGTTAACATGATCGGCGTTTCGAGAAATCCAGATTCAGTAATCCAGGTTGTTCCTGTCATTTCTCCATTACCATTTAAACTGTACCAGTTCGCATAAACGGGATTAAATTTTGCATCTTTTCCTCTTGGAAATATTGCAGTTACTCCGGTTCTTATAGGTCCTTCACCTATAATGTTTTCCCCTGAACCTTTAATGATTGTACTGTATCCAACTTCCACTCCTTCAACATCAGTAATTGCATTATTCGGTCCAGGTATTCCAACAAACGGTATTCCTAAGTCTCGGGCTCTAATGCTATCTTGTGCAAGGGTTGTAGTTGTAAACAAGATTACAATTGCTAATATCAGTTTATGTTTCATACAGTACTTTAATGAGATATAACGTGTTTGGCTATGGTTTTTTTTTGCGTGAAAATCCGCTATGATTTTCCGCCGTAAACCAAAGTTAGCAAATACGCAGGAATTTCAGAGAGGAAATTCCGCCGCAATGAATTATAGCCGGTGTTGTGCTTTCGTTATTTAATTTTGCTTGTTTTCTAATTCAACATTAATGTTCTGAATTAAGCTTTCAGCATCTCGTTTTATTTTTAATTGATTTCTTTCAATATGCCAATAAAATATATTTTTTAAACTCCGTAAAAAATATAAGAATTCTTTATCATTTTTCAATTCATCAAAATTGTTAGGTATCATTTCTAGTTCTAAATCTTCAACATTTTCAGTCATTTCCCATTTTTTATAGTTCCCATTCCAAAGAGCGTTAAACCTTGTATTAAAAATGTTCTTGCTTGCATTTTCTATTGTATTAACATATCTATCTATATCATCATTTAAAATATTGTTAGAATAGGAATAATATTGAACGATTTCATTTCTCAAATTTTCCTTTGAGATTAGGTTTAAGTTTATTGATTTTAAAGTTTCAAATACTTCGGTATTGATTCTTGGTGTCCAAGTTTGAGTTATTCTACCAAAATGGGTATTCAAAGAGTCATTATATGGCAAATTTTGTTCTAAATGATTTACAAGAATAGAAATAGAATTTTTAGTTAGTAAGTATTGTTCCGTTACCCATTCAGTTCTTGTTAAATCTTCATTTAAACTTTTTTCAAAGTTTTGAAGAATTTTTATTTCTTCCTTTTTTAATTTTTCGCCTTCATTCCAATTATTAATTTGTAGCGCAATCAATATCCCAATTACTACAAGAATAATTTCCCCAATCGCATAAATCAGATATTTATTGAATTTATTTTCAGATAGCATTTTTTGTCTAATTTTCCTAAAGAATTTTATCATTGGTTAGAGGTTTCTGATAATGAAGCACAACGTTTATGTATAAGATTAGTTGCGTGATTTAAGCACTAAATTTAGCAAATAAATCACAGATAGAAAGTCCGCGAGGACTTTCGTAAATAGGCTTGCACTAGCAATTAATTTTATACGGTGTTGTGGTGCGTTTTTTTTTCCAATTCTTAAATTTTATTTTTACATTCACTTCTTGAATTCCGTGAATTTTCTCTTCAAAATCAAAACTTGGATAATATTCAATTCTGTATTTATTTATTATTTCATCGATCCTTTGTTTGTCCAATTTTACCTTTTTGTGTTTTCGCCTGAATCCATTCAGTCTAGAGTAAGCAATTCCTAGAAATGTAAATCCAGCTCCAATTATTCCAATTTTCACAGACCATAGAAAAACACTATGTATAGTCCATTCGGAAAAAAAATACCCGCCAATTATTAATAAAAATCCGCCAATTATAGTCGAATAAAAAGTCCAATGAGTTGATTTTTCTTTTCTGCTTATTATTTCCAATTCAAGATTAGCGATTTCTATTTTTTCTTGAAATTTTTTGTCAAGTTCAATTTCAGCACAAGTGCTTTTAAAATCAGGTTTCTTTGTGGTCAAATTACAAATCAATCCGTTTTTAAAACTTGTTATTTCATTTTCGCATAAATCACAATGTTTTGAAAAATTCATTTACTTTTTTCAGTTTAAATTACTTAATTTAGTTCGGCGCTTAAATGCACCACAACGGTTGGTGTATGAGGAGTAGCTGACGAGAGGAAGCTATTTCTTAAACATGTTGTTATACTCAGTTTTTATTTTTTAAAATGTTCAGTTCTCCGAAATCAACGTCAAGTAAATTTTCTTGGTCAATGGAGAATCCTAATATTTCTCTTTTTGAATTAAAGTTGAAAGTTAAAAATCCATCGGGAACTCGTATGTCATTCCAATTTATTTTAAACGTATCAAAATGCCAATGTTCTAATTTACCTTTAAATACTGGTGAATGAGAAAATGAAATTTCTAATCCACCACTCTCGGTATAATTTATTAAAATATCTCCATACATTTTGTCGATGTATTTTCCAGAGTATTTTTGAATTTCTAATGAAGGTTTTGTATTAGGGGTTTTAGAAACCTGAACAGGTGATTCTTTTTTATTTTTTAAATTCTGGTTTCTATAATCCATTACTCTGGAATATATATCATATGTGTCATCATCAAACAACTCCGCCAATATTTTAGCTGTCAACAAAAAAGTTGTGGGCTCTTCCGCTTCATTGGTAAGTATTACAAACCCTAAGTTCATATCTTTTATCATAACAAGGTTAGCAGACATACCATCAATACCTCCACTATGTTCAATTATCTTATGTCCATTTTTTGGGGTTAGCCACCAACCAAATCCGTAAGATGTGAATTCATTGTAAAACGGAGCACCACCTATAGGATATATAATTTGAGGTTTGAAAATTTCATTAATTATTTGCGGACTAACAATAGTATCATTACCAAATGTGCCATTATTCAGCAAGAGTCTCATATAATTTGACATTTCGTTTGACGAAGAGTAGATAAAACCACCTGGAGCAAGATTATCTCCCTTTTCCTGTTTTATGGCAACTTTTTCATAATCCTCATTCCAAATATGTGGTTGGGCTAGGTTTCTATTAGATTCTCTATCAGTTGAAAGAGATATGCTATTATTCATTTTCAGTTTATCAAACACTCTGGTTTTAAGGAAATCATCCCACGACATTCCAGAAACTTTTTTCACTATTTCTGAAGCAACTACATACATCACATTTTGGTATGCTGGTTTTTCTCGAAAGCCCGATACTGGTTCCAAATATTTGAGTCGCTTTATTATTTCTTCTCTTGAATAATCTGAATGATACCAAAGTGTTCCACCACTTACATCCTTAAGACCACTTCTATGGGTTAGTAAGTCTCTAATGGTAAAATTATCAGTCACATAAGGTGAATACAATTCAAAATAGGGTAGATAGACCTTAACTTTATCATCCCAATTTATTTTCCCTTCATCTACTAATATTCCCAATGTTAAAGCTGTAAATGACTTCGAAATTGAACCTATTCCAAAAATTGTATTTTCATCAACTTTTCTTTCTTTATGAATTTCCAAGTTTCCATACCCTTTGGAAAATATGATAGAGTCATTTCGAACAATGCCAATCGAAAGACCAGGTACGTCAAAGTCCTTTATTAGTTGATGAATTTGTAGATTAAGTGAGTCTAATTTTATTTGTTGAGAGTATGATTTGGAGAATAATAATAGTCCAATTATAGTAAAGAAGAATGTTTTGATTTTCATTTTTTTTCAATTGAGTATAACGTTTGGTATATGGAAAGTTGCGTGTTTGCTAGCTTCTGATTTTCCGAGGGAAAATCAGAAGCTAGCAAACAAAGCAACTAACATTGGTTTAGCTAAAACTAGCAATTTTTTATATACTGTGTTGGCAACTGTTATTTTTCTTTCAGAGTTTTCATATATTCTTTAATTTCCTCGTT
>NZ_JBAWKA010000006.1:0-102593 GCF_043876815.1 Gaetbulibacter sp. M240
AACGAGGAAATTAAAGAATATATGAAAACTCTGAAAGAAAAATAACAGTTGCCAACACAGTATATAAAAAATTGCTATTCTATGCTTAACCAATGTTAGTTGCTTTGTTTGCTAGCTTCTGATTTTCCTTCGGAAAATCCTCGCACAAAAACACGCAACTTTCCATATACATAAACGTTATGCCCAATTGAATAAAATAAGATGACAGGAGAATTAGCTCAATTAATAAACTTAATCACTCAATACAACTACGGACAAATAGAGAGCGATTTGTATAACAATAATTCTACCTATCAATATTGTAACATTTTAAAGTTTGTATGCTTTAAAAAGAAGTTTTTTGGTGGTTATAAAGAAGTTGAAATTGCAAGTAGCACTAATGAATGGTTTCAATATCTACGAAACGAGAAAATTGAAAGACTGTTGTTAGTTTTTCGTCCTGACAATTCAATGGATTTAGACCATAAACTTGCTGGAATGGTTGGTGGCGGTGGAAATTGGTTCATTGAAGCCAAACATTCGAACTTCTCAGATTTTTGGCAACCAAAGTGGGAAGTAAAACCGAATAAAAAAGATAGTGACAATAGAATTTGGAATATCACATATGGTCTGACAATACCAAAACAAAAACACTTCAACCACCCTGTATATGACTTAAAATATCAGAGAGAAAAATTATATAAAGCCTTAACCGAAATTGCAGATTTTGCCGCTTCAAATGATAACACCAGTGGTTGGAAAAAGACTTTTAATAATGCGAAATCAGCCCTTGAGGATATAAGTCCAAGTATTGAATATCACATGGACTTAGTACCAGTTGACTCATTACCAATTGAAAACTTTCAACTGCTTATTGCTGCATCAAAATCATTTGTATTCGGAGGAATGGGGTCATGGAATGACATTGGATGGTTCAAGGATGAAGAACTGACGAAAAGATATGATGAAGTATCAGCAGAACTTTATCAAGTAATGAATGAAAGTATTATAGCTGCTGTAAATGAAAATAAAAAAAGGGCATAACAAGGTGTATAGTGCATACCCTTCGGGATACGCACCATACACAAACCGTTGGCAACTATTACTCACTCATAATCTGAAAAACTAAAATTTGAAAGAAACTGACTTTATTGGCAAATTAGGAATTGGAGCTTTTGCTTATATCTCAATTAGTGAATTTTGTGGATTAATTGAATATTTATTTGAGAATGTTTTAATAATCTCTGGAATAGAACCATTAACGACAATTTGGCTTCCTGAAATAATGAGTCTTTTACTTTTTACAACAATTGTAGTTTGGGGAATAAAGAAATACAATAAACTGACTGAAATTGACACACGAAAAACTCTGAAATCTTTAATAGTTATATTCTTTGGAATTTTGATATTACAGTTTCTATTTACTTATTTCGGAACTGACTTTTTGATGGAAAAATATTCAGCAGAATTTGAGAATTATGCGAAAGGAAATAAAGGAAGTTTAATATTGCGAGGTTATCTTGCATTCCTTCCAATTTTACAATTCGTTATATTGGGAATAATACTATTAATGAATAAAAAAACAGTTGCCAACAACGTATAAAAATAATTGCTTATTTTAGGCTTAAACAAAGGTCGTTGCTCTTTTGTTACGTCTGATTTTCCTGCGAAAAATCCTCGCACACAAAACCGCAACTATTCTTATACAAACACGTTACCTGCAAGCTGAAAAAACCATGTTTCAAGACACAATAACGCTAAAAAACCGACATCTGAAATTTGTAAAAACAGTTTCCAATAGCGGAATTATTTACGGTTTGAAAAGTAAAAATGGATTTGCAACATCAAGGTCAACTCAATTTGAGGATGACGATGGAAATCCAATCAGAATGATATGCTTTTGGGCGGAAAAAGTACTAGCGCAATCTTGTGCACAAGACGAATGGAAAGAATATATAGTGACCGAAATTCCATTAGCTGAATTCATGGAAAACTGGTGTATTGGAATGGCTAATGATGGGCTAGTAATCGGAACACAGTTTGACCAAAATTTGTTCGGGCATGAAGTTGAACCACTGGATTTAATTTTGGAATTGACAGCTGAATTGAAATCAAACGGAAAGGATTTGACCTTTAAAAAATTTAATGAAATTGACGACTTGGAAAAACATATAAAAGAAATAACAGAATAAAAAAGCCAGCAGGTAACAATGGCTATAAGTAATTGCTTGTTCTCGCCTACTTCTGAAAATCCTTGTGGATTTTCAGTTTGGTGTGTACTTGCAATGTTAAGTGCTAACCCACGCAACTACTCATCGCCGAAACGTTGTAAAACATTATGAAGAAACCCCTGAAAATAACATTAATATTTATTGGAATTTTATTCGTCATATATCATTTGTTGAGTTGGACGGGGATTTTTACAGTTTACAATAATCCTACAACATCCAATTTACCAAACTTGGCGTTGAATTCTAAAATGGTGTCTTCAAACTTATTCGAGCCAAAAAACGGAGATTTTATTTGTTACAAAAACCAAAATGGAAGATTGGGAAATCACATCAGAGTTCATAGACTTTGTGGAATGGAAAATGACATTGTGGAAATTAAAAATGGAACTTTATTCATTAACGGAAAAAATGCTGATAAAGGAATTGATTTTATGCATTTCTATACTTTGACAGAGAGTGAATATCAGAAAATTAAGCCTGAAACGAATCCAGACGTAACTTTCTTTTCAAGAGTTGGAGAGAAAAAGGATTCTATAATGATTTTGCTTTCTGACAATTATAGTAAAGAAAACGGATTGGAATTAAGACGTAGGACAGCCAATAAAATGGACGAAAACTCAATAGTTCAAGAAATGTTTAACAAAAATTGGAATTTGGACAATTTCGGACCTCTAAAAATACCGACTAATAAAGTCTTTGTTTTAGGAGATAATAGAGATATTTCAGAGGATTCAAGATTTGTCGGACTAATTGACAAGTCTGACATTGTTGGAACTGTAATAATAAAATAACGTTTTACAACAATGGCTATAAGTAATTGCTTGTTCACGCCTACTTCTGTAAATCCTCGCGGATTTTCAGTTTGATTTGTACTTGCAAAGTTAAGTGCTAACTCACGCAACTACTCATAGCCAAAACGTTGTGCACAATATCCCAACAGAACGAAAATGAAAGAAAATAAAGATAGAGTTATAATTGCAAGTGACGTAAATGAACGTGACGGAATTGGAGTTGAAATCTATCGAAATGACGAATTGATTGCGGAAATATTTAGAGACGACACAGAAAAAACAAGAACAATACGGATTTTTAAAGAAAATATTTCACTTGAATTAATGGAGGAATGTATTCAAACTTTTAAAAAAGAAATCCCTTGGGAATTCATAAATGACTGACTATGGATAAAGACAAGAAAAAAGATATTGGCTATGCAATCGCCAAAGCTGGACTTGGGTCAATTCCAATAGTCGGCGCTGCTGCATCTGAACTTTTGCAACTAATTGTAATACCACCATTAGAAAAACGTAGGTCAGAATGGATGGAACAAATCGGACAAAAATTAAAGGATTTAGAAGAAAAAGAAACAGTTGACTTTCAAAGCCTTCAAGAAAATGATGTTTTTATTGATGTAGTTTTACAATGCACACAAGAAGTAATAAAAACCAGCGAAAAAGAAAAGATTGAATATTTTCAAAATGCAATCTTGAATACAGCAAACGGGGAGAATCCTGAATTGGCTGAAATACAAATATTCTTAAATTTTATATCTGACTTTACTATTTGGCATATCAAAATATTAAAACTATTTGATGAACCAAATGATTGGTTTGACAAAAACAATAAGACCGTACCGAATTTTATGGGTGCTGGACTTTCTAGCATTCTAGATATTGCTTATCCAGAACTAAAAGGAAGAAGAGAATTTTATCATTTAATATGGGATGATTTGCAAAGAGCTGGAATGCATAAAACAAGCGGCCTTCATACAACTATGACTGGTTCTGGACTTATGGTTTCTAGAACAACGAAATTTGGAAAGAAATTTTTAAATTTTATAACTGAAAATCCAATTGATTAATTAAAAAATACTGTGCACAACAATGGCTATAAGTAATTGCTTGTTCTCGCCTAGTTTGGAAATCCAATCAGATTTTCTATTCGGTTTGTACTTGCTAAATGAGGTGCTTATAACACGACACAAAACATATACAAACACTTCGGCAACAAGCATAGTATGAGCTTTTTAATATAATAACCAAGAGATTAAAATCTTATTTTAAGAAAGATTGGGATTTCGTGGACTACCCCGTCAAAACATGGAAGATTTTCGGCAGTAATGGCAGTGAAGTATCAATTCGTGCTGGAATTGAATGTTGGACCATGATGAATGCGGATGGGTCAACAAAGAAATTAGCAATTAAGGCATTGCGAGAAAGTTTTAAGGCCTATAAGGAAAATAACGATGATTTACCTCGACCAGGTACAAATGTGCCTTTAAAGCTTGCTCCAACAGACCATATTGACAGATTTGAAAAGACAGCAGTTCATTTTTTCGACAAAATTCTTGGCATGAACTATTATGAAGGATTTTATTCAGATGGTACTGTTTTACTTTATTTTGAACCAGATGATGAATCAGAAGCAATAGATTTCAAGAGAAAAATCATTTTGAAGACACAAACGATATATAAAGTTGACATCTCCGATTTTTACGATGAACCGATTTGGAAAATTTTTGAACTTATAGAGAGTGAAAAATAAACATCAGTAACCAACTTCGGCTGTAAGTACTTGCTTGACTCTTCCTTTAAGTGGCTCCTGGAGCGCCTCGTGTAGTTTATTTATATAGAGCTTGAACCACTTGCAAGCACTTATTATTTATTAAATTGAAGTTGAGGGGTGGGGAAAAAGCTAAAACCATACCTGTATTTGATTTCTAGCTCTTTCAAAAAAGGCAGGAAAGGTAACTCAATTCTATAATACTTGGTGTAGAATTATAGCTTATTTCTTTTTGTAAAAAAAATATAGTTATTTATTTATTTAAGTTACCCTTCTTACCTCTCTCCAGTTTTCATGACACTTTTTTTAAGCTAAGGTCATTATCCAAATCATCATTTTTTATTAAATCAATTGCATATTTGGATATTCCCTGTTTTTTCACTGATTGAAAATTGAGCAACGTTAAAACTTTTCCTAATTGAATATTGTTTGTATTACTCATCTGAACAGAATGTACTTTACTTAACTCAGAAAGTAATTCAGAAGCACTTAAGTATAATTCAGCTTTATATCTGTTTTTAGCAGGTTGATATTTGCTTATAATAAGTTCTTCTACTGGAGAAATTGTTCTGAAATCTTCATTTCTATCATTAATTTTCTGAATATCCTCTTTGTCGAAGTAACACTTAAATCCAGATTTATAAAGCGCGAATGCTTGACTATAAATCCCTTCATAGTTCATTGGGCTCTTGTAATCTATTTGGTCCACTTTAAAGCACAAAAACCGTCTATTTCCTGTCATATCAGTCAAGAACTTGTCATCATTAAGAGAGCCTATAAAGGAAGCTCTTCTTATTAAGTTTTCATTTGTTCTCCCAAAAGGTCTTCTAAGTTTAATCTTAGCTTTGGTAATCAGTTTCTTCACATCATTATTTTGTTTCCTTGTTAGATTTGATAATTCATCTAAATCAATAATTAAACATTCTGATAGAAATATTAAAGTATCCTTTGAATGGGGGTTGATGTTCCCTGAATAGGAATAACTTCTTAATTGTTGTGGTAATAGATTTCTAATGAATGTAGATTTTCCAATTCCTTGTTTGCCTGTAAAAATTATCATGGTATGATTAAAAGTTGTATCATTAATTCCTGAACCTACCATAGAAACGAACCAACGTTTAAACGCATCTGCAAAAAATTCATCATCATCCGTTTTGATTTTGGTACAAAGTTCTGATATGTAATCCGTCTTGCCGTTCCACTTCGGCAATGATTCTATGTAATCCTTTAATGGATTATAAAGCTTTGAAAAATCTGATTTGAATTTATCATCTAAACTTCCTTTGCCTACTTTGTACTTATTACGTTTTAGTTCTCCTACTAGAGAGTGTAGGTCAAAGTCAGTCATTACCTTAAATAATTTGTTTTTCTTTAATTTAAATTCAACGCCATTTGTATAAACATTATAGCGGAATTCATACTTGTTTTTTAAATAAGTCTCCATTGGTAATTTTGGAGTTTCATTTGAAATTTTGTTTTCTTTTTTCATTTCTAAAAAATTTTGTCCCAGTTTAAATTAGGGTTATTAAATATTTAATGAAACACCAGAAAATAAAATGATAGGATTAGTCTAAATTTTTTGACGATTGTCCGCATTCTAAGCCACCGTGGTTTGACCCTTACTCGGTTGGCACACAAATGTGTTCCTGATGCTTTGTAGTTACAATTTATACTCTTGTAAGAGTGGTTTTTTAATTTAGATTATTTTTAGGAATCAAGACTTTCTTCTTGTCTATTCGTTCCATTGGATAAAAGGTTTTCTAGGTCTTTTTTCACAAATAAGATGTTTCTGCCACATTTTTTTGCTTGGAGCTTTTTACTCTTTCGAAATCTCCATAGTTTGGTAGTTGAGCATTTAAGAAATTCGCATGCCTCTTTTACTGAAAGAAGACTGCTGTCTTCTTTTTTTGCTGGTTCTGGTTTGAATAAAGTTTTACTTAACTCTTCTTTGACACCTTTAATAATTAAATCTTTTAATTCAAGTGGAGTTATTCCTGATAATAAAATTTGTGTGTTCATAACATTAGGTTTTTTAGTTTACACAAAAATACATGCAATTTCAGATTTATGCAGATTAGGGGAATTTCATACTTGAAAACCCTTGATGTTATCTAAGAAAAAAATTTGGGTAGGGGAATTAAAAGGGAATTGGTTAAAATTTTAGAAAACTGAAATCAGCTTCTATTAATTTTTCGCTTTCAGTAAATTTGCTAGGTTTCCTTTGGTCTCCCACTTGTATATTATATCTATTTTCAAAAAAAGTGATTACCTTTCCAAGTTCAAGATATTCATTAATGTAGCCTTTAATTTCTAGGAGCCTACAAAACTTGACTAATTTGACTTTGAACCCTTTTTCGGGATTCCAATAAAGTTTGCTTCCTAATTTCGAGATATAGTTTTTATTAATTAATTCAGATTCCATGCTTAAAAGCTTGTTGATTTTATTATGAAGAATTATTTTTTTAAGACTTTCGTCCTCAATTTTAGAAATGTATTCTGGATATTTAGAGTGAGTATACTTTATTATTCGCTTATAACTAGAAATATAACTGTAAGCAACAATTTCCTGAATTTTGTTAAGGCTTAATGCGTTTAAAATTGATATACTATCCTCCAAATCCTGAATATAAAGCGAAAGATTATACTTAATTTGAAAATCAGTATTAGCGTTTAAAACATCATAATCAATGTCGGTTATATGTCTCTTTTCTAATTTATCAATAGCATCTTCTAATTCTTTTTTGAATTCATTTTTATTAAGTAAATCATTTAATAAAGTAAAGTTTAATATTGCGAATTCTTCTTCCTGTTCAAAGGGTGATAAATCGATAACAGTCTTATGATATTCTTTCTTTATTTCATTTTTAAAATCACCCGAATTAAAAAACTTAATTGAATTAAATATGGCATTTTCTGATTTGTGAAAATTGTAACTGCGAGTAATTATATTAAATTGTCTTAAACCTTCATTATATTTTAAAACACCCTGAAAATATAGAGATTCATAGGGATTAATAACGAAAGAATTATTAAGGTCATCAATATCTTTTATTAAGTATTTCATTTAAACAATTTTTAAATTTTCACTTTTCTCCGCTTCCCAATGTTTTCTTACTTCCTCAATATATTCTTCGCTTGATTTTTTATCATATTTATGTAGCTGAGCTATGCTACTATGCGTTGTGATGGTCATTATAGCCCTGTCGGGTAAAACTCCTAAATGATTAGTTATAAACGACCTTCTGCATGTGTGGGATGAAATAAGCTTGTATTTAGGATATATACCCCTTTCGTCTCTATTGGTCTCTTTATTTTTCAAATCTCCTATAATTTCAGTAGTAATTCCAGCATCTTTGCATATCTCTTTAACTTTCTTATTAAAAAGATTTTCCAATGATTTTGGAGTCAAATTGAATTTTGGTAGTTCTCCATTTCTTTTGTTGAGAATACTTCTTATTTGAGGGTGGATTGGTATTTTGGCAGGAGCATTAGTTTTTACCGTGGAACTAATTAAAATATTGTTTCCAGAAATTTGTAACCTATCGAGTTCACTAAAATCGCTCACTCTCAAACCTGTCCATAAGCCAAGTATAAATAAGTCCCTGATTTTATCTAGTCTTTCGTTTTCTATCTCTAGTTCAAATATTTTGTATATTTCTTCTTCATTGAGATAAGTGTCAATCACTTTACTTCGTTTAACGTAAAAACGTCTGCTTTCGTACTCTGGATTATAGTTATAGCCTTTCACTTTTACTTCATCGCAAAACATCTTTATTTGGCTAATGTATTTATTCATAGTGGTTGGTTTATAACCTCCATCAATTGACAAAAAGCTTACAAATTTTTTAAAGAATTTTAGTCCAATATCAACATGTTTTAGTCTGGTCTTCTCTTTCGTCTCAAACTCTTGAAGTCTTTTTAAAGTTGTTCCATACTTATCTATTGTTGCTTTTTCTATAGGTTTTCCTTTGGCAGGATTAATTCTTGTAGAAGAGTCTTTGATAAATTGAGATACAAAAGGGACAAAAAATACTGATGTGTCATTTTCGTGAGTTGGTCTGTTGTTAAATTTGTTAACTATGTCGTCAAGCCACTCTCTCGTGATTAGCATGCCTTTCTTATATGACTTATTATAATTGGAAATGATGAAAATCTTAAGTTTTTCTAGGTCGCTGGTTATATCATCTTTATCGGGTATCTCATCAGCAATACTTTTGAACCGTTGAAGCTTATTGTTCCAATGAGTAGGATTTATTAGAACACCTGATTTTGTTGTTTCATCAAATTCCTTGCTGTGATAAAATCTCACGTATAGATGAGAAGGATTCTTTTTGCCTTTAGATTCAAATCTAACAGATGCCATATTTTAATGTTTTGAGATGTTGCATATATACAAAATCTTCCCGAAATATTCCCGAAAATGACGAAAAAACTTGAATGTTCATGAAATGTATAAAACGACATATTTATTGTAAATCCTTTTAATAATGGGTTTTTGGAATTATTTTGTAAAGAAGTGAATTGTGCTGAAATGTATTGTGTTAGTCCAGTTCCCGCTACTAAAAAAGCCGAACATTTTAATGTTCGGCTTTTTTCTTTTTATATTTTTTAAGTTACTTCTCGAAAAAGAGTTTATCAATCAAAAGCGATGAAAGAAAAATTAAGATAAATATTAAAAATAATATTTGATAAATTTCTGAAAACACACCTGCGGCCTTAGTAAATCCAATAATGGCGCTTACAACTGCAAGAATTATAAAAGACATGGACCATCGTAACATGAGTTTTTGTGCAATTAATATTAAATAGAATTATCACCCTAATACTTAAAATCTATAGCGTATCCCTAAAGCAATATCTAAGCCTAAATCATCTCTGTAATTATCATTGAAGCCTAACTCGGGTCTGAAGTCTAAAGATAGCTGTAATGGAATGTTTAGGTTGTATTCGATCCCAATATCTCCTGCTAACAAAGCAAAAGAACCATTAGAATTTCCATTATCAAAAGAACCAACACCGCCACCAACACCTAGGTACCAATTAAAATGATTCTCGATAGGCATAACCCATTGGTGTAGGCCGACCAATTTAAAGGCTTCTACATTATTAGAATTTCTCCAACCTAAATCGAGTTCTAAACGGGTATTGGGACTTAAACGAGGTTGGTATGATATTTCACCAC
This sequence comes from Gaetbulibacter sp. M240, assembly GCF_043876815.1. Classification (NCBI taxonomy): domain Bacteria; kingdom Pseudomonadati; phylum Bacteroidota; class Flavobacteriia; order Flavobacteriales; family Flavobacteriaceae; genus Gaetbulibacter; species Gaetbulibacter sp. M240. Next base: position 9,952 of record NZ_JBAWKA010000006.1, read on the forward strand.
CAAACCCATCATTGTCACCCAAACGTAAACCAAGGGCGTTTTTTGAAATGTCTTGTGCCTTTATGCTTATACAGGAAATTAAAAGTATTAGTGTTATTAGTAATGTTTTCATAATATTTAGTGGTTTTGTAAAGATGAGTTGATTTTACTGTTTAGCTTCCGCATTTTCTTCCGATTTTGCGCCCATTCTGTTAAAAGTGTACATCGGTGCAAATTTCAGTTTTAAAGCTGCTATTTTGTTATTGTCAGCACTTGTAAGACCTTCCTTCTCAACGGTGTTTTTTCGGGTGTCTATAGCTTCATAACTTAGTTTTATTTCGTCCCAATCTTCTCTTGAGTATTCGTCTTTATTTGTTACTACGGTATTTACAAAATTTTGATAAACGCTTAGAATGTTGTCTTTATTAATCCATTCAAACCCCATATCGTCATTAACATAATTTTTTCCTAAAAGCGCTACCCTTAAGTTATTGGTATTTTCTATGGTGGCTCTCATATTTCTTTCCGCAACAACTTTTTTCTTAAAAGTTTCAAACTGCATTGAAGCATCTTCAATATTCGTTCTTAGGGTCGTATCTTCCTTAAACATGTCGCTATTTGCAATCGCTATTTCTTGATGTTCATAGCTTCTGCTCTCAATGTTTTCCCAATTGGAATTGGCATCTGTTAAATCAAGACGAGCCACAGAATCGACGTAACTTACATAGGATTCAACTTGGTCTTGGGCCATTTTCATTTTATCATTCTTACATGAGGTGAAGGCAAAGCTTAACGCGCAAAATGCGAGTGTAATTGGTATTGTTTTCATAATTTTGAATTTTATTATTTTTTGAATTTATTTTTGTTTCGATAAATTGGACTGCAAGCCCAAATAGCTTCAAATTTTGTTCATTTGATTATCTAGCTATTTTTTAAATGCTTTAAGAAATTTCTATGAGTTTATAAATGAGATCCTTTAGAGTGGTTGTACTGTTAAAAAGTTGTGTTATGTTCGTATGAATTAAGGGCATAAATAAGAATGATCTTAATCCAATTTGTGTTATTAATTTAATATGATTGAATGTTGGATGTTTCGGCTAGAATAGGATAGTTTCAAAGGGCTTCACGACTTTTTCGAATTCTTACATCTTTTTACTTGGAGGGTTTAAGTGCTCTTGAAATTCAAGCTTTATTTATTTTTCTTCCGTGGGTTCTTTCTTTTCTTTAGCAATTCTTCTCCCTCTTGTTTTACGGATCCGTTGGAATGAATGGTCTTGTCAATAAAAGCATCAAAAATATGTTTTAAGACCTCTTTAGTTCTTTGGTTTATATTAACAGTTTAGTAAGTTTTTTAAAGCCTTTTCCCACTAATAACTCTAAATAGAACGGCTATTATAGCGATGACTAACAAAATATGAATCAATCCTCCAACACTGTAAACAAAAAACCCCAATACCCAACCTATAACTAATACGACTGCAATGATGTATAATAAATCTCTCATAATTTTGCTTATTTAGTGTTTGTATATCGTTAAACGTTTGTTCGAAGCGAGTTACCAATGAAGCAGACATTTAAGCCTGCTTCCTAAGACCAAATGAAACTTTCATTTGAAATATAGTTGATAACTAACTGAATGATTAATAGCATTGTAAAGGTTGGTAATTAATTACAAGTAAGGTTATATAAGAACGACTAAGATTTATATAAATCACAGATGGGGTAAAAAAAAGAGCTGTTATAATTATAACAGCTCTTCCTATCAACCATATGTTTGGTAAATTACATTAGGTTAAGCATTGACTTTTTGATTATCCTTTAAAATGTTCACCACTTCATGACGATTTTTTTGTAATCTCGTTTCCATTCTCTGAAGTAGATCGGATTCTTTTCCCGCTTCAAATTTTAAATCCTCACTTGTAAGTTTTGGATATTTCGATTTTAAAGCATTAGATTGTTTATTCCAATCACCTTGAACTTTAAAAAGCTCACCTGAATTTTTTCCCTCAACTTTATTCTTGTTGTCCATAATCTTAATGTTTAAAACAGTGCTTAATTGCACCAAAACAAAGCTAATCCCAATTTGAACAGAAGGTGTTATAGAAGAAAAATTTATGGTTATACATGTTACAGGTTCTCTAAATTAGATTTCCTTTTTTGCCCTATTTTTTTATAAAAGGAAGGTCTTTGCCCGGTAACTTTTTTGAATTGATTTGACAAATGTGAAACACTACTATAATTTAATCTATATGCTATTTCAGTTAGGTTTAGCTCGTCGTAAAGAATAAGTTCTTTGGCTTTTTCAATTTTATGATTGATGATAAAATGTTGAATAGTTATACCCCTAACTTCCGAAAACAAATTGGATAGATAGGTGTAATCATAGCCTAATTTTTCACTGATATAATCTGAATAATTTACTTTCAGGATTTCATCAGAATAATGAATCATTTCAATAATTACATTTTTTATTTTGTCAACAAGAATACTTTTGCGATCATCTAATAATTCTAAGCCGGAGACGGCCAAATTTGATTTGAGCTTTTCCATTTGTTCTTGGCTAATTGTTTCTTCTATTTCAACTAGCCCCAATTCAATATTAGTAAAATGAAGACCTAATTTTTTTAGCTCAGATTTTACCATGAGCTTGCATCTTAAACTTACCATGTATTTTATATACAATTTCATAAAAAAGTTTTAGTAGTGCTTGAGCAAAATTGAAAGCTTGTTTCTAGCTTTGATAGGATACACTAATTTAAGGATTAATTGGGGTTTTAATGGTTTATTTTATTGAAAATCAATTAAATAAATATCATATTAGCACTCAAATTTTTCTTTGTCGCTTCGTTTATGCTATAGGGACAAACTTTATTTTAAATGGAAATCTCGTCATAGCCACTTTTTATGACCGTCGAAATAATTTTGAATCTCGTATTAGCTTTAATAATATTGTTTGCGTGCGCAGGAATAATAATAGATTCGCCGGTATCCAATCCATGCGATTTACCATTAATTACAATTTCAGCTTTTCCATCAATCACCTGTATAAAGGTGTCGAAAGGTGAGTTTTTTTCCGTTAAGGCTTCACCTGAATCAAATGATGAAACGGTGACATTCCCCGTGGTTTTTTTTATTATCGTTTTAATAACTACCGAATTTGGGATGTACTCAATGATCTCCAAAATAATAAAGGTTTTGCCTTTCTCTTGTTCCAATTTAATAGCATCTGGAAGTATTGAAGCGAGCCTCGGGGCAGTTTTTTTTTCTGTAGGGGTTTTATTAGCGTCGCTATAATCTTTTTTTCTTTTTGACATTTATAATAGATGATTTATGGGTTATCCACTGCAATGGCAATAGCACTTATTATTAAAAAACCATGATTAAGATTCTTTGAGTTTGTAAAAACAAAAAGCAGACTTTTAGCCTGCTCTTCACTGCCAAGTATCACTTGGATACTTTTGGCCTTTTCAAAATAACCAACCAAGTGTTATGAAAAGTTACAACACAAAGGTGATCAATTCTCTACAGAATGGCTTGTATAATGCTTTATGATAGTTGTATATATCACAGATTAATCGATGTTTTAATAAATTCCTGGTTATTTTTTAAACCATTTCTTGGAGAATGATCTGTAAAGGTGGGTAAATTCAATTCTTTCTTATAATTCATTTTTCAAAAGGCGAAAATTTTTTTTTCGAGATTAAAAGATTCAATAAGATTTTTGTTCCGCTACTAAAAAAGCCGAATATTTCTATATTCGGCTTTTTTATTTAAAATTGTTTCTAAAATGTCATCTTTACTTTCCGTAGGCTCCCGCTAAACGATGAACAAACCGGTCTGTTTTCCTAAATAATTCTAAGAACGGTTTTATCAGATGTACACCAAATTGAAATGGCACTAAATCAAACCATAACTTAAACTCATGGTTTTGATCACTTTTTACAAGGAGCTTATTTTTTATTTCAAAATCGAAATACTTTTTGTTCTTCAAAAGTTTCTCCTCCTTGTTGTTAAAAATAAGTTTTTGAGAATCATTGGTTACATAAATTCGAATAACAGAATATGTGCCTTTCGGAAGTTTTGATAGGCACCGAGTTCTAATAAACTGACCTGATCCCAATCCTTTGATACTGATAACGGTTTCGCCTGAGCTTTTCAATATTTTATGCTCCATACCTTTACTGTCAATAGCTGAAATACTGCTTAAACTAAGATCAAGTTGGGATACTCCCGAATTATATAATTCATTATTTAATAAGGTTATCTCTTTGGTGTTCATATCACTGGTATACCAAAAGTGCGGTTGATGCATAATGGGATACGACAGGTAATTATTTGGATATCTTTTAATTGTTTTCATAACTAAATGTATTTTAATTATACAGTGCAAAATTAGTCTTAGGCATGAGGTGCAACAATAACCGAATTGACGAGTTTATATGCTATATTGATCGAATTACACTATATTATCACCTTATGGTGTTAATTTAATATTAATAACCGGTTAAATTCATGTTGTGGTTGAGATTCTTTTCGACTAAACAGTTTCCTTTTGTAACAATAGTTACGCGCCACCACGGGTATTCAATGTATTTTTGTTAGTGGATATTAAATAAGAACTTTTAAATATGTCAATTTTAGGAAAATTATTTGGTTTGGGAGGTCCCGAATCTGATGCTGTAAAAGTACTGCCTGTGAAGGATTTCATTGAAGGCATGAAAAACAAAAAAGCACAATTAGTTGACGTGCGCACCCCGAACGAATTTCGTCAGGGGCATTACAAAAATGCTGAGAATATTGATTTCTTTGATAGGATAAATTTCGACAAGAAATTGGAGAAATTAGATAAAAACAGACCTGTTTACCTGTATTGTAGAAGTGGCATGCGCAGTAATAAGGCGGCAAAAAAATTAGCTCAAATGGGTTTTCAGGAAATATATGACCTGAGCGGAGGTTATAGATAAAAGGACACTTTAAATCTGCATGGGTTTAAAGTTGGTTCAATGTTTTAATTAGATTTGAATTTAAAGGCAGACTTCCCGGTCTGCCTTTTTATTGTAAAAATTTGGGTGTAAAGTAAATTGTGATAGCTTGGGTGTTCAGATTACTTTTATTAAAAGGAATAAATAATCCAATGAGGTATTTTAACAAGAGTTCCGAATAACAAGTTCGGTGTCAATGATAACTTTCTTATGAGTAACTGGAATATTTTTTTGCTTGCATTCTATTTCATCAAATAATAAAACAGTGGAGGTTTCTCCCATTTTATAAGCGTTTTGATCAATGGAAGATAAACTTGGTGTTATTACTGAAGCCATAAACCAGTTACTAAAACCAAAAATGGCAATTTCATCAGGAATTTTGATACCTTGTTCATTAAAGTAGTTAATGGCACCTATAGCTAGCAAGTCATTAACCGTAAAAATGGCATCTACATTAGTACCGTGATCTTCAATGAGTTGTTTGGCCCGTAAATACCCTTCGCTAAAATCCGAATTTTTATCACATATATAAACCAAACTAGGATCGAATGGAATGCCATGATCTTCCAATGCTTTTTTATAGCCCAAAAACCGATCGATGGAATTTTGCGGATTTAAACTCCCTCGAAAATGAGAAATTCGTTTATGACCTTTCTTGATTAAATAACTAACGGCATTATAAGCCGCCTGCCTGTCATCAATGTAAACCTTTGAACATTGAATGAGTTTTGCAATCTTATCAAAAAGAATAAGCGGCACACCATAATCTATTATTTTTTGAAGGTGCTTAAAATCCTTGGTATTGTTGGATAATGAAACTAAAACGCCATCAACGCCCTTATTTAATAAAAGATCGACTTGTTTTTTTTCCAGCTCATAATCTTCGTTAGATTGCATGATGATTACCATGTAATTATAACTTTCAGCCTCCTTTAAAATAGCATCAAGGATACTAGAGAAAAAGAAATGTACCATCGTCGGGATAATAACGCCTATGGTTTTAGATTGTTTTTTTCGAAGTCCTACAGCGAAGGAATTCGGAACATAGTTCAACTTTTCCGCTAAGGCTTTAACCTGAGCTTTAGTTTTTGGACTTACATCGGCGTAATCTTTTAAGGCTTTTGAAACAGTGGTTACCGAAATACCAAGTTGATTCGCTATATCTTTTAGGGTGGTAGGTTTCATGCTTGTCCTATTAATCCTTTAAAGGTTTGTTAAAAATTAGGTTAAAACTCTAAAGTTACATTAATTATTGGTTTTCAAAATCAAATTTATAGTTCGAGATATGGTGAATTTCTGTAATGTTTAGATTAAATGTAAAATTTACAATTTAATAAAATAAGCACCTTATTTTTATCATATTACCATTTAGACTTGATTTAATTCATAATTATTGTATATTTAATGGTATAATATGAAGTTAAGATAAGGGTAATTGTTAAATCGAAAACGTTTTCGATAAGATTTCAGCCATTTTTATCAGCAAATTTTTTTATTACAAAATAAGACAATTAAATTCGTTTTGTAATTAACAGTATTTTAACAATCACCGATAAATATTCTTAATTATTTATTAATTACTAACTAAACTCAATATGAAAAACAAATTACTAAAGAAGCTTTTGCTTCCTTTGGCATTATTGCTTGGAAGCTTTATTTATGCTCAGACGGTAACAGGAACTGTTTCCGACGCCTCCGGACCATTACCAGGAGTAAACGTATTAGTAAAAGGAACATCGGTTGGTACTGTAACCGACTTTGATGGGAATTTTGAAATTGGTGCCACCAATGGAGACGTGCTTGTGTTTTCCTACATCGGTTACAAAACACAGGAAGTCACTGTTTCAGGGGGTACCGTTAATGTAACTATGGCAGAAGATGCTGCGCTACTTAGCGAAATTGTGGTTATCGGATATGGGCAAACAACTGTTAAAGATGCTACAGGAGCAGTGTCATCTGTACAGGCAGAAGATTTTAACAAAGGTATTATTTCGTCGCCCGAACAATTGATTCAAGGTAAAACTGCCGGAATTCAAATTACTCAATCAAGTGGTGAACCCGGAGCGGGAATTTCTGTACGTATTAGGGGTACAGCCTCGATACGTTCTAACAATAACCCTTTGTTCGTTGTGGATGGTGTGCCTCTTGCTGGTGATGATACATCGGCCGGTGCTCAAGATATAGGATTTGGATCGAAGGGAGCTTCAAACCCATTAAACTTTATAAATCCAAATGATATCGCAAGTATAAGTGTTTTAAAAGATGCTTCTTCAACAGCTATTTATGGGTCCCGAGGTGCCAATGGCGTGGTTATTATTACTACTAAAACTGGACGAGGGGCAATTGGAGAATCCTGGGAGTATTCGGCTTCAGCAAGTTCCGCCTCTGTTGCAAACAGATATACTTTATTAGGTAGAGAGCAATTTTTAAGTGCTGTAACCCAATTTGGGGGTGATGCAGTCACGGCTGATGCAGGTTCAGATACAGATTGGCAGGATTATATTTTTAGATCACCAATTTCCTTCAATAATAATTTAGCTTATAGCAATAGTTTTGAGAAGGGTTCAGTGCGAGCCACTTTTAGCTATAGCGATCAAGAAGGTGTTATTATTGGTTCGGGCTTAGAAAGAATTACAGGTCGTATTAATGCCGAGCATCGCTTTTTTGATGATAAGCTTAAAATTGGGATTCAAACCACCTACTCGAGAGAAAATAACAAAGGACCTGGTTTAAGTTCCAGTGCTGGATATCGAGGTGATTTATTAGGTTCTGCTTATTCTGCAAATCCAACCTGGCCAACAGATCCTACCTTTTCAGACCCTGGAGGTTTGGCAAGTCCTGCGGCGTTTGCAAATTATGTTAAAAATAAAACAAACACAGATAGAATTCTACTAAATGGGTTTGCTGAATATAAAGTTACTCCTGAATTAACAGCAAAACTCAACTTGGGTTATGATCAATCTAATTCGGATAGATACATTGCAGGTAGTGGTCTTGCCAGAAATATTGCTGATGATATTTTCGGAGTAGGTAGAGGCTTTTTAGGAACTGTAGATAATCTTAATCACTTATTAGAACTTACCGTTAACTACAAAAAAGACTTTTCTAATTCTAAACTAGATGCCTTGGTTGGATATTCATTTCAAGATTTTAGAAAAAGTGGGAAAAATGTTTTAGCCCGTGGTTTTGGCAGTGTTGAAGACCCTAGTGCTATGTGGGATGTTATTAGACAATCAGCTGACTTGATTGAATCAAATATTAGCGGTAGTTATCAGCAATATGGGATAGCACCAAATGGTAACTTTATAAATAGATTATTTCCAACACCAGTTACAGATAATTTAACGGCACCTGCTAATTTGGGAGTCACAAGTATTTATGGAGATTTCTTTGACACTACAGATGAAATCCAATCCTTTTTTGCGAGGGTTAACTATACTATTGCCGATAAATATTTATTCACTGCGACTGTTAGAGCCGATGGTTCTTCTCGTTTTAGTTCAAATAATCAATATGGATATTTTCCTTCTGGAGCTTTCGCATGGAAAATTAATGAAGAAGATTTTATGGGAGACTTATTCTCTACTCTTAAACTACGTCTTAGTGCCGGTATTACAGGTAATCAAGATGGTTTAGGTTATGGAAGTTATTTGCGTAGAGAACGTTACGGAGCGCCTAATATTGAAAATGGAGGAAACATAAATGTTCCTGGTTTGACGGCAGTTGCTTTTGCAAATCCAGATTTAAAATGGGAGCAAACCACATCCTACGGTATTGGACTTGATTTTGGTTTTGCGAATGAACGTTTAACAGGTAGTATTGATTTATACAGAAAAGAAACTAATGATTTACTACTGTCTGTTACAGCGGCGCAACCATCTCCTCAACCTTTTTACTTTAGAAATTTAGATGCAACTGTGTTGAATCAGGGTATCGAATTTTCATTGAATTACGGTATTTTACAGCAGGAAGATTTAACTTGGGATGCTAGTTTTAACATTTCTTATAATAAAAACGAATTACAAAATTTTGCAGGTCAAATCCAAGCTGGGACTATTTATGGCCAGGGATTGTCAAATGCTTTTGCACAAATGCTTGCAGGCGGATATCCATTGTTCTCGTATTTTTTGAGAGATTTCCAGGGATTTGATGCTAATGGTCAGCCTATAGGAGATATTCAAGACTTCGTTGGTAAATCTGCTTTGCCGGATATTACAGCTGGCTTTTCTACATATGCAAATTATAAGAATTGGAGTTTATCGGCTTATTTTGCAGGTCAATTTGGAGGTTATATTTATAACAATACCAGAAATGCATTCTTTACAGCAGGTGCTATTGCAGGAGGACGTAATGTAACTCCTGATGTATTAACTTCGGGTGAAGGTGGAAATGCTGAAGCCGCAGTATCAACAAGATTTTTAGAAAGCGGTGATTTTATTCGTTTGCAAAATTTAACTTTAGGATACGATTTTGACCTAAAAGAAGATTCTTTTCTGAAAATATTGCGTTTGTCTTTAACGGGTCAAAATCTTTTCGTTATTACACCGTATAGTGGGCCAGATCCTGAGGTTAGCACTCAAGCGCAGGGTACATTAAATAATCTTCCTACGGCAGGAATTGATTATGTATCGTATCCTCGACCAATAACAATTACGTTTGGGCTTAATGCTAAATTTTAAAAAAACAGAAAAATGAAAAAAATATCAATTAATTTAAATTTACTTTTTAGCTTAATAGCTTTAGTAATGATGTCATCTTGTACAGATTTGGAATTGATCGCAGATGACTCAATAATATCGAAAGATAGTGGAGGAGGATTTACGGGTGTTGAAGATCCCGCAGGTTCCTTGAACAACGTTTATAATCAATTCAATGGAATTTACGGCACGCAAGAAAACGTGTATGCCTTATCAGAAGTATCTTCCGATGAATATTTGGTTCCTACTCGTGGGACGGATTGGGGAGATAATGGTATTTGGAGAACTTTGCACCTTCATAGTTGGACTGCAGGACATAAATTCATATTAGATACTTGGAACTCATTTAATCAAATGGCATATAACTGTAATGAGATTATTGATTCGAGAAGTGGGTCCTCAGCTCAACAAATTGCCGAAGCAAAGTTTATAAGAGCCTATGCTATGTGGCAGATATTGGATAACTTCGGTCAAGTGCCATTTAGGGAAGTAGATGAAGGGCCAGAAGTTAACCCAAAAGTACTATCAGGTACCGAAGCTTTAACAGCCATTTTAGATGATTTAGATGCTGCTCTTCCAGATCTACCTTCAGTAGGTCCTTTGGGAGCAACAAATAGGGCAAGTAAAGCTGCGGCCTATTTTTTAAAAGCCAGAGTATTGTTGAATGCTGGTATCTATAGAGGAGGCACAAGTCCAGAAGCAAGCGATATGCCCGGGGTAATCGCAGCAGTTGATGCTATTACAAGTGAAGGTTTTCAATTGAATGATGGTTACTTTGAAATGTTTGACGCAGATGCAGAAAGTAGTGAAAGAATTTTTTATTGTAATGCCGGTCAGGGCAGTAGAATGTGGAAAGGTTTGCATTATAGTCAAGGTCATCCTGATAACCCTGGTGGTGGTTGGAATGGTTTTACAACCTTAGCTGCTTTTTATGATTCTTTCGAAGGTAATCCAAATTCTAATTATGTGGGTGATGGTCAAGAAGAACGCAGAGGTTGGGTGCCTGATGCTACTACAGCCAATTCTGATAATAATGGTTTTGGATATGGATTCTTAATAGGGCAACAGTATAATGCCGCTGGTCAAGAATTAGATGCTAGAGGAGGTAAAAAGCTAATTTTCACCAGAGAGTTACCTGGATTGGTAGGTAATAGTGATGTTACCGGTATCCGAGTGTTGAAATATTCACCTGCAAATGGTGCATTTTCAGCTCCTGTTCTTCTTTTTAGATATGCTGACGCCTATTTGATGAAAGCTGAGGCCATGATGCGTAGTGGTGATGACGTTACTCAAATGGTAAATGATTTAAGAGTCTTAAGAAAGGCACAACCACTTGGAAGTGTTACTGAAGATGATATGCTGGCTGAACGAGGAAGGGAATTATACGATGAGCATGTGAGACGAATGGATTTAATTCGTTTTAACAAATTTGCGACACCTTGGGAACTTAAAGAAAGTACGGATGAAACTAGAAGTTTATTCCCGATACCTACAAATGCAATTTTATCTAATCCTAATTTAGTTCAGAATCCAGGATATTAATAACTTAAAATTTGATTGTTTAAACAAAGAGGATATTTTAAAATACATCCTCTTTGTTTGTTTATATCAGACTTGAACTCTTGAAAATGTTACGTGTGAATGTTTTTAAAAAGCAACTATACCATAATTTTAAATGAATTTTCGATAATATCACAATTCGAATATCTTTAATTTGGAACAAAATTTCAATGAAATTATTAATAACTTTCTAGTCTAAATTAAATCATAATTATACCCTTTAATGATAGCGAAATGAAAATACCATCGCAACAAATCAAATTATTAATAGTTTTAGTTATTGCTTTTTGTTTTAGTTCATGTGAATCAAATAAACAGCAGGAAACCATCGATAAAGAACTTGAAAATACCTTATTCACCTTAAAGGACACAAGTGAAACAGGAATTCACTTTATAAACAAGGTCGAGAACGAAAAGGATTTTAATATTTTTAAGTATCGGAATTTTTATAATGGCGGAGGCGTTGCTATTGGGGATATTAACAATGATGGTTTGCCTGATGTTTATTTAACCGCGAATCGAACCAAAAATAAAATATATCTCAATAAAGGTAACTTTAAATTTGAAGATATCACACAAAGTTCAAATGCTGGTGGTAGTAAGTCATGGTCTACTGGAGTTGTTATGGTTGATATAAATGGTGATGGTTTTTTAGATATTTATGTATGTAATGCCGGAAATTCAAAAGAAGATCTTCAAAAAAATGAACTGTTTATCAACAATGGCGATTTGACTTTTACGGAAAATGCAGAAGAATATAATTTGGCTGATAGCGGTTTTACTACCCATGCAGCTTTTTTTGACTATGATCAAGATGGCGATCTTGATGCCTATATTTTGAATAATAGTTTTATTCCAGTTAATAGTTTGGGATATTCCAACAAAAGAGATTTAAGAGGTAATAACTGGGATGTGCCTGAAATGTTTAAAGGAGGTGGAGATAAGTTATTGCGAAATGACAATGGTAAATTTACAGATGTAAGCGAAGAAGCCGGGATTTATGGCAGTTTAATAGGGTTTGGTCTGGGAGTTACCGTGGGTGATGTTAACAATGATTTGTTGCCAGATATATATGTTTCAAATGATTTTTATGAACGCGATTATTTATATATCAATAATGGCGATGGGACTTTTACGGAAGATATAAAGAATCGCATGGGCCATTTAAGCATGTCATCTATGGGCGCAGACATGGCCGATATCAACAACGATGGTCAACCGGAAATTTTTGTTACTGACATGCTCCCAGAAGGAGATGCCCGACTTAAAAACACCAGTAATTTTGATGGATATGATATCTTTCAGCTTAAAAAAGGGAAAGACTTTTATAATCAATACATGCAGAATACAATGCAGTTGAATAATGGAGACAATACATTTTCAGAAATTGCATTTTACAGTGGGGTGGCGGAGACGGATTGGTCATGGGGTGCCTTGCTTTTTGATATGGATAATGATGGTTACAAAGATATTTATGTTTGCAATGGTATTTATAAAGACTTAACGAATCAGGATTTTATTGAATTTTTTGCCAATGAAATGTATCAAAAAATGGCTATTTCGGGAGTTAAGACTTCTCAGGATTCAATTATAAATATTATGCCATCCACGCCGGTGGTTAACTATGCTTATAGAAATAATCGCGATTTAACATTCACTAATGAAACAAAACAATGGGGTTTTAGCCATCCCAGTTTTTCAAATGGTGCTGCTTACGGCGATCTGGATAATGATGGCGATCTTGACCTCATTGTCAATAATTTGAATATGCCACTATTTGTATACGAAAACAATTCAAATAAAAACTACTTAAAGGTTTATTTAAAAGGCGAAAAACCAAATACCTTCGCTGTAGGAAGTATTGTTGAATTGTTTGTAAATGGAAAAACACTTCGTCAAGAATTAATACCCTCTCGTGGGTTTCAATCATCTATTGAATACACCATGACATTTGGATTAGGAACCGCTAAACAAGCAGATTCAATAAAGGTCATTTGGCCTAATAAAAACATACAGCATATTGGTGCGACAAAAGCTAATCAATCTGTGGTGTTTAAAATGCAAGATGCTAAGGATAAATATGAACCAAATAAAGTTAAAGTCCCCAAAAAATACTTTATTGAAGTTGAAAGTGCTATAAAACCTCATAAAGAAGACATCTATATAGATTTCAATTATGAAGGTCTCATTCCTAAAATGCTTTCAAGAGAAGGGCCTGCAATAGCCATAGGCGATATTGATATTGATGGAAATGACGACGTTTTTATAGGTGGCGCCAATAATCAAACAGGACAATTGTACCTTCAGAAAAAAAGTGGTGAACTAACACCTTCAAGTTTTACTACTGAAGCTTTTTTTGAAGATACCTGCGCAATTTTTATTGATATTGATAATGATAACGATTTGGATTTGGTTGTTGGGTCAGGGGGTAATTTTCATGGCGCAAGAACAGGTGTAAGAGCTTATGTTAACGATGGAAATGGAAAATTTAGCGATTATAAAATTTTAATGAGAACCAATACAAATATTTCTTCTATTGCTCCTCATGATTTTGATGGTGACGGGGATGTTGATTTATTTGTTTCCAGTTTAAGTGTTGTAGGAACTTATGGTATGACCCCACAAAATGCCCTTCTGGAAAACGATGGTAAAGGCAATTTTACTAATGTCACCAATGAAAAGGCGCCTAAAACAAAATCAATAGGAATGTCCTCAGATGCCATTTGGCAGGATATTGATGGTGATAAAATAAAGGATTTAATTGTGGTTGGACAATGGATGTCTCCTAAAATATTTAAGAATACAGGAGCACAATTAGAAGAATATGCTACAAGCTTAAGTGATTATCCCGGCTGGTATAATACGGTAGAAGCGAAAGATTTGGATCATGATGGCGATATGGACCTTATTTTGGGAAATCGTGGTTTAAATTCAATTTATGAAGCGGATAAAGAACATCCTGCTAAAATGTACATTAACGATTTTGATGCCAATGGCACTATTGAACAGATTTTCACAAGAACCATCAATGGAAAAGATGTTCCAATTCATTTAAAAAAAGAACTCACCGGTCAAATCGTATCGCTTAAAAAACAAAATTTAAAGTTTAGTGAATATGCCACGAAATCAATTGACGAGCTTTTTTCAAAAAGTGTTCTTGATGCTTCTAAAGTAAAAGAGGTCACGACATTTTCGAGTTATATAGCTTATAATAATGGCAATGGTAATTTCACAATAAAGCAATTACCGGCTGAAGCTCAGTTTTCTTGTATATGTGATATTGAATGTCAGGATATCAATGAAGATGGTAATCTTGATCTCATCGTGGGAGGAAACGATTTTGGCTTTAAACCTCAGTTTTCCCGCTTAGATGCCAATGAAGGATTGGTGTTGTTTGGAGATGCGAAAGGAAATTTCAAAACTCAAACAAGCACTGGATTTAAGGTTGTAGGCGAAGTAAAAGTTATAGACTGGTTTAGAGATAAGTCTGATAGAAAATATTTAATCGTCGGTATCAATAACAATAAACCAAGAATATTTAAAGTAAATGAATAAAAAGGTCGCTCTGATATTGTTTTTTTTAACGATTGCGTGCAGCCGTGCCAAGCAGGATTATTTATTATCCATTGTAGATAAAAAACATACCGGAGTTGATTTTCAAAATACTTTGAGACCAACAGACTCCCTGAACATTTTAGATTATTTATATTATTATAACGGAGGAGGCGTGGCTGTAGGTGATATTAATAATGATAATCTTGTTGACGTGTTTTTCACTTCAAATCAGGGTAAAAACAAACTTTATCTCAATAAAGGTAATTTTGTTTTTGAGGATATTACTGATAAAGCTGGTGTTGAAGGTGCTTCAGACTGGAATACCGGAACTGTAATGGCAGATGTTAATGGTGATGGGTTTTTGGATATTTATGTTTGTGCGGTTGTAGGTATTCACGGTCTGAAGGGAGCCAATGAACTTTTCATAAATAATGGAAACGGGACCTTTTCGGAGCAAGCTACAAAATATAACCTTAGTTTTAAAAATTACAGCACTACAGTATCCTTTTTTGATTATGATAACGATGGCGACCTTGATATGTACTTACTCAATCATGCAATTCATAGTCAAAATTCCTTTGGTAAGGCTGATATTCGTTATAAACGTGATCTAAATAGCGGGGATAAATTATTGCGAAATGATGGAGGCTCATTTACTGATGTAAGCGAAGAAGCTGGAATTTTTGGTGGCGCAAATGGTTACGGACTGGGCATTGCCACTCAGGATTTTAATAATGATGGATTTGTGGATTTATACATCAGTAATGATTTTCATGAAGATGATTATTATTATTTGAATAATGGCAATGGCACCTTTACTGAGAAACTTAAGAGCGAATTTGGAAAAACAAGTCGTTTCTCCATGGGAAGTGATGTGGCTGATTTAAATCATGATGGCCTGACGGATATTTTAACCTTGGATATGGCACCTGAAGATGAAACTGTTTTAAAATCTTCAATGGGTGATGAAACGGTTGATATGTTAAATTTGCGAACAAAAAACTTAGGATACCACTATCAATATACTCGTAATATGTTACAGATTAATACGGGTGAAAATTTCTCTGAAATGGCTCTGTTCAGTGGGTTGTCAGCTACTGATTGGAGTTGGTCAGCCTTGTTTGGTGATTTTAATCAAGATGGGGAACAAGATGTGTTTATTTCAAACGGAATCCCTAAACGACCTAATGATTTAGATTATATAAAATTTACATCTAATGAAGAAATAAAAGAATCATTAAAAGATTCCCGTTCATTAGACAAAGAGGTTTTAAAATTAATGCCTTCAGGAGCGGTGGCTAACCGTATTTATGAAGGGAATAAAAACTTATCGTTTAAAGATCAATCTGGAAATTGGATTTCAAATGAGGCCTTGATTTCAACAGGAAGTGCTTATGCTGATTTTGATAATGATGGCGATTTAGATATTGTCACAAATAATATTAATACACCGGCTTCTTTTTACAAGAATAACATTGATTCGACTGCGCATTATTTAAAACTCAAATTGAGATATAAGAAAGGCAATAGCTTTGGTATAGGCACCAAAGTCATATCCTATCATAACGGGATAAAACAATACAAACAGTTGTTTAATTCGAAAGGATTCCAATCATCTTCAGAACCTGTTATACATTTCGGATATGGTGCAGTTAGAAAAGTGGATTCAATCACTATTATTTGGCCTGATAATACTTTCCAAACAGTTGAAGATATTAAGACAAATCAAACCTTGAAAATAACCGCATTAAGCAAGCGATTCCCTTTTGACTATTCAAGATTATTAATAAAAACAAGGGCTTGGTTAACCAAAGTTGATAGCATAAAAGGCTTACGTTTTAGGCATAAAGAGAATAATTTTATTGATTTCAACCTTCATAAATTAATTCCTTATCAAGTTTCAGATCGCGGGCCGGCTACAGCTATTGGCGATTTAAACAATGATGGTAAACAGGATATTTTCTTTGGTAGTTCTCGTAACCAACCATCACAACTATTTATTCAAACAAATGATGGTTTCATAAAAAAAGATCTCCATGTTTATGAAGAAAACAAATTAACTGAGGATGTATCCGCGACAATAGCTGATTTTAATAAAGATGGTCAAAATGATTTATTTGTGGCTACCGGTGGGGGTGAATTTTATAATGAAGCAAAACCAATTCAAGATATACTTTATCAAAATAATGGCAATTTGGATTTTGAAAAAGCACAGCTACCGCACTATTTTGGAAACGCATCTGTTGTTAAGGCTATTGATGTTGACAATGATGGTGATTTAGACCTTTTTGTTGGTAATCATGTTGATGCATTGAATTTCGGGAAATTACCAGATTCATATTTCCTTATCAATGAAAAAAACAATTTTACCTTAAAGTTAGTTGAGAAATTAGGAATGGTAACCGATGCCATTACTACAGATTTCAATAGGGATGGCCAAACGGATATTATTGCTGTCGGCGAGTGGATGCACCCTGTTTTTTTGCTAAATAATCACGGGACCTTTAAGGATGTGACATCAAAAATTGTAAAAGGTCAGTTGAACGGATTATGGCAAAGTATAGCTGCTTTTGATATTGATAATGATGGGGACGATGATTATATATTGGGAAATTTTGGATTGAATTCAAAATTTAAAGCAACCAATAAATTTCCCATGAAAATGTATGTTGGAGATTTTGATAACAATAAATCAATTGAAACTATTGTGGTAACAGAAAAAAATGGGAAGTATTATACTCAATCTAGTTTAGATGAATTGGCAGGACAGCTAAATTATTTGAAAAAAAAATATACTTCATACAAGGATTTTGCAGGACAAACTGTTGAGGACATCTTTGGAGATGATGTTTTAAATGAGGCAGATTTGCTTACTGTAAATACATTGGCCTCAGGGTATTTGGAAAATACTAATGGTGCCTTTTCATTTCAACCATTTAAAAACGTTGAATTGCAATTGGCCCCAATTACAGAGATGCTTGAGAATGATTTTAATGCTGATGGAAAAACAGATATTTTATTAGCGGGTAATTATTTTGGCATTTCCCCATTTCATGGAAAATTTGATAGTTTTTCAGGGGCCGTTTTACAAAACAATGGTCAAGTTGTTACATCGAACCAGCTAGGTATTGATTTTTACGAAAAAGTAGTAAGGGGGTTGAACAGTTTTACTTTTAAAGGCCGTAACTACCTATTAGTAACAATAAATAATGATGAAATTGAAATTTACGAAATCCGGAGTTAATCAGTCAAATAGGATACAATCAAATGTTAGGGTGAAAAGAATCAAATTTATTATTTTTCTTGCGTTACTGTGTTTTTTTAGCTGGTATTTTTTTTTAAAAAGTTATGATTATCACATAACCTTTAAAACAAAAAATCCCACAGGTGTGGTTTTTAATACCCTTGCCGCTTGGAATAATTGGGAACCTCCAAGTAATAAAATGGTTAAGACCTATTCTGCAGTGCCTTATTCAAAATTGAATCAGGAATTACAGGTTTCAGATTCCATTATAAATATAGAATGGGAAATTAAGCGCACAGATTCTGTTACAGTAGTAACTGCTTATGTTAAAGATAAAAATCATAGCCTTATTCAAAAATTAAAAGTGCCCTTCGTAAGAACAGATTTCGTCAACAGAATGATAGCCACTGTAAAACGAATTCAAAAGGAACTTAATGCACTTAGTAAAGAGTATAAAGTTGGACCTATGGAAAATTCAAAAATTCCAAAACAATATTGCGCTTACATAAGTTTAGAATCAAAGCTAGGGGAAAAGGCTTCTAAAATGATGGCGAGTAACGCTTACATTTTAACATATTTAGAAGACAATAATATCGCCATTATGGGTCACCCATTTGTAGAAGTTAGCCAATGGAATAAAGAAAAAGGTTCAATGACCTTTAATTTTTGTTTTCCAGTTGCACACAATGAAGATTATCAATCAACGGAAGATATTAAATTTAAAATGACACAGGAAAAACCGGCATTAAAAACCATTTTTAATGGTAATTATAGAATTTCTGATTGTGCCTGGTTTTCAATAATTGACTTTGCTGAACAAAAAAATATTGATATTGAAAGATTGCCTACGGAGATATTTTTTAATGATCCACATGAAGGTGGTAACGACCGTGAGTGGAAAGCCGAAATATATATGCCACTAAATAATAACTAAAGATGAATGAGCTAATTTTATCCATTTTACTGCTAATAACACAGATTTCTGGTTCTAACAAAAAAAGTGAGATCGGTGATAATGATACCTCGGAATTAAAAACGAATTGCTGGAAAGAAGTAGTTTTGTGTCAAATCTATCCATCAACTTTTAAAGATATAAACGTTGATGATTTTGATAATAACGAACAACTCGATCAGCTCATATTTTATGATTTCTTTGGAACGAATGTTCCTTTTGCTTCTAAAGATGAGCTCACGCAGCAAATCCCGTCATTAAAGAAAAAATTCTTAAATTATAGTGCCTTTTCAAATGTGAATAACGTCATTAATTTAACACAAAATAATTAGACAAAGAAAGTAATGAAACAATTAAAATTTAAACTTCTTTCGGTTTTTATCCTAGCCATATTTTCAGCTTGTAGTGCACCTGAAAAGCATATTGAAGTTTCCCCGGAATTATTTTATAAATCGGTAGACAAGGTTATGGAAATTCAAATTCATGACATCTTTTCGCCCCCGGTTGCAAGTCGTATTTTTGCTTATCCCAATATTGCAGCTTATGAAATTTTAGCACAAAAAAGCTCAAATCTGGAGTCTTTGGTAGGTAAGGTTAACCAATTAGAACCCATTCCTACCGTAGATACTACCCAAAATGTTAATCTGGAATTATCGGCAATAATAGCCCATATGGAATTAAGCAAGGATCTTATTTTTTCTGAAGATCGTATGGAAACTTTGCAGGATAGTTTATACACCGTTTGGAAAAATGTAAATGAGGATGAGTTCGAAAAATCAAAGGCTTATGCTTTTGAAGTTCGAGATGCTATTAAAAAATACATGAGCAAAGATAATTATGCGCAAACACGAACCATGTCGAAGTTCACTGTAAATACAGACGACCCTTCGAGGTGGCAACCAACGCCTCCTGCTTATATGGATGGTATTGAACCGCATTGGAATTTGATTCGGCCCTTCGTAATCGACTCGGCCTCACAGTTCAAACCGGAAAGACCGCCGGAGTTTTCTATGGAAAAAGATTCCCAGTTTTATAAAGAGCTTATGGAGGTTTACGAGGTTGGAAATGATATTACCATGGAAGGGGATGATTCTGAAGGTATTCAAGTAGCACAATTTTGGGACTGTAATCCTTTTGTTTCCGTAACACGCGGGCATTTTATGTTCGCAACTAAAAAAATATCTCCGGGTGCGCATTGGATAGGGATCGTTAAAATTGCAACAAAAATGGAGAATTCTAATGTTGAAGAAACCGTAAACGCCTACACTAAAACCTCATTAGCCATTGCAGATGCATTCATAAGCTGCTGGGATGAAAAATATCGAAGTAATTTAATCCGCCCTGAAACCGTCATCAATAAATATATTGACCCCGATTGGTTACCCGTATTACAAACCCCGCCATTTCCCGAATATACCAGTGGACATTCTGTGGTATCGGGAGCTGCTTCAGTAGTTTTAACTGAGCTTTTTGGTCCTGACTTTCATTTTAATGATGATACAGAAACACAATTTGGATTACCCATACGAAGTTTCGACTCCTTTTATCAAGCCTCAAAAGAGGCCGCTTTAAGCAGGCTTTATGGAGGGATACATTACAGAGCGGCCATAGATAATGGATTGAAACAGGGCTTGGATTTAGGGCATTATGTGGCTAAAAAATTAAAGATATAAGAATAGAAGAAAACAAATTAAGCTAACTAACTAAACTCAATTATGAAAAAACTAATCACCGCAATGTTCGTTGCGTTTGTCCTTTTGGGCTGTAAAAAAGAGGTCAAGGAAGCAGAACCAATTGCTCAGGCAGAGGAAGCGGCTAATTGGTGGAAAGAAGGTGTTTTGTATCAAATTTATCCGCAAAGCTTTAAAGATACAGACGGTGATGGTTTTGGGGATTTTAAGGGCGTTATTGAAAAACTGGATTATCTGGAAAGCCTGAATATTAAAATGGTTTGGATGAATCCGTTTTTTAAATCTCCAATGGTAGATAACGGTTATGATGTTGGGGACTACCGTGGTATTTTACCGCGCTACGGAACTATGGAGGACTTCGATAATATGCTGGATGGCATGCATGAGCATGGGATCAAGTTTATTCTAGACATGGTAGTGAACCATAGTAGTGATGAGCATGAATGGTTCAAGCAATCACGGAGTTCCAGAGATAATCCTTACAGAGACTATTATCACTGGTGGCCAGCTGAAAAAGGGGAGCCACCGTTTCGGCACAGTCTTTTTGATCCTGATGGTGCCTGGACCTACGATGAAAAGACCAATGCCTATTACTTACACTATTTCTCTGATGCACAACCCGATCTCAATTGGGAAAACCCAAAAGTGCGTCAGGAGGTTTATGATATTATGAAATTCTGGGCCGAAAAAGGTGTGGATGGCTTCCGGATGGATGCTTTCCAGTATGCCAGTAAGGATACAACTTTTCCGGAGTGGCCCAAAGGTCATGAAAAGGACTTTGCTAAATGGTATGGTATGAATCCTCCCATTCATGATTATTTAAGGGAAATGAACGATCAGGTGTTCAGTAAATATGATGTGTTTGGTGTTTCTGAGGGTGCCGGAAGTACATTTCAAGATGCACACGATCTGGTTGATGCCGATCGTAAGGAACTTCAAATGGCTTATCATTTTGATTATGTAGGCTTATCAAGAAATACTGATGGCTTTAAACTAACCGACTTTAAAAAGGTATTTACCAAATGGGATAAAGCCTTTGCGGAAGAAGGTTGGTTATCCATCTTTTTATCGAATCATGATAATTCGAGAATGGTAAATCGCTTTGGTAATCCGAACCCGGAATTCAGAACCGTATCTACTCAAATGTTGAACACATTTCTTATGAGTATGCGTGGAACCCCTTACACCTATTACGGCGATGAATTAGGAATGACAAATATCGACATGCCAAATATTGATGAATATGTGGATGTTTCCGCCCTCGGCGAGTATCAAATGGCCAAGAATAGGGGTGATGATCTGGATAAGTTTATGATAGAACTTAACTATAATTCCAGAGAAAATGGGCGTACACCAATGCAATGGAACGATTCCCTTAATGCCGGATTTACTACCGGAACACCATGGAAAAAAGTAAATCCGAATTACGAGGACATAAATGTTGCCAAAGAAGAGGAAAATCCAAATAGTGTTTTAAATCATTTCAGAAAAGTGGTAAAACTCCGTAACGATAATAAAATTTTGGTTTACGGGAAATATCAACTTTTGGACGAAGCAAATGAGGAAACCTATGCTTTTATTCGGACACATGGGGAGAGAAAATTATTAGTGCTCCTTAATTTCACAGACCATGATTCTGACGTGGTTTTACCTGAAATTAAAAACATGCAAAACGAATTAATAAATAATTACGAAAGTCTGGCTAAAACCGATGATATGGTGACACTCAAACCGTATCAAGCCGTGATTTATGAATTAAAAACTAACTAAATTAATTAGATATGAAACTTTTTTATACCAGGTTTCTTCTGGTTGTTATGAGCCTTTTTGTTTTATCAGCTTGTAGTAAATCAGAACATACCTATTCTGTTAAATCCCCCGATAATAATATTGAAGTCGAATTCGCCTTATCAGATACTGGGCAACCCATGTATCTGTTAAATTATAAGAATAAAGCGGTTATTGATACCTCATATATTAGCTTCGACTTGAATTCGGCGCCTTCACTTAAGGAAAATTTTAAGGTGATAAACACAACTTCTGGAAGTGCCGATAGCACCTGGGAAATGCCTTGGGGTGAGGAGCTTGAAGTTCGAGATCATTACAATGAATTGATCGTTTACTTAGAGGAACAATTTGATGAACAGCGAAAAATGAATATTCATTTTAAAGTCTATGATGATGGTTTAGGTTTTCGATATGAATTCCCAGAACAACCAAATATGAAGGAGGTTCTAATTACCGATGAAAATACACAATTTAAACTTTCCGGTGACCACCAGGTGTGGTGGCAGCCCGGTGACTGGGACATTTATGAGCATCTGTATAACAATACTAAATTCTCTGAAATTGATGCGATAGCCTATCGCGATAATCCAAATTTAAAATCAACTTATATTCCTGAAAATGCTGTAAATACTCCGGTAACCATGAAAACAGCTGAAGGCTTGTATTTAAGTTTTCATGAAGCAGATCTAACTAACTACGCTGGGATGACCTTGAAGGTTGATGTTGAGAATCTCAGTATGGTAAGCGAGTTGGTTGGTTCTAAACGCTTAGGTGGTAAAGCCAAAGTTACGATACCATTCAATACGCCATGGAGAACCATACAAATTGAAGAAAAACCGGGTGATCTTATTGAATCCAAACTAAGCTTGAATTTAAACGAGCCCAATGAGCTTGGGGATGTATCCTATTTTACACCAATGAAATACGTCGGTATTTGGTGGGAAATGCATATTGGAAAATCCACTTGGGACCTCGAGGGTAGTCAGGATATGAATACCTTCACTACAGGGAAAGCGGGTACTTCTCGGCACGGGGCTAATACTGAAAATACCATGAAGTATATTGATTTTGCCGCAGCGAACAATATAAAAGGTATTTTGGTTGAAGGTTGGAATACCGGTTGGGATAAATGGATCAATGACGATCGCGAGGGTGTTTTCGATTTCATTACGCCATATCCGGATTTTGATTTCGATAAAGTAATGGCCTACGCCAAGGAAAAAGGTGTTCAGTTCATTATGCATCATGAAACCTCTGCCGCACCCATGACCTATGAAAAGCAAATGGACAAGGCTTATGCATTTATGGCAGATAATGATATCCATGCGGTTAAGACCGGATATGTTGGTAAGATTATTCCTGAGGGAGAATATCACCACGGGCAGTGGATGGTAAATCACTACCATAAGGTGCTTATTGAAACGGCCAAAATGAAAATAGCAGTAAATGCTCATGAACCGATCAAAGCTACAGGAAAACGCAGAACGTACCCTAATGCTATTGCCAGAGAGGGTTTACGTGGTCAGGAGTTTAATGCCTGGGGAAAGCTTGGAGGTAATCCGCCTAACCATTTGCCTAATATCGTATTTACGAGAATGCTATCAGGCCCAATTGATTTTACACCCGGTGTTTTCAATATTAAATTCAACGAATACAAAACTGAAAATCAGGTTAATACCACCTTGGCTCAGCAATTAGCGCTTTATGTGGTCATTTATTCTCCTATTCAAATGGCCTGCGATTTACCCGAACACTATATGGTTGACGGGAAAATTCATCCCGCTTTCCAGTTTATATCGGATGTTGGTGTTGATTGGCAAAAATCAAATGTTTTAGATGGTGAAGTAGGAGACTACGTGGTCATTGCACGTCAGGAACGCGAAACCGGAAATTGGTTTGTTGGTGGTATTACTGATGAAAATGCTAGAGATCAATCGATTAGATTCGATTTTCTTGAGCCCGGGAAAACCTACCAAGCCACGATTTATAAGGACGGGCCTAATGCCCATTGGGATAATAATCCTCAAAGTTATACTATTGAAAAAATGGAAGTTACTAACGAAAGTACTATTGATATTCATATGGCGCCAGGTGGTGGTTTTGCCATTAGTATTATGCAATAATTAATTAAAGAAAAACCAACCTTTCAAGATGACACTAAAAAAACCCGCGTTGACCTTTTGGCAAATTTTTAATATGAATGTCGGATTTCTTGGCATTCAATTTAGCTTTGGGTTACAACAAACCGCAGTTAATCCTATATTTTCATTTTTAGGAGCACATCACGATGAACTACCTTTGTTAAATTTGGCAGGCCCGATAACCGGATTAATTATACAACCCATTGTAGGTGCCATTTCAGACAAGACCTGGTCGCCAAGGTGGGGGAGGCGGAAACCCTTCTTTTTAATCGGCGCCCTTATAGGAAGTTTATGTCTATTTGCATTTCCATATAGTCCTTCACTTTGGTTTGCCGTAGGATTGTTATGGATCTTAGATGTGGGTAATAATATGGCTATGGAGCCTTACCGAGCTTTTGTTGGGGATAAATTACCAAATAAACAGTTGAGTTTTGGATATCAAATGCAAAGTTTATTTGTAGGTGCTGGAATCGTTTTAGCGAATGTCTCTATTTTTCTATATCAGGACTGGTTTGGTGGTGCTGAGGTTGCTGCAAAAGCGGCAATAGGAATCCCAAAATGGCTATATTATTCTTTTTTTATTGGAGCTTCCTTGTCAGTCATTACCATATTATGGTCCGTGTTAAAAACACCGGAAATACCACCTTCGGATGAGGAATATGAGGTGATCAAAAAACATAATGCAATGCCTTTTATAGATCGTGTTAAAACACCGTTTTTTGAAATTATTGAAGCTATAAAAGATATGCCAAAATTAATGTGGAAGCTATCTGCTGTATATTTATTTCAGTGGTACGCACTCTTTGTCTATTGGCAGTTTATATCGCCGATGTTCGAGGAAAGTATGCTGTTCAATAAATCTCAGGCCTTGAGCCAGGCGGCTAAAATGAATACAACCTATAACATATCAACGGTGGTATTCGCTATGATCTTAGTGCCACTGGCTTTAAAGTATGGAGGTAAGAAGGTATATGTTTTAAGTTTGTTTTTAACAGGGATGGCGCTTCTAAGCATTCCTTATATTCATGATCCGTTCTACGTGATTTTGCCTATGATCTTATTCGGTATAGGTTGGGCTGCTATGATGGGAATTCCTTACTCCATGGTTTCTAAAGTAGTTCCACAGGATCGTCGTGGTGTTTATATGGGTATTTTAAATATGATGATCGTGATTCCCATGTTCATCCAGACCTTAACATTCGGTCCGATCGAAAAATACTTACTCAATAATAGTGCTGTCAATGCTATTATTTTTGCTGGTGTATTTTTTATTATATCGGCCTTCCTGGCTATTAGGATTAAAGACCCCAGTTCTGATTTGGATGATGATGAACCCATACTACCTGTAGGAGGAGGACATTAAAACCAAAGCACTATGAAAAATTTAGGGATTAAAATTTCTGTGTATCTCAATTACTTTGTCTTCGCCATTTTATTAAATAGTGTCGGCATTGTGATTGAACGTTCTATTACGGTTTATAAGGTCACAGAGTCTCAGGCTTCGGTTCTAGAGGCTTTTAAGGACTTGCCAATTGCTATTGTGTCGTTTTTGGTGGCATCATTTTTACCTCGTTTTGGATATAAGAAAGCCATGCTTGCAGGTTTGGCTGTAGTATTTCTGGGTTGTTTACTTATGATCTCCGGGAATTCATTCTATTACACAAAAATTTTATTTCTTTCGATCGGCGTTAGTTTTGCGCTTATAAAACTATCTGTTTATTCCTTAATAGGGATACTTACCGAAACAAAAAAAGAACACGCTGCGATGATGAGTTCCATTGAAGGGTTTTTCATGGTAGGTATAGCCAGTGCCTATTTTTTGTTTCCAGCCTTCTTTAATGATAAATCAGATATGGATTCCTGGTTAAACGTTTATTATGTATTGTGCGGTATAATTG
Source organism: Gaetbulibacter sp. M240 (assembly GCF_043876815.1). Classification (NCBI taxonomy): domain Bacteria; kingdom Pseudomonadati; phylum Bacteroidota; class Flavobacteriia; order Flavobacteriales; family Flavobacteriaceae; genus Gaetbulibacter; species Gaetbulibacter sp. M240. Next base: position 36,439 of record NZ_JBAWKA010000006.1, read on the forward strand.
CCGTATCCTTTATCTTTTTGCTTTTTTCAAAGCTCGATTATGAAGTTGAAGCCATTGGAACCACCCTCATCGAAGATATCAAACAATCGGGAAAATTAATTGTGGTACCCTTGGTTTTAGTGTTCATTATTTCTGCATTTTTATTTGTGATGATTGAACAGGGGATTATGTCATGGTTACCCACATTCAATAAGAAAATATTTAAATTTGATTCTGTTCTAAGTACCCAAATGGCCAGTATATTAGCCTTATCTTTAGCTTTAGGCCGTTTTATTGCAGGTTTTTTAACTAAATACATTAAATGGGTCTATCTCGTGATCATTTGTGTGGTAATTTCAGGTTCCATTCTGGTTTATGTGTTGCCACAATTAATAATAGATAACGCCATTACCACAGAAATAACCAGTATAACAGATGTGCCATATTTAGGTTTTATTTTACCCTTAATAGGTTTGTTTATAGCACCTATCTATCCACTCTTAAATTCTACCGTTCTTAGTTCATTACCAAAAAGTTTACATTCACCAATGTCAGGACTAATTATTATTTTTTCCGCTCTTGGCGGAACCCTGGGATCAAGAATTGTTGGAGAATTATTCCAACATATTGGTGGTGCAAACGCTTTTTATTTCTTGTTGATCCCCATGGTCTTGCTCATAATTTTTGTAATAAAAATTGATAAGATGTCGAAACATAAAGTAGAAATACTATCATGATTTTTAAATTACCAATAGCTGATACGCTTCATGCGTTACTAGACCAGGAAGATACCGATCAGGATAAAAAAATTACCGTTGAAGATCAAGGGCCAAAAGTCTTTAAGATTACCTCAGAGTCCGGAGAAGTGTATGAGGTTAAAGGCACGTATCATTTATCGAACCTTTTACAAGAGCTCGTCATAGCGAAACAACGTGGTCAAGTTCAAGCCGAAATTTCTTTGGATAAAATTGAAGAGTTACCGGTACATCGTATTTCCAGAATGATCCGTGATTATTATTGGGATGGCTTAACCAGAAGGATGGATAAAACAGGTGTTAAAAGTCTGGTGTCCGACTCGAAGAACGCTTCCCTTACCGCAGAGAAACTACCTATTTATGTGCCTTATAAAGATTCATTAGCTTATGATTATTACAAGGTTCTGGAAAATGATCTTCCCATTGTTACCGTAAAATTACCGGAGGATATCACACCGGAATATGTAAAATCAATTAATCACAAGCCCGGTATATTATCTTTAAAATTAGAAGATCATAATGGTAAAATGGAAGGCGTGCCTTTTGTGGTGCCCGGTGGGCGCTTTAATGAAATGTATGGTTGGGATAGTTATTTTGAGTCGGTTGGCTTAATGTTGGATGGAAAGGTCGAATTAGCCAAAGCCATGGCAGATAACTTTCAGTATGAAATAAACCACTACGGAAAAATTTTAAATGCAAATCGCTCCTATTATTTAACTCGAACACAACCACCTTTTTATTCTACTTTAATAAGAGAGGTTTTCGAGATAACGCAAGACAAGAGCTGGTTAGCATCTCATCTGGAAACCGCCATAAAAGAATATGAGACTGTTTGGATGGTAGATGGAAAGCGCTTGACAAAAAATGGTTTAAATCGGTATTTGGCAGAAGGGATCGGCATAAGTCCGGAAGCCGAGGAAGGGCATTTTGATGCCGTTTTAAAACCGTTTGCAGAAAAGGAAGGTTTATCCATCAATGCTTACATCCGCAGTTATCAGTCAAGACAAATTCAAAATGATTTTTTAGATATATATTTTCTTCATGATCGCACGGTTCGCGAATCCGGGCATGATACCTCATATCGAATTGAAGGTAATTGTGCCGACTTGAATTTAGTAGAACTAAATGCTATGCTTTTTAAATATGAAATGGATTTTGCAGCGCTGATACGCGGTGTTTTTGATGATACATTCGAATCACCACTAAAAACTTATACCAGTAGTTATTGGCAAGAAAAGGCATTGGCAAGAAAAAAACATATGGATGAACTTTGCTGGAATGAAAGTAGAGGCATGTATTTTGATTTTAATCACATTATAAAAAGCCAATCTACATTTGTCTCTGCAACCACATTTACTCCCATGTGGTGTGGGATGGCTAGTGCTGATCAAGCTAAAAAATTGGTTGAGAATGCTTTGCCACTGATTAAAGAAAAAGGTGGAGTTGCCGGAAGCACAGAGGAAAGCAGAGGAGAAATTAGTGAAACTCGTCCGCACAGACAATGGGATTACCCTAATGGTTGGGCCCCGCATCAAATAATGATTTGGAAAGGCTTAATGAATTATGGCTTTAATGCGGAGGCTCAGGAACTCATATACCGATGGTTATTTATGATTACTAAAAATGCCGTGGATTATAATGGAACCATTCCTGAGAAATATGATGTGGTTGAAGCGACACACAAAGTGTTTTCAGAATATGGTAATGTAGGAACCGATTTTGAATATATGTCACAGGAAGGCTTTGGGTGGATGAATGCCTCTTACCAATATGGCTTATCCCTTATGGACAAACGCTATGTGGATGCACTAAACCGCTTAGAACCACCTGAAAATTTATTTTAAACTAACACATTATGGGGTCACTTCGTGTCATTTTCTCGAATATTCAATACTTTTCAATTACGTGGTTATTCGCATCGGTAAATCTTATGGTAGGAACCTGGGTACTTTATATTCCATATATAAAAGAAAAACTGACCTTGAATGATGCGCAGATCGGGATCGGCTTATTTTGTTTGTCCTTAGGGGTATTGCTTTTTATTCCTGTAGTTCCTTGGTTGAGTAAACACATTGGTCTAGGGAAAATCTCCTTTTTTGCAGTCGTAATGTTCTCTGTGGCCTACATCCTTCCATTTGTGGTTACTAGTTTTGTGATGCTTTGCGCAACCTTGTTTTTAGTGGGTATTTTTTTAGGTATTACCGATGTGACTATGAATGCTTTGGTTTCAGTTACCGAAAAAAAAGACCTAAGCCATTTTATGTCGGCTGCACATGGTTTTTTTAGTCTTGGTGGTGCTATCGGAGCTATTATCGGAAGTTTAGTAATGCCTTTGTTTTCAAACCCGATGTACCATATAGCTTGTATGGCTTTACTTATTGTGCTTACCAATGTGTTGTTGCAACCATTTTATTTTAAGGTGAAGGAAGATAGTCATCCTGAAGAAAAAAGTCACTTTTCCTTGAAGCATTTAAAACCCCTGTTCGTAGTGGCCTTCTTAACCTTTGTGATTATGGGTAGTGAAGGCTCAATTGAACATTGGAGCACTTTATATTTGGTTGAGATTATTAAGGTTACTAAAGACAGTCAAATTGGTTTAGGCTTTATCTTATTCTCGTCGTGTATGACTTTAGGGCGCTTTTTTGGTGATTCTGTAAGTGAAAAATTAGGATCGTTAAAAATTATAGTCTGGGGAATTTTGATCGCTGTATTTGCCTTTATGGCTATTTTAACGGGTCAGTTTTATGTATCTCTATTTGGATTTGCGTTTTTGGGTCTGGGCCTTTCTGTCATTATTCCGGAATTATTCAGAATATCCGGAAATACAAAAGGTGTTTCCTCCTCACAGGGCATTTCTTTTGTTTCAGGTATGGGGTTTTTAGGATTTTTGTTAGGTCCTGTAGGTTTGGGCTTTATTTCAAAACAATTTAGTCTTTGGGCCAGTTTTTTATTTCTTATGTGTCTATTAACTGTTGCCTTATTGATAGCATTTATTAAATTGAAAAATACGACCAGGTCATAATAATTTTATTGGCTGATTTTTCATTAAAAGGAACCGAAATCGAAAACGTTTTCGATGGCATTTGTACCATTTTCTATTGCTTGAAAAACGGACAAACAAGAGATAGATGTATATTGTTGAGGTTTTAGACTTTAGGATTTAAATTATTTAATATTAAGAAGAATTTTGAAAGCTATCGATATTTTATGTGTTGGTGAAGTGCTTATCGATTTCATAGGGCATCAAGAAGGTGTTTTATTGAATGATACACGGGATTATCACCGCTATTTAGGCGGATCTCCAACCAATGTGGTTATGAATTCGGCGCGATTAGGTCTCAATGCTGCACTAGTAGCTACGGTGGGCGATGACGGTTTTGGGGAGTATATTTTTCAGAGACTTAAAGAAGTACAGGTTAATACAGACCATATTCAAGTTCGGAAGGATAAAGCAACTAGTGTTATTTTTGTTTCACGCTCCAGTGGGACACCTGATTTTTTACCATACCGCCAGGCCGATTATTGTATTGAACCACATCAGATACCGACAAAAACCCTTGAAAATACGCAGGTTTTTCACACCACTTGTTTCGCCTTATGTAAAAAACCGGCGCAAAGCACCATTCTTGAAAAGGCAGAAGAAGCCTCACGTTTAGGCTGTACCCTCAGTATAGACATGAACTACTCTGAAAAATTATGGCCGGATAAAGAGGAGGCCATAAAAGTGATCAAGTCCTATTGTAAATTTAATCCTTTGGTGAAGATCAGTGAAGATGATATGTTCCGGCTTTTTGAGGAAAAATTACCTCATGATAAAATATTTGAATTTTTTCATAATGAAGGTGTAGAAACGGTTTGCTTAACTCTGGGGAGCGAAGGTGTTAAATGTTCACAGGCAAACAAGTCGATTATTACTTTGCCCGCTATTAAAATTGAAAAGGTCATGGATACTACCGGAGCCGGTGATGCCTTTTGGTCTGGGTTTTTATTCGCTCGAATAAAAGAAAAACCAATTCAGGAATGCCTCGAAGTAGCATTGAAATTAGCTGCATTGAAACTTCAAAATGTTGGACGATTACCTGATAATATCAATATTCTCTCAAAACTATTATCATAATAATGAAGCAAAAGCATACAAATACAGGACTTATAAATGGGGTCATGCTGAATGCGTACCCCGATAGTATCGGCTCAAAATTAAGCGATACTATAGCCATGTTAAAACTTCCGGAGTTTAAAGACACGTTTTCCTTATTTTATGTTTTACCTACATTTTTTAATAGTGATCTTGATCGGGGGTTTTCGATAATTGATTATGGTCTGAATAAAGAACTAGTTTCCCAAAATGATCTTGATACCCTTGAGGCTTTGGGTGTATTATTAAAATTTGATATAGTTCTCAATCATTTATCGGTAGCTTCTCCACAATTCAAGGACCTTTTGAAATATGGAAATAATTCGGAATACAAGGATTTTTTCATTAATTGGAATCACTTTTGGGACGGTTATGGTGAAATGAATGAAGACGGAATCATTATTCCTGAGCCTCAATACTTGAATAAATTATTCATGCGTAAATCTGGCTTACCAATTTTGAAAGTGCCTTTTCCGGATGGATCAGAACAACCGTATTGGAATACTTTTTACCAAGAAATTACGAACAACAAAATAACTATCAATGATCTAAAAAATGTTGAGGGATTAACTTTAGACGGGGCTGAATTGATTTGTAAAAAAATCAATTCGGCCATTGATAGTGCAAAACCCTTAGCTGAGATCGAATTTGGGGATTTGAATGTTTTTCGAACTGAGATCCTCCAAAACGTTAAACAAAAGCGAAGCTATTTAGGTCAAATGGATGTGAATGCTAAATCGCCGATGGTTTGGGATTTCTACGAAGAGACTCTAGCAAAATTGGCCGGTTATGGCTGTAAAATTTTACGCCTAGATGCCTTTGCATATTTGCATAAAGAGGTTGGGCAATCTAATTTTTTTAATATTCCCGGTACCTGGGACTATTTAGAACGGATTCGACGGATTGCAGATAAACACCAATTAACCCTTTTGCCTGAAATTCATGCTGAATATGGTGTTCATCTTCATGATGAAGTCGCTCAGGAGGGTTATCAGATTTATGACTTTTTTTTACCGGGTTTGATGATCCACACTCTGGAAACGAAATCTGGTACCGCAATAAAAAAGTGGGCACAAGAAATTATTAAAAAAAACTATAAAACAGTGAATATGTTGGGGTGCCATGATGGTATTCCTGTTTTGGATTTAAAAGGTAAGACCCTTAATGGCTCATATCACGAAGGGCTTTTAGAGGATAAGGATATTGAGGCTATTATGGATGTTGTTATGGCTCGCGGCGGCCGCGTAAAGAATCTGTACGACCCTTCAGGAAAGAAAATTTCGTATTATCAGGTTAATGCGACCTTTTTTAGTGCTTTAGGTGAAGACCCAAAAAAATTACTGTTAGCTCGTGCTATCCAACTATTTATGCCGGGAATTCCGCAAATTTGGTATTTGGATATTTTCGCTGGAAAAAACAATTACGAAGCAGCAGACCAGGGGGGAAGTGGCGGTCATAAAGAAATTAACCGGACAACGCTTTCTTTGGAGGATATTCAGGAAGGTTTAAAGCAAGATGTTGTATTGAATCAACTGGAGATTATCCGGCTAAGAAATACATTGAATGCTTTTAATGGTTCATTAGACCTTCCAAATGTTTCTGATGATCAATTGGTCTTTAGCTGGACCCATGGTGAAGATAAGGCCCAATTAGAGGTTCAATTAAAAGATTTTAGTTTTAAAATATCTTATACTGAAAAGGCTGTGTCTAAGATTTTAAATTTTTAGGTCAAAAACTTATTTCACATTTATAATACTATCAATCTTGGCCTGCATTTCTTTCACAAGGTCTTTATGACTTTCGGCTATATTCTGTATTTCAGCTTGATCCTTAGAAAGGTCATAAAGCTGTGGTACTTTTTTAAAGCCCAGAGGTATTTTTTTGGTGTCCATCCAACCGGGACTATCTTTTTCACCGATAGGTTGAATGTATTTATAATCACCTTTTCTGAGACCCATGGTAAAAGATTCCTCCAGTAAAATAGTTCTGCCCGGCTTAGAAGCATCGAGTAGCGCGTCCAATTCATCTTTGCTGTCGATAGCCTCACCCGGTTCTAGCGGTTCTTCCAGTAAAGCTGCTATCGAGGCATATAAATCAATTTGAGATATTAAAGCATCACTAACACCGGGAGATTTAATTTTATCAGGCCAGTATGCAATCATAGGGACCCTTGTACCAGCCTCAAGAGCACTATATTTACCACCACGAAAGGGACCTGCTGGTTTATGGTCGCCCAGAAGTTCTATGGCGCCATCTTCATAGCCGTCGTTCAAAACAGGGCCATTGTCGCTTGAGAAAATAACCAGCGTGTTCTTATCCAGATTCAAACGCTTCAATTCTGCCATAATAGTACCTGTTACCCAGTCCATTTGAACGATAGCATCGCCACGTTTTCCCATATCGGTAGCACCTTGAAATTTTTTATGCGGTAAGCGCGGGACATGAATTTCAGGAAAGGCGAAGTACAAGAAAAAAGGTTGATCTTTATTCGTTTCAATAAAATCCTTGGCTCTACTACTTAAAATAATTGGGAAATCTTCATCGGTCCAAAGGGCAGATTTTCCTCCTGTTTGATATCCCATTCGGCTAATACCATTTACGATGGCCTGGCTATGTTCTCTGTCAGCTTCTACTCGCAGCATGTCAGGGTTTTTTAAACCTCTTGGCTCGTTGTTAAAAGGCTTTTTATAACTGACTTTTAAGGAATCATTCGGATCTAAATTAATGATCTTGTGATTCTCTAAAAAGGCAGTAGGCACACGATCCGGAGTTGCGGGAATTAAAAAGCTATAATCAAAGCCAATTTCCAGAGGCCCTGGCTTAACATCTGTATTCCAGTCTACATTACCTTTTCCAAGACCTAAATGCCATTTCCCGACGACACCGGTTTTATATCCGGCATCTTGTAACATTTTTGGCAAGGTAGGAGCTTCCGGGCTAATCAGCAATGGTGCATCACCCGGTAAAATAGCGGCATTTTTTCTGAATGCGTATTCACCTGTAATTAATGAATATCTTGAAGGTGTACACGTAGCAGCAGTACAATGAGCATCGGTAAATCGAATGCCATTATTCGCCAAACTATCCACAATAGGTGTCTGAACTTCACTAGCACCGTAGCAACTCAAATCGCCGTAACCTAAATCATCGACGTAAAATATAATGATATTTGGTTTGGATTTTTCTGTGAAGGTCTTTGAGTCGGCTGATTCCTTTTTACAGAACAAAAATACCAATGATACAAGACTAAAAATTAGAACTTTTCTCATAAATATTATTCGTGTTTTTCTCGCGGACTCTTGTATTTGACCTTTTTGTTTTGCATCAGTTGTTTATGAATGTGATACGTCACATCCATCCAGGCTTTCCCCTCATCCCATTTTGGAGCTTCCATTTGTGATTCCCAAGTCTGTAAATTGTTTTTAAGAAGGTTGAAGGATACAGAATCCTGATATGATAAATCATGGGTTTCCCCAATATCATCAGATAAATTATACATAACAGCTCCGTAATTATCCAATCGAATTAATTTGAGATCATCTAAACGAGCGGCGGCGTCATCTAACTTTCGCCAATATAATTCGCGATGTGGATTGCCTTCTTTTTGGTTCTTCAAAAAAGGAAGTAAATTCACGCCATCGAGTATCATACTGCTGTCCTTTTTTATTTCAGCTGCTGCTAGAGCTGTAGGAAAAATATCGAGTGAAGAACTTAAGCCGTTAAATTTTCGATTTCCTTTAAAAGCTTTTGGCCAACTCACAATAAAAGGCACGCGGTGCCCACCTTCAAATTCATTGCCTTTCCAACCTTTTAATTCACCGTTATCAGACCTGTTATTTGCTGCACCACCATTGTCACTTAAAAAATAGATCAAGGTATTATCCAGAAGCTTAAGGTCTTTAAGTTTATTATATAGTTTTCCAATATTTTCGTCTAAGGACCAGGTCATGGCGGCCAGAGTTTGGCGCGGGTGGTCTTTAAATTTTTCTAGATCAACTTTTTTAGCCTCCATCGGCGTGTGTACGGCATTGTAAGCTAAATACATAAAAAAGGGTGTATCCTTATGATCTTTGATATAATTTACAGAATAATCGCCCAGAACATCTGTGAGGTAACCATCAAAGGAGATGCGTTTACCATTGTGTTGTAACATATGTTCTTCAGATGGCTGCTCCAGCGGGAAATACGACCTGCCTCCTCCGAGAAATCCATAAAAATCTTCAAATCCTCTCTGATTAGGTTGATCTGATGGATTAGCACCTAAATGCCATTTTCCGATAGCTACGGTGCTGTAATCATGTTCCTTAAATACGTCTGCCATTGTAGTAACACCTTCAGATAAACCAACATCTCCGGTATTTTTGTCGCCCGTACCATTAGCTTCAAAACCAAAGCGTTGTTGGTATTTTCCGGTCATAAGTCCAGCGCGAGATGGCGCACATACAGTAGATGTCACATGCGCATCCGTAAATGTCACTCCGTTTTTAGCTAAAGTGTCTATATGTGGGGTTTCCAAATCCTTACTCCCCATAAAACCGAAATCGATATAACCGGCATCATCAACCAGAATGATGATAATGTTTGGTTTATTATTTTCACCTGTGGCTGTTGAAGATTCCTGTTTTACGTTTTTGATACAGGAAACCATTAAAACAGCAAAAAATAACAGATAAAGATATTTTGACATGAATTAATTTTCGATTTTGGATTAAAAAAGATAGAGGTTTCCGTTTCTGTAAATGAGAAACCTCTATCAGAATAATTGACGCTATTAATACCTCAATATATTTATTGTTTTACAAATTTGAAGGTGCCCTGAGCATCCTCAATATAAGCTTTCATGATATATAAACCGGCAGTTAAATTTGAGACATTAATGTTATCTCTGGTGTCTGTAATGGTTTTAGTTAGTACTTGTTTGCCTAATAGATCATAAACTTCAACTTTATTTATGTTTTTAGCTGCAGATATAGAAATGTAATCTGTTGTTGGATTTGGATAGGATTTAAAGTTGAATTTTTCAAGATCAGTGATCGATAAAGCGGATGTTTTTTCAATTCTCCAATTGTCGACTTCTACGGTGTTTGCAGTACCAAAATTGTAAATTTGTATTCTGCAATTGTTATAAGTCCCTGCCGGGGCCGTAAAGGTAGCTGAAGTTGTTGTAACTTCTCCCGGATTGTTTTCAACTATTCTACCAATATTTGCTCCACTTTGCATACCATTCGTTGTCGTTGCGGGACTATCAGGTTGATTGGCAAAGGCACCGACAGCAGAATCATCGGTGGTGTATCTCATGGATACCACATGAACGCCATTGGTGGTTGAAATGTCAAATTGTACAGTAAAAACGTCGCCCGGGGCTACCGCTAAATTTTTAGATCTTAGATATAAATCATTACTTGTAGCGTGTATCGCTTTTACAACTTGATTTCCGCCTGAATTTAATCCTGTTGCAGTGCCAAGCTCAATAGTAGCACTACCCCCACTGGTTTGATAGCCTAAAGTATTGGCACCATCACCAACCGTGGCGGGGCTTTCATTGTTTTCATCCCATACAACGACTTGTCCATTACAAAACATGAACAGTCCGATGGTCATTAATAGTAATAAAGTAATTTTTTTCATAATAATCGTATTTAATGGTTAATTAATTAGTTAGGTAAAGTGCAGCTTTCTACAAACTAAACTAACTTGTAAAAGCTGCACTAGATTAAATTTTTTTATTGCTTTTCCTTCAATGACACATCATCTAAAAAGAAAGGAGGGAATCCTTGTCCTTTATAGAACACAATTTTTAATTCGCTAACTCCATCGGGTACTGTGTATTCAAAAACGGTATCTGCCCAGGAGTCGCCGAGTGGAACAGGGTCCAATCTAAGTAGCAATGCGTTACCATCATTATTTCTTAACACAGGTTGGAAGGAGTTTGCAACGGTTTCTAACCATCTTGAGGAAAATTTTAGAACATAGGTCTTCCCAGCCTCTACTGGTGCTACCGTAAACAAGGATCCATCACCATTTTCAACTTCACCACAAAAGGCTCCTGATTTTGGAGTTTTACCTGATATTCGATTTTTAAAACCTCCCCAAGGGTCTGTACTTCCTGATTCAAAGCCTCCGTTTATAATCAACTGTCCCAGATCTACTGGGGGTACATAATCAGTGTTTTGGCCCGGTCCTATTTCCAAATTAGGGTTGTGATTAGCATAAATATTTCCTAATGGTGTCAGATTAGACTCCTCATCAAAAAGCGCAGATGAGGTCCCCTGAGGTGCATTTCCACTAAATGGGAACCAACAGTAACGATGGATGTAATCAATCTGGTCAAGTGTTGGTAAGATCTCTGTCATGAAATCCTGAACCTGCTGGTCACTGTGCCTATTGTTTTCTGGTGAAGTTGCACTCCAATCGGCTACCGCAAACTCTGTGATCCAAATGGGTCTGTTGTAAGCGTTATAGGTGTTTTTCAGTTTATTGATCAAACTTAAAGTATTCGGACCTCCGTAGCTATGAACTGCTACAAAATCTACACGTAATCCCAATTCGTCTGCACGTCTCATGAATTCGTCCATCCAACCATTTAGTGGGTCGACAGTTGCAGGGGATCCCAGGGGAACACCTAGAGTTTCTAATTTAGGCCAAAGGGCAATGGCTTCGTCTACAGACATATTGGCCTGAGTTGCGCCATCTGGTTCGTTAAAGCCTAAAACATACTTTACTGTGCCATCGTCAATATATTGCTTAACATTAGCAAGGTTCTCATCATTCACAGATCCTTTACCCCAGAACATTGGCACGAACTCTACATTGGCAGGCATTTCCTCTTGGGGTAGTCTTCCCCAGCTATACATCCAATGGGCTTTAAGGTCACTGGTCTTATAAGACCAATCTTTACTCCCGCTGGTGAAAGAAGCACCTCTCTTTTTTAATTTGGCTTCCTCGGAAATCTGATTCGACCCATCTTCTAAATCAACAGGTATTGCGGCCTCACCACCAAAATCACCTATAACGTTCTTTTCGCATCCTATAAGTAGTATTGAAAATATGATTATCGATATATACTTTTTCATCTTTCTATGTGTTTTTAAATTATTTATTGCCATACCGGATTTTGAATTAAATTCGGGTTAACGTCAATTTCGTCTTGTGGAATTGGGAATACTTCGGATCGAGGTCCTAAATATTGTGGGTTATAAGGTCCTACAGGATCAGCGATCGCTCTGCTGAATGCATTTTCAATTTCTCCCCATCGTTTCAGGTCCATAAAACGTAAGCCTTCTAATGCGAGTTCAACACGTCTTTCATGACGAACAATGTCTATCATTTCCTGTTGCCCTACAGCACCCTCTACACTCTCTACACTTGGCATATTTACTCGTGCTCTAACCTGATTCACCATGGACATGGCACCTGCAACATCGCCTGTTTCAGCCATTGCTTCAGCTCGCATTAATAAAATGTCGGCATATCGGATCACATAAAAGTCCTGAGAGCCTTCTGATGCAGAACCGTTTCCATCGGCATCGGGACCAGTTCTTATATATTTGCGCATACCAAATCCTGTGGGTGAGTTCCCAGTGAAGTTTCGAACAGGATTATCGAAAAACTGATCGCCAACAAAATATATGGTACCCTTTGCTCTAGGATCTCTGTTTAAACCCTTATTACTAGGATTGTATAGTGGGGATTCTGTTATTGGTAAACCATCGGTACAATAGTAATCATTTACCAGATTCGGCATCGGACGTTGATCTACTTTTGGTGATCCTCCATAAGTTCCAGAGAAAATTTCGCCATTGTTGGTGTCGGGACCTCTTAAAAAACGCACGGAGAATACGATTTCAGGAGAAGTCTCGTTTTCAGGCTTAAATAGGGCGGCATAATCAGGGTGGAGGGAATATCCTAGTCCTATGGCTTCCTGAGTAAGTGCAAGTACTCCGGTTGGACCATCATATTGCTTATTATATAGTTGTACACGTGCAAACAAACCTAAAGCCGCACCTTTGGTGGCATAACCGTATAAGTTAGCAGGGTAACTTTCAGGAAGGGTACCTATAGAGTAGGTAAGGTCTTCTCTGATCTGTTCGGTGATCTCTTCATAAGTATTCTTTGCAACATACGCAGTTTCTAGCGTTTGTGGCTCGGTAATTAGTGGTACATCCTCCCAATAAACAGCTAAATTAAAATACATTAAGGCTCTTAAAAAGTAGGCCTGCCCTAACAAGGCTTCTTTATTTTCTGCAGGGATCAGATCTTCAGAAATTTCCTTTACATTTTTAATTACGGCATTTACTCTGGCTATACCTTGATAATGGTCGTTCCAAACGGCTCTGAATTGTCCTCCGGAAGGTTCATAGTTACCTTCCATAAAAACTCCGGGACCTTCCCACTTATATTGGTTAAAGGCATTATCACCTAAATTATCAAATCCTGGAAATCCTTGCCAGCAGTTTAAACACCCACCGTACATAGATCGTGATTGAAGTTGTGAATACACTCCGTTCAAAGCTAAATAGGCATCTTCTTCACTCTGCCAAAAATTACCTTCGGCTACTTGAGTTAATGAAGGAGTAACCAAATAGTCGTTATTACAACTAAATGCGAATACTATACATATTAATAATATTATCTTTTTCATTTTTTATATTTTTAAGTTGATACCAAAAGTTACAGTTTTATAAAGTGGCGCATTTCTGTTACTTTGACTTCCTCTTGCTCCCTCAGGGTCAAAATATTGTAGTCCTGTAAAAGTAAATAAGTTCTGCGCTCCTAGGAAAACACGTACTTTAGACATGTTGATTTTATCCAGAACCTCTTGAGGCAAGGAATATCCTAATTCTAACGATTTTACTCTCAAGTAGGAAACATCCTGAATATAGAATGATGAAACCCGCTCATTACCAATACCTCCAACTCTAGGTAGATTGGTACTAGGATTTTCTGGTGTCCAACGATTAATCCAATAGGTTAAAACATTACTTCTGTTATCAGGTATTGGTAAATTACCGTTACCCATTAAGAGGCGGTCTATACCACTTACGCCCTGAAGTAAGATGTTCAGATCAAAACCTTTGTATGCTATAGACCCGTTGAAATTAATCAATAAATCAGGATTTGGATTTCCGATAATGGTTCTGTCATCTTGATCGACTATACCGTCAGGAACCCCATCAGGACCAGATATATCCGCATACTTCAGATCACCGGGAGCCGTGTTCTGATTTCCGAACTGTGTTGGCGAGTTAGCTATTTCTTCCAAACTTTGGAATACTCCAATGGCCTGATGGCCAAAATAAGATCTGAATGGTACGCCTATCCTGATAATATCATTGCCTGTAATGGTTTCTTCGCCACCTTCGCCTAGTCCGGTTACTTCATTTTTCAAGAACTTGGTCATATTACCACCTACACTAAAATTGGCCTCGCCGATGTTTCCTCTATAATTCAAGCTGACTTCCAACCCTTCATTGACCATAGAGGCAGAATTTTGTGCGCCAATATTAGAAACGCCAAGTGTATTTGGAACCGGGAAATTCGTATAGAGGATATCTCTGCTGTCTCGTTTAAAATAATCGGCAACCAGCTCAATTTTATTTTTCAAAAGGCTGACATCTAAACCGATATCTATTTGTTCCGTCTCTTCCCATCGGATAGTTGAGTTCGCTAAACTGGTTATAGCCAATCCTACGACGCTTGTATCATCACCTAAGACGTAATCTTGGTTTGGGTTATAGGTTTGCTCCCAAATATTTCTGCCAATTCTGTCGTTACCGGTGATACCCCAACTCGCTCTAAGCTTTAAGTTGCTAATCGCATCAACGTCTTTCATGAAATCCTCCTTGGAAATTCTCCAACCTGCAGAAGCCGATGGAAAATTACTATTAGGGTTATCCGGACCGAATCGTGATGATCCGTCACGTCTTAAATTAAATTCAAGAAAGTATTTTTCTTTAAAGTTATAATTTACCCTTCCAAAAACGGATTGCCAGGTATCTTCATAAGCGCCACCGGATACAGCAGGATCTAAAATACCGCCACCGTTAAATTCTTCAATATTATCCGTTGGGAAACCACTTAAGGTACCACTGAAACCGTCATTTTTGACGTAGGTCGCGGAATAACCTAATAATGCTCCAAAATTATGCGCCTTGTTAAACGTTTTATTATACCTTAAGATATTCTCTGTTAATAAGGTGTACTCAAAGTTAGTAGAGTTATCTAAATTGTTGTTAAGTCCTTGGATCACGATATCACCATCAAAGTTACGTTGTAATTGACGTGGATTGAAATCTGAAGTGTTTCTGTATATAATGTTCGCACTTCCACTTGTTTCGAAACTTAGATTCTTAGATAAATTAATTGTGGCTCCTATTCTTTGACTTACATTGATGTTGTCACTTTCATAATTCCCTAAAAAACCACGTCTTAAAGCATTTTGAGTTGGCAGAGAATTATTTGCGTTCAGCCAAGCACCATCTGCAACACCATAGTCTCCGTTACTATAAAATAGAGGGATAGTTGGTGCTGATCTCTGAAATTGAAAAATGATCCCGTTATCCCCACTAAAGGCATTTTGGCCACCTGTTGGGCCTTCATTATGACTCCAAAAGGCATTGGTTACACTGCTTAGTTTGAACCAGTCTTTAACTTTCGAATTAATATTGAAACTTAAATTATAACGTTCGTATTTAAATTTACTTTTTACGATCGCGTCTTGGCCTAAATAACCAAGAGACACGCGGTAGGTTGACTTTTTACTACCCCCCGAGAATGACAGGTTATGATTCTGAATAGATGCCGTTCTTAATACAGCATCTGCCCAATCGGTATCGGCAAAATAATTTGGTGAAGAACCTGTTCGAATAGCCTCTAATTGTTCCTCAGTATATCGCGGTATAAAACCGGGGCCATCCTCATTTCTGAATTTTTCATTCATCAGAATGGCGTAATCGTAAGCCCCTAAAAATTCGGGCTTAACGGTAGGATCCTGAAGCCCATAATAGGTGTTGTAGCTTATTTCAAATTTATCAGCCTCACCTTTACGAGTGGTTACTAAAACAACACCATTTGCTGCACGCGATCCATAAATAGAAAGTGCCGCAGCATCTTTAAGAACCGTGATGCTTTCAATGTCTGAAGGGGCTAAACTGTTAAAGGCTGCCAGATCATCATATTGGATATTATCTATAACAATTAAAGGAGCCTGGCCTCCAAAGGTTCCAATACCTCTAATGGTAATGGAGGAACCATCTGCACCCGGGTTACCCGATGTTTGAGTGAGTTGTACTCCTGAGAAACGACCGTATAAAAGTTGACCAGCATTTGTTACCGGCTGATTTACCTCATCTTTAAAGGTTACCATCTCCACAGATCCTGTTAAGTTTACTTTCTTTTGAGTACCATATCCCACTACAACAACTTCCTCAAGTTGAGAAAGATCTTCCTGAAGGACAACGTTTAAAGTTGCTTGGTTTCCTGCCGGAATTTCTTTAGTGACATAGCCCAAATAGGACACCACAAGAATTGCCTTATTGGATACGGTTAAGCTGAAATTGCCGTCGAAATCGGTTTGCACACCATTTGAGGTTCCTTTTTCGATAACATTAGCGCCTGCAAGAGGAAAGCCGGTTTCATCTGTAACCTTACCTGAAATGGTTTGTTGCGTTAAAGCCTTGGCTTCGTCTGGTGGTGCCGCTGTAACTCCAGCAAACGAAAA
The DNA here is from genome assembly GCF_043876815.1 of Gaetbulibacter sp. M240. Lineage (NCBI taxonomy): Bacteria > Pseudomonadati > Bacteroidota > Flavobacteriia > Flavobacteriales > Flavobacteriaceae > Gaetbulibacter > Gaetbulibacter sp. M240. The sequence continues at coordinate 53,027 of NZ_JBAWKA010000006.1, forward strand.
AGACGAACTTAAAAAAACTACCAGTAAACACATTAAGGTATTTCTGTGTTTACTAAAAAATGTCATTTGATAATTCATAAATTAGTTTTGTGTTAGTTATTAATTGAGTTTAGTTTATTAAGGTTTGGTGTGACCTACTATTTCCCTAGCTTTTTTAGTTGTTATGACCTCATAAAAACATAAAGCATGGTTGAAAAAAATATTAGGAGCACTACAAAAATTATAGAGGCCTGAAACTTGATCTTACTTTCCTCTTTTTCTGTGTTTTTATGCATTTTATCATTTTATTATTACTCAAAGCTCTATAATTATTGTCGCTTGTATTAGGTGTAACGCGTTCAAAATAAGGGTGTAATCAGATTAAGAAAAAGGCTATGATCTCATAACCCCTCTTTTGTGAACTAATTGTAGGTGTTTATCTTAATTTTAAGAAGTTAAAAACAGCTAGTGAAGTATACTTTTTATCTCAATACGCGTTAAAGCACCTAATGATGAGAAATAAAAACGTGACTAATTTGAATTTTTGAATTTAGAAGGAGTGACTCCAAATTGATCTTTAAAACATTTTCTGAAATATTTCAGATCATTAAATCCAACGGCATATCCAATCGAGCTAATATTATCTTGTTTTTTAAGGATCATTTGGGCGGCTCGCTTCAAGCGAATTGAGCGGATAAATTCTGTAGTATCCTGATCGGTCAAGGATTTGATCTTACGATACAAGGTAGACGGGCTGGTAGCTAGTTTTTCGGCTAGAAAATCACGATTTAAATTGTCGTTCATTAAATTATCTTCTACCACCTTCATGGCATTGTTTATGAATTCTTCATCGAATGAGGTAATATCCGTATCTGTTGGTTGCAGTGTTACTTTTTTAGAAAAATAATTTTTAAGTTTTATCCGGTTATTTAATAAACCTTCCGCTTGAGCCTTCAACACCGATGGGTTAAAAGGCTTTGTTACATAAATATCGGCTCCAGAACTGTAGCCTTGTTTCTGAAAAACCGTTTTGGTACGTGCGGTAAGAATGATAATAGGGATATGGGCCGTTTCTGCAGTGTCGCGTAGTTTTTTACAAAGTTCTAACCCATCCATTTCAGGCATGATCAGGTCGCTTATTATGAGATCGGGAATAATTTTAAGAGCCATTTCAAAGCCCATTTTTCCATTTGAAGCATCAAAAATTTCAAAATTATGAGCGAAAACAGATTTGATAAAGGCTCTTATCTCAGGATTATCTTCTACAATTAATAATTTCTTTTGTTGTGACTCGGATTCAGTCGTGGCACCTGTATCTGGTTGTAAAACACGTTCAACCTTGTAATGGATTGGGTCTTCAGCTGTTTTGAAATCTGAAATAAAGTTTTCTTTTGAAAAATGATCTTTTCCCAAAGGCAGTTTCACGATAAATTCACTGCCTTTATTCAATACGCTATGCACCTTAATTTTTCCTTTATGAAGATCTACGATACTTTTTACCAAGGCCAGGCCAATTCCTGTGCCGATCAAATTGGATGATTTAGCCTGAGAGGTTTGATAAAAGCGATCAAAAATAAGTTTCAGATTTTCCTTTGATATTCCCGGACCGGTATCTTTTACTGATATTTCACAATAACCTTGTGGGAATTTGGAATCTAATTTAGTGCTCTTTACATTTTTTATACTCAGTGTAACTTGGCCCTTAGATGTAGAATATTTAAAAGCGTTAGACAATAAGTTGCACAAAACGATCTCCATGCGATTTCTATCATAGGTAAGTGGGATCTCTGAATCTTTTACATTAAATTTAAAGTCGACCTTTTTACTGTCGGCAAGTTCTTTAAACGAAAGGAATATTTCTTTAGCAAATTTCTTAAAATTCCCTGTTGCTACCTCAAGCTGCATTTTGCCGCCTTCAATTTTTCTGAAATCAAGAAGTTGGTTTACCAGATTCAAAAGCCGCTGGGTATGGTAATAGATCGTAGATAAGTGACTCTTTTTCAGATTTTGATCGACCGTATCGTCCATTAATACTTCCAAAGGACCTGATATTAAAGAAAGTGGTGTTCTAAATTCATGAGCAATATCGGTGAAAAATCGCGTTTTCATCTCAATAAGTTCCTCCTCTTTTTTACGCTCTAATCGGGATAAGGCCAATTTATTTTTCAAGTCACTTTGTTTCGTAATGATGTAACGATAGAGATAAAGCAAGCCAATAAAAATAATAACATAAATTAATAGCGCCTGCCAGGTCTTCCAGAATACCGGGAGTATTTCAATGCTTAACATAGCTGGTTCCGATTCCAGATCTGCTTCGGCATTCGTGGCTTTTACTTTAAATGTATAATTTCCAGCATTTAAATTGGAGTAGGTAATATTCTTTTCTGTTGAGGTGGTATTCCAATCCTTATCCAGACCTTCCAATTTATATTTAAAGGTATATCCTAAATTTGATAAAAAATCCAGTGCGGTATACTCAATGGTAAAAGAATTGTTATTATGTTTTAGGGTGATTTCCGGACTGTATTCTATAGCTTTATCTAATATTTTTTGATCATTATAAGTTTCACCGGGCAAAATTTCTTGACCAGAAATTCGTAATGCCGTAAGTACAACTGGGGGAACATTTAAGCTTTTTATGGCTTTGGGTTTAAAACTATTAATACCATAAATACTCCCAAAATACAATTTCCCCTGATGGTCTTTTATGGCCGCGCCTTCCATAAACGTATTTGATAATAAACCGGAATTAATATCGTAGCTATAAAATGAATTGTCTTTTTTGTTGTATTTCACAAGACCTTTGTTGGTACTAATCCATATATTATGTTGATCATCTTCTAAAATAGCGTGAATATAACTGTTGGATAAGCCATCTTTTTCCTGGAAGGATTTGAAAATAAAAGTATGATCTCTAGATTCCATAACCCTATTTAAACCGTTGGGTGTACCAACCCAAAGTTCTCCTTCACTATCCTCAAACAAACTAATGATAATGTCACTACTTAATGTATTAGGGTCGCCATGGATTTTAGTGAAAACTTGAAAACTATCACTTTTTTTATCATATAATTTTAGACCCTGATAAGTGCCTACCCATAATCGACCCTTGGAATCTTCTAAAAAACTACTGATTCGATCATTATTTAAATAACTTTTAAAATTTTGATTTTCTGGGTTACCTGGCCCCATGGATTTTCGTAACCCTTTTTGTTGCGTGCCAATCCAAAAAATACTATCCGTAGTTTGGTAAATAGAAGATATCTTTGTCAGAAAATTTCCTTCACCAACTTCATCTTTTATTTTAACGGGTATAATGTTGTAATCTGAATTTTCTTTTTTTATTTCAAATAAACTACTGTTATTACCAAACCATCGCCTTTTGTTGAGGTCCTCATAAATAACACGAACGCCATCTTTCGTGTTATTGGCTACATAGGGTGGAACCTTAGGCACCTTTAATCCGTAAAAAGATTTTCGGTCTAAAGTGTAGTAAAGATTTCTATTTCCCTTAATTCCTACCCAGAGATAGTTGTTCTCGTCTTCCATAAGAGACCGAATAGGTTCATTAGGTAAATTGGAGTCCTCGGTATCCTCAAAATAATTTTTGGTTTTGTCTAGCTTACATAAACCACCACCATTGGTGCCAAACCATAGAATATCTAAATTATCCTGAAATACACATAAAACATCCTGATAAAGTTCTTTACCACCCTTTTTGTTTTTGGTATGAAGGTCTAAATAGGAAAAGGTTTTGGTCTCAGTATCAAAATAGTGTACGCCACTTCCCCAGGTTCCTATGTATAAATTATTTTTATTGTCTTCATGTAAATAATAATAAGCGATGGCAAAACTCTTATCCTTATTGCCGTTGTACTGGGTTATTATTCCGGTCTTTGGATTGTATTCTAAAAGGCCAGTTCCCCAGGTTCCCATATAAATAAGACCTGTTGATTTAACCTCTACAACGGAGGTCATTTCTAAGGCTCTTTCTTTAAAGGTTATATATTCTAATTGAGTTCCATCGACATTAAAGCTAAACAGACCTTTTCCCGTAGTGATCCACATATTACCCTCTTTGCCTTGTACAATGTCGTTAACTTTGTAAAGATTTCCTGCTTGGCGCAACTTTCTCGTTTTCGGATTATAAATGAATAAACCATTTTGCCAGGTGCCTATCCAAATTTCGCCCTTTACATTTTCTGTTAAAGAAATAACACGCTTATCTTCCAAATGGATGGTGCCATCCTTAGATTTTAATTGATTAAATTGATTTGTTTTTGGGTTGTATAAACTAACCCCATTAGATTTTGTGCCTATCCAGATGATGCCTTGACTATCTTCAAAAAGAACCTCAATAGAATTATTAATAAGGCTATTCGCATTATCTATTTCATTTTGAAAAACCTTAATTGAATTACCGTCATAACGATTTAATCCACCTCTGGTACCTACCCAAATAAATCCTTTTTTATCTTTTAAAATTGAAGTAACCTCGTTTTGTGAAAGACCAACGTCTGAGTTTATGTATTCGATTTTTTGGGCATTATCTAACTTCTGAGCATTCAAGTCAAAAATATTTAGAGCTCCAAACAGAAAAACAAGTAAAGCTATTTTACTGAATTTTGTCATCGAAACAAGTCTTAATAATGAGAATAGAAGGATTAGATTTTGTTTTTTTAATACCTGTGTTAAGGTACTATTAAAAATGAAATATATAAATTTTTTATGTTTATTGGTTTTATTTTTAAGACCAATTGTATAATATATTTTTGTTGGAATTAAATTTATGATTCTTCAAGGTTTTTAAAATTTAAAGCGTTTTTTGGTGTTCTTCGCAAAATGATTATTATCCATTTGGTGTTTTTTGTTTTTAGCCTCCTTTATTGTTCCTTGTTGGGTTTAGTTTTATGAATTTATTTAATTTATATAAATGATATTTCACTTAAGTAACCTAAAGATTGATCTGTTTGAAAAACAGTTTTTGTATCCACATTGTAATCTTCAATTAGAGCAGATGCAGCAGCAAGATGTTCTCCCGCAGAACTAACAGAAGCAACAATTTTATTTGGATCAATATCAAAAAGATCGGCATTTTTTGTTCTATAATCTACAAGAAAACAAACCATTCCCCGTTTTGAAAAATATTTTGCTTGGTTTAGGAAATGGTATCTATTTCCGTTTATCCAACTTCCACCAAAAAAGAAAACTAAAGCAGAATATGTTTTAGATGAATCCTTATGTTTTGGGGAATAAACCTCTACGAATAATTTTGTGGTATCAACTTGTTTATACAGATACTGTTCTTGCGCAGAGCAAACTAAACCAATATTAAAAAGTATAAGTAAATAGAATTGTTTTGAATACATAATAAGTAATCGCTTAGGGTTTAAAAAAAAGGAATTCGGTCTAATGGCATCCAACTAATTTTATTAACTTTTTTTTGGATCGTAGTTAGGGTTTAAAATGGGCTCCTGTGCACCTACTTCCTGCTTCCATGTATTTAATTCATTTAATAGTTCATGACCCTTCGCGGGATATTCCTGAATAAGATTCACTTTCTCCGAGATATCTGTTTCAAGATTATATAATTTTAAAGTTGGTTCTTCATAAACCTGAATAAGCTTCCATGATCCCTTTCGGATGGCACTAAATGGTTTAGCACCCTGGGCATGATAATGTGGATAATGCCAAAAAATGGCGTCTCGGTTAACAGGTAGGTTCTGCAGTAAGAATGGTGATAAATCTATGCCATCAAAATTGAGGTTATTTGTCTCATTTTTGTTGTTAATCAAACCTATAAGTGTTGGGAAAATATCTGGAGAAATCGATACAACATCCGTTTTTCTTGCCTTAATTTTTTTAGGCCAACTTATAATAAAAGGTGTACGAACCCCACCTTCATATATACTGCCTTTCCCGGAACGCAGAGGAAAATTAGACGTAATTTTGGGTTTTATATCTTTACCTTTTGTGCCTAATAAACCACCATTATCGCTTGCAAATACGATTATGGTATTATCGTATATGCCGGATTTTTTCAATTGGCTCACTACAACCCCTAAAGCATCATCCATATGTTCAACCATAGCGGTATAGGTAGGGTTCGACTGTAAGGATGCTTCCTTCACAATACCATTATATTTTGCTATCTTTTCTTTTTTAGCTTGCAATGGGGTGTGCACATTATAGAGCCAAAAATTTAAGAAGAACGGTTTGTCCTTATTGCTATCAATAAATTTCGATGCTTCTTTGGCTAAACGCTCAGTAAGATACTCACCTTCGGGCCCGTCTTCTAACCGGGGATTAAAGTAGGGGGAGAAATAGCCTCCTTTATTCTTCTTTTTGTTTGGCATGCCCTTTTTCCAACCTCCAATATTTTTATCAAAACCATGGTGTTCGGGCCAGTCTGTTTCGGCTTCACCCAAATGCCATTTTCCGATATGAATGGTTCGATATCCCATCTTCTGTAATACTTCTGCAAGTGTCGTGTCATTGGCCTTAATGTGCATATCCCATTTTGGAGGCAGGTATTTGGCAAAGGGCTTGTGGTGTCCTTTTATCCAGTCGGTTGTATTAATAGTGGCCGGATATTTTCCTGTTAAAATACTTGCTCTGGTAGGTGAGCAAACCGGTGCGGCTGCATAGGCATTGGTAAACATAATACCGGAGTCTGCGAGTGCATCTGTATTTGGAGTTTGATATAAATCGCTACCGTAGCATCCTAAATCTTTCCAGCCCAGATCATCTACGAGGAACAATACAATGTTGGGTTTTGCCACTTCTTGGTTGTTTTTTTGGCAGCCCGCTAGGCAGAAAAGGCCAAAAAACAGTATTAAGGAACTTATATTAATAATTCTCATTTCTTATCATGGTTGAAAAATGAAAGATTCCAGGAATCGAACCATTCAATATACGGAATATCATTTTTAAATTGCACAGGAAGCCAAACATACCGACCATCAATATGGTTTTTTGGGTTCCAACGGTCTGCCGCAAAAATAAAGGCATCTTCCTTTCCAAGAACCGGAATGACATATGTGCTTTGCGACCAAAAGGTCGTATTCATTTCTTCTTCGGTTCCAACACAGGGATTTCCTAATGAGGTCCAATGTCCCATCATATCATCCGAAACAGCCAATTTTCCGGGATTGGGTTTCCAACCGGTTAGGCCTGAAGAGAACATAAAGTATTTACCATTTTTTTTGAAGATCGCAGGAGCCTCATTTCTTCCGCCGGGGAGTACTCGTATATATTCATCTGTAACTGAGGTGTAGTCATCGGATAGTTTAGAAATTAGTAAGGTTCTGTTTTCTTCCGAGGCCGTGATATGATAAGCAGTTTCATCCTCATCCACAAAAAGTGTCATGTCTCTCGACATTTGTCCCACTTCAAAATCCCGTTTTAAATAGGCGCCCGAAATTACTTTTTCTTTGCGTTCTTCCGTGTTCTCATCTGTAATTAGTTCAGCTTTTTCAAAATCATCTTCGCTAAAATTTAAAGGTAATACGCCAGCGTGAATTCTAAAACTGTCAAGATACTCATAAGGCCCAGTAACCTTATCGGCAATAGCTACACCTGTAAGTGCATTACTGTAGCCTTGATCTTTCAATTCATGGTGGAACCACATAACAAATTTGTTGGTCTTCTTATTGAAGATCACTTTAGGTCGTTCCAGAATGCACCCACGTTGTAACTTAGAATTTTCATCATCAACCACTGATAAGGCTACGCCTTTGTTTTCCCAATTATACAAATCTTTCGAGGCATACACGCGAACACCGACCTGGGCTCTAGAGTTTATTCCTTTGTGCTCTCCGAACCAATAATAGGTGTCATCATAAATTAAGAAACCACCACCGTGTGCATTAATATGATTACCTTCTGTATCGGGCCATAGCGCTCCCGGGTGGAAGGAGATATGTTTTTTTTCTTCTGTTTCACCACACCCTAATAAAAGAAATATTAAAACAATAATGACCCCAATTTTTCTAAGCATTTATTAAAAGGGATTAATAGTAAATGAGAATGAACAGTTTTTGGCATCTATTCGATAAGGCTTATGAGCCAAAGCTCTTTTATCCCAGCTGTTATCGCCACCAACTCCGGTTTGTTTATAATCAATATGTAACCATACTTTGTTTTTTGGAGTGATGTCTATGGTGTGCCTTTGCCCTTTCGTATTACCGGGATCGAATTCTTCCAATGGATTTTTGTGAGCTGAAAATGAGATGGAATTATTTGCTGTAAAACGAATCCCTTGACCTTCTTTTTTCTGAAAAGATACCCAACGAACATCAGTACGATAACCGTTCTCCTGAGGTCGGATGTAGGGCACATAGAAATCTTCAACCTTAGCCTTATAAAGCCCTACATGAGCAGCGGTATTTCTATCTGAATAATTTTCAAAAGGGCCTTTTCCATAATACTCAACATGATCCATATCTTGTTGAATAGCCAACCGGAGGCCATAACGAGGCATGAACTCTAAAGTTTCAGGGTTTTGGGCTTTCAATTCAGATTCAATGTGTATTTGTCCGGCTGAATTTACCGTGTAGGTGATAATATTATTTGATTCAATTTGCGGATAATAGAACTCATATATAAAACGGCATTCATCTTTCCCAAGCTTTTCGCCCTTAATTTTACCTTTAGGTTTTACGAAAGTAAAAGTTTTTAATTTAGGATTTTTTGCAGCGTCTCTCCATTTAAAGTAATGGGAATCATTATCTCTGTTAGCTTTCCAAGCTCCAAAATCATTATCCGTAGGAGCACGCCAAAAACTGAGGTCTAAAGGTTCAGATAACTGTTCTTTGCCATTAAACTTAATAGATTGCAAGCCCAAACCTTGGCGATTGAAGACATATTCATAGTCTGAACCGAATACCGTATATTGATCTGATTTTGAATCATATTTTACCTGGAGTTTTTTACCATCAACCACTTTTTGAAGGGCTTTTGCCGGTGCTTGTAGTAAAAATTGATCGCTTGCTAATTCATGGTATTTATCAAGTAATGGTTCATCATTATTTAACATGACATTAAAATTTATGAAGTATTCCTTTTCTGGAAGCTTATTATCGATCGGAACTATTTTTATCGTTGTTGTTTGCTGTGCAGGGATAGGAGGAATTAGTATGGTGTCCTGTTTTATTACTAATCCATTTTCAATTACGTTGTAAGTGAAAATCAAATTCGCAGTATCTATGAAAAAGTTTTCATTAAATATTTTAAAAGTTTCATTGTCGACCTTTTCAAAATGAATCGGCTGATGCGCTTTCTTTATCTCCCAAACTGCTGGATGTGGTTCTCTGTTGGCTCCAATAATGCCATTGGCACAAAAATTATTGTCGTGATGTACACCTTCTGGTTCAAAATCACCACCATAACCGTAATATACAGTACCATCTTCCGCTTTCATTTCCAGGCCTTGGTCCATCCAATCCCAAATAAAACCACCCTGTGCTAAAGGGTTACTTCTAATCCAATTCCAATTGTCTGCAAAATTACCGTTACTATTACCCATAGCGTGACTGTATTCGCACCAAAAGAATGGTCGTTTGTCGGCGTTGGAAAAATCTTTTTGATGATTAAGATGATCTTCTTCTATTTTTGATATCGGGGCGTACATCCAACTAATAACATCGGTTGTTCTTGGTTTATAATCCCACTTGCCATTTCGGCCGGAACGTTCGTAATGCACTGGTCTTGAAAGGTCATAGGATTTTATCCATTCGTAAGTATTTAGGAAATTAATACCATTCCCAGCTTCATTACCCAATGACCAAAGAATAACGGAAGGATGGTTGATATCCCTTTTTACCATTCTTTGAATTCTTTCCAGATGCATTTTTTCGAATTGAGGATCTTGGCCGAGAGTTACACCATTTTCATAACCATAACCATGAGATTCAATGTTAGCCTCATCGATAACATAAATTCCGTAAGTATCGCAGAGTTCATACCATAAAGGATCATTAGGGTAATGCGAGGTACGAACAGCATTGATATTGTATTTTTTGAAGTCCTGAATATCTTTCAGCATCGTTTCTTTTGTAACCACATGACCGGCAATGGGATCATGTTCATGGCGATTTACCCCTTTAAGTAAAATGGGTTGCCCATTCACCAGCAGTTGACCATCTTTTATTTCGGAAGTTCGAAATCCTACTTTTAATTTTGTTGCATCTAATTGAAGACCTTTACTATTACTTATGGTGATCTCAAGGTTATATAACTTAGGGTTTTCTGCAGACCAGGGTATAATATCCAAGTCAGTAGATTCAAAATTCACACTTTCGATGGTATTAGAGGATATTTTAACTTCTTTACTCCTTGAAATAATTTCATTCGAACCATCTTTTAATTTCAATTGGACTGTGAAGTTACCTTCTTTTTTATTTCCATTTTTTACAGAAATAGTACCCTTCAATAAACCTTCTTTATAATTTGATTTGTTTAGGCTAGCCTCTGTTTCAACATTGAAAATTCTTTGATTATGAGTTGCATAGAGAATAACATCACGTTCAATGCCGCTTAATCTCCAAAAGTCCTGATCTTCTAAATATGATCCATCACACCATCGGTAAACTTCAACTGCTATATTATTTTCTCCTTCTTTAACGAATGAAGTTATATTAAACTCTACCGGGGTTTTCGATCCCTGACTGTATCCTACTTTTTCACCATTAACCCAAAGATAAAATGCCGAATTTATACCGCCAAAGTGAACAAAGATCTCTTTCGAATCCCATGATTTATCTATAATGAATGTTCTTTTGTAACTGCCTACGGGATTATTATCATGAGGAATATAAGGGGCGTTCTTAGGAAATGGATACTCTACGTTCGTGTAAATAGGGTAACCGTAACCTTTCATTTGCCAGTCAGATGGCACTTCAATATCGTCCCAATTTGAAACGTCAAAATCATTTTTATAAAAATCTGTGGGTCTTTCAGCAGGTTTTGAAGCCCAGTTGAATTTCCACGTACCATTTAAAACCTGATAATGGGACAGATCGCTTCGTTCCAGTTTTAAATCTTGATCGTTAAAGTGATCGAAGGAGGCTCTTAAAGGCTCTGCGTTTACTCTTAAAACATTTGGATTTTCCCAATCAGGAACATTTTGAGATGTAGCGTGATATAGAGTTAATATGTTTAATAATACGATGATTAAACTTACTTTTTTCATTGATACTTAATTTTATTTATTGTATTTCTATGGCTCCCAGATCTGGTGAGTCGATAATTTTATTTCCTAAAAAATCTTTTTGTAATTGTAATCCATAAATTATTCCAATAGAATCATGAGGGAGTTTTGGAATAGATATCCCTTTATTTTGAACCAGATCTCTGTTTTTGGGAATATAATCTTCTGGTGTTAAGCCATTTGGATTTATAAATTGCGGGTTTCCAAAGTAGGGATGCGCATCTTGTAATTGTAAAGCCTTTGGCCAACTACTTTCCATGAAAAATAAATTATTTTTAAATATAACATCCTCAGCTAACCAGGCACCTTCCGTTTCAGGATTGTATTGATCGCCTTTTACCACTATTGAGGGGCCTTCAATTTGAAATATATTATTCGCAATTAAAATGCCCTTCGCTAACCGGTCTATAGCTATTTTAGCTGTTATTGCATCCTTCACATAAATAGTGTTGTTGTAAAAATAGCTGTTGTAAGGTCCGCGCCGTTTTTTTCCGCTATAACCGCTCAGCCAAAATATTTTCCCTTCTTGAAAGGCATCATTTTCACCCTTAACGCGGTAACCATCATTCACACTGATATTATACCGGTAGGCGCAATTGTAATTATTACCCAGGATTTCGCAAAACCCACCGGCATTGTTAGCGCTAAAGTTATATTGAAGCACCACATTTTTACAATTAAAATCTATGTGGGCACCAGCAGAATCCCCGGGACCATTGGCATTAGTAAAGCGATTTTTTTCAATAAGGATATCGCTCGAACCCCAGGTCCATAGACCGCTACCGCGTCCCCATTTTCTAGTATCATCAGTGCTTCCCGAATGGTCCACTGTGTTATTAAATATATGTCCGTTCTTTACTCCAGACATTTGTATTCCCGGACCTCCGGTATTCGTAACGGTATTATCAGAAATTTCAAAGTTCTCAATACCATAGGCGTCGTTATGATTACGAGATGTTAGTTTAATACCCGTATGCGCTACATTATCCACAATGGAATTTTGAATTTTAATATTTCTGATATTTCCATTCTGAGTTTGATTTATTATACGAATTCCCCAACCATAATTTTGAGTTCCGTTGGCTGTTTTTACCTCCTTTTTAGAACGGGTAAATCCTTCTTCTTCATAAAAAACATCCTTAACCTGCACGTTATTTAATACAATATTTTCATAGATCTCATCTTTGGTGATCTGCATCAAAATACCGCAGCGCATCATTTGTTTGGATGATTTTATGTTATTTTTTGTCGCTTTCGCGGAAATCGTTAAGTGCTCGATTATTAAGTTTCGGCAATTTTCAATAAGTACACCATTCAACTCTCCTTTGACATATATCGAAGCCGATGAATTTTTTGAATCTCCGTAGGTACTTATAACAATTGGCTGTGCTTCTGAACCGTATACTTCTTTGAGGATAAGGGATTCGTTAAAGGTTTCTCCCGAGGCTAAATAAATATGATCACCTGCTTTTAAGTTCAGCCTGTTTAACGTACTTAAAGACCTAAAAGGTGCATCTTCGCTTAATCCAGAATTGGTATCTGTTCCCAGAACAGGATGAAAATAATAGGAATGAGAGGTTTTATCAGGGTTATTTTGACAACTGATGATAACCAAGGCAAAGACCAACAGACACGTGTAAAAAGAACTAATACTTTTCAACATCTTTAAAACGATTAGGGTGTGTTTGGTTATATGATTTATTTTGCATGAGGCCATCAAACTGAGGTGGAATATTACTGCTATTCCAGGCGTCATACTGTGCTTTTAATTTTTGAATTTCCAGACTATCAGGCACGGCATTCGATTCACTTATATCTTTCGTGATATCGAATAGTCCTTTTTTTCCGTTCCTGTCCTTTACATATTTTGAAGCCCCGGTTCTAACAGCAAAGGCATCTCTATCATAATGGCGCCAAAATATGGCCTCGTGTGGTGGCTGACTCATATGGCCCGTTAGATAAGGGATCAGGTCTACACCATCCAAAGGATTTTTAGGGTTAATCTTCGATTGTGCAGCTACCGTGGCAAAAATATCTAGTGAAATTACAGGGTGTTCAAACTTTTGACTTTTTTTAATAACGCTCGGCCATTGCATGGCAAACGGGACGCGAATTCCGCCTTCATAAAGCCAGCCTTTTCCTTCTCGAAGTGAACCATTATTTGCACCTTTTGATTCATTACCGCCATTATCTGACAAGAAAAAGATCATCGTGTTTTCCTCAATTTCCAATTCTCTCAAGGTTTTTAAAATATTTCCAACACCATCGTCTACGGCACTTACCATAGCAGCGAAGGTTTTACGCTTTTCATTTTTTATCTCGGGGTAACGTGATAAATATTTTTCGGTAGCCTCAAGTGGAGTGTGAGGAGCGTTATATGCCAAATACAGGAAAAAAGGTTGATGAGCATTCGTTTTTACAAAGTTTACCGCTTCGCGTGAAAAGGCATCCGTAAGGTATTCCTGCTCATCAATTCGGGTGTTGTTTTGTAAAATTTTCGTGTTGTAAGCATCAAACTGTGCCGTAACTTCTGAAATATCATTTCTATTAAGATCTTTTGGAAAGTATCTATGACCACCACTCAAAAATCCAAAAAATTCATCAAACCCGCGTTCTAATGGGCGCTGTGTTTTATGGGCTCCCAAGTGCCATTTCCCAATGGCCATATTTTTATAACCTACCGTATGTAGGGCTTCTGCTAAAGTTTGCTCTGATAGAGGCAGACCTTGAGATACATCTTTTGGCGCGAAAAGCGGGTTTCTGCTAAACCCAAACTGATCCTGATAACGCCCGGTTATTAATCCCGCACGACTAGGCCCACATACCGCATAACTCACATAACCATTGGTAAAGTGAATACCATTTTTGGCAATTTGATCAATATAAGGCGTTTTGATATCCGGACTTCCATTAAAGCCTACGTCGGCATAACCCAGGTCATCTGCCAGAATAATGATAACATTTGGTTTACTGGGATTTTTTGTTCCATTTTGGCAGCTTGTATGAACGATTCCAAAAAGGCCTGCAAGAGAAAAAGTAATGTATTTTAAAAATAGGTTCATTGAGTGTCAATTATGAATCTCAAAGATGTTCAAAAAGAATGATTCTAAGGGGTGTTTTTCCGTTCAAATTTAAGGGGTGCTAGCGTTAATAAAGAGTTCTCTATGCTACAAGTGTTACAGTCAATTTAAAATTAATGCCTTAGATTTGTAAACATTAAAACTATCTTAAAAGAACACCAAAAACGCGAATAAAGTGTAATTTTGGCTCATCGATAATACACAATAATGAAAAAAATAATTTTATTAGTTCTCTTATTCATAAGCACTTTTGGCTTTTCACAAATATTAGAGCCTGTAAAATGGCAAACTTCTATTAATAAAATATCTGACACAGAGCTCGAATTAATTAGTACTGCCAAAATTGAACCGGGATGGCATTTATATTCTCAGAATGTACCGGATGGTGGTCCTATTCCAACCACCTTTACTTATCAAAATCCTGAAAAGGCTTTTGATCTAGTGGGCACAACTACCGAAGAGGAAGGTCACACGGTGAACGATCCTGTGTTCCAAATGAAAATTAAATATTTTGAGGAAATAGCCGTATTCAAACAAACAATAAAACTAAACGATGATCTGAGTTTTGTTAAAGGGCAGGTCGAGTTTATGGTTTGTGATGACAGTCGTTGTTTGCCACCAACAATTATCGATTTGTTTTTCAACATTAAACCTACTGAAGCGAATTTAAATTATGAAAGTGAGCCTATTATTACCGGTAATAATGATGTTGTTAATGAGTTTCTTTATGGGTTGAATCCGGAGGAATTAAGCACACTTTCGAATTCCTGTGATACGGTTCAAATGAGTCCAACCGATGCAAACACGTCCTTGTGGCGTATTTTTGGATTAGGATTTTTGGGAGGGCTTTTGGCTCTATTAACGCCTTGTGTTTTCCCAATGATCCCATTAACCGTTAGTTTTTTCACCAAAAAAGGGGATAAAAGTAAAGGCTCTGGAACATCGAAGGCCTTACTTTATGGTTTCTTTATTTTTGCGGTTTATATTCTTTTAAGTGTACCATTCCATGTCTTGGATTCCGTAAATCCGGATATATTAAATGAGATCTCAACCAATATCTGGCTCAACATTGTCTTCTTTGTTATTTTTGTATTTTTTGCATTTTCATTTTTTGGATATTACGAGCTTACCTTACCTGCCAGCTGGACGAATAAAACCACGCAAGGGGAAAATGCCGGAGGATTAATAGGTATCTTTTTTATGGCTTTAACACTGGCCATCGTTTCTTTTTCTTGTACCGGACCTATTTTAGGTTCCTTATTAGCAGGATCCTTATCTGCCGATGGCGGTGCCTGGCAGCTTACTGCGGGGATGGCTGGATTTGGGGTGTCCTTAGGACTTCCTTTTGCCTTGTTTGCGATGTTCCCGAATATGATGAACGCTTTACCAAAATCGGGAGGCTGGTTAAACACCACAAAAGTATTTTTAGGCTTTCTGGAATTGGCGCTGGCTTTCAAATTTTTATCGAATGCCGATTTGGTAGCGCATTGGGGAATTTTGAAAATTGAACCTTTCTTGATTATTTGGATCGTGATCTTCGGTGGATTGGCACTGTATCTTTTTGGAAAAATTAAGTTTCCACATGACGGCCCGTTAAAAAAATTATCATTTTCCAGAATATCATTGGGTATTTTAATAGCGGCATTTACCTTATATCTAATTTCCGGATTCCGTGTGAATAAAGAAACAAATACGTTTACCTCCTTAACCCTTTTAAGCGGTCTGGCGCCTCCTGTTGGTTACAGTTTTATTTTTCCTGAGGAATGCCCGAATAACCTAAACTGTTTCAAGGATCTCAAAACTGGAATTGCTTATGCGAAAAAAGTTAACAAACCTATTATGTTGGATTTTACCGGTTATGCCTGTGTGAACTGTAGAAAAATGGAGGAGCACGTATGGTCTAAAGATAAAATCGATAAGCTTTTACGAAATGATTATGTGTTGATTTCTTTATATGTTGACGATAAAAAGGTCCTGCCTGAAGATCAGCAAGTGATGGTGAACAAGGTGAATGGAGGTACGCGAAAACTTGATAATTATGGTCATAAATGGGCTAATTTTCAAACCCAGTTCTTTCAAACCAATACACAGCCGTATTATGTTCTGCTGAACAGTGATGGAACAAAAGTATTAAATCAACCGGTGGGTTATACTCCGGATGAAGATGATTATGAAGCTTTTCTAAATTGTGGATTGGAAGTGTTCAAACAAATGAATAAACCAACGTTTCAAATGCCTTAACATGGGTAAAAAAACTGCAATAGAAACTAGTAATTTAGAAGCCTATTTTAAACCGTTTCGAGATCAGATCATTGGTGTTGATCAAACGTTTCAATCACCG
This sequence comes from Gaetbulibacter sp. M240, assembly GCF_043876815.1. Taxonomy (NCBI): domain Bacteria; kingdom Pseudomonadati; phylum Bacteroidota; class Flavobacteriia; order Flavobacteriales; family Flavobacteriaceae; genus Gaetbulibacter; species Gaetbulibacter sp. M240. The sequence goes on from NZ_JBAWKA010000006.1 coordinate 69,636, forward strand.
TATGGGGAACAAAAGATCATTTATGCAGATTGGACAGCCAGTGGTCGTTTATATCACCCAATAGAAGAAAAGCTGAGCAAAACTATTGGTCCATATGTCGCTAATACACACACGGAAACCTCAGTTACTGGATCGACCATGACAAGAGCCTACCATGAGGCACGACAAATTATTAAGCGCCATGTAAATGCCTCAAAAGATGACGTGTTGTTAACGGTGGGTACCGGTATGACGGGTGCAATCAATAAATTTCAACGTATTTTAGGACTTAAGATTTCTGAAAATCTAAAAGATCACACTGAGATTCCCGATGAAAAACGACCTATCATCTTTGTGTCCCACATGGAACATCATTCCAATCAAACTTCCTGGTTGGAAACTATAGCAGAGGTAGCTGTGATACCCTCTGGGGATGACGGACTGCCAAGTTTAGAAAACTTGGACCATCTTTTAGAAAAGCATAGTGACCGGCCCATAAAAATAGCAGCGGTTACAGGTTGCTCCAATGTTACGGGTATTCAAACCAACTATCACGACATCGCTCGTTTGATGCATCAGAATAATGGATTGTGTTTTGTTGATTTTGCCTGCTCGGCACCTTATGTAGCGATCAATATGCACCCCGAGAATCCAGATGATTATTTAGATGCCATAACGTTTTCACCGCATAAATTTTTAGGAGGGCCAGGAGCTTCAGGTGTTTTGATCTTCAATAAAAAACTGTATAAGAATCTCGTGCCAGACAATCCCGGTGGAGGTACGGTACGGTATACGAATCCCTGGGGCGACCATGATTATATTGACGATATTGAAACGCGCGAAGATGGAGGTACGCCAGGATTTTTACAGGCTATTCGAATTGCTTTGGCAATACAGCTCAAAGAAACCATGGGAGTTGATAAGATTATGGCTCGGGAACATGAGCTGAATGACATTATTTTTTCCAAGCTTTCTAAAATTAAAAATCTAAGTATTCTTGCACCTGAGCATAAAGAACGCCTTGGGGTGTTTTCATTCTTTATTGAACACATACATTACAATTTAGTAGTTAAACTGCTGAACGATCGTTTTGGAATACAAACCCGTGGTGGCTGCTCGTGTGCAGGTACTTACGGGCACTATTTACTCAATGTAGACCAGGCCACCTCAAAATCAATAGAACAAAAAATTCTGGAGGGATGTTTGATCGAACGCCCGGGATGGATACGAATGTCAATACATCCAACAATGACCAATGAGGAAGCTCATTATATTACGGAGGCAATTAAACATGTGGCTGAGAACCATCAGGTTTGGGCTAAAGATTATAAATATGATTCTGAAAAAAATGAATTTATTCACAAAACCGTTCCCGCATTAGAAGAAAACATCATTAAAAATTGGTTTGAAGCCTAAGATTCCACTGAAATCAAGGCGTTCAAAGTCTTTTATTAAAATACCGTTAAACCTATTTTGTGCTGTGCTTTAATTTGTTATTTTTACGACCAATTTAAAATCAAAGAAATACAATGAAACTAATTAAAGTATTGAGTTTTTTAATGGTGACCCTTGTTTTGTCATCATGTAACAATAGAACAATATCAAACAAACCATTAAAAACAGAGATTGATTCTGTGAGTTATGCTTTAGGAGCGAATATTGGTAGTGGCATTAAATCCAATGCTTCTGAACTGGATAAAGATCTAATCATGGAAGGATTAATGAATGTTTTAGATTCCTCTGACCAAAAAATAGCTGCCGATCAGGTACAACCAATTATTTCTTCTTACTTTCAGAAAAAACAAATGGAAGCTCAGGAAAAGCAACGTGAAGATGCAGAGAAAAAAGCTGCAGAAGAATTTGGTGAAAATAAATCTGCAGGAGAAAAATTCTTAGAAGAAAATAAAACGAAAGAAGGTATAAAAGTTACTGATAGCGGACTTCAATACGAAGTTATCGAGGAAGGTTCTGGCGATATGCCAAACGCAACCTCAACTGTATCAGTTAATTATAAAGGCATGTTAATAGATGGTACGGTGTTCGATAGTTCATACGATCGTGGTAAACCTTCACAATTTGGAGTAAATCAGGTGATTAAGGGATGGACAGAAGGACTGCAATTAATGCCAATAGGTTCAAAATATAAATTTTATATCCCACAAGAATTAGCTTACGGATTTCAACAAAGAGGTCAGCTGATCAAACCTTTTTCGGCTTTGGTTTTCGAAGTTGAATTGGTTGATATTGTAAAAAAGTAAGTTAGGGTTAACCATACTAATTTTTAAAAAAAACAGGAAGTCCTAGCTTCCTGTTTTTTTTATTTGTAGTCTGGACTAAAAAAATTGGTTGTAACTTTGTGGCGAATACAAAAAGAATAAATGAGTCATAAAGCCGGTTTTGTAAATATTATTGGAAACCCGAATGTGGGTAAATCTACCTTGATGAATGCCTTTGTAGGCGAAAAGTTGTCTATAATTACCTCCAAGGCACAAACTACTAGACATCGCATTTTAGGTATTGTTAATGGTGATGATTTTCAGGTGATTTTAAGTGATACTCCCGGAATCATTAAACCTGCTTATGAATTACAGGAGTCGATGATGGGTTTTGTGAAGTCGGCTTTTGAAGATGCCGATATCCTTATATACATGGTAGAGATCGGGGAAGAGTCTTTAAAAGATGAGGCATTTTTCAATAAAATAAAAAACTCTAAAATTCCGGTTTTGCTCCTTTTAAATAAAATTGATATTTCAAACCAGGAGCAACTGGAAACACAAGTACAGTTGTGGAAAGAAAAATTACCTGAAGTTGAAATAATTCCTATCTCGGCCCTAAAAGGTTTTCAGGTAAAACTGGTTTTCGATCGCATTATTGAATTATTGCCGGAATCGCCACCATTCTACCCAAAAGATCAACTCACTGATAAACCAGAGCGCTTCTTTATAAATGAAAAGATTCGGGAAAAAATATTGATGCACTACAAAAAGGAAATTCCTTATGCTGTTGAGGTGGAAACAGAATCTTTCGAGGAATCAGAAAAAATTATTCGTATTCGCTCCGTGATCATGGTGGAGCGTGAGACTCAGAAAGGGATCATTATTGGACATAAAGGATCGGCCTTAAAGCTGGTAGGAGTTGAGGCCCGAAAAGATCTCGAAATATTTTTTGATAAGCAAATCCATTTGGAACTGTACGTTAAAGTCAATAAGAATTGGCGTAGTAATCAAAACCAGTTGAAACGTTTCGGTTACAATCAGTAATAAAATCAAGCCTTTTTTAAGTAAAAAATAATCTTTCCATAAAAGGACGTCTCGTCCCTTTATATTTTATATTTTTGCGACAAATTTAAACCCCTGTTGAAACTTTAGGTTTTTCGGGGTAAACACCTTATAAATGAGTAATATAGTAGCCATTGTAGGACGACCCAATGTTGGTAAATCCACATTCTTCAACCGTTTAATTCAACGACGCGAAGCTATTGTTGATGCCGTTAGTGGCGTTACTAGAGATCGCCATTATGGTAAAACGGATTGGAATGGGAAAGAATTTTCCCTTATCGATACTGGGGGTTATGTTTTAGGTAGTGATGATGTTTTTGAAGCTGAAATTGATAAACAAGTGGAATTGGCTATCGATGAAGCCGATGCCATTATTTTTATGGTTGATGTTGAAAGTGGTGTTACCGGTATGGATGAAGATGTTGCTGCCCTATTACGAAAGGTTGATAAACCTGTATTTCTGGTTGTGAATAAAGTAGATAATGCAGGTCGCGCAGCAGACGCTGTTGAATTTTATTCCCTTGGTTTAGGGAACTATTATACCATCGCTAGTATTAGCGGCAGTGGTACGGGTGATTTACTGGATGATCTTGTTGAGGCATTACCCGAAAAACCGGAAGTTGAGGAAGATATCTTACCGCGGTTTGCTGTAGTTGGCCGCCCTAATGCAGGAAAATCATCTTTTATTAATGCCTTGATTGGTGAGGATAGATATATTGTTACCGATATAGCAGGAACCACACGAGATGCGATCGATACAAAATATAATCGTTTTGGTTTTGAATTTAATTTGGTAGATACAGCCGGAATTCGAAGAAAATCAAAAGTTAAAGAAGATCTGGAATTTTATTCGGTAATGCGCAGCGTGCGTGCTATTGAACATGCCGATGTATGCTTGGTCGTTTTAGATGCTACACGTGGATTCGATGGGCAGGTTCAAAATATATTTTGGTTGGCCGAACGTAACCGAAAGGGTATTGTTATTCTGGTAAACAAATGGGATCTTGTAGAAAAGGACAACAAATCGTTAAAAGCTTACGAGAAAGCAATTAAAGCACAAATGGAACCTTTTACTGATGTTCCTGTGATATTCATGTCAGCGCTTACCAAACAGCGTATTTATAAAGCGATTGAAACTGCTGTTGAGGTTTATCAAAACCGCACCAAACGAATTAAGACAAGTAAACTTAATGAGGTTATGTTGCCTTTAATTGAAGCTTATCAGCCACCGGCTTATAAAGGAAAATACGTAAAAATTAAATATGTGATGCAGTTGCCTACACCACAGCCACAGTTTGCTTTTTTCTGTAATTTGCCACAATATGTTAAGGAACCCTACAAACGATTTCTGGAAAATAAACTACGCGAAAACTTTGATTTTACAGGTGTTCCGGTAAGCGTATATATGCGGAAAAAGTAAGGCTTTTAAAATTTTAGAATAGACTATATTTTGGGCCGTAATGTTTAGTGTTTAACTGGCTGTAAGGTCTCGAACAAGTCTATTCCTCACAAGAAAAAATAATAGGGGAAGGCCATTTATTTTTTTTAAACTTTACCCTAAAACATTACCATCCACCAGATGCACCGCCGCCTCCAAAGCCACCGCCACCGAATCCTCCACCGAATCCGCCGCCGCCGCCGAAGCTGCCACCACCGGAGCTTCCACCAAAACCACCGCGTCCCAGATTGCTTAGAATAATAGCATCCCAAATATCAAATCCACGCCGTCTGCTACCTCGATTACCACCGCCTCTGCGTTTATTCTTGGATATTGCGATTATAATGATAATAAAAACGACAATAAGGAAAAATGGGAATTTACTACCTTTTCTATTTTTTGTTGGTTTTCGGCTTCCTTCGTAAGCGCCTGTTAATACTTCAAAAATAGCATCAGAGCCACGAACAAGTCCGCCGTAATAATCATCATTTCTAAAATAAGGGATGATATCATTTTCTATAATTCGCTTTGACAGGGCATCAGTTAATAGGTGCTCAATGCCATAGCCAGTATTAATTGCTATTCTTCTATCGTCCTTGGCAAGTAAAATAAGAATACCATTATCTTCTTTAGCCTGTCCGACACCCCATTTTTCTCCCCATTGTGCGCCTAAATAATTAATATTTTCACCTTGCGTTGAGGCAATGATAGCGATAACAATTTGAGTTGAAGTGGTATCTGAATAGCGTATGAGTTTTTGCTCTAATTGTTTTTTTTGAGACGCATCTAAAAGATGGTAGTAATCATAAACACTAGTTTGAAATTCTGGTTTATCAGGAATTTTGTATTGCGCAAATACAACATTAAAAAATAAAAAAGTTGTACATAGAAGTAAAAGACGTTTCGTTTTTACAACATGTTTTATTAAGAATGTGCCTTGCATACTGATTATCCTTTAGAAATGGCGTTAGGTAACTCGTTTTCGTCATTCTTCTTCCACGGAAAGAATTTTGCTAATTGCTCCCCTGATTTATGGATGCCTTCTATAAGACCCTGTTTAAAATTACCGGCTTTAAAATGAGATTGCATCAGATTTTTGGTTGTATCCCAAAAATCATCAGGAACATTATCATGAATACCTTTATCGCCACAAATGGCAAAAGCTTTATCGGCAACAGCCAAGTAAATTAAAACCCCGTTGCTAAGTTTAGTTTGATCCATTTTAAGAAGGTGGAATACTTCAAGAGCACGTTCATAAACGTCACCTTGAGCTTCCTTTTCAATATGAACCCGGATCTCCCCAGAAGTTCTTAATTCGGCAGCCTGAATGGCTTGAATAATCTCCTCTTCTTCAAGTGGTTTTAAAATATACTCTGTGGCTTTTGACATAAATTATGTTTTAATCAAAATTTACTTCAGGTGCTTTTTCGGCACCGGCTTCTGCTTTATAATAATCCATTGGATCAAAATTAAATATACCGGCCAGTAGCGAGTTAGGGAAACGTTTAACGTGGCTATTATAATTTTCAACGGCTTCATTAAAGCGGTCTCTAGCGACATTTATTCTGTTCTCAGTGCCTTCTAATTGACTTTGTAATTCGAGAAAGTTTTGATTAGCCTTGAGTTCCGGATAGCGTTCCACAGTTACAAGTAAACGCGATAAAGCAGAGCTCAATCCACTTTGAGCCTGATTAAAAGCGGCTAGCTGTTCAGGAGTTATGTTGCTAGGGTCAATCGTTGTTGAGGTAGCTTTTGCTCTTGCTTCAATAACTTGTGTTAGTGTGCTTTTTTCAAAATCTGCTGCACCTTTCACCGTATTCACTAGATTACCAATAAGGTCACTCCTTCTTTGGTAACTGCTTTCTACATTACCCCAGGTTTTGGTGGCATTTTCATTTAAATCAACAGCTTTGTTGTTGAAGCCTTTAGCCCAGGAATAAATTCCAAAGACGATTACAGCAATAATAATTAATGGAAGCCATTTTTTCATTTTCGATTTGTTTTATGTTAATTTTTTGTGTGAGTTGCGTATCTTATTAGTTGATTATCTTACCAAAATGTTACATCTGGTTTTTAATTTTAATCAACTCTGATTTGATGTTTTCGAGCTTGTCGATAATTTCAAACGTACTTAGGGCTTGTTTTTTTTCTTCTTTTAAATGGATCTTCGCACCCTCCAGTGTAAAACCTCGTTCTTTTACCAAATGATAAATAAATTTGAGGTTTTTAATGTCTTCAGGTGTAAATTTCCGATTTCCCTTAGCGTTCTTTTTGGGCTGCAATACATCAAATTCCTTTTCCCAAAAACGGATCAATGAGGTATTTACCCCAAAGGCCTTGGCGACCTCGCCTATGGCATAATATCGTTTTTCTGGTAAGTCTATATGCATTAATCTAAAGATTGATTTTCCAATGAGGCTTGTTGTATCATTTTGTTATACTCTTCAGCGGTTAAACTGCCGTAGTAAAAGTTTATTGGATTTATGCGTCTACCATCTTTAAAAACTTCATAGTGTACATGAGGCCCGTCCGATCGTCCTGAGCTTCCTACAAATCCAATTAAGTCGCCTCGTTTTACACGTTGATTTCGGCGTACACTAAATTTATACATGTGGCCGTATAAGGTTTCATAACCGAATCCGTGATCAATGCGGATATGCTTTCCGTAACCACTAGAACGTGAATCAGCGCGTATCACGACGCCATCACCTGTAGCATAAATAGGGGTGCCTCGCGGTGCGGCAAAATCCATACCCAAATGCATTTTTTTAGCTTTGGTAAACGGATCTGTTCTTACGCCATATCCAGAAGAAATACGCGAAAGTTCCTTATTACTTACGGGTTGTATCGCAGGTATTGCGGCTAATAATTTTTCTTTTTCAGCAGCAAGCTTGGCAATATCATCCAAAGATTTTGATTGCACTACGATCTCTTTTTGTAAAATATCCAGACGCTTACTGCTTTGAATGATGAGTTTCGAGTTATCAAAACCTTCGAGGTCTTTATAACGATTTACACCACCAAATCCGGCTTTACGTTGCTCTTCCGGTATCGGATTTGCCTCAAAATAAACACGGTATAAGTTATTATCACGGTCCGCAACATCAGCCAAAACAGCCTCTGCTTCGTCCATTTTCTTATTTAAAATATTGAATTGTAACTGCATATTTTGCAGTTCACGTTTTAGGGCCTTTTCTTTAGGAGATTCTACATACTGTCCTGCGATAAAAACAAACAGAAAGGCAAATAAAGCCGAGGCCAGTAAAAACATTGCGGCGTATTTGAACGTTGTTCTTTTTTTTCGTTCAATCCGCTTATAGGATAATGTTTCAGAATCGTAATAATATTTTACCTTACTCATTAAATTATAGTATTTTTGCTGAAAAATAAGATGCATTTAGCAGCTTATCGATAAGCAAACGATGAAACTTTTTAAATAGTATTTCGGAGTAAAACCGTAATACGAACAAAAAAAGAATTCTTTTACCACTCATTTAAAAAATGAGATAGTAAAGATAATCATTGTTTTGTGAAATATACAATATATCATAAAATAGCCAAGCATTAAACACGAATGAAATCAAAGGAAATTCGCTCAAAGTTTTTAAGTTTTTTTGAAGATAAACAACATACGATCGTACCATCAGCACCTATGGTGGTAAAAAACGATCCAACCCTTATGTTTGTGAATTCTGGAATGGCCCCTTTTAAAGAATATTTTTTGGGTAATGCAAAGCCAAAAAGTAACCGACTTACCGATTCGCAAAAGTGTTTACGTGTTTCAGGAAAACATAACGACCTGGAGGAAGTTGGTTATGATACCTACCACCATACCTTGTTTGAAATGTTGGGGAACTGGAGTTTCGGTGATTATTTTAAAGAAGAAGCCATTGCCTGGGCGTGGGAACTCCTTACTGAAGTATTTGGGATCGATAAAGGTATTTTATATGTAACCGTGTTCGAAGGTGATGAAGGAGATGGTTTACCTTTAGATACTGAAGCTTATGATATCTGGAAGCGTTATATCGCTGAAGATCGGATTTTAAAAGGTAATAAAAACGATAATTTCTGGGAAATGGGCGATCAGGGACCCTGCGGACCATGTAGTGAAATTCATGTAGATATTCGCTCCGCGGAAGAAAAGGCCAAAATTCCGGGGGAGGCATTGATCAATCAGGATCATCCACAAGTTGTAGAGATCTGGAATCTCGTATTTATGCAATATAATCGAAAGGCCAGTGGGAAACTTGAGGTTTTACCTAATAAACATATCGATACCGGTATGGGCTTTGAACGCTTGTGTATGGTGCTTCAGGGAAAACAATCTAATTACGATACCGATGTGTTTACCCCTTTGATCAAGGAATTAGAAACGCTTACAGGAAAAGGTTATGGTCGTGATAACAAAACTGATGTGGCGATTCGTGTGATTGCCGACCATGTGCGCGCTGTGGCATTCTCTATAGCCGACGGGCAGTTGCCAAGCAACACGGGTGCCGGTTATGTGATCCGACGTATATTGCGTCGTGCTGTGCGTTATGGATTCACGTTTTTAGAACAAAAGGAGCCGTTCATTTATAAATTAGTGGACGTTTTGAGTCGTCAAATGGGCGAATCCTTTCCTGAGATCAGCGATCAAAAAAGTTTAGTTCAAAACGTGATCAAAGAAGAAGAGCATTCATTTCTACGAACACTCGACCAAGGACTGGTTTTGTTGCAAGGTATTGTTGACGCTACAAAAGGTGATACCGTATCAGGTGATAAAGCCTTTGAATTATACGATACTTACGGTTTTCCTATTGATTTAACCGCTTTGATCCTTTCTGAAAAAGGTTTGAAGTTGGATAAGGTTGGATTTGAAAAAGAACTTAAAAAACAAAAAGATCGCTCACGTGCTGCAAGTGAAATGAATACCGATGACTGGACCGTGCTTATCGATGATACTGATGAAAACTTCGTAGGTTATGACACTCTGGAATCCAATATTAATATTACTCGATATCGAAAAGTAAGTTCGAAAAAAGGAGGTGATATGTTCCAGCTGGTATTTAATGTTACGCCGTTTTATCCCGAAGGTGGTGGTCAGGTTGGTGACAAGGGTTATCTGGAAGATGCCCGTGGTAATGTGATTTATATCCTCGATACTAAAAAAGAGAATAATGTTATCATTCATTTGGCTAAAAACCTACCTAAGCATTTAGATGAAAGCTTTACAGCAGTAGTTAATGAAACAGCAAGGTTCCGCACAGCTTGTAATCACAGTGCAACACACTTATTGCATCAGGCATTGCGCGAGGTTCTAGGTACCCATGTACAACAAAAAGGAAGTGCCGTTCATGATAAATATTTGCGTTTTGATTTTTCACATTTTTCGAAGGTTAGCCCTGAGGAATTACAGGAAGTTGAAAATTTTGTAAACGCTCGTATAGCTGAAAATTTACCACTTCAGGAGCGCCGTAATATTCCAAAAGAGGAAGCCTTAGCTGAAGGTGCTATGAGCCTCTTTGGTGAAAAATATGGAGATAATGTGCGCACGATCCGCTTTGGACAATCCATCGAACTTTGTGGTGGGACGCATGTGGAGAACACTGGTGATATTTGGCATTTCAAGATATTATCGGAGGGCGCCGTTGCTGCAGGGGTACGCCGAATAGAGGCCATTACTAATGCAGCTGCCAAAGATTTTTACGTGGAAAACAGTCAGGCTTTTGCTGAGGTAAAAGCTTTACTAAACAACACTAAAGACCCAGTTAAGGCCGTGAAGAATCTTCAAGACGAAAATACCGATCTTAAAAAAGAAATTGAAAGCTTGCTCAAAGAGAAGGCAGGAAATATTAAAGACAACTTGAAGCAAGAACTCAAAGATGTAAACGGAGTGCAGTTTTTGGCTAAAAAACTAGATCTGGATGCCGGAGGCTTAAAAGATGTTGCATTTGAACTTGGTAGTCAATACGAAAATGCCTTTTTGCTTTTGGCTTCTGAACAAGGTGAAAAAGCATTGTTGAGCTGTTATATCTCTAAATCTTTAGTGGAAGAACGAAATCTTAATGCAGGACAGGTTGTGCGCGATTTAGGAAAATATATTCAAGGCGGCGGCGGCGGACAAGCCTTTTTCGCAACGGCGGGAGGAAAAAATCCAGCCGGCATTCCTGAAGTGCTCGAGAAGGCGCTGGCCTATATCCAATAAAAAGCACGCGATTTTAATTTGATATGAAACTACAGACCAAAATACCTTTAAAACAGGCGTCAAATCTGATAGATTACGATTCTCGTTTGGTATTATTGGGGTCTTGTTTTTCTGAAAATATTGGAACAATTTTTTCGGAGTTTCAATTTCAAACGGTTCAAAATCCATTTGGGATCTTGTTTCATCCCGAAGCTATTGAGCGTTTTATTCAGCGGTCACTTGATGATTATCATTATGATGCTAAAGATGTTTTTTTCCATAACGAACGATGGCACTGTTTAGACGCACACTCCCGACTTAGCACACCTGTTAAAGAGGTGCTTATTGAAAATTTAAATTCGAAAAGTGTTTCCGGGAAAGCGGCCATTTTAGAAGCAACACACATCATCCTAACTCTAGGAACTGCCCGGGGATACCGCTTTAATGAAACCAATCGACTTGTGGCAAATTGTCATAAGTTGCCACAAGATCAGTTCAGCAAAATACTTTTTGAGGTGAAAGAGGTTAAACAGTCTTTAACGAATATGGTGAATCTCATTCTATCTGTCAATCAAAAAGCCAGTATCATATTTACAGTGTCACCGGTCCGACATTTAAAGGATGGTTTTGTTGAAAACATGCAAAGCAAAGCTCATTTAATTGCTGCAATACACCAAATTAAAACAGAGGAGGTTTCTTATTTTCCGGCCTATGAATTGATGATGGACGAGCTTCGGGATTATCGATTCTATGAAGAAGATATGATCCACCCCAATAAAACTGCAATTGCATATATTTGGGATCGGTTTAAATCGGTATGGCTCTCACCGGAAGCCGAAAAAACAATGGAAGCCGTTTCAAAAATACAAAGGGGTCTGCAACACAAACCTTTTAATGCCGATTCTATTGCTCATAAGGCATTTCTTCAAAAATTAGAAACACAAAAGGCCATACTTCAAAGGCGTTATCAGCACATAAAATTTTAGATATTTCACAATTTTAAGAATTTCGTTTTGAAGGAATTACACTTAAATTATGCGTTTCGACGAAATATTTTCTTTTAAAAAAGGACTAAATACCTCCTATTGAGGATTACCGTAAAGGAGTACTCAATATTTTATATAATTTCACCATGGAAACAAGAAATTCATGTTTTTCAGAATATAGTTATTGTTAAAGTTTAGTATGTAGTTTTTAAAAATTAGTAAACAAAATGCGTTTAGAATAAAAAAAATAATTTTATCAAAAACGTAGTGTTAATCCAGTAACGGTTTTTTTTGCCCCAAATCAAAACCAAAAAGAGGAATTAATTTCAAAAGCTTCAGCGTTCTCTAAAAGACCTTCCCTCGGGTGAGTATTTGCTGAAGCTTTTAACTAACAAGGTTTATGCTTTAGAAAAATTAATTAAAAGATAATCCCTCAAAATTCATCCATTGAACTAAAAAAGTATGCTATGAAAAAGTGATTGCTATTATTCTCCCAGAAACACTCCCAGCCCTAATTTCAACACCTCAGATTTACTGTAAAATTGGGTTGCTGTTTGACTACATTATATGTAGTAAATTCCAGTAGTTTTAGTTAGGAATACCTAAAAGTTCCGCCACAGGAGTTTCTGATGATCAGTTTTTGATCATCGCTTCTGATTAATTATTTGAGTAGTTTAATTGGAACAGCTTACCCGTGATATAGGGCTGCAAGGAGTGTTAAAAGATTGCGATTGAACTTTTTTAATAACATTTAGTCGAAAATTTTACCCAAAAAAAGGGATTTTGAAGTACATTAGTTCTGCTATTAATCAGTTCATATTAAAACACCAGACTTAAAACAACCGTTTTAGTTTGGTGTTTTTGTTTTTGAAACTTTAAATGGGTACAAGAAATTCGCTGATATCCAAAGTTAATCTAACCTTAAGTTAAAAAGAGGACTTAGTGGTAACTGTAGTTTCTATAAGTCAAAAATTGAATTAGGTTAGTTTTAGGTTACCTAAGTCGAATAAAACGAATGTTTTTTTGCTTTCGTGTAAAGCATTTTCTTTTCATCAGGTTCTTAACTTTTATGTATCTTCATACTTTAAAACTGTTATATTCTTTCACATGGATCAGCCTTATGTAACCCTCAAAACCAAAAATGGTATTGGAACTATCGAGTTTTTTCACCCAAACAAAAATGCGATGCCTACTTTGGTATTGGATCTGCTGGTTGAAACGATCCAAAAAGCTGATCTAGATCAGAATATTCGGGTTATAGTTCTTCAAAGTGGTGGCGATAGAACCTTTTGTGCCGGTGCCAGTTTTAATGAATTAGTTGCTATAGAAGACGCCAAGACCGGTGAAAAGTTCTTTTCCGGGTTTGCTAATGTGATCAATGCCATGCGAAGCTGTTCTAAATTAATTATTGGGCGCGTCCAAGGTAAGGCTGTGGGTGGTGGTGTTGGTTTGGCAGCAGCAACAGATTATTGTTTGGCTTCTAAGTATGCCTCCATAAAGTTAAGTGAATTAAGCATAGGTATAGGTCCGTTTGTGATTGAACCAGCCGTATCACGAAAGATGGGAAAACCTACAATGGCTCAAATGACCATAAATGCTGAGGCTTTTTATTCTGCCGAATTTGCCGAAACCCATGGCCTATATGCTGAGGTCTTTGAGACCAATGAATCCCTAGATAAGGGGGTATTGGCATTAGTTGAAAAATTAAGCACTTATAATCCTGAGGCTCTGACTGAAATGAAACGGGTGATTTGGGAAGGTACAGAACATTGGGAAGATTTGCTTCAAGAAAGAGCGAAAATTAGTGGCGCTTTGGTTTTGAGTGAATTTACAAAAAACACCCTTAAGCGATTCAAATAAAAAGCACTATACTTTTACGTTTTGCTTGATGATACTAATGCCGTCATCAATGAGATGCCCCACTTGTGGGCGCTCCTGTTTTATGGTTTCCAGATGATCCAGGATTTGTTTACATAACTGACCTTCATCTGCTAAATAGGCTAACTCGAAAAGTTCAACACTTAATAACCAATCTTTTGGAAATTTTTGCGTTAAAAGTTCTAAAACTTTAGTTCTAGAAATAGTTTTGTTTGTTCCATTTCTATAATCTCTAACCTGCTGATAAAGACTTTCGAGTTCGATGCGTTCATCTGATTTCTTGGATTTAATAGTTTGAGACGAAATTTTATGGGTAATGAGATCAAAGCTATTTACATCGGCAGGTCCGGCAAAAGCTGAGACAACTTCTTTCCCTACAGCCATATCGTAAATGCCCCATTCCGGTTTAAAAAGCACTTTGTTGTTATAAGTAACGTTACAATTTTTAAAACTTATTAAAATGATCTTACCTTGTAGATTTCTCTTCCCCGTAATGATTTCTCCGGATACCGTTATGCCACCCTCAAATTCCAAACTCACTTGTTGCTCCTCATAAATGGCATATGCAACTAAATCCCGTGGACTCATATCTTCTATAGCAAGATTAATGCCTTTTAATCTGCCAATGGGCGAGCCGAAACCATTATGATGGGTTTGGGTTCCATGGCCTACTAATTCCTTTTCGCGATAAGCGAGAGCGGTTTTACCTGTTGTCTGGATATAAATGGGTTTTCCTTGCTCTTCAATCACATAGTTAAATGCTCCTGAAATTTGAAGCCCGGTACTTAGCTCAATGGTACCTAATGCTTTTGAGTGAATCAGTTTTTTTATACCGGACAAACCGCCCTTACGAAGTGACATGGTATTAGCGAACTCTTCCAAAACCAAACTTAAACGGGAAAAATCTGGTGTTACATAGAGTTGTGGTTGTGGTTTGGTAATATCAAAATCTTGAAATGCAGCTTCTATGGAATAGGGTAGCTTTTTAACGTCATCAGTCATACACCAGGTGCTTTCACCGATAGAGGATAACAATCCAGCACCATAAATTTTTGGATGCTCCAGTGTGCCTATTAATCCGTATTCCACTGTCCACCAGTGTAAATTTCTGATGAGAGCCATTTCACTGGGCTCTCCCATATTTTTTTGAAGTTCATCTACCTTTTTTTCAGCTGCTTCGATCTCATTTTCAGGAGTGTCTTCAGCTTCTTTAATAATGGAAAGGTGACGAACAGCCTCATATAATTCGTAATCTTTTGCTGATGATATGGCCTTTGATCCTATTTCGCCAAAGCGTCTTAAATATTCAGCATATTCAGGATTTGCAATAATCGGGGCATGTCCTGCACCTTCGTGGATGATATCGGGGGCAGGAGTATATTCAATATGTTCTAATTGGCGAATATCACTTGCAATAACTAAAACATTATAGGCCTGAAATTCCATAAAGGCATTCGGTGGAATAAACCCATCAACGGCTACTGCGGCCCAACCAATATCTTTAAGAATTCGGTTCATACCGTACATATTAGGAATGCTGTCAATAGATATGCCCGTTTGCTTCAAACCCTCTAAATATGATTTGTGTGCTACCTTACTTAAAAAATTAACATTTTTGCGCATAACGTATCGCCAAACGGCCTGATCGATGGCAGAATAATGCTCATAGTTTTGAGGTTTTATAAACTGTTTCAAATGCTTGGGTAAGCGATCTAAAATAGGGTTTGTCTCAATTGCAGTATTCATTTTTTTCGTGGTTTTATCTCAAGTAAAAATAGAAATTTCTTTAATCTTCGTAGAAATTAATGAAAATTTTTAATAAAAACGAGTTTTTAATGCCTTTTGTAGAAAACTTAAACTTGGTTTTTAAAATAAAAGAATATGGCATAAAAAAAGCAATTCGGATAGAATTGCTTTTCTAAATTATTGCTGAGCATTAGGAGGAAAGCGTTCCATGATTTTTGCAACAAACTCCTTTATGCGTTGTTCCTTTTTTTCCATGTTTTTAGGTAAATGGCCCGTGCCCATTCCTTGCCAAACCAATTCTTTTTTCTCAGCATCAAGAAGATCAACATATAAGTGACCTTGAACACTGGTTGAAACATTGGGTTGATTCCAATTGCTGCCCCAGCCCCAGGGTCCGAAACCACCCCAGCCCCAAGGTCCGAAACCGCCCCAGCCCCAGCCACCCATTCCCCAGGTGTTGTTGTAAACATCTACACGTTGCTGTGATTTAGTGAAAATACTTATTAAAAGATCAGGTGTTTCAGATTTGGTAAGGCCTTTCGCTAAAAGTTCGTGTTCAATAGCTCTTAAAATTCGGCGTTTGTCAAGATCGTTTATTTCGGCTTTATCGATGCCCGTTTTGAAAAAGGCAAAAGTTTTATACTGATCAAAATTGGCTCTAGTATCATAGTCTGATGCAACTCTGATACTACTACAGGAACTTATTGTTAGGAATAGTACAATAAGTGGTAAAGTTTTAAATAGTGTCTTCATAGCGTTATAGTTTTACTTGGCTCTCAAAATGAGCGGTTATTATAAAGTTCTCATTACCAATAGCCTCAATAATCATACCAACAAAATCATTCAAAATTCAACGATATTGCCTGTTGGTATTTTTATCATATCCATAGGGGCAATGCCTGCAGCCACTTTCGCAACAATACCCGCGTTTTAATAAGTACTGCTCGGTAAAACACCTGTAGCCTTCCGGGGTTATATAATAATCACCTTCTTCCAGAGGTAAAATTCGTTTCATAGTTATACAAAGATACTGTAATTTTGAACAAAATGGAATACTTTTATAACACGGCATTAATATTCTAAATTTTTATAATTGAAGGCTTTAATGCGATTTTTTAAACCATAAATGATGTTGCCGGAATTAAAAGATATTAGTAATGAAGAGGTGAAACTTCCTGAATCGTCAAAGGTTCGGTTGTTTATAAAACGGGAGGATAGAATTCATCCGTTCGTTTCGGGAAATAAATATCGAAAATTGAAATATAATTTGATTGAGGCCGCTTCATTGGGTTTCGATACCGTATTAACTTTTGGAGGGGCATATTCAAATCATATTGCTGCGATAGCTTCAGCCGGAAAATTACATCATTTTAAAACTATTGGGGTTATTCGTGGGGATGAATTAAGATCAAAAAAGGATTATAACCCAACCTTAAAATTTGCCCAAGCGCAAGGGATGAAATTGCATTTTATATCACGTGAGGTTTATAAAAATAAAACGGCGCAGACTTTTTTAGAAGAACTAAAGAGAACTTTTGGATCTTTTTACACCGTTCCCGAAGGCGGTACAAATGCTTTAGCCGTAAAAGGTTGTGAGGAAATTTTAAAACCGGAGGATTCTATGTTTGATTATATCTGTTGCTCCGTCGGGACAGGAGGTACCCTTTCCGGAATAATTAATGCATCTAAACCCCATCAGCATATTTTTGGATTTCCAGCCTTGAAAGGTGATTTTTTAAGCGACATAATTAGTAAATTTGCAATGAAACGGAACTGGGAATTACAAACGGCTTATCATTTCGGTGGTTATGCTAAAATAAATAATGAGCTTATTGAGTTTATGAATCGGTTTAAGGCTGAAAATGATATTCCACTCGACCCTGTTTATACCGGGAAAATGATGTTCGGTATTATAGATCTGATTAAAAAGGGATATTTTCCACCACAGTCAAACATTCTCGCTGTGCATACTGGAGGTTTACAAGGTATAGAAGGAATGAACTTAAAATTAAAAAAGAAAAATTTACCATTGATAATATAAAATAATGAAACGAATTTACCTTTTGTTCTTGGTGTGTGTTTTAGCTTTCAGCTGTAAATCCAGAAAAAGTATTGTGAGCCAAAAGGATCATCCTGAAAAGCCAGTTGTGGTTATTAGTTCTGAGGATACTTCGGATAAAAGCCATACAAGCGAAACTCCTGAAATAACACCGAAGGTATATGCCAGTGCCACGGAAAAATATATTGATGTTTACAAAGCGATAGCACAAAGTGAAATGGCCTTATATGGTATTCCGGCGAGTATAACCTTAGCTCAGGGGATTTTAGAATCGGGGTCTGGAAATGGCCGACTTTCAGTCGAGGCCAATAATCATTTTGGTATAAAATGTCATGGCTGGACGGGTAAAAAAATATATCACGATGACGATGAGCGACAAGAGTGTTTTAGAAAATACAAAGATCCAAAATATTCGTTTCGGGATCATTCGCTTTTTTTATCGGAACGTAAACGCTATGCCGGACTTTTCAAATTAAAAAAAGGAGATTATAAAGGTTGGGCCAGGGGCTTAAAAGATGCCGGTTATGCCACGGATAGGAAATATCCTCAGAAATTAATCTCACTTATTGAACGGTATCAGTTATATGAATTTGACAAAGAAGTTTTAGGGCAGGATTATGATCGTCATGTTGAAATCGCCGAAATTGATGAAACTGTTTACACGGTTTCTAAAGGGGATACCTTATATTCTATTGCAAAAAAGTACAATACTACGGTAGAAAACATCCAAAGAGTAAATGATCTGGCCGGAACGACTATAAACATAGGACAAGAATTAATTATAAAACCCTAGATATACAATTTATGATTTACAAACGAAGTAGTGCACTTTTCGCAGAAGCTGAAACAGTCATTCCGGGTGGCGTTAATTCTCCGGTTAGGGCTTTTAAAGGTGTTGGAGGAACACCCATTTTTGTGAAAGAGGCGAAAGGCGCCTATTTATATGATGAAGATGGAAATCGTTTAATAGATTTTATTAATTCCTGGGGCCCAATGATTTTAGGTCATGCCTATAAACCTGTGGTTGATGCAGTTGTTGAAAAGGCTAAAAGAGGGACTTCATTCGGAATGCCAACAGAGATTGAAACTAAAATTGCACAGCTAGCGGTTTCTATGGTGCCTAATATTGATAAAATTCGATTTGTGAATTCTGGAACTGAAGCCTGCATGAGTGCCATACGATTAGCGCGCGGTTTCACGGGAAAAGATAAGATTATCAAGTTTTCCGGATGTTATCATGGGCATTCGGATTCATTTTTAATTCAGGCCGGAAGTGGTGCCAGTACCTTCGGAATACCTAATAGTCCTGGAGTGACAAAAGGGACGGCAAAAGACACCCTACTAGCGACCTATAACGATTTGGATAGTGTTCAGAACTTAATTGATGCCAATACCGGTGAAATAGCTTGTATCATAATAGAACCTGTTGCGGGAAACATGGGTTGTATACCGCCTAAAAATAACTTTTTACAAAAACTTCGCGATCTGTGTGATTCGCATGATATATTACTGGTTTTTGATGAGGTAATGACAGGATTCCGACTAGCCAAAGGTGGTGCGCAGGAACTGTATAATGTGAAAGCTGATATTATTTGTTTCGGCAAAGTTATTGGTGGTGGATTACCAGTTGGGGCTTTTGCAGCAAAAAGTGAAATAATGGATTATTTATCTCCTTTAGGTCCGGTATATCAGGCCGGAACCTTGAGTGGAAATCCTTTGGCAATGGCTGCCGGCTTAGCGATGTTAAAGGCATTAGATTCCGATGATGAGGTTTTTGATAGACTGGCTGCTAAAACAGAATATTTACACCAAGGTTTGCATAAAGTATTATTGGACTGTAAAATAGACCATACCATTAACCGCGTTGGGTCGATGATTTCGGTGCATTTTCATCCAGATGCCGTAATCGATTTTGAGTCTGCAGCTAAGGGTAATAATGATACTTTTAAAAAATTCTTTCACGGCTTGCTGAATGCAGGCGTTTATATTGCGCCAAGTGCCTTCGAAACCTGGTTTATTACAGATGCGCTGAGCTACGAGGATCTGGATTTTACAATAAATGCCGTAAATGAGGTTGCTAAAACCTTGTAAAAAGGAAAACGCATCTCAATTTGAGATGCGTTTTTTCAACAAACTAATCAAACTAAACTAACCAATTATTATGGTCTGTTCTCTTTCATATGTTTTTTCATACCACCTTTTTGTTGCATCGCCATGCGGGCACGTGCTTTTTCCCATTTTTCGTATTGTTCAGCATTAAGAATAGATTTCATTTTCTCTTTCATAGCAATTTGATGATCTAATCTTATATTTTCCATAGCATAGCGCTCTTCAGTAGTTGGTTTTTCTCCACGTTCTCTTTTCGCTTTGCGGTCTGCCATCATAGCCTTTCTTTGTTTGGCGTTTTCTAAATTTACGTTTTGGATCTGATCCTGCTGGGTAGCATTTAGATCTAATAATAACGTCATCTTTTTGGTTTGAAGCGTGGCTATTTCTTCCGTTGAAAGTTGCATCATTTTTTGGGCTCTCCCTTCGCGTTGGCGTTCCGCTTTTGGCGCATCTTGTCCAAAAACCTGAACAGTTATGGCTAGAACAGCTAACAGAATTAATTTTTTCATGTCTTACGTTTTTTAATTTGTATATAGGACTTGAAAAATTTAAAAAGGTTTAACCCCGAAGATTTTTTAACGGGTTTTTAACAGATCCATAAAAACTGGAAAGAAGTAAGGTGATTTGAAAATAATGTACTTGGTAGGTAAAGAATTAAAAATTAAATTTAAACGGCTCTTATAATAAACTCGTTACTTTCAAAGTGAAAATGTAAAAGTTTTTGAAGCGATTCTTTTTTGAAAGGTTTTGATAAATAATTATTCATACCACTTTCGATCCCTTTATCGATAGCTTCGGAAGTTACATTTGCAGATAGACCGAAAATTATAACGTCTTTATCTAATTTTCGTATTTCACGCGTAGCCTCCCAACCATCCATTGTAGGCATATGGATATCCATAAAAATAAGCTGAGGTCTATTCTCTTTAAACTTTTCAATAGCTACAAGACCATTATTGGCTACCTCAGGGATTATACCAAAATCCTCTAAAAACTTTTTAAGCACAATAACATTCAAACTATTATCATCTACAATTAATACCTCGAGATCTGAAAATTTTACTGATTTTTGAGATATCGTTTTTGTTCTTTCAAGATTTTCAGCAAGCGGCATAATCACGTGAAAAGTGAATGAGGTTCCTTTGTTTACTTCGCTCTTAACAGAAATATTACCACCCATCATATTGGCATAGGTTTTACATATGTAAAGGCCTAAACCACTTCCTTGATACTCTTTTTTTATGCTATTCTCAATTTGTGTAAATCGTTCAAAAATATCATGAAGTTTATCCTGAGGGATACCAATGCCTGTATCTTTGATCGTAATTGAAAGATTTAACTCGTTATTAATGGTTTTAGTTTCATTATAAATTAAAGTAACGCCACCAATACTTGTGAATTTAAGGGCATTCTTAAGGAGGTTGTTAATGATTTGCTGCAGTTTTGTCTCATCGCCTAGAACGAAATTATGGGACTCCTTAGGAAATTTCCCTTTAAGATAAAGGTCTTTTTTCAAGAATATGAATTGATTTACATCTATTAACTCTTTGATTTTTTCACAAGGGTTAAAATGTGTTTTATGTAACTCTAATTTTCCTGATTCAATTTTTTCAATGTCTAAAATATCATTAACAATACTCAATAAGTTCGTTGATGATTTTTCCATCAATTTCAAATAATTTCTATTTGTTTTACTAAGTTGACTACTTTTTATTAATTCGATAAAACCCAAAATAGCATGAAGTGGTGTTCTGATCTCATGGCTCATATTTGATAAAAAGTCTGTTTTGGCCTGAGATGCTTTTTGAGCACGGTCCCGTTCCATATTAAGGATTTTATTCGTATCCATGAGTTTCGAATAAGCATTAAAGGCTAGTCGGGTTCCCCTTCTTGCTTGCATATAAAAATAAAACAACCCTGTAATTAAAAGTGAAAGAACGATTCCAAAAATAAATGCGGTATCAATAATATCACGTCCCTCAGCAAGCATCAAATTTTCAGAAGGGTATACTTTTAAATGCCATTTTTGGTGGTCTAACATATCTACTTCAATGTAAGAATCATCAAAAATAGTTTTATCCCCTTCAAGTTTTATGTCTTTATTTACGCTGTAAAAAAGAGTGCCTTCATGATCATATAATTCAACAGAATACTGATTCTTTTGGTAATCTACCAAGCGATCAAACGCTAGTGTAAAATCCATACCTGCGGATATCGTGCCCTGGAAATCATTGCTGAAGTATACGGGAACATCTACCAAAAAGGAATATCCTTTTTGAGTAAGTTTGGCCCAAGGGGTGATATTAGTTCTTCCCATTGAACTATGATGTAACCACTCGTCACGGCGATATTCAATTTTTGAGATATCCAGATTTATAGCAGCTTCATTCCCAAAATACGGCACTATTTTTCTTATCACCATAGAGCTGTCGATCCATTCAATAAACTTGAAGGAGCTGCTCTGCTCAAGCAACAAATTGGCATCATATTCCCAATTTGAAAAATAAGAACCCTCAGTATACTCTAAGCGCTTTTTTAAATTTTCAAGTTTTGAAACCTCAGTAATAAATTGGCCATGAAATTCCTTAGACAACAATTTTCCGGTATCATGAACTTGCTCGTCTATGACATCATGATGTTTATTTAAAGCAATTATATAGATAAGTGAAATGATGGTTGTAAGAACTACAAAAACCATCAATGGTATACTAATATCTAAAAACTTTTTTTTGGCCATGGTAACTCAGGGATCGTCATTTTAAATCACGCCTAAAGTAGTCTTTTTATTATAAACACACAACAAAAAATGCATTACATCGATAAAAATTAACACTTTATCTATATTATTGAATTTGTATAGATTTACTAGTTCGTTGTAAATCAACTCTTTATTAAATTAAATAGTAGCACTTTATACCTTTATCTTTTTGTCGAAAAGTTTTGTTCCGATGTTTTTTACCTATGGATTATGGTGTTGGAATTGGAAGATTTATATTAATTGATAGAAATTTAGACCAAAAAAATCCGGGCTAAATCAATAAATGTTAGCCCGGAAATATAAAATTCACATTAAAAGATTCGTTTTTAAATCTTGCTCACAATTAAGCCATCCGATGTTTTTTCAACTTTAGCCACCTTGTTTTTTGTAAGATCTTTTATGGCTTTGTCCCATTTTTTGTTGCTCAAACCACTTTGCGATTTTAGGTCGTTTAAGGTTATGTTTTCAGACTTATTCAATAATTCCAAAACAGCTTTGGCATCTTCACTTATCGCTAAAGGTTTTTTCTCAGGCTTCATTTGTGGGAAGAACAGTACTTCTTGGATGGATTGATTATTGGTTAAGAACATGACCAAACGGTCCATACCAATACCCATACCAGATGTAGGAGGCATACCGTATTCCAACGCTCTTAAAAAATCAAAATCAATAAATTCGGTAGCTTCGTCATCCCCTTTGGCAGCCAATTTTAATTGATGCTCAAAACGTTCTCTTTGATCGATTGGGTCATTGAGTTCCGAATAGGCATTCGCAATCTCCTTACCACAAACCATCAGTTCAAAACGCTCGGTCAATTCAGGATTTTCGCGATGTTCCTTGCATAATGGGCTCATCTCTTTTGGATAGTCCGTTATAAATGTTGGCTGAATGTAATTGCCTTCACATTTTTCACCAAAAATTTCGTCGATCAACTTACCTTTACCCATGGTGTCATCAACCTCGATTCCCATGTTTACAGAAGCTTGACGTATCTCGGATTCCGTTTTCCCGGTAATATCAAAACCGGTAAATTCTTTAATAGCCTCCGCCATGGTAACGCGCGGATAAGGTGCTTTAAAGTCTATTTCGTGTTTGCCAAAAGTGGCCTTGGTAGTACCGTTTACTGCTAAAGCACAATGCTCTAAAAGGCGCTCACAAAAATCCATCATCCAGTTGTAATCTTTATAGGCTACATAAATTTCCATAGCCGTAAACTCTGGATTGTGTGTGCGGTCCATACCTTCATTTCTAAAGTTTTTAGAAAATTCATACACCCCATCAAATCCACCAACGATCAAACGCTTTAAATACAATTCGTTCGCAATACGCATGTACAAAGGAATGTCTAGAGCGTTATGATGGGTTACAAACGGACGCGCCGCTGCACCACCCGGAATGGGTTGCAGTACAGGTGTCTCTACTTCAAAATACCCCGCATCGTTAAAAAACTTACGCATGGCATTAAATAATTTGGTACGCTTTTCAAATACCTCTTTCACATGAGGGTTAACCACCAAATCGGCATAACGCTGTCTGTATCGTAACTCAGGATCATCAAATTTATCATGTATATTACCTTCGGCGTCAAGTTTTGGCAGCGGTAAAGGCCTTAAAGCCTTGCTTAACAAGGTGAAGTTTTTAACCATCACGGTTTTTTCACCCACTTTTGTTTTAAAAAGGGTGCCTTCAATGCCAATAAAATCGCCAATATCAAGTAATTTTTTATACACCGTATTATATGGTGTCTTATCATCACCCGGGCATATTTCATCACGGTTAAAGTATAATTGGATGCGTCCCTCAGCATCCTGTAATTCAGCAAAACTCGCATTACCTTGAATCCGTCTCGACATCAAACGTCCGGCTATCACCACTGTTTCGCCCTCTACAAAATGATCCTTGATCGATTTCGAACTGTTCTTTACCTCAAATAAATCGGCCGGATAAGGATTAATACCTAGTTCCCGGATTTTTCCTAATTTTTCTCGTCTTACAAGTTCTTGTTCTGATAATTGCGACATCTCAAATGCTATCTAAAAATTAATGCGGCAAAGATAATCAATTGTAGGCGGTTTTAACATTTTCCAATTCCAAAATTTTTTGGGCGTTACCCTGCGGGTCGGGCTATACGCTTCAAGTCCTCGCGACAAGCGCTGCGGGCTTTCCTCTACTATCCCTAACGCGTCACCCTGCTATAAAAAAACCAATGTAGCAATTCAATAATAATCCCGATATTTATCCTGTAACAAATCCATAAAAATCACGTCGTATAAGCACATCAATCATAAATCTAACTATCACATGAGTTTCTGGCGCGTCTTATTGTCTATAATTTGTCCACCTTTAGCCGTAATCGATAAAGGTTGTGGCTCTATTTTTATTGTCTTTTTACTATGGCTTTGCGGTTGGGTTCCCGGTGTTATTGCCGCTTTAGTTATTCTCAATAATCCTAAAAATTAACGCTAAAAATGTCGTAATTTTGCAGCCTATGAACAAGCGTATCAAACTGCAGGATTTAGGCTTAAAAGATTATAAGGAAACCTGGGACTATCAGGAAGATCTTTTTAAATCTATTGTCGACACCAAGATTAAAAACCGACGTAGCGATTCTGAAGACGAGACAGAGAATTACTTTTTATTTGTCGAACATCCGCATGTCTATACTTTAGGGAAAAGCGGCGATGAGTCGAACCTGCTTCTTAATGAAGAGCAACTCAAAGCTAAAGGCGCTACATATTATAAGATCAATCGGGGCGGAGATATTACCTATCACGGACCGGGACAAATTGTAGGTTATCCCATTTTAGACCTTGAGAACTTTTTCACAGACATTCATAAGTACCTGCGTTTTCTTGAAGAAATGATTATTTTAACCCTGGCCGAATATGGTTTAAAAGCCGAGCGAAGTCCCGGTGAAACCGGCGTTTGGTTGGATGTGGGCACCCCGTTTGCGCGCAAAATTTGCGCTATGGGGGTACGTGCCAGTCGCTGGGTAACCATGCATGGTTTTGCATTAAATGTGAATGCTGATCTGGGCTTTTTCGATAATATTATTCCCTGTGGTATTCGCGGCAAAGCAGTAACCTCGCTAAATGTTGAACTGGATGTAGAAACAGTAAATGAGGCCGAAGTAAAACAGAAACTTCTAAAACATTTTAAAGCCCTTTTCGAGGCTGAATTTATAAATTACAACTAAAGTTCTCTGGATTCCAGATGACGTTATTGATGTCTTTGTCATAACTATTTATGTACTCAGAAATCGTTGTGTTCGCACTAACATACTCGCCCATACAATTATAAATGAGCAATACGGAGTTGCAATTCGGACAACAATTATCAATAATAAAATAGGTTTCCCCATCGTATTCGGTATACCAAATATAAACTTGCCCGGTTTCGTAAAGCCCCGTTTGTTTTAATTCCTCTGTTTTCTGTTTTAGCCAGATCAGTTCTTCAACGGGATTAGAAACCCCACAAAACAATCGGGGTGATTCTATACTTTCACATAGAATTAAAAACATAAATAATGCGGTTGACAAAAGAGAAGATATTTTCATAGCACGTTATTTTCTTACAAGATACACACCAACTAAAAAGGTTGCGTCCTTTAATTTTCCGCATTAAAAAACACTTTGTAGTAATGCATTTTTTTCTCTTCATCATACCCACGTTCCAAGTACTCCTCGGAAGCATCCGGTGCATCAATATCAAGTTTTATCTGGATGTGCGTATCTAACCTGATGTCTGTTTTAAACTTACGTTTTTCTTTATTAACAACGGCTTCAGCCACGTCAAACTGATTGCGCATTACCAAATTTTGTTCACTTTCGTAACTTTTCTTGTAATCTTCAAACTCACGAATATGGGCCTCTTCATGAAACAGGTCTTCTTTAAAAGTTTCTACATTTACCACCTCATGTTCTTTAAAAAAATCAATGGTCTTGGCTAAAAAGTTACTGTGTTCATGGGCGCCATACTGCGATTTGATGATATCGGTAGAGAAATGTTTACACAGCTCCAAATATTGTTGGGTATGATTGTTGGCATCATCGGCATATTTAATATTCAAAAAATGATCGGTCCAGTATTGCGCATCATAACTATTATTATCCACACTAAATACCACGGGACCTTCGGTATCACTTTGGTTTAATATTAAACAACCCTTATCTAGTTTTCTGGAGCTAATTCCCTTTTGAACCAGAATGTCATAGCTATTGTTTTCTAAAAAGGTTTGAAAAAAGTTAACCTTCGTTTCAATTTTAAAGACTCCTAGAGCTTGTGTTTCAAAATCGTTGAATCCAATACCATCAAACAATACAACCAAAACATCACCGGTTTTTATCTGGGCCGAATTTGATTGCTCAAACAAATGCATCACCATGTGCTTTGAGGCCTCGATAAAGGCCTTCTCATCCATGAACACCTGTTTGGAGTAACTATTGATTTCATTTAAACTTATATCGGCGTGATGATTAAAACGATGACTTTGTACCAGATTACCAAAAGGTTTTAATAGGAAGGAAAGCATCAGATCATAGCTGGCTTCATCAAAATCTACAGGTTGCTCAGAAAAGGCGTTTCGGGTACTGTTAAATTTGTTACCCACTTTGTGGATGATACATTTTGAAATGGCAGCGTTTTTTCTTGAGATCATAAGATTTTTTGTTTGAATTGCAATACTATTAAATCTCCTGAAATATTAGATTAAAAAATTTGAAAAAGCTGATAAAAATCAAGCGAGGAATATCCGCTAAAAAAAGAACGCCAAAGACTAATCTTTGACGTTCCCACTTAAGATTCGAGGACTTGCGACTTGGTTATCGTAAAAAATGGTAACCTAAGGCCTTATTAAAAACCATTCAGTTCCATAATTAATGTGTATCTAAAAAAAATCTGCTCTTGAGAGAGGGTGTCAAATAGTAATTAATAGCTGTTGTAAAGATAAAAATTACTTTTTATCGACAAAAGGCGTTTTAATAAAATTAACAAACACTAATTTATTTGATAAATAATCACGGCATCATTATCGCCTTGCGCGGTGAATTCTAATTTCCTGTCGCCATCCATTTGACTTAGATCTATGGCAGAATTACCATAAACCGGAAAATTAGGAAGTAAATTGGAAAGACTGTCAAATAAATATATTTTGTGCGCCTGCAAATCGGTTATAGCTACATAGATTTTATCGTTGATATAGAATATTTTGGGTTCGGAATAATTTCCATAATCCAGAGCTATTGTTTTTCCTTTAATGGTCAAGTTATTTTCAGATACTGTCACCAAGGTTTTACTGGTGGAAACAAGACTATGATTTACTGCCAGATTCAATTTTTCAAGTGCTGTATTACCTTTTGGATCAATACTTACTAAATCGCCATCTGAAGTTGTTGTAGTAAATTTATCTAAATACAAATAAACCGGATTTTGAGAAAATTTGTAGCTGTTCTTTGGGGTCACCCTGGTTTGGCCGCGTCGGTTTAAAATGTAAATATTATCCCTTGTTTTCAGAATAATGTAGTCTCTGGAACCTATTCTAAAATGTTCAGGTTTGGTAAGTAAATAACTATCGGCACCACTAAATTTAAACCCTGTAACTGGTTTCAGATCCATATTATACATCAGGATATTCCTGCCTTGTGTTACGACCAGGCGGTATTTTTTATTATTCTCATAATCAAAAACGGCTAGTGGTTCCGTAATGTCATCCTCAAATTTACCCGGGAAGGGCGCCACATCACGACCTAACCTATCAATCACATACAAGCGATTTTTAGTTGCAAAAGCAAGCTGTAATTTTCCGTTTCTATACATATCTACCTGTTCGATCTTTCCTAGAATAGCACCGTTCAATTGTTTCTTCCAAAGGATATTACCATTGCTGGCGATCAGATATAGGTTATTATTGATATCCTGAACAGCAATTTCTTTCTGATTAGTGATATGGTTGATAACAAATTGTGGAGGCATCAGAACATCGGCATCCAACTTGATATTGAGTTCTTCGCTAACAGAATGCGCCGTAGCCTTAGCCTTATTTTTTTGAATAACCGCGTGAACGTGGGCGAAATCTGTGTCATAAATAAATTGAATCGCGGTAGTTGGGTATTTACTAAAATCACCACTTGTATCCAGAGCGTTCGACTTTAAAATGTCCTTTATCAGATCAGGTTTAATAACTTGCAAAAAGGAGGAGGCGTCACTGAGGTGGGTTTTTATCGTTTTAAAATCATCCCTTTCAGACCAGGTTGTTTTGTTTTGATAATTTGCGATAATATTTTGCAGCAGATCCATAGAGTCTGAAAACACAAAATACTGATCCAAAACACAATATTTGTCGGCATTATCAAAAGTAATCAACGGATTTAAAGCCTTTGAAAAGAGGTCTGGCTTAGAAAAACTAAAAATATCGGTTTGTCTGTAAGTATCTATTTTATTTTGCTCACTTACCAATGCATCGTTTGAGGCAATAATATCTAGGGAATTTAAAACTATCGCACGGCTGTTACCTTGATAAATAACTCCGGTCTCAGAAATATTTTTAAATAAAGGCTCTGAGTAAAGGGTGGAGTCGATGGGTCGTAGTCTCGATAAACTTTTTAGGATCAGCCCGTAATCCTGAAAGGTTACACTTATAAAGCCATCCGAATTGGACGGACAGATCTCGGCCAGGGTATTTTCCTGAGGGATGGTATTTCTAAAAACCTGGATGAGTTTGGTAGAATCTTCGGCGCGGGTAATGCCATGCATGTAAAGAGCATCCTGATTCATGGTTACGTCTAATGCGAAGTAATCACTAAATCTATTGGGGTATAGTGAATCCGAAACAAAAAGCCGATCAATACGTTCCGATTTCAGGTCGAATATTAAGGAAGTTTTTTGCTTATCAGTAGCTTTATAAAGTTTTTGCAATTCAGGATCAACCTGATAGCGATCAAAAACAGATTCAATAATTTTTTGAGAGGTCGAGGCTACCAAAATACTATCACTCACCGCGCTGTAATATACCTGATCTTCATAGGTGCTTTTTGTGATACTCTTATTTCCATATTCAAAAGTTTCCTCGCTGTAATTCGGTAAGGAATCCGTTCTGAAACTACCTACTTTATATTTGGTGATTAGGGTGTAAGCAATACTATCTGAATTATCATTAGAAAGACATATTAAAAAGGGAGCATCTGTTTGTAAAAGGGATAAAAAGTTTAACTGCGTCTCGAGGATATTATAAGATTCTGATTTCGATAATTTTCGAATGAAATCATTATTCTTCAACCCACTTCTAAACTGTGCTGCATTGGGACTTTCAACAATTAAAAAACTGTTTTCGGGTATATAATCAACAAGACCTGTTCGGGTTTCATTCGAGTTGGAACAACCTACCAAAAAAACGATTAAAAACAACGCAGAAAAAAACCTCATAAATGGATTAATTTTTTACAAACCTACATATTTTTAAAAAGAATTAATAGCGTCTAGAGAGCTAACTTGAGTTGTTCTGGTAATAAGCGAAAAGATTTTCGGTGATATTTGGTAATACCGTATTTTTTTATAGCCTTTCGATGGGCTTCAGTCGGATATCCTTTATTTTGATTCCAGTGATACATTGGGAATTCTTCATGAATTTTTTCCATATAGGCATCGCGATAGGTTTTGGCTAAAATAGATGCCGCAGCAATACTTAAATATTTACTATCACCCTTAACAATGGTTTGATACTTTACCGTTTTGTAAGGTTTGAATTTATTGCCATCAACTATAATAAAATCGGGTTGCGGATTCAAGGCAGCAACCGATTTGTGCATGGCTAAAATAGAGGCGTTCAAAATATTTATCGAATCAATTTCTTCTTCATAAACATGCGAAAAACCAAAGGAAAGAGCATGAGTTTCAATAATGGGTTTTAAAACGTCACGTTTTGCGGCAGATAGTTGTTTGGAATCGTTTAGCCATTCGTGTTCAAAATCTTTAGGAAGTATAACGGCCGCGGCAGTTACCGGACCAGCTAAACATCCGCGCCCGGCTTCATCTGTTCCGCATTCAAAATCTCCATCCGAAAAAGTTTTTTGTAGCATGACCTAAAAATACATACTAATTTAGGATTTCAAAATCAGAAAACAACTTAAATTTTAAAAGGCAAGCCTTGAAGAAAAATCAGTACTTAGAAAAAATCGTTGCAAATAAATCACCTAAAAGCTTGTTTTTGTGATTTTTCACTAATAAAAATGCAAAATTTATTGCCTTATTACCATAAATTAGTTGCGTAATTGAAATAATATTTCGATGTTTGCAATCGACTAACTCAAAATTATTGTTGTTATTAAGAAAATAGCATCAGTATAAAGTAAAGCCAGCTTTTAAGCTGGCTTTCTTTATTTAAAATAATTCACGGCACTTTACGTTCAAATAATTACTTTTGCCTCGAGAAAAAACTCGCAATGAAAAAACTAATTTTTGTTTTTCTATTTATTCTACTAGCAGGAGGGCTTCATGCCCAAAGACAGTTAGGGCGTTCTGGTTCGCCTCGTGAAACCTTCGACGCACAGGATTCTACCCTAACGAGGCGACAAAAGGTCACAAAAAGTGATAAGCCGGTCACTAAAATTGAAGATTACCTTATTATATCATATCAAAATGATACCACTTATGTGGATACAACCTTAACCATAAAAAAGGATTACAAATTTAATTACCTGCGAAAGGATAATTTCGGTCTCCAGCCGTTTTCAAATATGGGGCAGACTTATAATACGCTAACAAACAATTTTGAGAGTACCCGTTTAATGCCGCAATTTGGTGCCCGCGCCCGCCATTTTAATTACATGGAGATCGAGGACATTAATTATTACAGAGTTCCAACGCCACTTACCGAACTCATGTATAAAACAGCTTTCGAACAAGGACAGCTGGCCGATTCATTCTTTACGGTAAATACATCGCCACAGTTTAATTTTTCTATAGCCTACAAAGGACTCAGGTCTATAGGTAAGTACCAGCATTTGCTTACCAGTACAGGAAATTTTAGGTTTACAACAAATTACCAAAGCCGGAATAAACGGTATTACATGTGGATGCATATTGTAACCCAAGACCTTCTTAATCAAGAAAACGGAGGTTTAAATGAAGAAAGTGTGCAAAACTTTATAAGCGGAGCACCTGAATTCCTTGATCGTTCTATTCTGGAAGTAAAATTCGAAAACGCCGAAAGTATCCTGAAGGGCAAGCGCTTATTTTTAAAGCACGAGTACAATATTATCCGTAAAAAAGATTCTCTTAGTAAAAATAAATTAAGTGTAGGGCATATGATGTCCTTCGAAGATAAAAATTTCCAATTCGATCAAGCCAGAGCTGAAACCAGTTATTTCGGTTCAACCTTTAAAAGTTCAGGATTAAGAGATCGGGCCGATCTTCGGAATTTTTACAATCAATTTCAAGTAAACTACAGTAATGATCTACTGGGCGACGTGCAGTTCAATGCCAGTGCAAACAGTTTTAATTATGGTTATGATCGTGTGGTTGTACTTGCAGATGGCTCCCGAATAACAAACCGCTTAAAAGGTAATGTATATGCAGCCGGAGGAAGCTACCATAAAAAATATAAAGGCTTTGAGCTCGAGGGTCAGGTAGGTATTAATTTAGTTGGCGATTTTGATGGTAATTTTCTCAAAGCACAAGCTTCCTTTCAATTAAATAAGGATTTTAAGGCCATCGCCTCTTTAAATCATAGTAGCAAGGCGCCCAATTACAATACCTTATTATATCAAAGTGATTACACCAAATATAACTGGCAGAACAGTTTTAATAACACAGAGACCGATCAGTTAGCTTTCGAACTCAAGTCTAGTCGCATTGCCAATATCAGTGTAGATTATACAACTATCAACGATTATACCTATTTTAAGGAAGACCAGGCAACCAATCAGGTACGCCCATTTCAGTCGGATAAAACCATCAATTACCTTCGGGTAAAACTTCAAAAGGAGATCAAATTCGGTAAGTTTGCCCTCGATAATACCGTCATGTATCAAACAGCGCAGGACACCGATACCATATTTAACGTACCCGAAATAATTACCCGCAATACACTGTATTTTTCAACAAATATGTTCCAAAAGGCCTTGTATTTGCAAACCGGTATCACTCTAAATTATTTCACTACATATTACATGGACGCCTATAACCCAGTTCTGGCCGAATTTTATGTGCAGAATGACGACAAATTCGGTGGCTTCCCACGTCTCGATTTTTTCATAAACGCCAAGATCCGTCAAACGCGAATTTTTGTTAAAGCTGAACATTTCAATGCGGGCTTTACTGGTTACGATTATTTCTCAGCTCCCGGCAACCCTTATCGCGACTTCATCGTGCGTTTCGGGGTAGTCTGGAATTTCTTTCTGTAATCTTTTAATTAGTATTTGGGCGTTTCCCTTCGGGTCGGGCTATTCGCTACAAGTCCTCGCTCGTACCTCGCTGTGGGCTATCCGCTGCTATCCCTAACGCGGTCTAAGCTGCGGCGGTCATTCCCAGCAACATGTCATTCAGAGCGCCAGCGAAGCATCTCTAT
>NZ_JBAWKA010000007.1:0-84739 GCF_043876815.1 Gaetbulibacter sp. M240
GTTAAGGCAACACTTACTGTATTACCATCAGAGTCCGTTAACATTAAATTGGTACCATCCTGTGATAAACTCACGTTGGTGGTGTTAGTATCAATATCCGTTAAGGCAACACTTACTGTATTACCATCAGAGTCCGTTAACATTAAATTGGTACCGTCCTGTGATAAACTCACGTTGGTGGTGTTAGTATCAATATCCGTTAAGGCAACACTTACTGTATTACCATCAGAGTCCGTTAACATTAAATTGGTACCATCCTGTGATAAACTCACGTTGGTGGTGTTAGTATCGGTGTCATCCTCACCAATCGGAATCCACATTGTTCCATTCCAATAGTAAAACCCTGGAACTAAGTCGGCAGTAGCAGAGGTATTGTAAACAAGTAAACTTGTTGCGGGATTTGAAATAGGATTAGTAACATTAGGTGCTTGTAATGCCACTCTGGGAATTAAAAGACCTTTATTGTTTGCTACAACATCGAGTTGAGCGGAGGAGTTTGGCAAAGGGGTTCCAATACCAACTTGAGCGCTGGCATCCAAAATCATAAATGACAGGCATAGCCATAGCGGCAGAGAGAGGGATTTTTTCATAACATACTTAAGTTATCATACCCTATATTTTCATATAAAGTATGTCTTCGAAATTTCGAAGCAATAGATTTGGGTGGAGCGAATATAGTGATTTACTGTGAATTATATAATTATTTGTCCAATATTTTCATTTCGTTTGTGTAAATGAAAAAGTTTTCGATAGGAAATAAAATATTGTTTTGTAATTATTTTCATATGATTTAATAGGGTTAAAATTTCGTTTTATATCTAAAATTTACATTCGAGTTAAGAATTTCAAAAAATCAAGTCACCGCCTTTTTTTCAATAATTTTTTGCCCTTAAGTCTACATAAGAATATTTCACTAGCCACGAAAACAAGGATTAGATTTTTCATAATTAGGATTTAACCATGGCTTGAAGAGCACCAATTAGTAAAGAACCCTGTGAATCTGTTTCGAGTTAAAACCATTATTAATAAAATATTCTGACTAATAAACGCCGATTTTTAATACTTATCTGTTTTAAACCTGTACCTATTCTCATTTTATTTATACACAACTCTATCAATTTTGTAACATTTCAATAAACATTTGTAACACTATGGACATTTTTACCGATTTGTTACAAATGTTAATTGTAATGTTACAGTAGTTATGCCTTCGGATTTAACAAAATCTTAACTTTAAACGAATCAACTAAACTGTCAGTTCCATTCTGGCTTAAAAATCTTATATGAAGCTAAAACTAATTGTATCCGCACTAATAATCGCAGTAGCATCTATGTTTCTCTTGGGGAATAAATCTTCTTCAATCGAAAGTCTACAAGATCTATCTTCAACCTATTATGACTTGAGCAACTCGGGGATAGAAGATGCTAAAGACGCTACCCCTATTGTAGTTGAGGCTCTGGAAAAATGCAAGGAAAAAGGGTATAAAGGTATCCGTTTTCCTAAAGGTACATTTCACTTTTATCCCACCTATGCGCCGGATTTTTACACAGCCATAACAAATAATGATAATGGTTTGAAACGAACCCCTTTTCCAATCTTCAATTTCAACAATTTTCATATCGACGGAGGAGGTTCGGAATTCATATTTCACGGTAAAATGTTACCATTTATAATTGAGGAAAGTACCAATATAACAGTTTCAGATTTGAGTATTGACTGGGAGATTCCCTTTTTTGCTCAGGGTACCATAGTTGGGAACAATCCTAGCGCCATGACTTTTGATGTACAAATGGAAACACCTTATTTAGTCGAGGATAACCGTATTTATTTAACCATCGAAAGAGAAGATTCGCCTTATGAACAACACTTTGGTCACCGATACGCAAAACAAGAAAAGTATCATCAAAGACTTGGTCAGAATATTATTTGGAACAGAACAACAAAAGCGCCCATTTACAAGCATGGTTTATATAGTGGTTTTGATAACAGTTTTTTCTTTCCTGCTGAAACTTTAAATGATAGCGTTGTGCGACTTAGCACAAAATATAGAGAGGTCCCTCCTGTTGGATCCGTTTTCATTTCAAAAGGCGAGTATCTTAATAACCGGGAAAATCCGGGAATTCGCATATTTAAATCTGAAAACCTATTGTTCAAAGATATCAATGTGTATCACGCGGGAGCCATGGGCTTAATAGCAGAAAGGTCCAGCGATATTACCCTTGATCGTTTCAATGTTGTTTTGAGAGAAGGTAGTAACCGCCTAATAACCACTATTGCTGACGCTACACATTTTTGCAATTGCAAAGGACTTA
This sequence comes from Gaetbulibacter sp. M240, assembly GCF_043876815.1. NCBI lineage: Bacteria > Pseudomonadati > Bacteroidota > Flavobacteriia > Flavobacteriales > Flavobacteriaceae > Gaetbulibacter > Gaetbulibacter sp. M240. The sequence continues at coordinate 2,314 of NZ_JBAWKA010000007.1, forward strand.
TAACCATCAAAAATTGCACATTCGAAAACATGTTGGATGATGCTACCAACGTACATGGAACGTATGCCAGAATTAAAAAAATTATGGGAGAAAAGCAAATCGCATATGAAACTTATCATCCTCACCAAAAGGATTATTTCTTTGCAGCTATAGGAGATAGTGTTCGCATTGTTGATGAAAATACACTTTTGACCAAATCAGAGATTTTAATTGTTGAAAACGTTAAGCGTATTAATGAAAAGGTGTCGCTACTAACCTTTAATAAATCTATAAAGGGTGTGGCCAATGAATTTGATGGGATTGATAATATTTCCTGGCATGCTTCCGCAAAAATTGAAAACAATACTGTAAAAAATAACCGGGCAAGAGGATTTCTTATTTCAACCTCTCGAAAAGTTGAAGTTCGTAATAATTATATCTCTTCTCAAATGGCAGCCATGCGCATGTCTGGAGATCTCAAATTATGGAACGAATCTGGACCTTGCGACAGCCTCATTATCGAGAACAACCAATTCGTGAATAATTTACACGGCGGAAATAAACAAGCCGTTTTACTTATCGATCCGGAACAAGAATTAAATGAAAGTGGTTCCGATGACAATAGTTATTACCACAAAGATATCATCATTAGAAACAATGATTTTTACGCTTTTGATGCCCCTATTTTAGTAGCCGAATCTGTTGACGGATTGACCTTCGAGTCCAATAGAATCATACAAACGGACGCTTACAAACCTATCTTCCCAAATGAACCTAACCTTACCGTTCATCATTGTAAAAACGTAACTATAAAAGACAATACCTATAAATTACTAACGGGAGAGTTTGCAGACCTTTCGTTAGATACCAATGCAGACTAAAAAACTAACTCAACTAAATTAATTTAAACTAAACACAAATTATGAAAATTAAACTATTATTATTTTTCGTGCTTTTTACCTTCTCCGGGGCAAGCCTCGTCTTGGCTCAGGTAGATGTAAGTGGCGTTGTACGGGACAGTGAAACAAACGAACCATTATTAGGGGCAACTGTTCTCGTTAAAGGAACCAGTAATGGAACTATTACCGGTTTTGATGGATCCTTTCAACTGTCTGTGGCAAGTCAGGATGTTATACTCGTTATTTCATATACGGGTTATCAAACCACAGAAGTTAAAGCTGGAGCCAATTTACAGATCAATTTAAAAGTTGATATTGGAAAGTTGGACGAAGTGGTTATCATAGGTTATGGTACACAAAGGAGAAGTGATTTAACCGGTTCTTTGGCCGGTGTGAAATCAGAGACTCTTATGGAATCTCAAAGCACTGATGTTTTTGCAGCCATGCAAGGTAGAATGGCCGGGGTTCAAATTTCTTCCGACTCGGGTCAGCCGGGTGCAGGAACAAATTTGGTGATTAGAGGGCAGACTTCTATAAACGGAACCTCATCTCCACTTTTTGTAATTGACGGTGTTCAAATTGATGTCAATTATGATGAAGTAGCAACTACAGGTTCTTCACAGGCTAGGATCAATCCTTTAACAGGTATCAATCCGGCCGATATAGAATCCATTGAAGTATTGAAAGATGCTTCTGCTACGGCTATTTATGGATCAAGGGGTGCCAACGGTGTTGTAATTGTAACTACTAGAACAGGTTCAGACGGACGTTTAAATGCCGATTATACGTATAATATAGGTGTTTCCAATGCCATTAAAAAAATGCCTGTTTTATCAGCACAGGATTATCTGATCTATCAAACAGAAAGAGGAAATGGTCAATTTCTGAATCAGGATACCAATAATGACGGTGTTTTTGAGACTCCTAGAAATTTTGATGAATTACGTTCTTACGATTGGCAGGATGAAGGTTTAAGAACAGCTATAACACAGCAGCACCAAATATCGGTTAGAGGTGGTAATAAACAAACCAATTATGCTGCTGGTTTGGGTTACCTAAACCAGGAAGGTCTTGTAATTAATAATAATTACGACCAATACAATTTAAGATTGAGAATTAAAAGTGATGTTAGTGATCGATTGTCGATTGGTTTTAATTCCAATGCATCTTACTCTGTATTAGAAGGTATCGCTAACAGTGGTGGACCCACAAGTTTTACAGGCGTTACACAACAACTTCTTTTAGGAAACCCATGGAATATTCAAACCGAAGATGTTGATCTTACAGATGATGCTTTTATAAGCCCAATCCAATTAATTGAAGAATCTGATAAATCAACAAGTATATCCAGATTATTCGCCAACATGAATATAGACTATAAGATTTCAGATGCTTTTAAATACACTGCTGTTACTGGAGGTAACATTAGCCACTCCAAAGTAAAAGAATTTTATAGTTCAGAAACTGGATGGGGACGATTACAGAATGGTCGTGCAAGAGTGAAGGAAGTGAATACCTACTCCATCAACCACTCTTCTCAGCTACACTTTAACCAAACGTTTGGCTCGGCACATAAAATTGATGCCATGGCTGCTTTTGAGATTTTTCATTACAATTTCGAAGATTTCTTAAATGAAGTTATAGGTTTTGAAAATCAGACTACCGGTGTAAATAATATCAGTGTTGGAACATCCGTTAGTGAATATAGCACTCAAAGATGGAGCACGAATAGACTATCCTATTTAGGAAGGGTTAATTACTCGCTTTTAGATCGATATCTTTTAACAGCGAGTATAAGAGCAGATGGTTCTGATAAATTTGGTGCAGGAAACCGCTGGGGTTATTTCCCATCGGCAGCCTTAGGTTGGAAAGTATCTGATGAAGAATTTATGAAAAACATAGATGCTATTTCTAATCTAAAACTTAGATTAAGTTATGGTGCTACGGGTAATGAGCGTATTCCTCCATATACTTACCTAGCGCAGCTAGATCCTACGTTCTATGCCAGTAACAATAACCTTATCTTTGGTCTGGCACCGTCGTCACTACCAAACCCTAACTTGAAATGGGAGGTAACAAATCAGTTCAATGCAGGTATCGACCTGGGACTTATTGATGGTAGATTAACCATAAGTGCAGATGTTTATAAAAAAATAACGACAGACTTATTGTTAAATGCTCCTATTCCGGCCCAAAGTGGCTTTAATTCACAATGGCAAAACATAGGGCGAATTGACAACGAAGGTCTTGAAATACAAATCACGTCGTATAATATCGACCGAAAAGACTTCTCGTGGAGAACTGATTTTAATATCTCTTTCAACCGAAATGAAGTAAAAGATCTTGGAGGTGCTGAATTTATTCCTGTTACAACCGGCGGAGGTTGGCAGTCCACTGTTGGACGGGTTATCGTTGGTCAGCCCATAGGAACCATGTATGGATATTCCTTTGATGGAATCTATCAAATTGACGATTTTACCTGGAATAACAATAGTGACCCAAATATCCCACACGAGGATAGAACTTATGTCTTAAAGGATGATCTTCCTGTTTATTCGGGAACTGCGCTTCCGGGAAGAATGAAGTATGAAGATGTTAATGGTGACGGATTTATTAATGATGAAGACCGAAAAGTTATCGGAAACAGTAACCCAGTGCATTTTGGTGGGATAAACAATACTTTTAAGTATAAGAACTGGGATTTGTCAGTATTCTTCCAATGGTCTTATGGTAACGAACTTTATAACGCTTCCAAAGTTAGACTTAATGGGGTACAACCGTGGATGAATATTACTGAGGATTATTTTATTAATCACTGGACTCCGGAGAACCCAAGCAATCAATACCCTGCTTACGGATCAATCGACCAACAAATTGCGTCCTCTTATTATGTAGAGGATGGGTCTTACCTAAGACTAAGAACCGTATCTTTAGGATATAGACTTCCTAAAAGTATCACTGATAAATTGGGCATAAATTCGATGCAATTCAATCTTATTGGAAATAATTTAGCAACCTGGACGAAATATACCGGATGGGATCCTGAAGTTAATTTTAACAACCCATTACTTTCTGGGTTCGACAGAATTGCCTATCCGAGAGCAAAGAATTTCACCTTAAGTCTTAAAGCAACATTTTAATAATAAGAATTATGAAAAATTATATTAAACATATATCAATTCTAGTGTTGTTACTGGCAACCTTGTCTTGTGATGATACACTGGAGCCAACGCCGTATTCTTTTACGGCGCCTGAAAATTTTTATAAAACTGCACAAGATGCAGAAATAGCCTTGGTGGGTATTTATAACACACTCACCGCAGGTAGTATTCAAGGAGCGGGTAATGCTTCCTCATTTAGAAGAGATCTGTTCGAGATGTTAGTTGGCGGAACAGGTGAGGGTGTTGTACCCTCAAGATTCGCCAATAGAAGAGGCGCAAACTTTGGTACCGGCGCTTTCACCAGTCAGGACCCTGAGATCAATAATGCCTGGTTTTTTCTATACGCGGGTATAGGTCGTGCGAACAGTCTACTTGAAAACTTACCAAAAATACCGGATGACGGTTTTGGTGGTACCAGAAAAGCACAAATTGAGGGAGAAGCCAGACTTTTGAGAGGCTATTTTCATATGATGCTCTCCATGATGCATGGCGCCATCCCAATCTACACCAGAACTGATGAAGACCCATTAAAGGGAAGACAATCTGTTCAGGAAGTATACACTCAGATCATTTCTGATTTTGAATTCGCATACCAAAATTGCGTCGATAGAGGCCCTTTGGCTGCTAGTGCTAATAAATGGACTGCTGCCGGACTTTTGGTAAAGGTTCATACTTACCTTGCCAGTATGAAAACCAACGGGTTAAGTGATTTTGGCTATGCTCCTAATAATTTTGATTGGGTTGATGCCAACGCCAGTTACAGCAGTGCTGTAACCATTTCGGAAGATATAGTAAATAACAGTGGTTATTCGCTAACCGCAAACTATGATCGACTTTTCAGAGCATCGACAAAATCGGCACAAGCTGAAGAAGTTATGCTATCAGCAGAAGGGTCATCAGATGCCTCACAACAGGTAATTACAATCGTTGTAAACAACTTTATTCCTCAGGGAAATGCTAACACAGTTGGCGGTGGTTCAGGTTGGACGCGTCCTACGGGAGAATTGTATAACCTGTATGATGCCAATGATTTTCGATTCAGTCATAATGTATCCGGGAATTTAGGAGGAAACCCGTCTGTTCTTGATGTTTTAGAAATTGATGGTGTCAGATATTATCAACCAAGAGCTCTTGGTGGTCCAAATTCAGGAACTATGAGTGTTGGTAAGTACCGAATGGTAGACCCTGCTCAAAAATCATTTGCCCCCTGGGCTACTGGTCTCTCCTTCGCGCTGTTACGCTATGGTGATATTCTATTACTTCGTGCGGAGGCTCTCTATTTTACAGGAGATGAACCAGGAGCAAGAGAAATTTTAACGGAGTTACGCCAACGTTCTGTAATTGCTCCCGGGACTGTAGATGATTTGAACACAGCCTATTTCAATTCAGATTTTGTTAAAGAGTTACAGGAAGAGCGCTCTAGAGAACTTTGTTTTGAGGTCTGGCGTAGAATAGATCTGGCCCGATTCAACATATATGATGAAACGATAAATTCACTAGATCCAAATAATGGGTTTTACAATGACGATGTAACCTTATTGCAACAAAACTGGAGATCAGAAAAGGTATGGTTTCCAATACCATTACAGCAAATCGATTTAAATGAAAATCTTGTGCAAAACCCTGGATACTAAATCAATAATTAGTTATTAATTAGTCAAAAAGGGCTATGTTGGATTTGAGTATCAAGTCGGACGTAGCTCTTTTAAATATTTTTATAAAATCAAAATGAAGAAGTTTCTAGTAATTCATATTATTCTATTTAATTTCTTATTGCTACCACACCTTTCGGCGCAGTCAAAACCTAATGTCGTCATTCTCTTTGTAGACGATTGGGGTTGGTCAGATGTTGGTTACAGAAACGATAGATTTTATACGCCCAACATCGATCAATTAAAAAGCGATGGTATGGAGTTTGTCAGGGCTTATATCCCTACACCCACCTGTAGTCCTAGTAGGGCAAGTTTGCTTACTGGCAAAGAAGCCATTCGCTTAGAAATGCCGCGTCATATAGAACATAAAAATAAAGATGGAACCAATGATGAGAAGTACAATTATTGGAAAAATGATCCTGCGAACATGCCGTCCATAAATTGGCTTCCACTTCATGAAATCACTTATGCTGAGGTATTGAAAGATCAGGGCTACTTTAATAATTTTATTGGAAAATGGCATTTAGGTCACGAACCTTATTACCCCATTTATCAAGGTTTTGACGACATGTTCGGAACAGGTAATTGGGGACACCCAAAAAGTTATTACCCCGACTTTTTTAAGGATGATTTACTGGAAGATTATACCGATGAATACCTCACAGATGTTTTGACTGATAAGGCTGTTAATTTTATTGATAGCTACGATCGCCCTGAGCCTTTTATGATGACGCTTTGGTACTATAATGTTCATTCCCCGCATGTTGGAAGAAAAGATCTGGTAGATAAGTTCCTAAAAAAAGGCTATGAAGAAAAAGAAGCTATTTATGCTGCTATGGTTGCAAGTATGGATGAATCTGTTGGAAGCGTCAGAGCCGCTTTGAAGTCTAAAGGAATCGATAAAAACACTGTTGTATTACTCATTTCCGACCAGGGTGGCTTTTATAGTAATGCTCCCCTTTCCGGTGGTAAAATTGGTGGGAATACTCTGGGTGAAGGAGGTGCCAGAGTACCGTTTTTGGTTTATTATCCCGGTGTAACAACACCCGGATCAGAATCTAACACGCCGATTCAAACCATAGATGTTTTCCCTACCCTCGCGGAAATTGCCTCCAACAAAACTTATAAGTCTCGCAAGATCCAGGGCAAAAGCCTTTTACCCGAAATGCGGGGTGAAAAACTAAAACCTCGAGACCTGTTTTTTTACCGAAGTTATGAAGACCAATATGCAGCCATCATGTCCGGCGATTGGAAGCTTATTAAATACAGAAGCGGTAAGTATGAATTATTCAATGTGGTTGATGATATTTCTGAGAAGAAGAACTTGATAGGAAAAGGTTTTACCATCGAAAAAAAATTGAAAAGAAGGCTGAATAAATGGGAACAAAAAGCAGTTCCGGTTTATGATTAATGAGAAATGCTTACTTGTAAATTAACTATTTAAAAATGAAAAGATTAATTGCTTTCCTTACATTGATTTTCGCGGTGCTAAACCTTAAAGTTGCCGTTGGCCAAGAATCTACTGAGCGAAGTTCTCTGGAAGAAAAACAAGTATTTGAGGCAGATTTTCCAAAAACCCTTTCGTTTCGAAGTGATAAATGGCTCTTAACGGCACCATATGATACCTGGGATAAAAGGCATATTCAATATGATGGTATCACAAAAAAGTATCTACAAGAGGAGGTAAATATGCCTGTAGTCGCCGCCCAGCGAGCTAATACCTACGCGAAAAAACATCCTGAAAAATTAATGCTTGTCCATTTAAATGGCGAAGGCAAGTCGGTTAACGATAAGGCTACTTTCAAATTATATTTTCCGGGGCACTGGGTTTATGAGAAAGGTAGTACACCGGCTCATGATATCAACAAGAATCAGAATAAAATTATTTTAAATGATGCAACGCCTTTTTCTTTAAAAGCCTATACGGTTCATGGCAAGGATATAGGCGTTGATTTTAAGCCTCATGATATCTTGTTAGTGAAATTAGATGAAAACGGAGATCGAATCTGGGATGAATATGAATTTGCTTCCATTATTAATATCGATCAGGAGACCAATGAAATTGAAATAAAGAGAGGACAATACGGAAGCAAACCTCGGAATTTTAATCAGCATGATACGTATATCGCGCCAATTGCAGCTGATATTTGGGGTGGAAATCTGATGTATTACTATAATTTATCCTCTTCCTGCCCCCGAGACCAAAATGGTCATACCGCTGCGGATGTTTTTGTGAGCGAAATGAAAGATTGGTTTGGAAAAGGTGGCGTATTAGAAAATCTTGATGGCATTGGATTCGACGTCAATTATTTCAATGTAAAACATAAAACATGGGATTGTAATAACGATGGTCAAATTGATAATGGTTACATAGATGGCAAGAATATTTGGCGGGAAGGTGATATCGCCTTTTTACAGAATATTCGAGACACATTTGGTCCGGAATTTATTATTACGGCTGATGGATGGAATGATAATATGCAAAAGGCCGTGGGCATTTTAAATGGCATGGAAACAGAAGGCTTGTGCAGATGGAATGATGGATTCAGACAAATATCAAGAACCATCAATCAGCACACCTACTGGAATCTACACAATACTGCCAAATATAAATTTAGCTACATTACTGCAAAGCTCAGAAATCCGGCAGACGAAAAAATTGCTGACCAGTTGAGGCGTATGGGATTAGGTTTATCCAGTTGTCTTGGGGTGGCTTATTCTCCATCACCAACACTGGAAATACCAGAAATTATTGGGGGTAGCCTGAACCAACCTAATTGGTTGGGACAACCCCTAGGAGCCATGCAATATGTATTGGGTGACCAGGAAGAAATCTTTTTAGGTAAAGGATTAACTATGGACGTCGATCTGGTAAAAAAGTTTGATCTGAAAGACAAGATACACCAGATTCAAAATAACCAGTTGATCATTAAAGGAGCTTCAGAGAACCGACGCAAGGACATGATCATTCCGGGACCGGATCTTAAGGTTGCTTCCGGTGATCTTCTCATTTTGTTTGAAGCTAAAGATATTGACGGTTTTGTAGATCTTGGCAATGGTAGCCTGGTTCCACGAAAGATCAACATTAAAATGAAAGGACTTCCGCAGTACCCGGAGGAACCCATGAGAGGTCATCTATTGTATAATAACCTAGCAGGATTTATGGGTGTAAATGGATACACACCACTTATGTTCTATTTCAGAAATGTTGGTGGGGCCGATCTAAAAATGATTTTAGAAATAGAAGAGCAAGGTGCTTTTGCAATTCGAAACTTGCAGGTATTTAATTCACCTTGTCTTATTTCAAGAGAATTTGAGAACGGTCTCGTGGTTGTTAATCCTTCATTTGAATCGATCAATATAGATCTTAAACAAGTGACTTCAAAAGAGACAAACTACCGAAAACTAGACACTTCTAAAGAAGGTAAAAAAGACTTGAAAATTAACAACAATACCTCAGTTAAAGTGCCTTATCTGGATGCACTTTTTCTAGTGAAAAACTAAACCCGGGAACCTATTAACAAGGTCTCAATTAGAAACATGATTTTCGAATTTAAAAAATCAGACAAAATGAAATCAAATTTTACTAATTTTTTTATGTGCCACATTCCAACATTTATGGAAATAATTCATTCATTTAAATTAAGGACACAAGCTGAGAGAAAAGAAACGTCCTATAATATGACAAAAATATTCATACCTCTTTTAATCATAGCCATGTCAGCCAATTTGAGTATGGCAAAAACATCTGATCCGGTCATTATAAAACCCATTGATGGAGATATGACGCCCAAAATTCATCAAATACTGGAGGAGACCGAAACGAAGGACATCCACCTGATATTTGAAAAAGGCGTTTACAGGTTCATGCCGGATTATGCCGCGGGAAAATACCTCGAAATTACGAATCATGGAAATGGGTATAAACGCATTATTTTTAACTTTAATAAATTTCGAACAGTAACCATTGAAGGTAACGGGGCAGAATTTATTTTTCATGGTCTGGCCATGCCTTTTCTCTTTGAAGGCTGTGAAAGTATTAACGTCAGTAATCTGGTAATCGATTGGGACATCCCTTTTACTTTTCTAGGAGAAGTTATAGCTGTCAATGAAAAAGAAGGTTGGCGCGACATTAAACCTTTTAAAGATGGTTTTTCCTGGAGGCTCAGACAAGGACAATTGGAATTTCCCAATATTGATGACTTCAATTATGTTTATCCGGGTAGTACATTGGCATTTGATCCCGTGGAGAAACGCCCGGTGCATGGCGCTTGGGATATTCATAGTAAACCTCGATGGGTGGAAAAACTACAAAATGGTAATTTAAGATTTCATGAACCCCTCAGGCATTATCCGCCTGTTGGTTCTTTACTGAGTTCCAAAGGCGATCGAGAGCACGATCGTTATGCCCCAGCATTCGATTTTAAAACCTCATCAAATATAACTCTCAATGGTATTATAATACATCATGCTTTGGGCATGGGGTTCCTTTTTGAACGTTCTGAAAATATTAAATTGGTCGATTGTGGAATTTATCTGCGCGAAGGTACAAACCGTGTTATTTCGTCAACAGCTGATGCGACCCATTTTTGTAATTGCAAAGGGTCTATTCTGATAGAAAACTGTAGATTCGAGAATATGCTAGACGATGGCACCAATGTTCATGGTACTTATGTGGAGGTCGATGACGTGATAGACAATAAAACCCTTCGCACAAAACTTATGCATTTTGAACAGCGTGGATTTGAATTTGCAGCTCCGGGGGACGAGATCTGGTTCATAAAACAACCATCGCCGGAGCGCAGGGAAACAGCGGTGGTTAGTAAAGTAAAATTCATAAATGATACATTTATTGAAATTAGTTTTGAATCTCATCTTCCGGAAGATCTAAAACCCGGGGATATTTTAGAAAACAAGACGTGGAATCCTGAATTCACGATGCGAGGTTGTACTATTAGAAACCACCGAGCCAGAAATGTTGTTCTTAAAACACCGTTGAAAACTGTGATTGAGGGGAATCACTTTTCATCCATGATGTCATCCATATTTTTCCGTGGTGAAACGTTTTTCTGGTTTGAATCCGGAGCAGTAAATGATGTCATTATTCGAAATAACACCTTCGAATACTGCGCTTACAGTGGATCAGAACATTCTGTGCTTAATATTACACCGCGACTCGGCAAAACGTTTGACGCCTCCGCCCTATACGACCGTAATATTCGTTTTGAAAACAATACCATCCATACCTTTGGAAACAGAATTGTAAGCGCAGATAGGGTTGATGGTTTGATCATCAAAAACAACACGATCATCAAAACATTTGAAGCGGAAGAGCTTTATCCAAATACACCTCTTATCGATTTGACCAATTGTCAAAATATAGTGATAAGAGGGAACAGTTATGAGGGAAATTGTGAAACAGCCATCAAAGCCGATGAAAAAAGCAAATTAACTTTGTCAGCAAAGGACAACAAGGGTTTTAAATAGGGAATACGAAGATCAATAAGCCCTAAATAGAATTGCTTTTTTCTTTCAAATTAGCCAAATATTCTGTAGCGGTAACATTCATGATCTTTTTAAAGTTGTTATTAAAATTAACATAGTTGTTAATGCCCACCGCATTCATGGCCTCTTGTACACGGTTACAGCCATTATCAAACATGTCTACGGCATATCTTATTTTAATTCTGGTAATGATACTTTTTCCGGTTTCACCTACCAGAGTTTTCAATTTACGATGTAAATGCATTCTACTAAGTCCAACTTCTGATGCCAAATCACTAACCGTAAAATTAGGATTATCAAGATTGCTTTCGATAACCTGATTTATGTTTTTGATTAGCTTTTGATCGTAGGAAGTATAATGGGATTTGACATCCAGGTTAATGTTTTGGTCCAACAAATAGGTTTTGAATTTGTTTCTGGTCTCGAGGATATTATTCACCTTTGTACGCAAAACTTCAGAGTCGAAAGGTTTGGTAATGAAATCCCACGCTCCAGCTTCCAGTCCCTTTTTTTGGAATTCTAATTCTGTTTTTGCCGTTAGGAAAATTAGTGGAATATGAGACGTATCCTTATTTGCTTTTAAATTTTTACACATATCAATACCATCCATTATAGGCATCATGATGTCACTTATTATAATATCTGGAAGATTTTCTTGAGTCATATGCAAGCCTTGTTCCCCATTACTGGCCTCTACGATAGTATACTCATTTTGCAGGCTGATCTTGAGATAATTTCTAAGTTCATGATCATCTTCTACAATAAGTATGGTCTCCCCTTTTTCAACGACTTCTTCATCAAAAACAGTATCTTCCCGATCTGTATTATCAAAAACTTTTTCTTGATTACTTTCTACTGCTCCTTCAGAGTAATAATTCCGTGAAATTGGCAGCGTGATCTTAAATCTCGTACCTCCTAAATCACTATCCTCTACAGAAATTTCCCCACCATGAGCCTTAATTAGACTTTGTGCTAAATGCAATCCTATTCCTGATGATGCACGATCTTTGCCGTGATAAAAACGCTCAAATATCAGTTCTTTTTTATCATCAGGAACGCCCGGACCACTATCACTTACCGTTATGATGGCATATTTAAGATCATTTTCTTTTTCAACTTTCAATGAAATATCGATAACCCCACCTGTGGGTGTATATTTAAAAGCATTCGACAAAATATTATAAAATCCCTTTTCCAGCACATTTCGATCAAAATATCCCTCACATTTATCAAGATTTAACCTCAGGTCGATGTGCTCATGTTGTACGACCCATTGAAAGGCTTTTGTGTAATCAATGATCGACTTCCTAAGGTCTGTTTTGGTTACCCGAACAAGGTTTTCTCCTTCCGATATTTTTCCAAAATCCAATAATTGATTTACCAGAAAGTTCATGCGCTGAATATTTCGGGAAACGATCTCCAGACACATGTTTTTTTGTTCCTTACTCAAGGTTTGGTTCATAAGATCATTAAATGGAGCAAGTATCAGTGAAAGCGGTGTTTTAAACTCATGTCCAACATCAACAAAAAATCGAAGTTGCCTTTCCCTTAGTTGCTTGTCCTGGTTAATCTTAATTTGATCTAATTCAATTTGATGGTCCAGTTTCTGTTTGTGGAACCAAAAGTAAATGAAGCCTAGAATAATAAAGCAAATTATAATCGCATAGATCAAATAAGCATGAGTCGTTTTCCATGGTGAGGGAATAATAGAGATTGGTAGCGTAATACTGTTGTTGGCCCAGTTTCCTTCGTTATCCTCAACCTGTACTTGCAATGAATAACTACCGGGATCCAGGTTTGAATATGATATTACAGGATTTGAGGACGTATAAATCCAATTGCTATCATAGCCTTCAAGGCGATACCGGAGATTATTTCTTGCAATTTTTGAATAGTTCGTTCCATTAAACGCAATCGATAAATTATTCTGCCGGTGGTTTAATTTCAAGTGTTTCGTAGCGTTGATATTCTCAGTTAGAATTACTGATCCAAATAATTCCACACCCGGATTAACCAATTCGTTATTTATCTTGAGATTCGATAAAAGTAGTTTAGGATGATTAGGATCAGGTGAGATCTCGAGTGGATTTATATAATTCACACCATTAGTTGTACCGAAGTACACATGGTCTCCGTAATACGCAGATGCTTCGGTCATGCTTGAAGAACGAAGGCCATCATCGGATGTCAATATTTTTACTTTACTTGTTTTAGGGTTGAAGTGAATCAGACCATGAGAATTGCTAAGCCAAAGATTATTGTTTGGATCTTCGGTAATATTCATGATCTTTTTATCTATAACACCCTCTACTTGAACTTGTTCAAAGAATTCAGTGTTTGCTTCTCTTTTAAAAAGACCAACATCTGTACCAACCCATATGGTATTATTTTTTGACCTGTGGAAACACCAAACAGACGTATTCGCAATAGGATGTCCCTTTGAATCCCTTAGAATCTCTTTATCATTTCGGGTGAGTCTACCATCATCTTCAATATTAAGTACTATTAAACCTTTAGAAATGGTCCCAATAAATATTTGATTATAATTAGGGTCAAACAACATTCTAAATATGTGGTATTGACTTAAATCTTGAAGGTGTGTAAAATCTTCCCAAAGCCACTTTACTTCATTATGCTCTTTGATGAGTATCCCTCTTGTAGTTCCAATAAAAAGACGATCAAAATCATCTTTCTCTACACACCTTATATTGGTAGGGTTATTTGAGTTTTTAATAACTTGCTCAAGGGTGTTATCCTCCTTAAGTATCTGTAGACCTCTATTGGAACACACATAAATGGTCTCATCAATATTAACAATTTGATTGACATAATTGATATTAAGATCCGTTATTTCTTTTAAAAGATCAGTCTTCAAATCATAATTGAAGAGTCCTTCATTACTAATCCCAAGAATAAGATTTGAGCCCGTAACCAACATGGCCCTCACATTCGGGCCATTAAGACTTTGTAGATCAATGGAACTAAATCCTGTGTTATGAAGATTGGTATAGCAAAGTCCGTGTCTGTTGCCTACCCAAAGATTATTAAATCTGTCGTGATATAATTTTAGAACGGTATTACTAAGTAAACCCCTGGGATTGGCTATAGAACTTTTAATTTGGTTGATAAAATTCAAAGCCTTATCCAACTTCAGAAGGCCACTGTTCTGGGTGCCAATCCAGATATTTCCCTCCATGTCCTTTGTCATGGAAATGATAGATAAATCAGGGATTTTAAGGCTATTAAATTCTTTTATTCCTTCAAGTTTGTCTACTGTAAAAAGTCCCGAAATACCACCAGCAAGAATGGCCTTATCAGTGTATATCAAACTTGTGAATGTAAGATTTTCCGGAATTGGGAGTTTTGTGAATTTTTCATCCTTCAAATGAAAAATTCCATTGTTACCTGCAAAATAGATATCTCCGGAAGGTAACTGAATGGCATCTCTAAAATGATTATTTTGAACACTGGAAATAAACTCAAATACCGGTTCAACCTCATCTTCAACCAATCTAAGAATGCCTGTTGATGTTATGGCAAATAAGGTATTATCACTGGCTTGAAGAAAATTAAAAATAATCCCGGTATCCTCGGGAGATCTAACGCGAATAAACTGGTCTTTTAAAAGTGAATAATAGGAAAAACGCCCGGATTCCGTCCCTATCCATAATCTTTTGTTATTGTCCTCGAAAAGTGAACTAATCCGATTATCCGGAAGGCTGGCAAGATTTGCCGTTTCTCTCCGAAACGTCTCTAGATTTCTTCCATCGAAACGATTAAGACCATCATAAGTGCCAATCCAAATGAATCCATAACTATCTTGAATAATGGAGTTGACATCATTTTGGGATAAACCATCCTCAACCGTTAAATTTTTAAAATAGAGATCCTGAGCATATAATGGGTTTAAGATTATATAACCTATAATTAAAAAAACTAGACATATAACTGGTTTTGCTTTTTTGAGATAACCCATCATAAGGTCGGTTTTAAGTTTCTAATGTAGAAGATAATTATTTTTCGCAGAACATTTATTACCAATTAAACAAAACTCATATACTGATAATTTCTGATTAAGTGATACGATTTAAAATACAACCCTAATGTTTAAGAATTATAAACCTATTGAAATATAACTTCTTTAACACCATTATTATAATCTTTACCTCTTAAGGTTTCAAAAAGCTGTTTCATTTCTTGAAGTTTTTCTGGATTAGACTGTGCTAAGTTCTCTTTTTGACCGGCATCATCAACAACATTATACAATTGTTCATCAGGTAAATTTCCAACTTCAATACCAACGGCTTCCCTAAAATTTCTTCCTTCATAGACAGGGATATATATCCAATCGCCACTTCGTAACGCAGTTTTTCCGGTTGCTTCTAAAATTAAATGATCTCTACCTTTTTCAGAATTCCCTAGAAGCGGATCTAATAGATCTTTACTGTCTGTGTTTTTAACTTCAGTATTCAATAAGCTTGCTAAAGATGCAAGCAGATCCATCTGGCATACAATAGCATCGGAGACCGCAGGCTCGATTGTACCTTTCCAATAGGTTATAAATGGAACTCTAGTTCCAGCCTCAAAAATACTGTATTTACCACCTCTTAAACCTCCGGCGGGATCGTGATTACCCAACTTCTCAACCGCATCATCATAATAACCATCATTTAGTACCGGACCATTATCACTTGAGAAAATAATCAATGTGTTTTCCAATAGTCCTTCTGTTTCCAAAGTCTTAACAAACTCTCCAATGCACCAGTCGGCTTCTAAAATAACATCCCCTCTGGGACCCATTCCGGATTTACCTTCAAATCTCGGGTGTGGTGTCCTGGGAACATGTGGTTGTTGCATCGCATAATACAAGAAAAAAGGATTGTCTTTATGCGCTTTCACATAGGCTTGAGCCTTTTCTAAAAAGTGATCTGCCATATCAACATCACTCCATTTTGCAGAATCTCCTCCTTTCATAAAACCTATTCGCGGAATCCCGTTTACGATACTATTATTGTGACCATGGTGCCATTTCATGGTCAGCATTTCCGGGTGACTTATGGCCGTAGGTTCATTTTCAAAATTTTTAAAATAATCGACTTCAATGGGATCATTTTTGTCCAGTCCAACCACATTCCCATTTTGGATATAAACAGTCGGAACACGGTCCTGCGTTGCAGCAAGAATATAGGATTCATCAAATCCAACTTCATTAGGCCCGGGAGAAATATGCTCATTCCAATCTATAATTCCTGTTCCTAAACCTAAATGCCATTTTCCGATGATGGCCGTATCATAGCCCTCTTTTTTAAATAATTTGGGTAAGGTTATTTGAAGCGTATCAATTAAAAGAGGCGCTGTTCCCGGTAAAATTTTTGCCTTTTTATTTCGCCATGGATAAACCCCGGTGAGTAATGCATATCTACTTGGTGTACATGTTGCAGAAGACGCGTAAGCATTGGTGAACTTTATGCCGCCATTTGCTAGGGCATCGATATTAGGTGTTTCCAACTCGGTTGCATCGTATGAGCTTAGATCGCCATATCCGAGGTCATCCAAATAAATAACAATGACATTTGGTTTTGTTGCGGCGATAGGTGTCTCTGAATCTTCTTTTTTATGTGAAGAATTACAGTACATTGCTATTAGGGTGATGAATAGTATGATGCTGTTTCTCATCTTTAGTTGTGTTTATAGTTTTTTCTTAAGTCTATTAAAATCTAATAATAACCCAAGCCACAAATTGAGGCTAGGTCTAAACGTCCAATTTGTAACTAAACTATTAAATTTTAAAGAATCAAATACATGTATTTCTCCAAAAATCATGCACATGTTACATTTTGTTACGTCATTGTTACGGAACAAAGCATGAAAAAATCAAATGACATGTACATTTGAAAATAGAAGCGGCAATGTATTTATTTCAACCAAAATAAACTGACATACAAGTCCCGATTATTTACTAATTAAACATTTAAACTATGAAAAATTTTTACTTCTCATTACTATTAATTCTTAATTCTATTTTTCTGATTGCACAGAATAATGATTTCAACAATGGCGGAGGTGACCTTTTGTGGTCTAACACTGCTAATTGGTCTCTTTTGGAAGTGCCAACAACTTCAAATACCGGTCAAGTTCGGTTGCCATTACTCGTAGAGTCTTTAGTTGATCTAGACGTAACCATAAAGAAGATCCAAACCACCTTTGCGCTCGCAGGGGATGTTTCAGTGGCTGGGGCAAATACCTTAACGGTTAACCCGGGAGTGGCAAATGAATTTGGTATCACAAATGTTTCCAATAACGACATTAAACTTTCATTTAAAGGTTTCGTTGAGGTTAATAATCCAGCTGGTTTTACTTACATAGAAAACGCCAATGGCGCATCAAATTCTATAGAGTTCGCATCGGGTTCAACCCTAACCTTAACCACCAATTTAAGTACCGATCAAGGTTCTAACAATGCCGGTTTTATTTTTAACGGAACGTTAGCAGGTAACGGCAACCTACGTTTTGGTGCAAATACTTCCGCTACTTTTGGTAGTACTTCTTCAAACTCAGGATACACCGGACAAATAGTTTTTTTAGCAAATTCTTCAGCAACCGTTAATACTGCAGATAATACTATTTTTTATGAAGGGCCTAAAATTCAAGTTAATGGTAACTCATCCATTGAATTAAATGGGGCTAATGTTTTTGCGAGCGGTATCACAGTTGGAGGCACGAATACTTTTACGCTAACCGCTAACGCCAATCAAAATAACATGAGTTCTATCATTTTTCAAGGTGGTGGAACGCTTAATATTGTTGTAGGAGCTGGCGTTTCAGACCTAACATTCGCCGATAATTCAGCGTCAGATTGGAGTACGGGAACTGTTAATATTACAAATTATACAGAAGGTGTCATTCGTTTTGGAACTAGCAATACAGGATTAACCACAGACCAGTTAGCACAAATTTCAGCAGATAATGGCGGTGCTCCTTTAGCTTTAGATAATAATGGTTATTTGGTTAATGAAAGCTCATTATCTGTAGATGATTTTGACTCCGAACTTAGTAAGCCAATTGCTTATCCTACATTGGCCACAGACAAATTGTATTTTAGAACACCTCAAAAAGACGTGCAAATTATAAGTTTAAATGGTAGTGTTTTGCTAAGCAAAAAAATTGAAAACCAATTAGAGATTACGGTGGACAATTTATCACCGGGGCTTTATTTTATTGTTTTCGATAAGCAGAATGTTCAAAAGTTCGTTAAACAATAATATTAGTTTTTGATGACTCCCAAGAGGTTATTATTAGTTTTTCTTTTGCTGTTTTTGGTGAACTGGGATAGTTATTCTCAGCTTCAACCTGCTCCATCTTTCTTTAGAATTCCAAGAGAGGCTCCTCTAGTTGATTTGAACACCACTCAAACCATACTGGTTTCAGATTACGGTGCTGTAGTTAATGATGGCACTAATGACATTTCAGGAATAACAGCGGCCATACAGGCCGCTGTAAACCTGGCTACGGAGGCAAGCCCTGTTAGACTAGTTTTTGAAAATGGCACTTACGATTTAATGCCACCCAGCGGTTCCCATGCGCTAAGTATGACTGATGCCGAAAGTGTGTTATGGGATGGACAAGGTGCTGAATTTTTAATTCACGATCCAGCCATTGGTTTTTTACGTTTGTTGCGATGCACAAATACCATCATAAAAGACATTTCAGTTGATTACGCCACCCTGCCCTTTACCCAGGGAAAAATAACCAATATTGATTTCAATAATGGCTTTTTTGATTTTGAGGTAGATGCTAATTTCCCATTACCCACAGAAAATTATTTTTCTAACGCTTCTCAAGCTTGGGGAATGATCAAAAATATTAAAGGCGGGATAAAAGAGGGCACAGCAAACTTGATCCCTTTTACAGGTTTCTCCGCAGTTGGTCCGAATACATTCAGAACCTTTCAGTCAAGCCCATATATGACTGGGATAGAAGTAGGCGATTACTTTGTTCAAATAGCACGAAATAATGGTTCAACAATCATTTTAAACAATCTTGGAAAAAATGTTACTTACATGAATGTAACAGCTTATGCCAGTCCTGCCGGGGGATTTAATGCCCGGGATTGTGAAGCCTGGCATGTTTTAGATTCTCATATTAAACTTAAAGCAGGACGAGTACATTCCATAAATGCTGACTGTTTGCATATTAATGGTGGAAAAATTGCGCCTTGGGTTGAAAACTGCACTTTTGAAGGTTTTTCAGATGATTGCGTAAACCTAAAATACACTAAAAGAGTCATTAAAGAGGTTCATAATGCGACTCAGATCACGGTACAATTCAGTGTAAGTGTCGGTGAAAACATGGAATTCTACAACCCCAGAGATGGCGTTTTTCTTGGCAGTGCTACCGTTGAAAATGTAGAAAACCTCGGGAGCAATCTATTTAAGCTCACCTTATCAAATGCGGTGAATATAACCACGATAACAGATCCCGATCATCAACTGGCAGATAAGGCTTATGTAGAAAGCAGATCGAACGATTCCTTCATATTTCGTAATAATATCATCAGAAACTCACGAAGGTATGGTATTTTAATACAAAGTAAATATGCCTTAATCGAGAACAATCTTTTTCAAAATTTAAGTAGCTCCGGTATTACCATTGAAAATGGTGTGGATTGGGGTGAAGGCTTTAGGGCTACAGAAATAGAAATAAGAAACAATACTTTTGACAATTGTGGTTTTGATACATCCTATATCTCGGATGAGAATTCAGCAGCCATCAAAATTGATTTTTTAAAACTTGGAAGCCCATGCTCTGTAAACGATACCTGGTGTGGTACGCAAACCACCAGTTGGAAGGCACATAGTAATATTCGAATTATTGACAATACCATACTTTACAATAACAAAGGGTTGTATCTTAAAAATATTGATGGTTTATCACTCCAAAATAACTTTATCTGTCATAGAGATGAAGATATTACTTTGGGGAATAATGAAACGCCAGTGGCTCAAACCATCCTAAATTCTAGTAACGTTAGTGTTGCAGATTACCAATACACTTTACCAGAACCAAATATCCACTTTTTGCTTAATGAAGATCCCGGTGCCCTGGAATTGGTAAATTCTGGAACCGATACCAGTGTTGGTTTAGAAATTATTAATCAAGGAGGGGAAATCATTCAAGGTTTTTCGGATGAGGAAATTGGCTATGCCTTTAAAATAAATACAGCAAACAATGGCCGCCTTCGTTTTGAAAATACAGCAGATGGCTCGCCTTTTCCTGGACCGGTAGGAGGAGCCGCAAGAACATATGCTTTTTGGTTCAAACCGGAAACATCTGTTTTTCAAACCCTACTTTACAGTGGCGGTCCAACTGATGGCGAAGTTTTTGTTGTTCAAATGCAATCGAATGGTGTTTTAAGAGTAACCGACAATAACCAAAATATTGTTAGGATGGATGATTTGCCGATTGATATTGGGCAATGGAACCATGTTGTGATTTCGGTTCCGGAGAATAATTCCTTTTCTAGTATTCAACTCTATAAAAATGGAGTGCCCTCCTCGGAAACGTATATCGGCGTTGATGTATTACTTAATACGGCTAGTAACAGTATTGATTTCTTTCCGAGATTTAACGGATTGGCTAGCGATATAAGATACTTTGATTATAAATTATGTAGTGGTGAAGTAGAACGTATTTATAACGATAGGCAGAATACCCTTTCAACTGAATTTGAACTCAATAATAAGACCAATAAAATTGTTGTTTATCCAACCATGGTATCCAACACTATTTATTTTAGTAAGCCTGTTACCTCGGTGAAAATATGCAATCTTCTCGGTCAAATATTTACTGAAGTAAAGTATTCTAACCTTACAGAACTAAATTTATCTGATCTACCCTCCGGAATGTACATCCTTCAACTAAACAATATTCAAACTGAAAAAATTTATAAAAAATGAAAAAATTATTTTCAACTCTAATAGTATTATTAATTTTTGGTTTTTTTGCTCAAGCACAGTATCAGTTTAATTTACCTGACCATTTTAGAACGCAAAGAAACCTGCCCCTTATTGATATGCCAATTTCAATGAATGTTAATTTGAGAGATTTTGGGGCTATTCCAAATGATGGGGAAGATGACGTTCCCGGCATCATGAAGGCTTTAAACTTTTGCAAAAAGATCACTCGAACAGGAGCGACCGGGATTAGGTTAGTATTCGAAAAAGGAACTTATGACCTTTATGGCGATGATAACCCTAAAAAAACACATATTATTTATCTCGCTGATGCTAAAAACCTGACCATTGATGGTAATGGTGCAGAGATTATTGTTCATGATCCTTTAAAAGGTTTTTTCTCAGTATTTAAAAGTGAGAATATTATCGTAAAAAACTTTTTTATTGATTACGATCCTCTTCCTTTTACGCAAGGAAAAATTACCAAGGTCGATTTAAAAGAAAGATATTTTGAACTTAAAATTGATGAAGGTTTTCCTAGTTTAAATGAAAACATGTTTCAGGTAGCATCGCGTGTTTGGGGTATGCTCATGGATCCCAAGATGCCAGGGAAATTAAAAGATGGGGCGCCAAATCTTTTTGCAACTAAAGAATTTGAACAATTGTCGCCCGGGCTTTTTAAGGTAAATTTAAAAGCTATCAATCTTCTAAAATCTATGGAAGTTGGTGACTTATATGTGCATCTGGCCAGAACCAATGGCTTGAGTGTTTTTAAATCTGGGAATAGTAAAAATATCACCTATTTAGAAAACACCAATTACTCCAGCCCGGCGGGGAGTTACAATGCCTTTAATATGGAGGAATGGAATATTATAGGAGCTCAGATATTATTAAAGCCCGGTAGAATTCATAGTGCCAACGCTGATTGTGTTCATGTTAACGGAGGTAAATTTGGGCCCTGGATTCAAAATTGCCTTTTTGAAGGTTACAGTGATGATGCTATTAATTTAAAATCTTCAAAGAGGAATATATTAAAGCAAATATCTCCTACTGAATTGGTTGTAAAATTCAACGTGGCCAAAGGCGATATCATTAGGATTTATAACCCAAGGGAAGGTAAACTTTTAGGTACATTTAAAATTGTCGATAGAAGCCCTCTGGATAAAGGTATGGTGCAAATAACGCTAGATAAACCCTTGGAAGAAACCTTGCAGGTAGGCGATACAAAAAAGCATGATATTGCCTATATTGATACGGAATCAAACGAATCTTTCGTTATTAGAAACAATACCTTCAGAAATGCACGGCGATATGGTATTTTATTACAGAGTTCCTATGGTATCATTGAGCGTAATTTATTTAAAAACCTCAGCCAATGTGCTATTTCTATGAACAATGGGGTTGATTGGGGTGAAGGTTTCGTGTCTCATAATATTACCATTAATCAAAATATCTTTGATAACTGTGGCTATGACGATACTTATTTTAAAGACTATAATGCCGCAGCGGTGCGTTTAAGAGTTACAAAATTAAAAAACCCCGAGGCGAAAGGAAAATGGAGTGGTGTTGCAACTGCAGACTGGCAAGGATTAGAAAATATTAAAATCACAAATAACACCTTCCTTTATAACAAAAGGGCCTTGTCTATTGAGTGCACAGTAAATACTGTTATAACAGGAAACAAATTCATTAGAAATCTAAAGGACCTTTCTGATGAATATGAAATTCTATTAAAAAACAACAATACAAACTTGGTTTTCGAGAACTAAGTGGAACAGTAGAAATTAAATCATTTTCTATTTTATGAAGAACTTAAAATTTTATTTTACTGTGCTTTCTTTAGCATTAGGTAGTAGTATTTTATTCGCCTGTCAGTCAAAAGAAACAGAACCCGTAAAAAAGCCAAATATTCTATTTTGCCTAGCCGATGACGCCACCTGGAAACATATGAGTGCTTACGGTACAGATTGGATTAATACACCTGCCTTCGATAGCATTGCGGGTCAAGGTTTACTCTTTAATAATGCCTATACCCCAAATGCAAAATGCGGCCCTTCCAGATCCATTATTTTAACCGGAAGAAATACCTGGCAACTTGAAGAAGCTGCTAACCATCTAGCTTATTTCCCAACCAAATTCAAAACGTATCCTGAAGCTCTTTCTGAAAAAGGATACCATGTAGGTTATACAGGTAAAGGTTGGGCTCCCGGAACCTCTTTGAATGAGGATGGCAGCAAAAGGGAACTCCTTGTAAAAGCCTATAATAAATTAAAAACGGAACCACCAACCAAAGGAATCTCTAACGTTGACTACGTTGAAAACTTCAGGAGTTTCTTGGATCAAAAAAATCCTAATGAACCATTCTGCTTCTGGTATGGCGGGCATGAACCTCACAGAAGTTACGAGTATGGTACAGGCGTAAGTGTTGGTAATAAAAAATTATCTCAATTAGATTCCGTTTTCCCGTATTGGCCACAATCAGAGGTGGTGAAAAACGATGTTTTAGATTATGCTTTTGAGCTCGAATATTTTGACAAACAGTTGAATGCCATGCTCACGGTTTTAAAAGAGAGAGGAGAATTGGACAACACTATTATCGTTGTGACATCCGATAACGGTATGCCTTTTCCACGAGTAAAAGGATTAAGTTATGAGCATTCTAATCATTTACCGCTTGCCATTATGTGGAAAAATGGTATTAAAAACCCCGGGAGAAAAATTGAAGATTATGTGACTTTTGCCGATTTTGCAGCCACATTCATAGATTTGGCGGGATATGATGCAAAAGAAATTGGCATGCACCCTGTTCAGGGAAAAAGTTTAAAACAATTTTTTGATTCTGATAAGGAAGATCTTATTCAACCGGAGCAAGATTATGTCCTTCTTGGACAGGAAAGACATGATGTGGGAAGACCCAATGACGTAGGCTATCCTGTTAGAGGCATTGTGAAAGAAGGATTTATGTATCTATTAAATTACGAGAATGATCGATGGCCGGCCGGAAATCCAGAAACAGGTTATACAAATACCGATGGGAGCCCAACCAAAACTGAAATCCTGGAACTTAACCGAAGTGGTACAAACACGGGGTATTGGGATTTAAATTTTGGAAAACATCCAAAAGAAGAATTATTTCAAATTAGTAAAGACGAAAATTGTTTGATCAATTTGGCAGAAAATGAAGAATTTCAAAGCATCAAAGCGCAATTAAAAAGCTTATTAGAATCAGAATTAAAAGCCCAAAATGACCCTAGAATGTTTGGGAATGGCTTCATATTCGACAATTATCCACCAGACCGAAATGCCCATTTTTATGAGAAATATATGAATGGGGAAGATGTAAAAGCCGGTTGGATTAATAAGTCTGACTTTGAAAAGAAAAAGAGCTGAAAATTTCTAAAAATACATAAACCATCACCTAGACAAAAAGGTGATAAAACTTTTAGTACCGAGTTTAGTTTTAACGTCCTGTGATCTCCGTTTTTGATTTCAGGGCGTTTTATTTTCACTTTTATAATGTAACTTGTGGCAAAAAATAACATGAAATTCTTTTTTATTTATCTAAGTTTCCTTTTCGCTGTTCAATTCAATTATGGCCAAAACATCATAAAACTTTGGACGGAAAACATCCCAAATCAAAGAGAATCAGAAGAGGTACAGTTAGATGAAGTAACAGATAAACTACGCATTTTTAATGTTCAGGATCCAACGCTCGAGGTGTATTTACCATCAAAAGGAATGCGTAACGGCATGGCTATGATTATTTGTCCAGGAGGCGGATATCGCAATTTAAGTTACCACTTCGAGGGTACGGACTTTGCTAAATTTTTAAATTCAAAAGGTATTGCTACTTTCGTGCTGAAGTACCGTTTACCCGATTCAAAATCACTTGTTATACGGCATCAGGCACCGCTTCAGGATGCTCAGCGTGCTATTAGATACATTCGCTTTAATGCGAATAAATATGATATAAATCCGAATAAAATTGGAATCATGGGTTTTTCTGCCGGAGGCCATTTAGCGTCTACTCTGGGAACTCATTACGATCGTGAAGTGTACAAGGCTGCGAGCGCCATGGATTCCATTAGTGCCCGCCCCGATTTTTTGGCTTTAGCTTATGCAGTGATCACCATGAAAGATCCTCATGCCCACAAAGGCTCACGACGTAATTTATTGGGAAATACACCCACTCCGGAATTAATTGATTTTTATTCCAATGAAACTAAGATAGACGCCAACACCCCACCCACTTTTCTTGTTCATGCCTCAAATGATTCAAGTGTTCCCGTAATCAACAGTATTCTATTTTATGAAGCTTTACAAAAAAACGGTGTATCTGCTGAAATACATATTTATCCTGAAGGTGGTCATGGTTTTGGTTTGGCTTTAAAGAATGGGTATTTGCAGACCTGGACCGATCGTCTTGTAGATTGGTTGGAAGGTTTGAATTCCGGTGCCAAAGACTAATTCTGGTGATTGAATATATTTTCAGACTACTAAACCAAAAATTTCATTAATTAGGTAAATAAGAATATACGATTATTTGTTTCCATTGAATTTTTTTTATTTTTATACTATATTGTAAATCAACGTTATAACAATACAGCTAATTTTTAAAATTAAAATTACCAATGAAAAAACATCATTTACCAAAACTGTTTTTAACTGTGATCTTTATCTCTTTGTGGAGTTGTCAGGAGACTAAAATTGAATCCGGAACAGAATATTCCAATACGATCAAAGAAATCATTGAAACCAAAAATTCCAAATTACAAACCTGGTATGCCCAGGGTATGATTGATTCGGTAGCCGCCCATTTTGCAGACGATTGTATTCAAATGCCTCCACACCAGCCACCAATTATGGGTGTTGAAAATTTTAAAAAAGTCTGGAAAGAAAATACTCAAATGGGAACCTGGAACTTTGATTTAAAAACCAACGATGTAAAAGCCAGTGGTGATCTTGCTGTAGAGTATGGCTCCTATATTCTAACATTTAGTCCTAACCAAAAATCTCTTATACCTGCTATGGATGATAAAGGTAATTACGTGGCCGTATGGGAACGCATCAATGACGATTGGAAAATTGTTTGGGACGCCCCCACCCCAACTACACCTATGGAATTACCTCCTGCCATGGATTCTATACCAAAGTAACCGTTTTTATGTAAATAAGAATTTTAGAAAACACTGTTGACAGTTTATCAATTAAGGGTTAAAATAAGCAAAAAGGGAACCTTAAAAAATTTAGAAATTAGGCTATCTTTATAACACCGAAAAAACCTGATTTAATTCAAAATATTAAATCCCATGATTGCTCATACCCCGGAACCACCCTATTACGCCGTGATTTTTAGCACCATCCGTACCGAGGGTGATCGTGGATATTCTGACATGGCGGCGCTCATGGAGGAATTGGCCCAAAAACAAAAAGGCTATTTAGGTATAGAAAGTGCAAGAACCCAAATGGGTATTACCGTGTCTTACTGGAAAGATCTGGAATCCATAAGAAGCTGGAAACAGCATACAGAACATGTGATTGCTCAAAAAAAAGGAAAAGCCATTTGGTACAGCAAATATAAATTGCGAATTGCCAAAGTAGAAAGAGACTATGGTTTTGAGGAATAAAAATACTAGGGAAATATTATGGGAGCACATCCGCTTAACTTAGCCCTTCGCTTCATGCTGGAAATAATAGCCTTGGTTGCTCTTGGATTATGGGGTTGGGACTACGGCTCAGAAAGGTATCAATATTTTTTAGCCGGAGGACTTCCGGTAACCTTTTCTTTGATTTGGGGAATATTTAATGTTCCTAACGATCCGAGCAGATCTGGTAAAGCTCCGGTTATTGTTCCTGGATACCTCCGTTTATTAATAGAATTGTGTTTGTTTGGACTTGCTGTTTGGGCACTCTTTAACCTCGATTATACGAAGTTTGGCTTTGCTTTTGGCGGTGTTCTTATACTTCATTACATAATCTCCTATGATCGTGTTAAGTGGCTGCTTTCAACAAAAGACAATAACATTTGAAAGAAACAAAGTAGTATCAGGTTACCGCCCTCTCATGTAACAAGAACTTTCCTATATTTGTTACACAACCATGGCAAAACTATTTAATACCATTCGTAGAAAACTTCTAACTGAAAACCGCTTTAGCAAGTATTTACTATATGCGATAGGTGAAATAATTCTAGTAGTTATTGGAATTTTAATCGCCTTAAACATTAATAATTGGAATGAAAAAAGAAAAATTTCGGAATTAGAAACTCGGGTCCTAAACGAAATTTCTGAGGATCTTGCTGACGATATGCGCTCGCTTCAAAATGATGTCAACTTAAATCAAGAAGGGCTTAAAAGTATAGAAAGGATAAAACGGGCCTTAGCTTCTAACCAACTCATAACAGATTCTCTGGCATTAAAATTTGGTCAACTCGCATTTAATACCACATACACCTTAAAGTTTAGTGGTTATAAAAACCTATCAAATCTGGGTTTTCAAATACTGGCTGAAGATTCGATTAGAAAGACCATAACCAACCTCTATGAAATGCATTATAGTTTTTTAAAGGAACGCGAAAAAACAACCAAAAATGCAACTTATGAGCATTTGAAACCAAAGCTCATGACCTATTTCAAAGCCATTAAAATAAGTGATGATATAGGAGATTTAATTTCACCTGAAAGATACTATTATCCCAAGGATTTTGAAGCTTTAAAAACCGACCCTGATTTCCAGCTTTTACTAGACATTTCAAAAGAGACGAAATACTTTAACCTATTCGACCTAAAGTTTGTTATGGGTCCTATCCAGAACACAAAAGAACTCATCGATGCGTATCTTAAGGAAAAATCAAACAAATCAGAATGAGGGTTTTAAAATGGATTTAAGAGTATTTAATTCTAAAATTAAAACTAGAAGTTTAGTCTTCGAATAAAGCCTTTAACTCCTCGATTCGCTTCTCTTTATTTGGCTGCCTATTTGTTTTAGCAAACTCAGTGTGATATGAGTGCGAGGTTAAAAATTTTATTTGCAGTTTATTCCAGTCGTCTTGATTATCAACTACTCCCGCGAACTTTAATTCTTTGTACAGTTTTTCGCCAATATCATAAAAGTCTCGCCTGCCAAGATAATCCAGATCAGCATCACAAATAATTCGCTCCATTTCCGTTTTAGGAGATTGCGGAATTTTGGTGGCCATTATTAAGTCCTGAACAATTTTGATCTCTTCTTCAGTATAGCCAAACTGAGGCATTAATTCCTTGGCTATTTCCGCACCTTTAGCTTCATGCTCAATTTTTGTACGCGTAAAGCCAATATCGTGAAGCAATGCACCTATACGTAGCAAATTTCCATTAATTTTATCTATTTCATGTCTGCGGATATACCGGTTTACAACGTAAAGAACATCTAAAATATGTCCGATATCATGGTAATACAGTTCTTCAGGTAATTCTGTGTTGAGAATTTCCAATGCTTTTTGCCGAAGTCTTATATATCTATTCATCTTAATAATTTGTATTGAGTGCTTAGCTTAAATTGGTTTTATTACCCAGTAGATCATGACGGAAATGAAAAAAATAATGCTTAAACCAAAATAATTCATGGACTTTCGGATCGACCTGAATTTGGCGTCAATAATAACGCATTCAACATGAATTTGTTCTGCTAATTGTTGAAATAATTTTTTCTCATCAGTACAAACATCTATTAATTTTTTAGTGTATTCTTTAATACCTCCAAAGGCATTTGCCGCATCTCCAAAAAAGAAAACGTTCTTATCATATTTCATCTCAATTTGGGGTTTAAAGCATATAAAGCAGTAAAAGATTGAAATTAAAACGCTAATGAACCATAAAACAGAAAGAATAATAGCTATGTAACTAGAGGTTAAAATGGGCTCAAAACGATCGAAACGATCAAAGATAAGACCCAAAACTAAACTATGGAAAGAAAAAATAATACCAGCTTTTATTTCGGAAGCTCTAATCAATTTTTCTAAACGTTCCAATTGTTCCCAATAATTATTTGGATCATTTATAAGCTCATTGGATTCATTCTTTTCTTCCATCCTTTAAGATTTATTTAACATAAATGTACGATAAAAAAATTTAGAGCTTATTGACATATTCCAGTTGATCTAAAAAAGTTTGATCCTTAATGCCTTCAACAAAATACATTTTCATCATACCTCTGTTTTTAACTTCAATTTCTCCCCTGTATTTACAGTAAAAAACATCTTTAACTAATTGATAGGTGTTTTCGGAAATATTTATCTGTCTTGCAGCCGATTGTGTTTCCATCCGAGAAGCGACATTAACCGTATCGCCCCAAATATCATAGGCAAACTTATGAATCCCCACCACTCCGGCAACTATGGGACCCGTATTAATACCTATACGGATATCAAAGCCTGTGAGCTCTTTATTTTGGAAAGAATCCTCTATAAATTTAGTGATTTCAAAAGCTGCCAAAATCATTTTAAAAGGATGGTCGTTATTCGGAAAAGGAAGCCCACCGGCACACATATAGGCATCCCCAATAGTTTTGATCTTTTCAAGACCGTACTTTTGCATAATCTGGTCGAATTCTGAAAAATAATACCCTACACTGTTTACAAGTTCTTCCGGAGTTAATTGGGCAGAATATTTTGTAAACCCTATAAAATCAGTAAACATCACAGTAACAGAATCAAATTTTTTGGCTTGAACCTTTCCATTTTGTTTTAGCTCTGTAGCTGTTTCTTCAGGTAAAATATTGTGTAATAAACTATCAGAAATATTCTTTTGTTCTTCAATAATGTAATTAGTCTTTCGCACATAGTAATAGCGTCTATACAAGCCAATTGCCAGAATAATAATCAGGAAAATAGCAAAGCCTGAAGCATAGATAATGTACTGTTGCTTCTTTTCCGTTAAAGATTGAATTTGTGACTCCTTTTCTAAAAGTTGGATTTTGTTCTCTTTTTTTTCCAGATCATAATCAAATTGTAATCCGCGTATTTTATCAACGGTTTTTGAATTGAAAAGGGAATCTTTTTTGGAAGTGTAAAGTTGTTTATAGCTGAAAGCATTTTTAAAGTCCTTCTGCAAGGCATATGCCGAGGACATCCCGTTATATATATTTACTAATTCGTCATTAGCTTCAATCTCCTTGGCTAATTCTTCAGCTTCTTTAAATGCATTTATTGAGGCACTAAAGTTACTGTTCTTATAAATTTCGCCCAGACCCTCGAGTGCTTGAACCTCAAGTAGTTTTTGATCGTTGAATCGGGCCAACTCATAGGCCTCATTCAAATATTTTATAGCCTTCTGTTTCTCCCCCTTCTTTAAAAAGACCTTACTTAGTTTAATCAGGTTTCCAGGTCGGGCTGTTTTAATGGTATTAATATTCAGAGCTGCCTGGTAATAATTCAATGCTTGATCAAACTGAGCCTGTTTAAAATAAACTTCACCAACACCTAACAAATAACCGAGTTCTAATTTTGGGTTATTTACCCTTGATTTAAATTCTACAAATTTTTTATAATATTCTAAAGCTTTTTCAAAATTATTCATTTCGGCGTAAACCCCCCCAATATTGAGTACTGTTTGGGCAATATTAGGATAATCCTCTTTTTTTTCTGCTATGCTTAAGGCCCTTAAGTAATACCCTAATGCTTTAGCATTAAAACCCTGACTATAATAAACCGCACCAAGGTTATTTGATAGGTTAGCGATACCGGTAGTATCCTTGATAGACTCAAATACGCGTAAGGATTCTGTCCAAAAATCGAGAACTTTTAAATAATTGCTTTGGTAATAATTTCCCAAACCAATATTCTTTAAAGCATAGGCCTCTCCCTTTTTGTAATTTAAACCCTTGGCAAGATCAAACGCTTTTTGAGCATAAATTAACGAGTTGGGAATACCCTCAGTTATTAAAACGGAATTGCTCAAAGCATTAAGAGCATTTACTGTTACCGTATCCTTTACCCCTTTTGAAGCAATCGCTTTTAAACTATCAATCGATTGGGATTGAGTAAACCCTAACTGGGCGTTTACGAATATCAGAATAAAAATAAAATATTGTCTTAGGGTGAAATTCATAAATCGATCACTCTTTTATTATGCTGTAGGTTCTTATATCAGAATCACTTGTAATTCGAACCACATAAAATCCTGATGCCATTTGCATCATGTCTATTTCTACGGTAGCTAATGGTGAGGGAAAACCTCCGGCATCAATTTTCAAATATCCATACATATCGAAAACCTGAACACGAGCACCAGTTTCCAGTGTATTCTGTTTTACATACAAGGTTGTTAATACCGGATTTGGATATAGGGTATAAGCACCATCAAGCTTGGCATCGCAGGTACCACTTTCACTGGTTGAAGAGGAGGATACAGAGCTTTTATGAGTTCCTTCGAACGTGGTTAAACTCCAAATTAATTGGTTTCCGTCAAATTTAATTTCGAAGGTCCCACTTCCCGGCATGAATACCGTTGGCAATTGACCACTAAAAGCTGTTCCTGTTAAAAAATTTTCCGGGCCTACATTCACATATACCGGAAAATCGTTATCATTCTCATACCTGAATACCGAAGTATAGGGCATGCCATTTGTCGCAGAGGGATCATAGCGTACACAATCGGAATAAGATCGCACTCTTCTTGCATTTTCATCAGCAGGATTCACAAATAAATGGGTTTCATTATAAACAATTATATAATTTTCTGTGTCATCCAACTCCACATAATAGGCTCCGGGGACATTGGTGTTGTTATATGTTGTACCATATTCATCAACTAAGTAATATGGAATGCCTTCAGGGAATACAGTAGATTCATTTTCGTCATATACAAAACCTTCAAAATCAAATATTAATTCCGGGATAGTACCCTGACTTACAATAAGGTCATCCGGAGAAATAGTCAGATTTAGTGTGGCCTTTGTAATGCTTAAAGTGCCATAATTCGTATCATGTGTGCTGCTTATTGCATAGTTATGAGGATCTCTGATCTTCATGGTGTAGTCTCCTAATGCTTTTAAGTCAGACAATTCATATTCAATGCCATCCTTAACAAAATAAAATGGAACCCCATCAGGAAAGACTGTTTCCACAGATTCCTGAGCATCCCCTTCAAATGCCCATCCCTCAAAAGTAGTTCGGTCTAACAAGATCGCCTCTGTAACAGGTTCGCCATAGGCTACTGTTAAATTTCTGGTTTTAACATTTAAATCTCTTGGATTTATGCGCATCAGACCGGCGCTATAAATTATATTGAAGTTCGCCGACATTTCGTTCAGAAAGGCTCCGGGATATATATAATGGCTGTCCTCTTCGGGATGTGTTACATCAATTCCTGTGATCATATTTAAGGCATAGATTTCAGATATAGATCGATCGGGATCAGAGCCATCTTCAGGTGGAGCATCTTCTGCATCAACTATAGAAAATACCTGGGCATATTGCTCATATGGTCTGTCGGTATTATCTGCACTAACCAAGGCTTCAAATTTACTAACAAGAGCTTCAAATTTATTTTCAATTCCAATTAATACATCCCCGGCAAACAGGTCCTCGGCACTTACCAGCGCTTCAAATTTGCTTACCAGAGCTTCAAATTTATTGGTAGTTCCATTATCAAATGCTTCTCGTGCCGAAATGTAATTTATAAAATTCTCATTATACAAATTAATCACATTCATACCACTGACAAGAGCCTCAAATTTATTTTGAATAGTACGCCCCGTAGCAGTCCAGCTACCTCCGTTTAAAAAGCTCATATCGTAGTTACTCACGAGAGCCTCGAATTTACTTACGAGAGCTTCAAATTTATTTGGGATACCATCTTTAAAATCACTGGCGTGCGTTTGTTGAATTAAACTCTTGAAGGCATCGATATTTGAAATTCCGGTACCATCAAAATCATAATTAAATAAAAAATCAATAGGATCTCCATAAGTATAGATCAAATCCGTTGGGATAGTGATGTCCAGATCCTTTTTAGTAACTGTCAAGTAACCTACCTTTCCAATGTCCGGATCAGGATTTATATATCCTGATATGAAGTTGACCTTATATGTATTGGCAAGTTCTTGCGATAACTCGGTTTCAAATGACGGTTTAATCACATAATCAAAGACAATAGGGTAACCGCCTTCAGCAAGTTTTGCGTCTGCCCCGGAACTTAATTTTACACTTGGAAAACCTAAAGAAGCCATTATTTCGGGATAGGAAAGCGTGGGGTCTACAACCTCCGGGGGTAACCCATCTACCTGATAGGTTAAGCTTATATCCTGCCCATACTCGTAAACGGAATTATCTGGAACTATATTGATGGCTATTGTGCCATCAGGTAATATTTTAACCGGATCTGAAAATCCTCCATTACCCTGGGTTCCTGGCTTTGCTTCGGTATAAATCTGCAGATCTGGATTTCCAGTAAACGCAGGAATAGTTGCAATTATTTGAGAATCGGATACCACTTCAAAATCAATAATTTCCTGTCCGTCAAAATAAAGTTTTGAGGGATATGGGTCGGTATCTTTGGTTGGGAAATAATCTCCGATAATAGAAAGTGTTATGGGTTCGGCACCTGGGTTTCCATTTAAAACAGTCAATGAGGTTATTTTTGCAGTTTGTGCAGCCAGACTCTTAAATGCATTTAAAGCATTTAGGAATTGACCTAAGGAACCATCTCTGGTAGTAAATGTAGTACCAGAATTCTTGAATGTATTGAGTGCTTCAAGAGTTGTAAACGTTGAGCCACCAGATCCATCAGGATACCAATAGGGTAACGCCGGTTTTAATAATGCCATGGCTGCTGCTGCATGAGGCGCAGCGGCTGAGGTTCCATAAAAATTAAGTTTATCATCTTTATCACAAGTATCACAAGTAGCTAATTGGCCCACGGTTGTAGATGCTGTGTTTCCGCCATCTGGCGCATACATATCAATATCGAGGAAAGTACCGTCCTTCAAAAGGCCACCATAACTAGAGAAAGACTCCGCTATAGGATTATCAGCATAACGGTAATCAACGGCACCAACTGTAACCGATACATTCGTCATAGCATGCCCACTTACCGTTGGAGCACCATTACCAAAATACTCCGAAAATAGAAGTCCGTTAGGCGCACCATCATCAGCATTGGTTTTAAAGGCAATGTATCTGAAAGGGATATTTGATGCTCCGTTCGCACTGGTAATTATAATATTGGCATCTCCCGTTCCAGTAGATTTAAATACAATGATCTCTGTAGGATCTCCATTAAAATTAACCCGATTGTTTCCAACCAGTAAACGGCCTGCGTTATCAACCACATAAATATCCAGATCGTTGTTTGCTCCAAGTTCATTTTCTTGAGAAGCAGCATCCTCCTTCCATTGCAAGGCAATTAAATAGGTTCCCGGAACAACACTTATTTTTTGAAAATAATCTTCACTGCCATCAGCATTCACTCCAAAAACATGGGCTCTGGTTGGGCTACCTGAAGGAATAAAATTAGTTAAAGGCGTCGTGGAAGATGAATTAAAAATAGCTTGAAATCCTTTATTGGCAATATTTCCTGCTGATGTATAATGAAAATTTCCCGGCGTACCTGAAAACGTATTTATTTCTTCGGATATGCGTCCTTCACCAAAGAAGGGCTCGGTAATAAATGTTATATCATCAACAATAATATCGCAACCGGCAAGTGCAAGGGCTTTAAACCCCAGCTCAAATTCTCTGGGAGAAGCTGTTGCCGAATGAAATGCCAGAGAGGTACCCGGCGCCACATCATGGATGAGTTGCAACATAGCGCGGCCTTCATCGGTTGCTTTGTATTCATTATCCTTTAATACCTCAACATTACCAGGTAATTCGCCATTAGCAACATCAATGGCCGCATAAGCCGGTGCTCCAAGCGCCATATCGTAACTATCTGATAGCACCCCTATTTTAACACCGGTTCCGTCTACGGGGAGAATATTACCTTCACTATCAATTAACCTAAATGACTCTCGAACGGCATCCGACTTTTGTGCGCCGTCTCCCTGAGTCATCACGCCTCCAGCATTATTGTATGCGGGATAAACTGGTCTGGCAAAATTTATAATGTTATCGTAACTGTTTAAAGCGCATAAATCAAAGGTGTTAAAATACACATCAATGGACGCCAAATTGGCGTATTTTGTAATATCAAATAAAAAATCAGCATCAGGAATATTAAAAGGCGCACCACGCAATAGATTAAGAACCTCTTGCATTTTATTCGCTTTGGGAACGATTTCAATTAAAACCTTTCCTGAATTAACCTGAAAAATAACTGAAGAAGGTATATCGCCGGCAACATTATCACACAAGGCCGATAATTCCTGACCAATTAAATTAAACGATTTACCGTTATTTCCAACCACCGGAAATATAAATCCATCTTCTGGGCTGCACTTTGCGGAATTAGCATTCGCATAAACAGTATGGGTGTTCCCATTACTGATAATGGTCCATTCTACTATGTCGTGAGCTCCAAATTCTTTGGTGAACACTTTTTCGTTTGTTCCGGGCTTAAATTTATTGAGACCTTTAGCAACTTTTTTGCCGTTGTTAGTTTTTATAATACTTAATGATTCATCCAGAACAACCTCTTTATTTGTAGGGTTATCATAACTGAAGGTAGCCTGATACAGGCCATTCCCTATATCTTTAACACAATAAAGAACGGGTTCTATATCCTTGCTCTTCTGGGCGAATGTGTTTAATGAAAAGCATACACCGAACAGTATAAGCACAACGCACTTTGTAAAAGCATAATTATTATTCATAACGAGGGAGTTATAGATTAATTAATAATGGTGGTAAAATCAATTACTTGACTGTACCTCGTTTAAAAAATTAATTAAAAAGAACTATGCTTTTAAAAGCGTATATCTTTTCAACAGTATTAGAAATTCGTAGGGGAGAAGAAGTAAAAATAAACTAAATTTAGAGAATAATTATTAACAAATGTTTAGGTTACAATATATTTGACAAATACCTGTGTTAATTGTTAAAATTTTTGGTTTTCAATATCTTTATTGTCAATTTTTTATTGAATTGATAACAAATTAAGCTTTTGACGTAATTTATTTTTATGTTTTTGGCGCTTATTTAGAAATTCTACAATCTGTAGATATCATCTTTAAAATAAAAAAGATGTTTTTTACCTAATTCTATTCATTTCTATATGTTAAAATCTTGGTTTTAAGTTTTACTTAATTGAAATTCAAATTTTTACTTTACATTCAACTTTTCAGCCACGCTGTCATAACATTCCAAAGAGAGAACTTCCGTCCAGGTTGTTGGTTCGGTTCCTCCATATAATGCTAAGTAAGTCACATCGTTTTCT
Organism: Gaetbulibacter sp. M240; assembly: GCF_043876815.1. Lineage (NCBI taxonomy): Bacteria > Pseudomonadati > Bacteroidota > Flavobacteriia > Flavobacteriales > Flavobacteriaceae > Gaetbulibacter > Gaetbulibacter sp. M240. The sequence goes on from NZ_JBAWKA010000007.1 coordinate 38,816, forward strand.
TTGAACGATGCGTGCCAATGTTCTGTTTCCTTATCACAAGTAATAACATCCCCTGCTTTCATTATGATAGGTTCCTTCCCTCTTTACTGATAATACCCCTTACCTTCAACAACGATCAGAACTTGAGGCGTAGTGTTTATGCCAATCTAAAGTAGAATTAGCTTTAAAAGTTGCTTTTGTAATGTTGTAATTAATATCTCTATCTCCATCTGCATGAACCAAGGAACTTAACCATGCCTCACAAATATAATAGGTGTTAGGTGCTTTGGTTCCCTCATCTTTGAAGGAGTGTATTTCTTAATCTGAATTTTGAGATAGACTTAGGATGGGAGTCATCATTAACAAGATGGCGGTAAATACTTTCACAACGAATTTTTTAGTTGATCTATAAATATATTGAAAATTTAAAAGAAAATTTGCAACATAAAAAGCTTCTTCCCTTTTTCCATAACTTCAAATCTTGGGTATACTATGACTTCTTAATTACCTGTATTTGGGCGGATTATCCCCTTAATTAAAATGGATAATATTCTACATTTACCACCAGCCTTAAAACCAACTTTATCAACATTCTTATGAGAAATGAACTTTTAACCTTCCTGATTTTAGTAAGCACTTTAAGTGTTAATTCACAGGATTTAGCATGGACTGGAAATGCGTCCAACAGTGATTTCTTTGATGAAGAAAACTGGCAAAATTCTAGCACGAATCTTCCACCTTCTGCAGGAACCATAGATCCGAACCAAGCCATAAATATAAATTTACAAATTAGTGATGCCGGACTTACTGAGATCGTTGCAACCGGAGTAATAAATTTAGGGACAGGAACCCTTTCTATAACCAATTCCTCTTTAAAGGCCAATGCAATTTCCTCAGGCAGTCTAGTTATTAACGGCGACGCCTATTTGACTCTAAGTGACACTAGTCCGCTTCAAAATAATGTGTCTGTAAACTTCACTTCTGATGTTGGTTGGATCAGAACATTGAGTAAAAAGCCTTCAGAAATATTAAATGATCATCTTAGTCAATTTGCTATTAATAGTTCAGCCGCAGTATACCAATCCAATCTCAGGTTAGATAATTATTATTCCAATGGCACTATTATTCGAGGCAACCAATTAACAGCAAATGCCCTTTCAGTTTATAACAACACCTTTTTAGGTGGAACTTCGTCTGGTATAACAACGGATGTCGTACATAACGGAACTGGAATTCCAAACAATATGAATGATAATATAGAGTCATTCGTTTTGAAAAAGGGCTATATGGCTACCTTCGCCATACTGGAAGACGGCACAGGCAAGAGTAAAAATTATATAGCCTCAGAAGAAGATCTTATTATTAATGAACTGCCTTCGTATCTCGCAAATGATATTTCTTTTATTAGAGTTGTGCCCTGGAATTGGGTCACCAAAAAAGGAGTGGGTGGCGTTTACGATGGTATAGACCATAGCTGGTATTACAATTGGGGCAATGGGAATAATTCAAATTTACCAAGGGAATACGCCCCAATGTCCTGGGGATATGGCGGTGCAAATGATGACGCTGATATTACTAATTACAAATCAAAGTATAAGGTTACTCATGTACTGGCCTTTAATGAATCAGACCAATGCGATAAACAGTCCGGACAATATAATAACCTTTGTGATACAGATGTAGCCGTAAGCACCTATAAAAATTTAATGAAAACAGGTTTACGGCTGGTATCGCCCAGTTGCACGGAAAACGCTCCTTTTGGCTGGCTTAAAGAGTTTCACGACAAAGCCAATGCACAGGACATAAGAATTGACGTTATTGGAGTACACTGGTATGACTGGGGATCAAACCCTGCAAGCTCACCAAATGCAAATCCTGAAAATGTATTTAATCGATTTAAAAATTATCTGCAACGCGTTTATGATTTATATGGTTTACCAATTTGGATCACTGAATTTAATGCCAATCCTAATAGAAGTACAGCTACTAATTATGCGTTTATGCAGTTGGCCTTGCCATATTTAGAAACCCTGGATTACGTTGAAAGATACTGTTGGTATCAGCCCAATTCGGGAGTTGCAGATTATTACACAGACGCCAATCAAACTACTTTAACAGATGTTGGGGTTTATTATAATAATCAAAGCGCAACACCATCTGTTCCTGAAGCTAGCCTCGCAGCAGATAGCAACTTGGATATTTACTATGCCAATTCATTATCAATAGATGAGGTTTCAACATCCACAATCGTCTTATTCCCTAATCCATCCACTGGATATATTAGGTTAAGATCATCAGCCTCTATGGCATCTTATAAAATTTATAATACGACTGGTCAATTGATACAGAGTGTCTGGAATTTGGATACCAATGAAACAGAAATAAATCTTAGAAATCATAACACAGGCCTTTATTTCATCTTGGTGAAAGACACTACGGGCAATATATTCTCTGAGAAACTGCTTTTAAATTAAATGGATGATTTTGATGAATTCATTATTTGAATTCAGTAAAAAGCAAAACAATACAAAAAGCCTCTACATTTCTGTAGAGGCTTTTAATTTTTGCCTCCTCTCAAAGGCTCGAACCAAATATTATAAAAATCAATCATCAATAAACTAATAATTGTCTACTGGCCATATTACCTTGATTAATAGATCTATTTTATGAAGGCAAAAAACCTTACTACTAAATTAAAATCCTGATTAATTTAAAAATTGTAAAAAAAAAACTATCTTTCAAAGAACTAACTATCAAACATTTGGATTTCAAATTATTTTCTCAATCTCGAGGATCAAAGTTATCTTTTCCCTTATTTATTCTATTATTAACATTAGGGTGTTCCGGTATTTTGCCCAAGGAAATTACAAGTGCTTATGAGTCTTTGCCAGAAATTGTAGACTATAATTTTCATATCAAGCCTATTCTATCGGATCGGTGTTATACATGTCACGGTCCCGATGACAATACTAGAAAGGCGGGGTTAAGACTTGATATAGAAGAGGAGGCGTTTAAAAAATTGGCTTCTGGAAATCGCGCTTTTGTTAAGAACAATTTGAGTAAAAGCGAAGCCATACATCGCCTGCTTAGTAATGATCCTAATGTCATGATGCCCCCACCAGATTCAGAACTCAAGTTATCTGACCGTGAAATTGCCATGATTGCCAAATGGATAGAGCAAGACGCTGAATGGAAAGAGCATTGGTCATTTCTCGCCCTATTAAATCCTAAAGTTCCTGAGCTTAACAATGAATGGACACGTTACAATGAAATAGATAGTTACATTCAAAATAATTTATTGCAACTCGGTCTAAAACCATCTCCCCAAACAGATAAAGAGCACCTTATTAGGAGAGTGACTATGGACCTTACCGGTTTACCACCAACCGTTGAAGATATTGATACCTTTTTAAATGATAATTCTGAAGACGCTTACGAAAAGGTAGTGGATCGTTTATTGAAAAGTGATGCCTGTGCCGAACGCCTGACCCAAGAATGGATGGATGTATCACGTTATTCCGACTCACATGGTATTTCATTTGATGGCTACCGTACTTCATGGCCATTTAGAGATTGGGTGATTAAGGCCTTTAAAAATAACATGCCATATGATAAGTTTGTTACTCATCAGCTTGCTGGTGATCTTATTCCTAACGCTGACGAACAGTCCAAAATAGCAACTGCTTTTGTAAGAATGAATCCTTTAGAAGGTTCTGGGGGTTCCATCCCGGAAGAGTTCCGAGTTGAATATGTCAACGAAAGAGCTGGAGTTGCAGGAACAGCACTTCTTGGGCTCACAGTTGAATGTGCTAAATGCCATGATCATAAATTTGATCCCATTACGCAAAAGGAATTTTATCAAATGTCCGCTTTTTTCAACAACACCATGGAATATGGTTTGGCACCAGTAGATTCTGACCGAGCACCGACACTTGTTCTTCTAAGTGACAAAGAGAAATCCCAGATCAACACTTATATGGAATTGCTTGAGGTTGAAGAAAAAGAACTTGGAAATCTAGAAAAAATAGCTTCTTCAAGTTATAACAAGCCACTGCCAAAAGTTTCGGTTTCAGATCCTATTGGATATTATCCGTTCAATACCCTAAAATTTTACAAAAAAGAAATCAAGAAAAAGAAAAAGGAAGAAGACAAGGACGATAAAAATAAAGACAAGGAAAAAAAGGAGGAGGTAAAAAATAAAGAGTTTAAGGAATTGCAATTGCTTGACAACAACAAGGAAGCAGAAGCCAATTTAAAAATTACACTTACCGATGGAAAATATGGTAAGGCCGCATATTTTAATGAAGAATATGATAACATATCACTTCGCAAAATAGGTGAGTTTGAACATTACGACCCCTTTAGTGTTAGCACTTGGATAAAAACCGAAAAAGATTCGGTAGGGTCGTCACAAACCATTATTGGCAACTCAGGCACCATATTACAATTCCACCGTGGTTGGGAACTGGCATTGGATTCTACCAACCATGTTAAAGTGCGATTTATCCACCGTTTGCCCGATGAGGTTATTTCTGTAAGTTCTTTAACGACAATTTCTGCTAATCAATGGCAGCATATAGGATTAACTTATGACGGTAGCAAATCTGCAAAAGGCATCTCTATTTTTGTAAATGGAAAAAAAGTAAAAACAAAAACCCATTTTGATCAATTAAAAAGGTCGATTATTCCAATTACTCTAGATATGAAGCGCGATTCCCTTCCTTTAGTAGTTGGTAAAAGCAATAGATTATGGACTGAGGATCTAGGATTGTTTCAAGGTGCTATTGATGAAATAAAAATCTATGACCGTCAATTATCTAAATGGGAAATAGCCGCTTTAGGAGAGGCCGAAATAAATAAGGATTCTGAAGAAATCAAGAAGGAGTACTGGTTCTTAAAAGATAAAAGTTTAGATTCAAAAAGAAATAAGATCCGTGAAACGAGAATGAAAATCAGTAAGATTCTCGACAGTGCAAACGAACTGATGATCATGGAAGATATGAGTGTGCCCCGAAAGACTTATGTCTTGGAAAAAGGTCTTTATAATCAACATGGAGAGGTTGTCGAGCCTGGTGGGATTAATAAAGTACTTCCATATAGTAATGATTTGCCTAAAAACAGATTGGGACTTGCCAAATGGCTTTTCGACGAAAAGAATCCTATTGTTCCTCGAGTAGCAGTTAACCGGTATTGGCAAATGATATTTGGTCAGGGATTGGTCAAAACAGCTGAAAACTTTGGAAGTCAGGGTGAACGACCAAGCCATCCAGATTTACTAGATTGGCTTGCTGTTGATTTTACGGAACATGGCTGGGATTTAAGGCATACCATTAAGCAAATGGTTATGTCGCATACTTACAGGCAAACGTCGTATTGTCCTGAAGACTTAAGAGCAATGGATCCGGAAAATAAATATTTAGCGAGAAGCCCTTCGTATCGTTGGCCTGCTGAAATGATCCGGGATAATACATTGAAAGCTAGTGGCCTACTTGTTCAAGATGTAGGAGGCCCTAGTGTTAAACCATATCAACCAGAAGGGCTATGGGAAGAATTAGGCATGGCTTCAAAGAAACTTGGAAAATATGAACCAGACAAAGGAAAGAATTTATACCGCCGGAGTTTATACACCTTTTCCAGACGGTTTGCTCCAAACCCTTCAATGATCAATTTTGATGCAACTTCAAGAGAAATATGTACTATAAGAAGAAGCACAACAAGTACGCCTTTGCAAGCACTTACTCTTTTAAACGATCCACAGTTTGTTGAAGCATACAGGGTGTTATCGGAAAAAGTTCAAAAACAATTTCCAGAAAATGTAAATCAGCAAATTGAATTGGCATTTAGGTGTTCCACAGGTATTAAACCTAATAAAGACCAATTAATTGTACTTAATGAACAATACCAGCAGTCTCTTGAGCAATTTAAAAAAGAACCAACCATGGCAGATTCCATTTTGTCCGTCGGAGAGACGCCTTTCGATAAAGTGCTTTCCAAAGAAAAAACGGCTGCTATGGCTCTCGTAGTAAGTACAATATTCAATTTTGACGAAACTTATATGAAACGATAACAAATATGGACGACCATAATCACCACAATCCAATTAGTCGGATGGATTTTCTCCGTAAGTCCACTTTAGGCCTTGGCGCTATATCTTTGGCTTCTCTTATTAATCCTATAAGTGCATTTGGAGCTTCTTTAAATTCGCCTTTAGGATCTCATTTTGCTCCTAAAGCGAAACGAATTATTTTTCTAAATATGATAGGGGCACCATCGCAATTGGATCTTTTTGATTACAAACCAATTCTAACAAAAATGCATGGTGTAGAGTTGCCAAATAGTGTTATGGGAGATCGTGTAACAGCGTCTGTTGCCGCACAAGCCACCAAGCCTATCGTTCGCCCTCTATATGAATTTAAACAGCGTGGGCAGAGCGGGATGTGGATGAGTGACCTCATGCCTTATATGGCACAAATTACGGATGAGTTATGTATGATTAACTCTATGTATACAGAATCGGTACAGCACGAACCAGCTCAAATGTTTACCCATACAGGTTCTGAAATTCCGGGAAGACCGACTATAGGGGCTTGGATTAGTTATGGCCTCGGTTCCGAAAATGAAAACCTCCCAAATTACATCGCTTTAATGACTAAAGGCAATGAAGGGGGTTCATCAAGATTACTTTCAAGCGGTTTTTTACCGACCGAACATCAAGGTGTTCAGTTTAGGAGTGGTAAAAGCCCTGTATTGTTTTTAAATAACCCTCCAGGTGTTACGGAATCCATACGACGAGAACAACTTGATCATCTCCAAAAATTGCAGGATCAAAACTATTTAACTTGGGAAGATGAAAGTATTAAGGCAAAAATGTCACAATATGAAATGGCATTTCGTATGCAGACTTCCGTTCCTGAAGTCATGAATACCGAGGGAGAACCTGATCATATTTACGAACTATATGGTGAAGACAGTAAAAAGCCCGGAACTTTTGCCAGCAATTGTTTACTGGCACGGCGATTGGCTGAACGTGGTGTACGTTTTGTACAATTATACCATGGTGGCTGGGATCACCACAGCAATTTGCCCAAACAGATTCCAAAAAACTGTAAGGATGTCGATCAAGCTTCAGCGGCTTTAATCATGGATCTAAAGCAGCGTGGCCTTTTGGAAGATACCTTGGTTATATGGGGTGGAGAGTTTGGCAGAACTAGCTTTTCCCAAGGTCAATTAACAAAAGATAATTTTGGTAGAGACCATCATCCCGATGCTTATACCATGCTACTGGCTGGAGCCGGAGTGAAAAAAGGTCTAACTTTTGGAGCCACTGATGAGTTTGGGTATCATATTCTTGAAAACAAAGTCCATGTTCATGATCTTAATGCTACAATATTGCACCTTATGGGATTAAATCACGAAAAACTAACCTATAAATATCAGGGCCGTAGATTTCGATTAACGGATGTTCATGGGAATTTAGTAAAAGGAATATTAAGCTAATGGATTGGGAGCTATTTGTTGGTCGTTTCCATCCGTTAATTGTCCATTTACCAATTGGCATTTTTATTTTAGGCTATTTTTTTGAAATATTATTTCAACTGAGATACCGCAATGTTGTTAATTCCCGGAAATTCATCATATTAACTTATAGTATAGGCCTTGGAGCTGGTTTAATTGCTGCCTTAACCGGATGGCTGTTATCATTGAGCGATGATTATGGTATAAAACCCCTTAACAACCACATGTATTTAGGAATTGCTACACTGGGGATCATGTTGGTGGTTATTATTTATCAGGTTAAAGCACCAGAAGTTAAAGCTAAATTTAAATTTTTATTTTCTACAATTACCATACTTTTAATTGGTTTAACAGGCCATTTAGGAGGAACCCTTACTCATGGTTCTTCATACTTGGTGGAATATGGGCCTGAATTTCTGAAGAGTGAAGACTATATCGGATTAAAAACCATCAATGAGATGAATTCGGATTCTGTTCAAATTTATGCGCACATAATACAACCACTGTTTAAAGCTAATTGTATCGCTTGTCACAATAAAGAGAATTACAAAGGGGGCTTAATTTTGGAGCGCTATAATGATTTGTTTAATGAAGCTGATTACAACTACCCAATAACCGCAGGAAATATTAGCAATAGTGAATTATTTACAAGAGTAAGCCTACCCTCAAATCATGAAAAAAGAATGCCTCCACGCGGGCTGGGATTAAGTTACACCAATATCCAAATCCTAAAACATTGGATTGAGAATGGAGCAGATAGTTTAGCAACCTTTAACCCTGAGGTAATGAATAAGGAGTTAATAACACTTATCAATCGTGATTACGGGTTAGATTTCAGTCCAAAACCTTATTATGAAAAGGTAAAGGTTGATAGTTTAGATGACGGGATTATGGTCCAACTCCGTAAGTCAGGATTCAGGGTAAATTATTTAAGCGAGACTAACTTTTTATTGGATGTGACATTTAAAAACGATTCAATCAATAAGGAACAAATTGAACTATTAAATAAGGCCTCCAATCAAATTACGGTATTGCAATTGTCGGATTGTAACCTTTCAGACGAACTTCTTAACAGCATTGCTCCCATGGAACATCTAACACGGATAGATATTAATAAAAATAAGCTGTCAGAAAGTTTGACTCCGTTTTTAATCAAGCATGAACATCTTGAGGCTGCCAATTTAAGCGAAACAAGCATAACGAATGAATCCGTGCAGAATATACTTTCTTCGAACGGCAGTTTAAGAGTTTATGTAAGAAACACAAAAATTACTCCCGAAGAGGTTGAAAGCCTAGCACAGAATTACCCCAAAGCAGAGATCATTTCTGAATTTAAATTTGAAAAAGTTCAGCAAGCCAAATCTGTTTTTAGACAAGACTTAGAGGATTAGAGAGTTTCTCTTTTGTCTAGTTTTTTGTTGCTATAAATTCAGCAAACCCCTGAACGGTTGCTTTGACACATTCGCATGGAGTAGGCCCATCTTCTTTTTCACGATTGCACGGCTCTTCTACCAATTCTGCCAAATTTTCTCTTACCCATTTCCTCGCTTCGTAAAAGAGTTCTGGATCATTAGAAGATGTTTCTACCGATTTTATATGTCCATCGATAATTCCCAAATGAAAAGTATCGGTCACATGAAGATCAAGCTGAAGTGCTTGGATTAAATCATCTCTTACTGTTACCGGGCAAACCACAAGTGTATCATTTTTTACAATGCAATCCGCCCGGTCCAAGACGCCGTAGTTGCCACATTCGGCCCATTTTTGATAAAATATAATCCCTTGACGTGATCTATTTGCTTGCGATAGAATTGATTTTAAGGAATCTTGATCAAATGAGTAGAAAGCATCAATAAATTGATTCGCTATTGCCAAATTGTTATTATTATTTATTGCCTCTCCTGATTTGGACTCATTTTTACATGCCCCAAAAAGTGTAAGGCATATAAATAGCGTTAGTATTTTTTTCATACGGATTAATTTTGGATTCCATTGGAATTTATAAAGGTGAATTAAATAATGTTTTAAATTAAACAATTATGTTGAATCGTGAGATAAAAAAAGCCTCTACATTTCTGTAAAGGCTTTTATAATTTTCATTTCAATGGCATCAAAGCTTTTCCCAATTAAAGAAAATACACGAACACCCAGATATCCCTGTAAATTTAAAACACCACTACATCACTCCAATTTATCCAATATTATACCTCATGGAATTTCTCGGACACAGGTAATAATTAAGTTTTATTCCTTTGAAAATATCAATTTTTAATAAAACTTATTTCAAAATGAAAATAATACGAAAATTAAACGGAGCTCCTAAATCTCTATTTATTCTATTATTAATACTTGTATCGAGTTGTAGTAAGGTTGACCCACCTGAAACTAATCCCACAATAGAAATATTTTTTATTGTTTTAGACAAACAAACCAGGGAACCAATATACGATGCGAGAGTAGCGTTAAATGGACCATTAAGTTGCGGCGGATACGGTGGTTGTGCATCAGGAACCCTGAGTTACGGGAAGTCAAACGAAAAAGGCGAAGTAACAATTACAATAAAAGAGAAATATTACTTCGAAATTGAATCTGTTTCGGTTTTGATTGGATTCGATAAATATCAAGCCTTTTTATTCGACCCTAATCTTGTTGAACTACTTATTGATTAAAAATTATTATTTGGTAATAATAGCTTAAATAACCAAAAAAAGCCTCTAAATTTTTGTAAAGACTTATTTTTTTGCTAATCCGAGTGACAACCTTTAGGAACAAATTTGCTGTGTTGATGAAAGTCCAATACCACTGCCTCCTTAAGGAGGTTAATAATAAAAAATAGTTACTATTTTAGAGGAATGAAAAAATCAAGAACTTCATTCCTTTTTTTTTGTAGTTTATTAGTGAATATTCTTGTCCTAGAAAACAATAAAATAGTATCCCAAAATCTACCAGACAGTACGCTTTTCTATTATAATTCAGTAAAAGAAATAAAAAATGTTTCTGAAACATTAGATGCTTTCAAGTTTTTTGAAAATCAATCTAGAAAGGCTCAGGCAAGAAATGATTCTATTCAAGTAGCGTATTATTTGGAGTTAATTTCATTTGGGCAATTTAAATTAGGCCTATATAATGACAGCGAAGCTTCTGCGATAAAAGCCCTTACTTTTTTAAGTGAAATAGATTCTTCAAAGGTCAAAAAACCATTAATGCGTTTATATAATCAATTAGGCTTGTTGTATCGAAAGATAGATGATTACAATAATTCTTTATTATTTTATAATAAAGCTTTGACTTTACAGGATGATGATCTAAAAAGCAAGATAGCTATTATCACGAATATCGCTAATATAAATGCAGATCAGAATCTTTTTCATAAAGCTGTAGAGATTTTAAATCCTTATTATTCAGAAGCTTTAACTTTAGAAAACTCTAACATAAAAGCAAACTACATTGATAATCTTGGGTTTTACCAAACCTATGCGGGAGATGAGAAGAAAGGTTTAGGCAACATGAAGTTAGCATTAAGTATTAGAGAAGAGTTAAATGATTTAACTGGGTTGTTTTCAAGTTACAGACATCATGCTTTATATCATTTAAAAAAAGGTGATAAAATACTAGCTTCTAATTACATTGAGAAGACTAAAAGCATATCAAATAAGATAAATAGTAAAGTCTATCAGCGAGAGACTTTACAACTGGAACTTTCATTAGAAAATAATCCTGCGTTTAATAAATTCGTTAGCCTCACTAATTTTTTAGAAAAGGAACAAAGGTTAAAAGAAAATAAATTTGCTGCAATAAAATATAATATTGCTGAGAGCGAAAGAAAGTTGAAAGAAAGTCAACTTCAAACTGAGAAACAAAAGCAGTTTAAGTTCTTTTACTTTTTTTTAGGGTTTTTTCTTTTAATGGTAAGCGTATTTGTGTATTTCTTTTTAAAAGCTAAAAACAGAAGGGATAGACTCCTGCAAGTATATGACACTGAAAAACGTATATCAAAAAAAATACATGATGAGGTGGCGAATGATGTTTATAGGGTTATGTCTAAATTTCAAAGTGAATATGAATACCAACAAGGCTTATTGGATGATTTAGAGATTATCTACAATAAAACTAGAGATATATCTAAAGAAAATGAAGCGGTGAATTTTGAAGAGGATTTTGGGACCGTGTTGGTAAATCTGTTTCAAAATTATGATAATAAAGAGATTCAGGTTATTACAAAAAATTTAAGTTCAATTGTTTGGACTTCTATTTCTGATTTGAAAAAAGCTGCGTTATATAGAGTTTTTCAAGAGCTAATGACTAATATGAAGAGGCATAGTCGAGCAACACTTGTTATATTTTCATTTGAATATAAACAAAAAAGAATAAATATTTACTATACGGACAATGGTGTTGGTTGCAATTTAAATATTGGTAGTGGTCTTCGAAATGTGGAAACCCGTATTCATTCGGTAAATGGAATAATTAATTTTGAGTCTAAGCCTGGAGAAGGTTTTAAAGTAAAAATAACCTTATAAGTATGTACAAGAAAGTCTTAGTAGCCGACGACCTGGGTAGTATTAGTCTTGGAATTAAGACAGTTGCGAGGTCTTTAGGTTTAAGAAATTTATATGAAGTAAATTATTGTGATGATGCATATCTTCAAATAAAAAAAGGAATTCTAGACGGCGATCCTTTTGATTTGTTAATTACAGATTTGTCCTTCAAAGAAGATTATAGAACCCAAAAGTATCCCTCCGGGGAAGATTTAATCAAAATATTGAGGAAGGAAAATATAAATTTAAAGATAATTGTATATTCCATAGAAGATAGGGTTCAAAAGGTAAGGACCCTTATAAATGAATACAAGATTAATGGCTACGTTTGTAAAGGGAGAAAAGGGTTGGAAGATCTTTCAAAAGCGTTAAAGATTACATTTGAAAACAAATTATATTTATCTGAACCTGTCACCCCGGCAATAAGTAAAAAAACAATTTTAAATATTGATAATTTTGATATTTATCTTCTACAAAATCTTTCCGAAGGTAAATCGCAAGAGGATATTAGTGCTTACTTAAAATCAAAAAAAATGTCACCAAATAGTTTAAGCACTATTGAAAAAAGACTTAATCGGTTAAAAATTCAATTCAATGCTAACAATGTTATTCATTTAGTTGCGATTACAAAGGATATGGGACTTATTTAGTCTGTATTTGTTAGCATATAAAGGGAATGTTTAACACAGTAATTTTTTTCAGACCTTCCAGGGACAGCCAAAAGGCTGGTAATTTCTTCATTCATCTATATTCTAATTTCCAAGCCTAATTTTCTAAATAATTATGGGAACCCGTAATGAAGGTTATTGCTATTAATTTATTTTGGCTACGCTATTAATTATCCGAGGGATTAATTATAAGCTCTCCATCCTAAATTTTGGATGGAGAGTTTTTTTCTTGATTAACGGAAATCCTAATATCCTTTTACGATTTTAAGGCTAATTTTATTGATCATTAATGGGATATTATTTAATTTTTTTCAAACAAATAAGCCTCTACATTTCTGTAAAGGCTTTTGTTTTTTGCCCCATCTTGGACTCGAACCAAGGAAATTATCTTATTGAAGTCCAACTATTTGAGAACATTGACAGGTTTTTTAGAGCTTTTCTATTCCCTCAAACATTTATGTAAGCTATTTCCTTATATTTGATTTTAAATGCTTCTGCCAAATATCCCTGCCGTAAATATTGAATATGTTTGAATTTAAAAATACTTATGATACACGTGTATACACCCGGGAACACATCCCATTGGCAATAATTTTAGAAATAATAAAATTAACTTTAAATGGAAGCAGGTAAAAAAACAATATTCTATAAAATTACCTGGATTTCTAATATTATTAAGAACGGGCTTTTTTGGCATGGAATACGTAACACATTGGCGAAAATTGGATTGGATTTTATGCCGTATTTTTGGGAAATAGGTTCCATCGATATAGAACCCCCTCGAATTAGGGATGATGAATCCAAATACAAATTATCTGTTTTCGGAGAGGAGGAAATAACCTATATCAAAAATAATGTTATAGGAATTTCCCATAAAGATTTAATGAGTGATCTCAAAAATGGAGATACTTGTTTAGGCATTAAGAAGGGTGATAAAATTTCAGTTTATTCTTTTATAAAACATGAAAGTTTTTCTATTCGAGGTAGGAAATTTGAATTAAAACCTTTTGAGGGCTACGTACATAACACCTACACATTCGAAGATTTTAGGGGTAAAAACTTAGCGCCTTATTTACGCTATCAAAGCTATCAATATTTAAAAGGTAAGGGTATTGATAAGTACTATAGTATAAGTGAGTATTTTAATAAGCCTACACTAAAATACAAACAGAAGTTAAGCATTAAGCCACTGAAGTTATATCTAAGCGTCATATTATTTAAAAGATGGGTATTTAACTTCACTCTAAAATCATACTGATTAGCCTATTTTCAAATTCACTAAAATCAAATATATCACTTAGTTTTTTTTCTACTTCGATTTAGCTTTGTGACATCTTTAAGCACTTTTTTTATACGTACAGTTTTTAATAGAAAATTAGCGATGAACCTATTAAGCTGATTTGGCAGGAAAGGCAATGGACGTAAAAGGTCGATAATTAACACCACCCTTTCTTCCTTCGACTTGTTTATCACTTCATGTTCCCATGTGTCATCAAACAATAAACTTTCTTTCTCTTTCCAATGATACATTTGATCCTTCAATCTAATGCTTGGAGGTGATCCTTTTGGCACTTTTATTCCTAAATGGTATCTTAGATAACCTCTATATGGTCCACGATGTGCTGGTATAGATTTTCCAGGCTCCAACACCGAGAAAAAAACTTTATAGATATTAGGAATTCCCTCTAACAAAGCACAAGTTTTGGGGCATAATTCTTTAGCAAGATCTGGTGTTTCTCCAGAATAATATAATAGAAACACCTTCCATTTTAAATTTTGTTCAATGCTACCAGAAATTGCGTATACTCTTTGTTCCACTTCATGGTAAGCTGGGATTTCAAAATGTTCATTAACATTTTCATATTCGGCTTTAATAGAATAGAAGTTTTCTTCTACTATAGAGAGCTCAGGAAAAGTTCTTTTTACGTCTAAAATGACAGGTCGATTAAGCCCCCCATCGTATTGACTAATTATGGCATTGCCTATTTTCATTATGTAATTGATAGCAATGGTCCGAAAATTCATGTGAAAACAGAAATTTATATTTAATAAAGAAAATTAAGTAATCTTAGGGGAGTATTAAACTATAAAAATTTCATAGTAATGTATCACTAATGTACTAAATTTTTAAAAGCTATTTATACGTTAGAGAAATAATTCCAAACTAAATATATTAATATTCAATTTTAAAGGAAAGTTCTATAAATGAATAAGAAAACGTTATTAAAAAAGCTTATTCAAAAACAAAATTTGAAATAGAGATAATTATCTAAATATTATTACATTTTATCTGTTATAGACCTTTTAAAAAAATATAAATAAAGCTATAGACATAAAGGACAAAAAAAGCCTCTACATTTTTGTAAAGGCTTTTAATTTTTGCTCCCTCTAATATCGTTTTGTCGAACCAATTCAGTGAAGAATTGATGAGGTTTGCATCAATCTTTGATTTTAAGGGTCATTGTTTTTAAGCTCTTTTTGGTAGAAGGGGTTATTTTAAATCAAAAAAAACAATTCTTTAAACCCGGTTAAGCTTTAAAATAATTTTTATGTCAAATCTTCTACGGAAGCTGAAGGCGCATTAGTTTTTACAGATTCAATACCATTTTCCAATCCACTATTAGAGGAGTACATTTGACTGGTTCCAATAACCTGATTATTACCTGCCTTCAAATTAAAGTAGGGTTTACCACTTTTAGATTCCAAACGCTCATATCTAGAATCATCCGGGGCATTTTTCTTTACAGATTCGATACCATTTGTACAACCCGTTTTCGCAGCGTATCCCTCACTAGATAAGATGTTTTGCCCATTACTCGCTTTAAGTCTAAATCTAAATTCTCCTGAGTTGTCTTTGTAAATTTCAAATTTTGCCATAATAAATAATTTAATGTTTGATTCCTAAATATAAGCAAAATTGTAAATATAGTCTGTCAAATTATAAATCTTAAAGCAAATAGCACCTCGTTTTGAAGTGGCATAGCTAATTTTTCAATACGTTCAAATAGTTAACCAAAAAAGCCTCTACATTTCTGTAAAGGCTTTTGTTTTTTGCTCCCCCTCTTGGGCTCGAACCAAGGACCCTTTGATTAACAGTCAAATGCTCTAACCAACTGAGCTAAGGAGGAGTGTTATTTTTCGCTTAAGCGAGCGCAAATATATATATATTTTTAATTACTACAAATATAATTTTTAAAAAAAACCTAGCCAAAAATAGCCTTGTAAATATCATTGCCATTGGCGAATAAAACCAAAGCAATCAAAATAAAGAAACCTACCATTTGAGCATACTCCATAAACTTATCACCCGGTTTTCTTCCCGATATCATTTCATAAAGTAAAAACATCACATGACCACCATCTAATGCCGGAATTGGCAATAGATTTAAAACTCCTAACATAATGGATAAAAAGGCTGTAATTCCCCAAAACACCTCCCAACTCCAGGTGGCCGGAAAAATATTGAAAATAGCATAAAACCCTCCAACACCTTTATACGCACCAGTACTTGGTGTGAAAATAGCTTTGAACTGCGTGATATATGATGAAATGCGATCACCTGTTTTCTTGATGCCTACCGGGAACGCTTCAAAAAAACCATACTTCTTAGTTTCAAATTGATAATATCCAAGCTGTTCTAAATTATCTTCGGTAATGGAGCCATAAACGATACCCAGTTTTGCATCGTCAGATATTTTTAATGGCACGGAAATGTTGGAACCCTCTCGCAATACGCTTGCAGTAACCTCCTGTCCTTTCAGCACGTCTAATGCGGGTAAAACCTGATCGATGTATTTCGTTTCAATATTCCCTAAGCGAACAATAACATCACCTTTTCGAAGGCCACTGTTTTTATTGAATGAGGTATCCGGAACTTTAGCAATAACGAAGGGTAGACGTAAATTAATAAACCCTCTTTGATTCCCATCTATCATCTGGGCTAAAAAATCTTCAGGCATGTTGATAATAGAATCTCTTCCCTGGCGCTTAATAGTAATATTTTTACCGAAGAGTACTTTTTCAGGGATCTCAGAATATCGGTTTATCTTCTCGCCATCGACCGCCACAATAAGGTCTCCGGTTTTTAATCCTGCTTCGTTGGCCGTAACGTTTTCAATAAATAAGCCGTCAGGAATATTTTCAATGGGTAAGTATTTCTCACCGTAGTAGTAGCTCATGCCAATATAAATGAGCACCGATAGAATAAAGTTTACGGTTACCCCACCCAGCATGATGATCAAACGCTGCCAGGCCGGTTTTGATCGAAACTCCCAAGGCTGAGGCTCGGCCTGCATCTGCTCAGTATCCATACTCTCATCGATCATTCCCGAGATTTTCACATAGCCGCCTAAAGGCAACCAACCAATTCCATATACAGTTTCACCAACTTTCTTTTTAAACAAAGAGAATTTTACATCAAAAAACAAATAGAATTTTTCAACGCGGGTTTTAAATAATTTCGCCGGTATAAAGTGCCCTAGTTCATGTAAAACGATCAGGAGGGACAAGCTCATTAAAAATTGAGATATTTTTATAACAAAATCCATAGATAATTTTCGTGGTATTTTTTAATCGCACAAAAGTAAGCTTTTTAAACAAACTTTAAACCTCATCCCTAAAGTTGGTCGTAGTTTTAACATGAATTTAAGCGTCTTATAACTGCAAAATGTATCTTATTCCTTGTATTTTTGCATAATTGTAAATGCTAAACGTACCATGCGATCTTTTTTTAAAGGATATATCAAGTTTTTTATTGCTCTCGGTATACTATCCATCATTATCATGTATATCATTTACAGCACCCTGAACACCTACCAGCCCCTGCCGGTATATCAGCCTTCAAACGTTAGTGCCGAACTCGTGGATTCAACCAAACAATATCAAAAAAAATACCATAAAATTGCCGATTTTTCACTAACTAATCAGAACGGAATAACCATCACTCAGGAGGATTATAAGAACAAAATCTATGTGGCCGATTTCTTTTTTACAACCTGCCCCAGCATTTGTCCTAAAATGACCGATCAGATGGTGCGCATTCAAAAAGCGATTTTGAAGGACCCACAAGTCATGTTATTATCTTATACGGTGACGCCGGATATTGATTCGGTTGCCCAATTAAAGCGTTACGCCGAAGAGAAAGGTGTGATCGATTCGAAATGGAATCTGGTTACAGGTGACAAAAAAGAGATCTACGATCTGGCGCGTAAAAGTTACCTTGCGGTGAAGGACAATCCGTTTGCAGGAAAATATGATATGATCCATACCGAAAACTTTATTCTCGTAGATAAAAAAAGACAGATTCGGGGATTTTATGATGGTACAAATCCAGAGGAAGTAGATCAACTTATCGAAGACATCAAACACCTGAAAAAAGAATACATCCTGTAGTTTTATTGCAATGATTTTTTTACCCTAAATTTTTAACTTACTTTTGCTTCTTTAAAATCAATCTAAATAAGCGTGCGAGACAAATTAGCATATCTTAAGCGAGGAGAAACAGCAGTAATTGTTGATGTTTCGTCTGCTCTTATTCCTCTAAAATTGTTAGAAATGGGCTGTCTTCCGGGAAACTCTGTGGAGCTAGTTCAGATGGCGCCGTTCAAGGATCCTATGTATCTGAATATTAACGGATCATACCTTGCCATTAGAAAAGAGACTGCTATTCATATTATTATTGAAAAAGAGTCGCATGGGTAAACAAATCAATGTTGCTTTAATAGGAAACCCGAACACCGGAAAAACCTCTGTTTTTAATGCCTTAACGGGATTAAATCAAAAAGTTGGTAATTATCCGGGTATTACCGTTGAAAAAAAAGAGGGGATCTGTAAGCTCCCACGTGGTGTTAAAGCGCACATTCTTGATTTACCGGGAACCTATAGTTTGAATGCCTCATCGCTCGATGAAAACGTGGTGATTGAGCTACTTCTTAATAAAAATGATAAAGATTTTCCTGATGTTGCTGTGGTGATAAGCGATGTGGAAAATTTAAAAAGAAACCTATTACTCTTTACCCAAATAAAAGATCTTGAAATTCCGGCAATTCTGGTGATCAATATGTCGGACAGAATGCGTTACAAAGGGATTTCTCTTGATATTGATTATCTGGAACAACAATTGAAGACGAAGATCGCCCTGGTAAGCACCCGAAAAAAAGAAGGGATCGAACATTTAAAGGAACTCATAACTAATTATAAAGACCTCTCGATTGAGCCTTGCCTTAATGCTTCAGAAATTGACAAGCCTTATTTTGATGCGCTTCGTGACACTTATCCAAATCAACTTTTGTATAAGTTGTGGCTAGTCATCACTCAAGATGTCAATTTTGGTAAATTAAGCAGAAATGAAATTGATGCTTTGGCCAATTTTAAAACGAAGTCGAAAAGCGACCTAAAACGTCTTCAGCAAAAAGAAACTATTAAACGCTATCAGTTTATAAATAATGTGCTTAAAGTAGGGCAAACTATCGACTTGAACCAAGCCAAAGATCTGCGTACGAGACTAGATCGTGTTTTAACACACAAGGTTTGGGGCTACCTGATATTCGGAGTTATTTTACTTACGATTTTTCAAGCCATTTACGACTGGTCGAGTGTGCCCATGGATTTTATCGACACGATCTTCGCCAGGGTAAGTGAATGGATTAAAAACCATTTACCTCAAGGCGTTTTTACTAATTTAATATCCGAAGGCATCATCCCTGGATTGGGTGGTATTGTAATCTTTATTCCGCAGATCGCCTTTTTATTTCTATTTATTTCCATTCTTGAAGAAAGCGGTTATATGAGTCGCGTGGTATTTCTAATGGATCGTATCATGCGAAAATTCGGCCTGAGTGGTAAAAGTGTGGTGCCTTTAATTTCAGGAACTGCATGTGCTATTCCCGCTATTATGGCAACCCGGAATATTGAGAGCTGGAAAGAACGGCTCATCACTATTTTAGTAACACCATTTACAACCTGTTCTGCCCGTTTACCGGTATATCTGATTATTATTTCTTTGGTAATTCCCGAAGGACGTATTTTTGGTTTAGGCTATCAGGCACTTACCTTGATGATTTTATATTTATTAGGTTTTGGTATGGCTGTTTTTTCAGCTTGGATCTTAAATAAGATCTTGAAAATTAAAAGCAAAACTTTCTTTGTGGTTGAAATGCCTAATTACAAGCTGCCATTATTTAAGAACGTTGCCTTAACGGTTATTGAAAAAACCAAGTCATTTGTATTTGGTGCCGGTAAAATTATTTTAGCTATTTCGATTATTCTGTGGTTTTTAGCCTCTTTTGGTCCCGGTGAAAATTTCAATAATGCTGAAGCTATAGTGAAAGCAGAGAACAAGGAACGGGCACTTACATCTACTGAACTACAACAAAAAGTAGCCTCACAAAAGCTGGAGCATTCTTTTATTGGTATTACCGGACGCGCCATTGAACCCGTGATCAGTCCGCTAGGCTACGATTGGAAAATTGGTATCGCTATTGTAAGTAGTTTTGCTGCACGGGAAGTGTTTGTTGGTACTCTTGCAACCATTTATAGTGTTGGTAACGATGATGAAGACACCATAAAAAACCGAATGGCCGGTGAAGTAAATCCCATATTAGGCGGGCCTTTATTTAATTTTGCCTCCGGGGTTTCCTTATTGTTATTTTACGCCTTTGCGATGCAATGTATGAGTACATTAGCCATCGTAAAACGAGAAACCAATACCTGGAAATGGCCAGTATTACAACTGGTTATCATGACGGCCATTGCCTATATAGCCGCGTTAATGTCATTTCAATTATTAAAGTAAAATAGTAAGCTTATGGCTTTAAATCCGACAGAAATAATATGAATACGATCGTTCAAAATATACTAGTTTTTGCTGCCTTAGCTTTCGCTTTGTATTTTCTTTTTGGAAAATTTTTCTTTAAGAAATCAAAATCAAATAAAGCATGTGGTGATGGGGACGATTGTGGTTGTCATTAACGTATTATCAATTCTTTTCCTTCACAAACAAATTATTGGCAACGGCCTGTGAAATACTCATGCTAACCCCATCAATTTGAATCACCATAGAACCATCAAAATCTTCCTTGGACATCACCTTTATTTCTGAACCTAGAGCTATATTATGATTGTCCAAATACTTCAAAAATGCCGTTGAAGAATCTTTTACTCCCACGCAAACTCCTAAAGCATTTTCATCAAGGCTAAACAAAAGTGACTTATCCGTTTTCTTAATGTCGCCAAACTTATCAGGAATAGGGTCTCCATGAGGATCACTGGTTGGATAATCAAGTAATTTATCCAATTCATTAATAAGCTTTTCAGATTTTATATGTTCAAGCTGCTCGGCAATGTCATGAACTTCATCCCAGGAAAAGTTTAATTTTTCAACTAAAAAGACTTCCCAAAGCCGATGTTTTCGAACCACATCGGCAGCAATTTTCTTCCCCTTCGAAGTCAAACTCGTGCCTTGATAAGGTTTGTAGTTAAGATAATCCTTATCTGCTAATTTTTTAACCATATCAGTAACCGAGGAAGCCTTAGTATCCAAAGCTTCGGCTATCATATTTGTACTTACCCTCACCGTTCCATACTTCCCTAGTTGATAGATGGTCTTAATATAATTTTCTTCTGTTAATGTGATCATGGTTCCGTAATTATATCACAAATATAGTTTAATTATTATTTTAAATTTATTTTTAGATTAATCTAAATAAATATTTATATTTGCAGAAATTTAAAAACATGAGATGTTTAATTATTTTTTTAACACTAACCATATTTCAAGCGAAAGCTCAGCAAATTTCAGGTAGTGTACTTTCTGATGAATTTCCAATTCCTTACGCTAATGTTTATATTCAGGGGACCTCAATTGGAACGACAACTAACGAAAATGGCCAGTACAAATTAGACAACATAAAAAAAGGCAGCTATACCATTATAGCATCTTTTATGGGGTATGAGGCGCAGCGCAAAAAAATCGGCGTAAAGGAGGGTGATATAGTACTTAACTTTAATCTACGTGAATCCGGAGGTTTAGACGAAATTGTAATTACCGGAACCTTGAAAGCAGTTTCACGATTGGAAAGCCCTGTTCCGGTTGAAGTATACTCACCAACGTTTTTTAAAAAAAATCCAACACCAAATATTTTTGAAGCGCTACAAAATGTAAACGGCGTGCGACCGCAACTTAATTGTAATGTTTGTAACACCGGAGACATCCATATCAATGGGCTTGAAGGCCCTTACACGCTGGTGCTTATAGATGGTATGCCTATTGTAAGTGGTCTTTCCACGGTTTATGGTCTATCTGGAATACCGAACTCTTTAATAGAGCAGGTTGAAATTGTTAAAGGACCTGCATCCTCTCTTTACGGAAGTGAGGCTGTTGGTGGGCTCATTAACATT
Organism: Gaetbulibacter sp. M240; assembly: GCF_043876815.1. Taxonomy (NCBI): domain Bacteria; kingdom Pseudomonadati; phylum Bacteroidota; class Flavobacteriia; order Flavobacteriales; family Flavobacteriaceae; genus Gaetbulibacter; species Gaetbulibacter sp. M240. The sequence goes on from NZ_JBAWKA010000007.1 coordinate 60,912, forward strand.
ATTACAAAACTTCCTGAACATGCCCCCCAGTTTTTCGTAGATAATTTTGTTAGTGGTTGGGGTGAAGCTAATTTCGACTTAGGTTTTAAGTCGCGCGTAGGCAAAAAAGCAGATGTTCTGATGGGTGCAAATTACTTTAAGTATTCAAACCCCATAGATAATAATAACGATAATTTTACTGATGTTACACTCCAAGATCGGGTTTCAGTATTTCAGAAATGGAATTTTAAGCGTCCAAATAACCGCAAGTTCTCATTAGCCGGTAGATACTTTTACGAGGACCGTTGGGGTGGTGAAATGCAGTGGAATAAAACCTTTAGAGGAGGTGATGTTGTTTATGGTGAAAGCATATATACCTCCCGCTTCGAATTTATTGGAAACTATCAGCTCCCTATTTCTGAAGTGGTGAATTTTCAATTTTCTTATTCTGATCACGATCAAAATTCAGTTTATGGCGACATGCCTTACTTGGCACAACAACGCATTGGTTTTGGGCAATTAATCTGGGATAAAAAAATACGTGACCACGACTTACTTTTTGGACTCGCTGCGCGATACAATTTCTACGATGATAACACACCTGCTACTTTAAACCCCGATGAAGTAACCATTCCTTCCCTATTCGTTCAGGATGAAATTAAACTTTCTGAAAAGAACCATTTGTTGCTTGGTGCCAGATATGATTACGACAGTCGTCATGGCTCCATTTTTACACCGCGGATGGCCTTCAGATATAAACCTACAGAAAATGACATTTTAAGATTTAATGCCGGAACAGGGTTTAGAGTTGTAAACTTATTCACCGAAGAGCACGCTGCATTAACAGGCGCCAGAGATGTTATCGTTAAAGAGTCATTAGATCCTGAGCAATCCTATAACGTAAACTTCAATTATTTAAAAAAATTCTATACCAAAGCCGGTCAAATTATAACGCTTGATGCATCAGCTTGGTACACTTATTTCACAAATGCCATCATCCCGGATTACGATACTAATCCCAACCAAATTATTTATGAAAATTTAGAAGGAAGCTCGATTACAAAGGGTCTGAGTTTTAATTTAGATATGGTGTTGGGTAGCGGTATCATGGCCTCTGCCGGAGTCACCTTTCAGGACGTGTCTCAAAAAGAGAACGGTGTGAAAACCCAACAAATCCTTACCGAACGTTTTACAGGAGTTTGGTCGATTTCGTACAAACATTACCCAACAAACCTAAGCATAGATTACACCGGTAATATATATGGACCGATGCGACTTCCCACATTGGGTGATTTAGATCCAAGAAGTGATTACTCGCCAACCTGGAGTATTCAAAATATTCAATTAACCTTAAAAAGCAACGTAAACCTACAATTCTATGCAGGCGTAAAAAATATTTTGAATTGGACACCTAACCAGGGAAATCCGTTTATTATTGCACGGGCTAACGATCCCTTTGATAAAAATGTTACGTTTGATAATGACGGCAATGTTTTGGCTACTGCTGACAATCCATATGCCTTAACGTTTGACCCCTCGTATGTTTATGGACCAAATCAAGGGAGACGCCTATTTATTGGATTAAATTATACACTAAAATAATTTTAATATACATCATGAAGATATGAGAAAACAAACCTTTAAAGCTAATTAGTGCACAATGAATAACTACTTTTAAAGAGAATCAAATAGTTAAGTTTCCCAAAAATCGGGATACTAATTTTAAATCGTATGAATAACGTTTTTCATTGGAGCGATGCAGATCGGGAAATGAACATTATTAGTATATTTAGAACATGAAAACTCTACAAATATCATTTTTTACGATCACTATTTTATTTTCATCCTTTTTAATGGCACAAGAAGAGGATTTAGGCCCTTTAATCACAGACCGTCCGGATGCTACCGAGGCTCCAAGTACCATTCCCAGAGGTTATCTGCAGGTTGAGACCGGTGGGTTTTATACCAAGAATGACGATAACGGCCTAAAATATGAAGAATTCACCTATAATACGACCTTAATACGATTGGGTCTATTAGATAATTTAGAACTTCGTTTAGGTTGGAATTTTGTTGAAAACAGCTATGAAAACCTAAACACAACCTTAAGTGGGTTTACCCCAATGTTGTTAGGAACTAAAATTGCAATTGCTAAAGAAAAAAACGGCTGGCCCGAAATGGGTTTTATGGGTCATGTATATCTGCCCTTTTTAGCCGGAACCGATTACAGACCTGAAACAACTGGTGTCGATTTTAGGTTTGCCTTATCGCATAACTTAAGCAAACGGTCTAACCTTTCCTATAATTTAGGTATGGCCTGGGGCAATGATTCGCCGGAAGCCAGTTACGTTTACACCGTGGCTTATGGCTATGCGGTTACACCCAAGTTTGGTTTGTATGCCGAACTTTATGGTGATCTTCCGGAAAATAGTTTGTCGAACCATTACTGGGATGCCGGTCTCACTTATTTAGTCTCAAATAACGTTCAAATAGACGCCACCGTAGGGTCGGAAATTACCAAAGGACAAGATATATTATTAAGTGGCGGTATTAGTTTCAGGCTTCCAACCAGTAAAAAATAGAGTTACCATCCCTTTTTATCAATTTATTTCAACGACTCCAATCATCACTATTTTATTTTAAAAGAATTTCCTAGGTCTTCTTCCAAGTTAATAGGCCTAATAAAAGAGAAATTACAGCAGACGAAATCCAGAAAATTGAAATAGCATCAAAATTATAAATGGTTTCTCCATTTACAATTGTTTTATTATTCTCGATAAGATATCCACTAGCTATATCCTGAATTCCAGCAGCCAAATAACTCATAATTCCAACAATTCCTAATGCTGCTCCTGAAGCCTTCTTTGATGCTATATCAACAGCCATAAGACCCCCTAAATAACAAATTAATGCGCCAATTCCCAATCCAAATATTACCATGCTTATCGTATCAAGCCACCAAATATTTTTTGGCCCTAATAAAAATAAACAAAGGGCAATAACATTCATTAAACCAAAGATAAGCGTTGGTTTATTTCTTCGGCCTTTAAAAAACTTATCGGATACAAATCCTGAGGCAGCTGTTCCAAGAATTCCACACACGGCACTGATGGCTACCAAGGTGTTTGCTTCAGTTAAAGAATACCCTTTAGCCGTTTCAAAATAATAAGGTCCCCAACTGTTTACAGCATATCTTGAAATATACATAAAGGCACTTGAAAATGCTAAAATCCACACATAAGGGTTTTTAAGAACTCCTTTTTGTTCCTTCCATGTTGAAATTTTTTCTTTTCGGAAATCTTCGTTTACTGGAGGCAATCCTTTACTTTCAGGGGAATCATGAAAAAATATTGAGATAATCATTGCTCCAAAAAGACCAATCAGAGCGGCAGATCTAAATCCCCATTCCCAACCAAAATAGCTTGCTACAACGGCTGTTAAGATGTAGGTTAAAGCTTCTCCAATATTATGACTCGTACTCCAAAAGCCATAAAAACTCCCCCTTTCCTTATCCGTGTACCAGCGTGATAAGGACACAATACAAGATGGTGCACCCATGGATTGTACCCAGCCATTAATGCCCCAACAAATTGCAAAAAACAGAAAACTACTGGTAAATCCCATGATTAAATTTGCAATGGCAGAAACCAATAACCCAACAGACATAAATCGTTTTATATTACTGTGGTCTGCTAAAAATCCATTTGTTAGTTTTCCCACGGCATAGGAAAAAAATAATGCGGAACCAATGATTCCTAATTGTGACTCCGTTAATAACCCGGAATCAACTATAGGCTTTTTAACAACATTTAAACTTAATCGACATACATAATACAAACCATATCCTAAGGTCGCCGAAATAAAGACCTGCCATTTTAATTTTTTATAAAAACCCTTTTGTGCTTTACCTTCAAGAACTACCGGGATTGGATCGGATTTTTTGAAATATCTAAACATGTTTTTTGCTTTTGATTGAAATCTAAGGCACCATTAATTATTTGTACCTTTAACTACTTAATGGACTCAATAAATTTTCAAGTATTATTTGTGAAGGTTTTTGCTTCTCAGGTAATCTAAAAGTAATTGTGGCCTATCCGTTTGGATCATATTGACTCCCTTTTTTACATACCAGCCATAAATACTATCTGTATTTTTTACAGCTTCATTATCGTCGTAACCTGCATTTAATGATGCCCACAAGGAGTTCACCCAAACACGACTACCCTGTTGTTTTATTTGGGAGAACTTGTTCAATACCTTAGAAGTGTCCTGAGAAAACACAATTTCAAAAGCTTTCACCTTTAATTTGCTTTGATAATCTTGAATGATTTGCCAAGCCTCAGGTTGCTTATCCAGGTTCACAATAGGCATAAACACTATGGTGTCCAGTTTACTCCCAAAATCAGAAATAACCTCATTAACAGCTTTATTATAACCTTTGATAACAATTTGTCTTGTAGTTCCTGTTTTTTTGGCCACCTCAAAAGCCTCGTTAAAAAATTCATAGGACTTATCCAGATTAACAAGTACCTCTCCTTTGCAAACATTTAAGGCTGCTTCAAGGGTTGGGATTTTATACCTAGTTTTCACCCCTGCTCCATTTTTTAAATACAAGGTTTTTATAGAGTCTAAGGCCCAATCGGAAACCACACCTGAGCCGGTCGTTGTTCTGTCTAGGGTTCTATCATGCATGACGATTAAATGACCATCTTTAGTTTTAGCAACATCCAGTTCAATCATATCAACTCCCATTTCAATAGAGCTTTCCATGGCCTCTAATGAGTTTTCAGGAAAATGACGCCAGTCACTTCTATGCGAAATGACCATTACATTTTTGCTATTAGGGTTATTAATTTCATTAATCAAAAATTCTAAATTATTGTTATTTTGATCTATGGTTGAATCAACGTCGTTTTTATTTACTTTTGAACAACTAATAAGAACTATAAACAATAGGATTAGTGTTATTTTGGTATTCATGGTAATGTTGTTTAATTAGTTTACTTTCGAGTACTTCCTTTTTCTAAAATGTTAATTTTCAATAGGTCATATTTTTAAAAAAGCACATTCAACAATCATTGGCAGATATATTGTTTTATAACAGTTTCAAATAACCCTTGTTGAAATCGTTCTAATTACCTGATAAGCCCTTTATTAAAATAAGCCTTGGTTTTTCATACAAACCTCTCATCATTTATATCTTTAAAGTTTCGATCTCTGGCAAAAATTAATGTAATTGGGCGATGTGAATTTCTATTAACTTTCATATCTATTAATTCATCTAAATTTGAATTAAAAGTTGATGTTATTTTTTTTCACTCGCCCAATTTCTAGCTTCAGGATGAAAGTTGTTATTGTTTTATACTTTGATGTCATTTATGAGCCTTGATTTTTGTTTAGTTTATAGCTTTAGCTCACTTCTGGCGCACCAAGCTTCTTTAACTATAATATCAGGTCATCCAATATCATCGAAAAAATAGTACGCTTTTGAAATTCCTATTTCAAGGATAAATTATCTGAAAAATCAGGTGTTTGAATATTACTATTCCCTGATTACAAACCTTTTTGTAATGACTTTCTGATTTTCTAGTTTAATCTGCGCAATATAAAGCCCTCTGCTAACTTTATTAAATTCTACTTGTTGCAGGTTATCGTTTCTAAAGTTTAATTTTTTATTTGTGATTTCTCTACCTAAAACATCAAATATTACAAGATCTCCAGCACCTCGATATTCATTAATTTTTAAACTTAATTTACCGTTTGAATAAAATACGTTCAATTCATCATAAGAGTTGAAATCTTCCATGGCTAAAGTGGTACTTGAATCTGCATTGGAATTATGCGACGTATTTTTTCCAAACATGGGCCAATCTGAACTAGCCAAACCAGTTGAAGGAATGTCAATGGAGTATAAATTATTATCATAAGAACCAATATATAAAGTCCCGTTATGAATGGCAGGAGATGACCAAACATCATTCCCCAAATCAACTTTAAAGTTTTCAGTTCCATTAGAATTAAGGCAATATAAAAAGTTGTCAAACGAACCAAAATAGATTTTTCCATCGTCTCCTACTGCTGGGGAAGAGTTTATAATACTCATACCATCCGACATAACAAATTCCCAATCTGTTGACCCATTCACCGGGTCTAATGCCAACATATTATGCCCTTCCTTTGTTCCAATATAAATAGTGCCATCGGAGGCTAAAGCAGGCGAGCATACTGAAATTCTACCTACAACCGTTTTGCTCCATTTTTGGGATCCATCTGGATTTACGGCAAAAACTGCACCAGTCGAACCTCCTTGGTCTACACCTACTATAACAGTTCCATCACTTTGAATAGCAACCCCGGATTGAGCATTACCCCCAACATCAAAAGCCCACTTTTGACTTCCGTCAGTATTAATAGCATATAAATTATCATCATCACAAGTTATATATATGGTACCATCACTAGCGATTGCAGGTGAGCCTCTAAAATTACCACCACCTGCAAAAACCCATTTTTGGGTACCATCCGGATTAACTGCAAATAAATTATCACTATCTGAACCTATATAAATTGTACCATCGTTTGCAATTGCAGGTGTCGAATAAATAGCATCCCCTCCAATAGGGAATGTCCATTTTTGGGTTCCATTTGGATTGATGGCATGTAAAAAATTGTCTTTGGAACCTACATAGATTGTACCATCACTTCCTATTGAAGCCGATGAATATACATTATCAGTTATCCCTGTGTAGGTCCATTTTAAAGTACCATCGGGATTAATGGCATGAAAATTAGTATTATCTTCTGAACCTATATAAACAGTACCATCATCGGCAATTGCAGGCGATTGAGGTTGAATTTGAAACCCTATATCATAGGTCCAATTGATTGTTTGTCCATAAGAAAATTGAACAATAATTGTGCATAAAAATGCAATTGTAATTTTTTTCATAATAATAAAGGTTAAGATTAATTAATTTGGGTTTAATATTGCTTTTATTAGTTTAAAATTGTTATGGTAATCCTCATTAAGAGAGTTGCTTAAGGAAAGTTTTAAAACTTTCCTTAAGCATGCTCTGAGTTAAAAAAATAACTTGGTTATCCTTTAACGCTACAAACTGGTGTGCTTTGGGTTTTTTCCAAACATTGGCCAAGTATCGCTGGCAAGCCCATCCGCAAACATTTCCAAGGCATATAGTTTTCCGTCATAACCTCCAACATAAATGGTTCCATCTGATCCAATTGCAGGTGATGACCACACACGATCTCCTGTTAAAAATTTATATTTTAGAGTTCCATCAGGATTAACTGCGTACACTTGATTATCCCAGGAACCAAAGTATATAACCCCATTAACATCAACAGCGGGTGAGGAGTTTAAAATGGCTCCGGGCGTGGAAAAAGACCATAATTGAGAACCATTAGAGGCGTTCAACGCCAGCAAATTTTCTCCTTCTTTTGTACCCACATAAATCCTTCCATTTGCAATAGCAGGAGCACAAACCGAAATTCTCCCCAAGACCGATACTGTCCACTTTTGGGTACCATCAGGATTAACCGCATAAATAGCTCCGGCACTTCCTCCCTGGTCAACAACAACTATAATGGTACCATCTGAATCTACAGCGATACCACTTTGAGCATTCCCTCCAACCGGAAGCGACCATAAAATAATTCCATTATCCGGATTTAATGCATATAATTTATCATCATCCGAAGTTATATAAACAGTGCCATCAGATGCTATGGCAGGAGTGGAACGAATTCTGTTTTCTGCCGTAGTAAACGCCCATTTTTGTGTCCCATCTGGATTAACTGCAAATAAATTACCACTATCTGAACCTATATAAATGGTTCCGTCAGATGCTATGGCAGGGGTTGTATAAATAGCATCTCCACCGATATTAAATTTCCATTTTTGGGAACCGTTAGGATCGATAGCATGGAGGTGATTATCTTTTGAACCTACGTAAATTGTCCCATCACTTCCTATAGAGGCTGAGGAATATACATTATCTGAAATTCCGGTGTAGGTCCATTTTAATGTTCCGTCTGGATTAATAGCATGAAAGTTGTTGTTATCCTCAGAACCTATATAAATAGTGCCATCATCCGCAATAGCTGGTGATTGAGGTTGAATTTGAAATCCTAAATCATAAGCCCATTTTTCTCCCCAAACATAAACTTGTTGTGTGTCGTTAAAAATAGCACCTTGATCATCTGTAATTTCAATTTCTATATCATAAATTCCGGGTGTTGTATAAGTATGAGTAGGATTTTGTTGATTACTTGAACTACCGTCACCAAAATTGTAATTCCAAGAGGTTGCTGTACTCGTAGGTAAATATGCTGGATTGTAGGTAAATTGTACCGATTCTGTTGCCATTGGCGAGGCTACACTCAATAAAAACGAAGAAATGTCTCCGGGGGTGATAACAGCCTGAACTGCCTTTGAACTACTTCCGTCTGAATAATTAATTGTGAAATAAAGTGTATATTCAATGCCATTTTCTAAACCTGTAATTGGAAAGGCACTCTTATCTTTAGCAATTTCAACTTCCTGTCCTCCCGGTTCCCAAGATAACGTATAACCCAATATATCATTTCTATTGGGAGTATCCCAAAGAGCAATAGCCAAATCATTTCCGGGTAATACCTTTAAATTTAATTCATCTAAAGGTTCTAATTGAATTTCATTAGCACCTGAAATGCCAACATCCTTATATTTGGCCTGTAGGGTGAACTTATAATTTGTACCGTTTTCCAAACCGGAAACCGTATATGTGGTTTCAGAAGCATCTAAAAAAATTTCCTGATCATTTGGAGACCACTTCAAAATATAACCTTCAAGAGTTGAATTACCATCAGGATCTTGCCAAATTAAATCAACCTTTTCATGGCCTATTTCTCCTGAAAATAATTTTACAGCGTAGAGATCAAAATTTGCATTTGGCAATTCATCATACCTACACGTACAGGATGCCAACAAAAAAAGCATGGCATAAAGTATAGAATATTTAATAGTAATATTTTTCATTTTGTATATTGTTTAAGGATCTAAAGGATCTGATGAATCTAAATGTAAAACCTCTATATTAGGAGTGAATTCTATATCGAAATCAGACAACCTTTCATATAATTGCATAGGCACATGATTCATTTCCCTTTGGGACCTTGTTAAGAAACCATTCGAAGCTACATATGCACTTTGCGTATTAGAGGTGGATATTATGGCTTTTTTGTCCACCGGAATACCGTATCTAAAAAACTCCCTCCCAATGTTTCTTATATTCGTGGTAGTATGCCTTGAATGAGGATCTACTAATATTCTGTTTTCTGGAATCCCATATTTGTCCATCACATATTTCTTCATTTCAATAGCTTCGCTATACATGGTATGTACCGGATACAAATGACCTCCACAAAAAGCAATTAATGGTGCTTTACCCTGGTTGAATAAGATAACCCCATGATCTGCACGTGCCATTCCTCCTAAACTAATATTTGGTAAGTCCCCCGGAGAGTTTGGTGAATCACCTAAAACAACAATTACGGAATAATCGAAATCATTCCAGTTTATACCTTGTAAATAGTCATATGCTTCCTTATTTACACTATTTTGCATCGGGAAATATCGCCCTGCCTCATCCCTATCATTAAGTTCCAGAACACCCAAAGAGAAATTTAGAAATGGTTCATAAAATAGCGTATACTGGCTGCTATTGCTATTTAAATCGGAAACCAGGTTTTTAAGGAGTTGTTTATATTCTTCACTATTCACATCAAAACTTACTGAATCAATTATAGGATATAAAGGGTCCATACCAGCCGCATAAGTATCAATAATCTGGTTTATCCCTAACAGCATTTCTTCTACTATAAGTTGATTATACCTGTCTACATGGGTTACTTCAGAAAACCTAATAAATGCTCCGGAAGGACCAATATTATCATTCGTAAAACTAATAAAGGGAGTCGCGTTATCTTTAACACTATTTTTCACGGCAGTTGAGATAGCAATAAATTCACTATCCGTAAACTTCAAGGCCTTGGCATATTGATCTGCTGTAGTATTATCCTGATTTGCTATATCACTTAAACGTTGTTTTGCCGATTCTAAAATAGCAGATAAATCTTCATCATTTTCAAGTATGGCTTTAACAATAGCATTATTTTCCACCAATGTTGTCCAATAAAAATTCCTGTCTTTAACTTTGGAGTTACTTTCAAAAAAAACATAATTTCTATCAAAGCCTGCAATTGTAAATGTTGTATTGTCTATATTACCCGAGTTCCCTTCATTTTGGAAACTACCTGCCTCTCTTGCCTCTGGTGGAGCACAACAACCCCCTAAAAAGATTAGGGATGTTAAAACAAATAATTTCATTTTAATAACATTCATATTCATTTTTTTAATTGTCTTCATTTTAATTCTTTTAGTAGCCTTCATTCTGATAAAATAAAGATTGATCATTAATTTTTTCTATTTCTGTTTGAGGTACTGGATATAATAATTGATATTCCTGAATGATTGCACCTATGCCAGAATTAATTTCTTCTTCCGCTTTTTTAGTTCTTATTAAATCCAGCCAGCGGTGACCTTCAAACGGAAATTCTAAAAATCGTTCATGTAAAACTACTGCTCTAAAATGCTCCTGATCCGGAATGTCTGTTGGAGTTAATGGGGTTAGGTTAGCTCTTTCCCTAATATCATTTAAATAAGCAAAAGCCAATCCATTAGGTTGATAACTTTGCTCATTTAATGCTTCAGCCAGCATTAGGAGTACATCGGCTTGTCTCAATAAGATATAATCATTACCAAAATTTCTAAACGCTGATTCTGTATCAAAAAACTTCCCCGGCACAAATCTATTTCCTGATGGAACATATTCTATTAAATCTCTTCTGGCGTCAACATTTGTATAGGCATTAATTAGTTTTAATGTGAACGGGGAAATTGAAATGTCTGATACGGCAAACCATAAACCATGGCCTTGTCCTCTTATATCTTTATTAAATCTTATTGAAAATATAACCTCTCTATTGTTTTTGTTGTTCGTATCAAATACATCGGCTACATTTTCCATCAAGTTATTAGGATTGGCTACCTGTTCTAGTACAGTAGCTGCTTCAGAATATTTTTTTTGAGTTAAATACACTTTACCCAATAATGCCAAGGCAGCGGCAGAGGTTGCCCTTCCAAAATCCTGCGCCGGATAGGAACCGGGTAGATTGTTTACGGCAAATTGCAAATCATCTTCAATAACACGATACACTTCTGCTGCAGGGCTTCTTCCAATACTGAGTGATTCCTCAACTGAAATTACTTTCAACACAATAGGGGCGTCTCCCCAAAGACGCACTATATTAAAATAGTTTAACGCTCTAAGGAATCGAGCTTCCGCCTCAAATTGCTTTTTCAGAGATTCATCAAAATTGATGTTACCAATGTTATCTGTTACCGTATTAGCCCTGAAAATACCATTATAAAAATTTGCCCAGGCATCTCTAATTAACTCATTGGCTGAAGTTTCTTGAAATTTATTAATATTAAATCGATCTTGAGTTCCCGCAGTTGGTGCTCCTAAATCCAAATTGTCGGAGCGCCATTCTACTAATTCAAAATATAGGTTTACCTGACTTTGTATTTTTTGATAGGCAGATATTACTGCGGCATTAAAATCATCTGCGGTTTTATAAAAACTATCTGTTGTTAAATCATTTTCGGATGGCAATTCAGTAAAATTATCACTACAACTTACTGCTATAAGTGATATCAATAGAATCCTGTAAATTACTTTTTTCATTTTCAATAATTTTTAAAATGACACATTTATCCCCAGCGAATAGGTTCTTGCTAAAGGATATACTCCATAATCCAGACCCGGTGTTAACTGGCCGCTACCTCCAGCTAAATTAACTTCCGGGTTATACCCCGTATAATAAGACCAGGTGTATAAATTGTTGCCCGAAACATATAACCTAACTTTAGATATATTTAATTTATCTAAAATTGATTTTGGTAATGTATATCCTATTGACACATTTTGTAATCTTAAATAGGAGCCATCCTCTACATGCCAGGTCGATGTACGTCCATTATTACCTTGAGCTTTTCTGTTTGCCCGATTGGTATAGCCATCACCTGGATTATTTTCAGAACGCCATCTATCTAAAATCTCACGTGTATTATTAAAATTACCTTCACTATTAGCGTTATACCTTCTGGACAAGTTTAATACTTCGCCTCCATAACTTCCTTGAAAGGCGATGTTTAAATCCAACCCTTTATATTTGAAGGAATTTGAAAATCCATAAGTGAAGTCCGGTGCATAATTCCCGGCAATCGCCCTATCATCATTTACGTCTAAAAAACCGTCTCCATTAACATCCACAAATCGAAAGTCACCGACTCCAGTACTTTCAAAGTGCGGGTATTGATCCAGTTCTTCTTGAGTTGCAAAAATACCGTCTTGTACTAGTAAGAAATAATTTCCTATAGGCTGTCCTATTTCTGTTTTAAAGAATGCATGATCTGTACCCGCCGTAGTAATTATTGGTGTTCCTTCTGGCCCCAGAGCTTTGACTTCATTTCTATTAAAAGAAATATTAAAACTACTATCCCATTTCAGATTTCCTAAATCCGGGGATATTTGAATAGCAGTTTCAAAACCGGAATTATTTACTTTACCTATATTTTGTAATGCTGTTCCGTATCCTGTAGTTTGTGGCACCGGAATTTCTAATAAAAGGTCCTTAGTATTTCCATTATAATACTCTAACGTAAACTTTAACTGACGATCAAATAACTCGACATCCAGCCCTGTATTAAACATGTATGTTTGTTCCCAGGATAAATCAGGATTAGGTACTTGAGAAGGTCTAATACCTGTCTGCAATTGGCCGGGAATACCCGTAACATATTCTACATTACCCAGTAATGAAGCCTGTTGGTAATTTCCTATTTGAAAATTTCCGGTAGCGCCATAGCTTCCTCTTAATTTTAATTCATTAATCCATTTTATTTTAAAAAAATCTTCTTGTGATGTCCTCCATCCCGCTGAAACCGAAGGGAAATAACCCCATTTGTTATTCGCTCCAAAACGTGAACTAGCATCAGCTCTCATGGAAGCAGAGAGTAAATACTTCCCAGAAAAATCATACTGGACTCTAGACAGAAGGGAGTATAAGGACCACTCGCCCAAACTTCCGCTTGAACTTACACTTTCCGGTGAAGCTGCGTTAACTACTTGAATCGCATTTTCAACACGCACAATAGGGTCTGTTATCGCTGATATTCCTTGTTGTTTTGTTCTGCTTTTTTCGGCAGTAATACCACCTAAGAATTCGAAGTTGTGGTTACCAAAACTCTTTTCGTAATTTATAGTATTCTCAACCGTCCACTTATAGATACTAGTATTACTTAACCTTCCTGTGGAATTGGACAAACGCCCGTAATTGTTACTGCCTCTGGATTCTAAAGATGACGGACGGTAGTATTCATTTTGATACTCATTAAAACTCAACGCAAAGGATGATTTGAGTTTTAAACCCTCTAGTAATTCATACTCTACAAACAGATTGCTTAAAAGGTTTAGATGTTCTATTTCATTAATAGGTAATAATGCCAAGGCTACGGGATTGATCATTTCATTATGCTGATAATCCGTGCCTATTCTCCAATATCCATTACCCTGATAGTTAAATGTTCCATCCGGGTTATATACCGGCCAAGTTGGTGAGTATGATAATGCTGTTTGCACAATGCCATCATCAAAGTATGGATTGTTTGCTGAAACTCTATTTTCAAAGGTATAAGAAGGGCTCATATTAACCCCTATTTTAAATTTCCCCGAAGTTATTCCTAGATTTGCACGTAATCCTGTTTTTGAATAATCTGAATTAATAATTATCCCTTCCTGATCTGTGTGATTTGCTGAAACAAAGTAATTTATTTTATCCGAAGCACCGCTTACGGATACATTATAACGTTGTAAAGTAGCTCCCCTGTAAATTTCGTCTTGCCAATCTGTATTTGTTAATCCCGCTTCTCCATTCAAGTAAGGAAACAATTCCTCCGGAACCTGATGGTAACCTAAAGGTCTTATGCTATTTGGGTCATCCGGGCTTCCGGTAGGCACCTCCTGAATATAAGCCGCATCATGACCCTCTTTGGATAATTGTGCATATTCGTAAGCATCCATCAAATCAATTTTTTTTGACACCTCTTGAAAGCCTGTTGAGTGATCAAAATTCACCCGCATTTTACCTTGTTTTCCTTTTTTGGTAGTGATGATAACAACACCGTTACCTCCTCTCGATCCATAAATTGATGCAGCAGCAGCATCTTTCAATACTTGAATGGATGCTATATCCTCCATATTAACAACCTCAGTGGCTTGTCCTGCACTTTCCACCGGTACTCCATCCACAACATATAATGGTTCTGCTCCAGCAGTAATTGTTCCTGTACCTCTAACCTTAACAGATAATTCGCGACCGGGTTCTCCAGATGTTTGGAGCACTTGAACACCGGCCAATTTACCGGCTAAAGCTTGATCGAAATTAGAAACAGGAAAATCCTGAAGTTCGCCTATAGGAGCTTTAACTATTGATCCCGAAACTTTTATTTGTTGTTGAGACCCATAACCAATGACTACAACCGTCTCTAATGTAGCCGTATCCTCTACCATTACGATCCTTAACTCCGTTTGAGTATCAATTAAAACTTCTAATGTTTTAAAACCTAAATATGAAATAACTAAAATGGCAGTTTTGCTTGAGACTTGTAAAGAAAATTTTCCGTCAAAATCGGCTTGGGCTCCATTACTTGTTCCTTTTTCTAAAATATTGGCACCGGGTAATGGCATTCCTGTTTCATCAACCACCAAACCAGAAACCGGAATGCCTTGATTATTACCCGCCAAAATATTAGCTTTCTCCTTTAATAAAATCGTCTTGTCGTCAGATACTATGATCTCAAAATGCCCTGTAGAAAGACTTCGCGATAATAGCTCTTTGGCCAATATGGTACCTTTTTTAACTTCCACTTTTGGAAAGTCTTTAAAAATCCCATCCTGATAAATAAATTTATAATCCGTTTGTTCTTTTATGAGTTTAAATACTTCTTCAACCGTTAATGATTTATCAGTATCAATGATTAGCATTGGATTTTGAGATAAAACCGGGGGAGTATTAAAACCAAAAGCAGTTAGACAGCATAATAAAATAAAGGTCCTCATAATAATAATTAGTAAGCGTTCCCTAAAAAGAGAAAACCTATAGTTTAATTTAATTTCCATAAATTTGCCTTGTTATTAGTTAGTTGAGTCTTTAATTGATTAATAATAAAGGGGATAAAGGGTTATACTCACCAGTTTTAAACTTTATTCCCTATTTTTTTTAACGGTTGATGTTTTCTGTTCGATTACTTTAGTTTTATTGTTTTCTCAAGTATTTCATAGTCTTCGATTATACTAAGAGTTTTAATGTTTGCTAATATTTTTTCAATCCTTTGGTCTTTACTCAAAATTCCCGTAAAGGTGATATCCGCAAGTCTCTTGTTTTCTAGAACAAAATCAATATCATACCATCGTGACAGAATCTTGAGAATTTCTTCTAAAGGCTTATGTTCAAAAGAAAATATGCCGTCTTTCCATAAAATTTCATTGTATGCATTTACTTCCGATATTGTTATTCCACCACTAATAAGATTAAGGTTAGACTGTTCGGAAGGCTTTAATACTTTACGACTATTATTTGTATGAACAGAAACTTTGCCTTGTACCAGAGTGGTATAAATGTTTCCTTCATCTTTGTAAGCCTTAATATTGAATTCTGTTCCCAAAACTTCAACATCTTGAGCCGAATTGATTACTTTAAACTTCGCCCCTTTGTTTTTGGTGCTAGGTGAGACTTCAAAATAAGCTTCCCCGTAAACCAATTCAACCTCCCGGATTTCTCCATCAATAAAATTTACAGGATACTTTAATTGAGATTCGGAATTTAACCAAACCTTAGTTCCATCCGATAAAACTACCTGGAACTGCCCGCCTCTTGGTATAGTTAGATAATGATATACAAGCTCCTTTACTTTCTTATTACCACCCTCATAAACAATAGCCTTCCCATCGCTATTGGCATTTTTGGTCTTGATCGTATTTCCGTTTTCCAATATTATTTGAGAACCATCATCAAAAGTTAAAGTAGCCTTATCGGTTCCTGGTTGAATTTGGTCATTAACAATAATCGGAACCGTTAGGTCTTCATTTATAGTATTAAATAACCCCTTATTGTGAAAATATAAAGAGGCAAACCCTATAATTAAAACTGAAGCTGCAACATATTTCACCCAAAGCTTTCTATACCGAAAAACAACTTTTGTTTTCCGGTTATCTTGAATTTGAACTATTAATCGCTCATAAATTTTATCGACATCAATGGCATTATAAATCGCTATTTTTTTTTGGATGTTCTCCCTATTTATAATTTTGTTGTATAACGATCTATTATTCTTTTGTGCCAACCAATCATTTAAAATTATTTCGTCATCATCCGTAAGTGTTTTGGTAATTGACTTGTATATTAGCTTCGCTATTTGGTATTTAATATTTTCCGACTTCACTTTTTTCGATTAATTGATTTATAGCGTTATTTAATCTTACCATTTATTGATAAGACTTAAAAAAGTGGTTTTCGGGTGGAATTTTTTTTTAGATATTTATAAAGCTGCCAAAAACAGTTGAAAAAACGGATAATCTTTAAGTTGAACCTTTAAGAGCTCTATGGCTCTGGATCGTTGTGATTTAACCGTATTTAAACTAATATTTAACTCATCAGCGATATCTTTATATTTCATCCCTTCAAGACAGGAAAGCTCAAAAACTTTGCGGCTTTTCGGTGGCAAGGTTTCTAAAGCCTGAAATAAAATAGCATGGGTTTCTTCTTCTATTATAAACTGTTCCATCATGGTCATGGAATCGTGTTTTTTTAGTTCAAGACGTACTAGTTTCTTTTTCTTTTTCAAATAATCCAAAGAGGCATTTCTAACCATTGCATATAGATATGATTTCAGGTTTTCAACATTATGCATTTTATGCCGCTTTTGCCAAAGCACCAAGAGTACACCTTCTACAATATCTTCGGCAGCATGTTTACTTTCAACGTATCTTAAGGCAAAGGCATATAGCCTTTTATAATAAGCATTAAAAATAGCCTTGAACGTTTTTCTATCTTCTTCTGAAAGGCCTGTTGAAAATAATTCCTCTTTATTTAATTGATTTTTTTTCAAATAGATAAGTCTCTAATTGCCTATAAATCTAAATGAAAATCTATCAAGAAATAGAATTAATTAAGGTTGTTTATTGCTTTTTCTTCATTTTGAGTTACTTCATCGATTTTCTTCATTTTTTATTCTAAATACTCGAGAATCTTAGCTTAATTTTATCACTTTAATCCCTGTATAAAACTGTTCTATTTAAATTATGGTATGCCCTTTATATTTCAAAACTATTTCGTTGGGCATACCATTACTTAATTTAATCAGGCAATTATTTGTATTGTTTCAAGCCTATTATTTTATCAATACTTTAGATGTCCTCTGCCATTCTCCATCATTCACCCAAACGGTATAAAGTCCCGACGATATGTTAGAAAGATTAATATCTAAAGTATTTTTCCCCGCTTCACTATGAAGGTCTTTTTCAAATACCACCTGTCCTAAAATTGAGAATATCTTCACCTTCACATCTGTAGATTTTTCCATGTAATAATTTAATGTAAAATTGCCATCGTTCGGATTTGGGTAAAGCTTGAGATTTTTATCTTTCCATTCTTCAGGTCCAGATTGGTTTGTTTCTTCTATTTCCTGATTCGGATTTTGTTGATTTCCAGTTGTAGTAATTGGTATTGATGATTTTACAATACCATCGTTTTTAGTAACAGATCTTCCATCTGCTACAATGATCTTTTCAATTGTTTTTGAAGACAGTGCTTTGTTCCAAAGTTTAAGTTCATCATAACCTATGCCAATGGAACCGCCTAAAAACCAGGTTTGAAATTGAAAGTGCCCTGTAGCAGGCATTTCTGTAACTCCTAGAGGATTAGCTAATGAAACTGGCTCTCCCTTAATGAAAGGGGTTCCTCTAACGCCCGGCATCCAAATAACCCTTTCAGCATAATTTGAGTTAAACGATGCCCTGCTATTTCCGTAAGTCACTGAATTAGGTTTGGAAATAATAATCTGCATATACTTTTGGGTGTGTGCCATAACCAAAAATATACGATACCAACCGGGACCCGCATCCAAACTACCTGGGTCCCATATTTCGTACTTCCAGGGGGTTCCAGCCGTTCCATTACCTTCCGGATCGTCGCTGTTATACATTTTGAAATACAGGGTATTACCTTTCAAGGATAATCCAAATTTGGTATCCACATAACTAGGTTTTATAGTATTACCTTGTAGATCAGTTGCATTTGTAGCACCTATCAAAACATGCTCTTTATTTGGATCTAAATATTGACCTTTTCGGACCCATAAAGAAATGGTAATACCATCTACTTGAGGGGTATCACCAATGATATCCTCAGAAGCTAAGCCCCAAAAAGCGCCTTTATCTACAACCTCTGTATCGTCGTCGATAGAAAACAGTATGGCACTTTGTTGTGCACTGTCAGAAATACCTTTTTGAGAATTCCCAACAATATGATCAGAAAACTCTACATTGCTAGGATTAATTACCTCAAATCTCATACTATTTTCAGGGACTACGTTGTTGTTTGCATCGAGGCTCCCAGCTATATTACTAGTATATCTACCGGAAGGTGAGGTTGGGGAAAAAGAATAACCAGCACCATAACCGGAAGTGTCGAACGCATCGAAACTCCAGTATAAATCTGCCTTAGGTAGATCTGCCGGTGTTCCCTGACCAAAAAAGGTGACCGCCTGAAACATCAGGATACCTGTTAAAATTATTTTTAAGTTCATTTCTTTAATTTTTAATGTTATTTTAATCAAAATCGGGAGCTTGTACATTTTTACCTATTTCTTTTAAAAACCTTAAAATCTCTGCAGGTCTGTCGGTAATAAAGTAGTCTTGCTTCGCATAGTAAATATTGTATAAAAAATCCCCCCGGCGATCAAATCTTGATGATATGGGATCTGCTCGGTCCGGCCCGTCATAATTGTTATCTAAAGAAGATTTTAACGGGGCTTCTGCATTTGGATCTAACTGATATTGTTCAGGATTCTGTTCTTTTACAACCTGAGGATTCGGAAGCGGTGAATCAGGAGCATTCATGTACAAAAATTTATTATCAAATCCCCTTCCACTTGTAGGCGTAATCGGGGTAACTCCAATCCATTTCGTTGCTGTGTTTTCTTGAATCCAATTGAGAAGATACTCAGTTCCATTGGAACTAAATCCATGTGAATTTTGTATCCCTTTCTGGAGACTGAAAACGTTAGCATCAGAAGTTCTGAGTTTCATCTGAACTTCTATTGCAGGAATATGCCAGCCATCTGATTCTTCTTTTGCCATCCATTGTTTAATTTTAGTAATACCATCAGAGTTTTGCGCACCCCCTTCAAATATCCAAGGGGTATGAATAGTCTGTTTAAAGAACTCATTTCCATATAGGTCTATGTAATTAGCTACCGTATGATCAGACTTATCTTTAAACGAAATATTATTTTCATAATCATGTTCAAGGGCATACCAATAAGCAGCATCCATTACTAACTCTCCTTTATCCAGTGATATAAACAGATTATGTTTCTTGGCTTCTTCAATACCTGCTTCATAGTCGGGTATATTTTCATCTGTCTGACAACCAAATCGATCTCTCAATTTAAACCGTTTTACGTCCCGATAGGTAAAAGAGTTAGGCTCTTTTATCCAGGCAGATTCAAAGTCATCAAAATAAGATGCCGATTGCCTCCAATTAGCGTCTATATAATTAAGTAATTCCGCTTTTTGGCTTCTTTGGGTTAATATCCAGGGCATCATCATAGGATCATAAGGTTGTACACATCCCGATTCGTTTGGACCAATCTTGTTTTCTGTATCCCAATCCGTTACTTCATCCGGTTGATACGCTACCCTAAACATAAAAGGATCATGGAAAAGCATCAGATGCGGAAGATTCGTTTCTGAGTTCAAGTATTGGGGATCCCAGTTTTTAGTAAGAGGATCTACGCCTATCTTCGTATAAGATATATCAAGCTCAATCAAATCATAACCGGCAGCAGCCGTTATTGCTGGAATTGAGTTTTCAGGTACATTTTTCCAACTTCCCCTGTGCCAGGCTACTATAAAACGCGCATTTTCAGGTATTGAACTTTTATTTAGAAACTTGTGATTTATAGGGGTATCTTGTAATTGTTTAGTGACTATCCCATTCCTACCCAAAGGGAAGGGACCATAGCCGGGATTAATGTTACGAAGCAGTACCCGTTTATTATCAACCATTTCCAACCTGAATAGAAAGTAATCTCTATTTCTACCATCAGCCGGAAAACCTTTAGTTGGGGTACCATCATGGTAGGCATCAAAGATCTTACCCAGCCGTGTTATCTCTCCTGGTGCTGTATCAAAAGGAAAATCAGTGATCGTCTTGAAGGCGGCTGCTTCCTTTTCCTGCAAAGTTCTTAAATCCCTTGAATCATTTTGATCCAACACAGGATTACTTGAAGCTACGAGGTAAATCACATTGTCATTTAGATTTTCCAAGTTAGGATAGAGGGCTATATTACATCCATATTCAGGGTACTTATCTGCTGCCTTCCGAATAGGAGCTCCGTAATTTCGATGCTTCAACTGCCGGGGAAATGCAATTTCCCATTTATAAAAGTTAGTGCTACTAGCAACATTATCATTCAATTTGCTAGGAGCAATACGCTCACCCTCTCCAGTATCAGAACTTTCGTTATCGTCATCCGGTCCTCCACCACATATAACACAATTGGTTATTTGGAAATCTGCATTAATTGCTTCATCCGTAATAGGACGTGCCAATCCACCGGCTTTTTCTTTCCATTTTCCATAGGTAACTATAGGACGGATGGAATAATTAACTCCGTTTACGTAAGTTGGAGGATAATATTCTGTTGATGAGATGGTATTATCTGCAGCCAAAAAAGGACCATTGGGTCCTAGAGTAATGGTTGCTAGAGGATTTGTTCCTTCTACATTGGAAAATTTTGCCTGATATCGATACAGATTATATGCAATAGTTGCACCATTTTCCTGAATTTCACCAAATTTACCAAGATTGATAGCATAAAAATCATTTACCCCATTCAATTCTTGTTGCGCTACAAGGTAGAAATAAGGAAAACCTATATATTCAGCGAACTCCAACGTATACTGTTTATCAACATTCGATTCATAAATTTTTTTTGGCAGTTTTTTAATTTGGCTAAATTTTTGTTCACTATTAGTTTCAGTCAAACCGTTAATATCAATTACAATCTTACCTGTTTGATCTGTTTGATAATAAAAATTATCAAACATTTGATAAGGTGTATAAGTTCTTGAGAACCTTCCTGGAATGTTTATTGATTTTATGGTGGTATTAGTAGCCTCTAATTTTACTACCACTGCCTCATAAGGAGCAGAATAACAATCTAAACTGGTATCTGTAGAACATTTAAAGCTCACCGCTTTTGACTGTTCTACAAAGTTGTTGTACTCTTCTGCTCCTTCTTCGTCACTATCTATTTCAGTTGGAACGATTATCTCAGTAGGAGTTCGAATTCGAAATTGTCTTGCAAATTCTGGTTCGTCCATATCATTACTATCTGGATCATCGTAACTTTCATAAACAGATTGGAAAGTAGGAGTATCCAAATTATACATTTTATATGCCGATGTCGCAAATGCCGCCGCAAGAACCCCGTTTCTAGACACTACTCGTTTGATGAAGAGTCTAGCCAATGGTGGGTTGGCATAAACTAAAGCAGCCGTAACTACAATACCAGCCGGAATATACCAGTAATTAGAGGCATCCATTGGTCTGTTCCACAGCTTCGTATAATCATTACTCTTGACTTTCGTCGATTTAGTAATATCCCAATGACCCTTTCTGTATGCAAAAACATCTCGAGGATTATAGGTGCTTATCCCCGTACTGGGGTCATAATCCGTAAGCTCATTACCGTAAACCAAATAGTCATCATTAAAAATAAAACCATAGTCAAAATTCTCAAAGTTATATATGGATTGAAATTCCGGTCGTCTATAAACTTCGACTTTTACATTGGGAGCAAGGCTAATGTTATTTTCATTATTAATTAAGTCAACATCGATACCAAATTCTTCATTTAAATCATCTTCATCGTGGTAATAACTTGTAGCATCCACCAATACCATTTTATCGATTTCTATATTTGGATGATTGCTAGTTGGCGCAGCAGAAATACCCGAGGTAAAGAAAACCGGACCACCTTTTACAGTAACTGAACCATCCTCATTCCAGGTAATCTCAGCATTATTGGGATTTTCAATTGTTGGTGGAATAAACTTTGAGGATTGTGATTGAACCCTAGGAACGTATAGTAGTGCTATAAAGGCAACTACCAAATAATATTTTTTATTAAAAAATAACATAGCCTTCTTATTTATTGTTTGATAATGCATCTACCTTAACTTCCAAAGCTCTAAGCGACTTTAATAAAGTAGCGTTAAGTGTTTCTTGATCCTGTAACTTATTATCCTGTTCTATGGTATACAGGGTAAGTTCTTCAATTTTCTTCAATAAAGTTATATTCATCTCATTACCACTAACACCATTTTCCTTTACTTCTTGCTGAGAAATAACTCCCGGCAAGTGCTTATGCTCTTTAATGTAAGCTTCAAGGTCGTCTAAACTGTCTAATTTGTAATCTTCTTCAAAAACATAATCTGGCCAGTATTTCCAATTTTCTTTTAGAATGTATGTCACGTCTTCTGTTGCGATACCTTTTTCAACAAACAATAACACATCATCTCTTGAATTTTCAGACCCAAAAATATGTTTCATATTCGTTGTTCCTATATGCACGCCGCCCTTAACACTTAAGGCTAATGAGTCCTTATCAACCGAGTAAATAGTAGCACTTGCTATTCTATCCTGTGTCATATTTGTTAAGGTCCCTGTTTCATCTACTAGGGTTAAGGGTTGCCCTACTATTAAATTCCCCCCGGTTTGAACGTTATAATTAGTTGCTAAATTTCCATCTGTATCAAAATCCCAATTAGATTTAGCAACTACTGCATCATCGAAACTCTTACCATCGAAAGTCTTAATATCAGAAAAAGATCTTATCAAAATTTCTCCAGGCTGTAGTGGAGAGGCAGTAGTCGTAAGATTAATTGAAGTGAAACCAACATTATCCGGTAAACGATCCGCAGCAATTTTTCCTGAAGTAATGCTTGCAGCATCCAAATCAAGCCCTGTTACTGTTGCACCTGTATAGTCTACCGTAGTTCCGGAAGCAAAGTTCACATTCCCGTTAAAAGAGGCTATGCCTAAGCTATTAAAACCGATTAAACCATCTGCAAAACTAGCTGAACCATCGGCATTTAAAAAGGTTTTTCCTCCCCCGATATTCAAGCCATCGTTAAATCGAGAAAGATTACCATCTAAAAGAACAATTTTACCTCCCACGAAGGAAGCAGCACCATCTGCTGAGTTAATACTCCATTTAGATATGTACTGTGATCCTGCGCTATCGTAATGACGACCAGATAATGTGTTATCGGTAAAATTTACCTGATTCAAAAAATCCGCACTAGTACTGGAAAGCGTTATATTCGGATTCATGGCATCACTTCCTATTTTAACAGCCGTTTTTGCATTTAAATTGTTAG
>NZ_JBAWKA010000008.1:0-5623 GCF_043876815.1 Gaetbulibacter sp. M240
GTTAAAAACTTTTTTTCAAAAATTATTGTAAAAGTATTGTGAGGAATTAAAAAGGGTTTTATATTTGCACCCGCTAAAAGAGGAAACGATTTTAGTAAAGATAGAAAAGTTCATAAACATATTGAATTGACAGCGTAAGTTTGGTGTTGGAAACGGCATCAGACAAAACAAGAGAATAGACCATTTTGAGTATTTGAAAAGATTCTTATAAGTTGTTAAAATTATTTAAGATTTAACGATGAAGAGTTTGATCCTGGCTCAGGATGAACGCTAGCGGCAGGCCTAACACATGCAAGTCGAGGGGTAACGGGGTGCTTGCACCGCCGACGACCGGCGCACGGGTGCGTAACGCGTATGCAATCTACCTTATACTGGAGGATAGCCCAGAGAAATTTGGATTAACACTTCATAGTATGTTTACCTCGCATGGGGAAAACATTAAAGGTTACGGTATAAGATGAGCATGCGTCCTATTAGCTAGATGGTGTGGTAACGGCACACCATGGCATCGATAGGTAGGGGCCCTGAGAGGGGGATCCCCCACACTGGTACTGAGACACGGACCAGACTCCTACGGGAGGCAGCAGTGAGGAATATTGGACAATGGAGGCAACTCTGATCCAGCCATGCCGCGTGCAGGAAGACTGCCCTATGGGTTGTAAACTGCTTTTATACGGGAAGAAACGGCTCTACGTGTAGAGCTTTGACGGTACCGTAAGAATAAGGATCGGCTAACTCCGTGCCAGCAGCCGCGGTAATACGGAGGATCCAAGCGTTATCCGGAATCATTGGGTTTAAAGGGTCCGTAGGTGGATAATTAAGTCAGAGGTGAAAGTCTGCGGCTCAACCGTAGAATTGCCTTTGAAACTGGTTATCTTGAATTATTATGAAGTAGTTAGAATATGTAGTGTAGCGGTGAAATGCATAGATATTACATAGAATACCAATTGCGAAGGCAGATTACTAATAATATATTGACACTGATGGACGAAAGCGTGGGGAGCGAACGGGATTAGATACCCCGGTAGTCCACGCCGTAAACGATGGATACTAGCTGTTCGGACTTCGGTCTGAGTGGCTAAGCGAAAGTGATAAGTATCCCACCTGGGGAGTACGTTCGCAAGAATGAAACTCAAAGGAATTGACGGGGGCCCGCACAAGCGGTGGAGCATGTGGTTTAATTCGATGATACGCGAGGAACCTTACCAGGGCTTAAATGTAAGTTGCATGGGGTAGAGATATCCCTTTCTTCGGACTACTTACAAGGTGCTGCATGGTTGTCGTCAGCTCGTGCCGTGAGGTGTCAGGTTAAGTCCTATAACGAGCGCAACCCCTGTGGTTAGTTGCCAGCGAGTCATGTCGGGAACTCTAGCCAGACTGCCAGTGCAAACTGTGAGGAAGGTGGGGATGACGTCAAATCATCACGGCCCTTACGTCCTGGGCTACACACGTGCTACAATGGTAGGGACAGAGAGCAGCCACTGGGCGACCAGGAGCGAATCTATAAACCCTATCACAGTTCGGATCGGAGTCTGCAACTCGACTCCGTGAAGCTGGAATCGCTAGTAATCGCATATCAGCCATGATGCGGTGAATACGTTCCCGGGCCTTGTACACACCGCCCGTCAAGCCATGGAAGCTGGGAGTGCCTGAAGTCCGTCACCGCAAGGAGCGGCCTAGGGTAAAATCGGTAACTAGGGCTAAGTCGTAACAAGGTAGCCGTACCGGAAGGTGCGGCTGGAACACCTCCTTTCTAGAGAAAGACGACGAGTAAGTATCATAAACGTTCAATTATAATGAATTGTTTATTCTCTTAAGCTGTTAATTTATAAATAAAAAAGTCACCAGAGAACGGTGCTCATTATCCTTTATAGGGTATTGAAAACTGAAACTGAAGGACTAATACAGTCTCATAGCTCAGCTGGTTAGAGCGCTACACTGATAATGTAGAGGTCGGCAGTTCGAGTCTGCCTGAGACTACGATCTAAGGTTAATTAAACTGTTAAGCAAAGTTGTTTGATAGGCTAATTAAAATTAGAGTTGTTCATTACATATTGAAAGGAAATTTTAGAAGTTGGGAAACCCTTACTTATAATATGGGATTTGGAAAGATAGATTTTTGAAATTTCATTGACCATGGGGGATTAGCTCAGCTGGCTAGAGCGCCTGCCTTGCACGCAGGAGGTCATCGGTTCGACTCCGATATTCTCCACAGATAAAACCTTTAAAAGGTGATTTTGACTGATTGAAAAAACAACAAGCTTGCTTGATTGTTTTGGAATGAGGGAGAAATCTTTAAAGGTTTTTCAAAATGGGATTTTGAGGTTGGCTCGTAAGAGCACTCCGAGAAATTACAATTTTGAAAACGTTCATTGACATATTGAAAAAAGATACATGAAATTTAAGATTAGACTTAAAGCAAGTTTAATTTTAGAATAATAATTCAGATTAATTGGGCGTCACGCGAGCGACGACTGATTAATCACTATTCAATATTTATATTGAATAACTCATTAAAAAAGCAAAAAGTACAATAAGCTAAATAAGGGCGTATGGGGAATGCCTAGGCTCTCAGAGGCGAAGAAGGACGTGATAAGCTGCGAAAAGCTGCGGGGATCGGCACACACGAATTGATCCGCAGATATCCGAATGGGGCAACCCAGCATGTTGAAGACATGTTATCCGCAAGGAGGCGAACCTGGAGAACTGAAACATCTAAGTACCCAGAGGAGAAGAAAACAAAAGTGATTCCGTTAGTAGTGGCGAGCGAACGCGGATTAGCCCAAACCGGTATTGTTACGGCAATACCGGGGTTGTAGGACCACGACATTGATTGCGTAATGAATTAGAACACTTTGGAAAGAGTGACCGAAGAGGGTGATAGTCCCGTACAAGTAAAGAACGTTAATCATAGTGGTATCCTGAGTAGTGCGGGGCACGTGAAACCCTGTATGAATTTGGCGGGACCATCCGCTAAGGCTAAATACTCCTGAGAGACCGATAGTGAACTAGTACCGTGAGGGAAAGGTGAAAAGAACCCTGAATAAGGGAGTGAAATAGAACCTGAAACCATACGCTTACAAGCGGTCGGAGCCCTTTAGGGGGTGACGGCGTGCCTTTTGCATAATGAGCCTACGAGTTACCGTTGCTAGCAAGGTTAAGTACTTAAGGTACGGATCCGTAGCGAAAGCGAGTCTGAATAGGGCGCTTTAGTTAGTAGTGGTAGACGCGAAACCGTGTGATCTACCCATGGGCAGGTTGAAGCTGTAGTAACATACAGTGGAGGACCGAACCGGTTGACGTTGAAAAGTCTTCGGATGACCTGTGGGTAGGGGTGAAAGGCCAATCAAACTCGGAAATAGCTCGTACTCCCCGAAATGCATTTAGGTGCAGCGTTGATTATAGTTTTATAGAGGTAGAGCTACTGATTGGATGCGGGGGCTTCACCGCCTACCAATTCCAGACAAACTCCGAATGCTATAAAATGTTTATCAGCAGTGAGGGCATGGGTGCTAAGGTCCATGTCCGAGAGGGAAAGAACCCAGACCATCAGCTAAGGTCCCCAAATGTATGTTAAGTTGAAAAAACGCGGTTGGATTGCTTTGACAGCTAGGATGTTGGCTTGGAAGCAGCCATTCATTTAAAGAGTGCGTAACAGCTCACTAGTCGAGCGATCCGGCATGGATAATAATCGGGCATAAACATACTACCGAAGCTATGGCAGTAATTTATTACTGGGTAGGGGAGCATTGTAGTGTCGTTGAAGGAGAACTGCGAGGTTTTCTGGAGAAGCTACAAAAGAAAATGTAGGCATAAGTAACGATAATGCGGGCGAGAAACCCGCACTCCGAAAGACTAAGGTTTCCTCAGCTATGCTAATCAGCTGAGGGTTAGTCGGGACCTAACACGAACCCGAAAGGGGTAGTGGATGGACAACAGGTTAATATTCCTGTACCTGCTCACGTTAAAAGTGACGGAGGCGAAAATTTGGTGCGTGCTGACGGAAATGCACGTTGAAGCGAGTAGTAATACCGCGATAGTACACTGAGTCTTCGGACAAGGTGATAATCCAGAGGATCGACTTCCAAGAAAAGCGAGTGAAGCAGCCCGTACCCTAAACCGACACAGGTAGTTGGGATGAGAATTCTAAGGAGCTCGAGAGATTCATGGCTAAGGAACTAGGCAAAATAGACTCGTAACTTCGGGAGAAGAGTCGCCCCCCTCCGGGGGGGCCGCAGTGAAAAGGTCCAGGCGACTGTTTATCAAAAACACAGGGCTATGCTAAATCGAAAGATGATGTATATGGCCTGACACCTGCCCGGTGCTGGAAGGTTAAGTGGAGATGTTAGCTTTTAGCGAAGCATTCAAATGAAGCCCCAGTAAACGGCGGCCGTAACTATAACGGTCCTAAGGTAGCGAAATTCCTTGTCGGGTAAGTTCCGACCTGCACGAATGGTGCAACGATCTGGACACTGTCTCAGCCATGAGCTCGGTGAAATTGTAGTATCGGTGAAGATGCCGATTACCCGCTGTGGGACGAAAAGACCCCGTGCACCTTTACTATAGCTTAGTATTGGTTTTGGATAAGTAATGTGTAGGATAGGTGGGAGACTTTGAAGTGGCGTCGCTAGGCGTTGTGGAGTCATTGTTGAAATACCACCCTTTGCTTGTCTAGAGTCTAATCACGCTACAGCGTGAGACAGTGCTTGGTGGGTAGTTTGACTGGGGTGGTCGCCTCCAAAAGAGTAACGGAGGCTTCTAAAGGTTTCCTCAGCACGCTTGGTAACCGTGCGTAGAGTGCAATGGCATAAGGAAGCTTGACTGAGAGACCTACAAGTCGATCAGGTACGAAAGTAGAGCATAGTGATCCGGTGGTTCCGCATGGAAGGGCCATCGCTCAAAGGATAAAAGGTACGCCGGGGATAACAGGCTGATCTCCCCCAAGAGCTCACATCGACGGGGGGGTTTGGCACCTCGATGTCGGCTCGTCACATCCTGGGGCTGGAGAAGGTCCCAAGGGTTGGGCTGTTCGCCCATTAAAGTGGCACGCGAGCTGGGTTCAGAACGTCGTGAGACAGTTCGGTCTCTATCTACAGTGGGCGTTAGAAATTTGAGTGGATCTGACTCTAGTACGAGAGGACCGAGTTGGACAAACCTCTGGTGTATCTGTTGTCGCGCCAGCGGCATTGCAGAGTAGCTACGTTTGGAAGGGATAAGCGCTGAAAGCATATAAGCGCGAAACCCACCACAAGATGAGATTTCTTTAAAGGGTCGTGGAAGATGACCACGTTGATAGGCTATAGGTGTAAAGGCAGTAATGTCACAGCCGAGTAGTACTAATAACCCATAGGCTTATTGTACGCCTGTTTTTTTAATAAGTACAAAATGAATTATTAGATTTTATGTATAATGGCACTTAAGTGTCCTTTTTTCAATATGTTAAGATATTAGTTCCCGCTAAAACGCGGGACAAAGACTTAAGGTGGTTATAGCGATGGGGCTCACCTCTTACCATTCCGAACAGAGAAGTTAAGCCCATTAGCGCCGATGGTACTACATTTGTGGGAGAGTAGGTCGTTGCCTTTCTTGAATCCCGATTCTTTACAGAATCGGGATTTTTTTT